>CAXBMQ010000024.1:0-69063 GCA_963977005.1 uncultured Rhodospirillaceae bacterium
GAAGACAGGGAATCACGCCGGGTAGACCGGTTCAACGGAGTTTTTCAACAGAATCTGTAAAGAAACGACAGGGTTTCGCCAGCGGCGGCGCTGAAAGTCGTTTGAATGGCAGATCCTTCTGTCGCCGAGATATTGCCATAGCCGTTGAGCTCGAGCAGAAACCGAATCTGAGAGGAGACAAACCCCATGGTAAAGGTTTCCAGCGCCGAGATATCGACCGCGTTTGCCCCGGAAAATGGCAGTTCCGGGTTCATCTGAATGTTGCTTCGGGTCGTTATGCTCGCCTGAAAGTGTCCAAAAGGCGGATCGATCCCCAATGTTGGATTTTCGACATTTGCATCGCCGATTGTAGACCAGCCGGACAGGTTACCGGTTTCGAAACCGCCATTCGTCGGCATCGCAGCAGCTGCGAATGATACCGCGGACATCGACAGCACAATCGCAATGAACCGAAAAATATTAAAAACGCGGGCCGACCAACAGACAGATTTAATCATAATTAACTCAAGGCCGCTTCCAGTTGCACAAACACCACCACACGGGCCAACAAATATATCCCAATAATATGCCACACAAGTTTATTCGCCGAACTGGTTAACCGGACCCGGACGGTTGGGCCACCGACCGGCGCCAAAAACACGTTCCATCCCTTTTGATTCAGTTATTTTGTTTCAGTTATGTCATCCAGGTATCTCGGCCCGCTGCCGACACCTGCCCCTGACATCTCCGATAAAGCACCAGGGCGATGCGGGGACCTGACGACGCCTGCGCGGTAGCGGCGGCTTCCGGCGATTGACGCGCGCAGACGGCACGCCTAACGTCGCATGCTTTCAGACCGACATCTTTCGACACAGAGAGGACGACATGGCCGACGAACCCGTTCGCATACTCGAGATCCCCGAGGACAAGCTGACCGCCGAACAGAAGAAGGTTTTCGACGATCTGGTCGCCGGGCGCGGACGGTTGCTCACGCCCTACAAGATATGGATCCATTCGCCCGAACTCGCGGCGGCGATGGAAACCATCGGCACGTTCCTCAACAAGAAGGGCGCGCTTACCGAGCGCGAAGTCGAGCTTACGATCGTTATCATCGCAACGCACTGGCAGGGCGAATACGTTCAGGCCGCGCACGTCAAGATGTGCCTCGGTCTCGGCTATCCGCAAGCGGCGATGGACGCGATCAAGGCCGGCCGCACACCCGACCTGCCCGATGCGCGCGAAAAGGCGGTCTACGACCTGTGCCAGATCGCGATGGCGCCGGGGGGCGGATCGGACGAGGTGTACGACCGGGCGGCAGAGCTTCTCGGTCGCGACGGGCTCGCCGAGGTGCTGGCGCTTCTCGGATATTACTCGGCCGTCGCGATGGCGATGAAGCTCCACCGGGTGCCGGTGCCAAGGTAGATTGCCGGTTCTGCCGCCCCGCGATTGCATTTGTGGTTTTTCGGTGGAAAAATATCCGCTGCATTTAAATACCGATTACGCCAGACAAGGAAGGAAAGCCGATGGCCCCCGATTCAAACTCCGGACCCGCGCTGATCGGGATCGAACCGACGATATACCCCGATAACGACCTCACACAACGGCCCTTGGCCCGCTCGAAGTTCCTGAAAAACACATGGTATGTGGCCATGCCGTCGCAGGAGCTAAAGGAAGGTGAGATCGTGCACCGCACGCTTCTCAACCAGCCGGTCGCGTTCTACCGCAAGGAAGACGGTAGCGTCGCCGCCATCCGCGACATGTGCCCGCACCGTCAGGTGCCGCTGTCAATGGGCACCCTCCATTCGGGCGACCGGGTACAGTGCATTTATCACGGGCTTGAATTCGGTCCCGATGGCAAGTGCGTGAAGAACCCGCACGGCAGCCAGAAGATTTCCGACCAGCTGCACCTGCCGGCCTACACGGTGGTGGAAAAGCACATGCTTCTGTGGATCTGGATGGGCGACAAGCCGGCCGATCCCGGCATGATCCCGGATTACAGCGTCATTGATGAAGCACCAGAACTTCACATCACGGATTTCGGGTATCTGAACGCGAAATGCCATTACGGCCTGATGATCGACAACCTGCTGGATCTGAGCCACATCTGCTTCACCCATGCGGGCATCCTCGGCAATCCGGATACCGCTGAGACCGATCCGGACGTGACCGTCGAGGGCGACACCGTCACCGTGTCCCGCTATTCCGAGGATGCGGAAACGCCCGGCATGATCAAGATGTTCACCGACGATCCGGAACTGCAGGCGCGCGGCGAACAGTGGACGTCGATCACATGGTACCCTGCCTCGAACCTGTTGCTGAATTTCGGCGCCTGCAAAATCGGCGACTCCCGGGAAAACGGCACCGGCTACATGGCGCTCCACTGGCTGACGCCGGAAACCGACCGTACGACACATTACTACTACTGCGCCGCACGCTGGGGCGTGCAGACCGACGACGAACGCAACAAGGAGCTCCGCGAGCTGATCTACAAGATGCGGACCTTCGCTTTCGCCGACCAGGACATGCCCGTGATCGCGGCCCAGCAGGTGGCTCAGGATTCGCTTGACCATGAGCCGAACCCGGCGAAACTCAGCATCGATGCGGGTCCCAACGCGTACGAAAAGATCCTCAACCGGCTGATCGCCGAAGAAAGCTAAACCGGCATCAATATCCGGCCAGCTAAAACGGCGGTCTCTCGGGGCCGCCGTTTTTTGCGACTGCTGACCGGCTCCCCGGTAATTACGGTTGAGACTGCCACCCTCACTCCGCCCAAAAAAGCCGTAATCAGGCACCGGAAAGGGGCTGTTATAGTTAACGCGAAAAATATCTAACTTCTTGTAATAAAATCTCTTTTTCCGTTATAGTAGCAATGGCTCCCTAGGGCTGCGAACATTTCGGGCTTATCCGTGAATGTTAGGTATAAACCGCGTTGTAGAGTAAATTTCATGCTCAGAAAAATTTTCCGCCTGATTCCCGCCACCCTGACCGCCTGCGTCGCCTGTGTGTTCGCGCTTGGCGCCCATGCGGGTTCGATTACCCTGGATTTCGATGCGGTCGGTGACGGCGCAATCGTCTCCGACGGCACCAGTTCGACGGGCGCGTATAGCGGCATCTCGATCTCGGCGCGCAATGCGGGTAGCGGTCCGGACCTCGCGGTCGCCTATGACAGCGGCGGCGCCATCGGGCACGACAACGACCTCGAAGAAAACCGCTACGCATCGCGCTTTACCAATGCCGCGACGGGCACCGGCGGTTTTACCGGGTTCGGCAATGTTCTAGTGGTTCAGGAAAACAGCGTCGGTTGCGGCACAGGCGGGGTGTGCGACCGGCCGGATGACGATGCCGGCGGCGGGTCTTTGCGCTTCGCCTTCGACGACGTTCACCTGCTCGAAAGCTTCGATTATTTCGACATCGACGGATCGCCCGACCAGCAGGCGGAAACCATGGCCGTGAAACTGTTCCTGTCCGACGGTTTCGGATGGACGGATACGGTCAACGGAACGGACGTGCTGCTCCTCGACGACCTGCTGTCGACCGGCGGCGATAACACCTTCCGGACACATGTGCTCGACAACCCGCTGGCCGTTTTCGGTATCGAGTTCCAATTCTCCAGCTCGGGTGCCATCGACAACCTCGTGCTCGACACGCTTATCACGTCGACGGAAGTTCCGGCGCCGGCGACGATGCTGGTCTTCGTTACCGGCCTGCTTGGTCTGGGCGCGCTGGCGCGACGCCATCGGGCATCTGCCGCCGCGTAAATCATACCTGCGGTCGCGCGAGCCCTGTCGACGGGGCGCTCTTTCATTTTTCATATATCCGATACCCGAGTTGCCCGCCGATCCGAATTGAGCCACCTTCGGCTCTAATGCGTCTGGAGGGAGAAGCATGGGGAACCCGCGTCATACGGCAAGATTCGATCTGACAGGAAAGTCCGCGCTGGTCGTCGGCGCGGCCGGCACCTTCGGGCGCGCCGGTGCCTTGGCGCTCGGCGAGGCAGGCGCCAGGCTGACCGTCGCCGATCAGGACACCGCAAACATCAACGCCGTCGCCGGCGACCTGTCGGATGCGGGCATTGCGGCCAGCGCCGTCGCCTTGTGGCCCGACTGCGAGGCAAATGCGGCGAAGATCGTCCAGGCCGCCGTCGATGCCCATGGCAGGCTGGACATCGTGTTCATTGCCCTGGGCACGAACGATGTCGCCTTTGTCGAAGATCAATCCGAAGACGGCTGGCGCAAGGTCATGGACGCCAATCTCGATAGCTACTGGCGTACCTGCCAGGCCGCCGGGCGGCAGTTTGCCCGCCAGCCCGCCGCGGACGACCGGTACAAGATCACGGTCGCGTCCTCGACACGGGGCAGGCTGGGGCATCCCAGCGGATATGCCGCCTACTGCGCATCCAAATCGGGCCTGGACGGCATGGTCAGGGCGCTTTCCGGAGAGTGGGGACCAAAGAACATCAACATCAACGCCATCGGGCCGACCGTCTTCCGCTCGCCGGTAAGCGAATGGATGTTCGACGAAGAAGGACCCGGCAAGGCCGTGCGCGACAACATGCTGCAGCGGATTCCCATCGGCCGGCTCGGCGATGTCGACGACCTGATGGGCGGGCTGGTCTACCTGTCGTCGCCCGCGTCGGATTTCATGACGGGCCAGACGATCTATATCGACGGCGGGTATACCGCGATCTGACCGCCCTGCCCGCGATGCACTAGCCGTGCCTGGTCCGGTGACGCTGGTGGTACGGCACCATGGCGGTCTGCGCCAGCCGGTTCAGCGACGGCTCATCGCTTTCCATCGAAGCGTCCCGGATCGCGACAAGAACCTTGCCGAGCGTCGTCTCCCCCCATAGCCAGTTGGCGACCTCAACGTCGCTTGATCGCTGGTCGGGCCGGGCGATGGCCGCTTCGGTGTAAAAATACCGCATATCATCCGCCATACGCTTGAAGCCGACACCCAGGGGCAGGCCTTCCAGTGGCGGCGCGGTGCCTGCCGGATCGACGAGAACATCGGCGATCACGCGGGCGATCTCCTCCGGCGTCTTGCCGGAAATCCCGAACGCCGAACGCTTGAACGATTTCACCGCTTCTTCGTACCACGGCCGCAGCAGATTCACCTCCTGCAGCAGCGACCGGTAGACCAGATCGGCATCGCCGAGATCGTCCGCAGGGGCTGCGAAATTAACGGGGCAGGCCCAGCCTTCTGTATCGTCATCGGCTCCCGCATCGGGCGGCGGATCGGGAAAATCCTCGAGCACGGGTCCGGCAGGCTTTTCAAGAAGCTTGAGGACCTCGAGCAATACCCGGCGCTGAAATTCAGGTTCGTTTGGCGCCCCAAGCGGGCGGCCGAGTTCGAACGGCACGGCAAGCGCGCGCGGCGGCTTCATCTTTTCCGTGTGCGTCCGGATCAGGCTGATCTGGGTGGTCGGAATGCCTTCCTCTTCGATGATATGTGCAAGCCCGCCCACGGCGCGCGTACATTGCGGTCAGACCGGGACCAGCAGGACCGCATCGACCCGGCCCTGTTTGAGCAACCCGGCCAGGTCGCGCGCGACCGGTTCCATCACCGCCGGCGGCGTCGCCCCCATGAACGAGTAATGACGGGCGGCAGCCGATCCGATCGTGCCATCGTCGACCAGCTCGTGCAGCCGATCGACCGGAAACGACGTGTTGACGTCCTGAAAGAAACCGGTGCGGTCGAAATTGGTCGACACATGGCTCATCACCAGGTCGTCCATATCCGCATCGTCGGGAATCACCCGGTAATCGCCGGCACCGGGCACGAAGGGCGAATCCTCGCGGCGATGCAGCCCCGCCGTGCTGATGATGGCAACCCTGCTCTCTGCCAGCGGCTTGGCCACAACCCAAGGCGTCGTCTCGTAGTCCGGCAGATCCTGATTGACCAACGCGTCGCGCAGGTGTTCCGGCATTTCGTGCAGATGAACCATTATGTCTCCAGGGCAATTTCTTGTCGCGGGCGTATCCTACAACAAGGGGCTTTTACCTACACGCACAAGTCTTGTTCAGATCTCCATCCCAGAGGAATCGCGATAAGGGGGCGGCGATATGGAATAATACCCGGAAACAAGCCTGCCGGTACGACGTTCAGATGCCTCCGCAATCCCCCTTCCTGACCGCCCCGATCGGGCCGACGATCATCCGCCTCGCGGCACCGAACATGATCGCCATGCTCGTGACCATGATCACCCTGATGGCGGAGGCCTGGTATGTCAGCCGGCTCGGCACGGTCTCGCTGGCGGGCCTGGCCCTGGCTTTTCCGATGATGATGCTGACCATGTTCCTGTCGGCGGGTTCCATCGGCGGCGCGATCACAGGATCTGTGGCCCAGCGTCTCGGCGCCGGCGACCGCGACGGCGCCGAAGTGCTTGCCTTCCATGCCGTGCTTCTGGCGGTCGGACTGGCGGTCGTATCGGCCGTGATTTTCCTCACAGGCGGCCCCGCGATCTATGGCGCACTCGGCGGCACCGACGCCGTTCTGCGCGAGGCGCTGGCCTATTCCGACGTGCTGTTCTGGGGGGTGGCCAGCATGTGGCTGGCGAATGCCCTCGCCGCCATCGTCCGTGCGACGGGGCACATGAAAATTGCGGCGAAATACCTGGTAGCGGGATCTGTCGTCCAGATCGCGGCGGCGGGCGTTCTGGTGCTGGGTATCGGTCCGTTTCCCGGGCTCGGCATCGGCGGTGCGGCGGCCGGGGTCGTGATCGGTCATGGCGTCGCTGCCTTGCTGTTGTTTTACCATCTGACGACCCGATGCCAGGAACTGCGCCTCCGCTTCACCGGGATTGCCGTCAGAACCGCGCCGATGGCGGCTATTCTGAAAGTCGGCGCTTTGTCGTCGGTGAACTCCTTCTGCTCGCTGGCAGCCATCATCATCATCACCGCCTTCATGGCGCGGTTCGGCGTCGATATTCTTGCCGGATACGGGGTCGGCTCACGGCTCGAATTCCTCATTATTCCCCTCATCTTCGGATTCGGGGCGGCCTCCACCGCCCTGGTCGGGGTCCATTTCGGCGCCGACAAAATCGAGCGGGCACACCGCTTCGGCTGGACGGCCGCGATGTACAGCGCCGCCATGTGCGGTTTGATCGGCGTAGCCGCGGCGCTTTTTCCGGGCGTGTGGACGAACCTGTTTACGGAAGCCGAAGCCGTGCGCGCGGCAAGCAACGGCTACCTGCAGATCGCCGGGCCGTTCTATGCCTTCTTCGGCCTGGCGTTGTGCCTGTATTTCGGCTCGCAAGGGGCTGGACGGGTACTTTGGCCGGTCATTGCGGCGCTCCTGCGCGTCGTTGTTGTGCTTGTCGGCGGGATCGTTCTGTTGCGCAGCGAAAGCCCCGACCCTGCCGATTTCTTCTGGTTGATCGCGGCCGGCATGGCGACCCAGGCGATTGTCTCGGGTGTGGCCATCCGGTTCGGCGCCTGGACCCGGGGCCTCGACCGCTAGACTTTCGCCGGCCTGCGCTCCCGGCTCTCGCGGACAATCCGCGATCGAATGAACCCCGTATCACCGCAACCTGACCGGAAACCCTCAGGATTAAGCGGTTTTTAAGCAAAATTTGTCAGAAATGCCGCTGCATAGCTGTGCGCAGATTTCTGCCAATTCTGGCCTAGCCCCGGGGGCTTATTCCATGTCGATGTCTTGTCTTCTCCGCCGGTTGAATCGGGGCCGCGCCGCGTCCGTCACGAGGCCCCCGTTCGGACGCGGAGCCCTACGCTCTCTGCCGCTTTCGGTGGCTCTGACGGTTGTGTTCTGCGCGCTTTCGGCAGGCGCACAACAGGCAGAAAGCGACCTGACGCGGCTGTCGCTCGAACAGCTCATGGATATCAAGATCACGTCTGTCGCGAAGAAACCGCAACGGGTGTCGCAATCGGCGGCAGCGGTCCACGTGATTACCAGCGAGGATATCCGGCGATCGGGCGCGACCAGTATCCCCGAACTCCTGCGCAACGTGCCCGGCCTGAACGTCGGGAAGATCGACGCCAACAAATGGGCTATTTCGGCGCGCGGCTTCAACGGCCTCTTTTCGAACAAGCTGCTCGTTCTGATGGATGGCAGAAGCGTCTATACGCCCTTGTTCTCCGGCGTTTTCTGGGACGTCCAGGATACGTTTCTCGACGACATCGAACGGATCGAGGTCGTGCGCGGCCCCGGCGGCAGCCTGTGGGGGGCGAACGCGGTCAATGGCGTGATCAATATCATCACCAAAAACACCGAAGAGACGACGGGTACGCTGGTCAGAGGCATTCACGGCACCGAAGAGAAAGTGAATATCGCCGGCCGCTTCGGACAGGCAATCGACGACCGGTCGAACCTCCGCCTGTTCGCCAAGAACTTCCGGCGGGACGGCGGCGTGCTCGCCAATGGCAACGACGCCGACGACGACTGGAGCATGCAGCGCGGCGGATTCCGCTATGACAGAAAGCCGGCTTCCGGCGGCAGCTTCATGCTGCAGGGCGAGGTGTATTTCGGCCAGAACGGACAGCTCGTTGCACTGCCCACGCTGACGGCACCGTTTGCCGAAGTGACCAGCGACGACACCAAGGTGGAAGGACAGTTTTTGCTGGGCCGCTGGCAGAATGCCTCGGATTTCACCCTGCAGGCCTATTTCGACCGGGCAATCCGCGACGACATCCATGTCGGCTCGGGCACGCGCACATTCGATGTGGACCTGCAGAAACGGTACAACTCATTGCGGTCCCACGACATAATCGTCGGCGGCGGATACCGCTTTACCACCGATTTCACCATCGGAACCAACCAGGTCTGGTTCGATCCGAAGGACGACGATTACCACCTGTTGAGCGCTTTCGTGAACGACGAGATTTCACTTAGCGACACGCTCAAGCTTGTTCTCGGCACGAAGGTGGAATTCAACAGTTTTACCGGTTTCGAGATACAGCCCTCGGTACGGTCCTTGTGGAACGTCACACCGGCCCACACGCTCTGGGCCGCTGTGTCCAGGGCGGTTCGAACACCGTCCCGGGCAGCGGACGCTGCCACCATCAACAATTCAGTGCGTCCGGGCACACCGCCCGTGCAGGCGCGGATACTCGGAAACGACGACGTCAAATCGGAGGAGCTGACGGCCTTCGAACTCGGGTTCAAGTCCCGCCCGCTGCCCAGCCTGTCGGTCGACGTCGCGGCTTTCTACAACGTCTACGACCGCCTCGTGACGACCGAACCCGGCACCGCTTTTCTCGAAAACACGCCGGCGCCTGCACATCTCGTTCAACCGCTGCTATTCGCGAACAACATGTCTGGCGAGGCGTACGGATTGGAGCTTAGTGCAGACTGGCGCGCGCGTGACTGGTTCAGGGTGCGCGGCAGTTACACACTTTTCGAGCTCGAACTTCACCGTAAAGCGGGAACCGGTACGGCCTCGAACGAGGCGGCGGAAAAACGCGATCCGCGTCACCAGCTGTCGTTGACGGCAGAGCTGGATCTGGGATCCGATGTGGAGCTTGACGCGACATTCCGCGCGGTCGACCGGCTCAGCGAACGGAACATTCGCGGTTATATGACCGCCGATGTCCGTCTTGCCTGGAAGCCCCTGGACAATGTGGAACTGTCGCTGGTCGGAAGAAACCTGCTGCAGAGCCAGCAGGCGGAAGCCCGGCCGGAATTTCTCTCGACACAGATTACGGAGGTGGAACGCAGCTTCTACGGCAGCCTGAAAATCGAATTCTAGGCCGGCTTTCAGGACATTTCATTATCCCCGCAATATGACCGATCGGCATTGAACTCTTTGGCAAAATTCCGTCACTTCCTTCGTTTCCTGGCTGCAATCGCGCTTGTCGCGACGCTTCTGCAGACCCCGGGCCATGCCATAACGGTATCGGACGAAGATCGTGTCAAAGCGGCTTTCGTGTTCAACTTCATCAAGTTTGTCGAATGGCCCGAGACGTCTTTCAAAAACCCGGCCGCGTCCCTGAATGTGTGCGTTTGGGGAAGCGAGGCCGATGCAGATTCAATGGTCGGGCTGCAACGAAAAACCGCCAAGCAGAGGGAACTCAAAGTCGTCGCGGTCAACGCAGCCGAGGAACTGGCGGCGTGTCATGTTCTGTTTCTGACCCGGAACAGCCGCAGCAGCTACAGGACCGTACTCCGGTCGATTGCAGATAAAAGCGTCCTGACGGTCAGCGATATCGCCGGTTTTGCGCAGAGCGGCGGCCTGATCGGCCTGTTCAAATCCGACAATCAGATGCGCTTTGCCATCAATGTCGAGGCAACGCAGAGATCCGGGCTGCGGATGAGTGCCCAGCTCCTGAAATTCGGCAAAATCGTCTCGGGCGGGGGCCACTGATCATGGGTTTTCCTGCCGCGCTCCGGAACCTGTCGATCAAGCGCAAGCTGTTTGCTCTCTCGGTCTCTATTTCCGCTCTCGGACTCCTGTTGTCGGCGATCGCGTTCACGGTTCTGGACTATACAAACCTGAAAAAGCGCATCGTAGCGGATCATCAGAAACTGATTTCCATCGTCGCCAGCAACGTTGTCGCCCCGCTTGCCTTCGCTGACCGAAACGCCGCCCAAGCGGTGTTGAACGGACTTTCCAGCGCCGAATCCATCGACGCCGCCTACATCCACGACAGGCACGGCAACCTGTTCTTGCAGAAAAAAATGGCCAAGGTCGCCGGGCAGCACCGCCCGTTCGATAGACAAACGGACAGTCGGGACCGGGCCGGCCACCGGTTTGAACACGGCGGCCTGACAATCTGGACCGCGGTTGAGCTTGATGGCGAAACCCTGGGGCACGTGCACCTGTCGGTAAATCTGAATGACCTGAACCGGTATCTGAGAGACCGTTTTATTATCGGTGCCGGACTTACATTTCTGCTGACGATTGTGTCGGCACTCCTGGCGGCCTCGATGGCCGGCCTGATTTCGAACCCGATCCGGGAACTCACCCGTCGGATGGGCCGGGTCAGTGAAAACCAGGACTATTCGATCAGAATGCCCGCAAGTGCCGGTGATGAGGTCGGCCGGCTTGTAACGGGATTCAATTCAATGCTCGACACGATCGAGGAGAGGGATTCCGAGCTCGACACCTACCGCCACGATCTCGAACAACTTGTCGCCGATCGAACCGCAGAACTCGAAATCCGCAACCGCGAACTGCTTGCGGCGAAGGATTCCGCCGAACGCGCCAGCGCTGCAAAATCCGAATTTCTCGCGAATATGAGCCATGAAATCCGTACGCCGATGAATGGCGTGATGGGCATGGCCGACCTGCTGGGGGACACGGACCTGAACGACCGCCAGGAACGATTCGTCCGCAACATCCGCAATAGCGGCGAGAATCTTCTGAACGTGATCAACGATATTCTCGACTTCTCCAAGATCGAAGCCGGAAAATTCGAACTGTCGCTGTCGGACGCCAATATCCGTGACGTTATCGAAGAGCAGATGGACCTTCTCGTCCCGGCAGCCCATAAAAAGGGGCTGGAATGCACCGTGTTCGTATCGGACGACTTGCCGGATGTCCTGCGGGGCGACTTCGGCCGGATACGCCAGATACTCACCAACCTCGTCGGCAACGCGATCAAATTTACCGAACGGGGCGAAGTCACGGTACGGGTCACCGTCGTGGAGACGGCGCGCGACCAGGTGAAACTACGCCTCGAGGTCGCGGATACCGGTATCGGTATCGCCGCGGCGGACCAGGCCCGCCTGTTCGGGTCATTTGAGCAGGTCGACAGCTCCGCATCGCGGCAGTTCGGGGGGACGGGTCTCGGTTTGTCGATTGCCCGTCATCTTGCCACCCTGATGAACGGGGACATCGGCGTTACCAGTGCGCCCGGCAAGGGCTCCACATTCCGCGCCGACATCGTGCTTGAAACAGCTTCGCCGCCGACTTCCGCCGCCTTTGACCGGCAAGACACAGGGGCTTTTCCGATCGTGCCGGGACTGCGCGTTCTCGTCGTCGACCCCCATGAGACGAGCCGCAATGTTATGCGACGGTACCTGGAGGACCGGCAAATCGACTGCCTGTGTGTCGGCGATGGCGGTGCCGCACTCGCCGAACTCGAAACATCCGATGCTGAGGCAGAGGCTTTCGACCTGGTAATCGCCGACATTGCAACACCCGGCACAAACGGGATGCCCCTCGTTCGCCAGATCAGATCGGGTGACCGAAACCGGGATATCCCGATCATTCTGTTATCGACCGACAACCTCGCCCCCGAAAGCGCCGATCCCTTGCAACAGGTCGAAGCATATCTTGCAAAGCCCGTCCATCGGTCCGAACTGTATGCGCGACTCACAGAAGTTTTATCTCCGGCTACCGCAATTCCGGCTGCCGAACCGGCACCTTCAAAGCCTGCACGGGCAAGCATGAAATTCAACGCCCATGTCCTGCTTGCGGAAGACAACGAGGTGAACCAGATCGTCGCAATGGAGCAACTCCTGGCATTCGGCTGCCAGGTGGACGTCGCCCGGAACGGTCGGGAAGCGATCGACGCTTTCATGGAGCGCGACTACGACCTCGTTCTGATGGATTGCCAGATGCCGGAAATGGACGGCTTTCAGGCGGTCTCGCTCATCCGGGAGCATGAGGCGGCAACGCAGGCGCACACGCCCGTTATCGCTCTGACCGCCCATGCATCGCCGGAAGACCGGGCGAAATGTCTGGATGCCGGGATGGATGAGCATCTGTCGAAACCGTTCAAACGCGAACAGCTTTTCGCCGTTCTCGAAACCTTTCTTTCCAAAGAACGTCTTGCAGGTCGGCGGGACCGGGAGGAGACGCGGGAAGCGCGGCCTCCGGCGGAGGCCGTCGACGCCGGACAATTCATAGACCCGTCTGTCGCCGATCCGCTGCGCAATGGCAATCCCGACCTCTGGAACCGGCTGATTGCCGCCTATCTTGCCTCAGCGGCCGAGAAACGCGCGGAGCTGGTTCAGGGGTTTTCGGACGACAATACCGACACTATCCGCCTCGCCGCCCATACCCTGAAGGCATCGAGCGCCAACATGGGCGCCATGCGGTTGTCGGAAAAATTCCGCCGACTGGAGATCGCTGCCCGCGACGGCGATCCCGATGCGATGAAAGCGCTTTTCAGCAATGCCGATGCCGAACTGACAAACGTGCTTGCCGCGCTATCCCGCGAGCAGACAACAACCGGCTGACAGCCTACGCCCCGGTCGCTCCTGCAATCTCGCGCCCGGCAATCCGTCCGATACCGAAAGCCTTGATCAATCCGCCGACATAGCCCGCCCGGGGACCGCCTTCGAGCCCGCCGACAACGGAACCGGCAGCATACAGGCCGGGAATCGGGGATCCGGCCGTATCCAGCACCCGCGCCCGCCCGTCGACGGCGACACCCCCCGACGTCACGGTAAGCCCGGCGCAGAGCGGGATCGCATAATACGGCGGCTTTTCAACCATGTGCGCGGGGTAGGTCAGCGTCGTGCGGGCCGGGCTGAGCGCCGGCGCACTACCGGCACGCACCAAGCCGTTGAATGCCTCGACGGTCGCAGCCAGGCCGGTCGCGTCGAGCCCGGCCATTGCCGACAGTTCGTCGAGCGTGTCGGCCTGAAACACCGTGCCGCCGTTTTCGACCAGGGACGGGTTGGGCGGCACGATATCGTTTTCTCGCGCATCTTCCCAGACCGACGAATCGAAAATAGCGGTCGCCGACAATGGATCGGCCAGCCCGGCAATCGCATTGGTAACGTAAATTCCCCCGAGTCCTTCATCGCAAAACCGGTTGCCGTCGGGCGTGACGACCAGGCCCTTGGCGCAGATGACATCGAGTTGCGGATACGGCCAGAGGCTCTCGTTTGTCAGCGCATCGCGGCTGAGCACGTGGCCGTAGAACTTGTCGAGCCCGACGAGCGCCGCGCCGATCTCCGCCGCCATCCGCAGGCCGTCGCCCCTGCCCGTCTCCGTGTTGCGCTGCCGGACCTTGGCCGGATCCGACGTGATGTGCCTGCCAATCAATTCACGGTCCGCCTGAAATCCGCCATCGGCGATGACCACCGCTTTTGCCGCGATCCGCTCGCCGTCCTCGAGTTCCAGACCCGCCACGATGCCCGCCTCCATCAGGATGCGCGATGCACGGGCACCCCGGCGCAGTTCGCCCCGGCGCTCGGTGAGTTTCGCCCCCAGCGCCTGCAGGAAAAGATGAGGGCCGCTGTTTTCCCAGTCGAGCCCCGCGCGCATGGCGCGGCCCGGCGCCATCATCGGCATGCCCCAGGACCGGCGCGGATGCTGCAGAAATTCGCTGCCCTCCTTACGCATCCAGTCGA
This sequence comes from uncultured Rhodospirillaceae bacterium, assembly GCA_963977005.1. Lineage (GTDB taxonomy): Bacteria > Pseudomonadota > Alphaproteobacteria > MPNO01 > UBA830 > CAXBCP01. The sequence continues at coordinate 14,242 of CAXBMQ010000024.1, forward strand.
TGGTCTCCTGCGCATTGTCGGCAACCGCCCGTGCAAGGTCTTCGCGCGCCGTGCCGTCGGTCGCGTCGATTATCGCCTTGTACAGGGCCTCCGCCGGCTCTTCGGGACCGTGAAACGCCACGTGGAGCGCGCCGGTAGCGACACGGGAATTGCACATATAAAAATCGTCGGTGCCGGCCTCGAGGACAACCGGCCGCGCGCCGCCCAGGGCCGCATGATTGGCGGCCGTCAGACCGGCAAACCCGCCGCCGATTATCGCTACATCGAATGTCATCTTCCAGTGTCCCCGCTGCGTGCTTTCTGTTCGGGTTCAATCTAGTACAGCGGGCAGGAACAAGGCGATACCCGCAAAGAAAAGCTCGCGAAGAACCTTATTGCGGCGGCCCTCTCGGAATATTCTGGCATATCCTGTATGTCTATTTCGGCAGAGTGTTTTCGCGTCGGGCCGGGATCGCAATATGCTCCCGCCGGACCGGAACCCTGAAAAATTGGCGCAGGAATAGATCAAATCAAAACATCCGAGGGAACGGAACAATGATCAGGACCAGAGGTCTCGCACATTTCACCCTGCCGGTGACCGACACCGTCCGCAGCATGGCGTTCTATACCGGGATTCTGGGTATGAAGGCGATACAGGTAAATCATGACCGCGGCATGGTGTTTCTCGACTGCGGCGGCGATTGCCTGATCCTCGCCAAATCGGAAGCACGGGTGAACCCGGATGATCACGACGTGCATCATGCCTTCGTCGTCGATGCGGACGACTACGAGAGTGCCAAGGAGGATCTGGCGGCAAACGGCGTAGATGTCTTCTTCGAAGAAGACCGCCAGGGCGGCGCCGTCAACGGGCCAAGGGCCTATTTCCACGATCCCGACGGCAACGTGCTCGAGATCATCAATCTGACCAGTTACAAAGGCGATCGGGACGCCTGAAAATCGGCGTTTTTCCGACCCGTTTCGGGCGAAACTGCACACAGGGCTGGGGGTATCTCTTCAATCCACAGGCAGGGCCTTGGCGATTCGGCTCTATTGCGGTGCAATAACAACGGCTTATGAAAGCTTATCCCCAAGGGGCGCTTTCCACAGGAAAATTGCACAAAACCGCAGATTCCGGTTGCTCTCGGAGCTTACCCATATATAGTAGTCACTGCTTTGTAACATACTGCATGTAGCGCATGCGGTACGGGTTGGCACAAGAGTACAGCTATGAGGAGGGGGAAGTGATGCAGTGGAGTCCCGAAAGAGTCGAGACACTCACGCGTCTTTGGGCGGAAGGTCTGTCTGCACGGCAGATTGCGGAAAAGCTGGGTGGCGGGGTCACGCGGAATGCCGTGATCGGCAAGGCACACCGGTTGAATTTGCAGCGCGGCACCGAGATACCGAAGAAGGAACCGGAGCCGGAACCCGTCGTCTTCGAAGAACCTGTCTTTCACCATCCGTCGGCCGACGTCGAACCGTGGATGTGTCGCTGGCCCAGCGATGAGGCCGGCAAGTACGGCCTTCATATCTGCGGCAAGACAGCCCAGCCGGGGCGGCATTACTGCGCCGAGCACTGTACGGCGCATTACCTGCTGCGACGCCGCGCGACGGTCGCCGCATAGGCGCGATTGGCACACGACATTATCGACGCATGAGGCGCCTTTCGGGGCGCCTCTTTCGTTTTGCCAATCTGCGCCGCCCGATATTCATCACTTGATGGCGGCAGCGCCCCGCGCAAAGATACGAAGACACCGTATCGGATGGCCGCCATGAAATCGCGATATCACCACGAAATTCCGGCGCATGACCCTACCCTCACGCATGTCGAGCGCGGCTCGCCCATGGGCGAAATGCTGCGCCGCTACTGGCAGCCTGTCTGCACCTCCGACGAGGTCGGCGAACTGCCGAAGCGCGTGCGTATCATGTGCGAGGACCTTGTTCTCTTCCGCGACGGGACCGGCGGAACCGGCTGTCTCGAACTCCATTGCCCGCATCGCGGCACCTCTCTCGAATGGGGCCGGGTCGAAGAAGACGGGCTGCGCTGCTGCTATCACGGCTGGAAATTCGCAACCGACGGCCGGTGTGTCGACATGGCCTGCGAAAGCGACGAATTCCGCGAAAAGATGGATGTCTGGCAAGCCGGCTACCCGACCCACGAATATGGCGGGCTGGTCTTCATCTACATGGGCCCACCGGCGGAAATGCCCCTCTTCCCGATGTACGACATTCTCGACACCCGCCACCGCGACGACGTCGAACTGCGCGGGATGCGACTGTGGGAAGACCATGCCATCGGCTATGTCCGGGACTGCAACTGGCTTCAGCACTATGAAAACGTCATCGATGCCTTCCATCTGCTGATCCTTCATGCCGCGAATTCCGGCGACCAGTTCGGCAGCGTCGTCACCACAACGGGTTGGCCCGATCTCGACTTCGAGGAAACCGATCTCGGCGTCCGCTACAACATGCGGCGAAACCTTCCCAACGGAAACAGACTGGAACGCCATGCCGAGGTCGTGCTGCCGAATATCAGCCTGATCCCCAGCATCCACGAACAGGGCACGGACGCAAAGCACCAGGAACGCGCAACCGAGGTGACCTGGTGCGTGCCGGTCGATAACGAACACCTCTACGGTATTTCCATCGTTGCCTGGCCAAAGGACGATGCCGGCAATCCCCTCGACGGCTGGAAACCGGGTACCGACACGGTCACCGACATCCGCCCGGGAAATCTCCGCAACCGACCTTACGAAGACAAGCAGCGCAATCCCGACGATATGGAAGCCCAGGAAAGCCAGCGGCCGATTGCGATCCATGCGCTTGAAAATCTCGCGACGTCCGATCGCGGTATCGTGCTGCTGCGCCGCCAGCTGCGGCGGTCGCTCGACCGGCTTGCAGCGGGTAAGGACCCTGCCAATATCATTCGCGACGACGACGCCAATCACGCCATCGAAACCCACGCCTGGAACACCGTCATCCTGCCCGACGCGCCGAGCGAGGCCGCCGAATAACATCATGGCAATCGACACGGAAAAATTCCGCGCGCTGCTAAAGACACGCAAGGACGACCTGACGGCCTCGATTGAGAATGCCGCAGGCTCCGCCGCGCCGGTGGAACTCGATCAGCAGGTGCAGGGGCGGCTGTCGCGCATGGATGCAATACAGGGACAGGCCATGGCCCAGGCGACGATAGAACGCCGCCGCATCGAAATCGCCCGGATCGATGCCGCTTTCGGTCGGATGGAAGACGGCGAATTCGGCTATTGCGTCGAGTGCGGCGGAGAGATCGCGCCCAAGCGCCTGGAACTGAACCCGGCGACCGCCCGCTGCGTGGAGTGTGCAGACTAGGCAATCGCCGGGTTTAGCGCTCAACCGCGCTCTTTCGTCCTCACCGGCCGGATGCTGCTTACTTCATGGCGGCCGTGGAGAGATGAGCACTTCGGGTTCTGGTCAGTTGGATGCGTCGGCGACCTGTTGCGGCGCACGCTTCGGATCGGTGTAGAAAATATGCCGACCGATCCGCGCATAGCGGTCGAGCTTTTTCGCCCAGGACGGGCTGACGCTGACGGCGTGATACCACAGCGCGCCGTTGGTCGGGTCGTTAACGACACCCGTCTTGATCAGCTTGGCCACATGCAGGCTTTCCTTCCACGCCGCGCGATCCCGCGGCTTGTCGCTGCGCCCGTCGCACCACCACGAGAACTGGCAGCGATGGCGCTTCTTGTAGCCACCCTGCTTGATCACCGAGCATACCTGGCGCGGCCAGCGGCGGTCCGCGGCCCGATTGAGAACCACATGCGCCACCGCGACCTTGCCGACCATCGGCTCGCCACGCGCTTCGTGATAGATGTTCTGCGCCAGGCAGTGCAGGTCGGGGCTGTAGCCCGCCTTGTTGTCGTCGCCAAGGCTGCTTGCCGACACATCCGCCGTCGCTGCAATAACTGCGAGAGAAAGAAGAATTGCTGTGAAGTATCGCATCTCATCACCTGCTCTTGTTAACCGTGTCCGCCGGTTAATAACCGTCCTGTCAGCAGGTAATGTGTCTTTTATACTTAGTTAATTTCAACAAGTATTGTGTTTCATTTTAACATTAATTTACGAAAATTAACTATATTGACGATTTTCGCCTTTGAAAAACAAGGACTTACAGAATGCCTGTTTTTCGATCAAATTTTATTTTAATTTTTTCCCGGTTTCCGTGCGAGACCGGGCCCAAAAAACAGGGTTAACGCGGGCCGGCCAAACGGCACCGCGCAGGCCGCGAAAGGTTAACGTTTTCGCCGCACGGCCGTCGCCGCACGATCGATCTGGTTGTCGACAACCACAACACCGTATTTGGCCTCGGCGGCGGCGACTGACAGGTATCCGTCGCGCACGTCTTCGAGCACCCGGTCCGCGGCGCGCTCGAACGGGTCGCCATACCCGCTGCCGCCGGTCTGCTGCAGGCGGACGATCGTCCCCGCCGATGCTTCCCGGGTGTCCAGCGCTGCCAGCACCACCGCATCGGGCCCATCGGGATTGATCGACGTGACGCAAACCGGCGGCCCTTCGCCCCCTGCGACACCCCAGCCCGGCCGTTCGTGGTTCGCCGTGCGCGCGGTCAGCATTACGTCGGACAGCATTTCGTATTCGCGCACGAAGCCTATCCCGCCCCGCGTACGTCCGGCGCCGGCCGAGTCCGGCCAGATGTCGAATTTACGAATGCGGATCGGATATTCGGTCTCGACAATCTCGACGGGGGTCGACGGCGTAAAATGGCACATGCCCATGACCATCGGCGTGCCGTCATGGTCTGCGGTCCCGCCAAGGGACGTCACCATCAACTCGTACTGAACGGTCGGCTTGCCGTTGCGCCCTTCCCTGTAACCGATCGCGATGGCACCATTGCCGAGCCCCGGCGGCGCGACCGCGCGGGCCGGGTTCAGCTTGCCGAGCGCCGCCACGACGCAGGCATAGGCAAGGTGCGACGTCGGGAAATAATGGTTTACGGTCGCCGGATAGACCGGGGTGACGACCTTGCCGTCGGGCAGCACGAAATCCAGCGCCTCGAACGCACCGGCATTGACCGGGATAGAGGGATCGGATGCTGCGATCGTCGCCAGCAGCGACACCGCCTTGCAGGTCTGCGCGGGCGTGTTGATCGGCCCCCGGGTCTGCCCGTCCGACCCCGAGAAATCGATGGTGAGCCGCGCGCCCTTCTTGATCGCGCGGACATGGATCCTGACGGGCGTGTTCAGGTCCGCGCCGTCGTGGTCCATGAAGCCCTCGGCCTCGGCCTCGCCATCGGGCCATGACGCGATCTCCGCCTTCACCCGGTCCCGGGTGCGGTCGATAAGGCTCTGCATGGCGCCGACCAGCGTCTCGACGCCGTATTCGTCCGACAGGGCGACCAATCGCTCGGCGCCGAGCCGGGTCGAGCCCACCTGCCCGCGCAGGTCGCCGACGACGACATCGGGTACGCGGCTGTTGGTGCGAATGATGTTTTCGATTTCCGGCACCACGCCGTTTTCGGTCCAGTAGCGTACCGGCGGCAGACGCAGCCCATCGTGAAAAATCTCCCGCGACGCCGCGCCCGACGAGCCCGGCACCAGCCCGCCGAGATCCGCCTTGTGCGCGACCGAAACGCCGAAGGCGATCCGGCGCCCGCGATAGAACACCGGTGTCAGCACGACCATGTCGGGTACGTGACTGTTCCCGGCCTGGTAGGGGTCGTTACAGACAAAGCTGTCGCCATCCCGCATGGCATCGCCGGGATAGGCCGCCAACAGGCTTTCAACGGCTTTCGTATAAAGCATCGAATGATACTGGATGCCGCCGCCGACCATGATGACCCTGCCGTCGGCATCGGTCAGCCCGGCGGTGCCGTCCTGGCTTTCGCGCAGGATCGGCGAATAGCCGGAATGGAACAGCGCATGGGCCATCGCCTCGGTGGTTTCACGGACCCGGCTGAGGACAACCTCGGTGGTGATCGGATCGAGGCTCATGCGGCTTCTCCCGTCTCGATGACAAGGTTACCCCAGGGGTCCACGACGCAGGACATACCGGCGAGGATCACCGTCGTGGAATCGAACTGCTGGACAACCGCCGGACCGTCGAACCGGTCGCCCGACCGGAGCTTTGCGCGGTCGTAGATCGCCGCCTGCATAAAATCGGCGACCTCCAGGTCGTATAGCGGCCGCGTGGCGATCCGGGCGTCCGACGCATCTCCGCCTTCCGCGAGCAAAGGCAGTTGCAGGCGCGGGACGGCAATTTCCGCAATCACCCGGAACGTGACGACCTCCGCGTCTTCATCGGGTGCGCTGGCGCCGTAAATGCGCTGATGCGCCGAATCGAAATCCGACTTCAGGGTGGGCTTGTCCGTTTCGGCCAGTGTCCCGGCCGGACAATCGACCGGCAGTTGATAGCCCTGATGCTGATACCGCATATCGACCTGTCGGGTCACCGTGACCCGGTCCGGCGCGAACCCCTCCTCGGCCACGTCTGCCCGGGCGCGCGCTTCCAGCCCGGCAAAAATTTCATTGATGCGCGCGGGCGCGATTTCGGACAACCGTGCGACCGAGGACTGCAGATAGACGTGACGCACCGATGTCTGAAGCAGGCCCATCGCGCTGTTAAGACCGGGATAAAGCGGTGCGAGGACTTGCGGGATTTTCAGATCGCGCGCCAGCAGGGTGGAATGCAGCGGCCCCGCCCCGCCAAACGCCGCCAGCATATACTTGCGTGGATCCTCGCCCCGCGACTGGAAGGCAAGTCGCAGGTCGACGGCCATATTCGTGTTTACGATCCTGAGGATACCTGCCGCCGCCTCGACAACGCCCAGCCCCAGCGGTTCGGCCACATGCGTCCGGATGGCAGCCTCTGCCGCTGCCTTGTCGAGCGTCATCCGCCCGCCGAGCACGTTATCGGCGGCGAGCGCGCCGAGGACGAGATTGGCATCCGTGACGGTCGGCAGTTCGCCGCCACGCCCGTAACAGGCGGGACCGGGACTGGCGCCCGCGCTCTCGGGTCCGACCTTCAACAGACCGTCGGGACCGATCCGGGCAATCGTGCCGCCGCCCGCGCCCAGAGTGCGTACCTGCAGCATCGGCGTGCCGATATCCTGGCCGGCAATCCTGCCTTCGTTCGTTTCGTCTGCCCGGCCGCCGATGATCATGGCGATGTCGGTCGATGTGCCGCCCATGTCGAGCGTGACGATCTCCTGCTGCCCTGTCATCCGGGCCAGTTCCTCGCCGGCAACGACACCGCCTGCGGGACCGGACAAGAGCGTCTGGTTCGGAAACCGCGCGCCGATCGTAATCCGCATCAGCCCGCCATTCGACTGCATCAGGAAAACCTGTGGCGTGACCACGCCCCGGTCTTTCAGCCGGTCGGACAGACGTTCCAGGTAGCGCTGCATGATGGGGCCGACATAGGCGTCGATCACCGTCGTCGACTGGCGCGGATATTCGCGGATCGTGGGCAGCACCACGGATGACAGCGATACCCGCCACGCATCCGATTCCTTTGCCAGGATTTCGGCCGTCCGCGCCTCATGCGCCGCATTCTGAAAACTGAACAGGTAGCTCACGGCCACGGACTCCACACCGGCGGCCTTCAGCGCCCCTGCCGCCCGGCGGACCGCGTCTTCATTGAGCGGTTCCAGCTCCGTCCCCTGATAATCCATGCGCCCCGGAATGCCATGCGTCAGCGATTGCGGCGCCAGCAGGGGCGGCTTGCGGTAGAACGGGTCGATCAGGTCCGTCGCCTCGGGTCGCGCCCAGCCACGCGCCTCATAAACGGCGCGAAAGCCGTCGGTAATGAGCAGACCTGTCTTGACGCCCTTGCCTTCGAGGATCGCATTGGTCGCGACGGTCGTTCCATGCACCAGCGACGCGATATCTGCGGGCTCGACACCCATCGATATCAGTTCGTCGAGGGCCGCCATCACCGCGTTTGACGGGTCCGCCGGATCGGAGGACACCTTGGCGACGCGCAGGTCGCCGCTATCGACTTCAAAGGCAATCAGGTCGGTGAAAGTGCCGCCGGTGTCGATCCCGACCATCCATGAAGCCATCGCTTCGTCTCCCGGCTAAGTGGTGGAGACCGCATCGATATGGACGTGCACGGCTTCGGGCCCGTCGACGATCTCCCGGCCGAGAACCCTGACCGCCTTATCCGCCTGGTCGACCGGATAGTGGTGGGTACAGAGTTTTTTGAGGGTGTCGCCCTTTCGGCGGATGATGTCGATGGACTTTTCGACAGAAGACCACGTCGACGACAACACGCCGAGCATCGCGATCTCCTTGGTAATCAGTTTATCGGAGATAAAACCGGGGATCGGCGCGAAGCTTTTCAGGCCGGCGACGACCACCTTGCCGCCGGGCCGGACCATTTCGATCGCATCGGTGATCGGTTTGGTCGCGAATGCCGACACGTCGACGACGATATCCGCCAGTTTCCCGTTTGTCAGCGCGATAACCTGTTCGACGGGATCGTCATCGTCCACCACAACAGTCGCATCCGCACCAAGCTCTCGCGCCAGCGACAGCCGCAGCGTATCGCTGCTGGTTCCGGTCACGATAATCTGCCCGGCGCCGGCTTCACGCGCCGCAACCACCGCCAGCAGGCCGCGCTGCCCCGGGCCTTCGATGACCACCGTATCGCCAATCCCGGTTTCAGGGCGCTCGACCGCCCAGCGGACGGCGTTCGACATGGGATTGAAGAGGCTCATGATATCGGTCGGCACGTCGGACGGCGCCTTGTGCAGCGTGGCGCCCGGATGCAGGTACATATGGGTCGCATAGCCGCCCCACAGATGCGGCGCATTGTTAAACCCCATGCGCAACCCGTAGCCCATGCCGTTCTTGCACAGCACGGGGCGGCCGACCTGGCACTGGAAGCACTGGCCGCAGGGGATGGAGGCCTCGACCGTGACGCGGTCGCCCTCTTTCACGTCCCACCGCTTGGCGGCTTCCGGGCCGACCTTTTCGACCCAGCCGAGAATCTCGTGGCCGGGAATGATCGGGCGCACCGCCCAGGGCGTGTTGTCGAGATGGCCGAGATACTGTTCCCAGTCGGTGCCGCAAAGCCCCGCCGCCTCGACCCGCAGAATGCCGTCATCGGGGCCGATCTCGGGGATATCGACTTCCCGGTACTCGAACGTCCGCGGTTCGGTCAGCACCGCGACCTTGGCCATCTCCGCCATGTTCCATCCTCCCGCTGCGGCAAAACGCCGATTTATTGCTTAGATTGCTAACGATCCTGCCACTGGCAGGACCGTTGTGCAACGGGAGTCGACGACCTGTCCGGTGTCGGATGTTTATGAAATCACCGCGTGAGTCTGACCCTCTGCGCATTATTACCGGACTGGCACGCAGCCTGAATCATCGCGCCGTTACTCTGCCGCTGCATGCACAGGCCGCTATTGCGGTTTTTGACCAGGAAACTCCCGCTGCGCCCGGACACAGCCAACCATTGCTGGCTTGCTCCGCGATGACATGTGTATTGAACGATGCGCGCACCGGAGGATTTGGTGGCATTCAGCACATCCAGGCACTTTTTCCCATACTCGAGGCGAGGCCGAATAACGAAGTATCCGCTTTCGTCCAGGTATTCGATCGAATGACGGATACCGTTATGCGCCAGGGCCTGCTTGACCCTCGCCAGCTTTTCCCGGGTTCCGTTTCCGGAAATACGGCGCTTGCTGCAGGTGTAGCTTCCGACCCCGGCATTATTCGCCTTGTTATTAACGACCGTGAGGCACTGCTGTCCGATCGCGAGCTTGGTGGCGACGGTCTTGTGGGTCCATGTGCGGCGATTGCCGGCGCCGACATTCCGCAATTTGACCCGCTGTGTCGGGTGTTTAGCGACATCGCAACGTTTCAGACTCCACTTCGCAAAATTGTCGACATTGCCCAGCTTGCTGGTCAGGCACAGCCCGTTATGAACATTGCGGAATACGAACACGCCATTCAGCATGTGGGTCGGGTTTTTATTTCCTTGCGCGATATTGCCGTTCGCCGCGACCGGTTGGGCGGTCCACAGGTTCCACGGCTGGTAGTCGCACCCCCCGCCGAAGGCATTACGTCCGCCGCGATTGGCGTCGGTGGAAATGCAGGTTTTCTTCTGCGCGTTCACGAGTGCGAACTGATGCGCGTTGACAAAACCGATCGTGTAGACCAGATGCCGGTTCCGGTATGCTGGCGCCGCATTGCAGGCATAGACGTGATTTTCCGCATGACAGGCCCATTCCCCGTACATGTGGATCGGCAGAAGGTATTCCTTCGAGAAGCGGTACTTGCGGTGATAGTCCTCGAACAGGGTCACGGCGGTCCAGTCCCGCTTCTTTCCGGAAACAGCACCGCACCTGACCAGTGTAATCCACCCGATGCGACCGGGCTTGTTGGCCGGAACGGCGCATAGCCCGTTCGACGTGCGCATCCGCCCGAATTCGTCGATCGACCATTTCTGGCTCGGTTTGTTCAGACAGTTCCAGGTTTGCACGTTCTGGCCCACGCGCCTGTCCTTCGCATCGAGGCATCGCCCGTTCGGTGTCTGGATCCAGCCGTTGGCCTGGAGGCGCCACTGCTGCCACCAGCCGCCGCTGCACGGATAGGTTTGAACATGCTGACCGTTGTGGACCACGGCATTGATAATATCGAGGCACCTGGGATCGTTACTGCCACGACGGGTATCCACCAACATCTGATAGCCGCGGGTCATGCAGCGTTTGATGGTATGGTTCCAGAACTCGTTATCGCGGCAATCGTTGGCATTCGGCGGACGTGGCGGGGGGCTTTTTTTGCCCTTGCCAAACAGCTTTTTGACCGCGCCGACACCGCCGCCGATCGCGTTGGAAAAAGCCTTGCCGACAGATCCGGCGACGTTGGTCGCGATATTCTTGCTAAGATTCGCGGCTAGCTTCGCGGCCGCCGCCGCTTCTTTCGCGCGTTTCGCGGTTTCCCTGGCCGCGGCTTCGGCCGCCTTCTTCGCCGCCTCCGCTGCTTTCTTCGCGCCGTCCGCCGCCTTGTCGGCCTTGATCAGCTTCGCCGCTTCGCCCGCCGCCTTAACGGTCTTGCCACCGGCGAATTTGACGGCATTCGATGCCAGCTTCGTCGCTTCGTTCTTCTGCATCAGATTGTCGGCGAATTCGGCAACCTTCTTGCCGCCCTTGAAGGCGTATACGACGCCGTCCTTGATGGCATAAAGAAGCCCGGCACCGCATTTGATCATCTTGCCTGCATCCGGCACCGCATTCAGCGGTTTGAACGGCAGGTTCTTCAGCGAAATCCTGCGCGGATCGGTAATCTTCACACCGGCCGAGACGTCGAACGGATAGGTGCAGGTGGCATCGCTACGGAAACGCGCCTCTGTCGGCTTGAGATCGACCAGGAAGTCCCGCCCGCCGAGCTTGCCGGCCTTGATCGTGCCGGTCACACCGAAGAACTGGCGCTTGGCATCAAGCTGGGTATCGAGCGTACCCGACATGCCCGCACGGCCGAACGGCCCGAGCGACAGTGTATCTCCCACCTTGCCGGAGGCCGTCATCCCGGATTTGCTCAGCTCGCCCTTGAAGGCGGCGACATTCATACCCAGTGCCCGCGCCGCCCCGTTCAGACGGATCAGGGGGCCTTCTTCCTCGCCCAGCTTGCCCTTGGGGCCGACGGCCTGGACCGAATAATATTTCGGCGGCGGAATCTCGCCCTGTTTGGGCTTGTAGCGTTTCAGGGCGCTTTGGGTAATTTTCATCGCATCCAGCGGCAGCGCGTTCACGCCTTTCTTTACGCCCTTGATCATTGCGTTCGAAAACCCGGAAACACCGTCAACGAAAGCCAGCTTTTTCGTGCCCGTCATCGGTATCTGGAAGGACAGCATCAGGTTCAGATACTGTTTGTAGGACAGTTCATGCGCGCCGAAGGCAAAGGCGATTTTTTTCAGATCGTCCGGCGGCACGTTCTTGCGCGGCACGGGGCCATCGTAATAGAGCACGAAATTGTTGCCCTTGTTCACATGCCCGTAACCGAAGACTTTCATGATCAGGTCGGTATTGATGCCGATGGTCGTATCCCAGATTGTCGTGCCGTCGAGATTGAACGGCTTCTTCCAGGCGCCGTGGCGGATCAGTTCCGCATAGAACGTATTGTCGTCCGCATCCGGCGCGTTGCCGCTGATGCTGTATTCGGGCTGTTCCATGCCGACACGCAGGGTCAGGTCCTTGTTCGGCAAGCCGATCGCCTTGACCGCGCCGGCAAATACGCCGCGCAGCGTGATCGCCGCCGCAGCCTGAAAGCCGGCGGGGAAGCTGATATTGTCCTTGTACTGCTTTTTCACGACGGTGCGCAGTGCGGGCGGCAGGTCCTTGAGCGAGATTTCCTCGCGCTTGCGCTTGCCCTTGTTGAGTTCCTTCGCCTGGGTTTTCACCGCCGACAGGATCAGATCGGACAGATCGGATCCTTTGAAATTATTGAAAAAGCCCGGCAGGTTCGGCGTAATCCGGCCCTTGATCAAAAAGAACGCGCTGGTGCCGGAACCGGAATTCTTGGTAGCGCCGGGCTTTTCGAAGAAAACGTATACGTTTCCCTTGTTGGCGGAATAGTAGTTGCTGCCCTTGGTCAGCTTGACACTGCCCACGAGCGATTTGATCTGCTTGGCGATCGCTGCGGGGGCCAGGGGCATTGTCTTGAGCAGGTTGTCCGCGATCGCCTGGAACCGGGCAACATCGGCTTTCGACGCGCCGCTCTGGGTAAACGAGATGACTTTTACCGGTTTCGGGTCAGATCCCGGCGCGCTCTGGCTGCCGCCGGTCGCCCTGGCATCGCGCCAGATCTGCTGTTTGCTGTTTGCGCCATACGGCTTGCCCGCGGGGTCGACGCTGATGCGGTGCAGCGTACCGTTGCCGTTGGCCCAGCTTCCCTTCACTTTGGGATCGTATTTCCAGACCGAACCGCCGCCCTTGCCGGTGCTGTAGCCGCGTGACGCGACGCCCCAGACGTCCCCGTTACCGCCGATACCGAGATCGAGCGCCTTGCCTTCGAGCCTGACCCATTTTTTGCCGTCGTGCCGGAAAACGTCGTTCTTCTTGTTTACCCCCCAGGCGTTGCCCTTCGGGTCGACATCGATCCGCATCAATTCGCCGGGAACCCGCTGCCATTTCCATTTTCCGGGAGTATAGCGCGACCGCCATATCTGCCCCCCTCCGGCGCCCTGCTGGGTGTTCGTCAGCCACACCCAGCCGCCGCCGATGCCGACATCCATCGTGCGGACGCCTGCCTGCTGCCAGCGCGCGCCCTTCTTGCCGCTGTGATAGTGAAGCGTGCCGTCGTTGCGCACCGCCATCACCGATCCGTCGGGAGCGACGTCGATATTCTGGAGATTCGTCAGGCCGGGGAACTTCACCCACTTCTTGCCGTCGAGACGCCACGCCTGGCGGCCGGGGCCGATGCTCCAGACGGTGCCCGCGTGACCGACGCCGATATCCAGCGATTTTCCGGGTAGCGATTGCCATTTCGGACTCTGTGCGGCGGCCGGCGCCACGACCCCCGCCATGGATATCGCGACAAGCGCACCGGCAACACCGGTCCTCAAACAGCCTATTGAACAACTCATACTACGCCCCTTTATTTTAGCCCCGGCAGATGCCTTTGCCGGCATGTCTACCAATTTCACCCTTCATCGCAGGCGCCAACCTGCCCGGTTCAACCTGAACCAAATCTGAATGGGTTTTGCCTCAGCAGCGGCAAAGACTCAAGGATCAGTGCTTCCGGTGCGGCACCGGGATACCGTATAGTCCTCGAAAATATGATGAACGGGAGAAATTCAATGACCAAGCCGTGCCCGGGGCCAGCGCCTGCCTCTCCCCCGAAACTGAAAGCGCCGCCGGGTGCCTGCGACACCCACGCCCATATTGTCGGTCCGTTCGACCGGTTCCCGCTTGCCGAAGAGCGCGGATACACCCCGCCGGTGTCGGATCTCGCGGCTTTCGAGGCATTTCAGAAAACACTCGGCATCGATCGCGCCGTCATCGTCCACCCCAGCTGCTACGGCACGATGATGGATATCACCATCGACGCCGTCACCCGGATGGGCGACCGTGCCCGCGGCATCGCCGTCGTGGATCCGTCGATCACGGACGCGGAGCTCGACCGGCTGGATGAAGCCGGCTTTCGCGGGCTGCGCTTCACCACACTTCTGAAGGGTGGTGCCGATGTCAGCGGCATCGCAGCGATGGCGGAGCGAATCAAACGCCTCGGCTGGCACATCCAGATGTTTATAGATGCAGAGAACCAGCTTCTTGATCTGTTACCTGCCCTCAAGGAATTGCCGGTAGACCTCGTCCTCGACCACATGGGGCATTTCCAGCCAGGCGCCGGGGTCGATCACCCGGCATTCCAGGCAATGCTGAAGCTGGTGGAAGGCGGCAGGTGCTGGGTCAAGCTGTCGGGTGCCTATCGCGCGTCGAATGCAGCGCCGGACTGGGACGACATGACCGGTTACGCGACCGCGTTGATCGAAACGCGACCCGACCGGATGGTCTGGGCCACCGACTGGCCTCACGTGATGCTGTGGGACAAACCGATGCCCGAAGGAGCCGATCTGCTCGACTGGGCGCTGTCCTGGAAGGTCGACGAGACCACGCTGAAACAGATCATGGTCGACAACCCGGCGGAACTATACGGGTTCTGACCGGCGATCAGGCAGTTTGCTTCAGGGGAGCGATACACCCGGCATCGTCGTTCCGCACATTGTTGACCCGCGTGGAAACCCGGTAAAATGCCATTTCATCGGGCGGAAATGCCCGGATAACGTTGGCCGCCTCGGCCGGGCTGCCGGTGAGCCAGCGATCGAAATCGGCCGGATCGACGATGACCGGCATACGGTGATGGATGGGGGCCAGTTTCGCGTTCGCGTCCGTGGTGACGATCGTATACGTTTCAACCGTCTCGCCCACGTTTTCGGCATCTTCGGGCGCGGTCCACGTTTCCCACAGCCCGGCAAACACGAACGGTTTACCGCCCCTGAAACCGATCCGGAAAGGCTGTTTTGCATCGCCTTCCTTGCGCCATTCGTAAAAACCGTCGGCCGGTATCAGGCAACGGCGTTCCCGATAGGCATCGCGGAAGGACGGTTTCTGCGCGACCGTCTCGCCACGCGCGTTGATGAGCTTGGATGCCACAGACATATCCGCCGACCAGGACGGTATCAGCCCCCAGCGCAGCATATCGATTTTCCGCCCGCCGTCCCCGTCGGCGCGCACCACCGGCGCCATCTGGGTCGGCGCTATATTGAAACGCGGTTCCAGATTGGGCGTGACCGCGAAGTTGATCAGCGTCCGCAGCATCTCGGGGGTGATGGTCAGAGTGTATCTTCCGCACATGGCACCAGTTTAACCGATCGATCATCCGCGCGCCCGTATTGTCGCTGTCGCGATGCATCACTATGATGCCGCTCCGAATTAATGGAGTTTCCTTGGCTTTTTCAGATAGTGAGCGTCGCGACCTTATGGCGGCCGCGACCGACATCGCGGACCGCGCCGGGAAAGTGATTCTCGAGGTCTACGACACCGATTTCGACGTGCGCCGCAAAGACGACAATTCACCCGTCACGGAAGCCGACGAGCGGGCCGAGGCTCTGATCCTGCCGGCGCTACGCGATCTGCTGCCCGGTATCCCCGCAATCGGCGAAGAAGCGGTATCGCAGGGCGATGCCGAAACCGTCGCCGGCGATGTTTTCTGGCTGGTCGACCCGGTCGACGGGACGAAGGAATTTCTGCGCCGGAGCGGAGAATTCACCGTCAATATCGCGCTGATCGAAAACACGGTGCCCGTTCTCGGCGTCGTGACAGCGCCTGCCTTGAAACGCGGTTTCCGCGCCTGCGGTATCGGTACCGCGGAGCGGCGGGAAGGCTTCGGCAAAGACAGCGATGGCGAGCATGGCTTGGACGAGGACAATGGCAAATGGCGGCCGATCTCTGTGCGGTCGATCCCGCCCGCGGGCGCCATCGTGGCGTCGAGCCGGTCCCATGGCGACCGCACGAAAATCGAAGAACTGCTGGCCGGCATGAACATCCAGAAGCACGTAACCGCCGGCAGTTCCCTGAAATTCTGTCTTCTGGCCGAAGGATCGGCGGATGTGTATCCCCGCTACGGACCGACATCCGAATGGGATACGGCGGCGGGTCACGCCGTCCTCTCCGGCGCGGGCGGCAGCGTCCGGACGTTTGACGGCGCAGAGATGGCCTACCGCAAGCCGGGATGGCGAAACCCGGAATTCATCGCCCGCGGCGCCCAGTGACCGAAGCGGCGATCGAAAAAGCGTCGACGGAGACCGTTATCCGTGCCGCCGAATTGCTGAGATCGGGAGAGCTTGTCGCGTTTCCGACCGAAACGGTGTACGGGCTCGGTGCCGACGCGACATCGGATGACGCCGTCGCCCGCATTTTCGATGTTAAAAACCGTCCGACCTTCAATCCGCTGATCGTCCACGTAACGGATGCGGAGGCCGCTGGCGGTATCGTGATTTTCACCGAAACGGCGCGCCTTCTCGCGGATGCCTTCTGGCCGGGCCCGCTATCGATCGTTCTGTCGCGCAGTGAAACCTCGCCGGTTTCGCTGCTGGCAAGCGCCGGGCTCGACACCATCGCAATCCGCGTGCCCGACCAGCCGACGGCGCAGGCGATCCTCGCCGCCGGCGGCATCCCGATCGCCGCGCCGAGCGCCAATGCATCGGGCAGAATCAGTCCGACGGCAGCCGGGCACGTCGCCGCCTCGCTGGGCGATGCCGTTTCCCTGATCGTCGATGACGGCCCCTGCCCCATCGGCGTCGAATCCACAGTGGTCGATTGCACCGGCGATACACCGATCCTGCTTCGGCCCGGCGGTATTACGGTGGAACAGATCGAAGCCGTGACCGGCCCCATCGCGGCTGCCGGCGACAATAACACCCCCCCGTCATCGCCCGGCATGCTTGAAAGCCACTACGCACCGGATGCCGGTCTCCGCCTGAACGCAACATCGATCAGGCGCGGCGAGGCCTTGCTATCCTTCGGCGAGCACGACCTGACGGGTTTTTCGATGGAGCAGAATCTCAGCGTTTCCGGCGATTTGCGGGAAGCCGCCGCAAATCTGTTCGCCATGATGAGGATACTGGATACATCCGCCGACGCCATTGCCGTCATGCCGATTCCGGCTCACGGGCTTGGCCGGGCGATCAACGACCGGTTGCGGCGCGCCGCGGCGCCGCGCGACGGAGCCTAGCCCAGCTTTACGTTGCCGCTTGACCCCATTACCGGATACCCTCACATGATCTATCCGTGGCCCCGGAATTCAGGAAACCCGTCCAATGAATGCAACCGCCCTGCGCGAGATTGACCAGAGCATCCTCGACCGGATTCGAGCCGTCGTCGGCGATGCCGGCGTCATCACCGATGAAAATGACAAATCGCCGTTCCTGAACGACGAACGCGGCTATTACACCGGCAGGTCCCCGATGATTGTCCGCCCGGCGACAACCGCAGAGGTATCGGAGGTCGTAAGTATCTGCAACGAAACCCGAACTCCCATCGTGCCGCAGGGCGGCAATACCGGCCTGTGCGGCGGCGCGACGCCTTACGAACACGGTGGCGAGATCGTCATGTCGCTGACCCGCATGAACAGGGTCCGGGAGCTCGACGTGCTGAACTACGCGATCACGGTCGAAGCCGGCGTTATCCTGGCCGACGTCCAGAAAATAGCGGATGAAGCCGACCGTTACTTCCCCCTCAGCCTCGGCGGCGAAGGCACGGCACGCATCGGCGGCAACCTGTCGACCAATGCCGGCGGTACTGGCGTGCTGCGATACGGCCCCGCACGCGATCTGTGCCTCGGTCTCGAAGCGGTGCTTCCCGACGGGCGCATCTGGAGCGGCCTGACGGGCCTGCGCAAGGACAACACCGGATACGATCTCAAACACCTCTTTATCGGCGCGGAGGGCACGCTCGGCATCATCACCGCGGCCTGCCTGAAACTGTTTCCGCGGCCGGCCGACATACAGACCTCATTCGTTGCCGTGAAGGACGAACACGCCGCCGTCGAACTTCTGGCCCGCGCCCGCAGCATCACGGACGACCGTGTCGTTACGTTCGAATACATGCCGCGCGCAGCCATTCAGTTCGCCCTCGACCATATCGCCGACACCCGCGATCCGATGCAGACCGAATACCGGCACTACGTGATGATGGAACTGGCGGCAGGCGAAGGGTCTGCGGCAGGTCTTCGCGAGATGGTGGAAACGGTCCTCGGCGAGAGCATGGAAGACGGCGTCGTTCTCGATGCCGTCATCGCCGAGAGCGGCCAACAGGCGGCCGATTTCTGGCGCATTCGCGAAACGATTCCGGAAGCGCAAAAATTCGAAGGGGCGAGCTCGAAGCACGACATATCCGTCCCCGTCTCGAAAGTGGCCGATTTCCTGGTGGACGCCATTGCCGACCTGAACCGGATGGTCCCGGGCATCCGGCCCTGCGCGTTCGGCCATGTCGGTGACGGCAACGTGCATTTCAATCTGTCGCGGCCGATCGATATGTCGGACGACGATTTTCGTGCATTGGAACCCGAAATCCACACCGCGGTTTATGACCGTACAGTTGCCATGGGTGGATCGATAAGCGCCGAACACGGTATCGGCCGGCTTCGGCGCGGCGAACTTGAAACCTATAAATCGCCGGTGGCGCTGGATGTAATGCGCGCGATCAAGGCGGCGCTCGACCCCAACGGGATCATGAACCCGGGCAAAGTACTCTAGGAGAACAGAGATGGCTGAATACACCGCACCGCTGCGCGATATGCAGTTCGTGATCGAGGAACTGGTCGGACTGGAAGATATCGCCGCGCTGCCCGGCTACGAACACGCGACGCCGGACGTCGTTCACGCCATTCTGGAAGAAGCCAACAAGATGGCGCGCGATGTCCTGTCGCCGATCAACCGGGCCGGCGATCTTGAAGGCTCGCGGCTTGAAAACGGCGTTGTCATAACACCGACCGGGTTCAAAGAGGCCTATCACGCCTATGTGGACGGCGGCTGGAACGGCCTTCAGTTCGATGAGGATATCGGCGGCCAGGGGTTGCCGATGCTGATCGCCACCCCGGTCTTCGAGATGTGGGACGCGGCGAATCTGGCCTTCATGCTGTGCCCGGTTTTGACCATCGCGGCGGTTGAATGCCTTGAAAAATTCGGCACCGCGCAGCAGAAAGAAAAATGGATGCCAAAACTGGTGACCGGCGAATGGACCGGCACCATGGTCCTGACAGAGGCCAGCGCCGGTTCCGATGTCGGCTCGCTGCGCACCCGCGCTGTCCCCGAAGACGGCCACTACCGGATTACCGGCCAGAAGATATTTACGACATGGGGCGAGCACGACTTTACCGAAAATATCGTTCACATGGTGCTGGCACGGACGCCCGACGCCCCTCCGGGCACTCGTGGCATTTCGCTGTTCATCGTGCCGAAGTTTCTCGTCAATGACGACGGATCGCTTGGCCAGCGTAACGACCTGAGGGCAATGTCGCTCGAACACAAGCTGGGTATCCATGGCAGCCCTACCTGTGTCATGCAGTTCGGCGAGAACGACGGCGCGATCGGCTATCTCGTCGGCGAGGAATGCCGCGGCATGGAATACATGTTCGCCATGATGAACTCGGCCCGCCTCGCCGTTGGCCGCGAGGGCGTCGGCATCGGCGAGCGCGCCTACCAGCAGGCAGCGGAATATGCCCGCGAGCGGGTGCAGGGCAAGGATATCGCAAACCCGGTCCTGAGCGAGGTACCGATTATTCATCATCCCGATGTCCGGCGGAACCTGATGACCATGCGAGCCCTGACCGAGGCGACACGGGCGCTCGGCTATTACGTCGCCGCCAAGCAGGATGTCGTGCGCAAACACCCGGACAGCGACGTAAAGGCTGCTGCGCAGGCGCGGATCGATCTTCTGGTACCCATCGTCAAGGCCTGGTCGACAGATTGCGGCGTGGAGATCGCGTCGCTCGGCGTCCAGATTCACGGCGGCGCGGGTTTTATCGAGGAAACAGGCGCCGCCCAGCATTACCGCGACTGCCGGATCACGCCGATCTACGAAGGGACGAACGGCATCCAGGCGATCGACCTTGTCGGCCGTAAAATTTTGCGCGACCGGGGCGAAGCGCTCCAGCAGCTGATTGACGAAATCCGCGATACCGAGATCGAGGATTCCCTGATTGCGGACGCCATCTGGTCCGCACTCGATGCACTGAAAGTCACCACCGACTGGATGCTGGCCGACCCGGGCGATGACCCCCGGATCGTGATGGCCGGCGCGACGCCGTATCTCCGCGCGCTGGGACTTATCACCGGCGGGTGGCTTATGGCCAAGGCGGCCAATATCGCCTCGTCTGCCAAAGGCGACGACGACTTTTACAGGGCGAAACGGGCAACCGCGCGGTTTTACGCGGCGAATCTGTTACCCCAGGTGGCCGGATACGCCCATGCCGCCAGAGCCGGCGCCGACGACATTATGGCCATATCCGCAGACGCTTTCTGATTCGGTCGAATCCGCTTGCAACGGACGGTCAAAGGCGCGATAAGGCGCGACTTTTTTACCAACCCAAACCGGGTGCGGATGCACCTGCGAGGAGGCCCGATGGATGGACAAATCCGCATTGTTGACTGAGTCGGTTTCGGCGGCAGGTGCCGTTGGCGAATCTCTTATACAGGGATCAGCAAGCGCCCACGCGCACATGCACCCGCAACCCGCCAACGATGTGCGGGATTTTCTCATCCACAAGGACGGCAAGACCTACGCAGGCGCCCATCTTCTTGTCGATTTCTGGGGCGGCTCGCGCCTGAACGACGCGGACCTGATGGCCGACGCCCTGCGGGAAGCCGCAGAGGCATCGGACGCGACCGTCCTGCATGTTCATGTCCACGAATTCGGCGGCGAAGGGGGGGTTTCCGGCGTCGCCATCCTCGCCGAAAGCCATATCAGCGTCCATACCTGGCCGGAAATGGACTACGCTGCATTCGACGTATTCATGTGCGGCGACTGCCGGCCGGAACTGGCCGTCAAGGTGCTCGAACGATATTTCGCGCCAACCCGCGCTGAAGTCAGCGAACAAAAGCGGGGGCTGGTGGAGTGATCGACGCGACGGAGACATGGTTTTCCGAAACGCTTCACCCGGGCTTTCAGCAGCGTTTCGAGATCTCGAAAATTCTGTTCCGGTCGCAGACGGAACTGCAGGACCTGGTCATATTCCAGAACCCCTATTTCGGGCGCATCCTCGCACTCGACGGCGTGATTCAGACAACGGAGCGGGACGAACCCTGCTATCACGAGATGCTTGCCCATGTGCCGATCCTGTCGCATGGCAAAGCAACCGAAGTGCTTATAATCGGTGGCGGCGACGGTGGCGCACTGCGCGATGTGCTAAAGCACAGGACCGTCGAGCGCGCGACCATGGTCGAGATAGACCGCAGCGTGGTCGATATGTGCGCCGAATATATGCCGAGCCTGAGCGACGGCGCATTCGACGATCCGCGCGCCGATATCGTGATCGCCGACGGCGTCAAATTCGTGAAGGAATCGGATCGTCGTTTCGATGTCATTATCATCGACTCCACGGACCCGATCGGCCCGGCAATTCCGCTGTTTTCCGATGATTTCTATGCAGATTGCCGCAACATCCTGACCGATGACGGCATTGTGGTCTGTCAGTCAGGTGTCGGCTTCGTCCAGCCGGACGAGGCGCGGGAGACCTATCAGCGCCTTGCCCGCCTCTTTGACGATGCCGCCCTGTATCTGACACAGGTGCCGACATATGCATTCGGGTACATGACGCTGGGATGGGGCGCAAAATCGGACAGGGCGCGAAAGACGGATGCGCAGACGATTCGGAACCGCTTCGATGCCGCCGGGATAGCAACCCGGTACTATACGCCCGGCATTCATGGGGGTTGTTTTAACCTGCCGGCCTATATGGAACTCTGACGATCAGTTTCGGCGTCGATGCGGGTCAGCGCGACCGCGCGCCGAAAACGACGACCCAGTAGTGATTATACCGCGGCCTTTTGTCCTCGCCGGACGGCACCGCATAGCCGATGCCGGCGTCGAGATAGTCCCGGTCGAGCATGTTGTCCCGGTGACCGGGACTGGTCATCCACGATTCCACCGTGCGCTCGGGAGATGACAGGCCCGCCGCCAGGTTCTCGGCGATCACCCGCCAGGGATATCCCGCCGCGGCAATCCGGTCCTGGAGACCGCGACCGTCGGGCGAGCGGTGATCGACGAAATCGCGGCGCGACATGTCCTCGGCGTGTTTCTGGGCCGCATCGGCAAGTCGGGCATTCAGGGTCAACTGCCCGGCGCCATTCATTGCGCGTTGCAGATTGACGTGTTTCAGGACCCGCTCAACGATGCGTCCGCGTTCCTGTTCGGTGACTTGATCGGCAGAAGCAGGCTGCGCCGCGGCGAAGATCAGCGCCACGAGAAAAGCCGTAAAAACGCGGTCAGGCCGCACTCTCGTCCTCGCGGGCGATTTCAACCGCCTGGGCTTCGAGCGCACGGCGGTCGATCTTGTTTGTGCCGCTCAGCGGCAGCGCATCGACGAAGAATATACGCCGGGGATGCGCATAAACCGGGCCGTTTTTAAGCGCAAACTGCTTGATCGCCTCTTCATCCGCTTCAGCACCGTCGCGTTTGACGATCCAGGCGAAGGGCACATGTGCCTTGAGTGTGTTGGGTGCCGGCACCACAACGGCCTGCATGACGTCTTCATGGCGCTCGAGCATGGCTTCGACGTCGCCGGGGTAGATGTTCTCGCCGGCACAGACAAACATATCATCCGCACGGTCGACGAAGAAATACCAGCCGTTCTCGTCACGCCGCAGAATGTCTCCGGTATCCATCCAGCCATCGTCCGACAACGCCTTTTTCGTGGCATCGGGCAGGTTGTGGTAGCCCTTCATCACGCCCGGGCTTTTTACGTGGAGCACACCCTGGCTGTCGTCGTCGCCGCCGACCAGTTTGATCTCGACCCCGTCGATCGGAAAGCCAACGGATGTGCGCGGACGGGGCAAACCGTCCGGGTGGGTCCAGGCGAACAGAATCGGGCCACCCTCGGTAATACCGTAATTCAGGTTGAGCCTGGCATCCGGGAACCGGGCGGCAAGATTGTCGAGCAGATTGTCCGAGGCGGGCGCCGAACCCATCGAGCAGTTCCGTACCGACGACAGGTCGGTTTCGTCGAGCAATGCCTCTTCCTGCAGGATCAGGGCGTACATCGTCGGCACGCCGGTCAGCATGGTGAGCTTGTAGCGTTCGATCGCCCTGATGTATTCCTTCGCATCGAAGCGGGAGAAAATCACGATCCGGCCGCCAGCGGACAGCGCCGACTTGACGGCGAGCAATGCATTCTTGTGATACAGCGGCGCCGAAATAACGGAACAATCGTCAGCGCGAATGTCGCGGCTTTCAACGATCTTACCGATCATCCAGACCTGTCCGTGATGATCGAGCAACACGCCCTTCGGCTTGCCGGTAGAGCCTGACGTATAGGGTTGTTCGGCGATATCGTCGCCACCGGCAAAAAATGACGGGAACGGCGCGTCGGAATGGATGACGAAATCCCGGTAGGCGTCGCTGCTGCCATGCCCCGCACCGCCGCCTGCAAGTTCGGCGGCACTCGGGAACGTCAGCGTGCGAACGCCGTCGGGCACCCGTTCGGCCTGGTTCGGGTCGGCAAAAACCGCCTTCATGTCGGCATCCCGCACGATATATTCAACCGTCTCGTCGGGCAGTTTGACGTTGATCATCACCGGCACGCATCCGGCGCGCATTGCGCCAAACAGTACCTCAAGAAATTCGACGCTGTTCAGCGCCAGAATGCCGACCCGGTCGCCGGGTTCCATGCCGGCGACCAGCAACCCGTTCGCAACGGCGTCGCACGCAGCGTTGAAATCGCGGTAGGAAAATTCCCGCGGATTGGCCGTGTCGTAGAGATCCACGACAGCGACCTGATCCGAATGGGCATGAGCGATGAAAACATCGCCGAGATTTCCAGATTCCGAAGGGTTCATTTCCGCAGCCCCGCTACGGCGTGATGACGATCTTGCCGATCACTTCGCGGTCGCGAAGCTGGCGAACCCCCTCGGCCGTCTGCTCGAGCGGCAGCACCGTATCGATCACCGGCTTCAGCTTGCCGTCGGCGATCAGCTGCATCAGGGTTTCGAGATCCTCGATGGCCCAGGAGTTCGACCCGAGTATCTTGAGTTCGAAGGTCCAGACATAGCGCAGGTCTTCCGTCGGATCGAAACCCGCGGTCGCACCGCAGGTCAGGATTTTGCCGCCGCGCTTGGTGGCCTTGAGCGAAGGCACCCATGTGTCGCCCCCGGTGAAGTTGATCACGACGTCGACGCCGCCTTCGTATTTACGACGATGGGGCTTGCCGTAGATCCCGTAGATCTGTTTTTCGAAATCGGTGTAGTCGATCACGTGATCCGCGCCCCAGGTCTTCAGCGCCTCAAGCTTGTCGGGGCTGGAACCCGCCGCGACAACCTCGCAGCCCATCATCTTGGCGAGCAGCACGCAGCACGAGCCGACACCGCCGGACGCACCGAGGATCAGCACCTTTTCGCCGCCCTTCATGCCACCGTTGGTGATCATCATCCGGTGCGCCGTGCCATAGGCGACCGGCAACGCCGCCGCCTGCTCGTAGGAGCATCCTTCGGGAATTCTGATCAGCCGCGTGGCATCGACCGCACAGAGTTCCGCCGTGCCGCCATCCAGCATCTCTCCCATCAGGCCTTTTTCCGGCGTCACGGGGTCCAGCGGATTGACCAGCACGCGGTCACCGACCGACCAGCCTTCGACGCCTGCCCCGATTTCCTTGATCTCGCCCGAAATATCGAGCCCGATCACGATCGGCAGCGGCACCTTGATGCCGGGCATCCCCTTGGTCGTGAATACGTCGTGATAGTTCAGCGATGTCGCGCCGACGCGAATGATAACCTGGCCCTCACCGCATTCCGGATCGGCATAGTCTTCGTGATATGTGAGATTTTCAATATCACCGTGTTCGTGCAGAACAACTGCGCGCACTTTAATTCTCCCTTTTTGACGCAATGCGTGTCCCGCCATTGGCGGGAAATCCCGTTACGGCGGAGTAACGCGTTTAAGCTGCCGCCGTCAAGCGATGGCGGCAGCGGCTTCCTGATAGACTTTGACCACGTTGGGCCCGAGTTTGACGGAATTTCCGCCATAAACATGCACCGATACCGCGGCCTTGTCGGTCGGGTTGTGCATGCAGTGTATATCGCCCCCGCCGACAGGCAAATGCGCAACGGCGCCCGGCAGGTGTTCTATTGTCTCCACCGGAACCGCATCCTTGCAGGACGGATCGTCCGATACCGCCCGATACCGGGTTTCCTGGATCACACCCTCAAAAACACCGAACGTGCACCAGGTCTTGTGATCGTGGATCGGCGAGACAATACCGGCGGGCCAGACGGCGGCGATGATCGAAAAATCGTCTTTCGGGCAAAGGAACACATCGTGGCGACCATACCCCTCGGACGGGCACGCCTTGTGTTCTGCAGACAGCAAATTCCGATCCATCAGAATTTCCGGCAGATAACTGGCAATCAGACCCGGTACGTCCTCAACCGGATTTTCCGCCACCAGGCGTCCGACCTTTTTGCAAAACTGACTGAGTTCCATATCTCGATAGCCTTTTCCTGGGGATATTAACCCTGAAACATCTGCCAAACAGTTTACGGATTACCGACGGCAAGTGTTTTTAAACTTTCCACGTGATTCGGCGTATTGAGCATGGTATTCTAAATTACGATGAAGACTGGGGATTATTTTATCATGAATGCGATCGACAAGAAAATTCTGAATATCTTGCAGGAAGATACGACCCTTGCGGTCGCCGATATCGCCAAAAAGGTGGGCCTGTCGACGACCCCCTGCTGGCGGCGCATTCAGAAGCTCGAAACCGCGGGCGTTATCAGGTCGCGGGTCGCCCTGCTGGATGCCGACAAGCTCAACGCGGGCGTGACGGTTTTCGTCTCCATCCGAACCGACAAACACGACGCCGCCTGGTATCAGGAATTTTCACGCACCGTGAACGCGTTCTCCGAAGTCGTCGAGTTCTATAGGATGTCGGGCGATATCGACTATCTCTTGCGCGTTGTCGTGCCCGATATCGGCGCTTTCGACCGCTTTTATCAGCGGCTTATCGCCGAGGTGGAGCTTTACGACGTCAGTTCGTCTTTTTCGATGGAACAGATCAAGTATACGACGGCGCTGCCGCTCGACTACGTCTGACCCGCCCCGTCCATCTCGGCGACGTGACGGGCAAGGTCGAATACATGCGGATCGTCCGCGCCCATCTGCGCCAGCGCGCGCGCCAGTTCCACGACGTATTCGGTATTGGGTCCCGAGGGTCCTTTGCTCGACCGCACCTGCGCCGCGATTTCCGGCAACGGTGCATCGCCGAGCCAGTTGGGGTTGCCCGGCGTCGCGATATAGATCAGCCCGTCGGCAGGGCGCTGACCGGTACCGGGAAACGCCATCTCCGTCTCATGCAGCGAATAGCCTCCCTTTTCGCGATAATCGAGGTGCCGAATTACCTCGTCCCGGCTTTGGGCCGAAACAAGATAGGCGCGCCCCCAGCAAACAGCTGAGGGATCCTCGATCAGCGTCACCACCCGCCCCGGCGCCCCCGGCACACCGCGATGATCGGTCGATCCCTGCCAGAACCGTCTTCCCCATCCGGCAATCGTCGCAACGCGGTCTTCCTCGAACGGGAAATCGGGCCGCCAGACGAGCGAACCGTAGCCGAAGACCCAGACATCGCTCATGCCGCGCACCTCATCCGGCCGGTTGCCTCGCGGAACAAGAATATGATGTCTGCGGACGTCACGTCAGCGGAAACGGTTCCTGCTCGCCCGCATGCAGCGCGAAACAGGCCCCCATGCCCGCAGCGGGTGCGACAAGGATGCAATCCCCGCTTTCGCCGATCAACGGCACATCCGCCGCTGCCAGAAAGGACCTGGTCGCGCCGATATCGGCACTTCGGATAGAGACAGCCGCGATGAACGGCATGCTGGGAATGTCTATGCCCGGCAGAAGGCGTCGGCACGCCGCGGAATCGCAGATTGTCAGGCGCCCGCGGTCAAGATCGATTCTGAACCCTCCACCGTCCGCCTTGCGGGGCTTGCCGGTGAAACGCTCGTACCGGATCGCCGCTTCTTCAGGGTCGTCGGCACAAATCAGCAGCCCCGACAGCATATCGAGGCTGTTTTCGTGCGCCGTGACCGACGGCTGCCATACCACGTCCGGCGTGTCCTGGCTCAACACCTGAACCCGGCCCTCCGCCATGGCATCGGACGGCAAGCGGATCACCGAAAACGCGGCCGTCCCCTCGCCCCCGGCATCGAGCGGCATCGGACGCCGCAGGGCGATCGGCGGTTCGGGCGCGAAACCGGCCTCTCTGAGTTTTGCCGTCGCGGCATCCGTATCGCCGACCGTAAACGCGATCAGATGCAGCCCCGTATACCGCGCAAGGCCGGCATCCATCTGCGCGGTGATCGCGGATTCCACTTCCGGCACCCGGGTAAGTATTTCCAGATACCCCCGGCGGATCATCGCACATCTGTTGGCAGTGCCGGACGGCACACGGCTGCCGTCAGGCTGTTCGTTCATGTGGACGGTAAAAGGCGTCAGCGGGAAGCCGAGACGATTGAACGCATCGGACGCCGCGTCCATGTCGGGGACAAACCAGCCGACATGGTCGAGGAATATCTGACCCGCCTGCGGGGTCTGAGGTTCGTTCGAATGTTCTGTCATATTGGCCTCAGAATAGCGTTGGATCCCTGAAATGTCCCGCCCGAGGGTACCAGCGACACGAATCCTTCCCCGATGTCCGGCGTAGACACGATTCGGCCCTGCGGATAGACTTTTTGCACAAAAAAGCGGCAATCAATCCGCTACCAGCCGACGTCCAGTTGCGGGGGCGCCCGACCGGTCGAAACTCCGACCCAAGGGCGGCAACGGACGATCAACATTCCCGGGACAACCGAAAAACAAAAAGCCGACCGCCCTGCGACTGCGCCGGACGGAACCAAAAGGGAAGTAACGGGGAAAACCATGGCTGATGCCAATCAATTGAGAGATCCGAACTACAAGCCACCGCTTGCCGAGGCCGTACCGCTCGGGATACAGCACGTTCTGGCGATGTTTGCCGGGAATATAACCGTCCCGCTGATTGTCGCCCTTGCCGCCGGACCGCAATACATAACGGTCCTTGTCCAGATTGCGCTTCTTGCCGCCGGCGTCGCGACGCTAATCCAGACGGTCGGTATCGGGCCGGTCGGATCCCGCCTGCCTATCGTGCAGGGTACCAGCTTTGCCTATATCGGCATTCTGACCGGTGCCCTGAAGGGGGGCGCGACACTCGCCGCCGTGTTCGGCGCTTCGCTGGTCGGGGGTCTTTTCCAGATGGTGCTCGGCTATTTCATCCCGCAGATACGCAAATGGATCCCGGCCCTGGTGTCGGGCGTCGTCGTCATGACAATCGGCTTTACCCTGCTGCCGGTCGGTATCAAGTATTCCGCCGGCTGCGGCGCCTATCCGGCTCCGTTCTGCAAAGCGGGCGGTTTCGGCGATTCATCGCACTGGCTGCTGGCCCTGTTCGTCATCCTGATCACGTTGCTGATACGGCGATACGGCAGGGGCATATGGTCGACGGCCTCGATTTTTCTCGGCCTCGTCGTCGGGTATGTCGTTGCCATTCCCTTCGGGATGGTCAACGCCAAGAAGGCCGACGCCATCAGTAGCGCAAGCTGGTTCGGGCTGCCGGATACGCATTTCGGCCTGGAATTCACAACACCTGCCGCCATCGGACTGATCGGTCTGATGTGCATCATGGCGTTTATCACAACCATCGAGACGGTCGGCGACATCTCCGGCGTAACGATGGGCGGTGCCGACAGGGAACCGACGGACAAGGAACTGAAAGGCGGGGTCATGGCAGACGGACTCGGCTCGGCAGTCGTCGCACTGTTTGGCGGGCTGCCGAACACGTCCTACAGCCAGAATGTCGGCCTGGTATCCTTCACAAAGATGATGAGCCGGCACGTGGTGACGATCGGCGCGTTCTTCCTGATCCTGTGCGGGTTGATGCCTAAACTGGCGGCCGTTATTGCCGCCATGCCGGAACCGGTCCTGGGCGGCGCTGCGATCGTCATGTTCGGGATGATCGTTGCCGCCGGAATGAAGCTGGTCGGACAATCCGGCTACACGACGCGCAACATGCTGATCGTGGCGATCTCCCTCGGGCTCGGGCTCGGGTTGTGGCAGGTGAACCAGCTTGCGACGATGGCGAAATTCGGCCCTCTACCGGCCGACCTGCTGCCGGCGTGGTCGGTGCCGCTCTTTGTGTCGGGCATTGTCGTATCGGGGCTGTGTGCCGCGATCATGAACGCCGTGATGCCGCACGAAGAAGAAGCGGGCTGACACAAGCGCCCAAAAAAACACCCCGGGCCACTGATCGTGGTCCGGGGTTTTTTGCTCTCTTGGTCGTCGCGGGCCGGTCAGACGATCCAGACACCGGTGTCGACATCGCTCGTGGTCACGTTCTGCAAGGTCACAAGCGTCTGCGGCGAACCCGCACCGCCTGCGCCGTCGCTATCGATCTGGACCAGGGTATCGGCGCCCGACTGCGTCAACTGGACGATACCGTCGCCGAACGCGTCACTGCCGGTATAGCCGAGGTTCGCCATCAGCTGGCTGAGATCCAGGGTATCGACCTGGCCATTGGTCGCGAAATCGGTGATCGTATCGCCGCGGTCGCTCAAATGCTCATAGACGAAGGTATCCGCACCCGCACCGCCGGACATGGTGTCCTCTGAAGCACCGCCAAACAGCGTGTCTTCACCGTCATGGCCGAACATCCGGTCGCGGCCGGCACCGCCGTTGACAATATCGTCACCATCGCCGCCCAGCATCCAGTCGTTGCCGCCCTCGCCGTTGAGCGTATCGTTGCCGGCATCGCCCTGGATGTGATCGCCGCCGTCGCCGGAGTTGATCACGTCATTCCCGGCGCCGCCATAGAGGGCATCGAACTGGGCGCCGCCGTTCAGCGTATCCGCACCATCGCCGCCGCGCAGCGTATCGAGCCCGCCATTCCCGGTCAGTACATTGTCGCCCGAATTACCGACGATGGTTTCGCCAAGTGCGGTACCCGTTCCGTCGATATTACCGGTACCCGTAAGATTGAGCGCCTCGACATTCGCACCGAGCGTCCAGGAGACGGAGGATTCGATCGTATCGAACCCTTCGCCAGCGTTTTCAACCAACGTATCTTCCAGGCCGTCGACAACATAGGTATCGTCACCCAGACCGCCGGTCAGCGTATCGATACCGGCACCGCCATCCATGCGGTCGTTGCCGTCACCGCCATTCAGAACATCCGCGCCGAGACCGCCCAGCAGAACATCGTCGCCGGCACCGCCAATCAGCGTATCGTCGCCGTCAAGACCCGACAGGGTGTTGGCCCCGTCATTACCGGTAATGGCGTTTGCGGCCTCATTGCCCGTGCCGTCGATATCCGCAACGCCGGTCAGTTCCAGGTTTTCGGTATGCGCTTCCAGCGTACGATCGATCGAAGACCTGACCGTGTCGTTACCTTCGTCGGCATTTTCGACAATCGTATCCGCGACATGGTCGACAACATACGTATCGTCGCCGGTCCCGCCGGTCATCGTGTCCCGTCCCGTGCCGCCGTCGAGCGTATCGTCGCCGGCGTTCCCGAACATGCGATCGACGCCGTCGCCGCCATCCAGGATGTCATTGCCCTCGCCAGCGACCATCCAGTCGTTGCCGCCATTGCCATACAACGTGTCGTTGCCGGCATCGCCCTGAACATGGTCGCTGCCGTCGCCACCCGCGACAATATCGTCGCCGTCGCCGCCGAAGAGCGTATCGTTGCCGCCACCACCGCTGATGGTGTCGTTGCCGCCGCCACCGTTGAGGATATCGTTCCCCTCCAGCCCTTCGATGAACTCACCGACAATCGTACCCTCGAGTACGTCGTCGCCATCGCCGGCATCGACAGCCACGCCGACGAAATCGTTTTCTGTCAACGCAGTTTTCGCGACGCCGAGCAGGGTAATGGTCCCTTCGGACAGAGTAATCACCGACCGGTCGCCGAGATCCGTGGTCGCCGCCATGAGCTCTTCAAAGGTCCCGCCCCAGGCGCCGGAAAGATCGATGGTATCCGCCCCCGGCGTGAAGTCGGTCAGCGTGTCATTGCCGAAATTCAGCCCAACAGCGAATGTGTCACCGGCCGCGCCGCCGGTCAGCGTATCGTCACCCTCGCCGCCGTCGAGCCTGTTGGCACCGTCATTGCCGGAAATCGTATTGTCTTCCGCATTGCCGGTGCCCGCGAGATCGCCCGCGCCCGTCAGTTCCAGGTTCTCGACATTGTCGCCAAGCGACCAGTCTACCGAAGACTGAACGGTATCGATGCCATTGCCGCCGGATTCGAGGACCTTGTCCTGGGCTACGTCAACGACATAGGTATCGTTGCCGGCGCCGCCGATCATTGTATCGATATCGGAACCGCCATCGAGGATGTCGTCGCCGTCATTCCCCTGCAGCGTATCCTTGTCGGCACCGCCATTCAGCGTGTCATTTCCCTTGCCGCCGATCATCCAGTCATTACCGTTTTCGCCGTTCAGGACGTCGTTTCCTGAATCGCCCTGCAGGTGGTCGCCGCCGGCGCCGCCGTTCAGCGTATCGGCATCTGCGCCGCCATAGAGCATGTCGAACTGATCGCCGCCGGTCAGCGTATCGTCGCCGGCACCGCCGAACATAACGTCGTTTCCGCCATTGCCCGTCAGCGTATTCGCCCCGGTATTGCCGGTGATTTCGTTGCTGCCCGCGTTTCCGGCGCCATCGAGGTCGGCGTCTCCCGTGAGGACAAGGTTTTCGACATTCGCATCAAGCGTGGCCGAGACCGATGCCTGGACGGTATCGTCTCCCTCACCCGCAAGCTCGGACACGCTGTCGCCGGCATTGTCGACGATATAAGTATCGTCGCCCGCGCCGCCATTCATGGCGTCCGCGCCTTCGCCGCCGTCCAGGCGGTCGTCACCGGCGCCGCCGTTCAGCGTGTCGTCGCCTTCACCGCCTACCAGCGTATTGTCGCCATCATCGCCGTTGAGCGTCACAGCTGCGGGCTTTTCCGGAACACCGGGGAAATTGGAAACAGACAGGTCGGCCTTCGCCAGGCCGTTCAGCGTAATTGTGCCGTCGCCGATCGAGATGACGGTATTGCCGCCAATTTCTGTCGCCGCATCCATCAGGTCGTCGAACGTACCCGTCCAGACGCCCGAGACATCGAGTTTATCGCTCTCCGCTGCAAAGTCCGTCACGGTGTCGTCCCCGAACCCCGCGTCGAAAACGAAGGTATCGTTGCCGCGTCCACCGGTCAGAACATTGTCCCCGGTATTGCCGGTCAGAACATTGTCCTGCGACGTCCCCTTGCCGTCGATGTCGGCATCGCCGGTCAGCGTAAGGTTTTCGATGTTGTGCTTCAGGGTCCAGTCGACGGACGATTCCACCGTATCTGTGCCCTCGCCCTTCCGTTCGGAAATACGATCGCGCACGTTGTCGACGATATAGGTATCGTCGCCGGCGCCGCCCCGCATGCCGTCGCGTCCGGATCCGCCGTCGAGCATATCGTCGCCGCGGCCACCGATGAGTGTGTCGTTGCCGGCACCGCCCTCAAGGATGTCGTCGCCATCATCGCCGGTCAGCCTGTCATTGCCCGCATCGCCCTTCAGAATGTCGTTATCGGCACCGCCATACAGCTTGTCGTTGTCGGCACCGCCAACGAGCGTGTCTTCGCCCGCCTGTCCATACATACGATCGTTGCCGGTTCCGCCGTCGAGGCTGTCATTGCCGTCGCCGCCGTACATCCGGTCATTACCCGAACCGCCTTCAAGCGTGTCATTGCCGGCACCGCCGGACAACTTGTCATGTCCGGCGCCGCCAATCAGGGTGTCATTACCCTCGCCGCCGTTCAGCTGGTCGTTCCCCGTACCGCCGTCCAGCCTGTCATCGCCGGCATCGCCGTACATTTTGTCGTTGCCGCGACCACCATTCAACGTATCGGCGCCGTCGCCGCCATACATCCTGTCATTTCCGGAGCCGCCATCCATGCTGTCGTCACCGTCGCGACCGTACATACGGTCATGACCCGCGCCGCCCGATATCGTGTTGTCGGCTTCGTCGCCGTGAAGACGATCGTTGCCGCGGCCGCCGTTGATCGCATCCGGCGCGGTGGCTTCTTCCGGCTGCTCGCCATTGACCCGCGCCTTAATCGTTTCGATCAGACTGCGGATAAAGCTACCGGTGCTGAAACTGCTGAAGAAACTGCTGAAGCTGAAATTCCAGAACATAACTACCTGCCTTGCTTGCTACTGACTGCCTGTGCGCCGCTGGGCTTCCTTATCCGTCGCAACCGCACTTCGATCTACTTGACCCTGCAAAGATACATACGACCACACAGAAACTCAAGTAATAAATCGAATAAAACGGAACTATCGTATCTAACACTTTTCAATATTGGATAAAATTTTATTCATTACACTAATAATCATTATTATATAAAATTTTATCTACATTTTATTTCGAATTTTACACAGAAAATACCTTCCGACACCGGGGCATTCCAATGTTTACGGGACCCGATCGGAGGTCTTGCCGGCTCCATATCCGAAAATCCGCGCTAACCCCCAAGTGTCGGTAAAATTCGTAAATAATCCGATAAGCATATTCATAAACATCTCCTCAACCAGAATTCCTCATGCCCCGCCCCAAAAAGAACCGTCCGTTGGGCCTCACCGCCCATGACACATACAATTTCTTGTAATCGCCCCTTTTCTGCGCCAACCTTCACGCCCCAACA
The DNA here is from genome assembly GCA_963977005.1 of uncultured Rhodospirillaceae bacterium. Classification (GTDB taxonomy): domain Bacteria; phylum Pseudomonadota; class Alphaproteobacteria; order MPNO01; family UBA830; genus CAXBCP01. Next base: position 48,174 of record CAXBMQ010000024.1, read on the forward strand.
ATGAAACGGGCCAAAGCCCATACGGGAGGAAACAATGAAACAACCGATTATTACCGCCCTTGCGGCGTTTGCCGTCGCAGGTTCCGCACTCGCGGCCCCGGCCGCAGCCGATGTTCTTGCAGACAAATACGCCGGGAAGACGATTACGATTATTTACGGTTACGGCGCCGGTGGCACCTACGGCAAGACATCGCTTCTTCTCAGCCGCTATCTGGGCAACAACATTCCCGGAAACCCGACTGTAATCACCAAGTCGATGCCCGGCGCGGGCGGCCTGAAATCAGCGAACTACGCCTTCAACGCCATGCCCAAGGGCGGGCTTTACATGCTGATGCCGCCGGACATGTCGTTGGTATCTCAGGTACTTCGCCCGGAAAAGGTGAAGTACGACGCCCGCAAATTCACCTGGCTCGGGCGGGTCTTCGGCTCGAATAACCTCATCGCCACGCGCCGGGATGCCGGCGCCGCCAACTACAAAGACGCCATGAAGACCGAAATAATCATGGGGTCAACAGGCAAGGGATCGCCCACGTTTATCGTGACGGCCCTCGCAAACGGCCTGCTCGGCACGAAATTCAAGATCGTATCGGGCTATAAGGGCTCTTCACGGGTTCGCCAGGCGATGGAACAGGGCGAGGTCAAAGGCGTCTCGCTGGCCTGGGCAGCATGGAAAAACGGCCATCCGCAGTGGTTTGAAGGCGGCAGCAATTCGTTTGCCGTCGGACTGCTTCAAAGCGGCTTCACCCGCTCGCCCGACCTCCCGGACGTCCCGCTGATACGCGAGCTTGCACAGGGCGCCGACGCCAAGGCAGCTGCGGACCTGATTGCGACGTCAAGCCTGATCGGCCGCGGGCTTCTTATGCCGCCCGGTACGCCGCAGGAACTCATCGATCCGCTGCGCGCCGCATTCTGGAAAACCGTGAATTCGCCGGCATTCATCGCCGACGCGAAAAAATCGAAACTTCCCCTGTCTCAGATGAAGGGCGCCGAGATCCAGAAAACCGTCAATGAGATTCTGGGCATGTCGCCGGTTGCCATCAAAACCGCGCAAAAGGCGATCTTCGGCAAATAACGGACCGCTTCGCACCAAGACAGGCAAACAGCCAACCGGGGCCGGCGGCAATCGCCGGCCCCGTTTCCGTCTCGGGCCGGCCCATGCTGAAGTATTCGCCCCGAACTAGGGAAGATCGACCCGGACAATAATTGCCGCCGTCGCGATCACTGCTCTGTCATCGCCGGCATCGGTTGGCACGTCCAGGCCACCGCTCTCGGCATTTACGGTGATCCGGCCGTAAGGCAGCGTTTTTGCCACGGCATCGGTATCGACCGCGGTCGGATCCTGGACGCCGACGGTCACCTCCACATGCATATCCTCCGGCGAAATGCCGAGGGATTTGATCATGGTCAGCGAACTGTGATGGATCGCGTCCTGCACCGCGCGAACCGCCGCCTTCGTATAATCACCGCCATGCAGGTCGTTCCCCATGCCGATTTCCAGCACCATACGTTTGAGCGCCATTGTCCTTTTCCTCTTCATATATTCAGCCATACCCTGCACGCTTAAGCGTCAAATCGCAAAACCGGGTTGCCCCACCCGGAAACCCGGCTAGACTCCGACTGCATAACGAAGGCAGAACCATGACCGATTACTGGCTGAGCAAGCTTTTTTTCGACATCCAGTCGCCCGCCACCCTGGCGAAGTGGAAATCCGACCCCGAAAGTGTGCTGAAAGACTACCCAATCAGCGCGGAAATGCGCGCGGCAGTGCTTGCCGGGGATCTCGAAGCAATCGCGCCCCATGTGAACGCCTATCTCCTGCGCTTCTATTTCAGTATCTCCGGCATGAAAGACGACGAAATGCTCGCCCGACTGCACGCGATGAAGAGCGATCCGGAACAAGCCGCACTCAACGAGGGAAACACGCAACATGGCTGAATTCGTCGGCGCTTTTGCCGCTTCACATGGCCCGCTTATCGCCCGCGAATGGGACGTTCTGCCGGAAGGACCGAAAGCCAGACTTACATCCGCTTTCGACGAAACGGGACGACGCCTCAAAGCGCTCCAGCCCGATATTCTGGTGATGCTGTCGCCGGATCACTGGGTGAACTTCTTTATCGATAACCTGCCAAGCTTCTGCATCGGCATCGGCGAGGAACATGACGGCCCGCCGGAGCCGTTCATGCAGACGGTCTATCCGCACAAAACCCTTCCCGGTCACCCGGCATTTGGCCGGCACCTGCTGGAAACCGCCCTGAAAAGCGCCTTCGACCCGGCCGTGTCCCACCGGCTAAAGCTCGATCACGGGTTTTGCGTGCCGCTCTGGCGCATGGGTGTCGATCCGGCGCTGCCGATCGTGCCGGTCATCGTGAACCAGCTGGAAAGACCCCTGCCGACGCTGCGGCGCTGTATCGCCTGGGGAAAAATGCTGCGCAGGGCCATTGAAAGCTATCCGGGCGATGCCCGCGTTGCGGTTCTCGGAACCGGCGGTCTGAGCCACTCGATCGGCGAGCCGACCATGGGCGAGATCGATGAGCCGTTCGACCGGGTCTGCATCGACCTGTTCACCAATGCCGACGACGATGCCCTGGCCGACGGACTGGAACGCGAACTGGCTTCGACCGGCAACGGCGCCGAGGAGGTCCGTGACTGGGTCATCGCCCATGCCGTCGCCGGTAGCCAGGGTTTCGACCTGATCGACTACACGCCGATCCCCGAAGTCTATATCGGCTGCGGCATGGCCGAGTGGCGGCCTGCGGCGTAACGAAGACCAACACCCGGACAACAAAAACCCCGGCGCAAAGCGCCGGGTTTTTCACCTGTGGGACTAGCACAGGGCTCAGGCGCTACGCCCAAATGTCTTCCCAGGAGCCCTGGGTCGCGGCCTTGGAATACTCGGTCGACCGGTTTTCGAAGAAATTAGTGTGTTCCATGCCGTTGAGCATTTCATCCATCCACGGCAGCGGGTTCTTTTCCAGCCGGTAAATCGGCTGAAGACCCAGTTGCGTCAGACGGCGATCGGCGATGTAGCGGATATACTGCTTCACTTCCGCACCGGCGAGACCTTCGACACCGCCGAGTTCGAATGCCAAATCGATAAACGCATCTTCGTGCTCGACCATTTCGGAGCAGGTCACGTAAAGCGACCGCTGGAATTCCTCGGTCCAGATTTCGGGATTCTCCGAAATGAAGGTGCGGAACAGCTTGATGATGGATTCGGTATGCAGGCTTTCGTCGCGCACCGACCAGGAAATGATCTGTCCCATCCCCTTCATCTTGTTGAAGCGCGGAAAGTTCATCAGGATGGCAAAGCTGGCAAATAACTGCAGCCCTTCGGTAAAGGCGCCGAAGACGGCCAGTGTCTGTGCGACGTTCTCCTTCGTGCTTACGTCGAACTTGTGCAGATAGTCGACCTTGTCTTTCATTTCCTTGTAGTGAAGAAACGCCTGATATTCCGTTTGCGGCATACCGATCGTGTCGAGAAGATGCGAATACGCAGCAATGTGAACGGTTTCCATATTCGAAAACGCCGACAGCATCATCTGCACTTCGGTCGGTTCGAACACGCGCGAGTACTGCTTCATATAGCAGTTAGCGACTTCGATATCGGACTGGGTGAAGAACCGGAAAATCTGGGTCAGCAGATTGCGCTCTTCCGCGGTCATCTTGTTGTGCCAGTCCTTCACATCGTCGGCCAACGGCACTTCTTCGGGCAGCCAGTGCACCCGCTGCTGCATCAGCCAGGCATCGTACGCCCAAGGATATCGGAACGGTTTGTAGACCGGATTGGCTTCAAGTAACGACATTCTTCACTTCACTCCTTCGCCCTCTCCCCCATAGAAGAAGGGTATTATCCCCTGCCCGCCATTGGCTTGCTGAAAGCTTACTGGCAGCTCAGGCATTCCTCGTAATCGTAATCGTTTTCGTTTTCGTCCGACGCGGCCAGCGGCAGCGGTGGAATGGCACCGTCTACCGGCAGCGGCAGACCGCCCGTCGTCGGAGCCGCCGTCGCACCGGTCACTGACAGGCTGGCATGGCTCTCGGCCCGCGCCACAGAGCGCGAACGGCAGTAATAGAGCGATTTCACACCCTTCTGCCAGGCCCGCCAGTGGACATCGTGGAGAGTTTTCTTCTCCACATCGGCCGGCAGGAACACGTTCAGCGACTGCGACTGACAGATATATTCGGCGCGATCGCCCGCATGATCGACAAGCCAGCGCTGATCGATCTCGAACGCGGTCTTGAAGGTGTCCTTTTCGTCATCCGACAGAAAGTCGAGATGCTGGACGGAACCTTCATTGACGGTGATCGACGACCAGGTATCGTCGTCGTCCCTGCCTTTTTCGGCCAGCAGCGCTTTGAGGAACTTGTTGCGGACACTGAACGAGCCAGAAAGCGTCTTATGCGTATAGGCATTCGCCGCATTCGGCTCGATGCCCGGCGACGAACCGCCGCAGATGATCGAAATCGATGCCGTCGGTGCGATCGCCATCTTGTTCGAGAACCGCTCCATGATGCCGTATTCGGCGGCATCGGGGCACGGCCCGCGCTCTTCGGCGAGTTTCACCGAGGCGGCATCCGCACCTTCCTTTATCTGCTTGAAGATCCGCTTGTTCCAGACCTTCGCCATGACCGATTCCATCGGAATGTTCTGGCTCTGCAGGAAAGAGTGATAGCCCATCACGCCAAGCCCGACCGAACGTTCGCGCATCGCGGAATACTTGGCGCGTTCCATTGAATCGGGTGCGCGGTCGATAAAGTCCTGAATGACGTTGTCGAGGAAACGCATAATATCCTCGACGATCGTCGGATGGTCTTTCCACTCCATGTAGGTCTCGAGATTCATCGACGAGAGACAGCACACCGCGGTCCGCTGTTCGCCATCCTTGTCGATCCCCGTAGGCAGCGTGATCTCGCTGCACAGGTTGGACATCTTGACCTCGAGCCCGGCAAGCTTGTGATGTTCCGGGATCGCCTTGTTGACGTGGTCGATATACAGGAAATAGGGCTCGCCGGTTTCGATCCGGGTCGACAGCATGCGGATCCACAGGCTGCGGGCGGACACCTTGCGGATCACCGCCTGGTCTTTCGGGCTCTTCAGCCCCCATTCCTCGTCGTTCTCAACCGCGCGCATGAACTCGTCAGGGATGATGATCCCGTGATGCAGGTTCAGCGCCTTGCGGTTCGGATCGCCGCCGGTCGGACGGCGCAACTCGATAAATTCCTCGATTTCAGGGTGATCGACACGGATATAGATCGCCGCCGAGCCGCGCCGGAGCGAGCCCTGCGAAATCGCCAGGGTGAGCGAATCCATCACGCGAATGAAGGGTATAATGCCCGAGGTTTTGCCGTTCGCACCGACCTTTTCGCCAATCGACCGCAGATTGCCCCAGTAAGAGCCGATACCGCCGCCGAGCGAGGCCAGCCAGACGTTCTCGTTCCACAGGTTGACGATGCCGTCAAGGCTGTCGGTGGCCTCGTTCAGGAAGCAGGAGATCGGCAGACCGCGATCGGTACCGCCATTCGACAAAACCGGCGTCGACGGCATGAACCACAGATTCGACATATAATCGTAGATTCGCTGGGCATGCGCTGAATCGTCCGCAAAATGGCACGATACGCGCGCAAAAAGGTCCTGATACTCCTCGCCGGGCATCAAATATCGGTCGGTCAGCACCGCTTTGCCGAAATCGGTCAGGTTCGCATCGCGACTGCGATCAATCTTGACCGCAATTCCCTTTTTTGACTGGAAAAGATCATGTTCCGTCTGCACCAGATCTAGCACGCCCAACCTCCTTCTAAAAACGACTCGTCAGGGGGCAGTTAGCGTGTCCCGCGCGAACGTACCCCCTCGGATATTCACGCTGGCTGGCAGGTTTAGGTTGCTGTCTGGTAACGGCAAAAACTGGCCGTTTTCCGGTATGCGCACCCCGCCCCGCGACCCGAAAAGTATCCACAAGCATCTGTGGATAACTTTCCCCGGTGGCCGCGACGTAGGAGTGTGCATCAACATCTAGGGTACCGTCAATCAAAAAGGGCTAAATGATGATATATCCACAACATGTTGTGGATATCCCGTGAGAACGGCAGAATTCGGCAGGTTCTAAAAACGGGGACAGATGTGTACTAAAATTCCCGGACCCGCAGACACGGTTTGGGCCGCATTTCACACCCTATTTCGATTCGTTAGGCAAATGAAGGATTCGTTCAGCGCGGTTTGAGACAGCGCTCGAAAGCAGCCAGCGTTTCCTCGGAAACATGGTGCTCCAGCCCCTCGGCATCGGCACGGGCAACTTCCTCACTGACGCCTATCGCCGTGAGGAACTCGACAACGATCTGGTGCCGTCGGCGGGATGCCTCTGCCACCCGGCGACCGTCCTCGGTCAGAAAAATTGCGCGGTAAGGTTGGGTTTCGATCCAGCCAGTCTCTTTCAGGCGGCCGATCATTCGGGCAACGGTCGGCGTCGTAACACCCAGCCGCTTGGCGATATCGACAGAGCGCGCTTCGCCTGTCGAATCGATCAGGTCGGCAATCAGCTCGACATAGTCTTCCATCACCTCGCTCTGGCGCGCGGCGCGCACCTGGCGGTGGTGGTCGGCCTGCTTGTCCGGTTCCGGCAGAACCGGGGCAACCGGCGGCCGCTTGTCGGAGGGATCGATTTTCAGCTTGCCTGACATAACGCCACTATGCCGCAACCCGCCGTCTCTGCCAACGGACCGATACCGGTCAATTCTGTGCAATCCGGCTTGATATACGTGGCCGAAAGGTCCTAGTTATCAAAGGTTGAGGAGCTTGATCCAATATGTCACTGCGAAAACCCTCAAAGCGCGGCGCTACCGGACGACTGCTCGGTCGCCGGCGCTTCCTGGCAACGGCTGCCGCATCCGGCGCAGCGCTCTCGCTTGATCTGCCGGCGGTGCTGGCGAACCCGCGCATAATGCCTGCCGGCCCGCCTATTCTCCGCGCGATCCCCGGTTCGAAGGAGCATATACCGGCCATTGGCATGGGAACCTGGATAACATTCAACGTCGGCCGCAGCCAGCGTCTGCGCGATGCCCGGGCAGACGTCCTAAAGACATTCTTCGACATGGGCGGCTCCGTCGTCGATTCATCTCCGATGTACGGGTCCTCGGAGGACGTCATCGGATATTGCCTCGACAGGATCGGCCGGCGGGACGATCTTTTCAGCGCCACAAAAATCTGGACACCTCTGATTGCAGACGGGGAAACCCAGATGGCCGACTCCCGCAAGCTATGGGGCGTCGAGAAGTTCGATCTGATGCAGGTCCACAACCTGGTCAACTGGGAAGGCCATCTCGAAACGCTTGCCGAAGACAAAGCAGCCGGTCGCGTCCGACATATCGGGATCACTACCTCCCATGGCAGTCGCCACGAAGAGATAGCGCGGGTGATGGCCGACCCTCGGGTGGATGCGGTGCAGTTCACCTACAACATAGTCGACCGGGCGGCGGAACAGCGTCTGCTGCCGCTGGCGGCGGAACGCGGCCTTGCGGTCGTGATCAACCGGCCGTTCCGGCGTGGCGATCTGTTCCGGCGTTTTGCCGGGAACCCGCTTCCCGAATGGGCTGCAGAGTTCGATTGTACGAATTGGGCGCAGTTCTTCCTGAAATTCGTCATCTCACATCCCGGCGTGACCTGCGCAATCCCGGCAACATCAAAGGTCGCGCATATGAACGAAAACATGGGCGCGCTGTATGGTGTGCTGCCGGACGCAGCCATGCGGACGCGCATGATCCGCCATATAGAAAGTCTCTGAGCGAATGCTGCCCTATACAGCAGAGGTCCTGTTCGCCCTGTTCGACGAATACAACAGGGCGATCCGGCCATTGCAGGGTGTCGCCCTTTTCCTGACCGCCGGCGTGTTGATGCTGGCCCTGCGGTCGCGCGAGAACAGAAGCCGCGTCATCATCGCGATCCTCGCCGCCGGATGGATCTGGACGGGCGCAGTTTTTCATCTCGTCCATTTCCGGGAACTCAATTTCGCGGCACCGGCCTATGGCGCGATCTTTATCGCGCAGGGCTTTGTGTTGTTCTGGTTCGGGGTCTACCGGAACCGGATTTCCATCCGTTTTCAGCGGAAACCGGCAAGCTATGCCGGCGGCGCTATTTTCATCCTGTCCGCCGTGATTCTGCCCGTGATCGACTGGCATCACGGCCTGTCCTGGACCGAGGCCCGTTTCGCCCTTCTGGCACCGGGTACCACGGCCGGGCTGACACTGGGACTACTGATGATGGTAGACCGGCGCCCGCCGCTCTGGGCCGGCGCAATCCCGGTGCTCTGGACCACGATTGCCGGCGCCCATGCAGCGGTTCTGGGTATCTATCAGGATATCGCCCTGACCGCCGCCGGGCTTATTGCCCTGTTCTGGCTCGTCGCCCGGGCACGCGTGTTGCTCGAACGGATCGACGATATCGATCAGTTGTAGCGATCCTCGAATTCCGTGATTTCATTGAAGCCCATAAGGTCATTGAACTCCGCAAACGAGAACAAATCCATACCGCCCTTTTCCGCGTCGCCCTGCTCTTTGAGCGCGCCGTAAACCGCATTAAGCGCATTGCAGGTCGCCAGGAAGCCGGAGGACGGGAAAATCGCGATGCGATACCCGAGTGCCTTCAGTTCTTCCGGCTTCATCACCGGCGTTACGCCGCCGTTCACCATGTTCGACAGGAGCGGAATGTCGCTGCCGAACCGCGCGCCGATTTCCCGCATTTCCTCGACATCCGCAGGCGCCTCGTAAAACAGGATATCGGCCCCCGCCGCGACATACATCTCCGAGCGCCGCATGGCCTCGTCGCGCCCCACCGCTTTGCGCGCATCGGTGCGGGCAATAATCAACGTATCGTCGGAAAACCGGCTGTCGAGCGCGACCTTGATCTTCGTGACCATATCTTCCGCCGGTATCAGCTTGTGCCCGGTCAGGTGACCGCATTTCTTGGGAAAATCCTGGTCTTCGATCTGGATTGCAGAAACCCCCGCCATCTCGTAGCCGCGCACCGTTTCGCGCACGTTCACCGGTCCGCCATAGCCCGTATCGGCGTCGGCGATCAGGGGCGTCTGCGTGCCCCCGGCCACCCGCCCCGCGCGCGACACCATGTCGGTATAGGTCGCGATGCCTGCATCCGGCAGTCCCAGGTACGATGCAACCGTCCCCGAACCGGTCATGTAGAGCGCATGGAAGCCCATACGGTCGGCCATCTTGGCAGAGATCATGTCGTAAACGCCCGGGGCCACGATAAAGTCGTCCCCGTCACGGAGTTTCGCCGCGAGGGTCGCTGATTTCGATTGCATTGATGGAGCTCCTGTTTGCTGCGCGGAATATAGTGCGCTGCCGAAATCAGGCAAGGCGCGGATCGTGTCTCCTGAGCGTTCAGCGCGCACTGCCGCCGCAGGTGTCTACCTGGCCAGATTCCGGTCGATCTCCCGCGCATGGGCGATCAGTTCGGCGTCGTCCCCGACCCGGGCGGCCAACTGCACGCCGACGGGCATATTATTCGGCCCGGTCGCAACCGGCAGCGTCATGGTCGGACCGTGCATCAGTGTCCACATCCGGTTGAACGACGACATCGTCGGGCTCACAAGGTCTGCCGGCGCCTCGCCCGCCGTCGACGGCGTCAGCAGAACCGGGAAATCGTCATAGATTCCACCGAGAGCGACCCGTGCCGAGCTCGCACCGGCCAGCGCGGTTGCATAGTCCTCGTCGCTCCAGCTGGATTCGCCGGTCTCGCGCATCCACGGATTCATTTTGTCCATATGGTCGCGGAAATCGTCGGCGAGGGCGGCCTTGCCCTCGTAATGCGAGATCACCCTGAAAGATTGCTCTATTGCGTCGAATTCGTGCGGAAGGTCGACATCGACCACATCGTACCCTGCAGCCGAAAGCGTCGATGCCGCCGTCTCGAGCGCCGCCTGCACGTAATCGGCAGCCTCTGCCCACATCGGTGTCCGGCAGAGACCGATGCGCGGGCGCGGGGCCTCTTCAGGCACGAAATGCCGCGTCACCGCGCCATACACGAGCGCGATATCTTCGACCGACCGGCCGAAATATCCGAGTGTATCGAGCGTTTTCTTCAAACCCTGAATACCGGTCCGGTCGAGCCCGTCGAGACTCGCCTTGTAACCCACGACACCGCAGAACGCGGCGGGCAGGATCACGGAGCCACCCGTCTGGGTACCATTTGCCAGCGGCACCATGAAATCGGCGACCGCCGCCGCCGAGCCGCTGGACGATACACCGGGCGTCCGATCGGTGTCGTGCGGGTTACGGACGCCGACCGGCAGCGGGCTGGCAAACTGGGTCGTCGTCGTTTTGCCAAGTATTACTGCGCCGGCCGCCCGCAATGCCGCCACGCAATACGAATCTTTCTCCGGGCGGTGTCCGGCATAGATTTCGGATCCGTATTCCGTGGGCATATCCGATGTATCCAGCACATCCTTCACACCGACGGGCACACCGTGAAGCGGTCCGATCAGCGTATCGGCGGCATCGCAGGCCCCGGCCTGTTTCAGCGCATAAGCCCTGTCGAGAAAAGTCCATGCACCGAGCGTATCGTCATGCGCCGCGATACGCTCGAGACAATCCGATACCAGCTCCTCCGAGGTAATCTCGTCGGCAGCGATACGCCGTGCCGCCTCGCTCGCCGTCAGGGCGGACAGGCCCGGCGGAGCCTCAGCCACAAAATTGCTCATGCAGTTTCGGCTTCCTGCCGGTATTGCGGGTCCGTATAGCGCTCTCCCGCCTTACGGACGTGCGCCAGGACGCGCGCATCGCGATCCTCCGTCGGTATCGGATCCGCGTCCCAGTTGCCCCACGAATCGACACCGCGCACAAGGTCCGCGGGGCGGCGGCCAAGAGTCGATTTCACGTGCGCGGGGAAATAGAAAATACCGATACCGATCCGCATCCTGTCCGTATCGTTGGCCGCCGAACCGTGAACGATACGTTCGTGATGGCAGGAAAACTGCCCGGCATTCAATGTCAGATCGACAGCGCCGGATTCGTCGATCTGGGCGATCGACTGGCCCCGCGCCAGAAGGTTTTTCTCGTCGAACGTTTCGACATGCGAATAGGTTTGGCCCCGGTGGGTCCCCGGGATAACCCGGACACAACCGTTTTCGGGATTGCTGTCGGTCAGCGCCAGCCAGACCGTAACAAGCTCGTGAGGATCCAGTCCGAAATAGGCCGAATCCTGATGCCAGGACACGAACGAGCCATCGCGGCCCGGCTTCATCCAGAACCGTGACGACAGCGCCATGATGTTGGGGCCGATCAGATCTTCAACAACATCGAGAATTTTGGGATGACGGGAAAACTCGTAGGACCGGCGGAAACACAGGTGCCCTTTGACGACGATCGACGACGCCAGTTCGCCTTCGTCCCGTTCGAACGCCTCCAGATCGGCGCACATTGCCTCTGCGTCTTTCGGGTCAACGCCATCGAGCGGCGCGAGATAGCCGTTTTCGCGGTAAAAAACGACCTGGTCTTCGGTCAAAGCTTTCGGCATCGGGGCGACACTCCTGGTGGGCTTGAAGACTGACAGTTTACCCCTCTGCCCGGAGCTTGAAACGCTGTATTTTGCCGGTCGCGGTTTTCGGCAGTTCCTCGACGAACCTGAACCAGCGCGGATACTTGTAGCGCGCCAGGCCGTCCTTGCAGTGTTCAAGCAGTTCGGCCGCCAGGTCGTCGTTCGCATCACCGTGCTCTTTGAGGATGATGTGCGCTTCGGGCTTGACCAGACCGTCATCGTCCTCGCGGCCGACCACTCCGGCCTCGAGGACCTTCGGATGATCGATCAGGCGGGATTCGATTTCGATCGGCGAACACCATATGCCGCCGACCTTGATCATATCGTCCGACCGGCCGTTATAGACGTAGTAGCCTTCTTCATCCTGGGTATATGTATCACCGGTGTTCACCCAGTCGTCGCCCAGCATGGTCTGTTTCGTCCGCTCGGGCTGGTTCCAGTAATAGGCCGCCATGGACTGGCCCTGCACCAGAAGCCGGCCGACCTCGCCCGGTTTTACATCGTTCCCATCGTCGTCGACGATCCGCGCGCGGTAACCGGGAAGAACCTTGCCGCTGGTTCCCGCCTTAGCATCGTCAGGGCGGTTCGAAATGAAAATATGGGTTGCCTCGGTAGAGCCGATCCCGTCGACAGGCGGATAGCCGACGGCGTCTTTCCACCGGTTGAAGATCGGCGCGGGCAGGGATTCGCCTGCAGAAACGCAGACACGCAGACTCGACAGGTCCGGCTTTTCGGTCTCCATCGCGCGGCACTGCGCGGCATAGAGCGTTGGCACGCCGTAATAGATGGTGGGCCGGTATTTCTCGATGATCCGGAAAGTCATTTCCGGTGTCGGACGTTCATCCGACAATACCGTACTGGCCCCATACATCAGCGGAAAATTCATCGAATTGGCGAGACCGTAGGCGAAGAACAGTTTCGCGGCCGAAAACATGACGTCGTCTTCGGATATCCGCAGAACCGGTTCGGCATACAGCACCGCGTTGACCAGCAGGTCCCGCTGGCGATGGACCGTTCCTTTGGGGCGGCCGGTCGAACCCGACGAATAAAGCCAGAAACAGTCCGCCTTCGCGTCAGACGGGTGCGCCTCGAGCTGATCGGATGCCGCAGCGATCATGTCGCTGAGGCCGCCGGCGCCCTCGGCAAGCGCAACAAAAGGCGGCTTGCGCGATGCCGCCGCCAGCGCCGGCCCGACCTCGTTCTCGAACTCGGGCGAATAGATCAGGGCCGCACATTCCGAATCCTCGATCATGTATCGATAATCGGCAGCGCGCAGCAGCGTGTTGATCGGTACCGGGACAATGCCGGCCTTGATCGCCCCATAGAAAAGATAGAAGAATTCGGGACAGTCCTTGACCACCATCAGCATCCGCCCGCCCGGCGGGATTCCCGCATCCAGCAGCGCGTTGCCGCACCGGTTCACGCGCTCCGCGAGTTGGCCGTAGCTGACGGTTTCATGCTCGGTGATAACCGCCGTTTTATCGCCACGACCTTCCTTGATGTGCCGGTCGATCATATGAACGGCAACGTTGAACGAGTCAGCGAATGTCAGGATCGGTGCCTCGCCCGACCGGTCGATTTGAACCGTGTTCGGTTCCATTTTTTCCTCCGTTCTCGCCCGACTGTCGGCCGGTTGCGACTTTTTATGCCTTATTCTAGCCCTGAGCCCGGCGACTTGGAAAGAAAAGCCCGGCAACCGCATGTATCGGTACTGAGCCCCGGATTATGCATATCCCCATTCGCCAATATCCGTTTACCGGCGGGGCGGAACAGGTATCCTGCGGCAGAAGAACGAAGGCCGGACGGAAACAGGATCCGGACACGTGACAAGGGGATACGGAAGCAAGTGACGACGTCAGACGCAGCCCGCATCGCGGGAGAAACCAAAGACAATTCCTTATACTCGGCAGACTGGCAGGCCTGGACCGACCCCGAAGTACCGGAGATGTTCAATCCGACCGAACGCTTGCTGGACAAGCATATCGGCACGCCAAAGGAGAGCCACACCGCGCTGATCGTCGACGATACGCGCTATAGCTACGCAGACGTCCAGGACCTCACCGGCCGGGCGGCGAATGCGTTGACGGATATCGGGCTCGAGGCGGATTCTAGGCTTCTCATGTTCGGTACGGACAGCGCAGATTATATCGCAATCTGGCTGGGCGCCGTCCGGGCCGGTATCGTGCCCGCCGTTGTCTCGGACTTGTACAAGGCCGAGAATCTTCTCTACTTCATCCGGGATACGGCGGCGAAAGCGCTCTACATCGACGGCGCCCAGATCGACAAGCTGCTCGCGATCCGGGACGACCTGCCGCAAACGCTGAAATACGTCATCGTGTACGGAGAACCGGCGGTGGATGTCGGCACCCTGGAATCAGCGAGGCTTTTTTCAAGCAAGGCGATCCTGGACGGTGCGATACCGGCCTTCGCTCCCCTGCCGCGACATCGTAACGATGTCTGTTACATGTTCTATTCCGGCGGCACGACGGGCACGGCAAAGGGCATCACGCATCTTGCGCATGACTTCATTCTGGTACCGGAACGCCAGGGTGCATTCTGGGAATACACTCCGCAGGACGTCGTCCATGCGACATCGAAGAAATATTTCACGCATGGACTTTGGCCGGGCGTGCTCATCCCGTTCTACTGGGGCGCGACCAGCGTTATCAGCGCGCTCCCGCCAAGCCCGGACAACGTTCTGGACATCCTGACGCAACACAGCGTCACCAAGCTCGTCACCGTGCCGACGGTCGTGAAGAACGTGATGCTGCACATTGACCAGACCGGGGAGAAACCTGACACCCCTGCCCTGCAACTGGCGATCACGGCATCGGAAAAGATGGCGCCGGAGATATTCGAAAAATTCCATGAACTTTTCGGTATCGAGTTGCTCGATTCAATCGGTTCTTCCGAGATAACCTATGAATGGATCGCCAACCGGCCGAAGGAATTCCGGCGCGGCAGTCTGGGCAAGCCGGTATACGGCTATGAGGTCAGGCTGGTGGATATCGACGGCAATGACGTGACGACGCCCAACACAGATGGCGAGGCCTGGATCAACAGCGTCACAGGCTGTTTCTTCTACTGGCGGAAATTCGACAAGTCCCGGGAGACCTTTATCGGCCCCTGGGTCCGTACAGGCGACACGCTTTACTATGACGAGGACGGGTTTTTCTGGTTCTCCGGCCGTTCCGACGACGTATTCAAGGTCAAGGGACTCTGGGTATCGCCGATCGAGGTCGAGGCGGCGATTACCGAGCATGACGATGTGCTCGAGGCGGCCGTTATTTCAGTTGAGGACAGGGACGGTCTGACCAAGCCGAAAGCCTTCGTGGTCGTCAAACCGGGAACCGACCCGTCCGACGCGCTCGCCGACGAGATCCGGAACAACGTCCGCGCGATCGGCGGGTACAAGGTCCCGGAAGAAATCGACTTCGTCGAGACGATCCCGCGCACGACACTGATGAAAATAGACCGCCGGACATTACGCGTCGAAGAAGCGGCGAGACGCAGCTGACTCTCCGCGACAGGACACAAGAAAGGCGGGCGCACGGGGGCCCGCCTTTTATGTTTTCGCCGGCCGCAAGTCGTGCCGCAGCCGCATGCCGCGTTCAGTTAAACCGGACGTAATCGAAATCGAACGGGTGACCGTGAATACCCCGGGTCGGCGGGGCGATCCACCCGGCGATCTTGCCGTGTTCGTAGCATGGCTTCATCAATGTGGTGACGAAAGCGCGGTCGGCCTCGGTCGGCAGCCATGAATCCACGTTCTTTGTCCACTCGGCCTCGCTGATCACCCGGCCGTCGGGCGCAACCTTTACCTCCGAGAAATTGCCGATCGCCCGGTGGAACCCGCGATGCGGCAGGGCAAAACGGAAATCGTACCCGTGTTTTTCGATGACCTTGTTCCAGCGGTTCAGGCCGCGCTGGCAGTCGTCGATATAGTCCTGGCGCAGTTTTTCGTTGATCGAGGTCAGCGCCGGCTGTTCGCGCTCGACGATCTTCTCGCCTTCGAGCATCAGCACATTGTACGTGTCGTTGACCAACAGGTGATCGTCGTCGATTTTGGTTTCGTGGAACCGGCCTTTGAGCCCCTGCGTGTAATAGTTGGCCGCATTGGTCGACAGTTCCTGACCGAACAGATCGACCGAAACCGAATAGTGGAAATTGATCCATTTCTGAAGGGTCTGAAGGTCGATCGCACCCGCCTGACGGATCCGCTCGGGATCGTCCGTCCCCAGTTCGTCCATCACCTCGCAGGTGCGTTTCACAATGCGCATCACACCGGATTCGCCGACAAACATGTGATGCGCTTCCTCTGTCAGCATGAACTGGCAGGTGCGCGCCAACGGATCGAACGCGCTTTCGGCAAGGGAAGCGAGCTGGAATTTCCCGTCGCGGTCGGTAAAGAAGGCGAACATGAACATCGACAGCCATTCGGGCGTCGGCTCGTTGAATGCCCCGAGAATACGCGGCTTGTCCGCGTCGCCCGAATGCCGCTCGAGCATGGCCTCGGCCTCCTCGCGACCGTCGCGTCCGAAATGGGCATGGAGAAGATAGACCATTGCCCATAAGTGGCGGCCTTCCTCGACATTTATCTGGAACAGGTTGCGCAGATCGTAAAGCGAAGGCGCGGTGAGACCGAGCAGACGCTGCTGCTCGACAGACGCGGGCTCGGTATCGCCCTGGGTGACGATCAGGCGGCGCAGCGTCGAGCGGTATTCGCCGGGCACCTCCTGCCAGACGTCCTCGCCCTTGTGGTCTCCGAACGAAATTTTACGGTCGGGCACAGGCTCGTTCAGAAAAATGCCCCAGCGATATTCGGGCATCTTCACATAGTCGAAATGCGCCCATCCATCTGCGCTGACATCCACGGCCGTGCGTAAAAGGACATCGTATCCCTGCGTGCCCTCGGGTCCGAGCTCGTCCCACCAGCTGAGATAATTGGGCATCCAGGATTCGAGCGCTCTTTGCAGGCGCCGGTTTTCGCTAAGATCGACATTGTTCGGAATTCGTTCGTTATAGTTGATGGACGACATTGTCATCTACCCTTCGACTGACATTAAAAGTATTTGATGAAACCCTTTTAAGATACGTTGTCGTATCTTCTCCGGATTTTACATTCTGTATTTAAACGCGCTGTTTGTTGTAGGACGCTTTCTGGCCGGAACCGTATACCTTGAGCGCGCCGTCATCGCCTGCTGCATTGGGACGCTGGAATATCCAGTTCTGCCACGCGGACAGACGGCCGAAAATTTTGGTTTCCAGCGTTTCCGGTCCGGCGAAACGCAGGCTTGCCTCCATGCCGGTCAGGGCATCGGGCGAAAAACTCGCACGTTCTTCGATGGCAATCCGGACCTCGTCCTCCCAGTCGATATCGTCGGGAATGAATGTGACCAGTCCGAGTTCGTCCGCATCCGCGGCTTCGAGCGGTTTGCCGATTTCCTCCTTTGCCCTGTCGACCATCGACGGATCGTTGAGAAAGCGGTGTTCCAGCCGCGTCAGCCCATTGGGCATCACAAGCGGGCCGAAATTCATGCCGGTCAGGACAACGGTCGCGTCAGGTTCGTTCGAGCCTTCAAAACCGCCGTCGAGCATGAACGATCGGTCGGCCGCGACGACCAGTTCAAGAAGCGTGCCGGTAAAACAGCTGCCCGGCTCGACCAGGGCGACCAGCGACCGCGACGAAACGTCGATGCGTTTGAAGGTGCGTTTCAGATACAGCGTTATCTCGCGCACCAGCCAGTGATCGGCATTGTCGAGGAGCGCCTTGTCGGCGGCCTCGACATTGGCGGAATCGCCCTCGGTCTTGAACACCCACGTGCCGATTTCCTTTTCATTGACGCGCAATTCCATGATCGCATCGTCCAGCTCTCGGGCCAGCGCAAACGGCCAGAAGTCGACGCCCTGGGCCTCGATACCGGCGATATCCGCAGGCGGCGCCTCCGCCGGTGCCTTGATCGTGATTGTGGCCGTCGCCAGATCACGATCCAGATCGATCGTCACGTTGTCATAGACAATCCGCGCATCTTCGACCGATCGGTTAATCGGCGTCAGCGTCACGCCCTTCGCATCGGCGGGCCGGTCGCTTGCCGCCGCGAATTCTGCGGCGCGGGCGGCAACATCGTCATCGAACTTGGAACGCGGGACGATCTCGTCAACCAGGTCCCAGTCCGTCGCGCGTTTACCGCGAATGCCTTCGGAGGTGGTGCAGAAATAATCCGCGCGGTCGTGCCTTACCTTGCGTTTGTCTACCAGACGGGTGAGCCCGCCGGTACCGGGAAGCACTGCCAGTAGCGGTAGTTCCGGCAGGGATACGGTCGATGAGCCGTCGTCGATCAGCATGATGTGATCGCAGGCGAGCGCCAGTTCATACCCGCCCCCGGCACAGGCACCGTTCACAGCGGCGATAAATCTGAGACCCGAATGATCCGTTGCGTCTTCGATCCCGTTCCGGGTTTCGTTGGTGAATTTGCAGAAATTGACCTTATGAGCGTGCGTGGATTGCGACAGCATGCGGATATTCGCACCGGCGCAGAAAACCCGCGGCTTGTCGGACGTGACAACCACGGAACCGACTTCCGGGTGCTCGAACCGCAGGCGCTGAACCGCATCGTACAGTTCGATATCCACACCGAGGTCATATGAATTGAGCTTCAGTTCGTACCCCGGAAACAGGGTCGCGTTCTCATCGACATCGAGGGCGAGACGCGCCACCCGCCCGTCGATCGTCAGGTTCCAGTGATGGTATTTATCCGGGCTGGTCCGGAAGTCGATCCGCGGTTCGCCGGCAGCAGTTTTTTCTAAGGAATCGGTCGACATCTGGCCTCCACAAGGTTCCCGCAACTCGGGAAAAAGCGCGAATTACCGGGATTTTCCGGCTTGTTTGCGCGGTTTCAATAATACTGACTATTTGGATAGTATGTTAAAATCAGCGAGATTTCAAGTGGCCGATGAATTTTTTTCAGCCCCGCCACAGCATCACACGCCGCGACGCGTAATAGCCCAAATCGCCCGCTGCGGCGCTTCCGCCCTATCTGACAGTCAGTACCGAGAAGGTTTCCGTCACCGACACTTCCTGTATGGCCGCGGTCAGCGCCGCATCCCGCAGGCCGACGATCACAAGCGTCGGTGCCAATGCCAGCACCTTGCCGGCCAACGCCTGGGCCGTCTGGCCCTGCGGATGCAGATGTCCGATCGGCGGGGTCTCCGCCGGCGCCCCCCGGCGCACGAGACGCGCCGCCACCGCGACGGCCCGCTGTCCCGCCGGACTGTCGTCGCTGACGACAACGATTTTCCGCACCGATACCGGCAGATGCGAGACCAGCAAGACAGAGCCCGCAGACTGCGCCGCGATCTCCCAGGCATCGCGATCGATGGTCCGGCCACCGCCGAACTTCAGATGAAACGACGCAACGACGATAAGCTCGGCTGTGCTGCTGCTCGCCGCATCGGCAAGCGCCATTCCCGGAAGCTCCCGGACGGAAAATGCCAGACGGTGACGCCTCGACAGATCGCGCAGAATCGCGCGACTCCGGGCAAGCGGACCCGCGCGGCGGGACCTGACGGCCGCATCGTCGAATATTTCGCTTTTTCCAGACAACGGCTCGACGATCCGTCCGAACGGCAGTCTGGACAGCCGTGAAATATCCTGATCGTCAATGAAAAGCGCTTCAAGGTCCGCCCCCAGCGAAGCAGCCAACTCAGACGCGGCATGCAACAAGTCGGGCGATCCGCAGGCCGGATCGAATGCAACGGCAACCTTGCGTATCTCGCCGCCATCTCCGCCACGGCTGTTCATGACACAACCACGTTATTCCCGTCGTCACCCTGACGCCCGCCCTCGCTGCCAGGGACGTTCACCGCCTGACGGCGCACGGACGCGACGAACGCATCGAGCCGGAGAGATACCAGTCGATAGATACTGCCGGACGGGTATTCGCCGTCCGCACCGGCGATACCGGCAGGCGCGCCCATCATCAAGGCCACCCCGTCTTCGATGTGGTCGATAGGGTAAACCCTGAAGCTGTCTTTGCGGATTGCCGCGACGACATCCGGGCGCAGCATCAGATGCTGCACATTGGCTTTCGGGATCAAAACGCCCGGCTTGCCACGCAACCCGCGCTGTTTGCAGATATCGAAGTAGCCCTCGATCTTCTCGTTCACACCGCCGATCGCCTGTATCTGCCCCTTCTGGTTGACCGACCCGGTAATTGCGAGCCGCTGTTTGATAGGACGGCGGGACAAAGCCGACAGAAGCACCAGCAACTCAGCCGCCGAAGCGCTGTCCCCGTCGACCCCGCCGTAAGACTGTTCGAATACGAGACTGGCGCTCAACGCGAGAGGCCGGTTCTGGCCGAACGTCTCGCCCAGAAACGCCGACAGGATCATCACGCCTTTCGAATGCAAAGGACCACCGAGTTCGACCTGGCGTTCGATATCGATGACCTCGCCCCGCCCCAGTCTGACATTCGCGGTGATACGGCTGGGTTTTCCGAAAGACAGATCGCCCAGCGACATAACGGCAAGTCCGTTAATCTGGCCCACCGCCTCGCCTTTCGTATCGATCAGCTGGATCTCGCGCATGATGTTGTCGATGCTGCGCCGATGCACCCGGTCGAGACGGCGGCGGCGGCCGTCGATTGCCCGGTCGACGTGGGTCCGCGCAATCGCTTTTGCGCCCGCAACGGAGGCGGCCTGATCCGCTTCGAGAATAAGATCCTGGATCAGGCCGGCATCCAGCGAAAGCCTCCCTGAATCCGATATTATACGGGATGCATGTTCGACCAGTCGCGCAACTCCCGAGACGTCCATCGGCTTTACCCGGTTTTTCGCGACAAGCCCCGCGATAAAGCGGGCAAAGAGTTTCTCGGTCTCCGGTTTTCGCTCCACGGAATCGTCGAAATCGACAGCGACCTTGAACAGGCGACCGACATCGGGATCCAGCGCTGACATCATGTAGTAGAGCATCCGGTCCCCGATCAGGACCACTTTCACGTTAAGCGGTATCGATTCGGGCTCCAGGGTCGTCAGCCCCGAGTACCCCATCGCTTCGCCCAGACTCTCGATCTCGAGACGCCCCGTCTTGAGCGATCTTTTCAGCTTCTCCCACGCCATCGGCTGCATCAGCAGATCGCGCACATCTATGATCAGAAACCCGCCATTCGCGTCATGCAGCGCGCCGCCGCGGATCATCCGGTAATCGGTTACGAGGTTGCCGAAACTCGACTTGTGCTCGATCCGGCCGAACAGGCGCGAAAACGTGGGATGATCCGCGGTCACGACGGGCGCACATGAATGGCCCGAGTGGTCGACGACCACATTGACCTGATAGCGCTCATACGGAGA
>CAXBMQ010000025.1:0-63569 GCA_963977005.1 uncultured Rhodospirillaceae bacterium
GTTGCAATGCGGCTTATTACGTTCAAACTTCGCTTTACCCATTCGTCTCGTTCCTTGCCTGGCACCCGGCGCTGCGGGCGTTTAGTTAAACTGACGCAATTCTGCGCCTATTGTTCCGGCCCGGTCCTCAGACCCGATCCGACGATTCTGGAGCGGGTGAAGGGAATCGAACCCTCGTCGTAAGCTTGGAAGGCTTCTGCTCTACCATTGAGCTACACCCGCTTTAGGGCACCTTGTGCGACGTTTCGCGCCACACGCGCCACCCGAATATTCCTGCCTGCAAGCTCCCGTCTGCAGTTGTTTCTCCCACTTTCCGGGCCCGAACCCGGCCAGCATCTCGTCCCCGCAACGACCCGATCTGGTGGAGGGAGTTGGATTTGAACCAACGTAGGCTAAGCCAACGGGTTTACAGCCCGTCCCCTTTAACCACTCGGGCACCCCTCCTTGAAGCCAGACCGAACGTCGCTGAGAACGTGCGGAATTATGGGATTAAGCACCATTTGTCAACGTCAAAAAACGCGCAATCGACCGTTTCCGCATGTCGCCCGAAAGCCCCACGGAGAAATGGCCGGATTGCCCGCCTAAGAAATCAGAGTATAAGTCTAGCTATGACCCCACGCAAGACAAGTCAAAACCGCCGTTCAAAAGGGCGAAAGACAACCGCTTCCCGAAAAGACCCGACGGACCGGTCGCCCCGCGATTCCGCCGATTCCGCAAGGCGTCCGTCAAAAACGCCATCCCCCGCCGAAAACCGTCCTTCGGGAAATCCGCGGGGGGCCGACAAACGCCCGAAAAAGCAGGACGGTCTCTGGCTTTACGGGATACACGCCGTAAATGCCGCACTGACCAACCCCGAACGGAAATGTCTTCGACTGGTGGCGACCGCGGGCGCCGCCGCCGCTCTCGGCGATTCGCCTGTCGCCCCGGAGATCGTCGACCGGGACGCGATCGAGGCCCTGCTTCCCTTCGGGGCGGTCCATCAGGGCCTCGCCGTGCTGACGAACGACCTGCCGACACGGAGAATCGAAGATATCGCGGAACATGCCGACGCCCACGCGCGGACGGTCGTCGTCGTCCTCGACCAGGTGACGGATCCCCAGAATATCGGCGCAACCCTGCGCTCGGCGGCCGCCTTCGGCGCCTATGCCGTCATCGTGCCGGACCGCAACACGCCGGACGCGACAGGCGCAATGGCCAAAGCCGCCTCCGGCGCCCTCGAAACGGTTCCGCTGATCCGCCCGAACAATCTTGTGAGAGCGCTCGAAACACTGAAAACCCACGGCTTCTGGGTGGTCGGTCTCGACATGGACGCACCGGTCAGCCTGCCGGACGCAGACCTGCCGGACCGGTGCGTGCTCGCGCTCGGCGCCGAAGGGCGCGGCCTGCGCCGCCTGACCCGCGAAACCTGCGACATGATGGTCCGCGTCCCCATGACCGGCCGCATCGAAAGCCTCAATGTCTCCGCCAGTGCCGCCGTCTCGCTCTACGAATGGGGACGCGCCGCCGAATCCCCGACCGGCCGGTAACGTACCGAAAACGCCGTGCTGGGGCGGGCCACACGCATCATACCGTGTATTTACACGTGTAAATGTCAAAAAACCGCCCCCCCCCGGCACCTTGCCTTCCGGGTCTGCCGGCATCATTTTCCCGGAATGACCGTGAAATCGATCCTTGTCACCCTGGCGCTCCTGTTCGCGCTTCATCCGGCTGCCGCCGAGATTCCGGCGGCTCCGGCAGATATCGCGACCGAGGACGTGGCGGCGATCCGCAACATGATCATCGGGCAGATCGATGCCTTTCGGCAGGACGATGCCGAAAAGGCCTTCTCTTTCGCCGCGCCGAAAATCAGGAAGATATTCCGCACCCCCGAGATATTCCTTCACATGGTCCGGAAATCGTACAAATCGGTCTACCGGCCCCGGACCTACAAATTCAGAACCATCCGGAATATCGACGGGAACGTGGTTCAACCGGTCACCGTCGTCGGTCCGTCGGGCATCACGGAGACCGCGCTTTACATAATGGAGATACAGCCGGACGGCTCCTGGCGGATCGGCGCCTGTATCATGGCGCAGGAACCCGGCCACGACACCTGAACGTCGGGTCGACCGAGCGCACATAAAAAAATTCCAGTCCCCAAGGATGCATTTCCATCCGCTGCCGGTATATTGCGGCATCGGAAGGAATATCGAATTGACGTCACATCCCGCACTTGAAGCCACAAAGACACCCGGGCCGTTCGGCGAGCCCGTCCGCCGGATAGAGGATCCTGCCCTGCTGACCGGTCGCGGCCGCTATGCCGACGACATCCATTTTCCGGGCATGCTTCAGGCCGCCTTCGTTCGCAGCCCGGTATCGCACGCCCGGATCAACGGCGTCGACGCGTCGATTGCCCGCGCCCAGCCGGGCGTCCGGGCCGTCCTGACCATGGAGGACCTTGCGCCATATCTGACGACGGACCGTTTATCCGTCGGCATGCCGAGCAAGGCCTATCGCCAACTGCGCGACCGCCCCATCCTTGCCGACAGCGAAGCCTGTCACGTCGGCGAGCCCATCGCCGTGGTCATCGCCGATGACCGCTATATCGCCGAAGACGCGGCGGCACTGGTCGAGCTCGACTTCGATATCCTGCCCGCCTCGGCGGATGCCGAGAGCGCCGCGCAGCCGGGTTCTCCCCTCGCCCATGCCGACGCCGAGCACAATATTCTCGCCGAATTCAACATGGGATACGGCGACCCGGACAGCGCCTTTGCGACCGCAGCCCACACGGTCGCCGACAAATTCCACATCCACAAGGGACTGGGCATGGCGATCGAAGGCCGCGGCCTTGTCGCCCGCTACGATGACGTGGAGGACCGGCTTACCGTCTGGCTGGCCACCCAGATGCCGCACATGGCCCACAGAACGCTGGTAAACCTGCTCGGCCGCAGCGAGACGAATACCCGGGTGGTCACGCCCGATATCGGCGGCGGCTTCGGCCCCAAGCTTGTCTTCTACCCGGAGGACATCGTGATCGCGACGGCGGCTCTTATTCTGAAGGCGCCGGTAAAATGGATCGAGGACCGGCGCGAACACTTCACGACATCGACGCAGGAACGCGACCAGATATGGGACATGGAGCTCGCGCTCGACGAAAACGGAAAGTTCCTCGCGGTCCGCGGCGCGATGATTCACGATCACGGCGCCTATACCGCCCGCGGCGTCAACGTGGCGCAGAATGCCGGCAGTATCGTGCCGGGGCCTTACGAGGTCGCCAATTACAATCTCGACATCAAACTGGTCCTGACCAACAAGCCCTGCGTTACGCCCGTGCGCGGCGCGGGGTATCCGCAGGGCTGCTTTGCAATGGAGCGGCTGATCGACCAGGCGGCCGCCAGGCTGGGCATCCCGCGCGACGAGATCCGCCGCCGCAATCTGATCCAGCCCGAGAACATGCCCTATACCCGGCCGCTGGCGAGCCGGGCCGATCCGTCCATCGTGATCGACGAGGCGAACTTTCCGAAATGCATGGAAACCGCGCTTGAGGTTTCGGACTGGAAAGGCTTTCCCGCACGCCGGGCCGCGGCGGCGGCAGAAGGCAGAAAGCTCGGTATCGGGCTTGCAGTCTACCTGAAAGGTTCGGGCCGCGGCCCGTTCGAGGCGGCGACCGTCCGCGTCGGGCCTTCGGGAAAGGTCAGCGTGATATCGGGCGTCTCGGCGATCGGCCAGGGCACACGCACCATGCTGGCACAGATCGTCGCACAGTCGCTCGGCGTCGAGGTTTCCGATATCGATGTCGTTATCGGCGACACGTCGACGATTCCCTACGGCATGGGCGCGGCGTCCAGCCGCCAGACGGTGACGGCCGGCTCGTCGGCCCAGGCGGCGGCGGTCGAGGTTCGGGAGAAGGCGCTGCGCGTCGCGGCGCACATTCTCGAAGCCTCCGAAGAGGACCTCGAAATCTCCGGCGGCCGGGTGCATGTGAAG
Organism: uncultured Rhodospirillaceae bacterium; assembly: GCA_963977005.1. Classification (GTDB taxonomy): domain Bacteria; phylum Pseudomonadota; class Alphaproteobacteria; order MPNO01; family UBA830; genus CAXBCP01. Next base: position 3,967 of record CAXBMQ010000025.1, read on the forward strand.
GGCGTCACCGATCTGTCGGTCGGACTTGGCGAAATTGCGACACAGCTCGCGGGCGCCGCCACCGGCTTCGCCCTGCCCGCGGGCGAAACCCCGGGTCTCGAGGCGCATATGGCGGTTCAGATCGACGGGCTCGCGTTTTCCAACGGCGCCCATGTCGCCGAGGTGGAGATCGATACGGGCACGGGCAATATCAAAGTTCTCAACTACGTCATCGCCCACGATTGCGGCGTGATGGTCAATCCGCTGGTCATCGACGGCCAGGTCGCCGGCGGGGCGGCCCACGGCATCGGCTTCGCGATGTTCGAAAAGATGATCTGGGACGACCAGGCCCAGCCGCAATCGACCAACCTCGCCGAGTACCTGATTCCGGGATCGACCGAGGTCCCCAATATCAGTATCGAGCACATCGTCGTGCCGTCCTCGCAGAATCCGCTCGGCGTAAAAGGCGTTGGCGAAAGCGGGCTTGTCCCGGTTCCCGCCGCGATCGCGTCCGCCGTGGACGATGCGCTGTCGGACAGCAATGTCCGCATCACCGATGTCCCGCTCAGCCCGTCGGCAATCCTTGAATTGCTTCATACCCGGTAATTGCGCGATACTGCCTGAAACAACATCTGGAATGACTGGAGAGCCGACATGGCCCGTTTCAAAGATTACATCCCCCATGGCGTGATCCCGGCGACGCTCGCCGCCTTCGATGCGGATTTCGAATTCGACTGGGCCGAGACCCGGCGTCATCTGTCCTTCGTCGCCAACGTGGACGGCGTCACTGCCATCACCGTCAACGGCCATGCGTCCGAGGTGCATGCCTGCACGTTCGACGAACAGACCCGCATGATGGACGAGGCCAGCGACGAGATCGGCGACCGCATGCCGCTGATCGCCGGCGTCTATGCCGATGGCAGCCACGAGGCGGTCCGTCTTGCCAAAATGTCCGAAGCGCACGGCGCGTCCGCCCTGCTCTGCTTCCCGCCGAATTCCATGGGGATGGGCGGTATCCAGCATCGCCCCGAAATGGGCATCAACCACATGAAGATGATCGCGGATGCCACCGACCTGCCGATGATCGTGTTCCAGTATTCCAATGAACTCGGCTACCCGCTCGATACGCTGGTGCGGATCTGCGAAGAGGTTCCCAACGTCAAGGCGATCAAGGACTGGTCGCCGCCGCAGGTCCACGACCGCCATATCAAGACCCTGCATGCCCTGTCGCGCCCGATTAACGTGCTGTCGACGAATTCGGCCTGGCTGATGTCGTCGCTGGTCATGGGCGCCGACGGGCTCCTGTCCGGCGCGGGATCCGTCATTGCCGACCTCCAGGCGGCGTTGTTCAAAGCCGTTCAGGCACAGGACCTCGCCACGGCGCAGGAGCTCGCCGACCGCATCTATCACACCACGCAGGTGTTCTACTGCGATCCGTTCGGCGACATGCATAACCGCATGAAAGAGGCGCTTGTGCTGCTCGGCCGCCAGGACGGCCCCGCCGTGGTCCGCCCGCCGCTGATGAAACTGACCGAAGCCGAAATCGCCCGCATCGCCGAAGCGATGGGCGCCGCCGGGATCGCGCAGGACGGCGCAACAGGTCTCGCCGCGCCGGCGCTGGCGGCGGAGTAAGGCCTAGCCGCCCAGGAAATCTTTCATCCAGCGCTGGTAGTCGTCGCCGCGGGTAACGCCGGTCATGAATTCGCCGGATGCCTTGCCCGTAATCTCCGCGGGCGGGGTGCCGTCGCGCAGCGCCTGCAGGGTCGCATAGGTTGCCTGCACCGCCGCCATGAACGGATGGTGCCCCTGCAGGCTGATCCGCACGTTGTGCTTCGCGAGGTATTCCCGGTCGCCCAGCACGCCGCCGCCCGATCCGCCGAAGAAGATCGGGATATCCAGCGCAGCCGACACTGCCTCGACATCTTCGCGGGTCGAGACCCCGGTGAAGAACATCGCATCCACCCCCGCCGCCTGATAGGCGCGCCCGCGGGCGATGGCATCTTCCAGCCCGTTGATCGACGCGGCGCTGGTGCGCCCGGCAATCACCAGCGACGAATCCTGACGCCCGGCCAGCGCCGCCTTCATCTTGCCGACCCCTTCGTCGACCGACAGAACGCGGGTCGAGCCCACGGTGCCGAAGGGCTGCGGCAGGTCGGTATCCTCGATCGTCAGTGCGGCGACACCGGCGGTCTCGAGCTCCTCGACGGTGCGCTTCACGTTCAGCGCATTGCCGTAGCCGTGATCGGCATCGACCAGCAGCGGCAGGTTGCCGGCGCGGTTGATGCGATAGGCCTGGTCGGCGAATTCCGACAGGGTGAGCACGATCAGGTCCGGCGCGCCCAGCACGGCGAGCGAGGCGACCGAGCCCGCAAACATGCCGACCTCGAAGCCGATATCCTCGGCGATGCGCGCCGAGACCGGATCGAAAACCGATCCCGGGTGAACGCAGATTTCGGTCTCAAGCAGGGCGCGGAATTTTTCGCGGCGGGGGGTCCAGTGCACGGGCAGGCTCCATCTTTATGAGGCCCCATTGCTGACATGCCGGCGGCGTCCGATCAAGCGGCCGCAGATGATGCTTGTTGCGCCGCTGTGCGGACGGTATATCAATGCCGTGAAAACGCCGGCTTAGCTCAGTTGGTAGAGCATCTGATTTGTAATCAGGGGGTCAGGGGTTCGAATCCTCTAGCCGGCACCAGTCTATCCCATTGAATTCATTTTCGAATTCCGGCGTCCCTTTTTTTCCGAAACCGGCGTTTAAACTTTCTGCTTTTTCCGGTGCTGCTGCCGATCTCAGCTGAAATTGTGCGCGCTTCTAACGTGCGCGTGCAGGCACTGATTACTGGCCTACCTATTCTCCTACGGCCTTCCTTATTTGAAAGACGGGGCACGTGTTCGGATGCCGACTGCCTTGCCCATATAGAGTACGACCGTCAAATGTTCGGGAATGATGGTGCCCCCGCTGACCGGCTTGTTTGCCCGGCGGTATATTTTGGGATGCATCCCGCTTCCGAGCTGCCGTACTTTGGTCAGGAGCCGTTAGGTATCAGGGCGCGGGTCGTTCGACATCGTGCACGAGGTGCGGGGCGCCATAGTCGCTCATGACCCGGAGCGGGTCGCGGGTCTCGTCCGGCGCCAGTGCGTCTATCCCGAGACCGCGGGCATAATCCACGAGCGACTGGCCGAATTCGAGACGTTTTCCCTCGAAACGCGCGAGAGCGGCGGCAAGGTCTCCGGGGGTTGCGGCCAGTTCCTCTGCCAGGGTGGCGGCATCGAGCGCCGCCTTCGTAATACCGGCGGCCGCGTGCGGACGGGCCACGAAGGCTGAGTCCCCTACCAGCGCGACCCGCCCGAACGTCATTTGCGGTACTTCCAGATCGGTAATCGCCTGCAGCAGCGGCAGGTCCGTGCGCTTGAAGACTTCGGCAATCGACGGCGGCAGCAGCGCCGCTGCGTCGCGCCGCATTTCGGTCGTTACCTCCGGGCGAATCCGCGGCGGCGGGATCGTGAAGCCGTGATCGTGTCCTGTCTCGTCCGACATCAGATCGCTCAGCCGGTCGCTGTCTGCCGGACGATACCAGATGACATAGTAACTGCGCTGCCCCCCTGCGAGGTCATCGCCGCGGCCGGGATTGGGCATCGAGAGGGACATTTCGCCCGGTGGAAAGACGTAGGTGAGTGCGTCCGACAACAGCTCGCGTGCCGGGGCCGGCAGCAGGTGCTCTTCGACCATGCCGCGCCATGCGACATAGCCGGCGTATCGCGGCTCGACCCCGGGCAGGAACTGGCGGCGCACGGTCGAATAGACCCCGTCGCAGGCAACCAGTAGGTCGCCGGTCTCGGTCCCGCCATCGGCAAAATGTGCGGTAACGCACGAATCGTCCTGCGTCACGCGGTCGAGCGTACGGCCGGGAGAGACAGCTTCGTCCGGAACCACTGACCGTAAAGCCCGGTAGACCCGCGACCAGATTCCGGAAGTCCATGGCCGCTCTATGCGGTCAAGCACGTCCCCGTTGCGGTCGAGCCGTAACAGATACCGGCAACGCACCCCGATCTCATCGTCGAGTTCGGCGCCGGCGCGCTGCATCACGGTCATAAGTTCGTGCGACAGGCCGATGCCGGCGCCGCGGCCCGCGATGTCGCCCGCCGACTTCTCGAAGACCGAGACATCCCAGCCAATGTCTTTCAGCAGGCGCGCGGCAAAAAGCCCCCCGACGGACCCGCCGATGATCAGGGCACGCGGCACGTTCTGCATTCCTCCACGCCGCTTTGCCCTTCGTTGGACAAGCCTGTCCGCAAAGCTGTCATTTCGATGTCGGCGGTCCCTGGAATTCCCATGTATGACCGGCCGGGTCGGTAACAAATACCTGCCGCGCCCCGATAAGCGAGTCGATCGATTCCCAGGAAACGTTGAGAGCATCCATACGGTCGCAGAACGAGTCGATATCTTCCACGACCCAGGCGGTATGGCGGCCGGCCGGCGACACGGCAGCGTCAGGTCCCGGCGAAAAATCGGTGTCATTGGCGATCAGATGAAACTGCACCCGGTCGTTTGGGTCGCTCAGCCAGGCGCCTGGGCCCAACTTGTCGAGCGCCTTGGGCCGCGGCAATAGCTTCAGGCCGAGTACCTCGGTGTAAAACCGGACGCATGCCTCAAGATCTTCGGTCCTGCAGGGCACGCCTTCGTGCATCATGCCCAGAAATGTTACTGTGGGAGCTGTCACTTCCTGTTTGCTTTCGGTTGTCATTTGATGCTGTGTCCCCTTCCAATGCCGCGATTGTGACGAAATATTCGCCCGGGGGCAATTCGACGGCAGTTTAGGGGTGACCTCAGGGGTTCGAATCCTCTAGCCGGCACCATATTTCTCGGGCTCAGGAGAATTCGCAGGGCTCCCTGTCCTTCTCCCCCCATCAAGCGAACGCCCCTGCACAACGGTCTTCCCGGGCCGACCTTTTCCTAATCGTGTGCAAGCGCGTCCTGCGTTTCGTCCAGCAGCCGGTCTTTTTCCAGGTTCAGCAGCCGTTCGATATCCGCGGCAAACGCGTTCGGCGGCTGTCCTGCGGGAATGGGGGGGAGGAAGCGGATGGTCACCAGACCCGGACGTTTCGTCTTGAACCCTGCGAACCAGTGCAGGCCCGCATTGGTCACGAACGGCACCACCTCGCAGTTGCAGCGCCGGTAAAGCGGTGCCAGACCGCGCGAATACGGGCGGCGCCCGCCCGGCGGCACCCGGCCGCCTTCCGGATAGATCAGGATGCTGCGCCCTTCGGCAATCGAGTCCGCGCCGTCCCGGAGAAGTCGGCGCAGGTTCTGGCCCGGGGCGTCGCGGTAGACGGGAATCATCGGCGCATGGCGCAGGCCCCAGCCGAAAACGGGGATCGACATCGCCGCGCGTTTCGTGACCACGTTGATATGCGGAAAAAAGACCGTCATGGCGATGGATTCCCAGTACGACTGGTGGTTTCCAACGAATATGACGGGGCGGTCGGGGATGTTCTCCAACCCCTCCAGCCGGTACCTCACCCCGACGATCGCGCGCGCACCATAGATAAAGCTTGCCGACCAGAGACGCAGAAACCAGCGCACCTCGCGCGGTTTCCGGGTCCACCGCAGGTAGACCAGGATCACGATGCCGATCAGCGCGCTGACGATCACCATGTAAATCTCGAAAAGCCTGGTCCTCAGGAAACCGATACACTCGCCGGCAATACCCATCGACACGGTATCTTCCTGTGCTATTTCCCCCATGACGCGCCGCCTGTCTTGTTTTCTTGTCCGTGGTGCCCCGCCTATTCGACCCTTTAGCACGGGCGCTGGCAAGTAAAGAGGTTGAGCGAATTTTTTCCCCGTCACCGGGATAAATCGCGCATTGGCATGCGGACCCGTTCGGGTTTTGATGGTATATGTCCGAACGAACTTTCCTGGAATGATTGTGACAGACAAGCGCAAACCCTTCGTCGTCGGCCCTTATTACGCGAACCCTTCGGAAAAGCAGGCGTTTTTGCGCGGCATCTTCGACAGAACCGCCCCGCATTACGAACGTATTGCGCAATGGGGCTGGTTCGGCACCGGAGAAACCTACCGCCGTCAGGCGCTTCTGCGCGCGGGCGTGACCGCCGATATGAAGGTCATCGACGTCGCGTCGGGAACGGGGCCCGTCGCCCGCGCCTTTATGAAAATCCTCAACAGCCCGGACCAGATTGTCTGCGTCGAGCCTTCTGCCGGGATGATCGCGGAATCGAAAAAGACGGTCCCGGCGGTCCATCACCAGGGCACGGCCGAGGCGCTGCCGGTCGGCGACGAAGCGTTCGACTTCCTGACGATGGGTTTCGCGGTCCGCCATGTCGACGATCTCGATGCCGCGTTCCGGGAATTCCGGCGCGTGCTGCGAGATGGCGGCAAACTGCTGATCATGGACGTGACGAAGCCGGACAGCGCGATGGGCCGGTTCTGGTTCCGGCTGTACTTCAAGCATCTGCTGCCGTTTCTGAGCCTGGTGTCGACCGGCGACCGCGAGTCCCACCGCCTGATGAAGTATTACTGGGATACGATGGACCAGATGATCGCCCCGGATGACCTGACGCGCCTGCTGACAGAGGCCGGCTTTCGGAATGCCGAACGGCATGTCGTCCTTGGGTGTTTCTCCGAATACCGGGCCGAGCGGTGAGCGCACCCTCCAAGCCGCCCGGTCGGCAGACCTGACCGACATCGCGAAGATGACGTCAACGGTCGCACTCATACCCGCGCATAACGAAGCCCTGACAATTCGCGAAATCGTCGCTTCTTCCAGCACCTATGTAGACCGCGTCATCGTGATCGACGACGGATCGACCGACGGCACCGCGGACCGGGTCGCGGGGCTTGGCGTTCAGGTCGTCCGGCACGAAACGAATGCGGGCAAGGGCCGGCGCCTCGTCGAAGGCCTGCAGCTGGCGTTCGACACGGGCGCAAATCAGGTCATTACGCTGGATGCCGACGGTCAGCACGACCCCGACGATATTCCGGCTTTCCTTGCCTGCGCGAAAAAGAACCCGGCGGCCCTTGTTCTCGGCGACCGGTCCGCGCAGATGGACAGGATCCCGCGCAACCGGGCCCTGGCGATCCGGTTCGGCAATTTTTTCATCGGCTGGGCGTGCATCCGGCGCATCGGCGATGCGCAATGCGGCATGCGCCTTTACCCCGCGCAGCTCTGGCGCGACGTCGAGGTGCCGCCGGACCAGGTCGACCGTTTCATGTTCGAAACCGCGGTGCTACTTTATGCGGCCAGGGCCGGGTTCGACTTTGCGGCGGTTCCCATCGATGCACGCTATGCGGGTTTCGTGCACCGGCCAAGCCACTTCGCGCCGATCCGGGATTTCGTCCAGCTCGCCGCCGTGGTAACCAGGTTCCTCGTTCGCAACGGCCTGCGCCTTCGCGGAATTCCGGTGGTGCTGGGCATTACCCGCTAGAATAATCGCACGTTCAGGAAAGGGAAAAAATCATGAGAACCTCACGACTGTTACTGACATTCGCGGTCGCCGCCACCCTCGGACTGGCCGGTTGCCGCGCCACTGTTCCGGTCAACAACATCGTCAATACGTCCTACGGGAGCGCCGCCTATGCCGACGCAAAAAACCTGACCCTGACCGACTACGAGAAGGCGATCGTTCGGGCCACGACCTATCGCAACTGGGTCGCCAAGCCGCTCGCGCCGGGCCATATCGAGGCCAGCAACCTGATCCGCAACAAACACAAGGTCGTCGTCGACATCCTGTTCGATACGGAGACGTTCTCGATCAAATACAAGGACTCGACACACCTCGCCTGGAACCCGACCACGCAGACCATTCATCCCAATTACAACAGCTGGGTGCGTCTGCTCGAAGCCGACATAAAATCCGAAATCCAGCGCCTGCGGGCGAGCTAGGGCTTGTCGACCGACGCTCAGGCAGAGCGGCGTTTCGAGGTGCCCGGCGGGGTGCCGGCGAACGCCGCCTGTCTTGCCGGTCATTTTCCCGGCAGGCCGATCGTCCCCGGGGCCGTTCTGCTCGGCTATGCCGCCCGGCATCTCGCGACCGAAGGCTTTGAGGTCGCCGGCATCAGGCGCATGAAATTCATGCTGCCGCTTCTGCCGGACCAGCCATTCGCCATCGAGTTTGCGCCATCGCGCGACACCACCACGGTCACATGGGAATCGGGCGGGTCCGTCCTCGCACGCGCAAGAATGACGCTCCGGCCTCATCGGACGCCGGCCCGATGAACGGTCACGCCAAGGCGCAGTGGGCCCGTGAGACGGAATCGGGGTCGGTCCGCCAGTTGCGCCTCATGCGCTGGCTCGCCCTGAACGCACCCGCCGGATTTACCAATGCGCTGATCTGGACGATCTCGCTGATCTATGCCGCCCAGACCAATCGCCCGTCGACCCGTGCGTCCGGGATCTATCTGCGGCGCATCCTCAAGAAAGCTCCCGGATTGCGCGAACGCCACAACCACGCGCGGACGTTCGCCCATGTTTTTCTCGACCGGGTAAAGTTCCTGTCTCACGGCCCCGACAGGTTCCTGATAGAGGCGCAGGGCCAGGAGTTGATCGAACATCAGCACAATACGGGGCGCGGCGGCGTGCTGTTGGGCGCGCATTTCGGCAGCTTCGAGGCGCTGCGATCCTTCGACACCACCCTGCCCGGCCTGCGCGTCCGCTACCTGATGTTTCCGGAACACGCCCCCGCCTCGACGGCGCTCCTGAACGAACTGAATGCCGAAACGGCAAGCCGGGTGATCTCCCTCACCGACGGGCTGCAGGCCATGATCCAGGTTCACGAGGCGCTTACCAGGGGCGAATTCGTCGCCTTCCTCGGCGATCGCCAGCCTGGAGAATCGACCCGGTCGCAGTTGACGGTGCCGTTTCTGGGCGACTCGATCAACCTGCCGACCTCGCCCTATATTGCCGCCATCGCCGCGCGTGTCCCGCTGTTCCTGTGCGTCGCGCCCCGACTGGGAAAGAACCATTATGCGATCAATTTTTTCGAACTGTATGACGGCTCGCCCGTGCCGAGGGCCGAGCGCAAGGACAGGATCGCCGGGATCACGGATGCTTATGCGCGCCATCTGGAGCGCCTCTGTCATCGCCATCCTTACAACTGGTTCAACTTCTACGACATATGGGGCGAGCCGGGGTCTCTGCCCGGCAACGGCCCCCGTTGACGTCGCGCGGGCGCTCGATGCCCGTCCGGGCCCGCCCGGCAAGCCCCTGAACTATCGCGAAGAGATCTATCATCCGGCGATGGCCGACCCGGCGATCACACGCGGCTGGTTCGAGGTCGCAAAGGACGGCACCCTGATCCGGCACCAGCGCGAACCCGTCGCCGAAGTCACCCGGATCGGCGAGCGGTTTATCTTTCAGCGGCGCGATTCCGACGACGGGGAGAGCAACATATTCCCGATCCCGTCGGAAATCGCACCGCTTCTCTCGGCGCTGCGCAGCGTCGTGCAACGCACCGCCAAGGAGGATCTCCTCGCATATCCTCACAAGCTCGAAACGGATCCTTCGGGCTGGCGGCTGACCCTTCAAACCGATGTTTCCGAGCGCGGAAAAAACCGGATCGTTCTCGAGGGATGCGGCGACGTCCTGCAGAGCGTGGAGCTGCAGATCGCCGGCCGCGAGCGACGGCGTATCGTGTTCGTGCCCGCCTCATGATCCGCCTTGCCGTCCCGGCAGCCCTTCTGTGCGGCCTGCTTGCCCTGATCGCGTTTCTCGTCGAGCCGCAATCGGACGCGGGCGCGATCCTGGGCCCGGTCGCGCAGGAGACGAGCAAGATCGACAGCGCGAACGACCGCCAGCTTGTGGTCGCGCTGGTGTCCGGCGACAGACAGAAACGCAATGCCGCGGCACGCGCCCTCGCCGAGTGGCTCGCCGCGCAGGAGATCGTAGCCGACGTTCAGGCCGGCCCCGAAGCGCCGTCGGCGGCATTTCTCGACTGGGTCTGGGAACGGCGTTTCCACCTCAGCCCGCCCACGCAGGACGACCTGTCGACGGAAAGTCTCTCCGCCCGGCTTATCGAGGCGCGTCGCAGCCTGAGCCGGGGCGCCGGGATGCTGGTCGGCGACCGCCTGCTCCGCGATCCGACCGGCAGTTTCGCCAGGATCATCGACCGGCTGGGCGCGGCCCGCACCGGGCTCTCGCAGGCAGGCGGTATCTGGCAGTCGCAGAACGATACCGCGGCAATCGTCTTCGTGACCCTGGGCGATCGCCCCTTCAGAATGGCCGAGACGACCGGTCTGTCGGAGCGGATACGCGCCCGCGCCGGGGCGCTGGGGGTCGAAAGCTATCTCCTCGGACCACGGATCATCGCCGCGGAAATCAGCGCGCAGACCTCCCGGGCCGCGCGCTTCGCGGCGCTGCTGGCGACGGCGCTCCTGCTGGCGTGGCTCGCATGGATATTGCGGTCGGGACGCAGCCTGGTCTCGACGTTCCTGCCCCTCGCGCTCGGCGTTGCAACGGCAACCGTGGTCGTCCAGCTGGCCTTCGGGTCGGTCCACGTCGTCGCGCTGGGTTTCGGCGGCGCGCTGACCGGGCTCGCGCTCGACTACCCGCTGCATCTCCTCTCTCACGGTCATGAACAACGCCGCCAGACGGAACGCCTGGTGCTGCTCGGCGCGGTCACGACGGCGGTCGGCTTCCTCGCCCTGTTCGGGTCCGGTGTGCCGGCGCTGATGCAGACGGGGCTTTTCGTCGCGACCGGGCTGGCCGCCGCGGCCATCGCGAGCCGGTTCATCGTGCCAAGCACCGGCAAAGCCCTGCGCGCGCCCCCGATAGAGCGCATGGTGTGGTACCTGCCCTACAAGGCCTGGATCGAGGTTTGCGTCATTGTCGCCGGGATCGCGGTGATTGCCTCTGCCCCCGCGGGCTCGATACGCACCCTGTTCGAGCCGCCGGGACAGGTCGACGCCGTGATCGCCAAATTCGCCGAAATGCTCCCCCTGCCGTCGGGCCAGCATGTGCTGACCGTGGAAGCCGAGAATCTGGACGAACTTCTGGAACGACAGGCTGCATTGCGCCCGACACTCGACGCTGCCATCCGTCAGGGACTTCTTGGCCGCTACGGCATGACCGGACAGTTCGTGACAGCAAGCAAGGCACGGAGCCTGTCAGACCTGCCCTCCCCCGCGGCGTTTTCGCGACGGGCGGAAGCCGCCCTGCGAAACAACGGAATGGTCGCCGGTTTTGCAGAGACCCAGACCGACAGCTACCGGGCGGCGCTGGCGGCCCTCGGGATAAGCCCGGACGAGCTGGCGGCTTTTCCGGAGACAAAAATCATTGCTGCCAACCTGGAGCGGACCGCGGTCGGGTGGCGGGAACGGATCCAGCTATTCGACGTGAAGGCGCCATCCGGGCTTGCGACGGCCATACGCGCCGCCGACGTCGCCGGGGTCGAGATTTTCGACATCAGAGCCCGGATCGAAACAGCGCTCGTCGAATTGCGCAAGCGTGTGGCCAAATGGCTCGGGGTCGGCGCGCTCGTCGCGTTTGCGGCGCTGACGATCGGACTTGCCGACTGGCGACGTGCCTGGGGGATCGCGCGGACCACGGCGGCAGCCACCGTGCTTACCGCGGCAATTCTCGTATTAAGCGGCGGCACGCTGGGAGTTTTCCAGATCGTTGCCCTCACGTTGATCGTCGGGATCGGGATCGACTATGGCCTGTTTCTGTCCGGCCGGGGGAACAACCCGGTCGACCGCGAGTACTACCGGTCTGTCGCCCTGTGTGCCGGATCGACACTGATCGCGTTTGCCGTTATGGGATTCGCGTCGGTCAGAATCCTGCAGGAAGTGGGCCTGACCGTATCTCTGGGTGTTCTCGTCATGGTATGGTTCAACCTGGCTCAAACAAGGCGCAAAGGGACCGACGCACGATGACTGCGATATCGAGCGGGAGCAAAGTCGATCATATCGGAATTACGCACTATGCTCTCGCCACGTGTATCGGCGCCGGGCGGGCAGTTCACCTCGGCGCCATGAAAACAGCCCGGAGCGGTCTTGCGCCGAGCGATTATCCCGACCTGCCGTTTGACTGCTATATCGGCCGGGTTTCGGGACTGGACGAAATAGAGTTTTTGCCCGAGCTCTCCGATTACGACAATCGTGCCAACCGCCTTGCCCTCGCGGCCCTCCTGAGCGACGGGTTCACCGAAGCGGCCGAGGCCATGCGCGAACGCTGGGGCGCGGCGCGATGCGGCGTCGTCATCGGGACGTCGACCTCCGGCATCGAGAAACTGGAAAGCGTCTACCGCGCGCGGGAAAACGACGAAGATCCGCTCCCCGACGACTATCTTATGAGCCACAACGACAACCATCAGGCCATCGCGGCATTCACCCAGAAGTTTCTCGGGCTGTCCGGGCCCAGCTATACGATCTCGACCGCCTGCTCCTCCTCCGCCAAGGCGCTGATCGACGCGAAACAACTGATCGAGACCGGTTTCTGCGATGCCGTGGTGGTCGGCGGCGTCGATACCCTCTGCCTGATCTCGCTCAACGGGTTCGAAGCAATGCAGCTTGTCTCACGCGCACCGTGCAGGCCCTGCGATGCCGACCGTACCGGCCTGTCGATCGGCGAGGCCGCCGGTTTTCTAATTGTCGAACGGGACGGCCAGCGGGGTGTCCGCCTGAGCGGCATGGGCGAAAGTTCCGACGGCGTCAGCATGTCGACGCCACCCGAAGACGGTGCCGGCGCGGCGGTCGCGATGCGGGCGGCACTCGCCAGCGCGGGCCTCGATGCCGCAGACGTCGGCTATGTGAACCTCCACGGTACCGCCACCCCGACCAACGACACGGCCGAATGCCGCGCCGTGGCGAGCGTTTTCGGAACGGGCACGCCGGCGTCGTCTCTCAAGGGAATGATCGGGCATACGCTGGGCGCGGCCGGCGCGGTCGAAGCCGTCATGAGTATTATCGCGCTTGAGGAAAACCTGGTCCCCGGCAATGTCGGCCTCGGCAGGCTCGATCCGGATATTTCCTGCAATATCGCGGCAGAGGCACGCACCGGCGAACTGGCGCATGTCGTCAGCAATGCCTTCGGGTTCGGAGGCAGCAATTGCGCGCTGCTGTTCAGCCAATGACGCCGATCCGCGCCTACCTGAGCAGGGTTTCGTTTTCCGGCCCCGGTCTGGACAGCTGGAACACGCTGTCGGAAATGCTGCGGAGCGATACGCCGTGGACGCCGTCGACCGACTGGGATCCGACGCCGGCATCGATGTCGCCACGCGCCGCCAGACGGGTAAGCCCGCAGATACGGCTTGCCCTCGCCGTCGCCGAACCGCTCAATGACGGCGTCGGCGAGGATGCGGGCTGGGTTTTCGCGTCGTCGGTCGGTGAAGGAGAGACCCTGCACGTTATCCTCGAATCCCTGCGCGCGCCGGACATGATGATTCAGCCGCTGCGGTTCCAGAACGCCGTACACAATGCAGCTGCAGGGCAATGGAGCATCGCGGCTGGCATAACCGGGCCCATGACAAGCATTGCCGCCCTCGACCAGACGGCGGGTGCCGGATTCCTGAAGGCCGGGTTGCAGGTATCGTGCGAGGACCGGCCGGTTGGGCTCGTCCTCTATGACGTGCCCCTGCCGGAGCCGCTGAATGCGAAGCGGCCTCTCGGCGTACCGCTCGGCGCGGGGTTCTGCCTTTCTCCCCGGCCCGGCCCGGAAACGTCCGCGGCGATCGATATCACCCTGTGCGACGCCGCCCCGACGGGCCCTGCGCGCCAGGTCTCGAAGGCGCTTCAGGCCACGGGAAACCCCGTTTCGGACGTTCTGCCCCTGCTTGAACTTTTAAGCGCGGAAGTAGCCGGCCGGGCGGTCGTCGGGCTGCATGGCGGAAGCGCCCTTTGTCTTGAAGTGTCCCCGGCATGAACTATCGGGACGCAATCGACCGGATGCCGCAGAAGGATGGCATGTGCCTGATAGAGGAAGTTCTCGACGCGGACGAGACCTCGATCAGGTGCCGCGCGAAAGAACATTGGAACGATACCTACCCCCTGCGCGTTGGCGGACAGTTGATGAACGCAAGCCTCGTCGAACTGGGCGCGCAGGCTGCCGCTGCGCATGCATCGCTTTACGGGATTGGCGACCATCATGCCGGTATGTTGCTTGCGTTGCATAATATAGAAATCCGGCAAGCCGACGGCAGCCTGACCGATACGCCCCTGGAGGCAGATGCGGAACGTGTTCATTTCGACGAGACCGGCGCCCGTTACCGGTTTTCGGTGCGGGATTGCGCGACGGAGGTGTTAAGTGGGGAAGCGATGCTCATGATGCAGGCGGTCGGGCCATGAGACGGGCATTGATAGCGGGCGGATCGAGCCCGATCGGCGGCGCGGTGGCCGAAGAACTCGCGGCACAGGGCTTCCATGTCACCGTGCACGCAAACGCCAATGCCGAACAGGCGCAGTCCACCGTAAGCCGCATTGTCGATTCCGGCGGCGCGGCCGACGCGCTTGTCCTCGACCTGCGAAACGACAACGCGATGGAAACGCTGGAAACGATTGCCGTGGCCGATCCGTTCGACGTGTTCGTGCATTGTGTCGGCGGCCAGCGCGACATGCCGTTCGCCGCGATGGCGCCGGACGACTGGAACGACATCGTCGATGTCAATCTGAACAGTTTCTTTACCGGGCTCCGGCCCATCATCATGCCCATGATACGCGGGCGCTGGGGCCGGATCGTTGCGATATCTTCTCTGACGGCCATTACCGGCAACCGCGGCCAGACGAACTATGCGGCGGCCAAGGGCGGCATGCTGGCGCTGATGAAATCGCTCACGCGCGAATACGGCGCCCGGGGCATAACGGCCAACGTGGTGGCACCGGGTATCATCGAAACGCCCGAAACCCGGTCGCTCGAGAACTACGATGAACTGACCAGACTTTCCCCGGCAAAGCGTGCCGGTACGCCGCAGGAAGTCGCCGCGCTTGTCGGCTTTCTGGTGTCGGATAAAGCAGGATATATCTCGGGTCAGATGATCGCGATGGACGGCGGTACATCCTGATGCCGGTGGCAGAAAGCAAGCCCGGGGGCGCGCCGATGAGCGAGCGCTGCGACGTTATTGTGATCGGTGGCGGTCCGGGCGGATCGGCGGCAGCGAAGTTCCTCGCCGACGAGGGTCTCGATGTCGTCGTGATCGAGAAAGAGCGCCATCCGCGGTTTCACGTCGGCGAATCCCTTCTGCCGCATACTCTTCCCATTCTCGAAGACCTCGGCGTTCTCGAAAAGGTGCAGGATATCGGCCTGTTCAAGCCGGGCGCGGAATTCATCAGCGAAGACGGAACGCGGAAAAACGTTTTCGAATTCGGCCGGGCGCTCACGCCGGGCCCCGATCACGCCTACCAGGTGCCGCGCGCCAGGTTCGACGAAATACTCTTCGAATGCGCCCGCAATGCCGGCGCAAAAACGTTTGAGGAAATGACGGCGACAATCGTGTCCTGCGACGATTCCGGCTGCGTCGTTACCGGACGGAAAGACGACGGAACGCATCACAGGTTCGAAGCCGGTTTTCTGATCGACGCCTCCGGCCGGTCGACGGTCAGCGCCAGAATGCGCGGGCAGGAGCGCCTGGAGCGGCGCACTTCGTCGGCGGCGGTGTTCGGACATTTCACGGGGGTGCCGCGCCTGCCCGGCGCGGAAGCCGGGAATATCCGGATCCATCTGACCCACCCGGGCTGGATGTGGCAAATTCCCCTGCGGGATGGACGCACGTCTATCGGGCTCGTTGTCCCCGGGGACGACCTTGCCAAACGCGACGGCTCGATCGAGGATTTTTATCGCCAGCGCACAATTCGCAACCCGGCCATGGCGTCGTCCCTCGAAAACGCCGAGATGGTCGGATCGCTTTCAACCACCGGCAACTTTTCCTACCGCACCGCGCGATCCTATGCGCCCGGCGTTATTCGGGTCGGCGATGCATACGGTTTTATCGATCCGATTTTTTCATCCGGTATTCACCTCGCGCTGGAGGGCGCACGGGATGCGGCAAAAGCGGTTCTCGATATCCGCCGGAAACCCGGGCGACGCGAAAAGATACTGAAATCCTATGACCGTCGCATCCGCCGCAGAGTCGGGTATATTTCGTGGTTCATCTATAGTATCCACGATCCCGCATTCCGGGAAATGCTCCTCAACCCAAAGGACCTATTCGGCGTTGAACGCGCTGTGATCTCTCTGCTTGCCGGGGATTTCCGTCCCGATATAAGGCTGAGAATACGTGTCGTGCTGTTCAAGGTCCTCCGAAAAGTCGTCGAAATCACTACTGTCGAAGAAAAAAAAGAGAAGTCGTATGCCAGATAGAGCAGATGTCGCAGTGGACACCAAGCTGCGTGACGAAGTCGCCGCGCTGATCGTTGAATCGCTCGATCTCGATGATATTGCCGCCGGGGATATCGACCCGGAGGCTCCCCTGTTCGGTGAAGGACTGTGCCTCGATTCGATTGATGCGCTAGAGCTGTCATTCGTCATCGCAAAGAAGTACGACATAAAGCTGCGATCCGACGACGAGCGCAATCATGAGATTTTCGCCTCGCTCACAAGCCTCACGCAGCACATCTCGGAGAACCGGAAGAATTGAGCCAGCTGACGGGAAGACTTGGACTTCTGTCATTTGCGGCGACGGTCATCGCCCTGGCACTCCTGATCGGCGGCGTAATTTCCCGGGCTGGCTTCGACATCTTGTTCGCGTACGCATTCGCGATAGCGACCGCCCCCTTCCTGCACAAAACGGGGCTCGGCAACCGCGCCAGCCTCGGCGTCCTCGCGGCGTTGCTGATCGGGATTTTCATTGCATCGACGACATTGCCGAACGTCCGGTTTGCGCCCTATCTCGCGGTTTTTCTGATCAATGCCGTCGTTGCCTATGTCTTTCTCCGCAACCAGTTGCCCGGGCGGGAGCCGCTGATCCTGCAGTTGATCGGCCTGATCGGCATGGCGCCGGCCGGTCAGCCGGGATTCCGGCGTTTCATCTACTGGCAGTGCTGGGCCTGGGTGGCGTTTGGCGCCACGACCTCCCTGCTCGGCCTTGTGGCCATGTTCGCCCCCGAAATCCGGCCCTTTGCCGGAACGGTCATTGGCGGCCTTGTCGCGGCGCAGCTCGTCTGGTTCTTCGTCTCGCACGGCTATGCCAACTGGCGCCACAAGCGCCCGGAAACCTGGCGGGATACCGTCCGCGCCATGTCACGCCCGACGGTCTGGCACGAGCTGAAACTCTGAACAATGATAGCCGCCGCCGACACGCTCTGCTTCTCGAAAACCGGGCGGAAATCCTGGGGACAGTTCGCAGCCGATATCGGCATGTTGCGCGACCGTATTTCAGGCGCGACGCATGTCTGCAACCTGTTGCCCGACCGCTACCATTTCATGGTCGGTCTGGCGGCGGCGATGCTGAACGACCAGACGACCGTACTCCCGGCGGCGGCCGCCCCCGGGGCCATCCGTGCGGCGCTTGCCGGCGCCGACCGTCCGCTCGTTCTCGGCGGCGAGCCCAGGCATCACGGATCGTTCGACAGCCTCGTGGATATTCCCCAAAGCAACGCGCCGGCCGATCCCGCCAATACCTTCTCCGCGCTTGCGGCATCGGACACCGAAGTGCATGTGTTCACATCGGGCACGACAAAGGTGCCCGAACGCCGCATCAAGGACTGGAAAACCCTGGTCGGCGGTGCAGCCGTCACACAAGAAATCCTGGATAAACTGGACATCCGGCGCGGCACGGCGGCAATTCTCGGCACCACCCCGCATCAGCACATGTACGGTCTGGAAGCGACCGTGTTTCTCGGGCTCGGGTTCGGGCAGAGCATATACAGCTCCACGGTCTTCTATCCTGCCGATATCGACGCGGCGATTTCGGAT
Organism: uncultured Rhodospirillaceae bacterium; assembly: GCA_963977005.1. Lineage (GTDB taxonomy): Bacteria > Pseudomonadota > Alphaproteobacteria > MPNO01 > UBA830 > CAXBCP01. The sequence goes on from CAXBMQ010000025.1 coordinate 21,807, forward strand.
GCCGTCGCCTGCGGCTTCGACAAAGCCGTCCTCGTCACCAGCCCGGCCCACCTGAAATTTCTCGAACCGACGCTGCTCGAGCGCCGTGAGATTTGCGCCGTTATCTCGGCGACGGCTCCGCTGCCGGATGCCCAGGCCGGGCGGCTCGAAGCGCGGGGCTCCCTCGCGGTTATGGAGATATACGGCAGCACCGAGACAGGATCGCTCGCGATCCGGCGCACCATCGAGGGCAATGCATGGGAACCGGTAGCGGGTTTTCGCCTTGTCGAAACGGATAACGGCGCACTGGCGAGCGCGCCTCACCTCGCCGAAGAATGCCTGCTGGGAGATACCGTCGAGCTGCTTGACGATGGCCGCTTCCGCTTGCTGGGCCGGACCGGCGACATGATCGGGATCGCCGGAAAACGCGCAAACCTGTCGGCGCTCAACGCCATTCTCGTCGAAACCCCCTGTCTTCTGGACGGCGTGGTTCTGAGAGAACGCGGCGAAGGCGACGACCGGCTGGCGATCGTCGCGGTCATCGATCCCGATAGCGGATTGTCGGCGGCAGAGGGGAAAGCCGCGATCCGTACGCAGTTCCGCGAGCACGTCGACACGGTCTTTCTGCCCCGACGCATCGTCTTCACGGACAGGTTGCCGCGAACGCCCACCGGCAAAATCGATGCCGACGGCATAGCGGAACTCCTGCAGCTTGCAAGAGCACGGCCTTAAACCGGTCCTCAGCCAGTCCTTCGACTGCCGGGCTTCCCCCTATCGCGAGGTCCGCGTTAGTTGTGGGAGCCCCGGGACACCCATGCCAGCACCACAGCGAAAAGCGCGAAAGCCGCGACCACGCCGATGACGACATACATATCTGACTGTTCCATTTTTTCCTCCGTTTTTGTCAGTCGACGGAAGGATTTTCGGGTGTCGTCTTTCGGGCAGCCTTGATCTATATCAATACAGGACCGTGCCCGGCGACAACCGACGAAACATGGAAGAACATCATGAAGTGGTTTCCGCAGGAGAAACAGAAGATCGACTTTCTCGCACTTGCAACACGCAAGGAGAAGAACCCGTGGATGGAGAAAATCTATCTCGCCGTCGGCCTGCTGTTTTTCGGCTATGTCTTTTACAGCCTGTTTTTCGGCGGCTGAGCCGAGGACTCGATGAAGCGGCCCGACGGAAAACCGCCCCGCAAGATGTCGGAGAAACGGCTGCGCAATATCGCCGTTTACTACTGCCAGCGCTATCTGGTGTCCGGCGGCAAACTGACCGATCATTTGAACAAGCGCCTCTACCGGGAAGTTGCGGATTCCGAGGAACGCGCAGCATTCGCGGAAATGATCCCGAAGATCGTCGCGGAGCTGTCAGGGATCGGCCTTGTCAACGACAGGGAAGCCGCGTCCGCGCGGCTGCGCACGGCACTGAGATCCGGCTACGCGTCGGGCACGGCGGTGACCGTCGCCGCAAGAGGTGCCGTCGTCGACCGCGAACTGGTTGAACACGAACTGGAAATCGCCCTGACCGAAGCCCTGCCCGAACTCGAAGGTGTCGACCGGGAAGGCCCCGAGGCGGCAATGGAGCAGGCAGCGCTTGCCCTGAAACGCGCGCGGCGCGGCCCCTACCGGACGCGGCCCCAGGACGAGAAGTCCCGCCGCCGGGATGCCGGGTGGCTGCAACGCCGCGGCTTTCGCATGGACGCGATTCGCCATGCGCTCGATATCGATCCCCTCGACGAATAGCCGGCGGGTCTGGCCGTCAGGCGAGATCGAAACCGTTCTTCAGCAGGAATGCGCGAAACCCCGTCCGCTCCGCGACCGATAGCTGACGCGCGACGTTCTCCGACCACGTGCAGTTTTCAGACACGCCGTACCTGTCCGCATGCCGCTGTCCGTCGGCGGATATGGGGTTTGTTTCAAGCCGTTGCGCGTCATAGGCATCGACCAGGTCGTCGAGATTGCGATCGTCGTATTTTTCCCGGTGAACGACCGCGGCCTGCGGCAGGCGCGCATTCATGCGTCCCTCCCAGGCGGGCCAGCCCAGGGTCAGGCCGGCAATCGGAAACACGCCTTCGGGAATATCGAGCGCCGCGCAGAATTCCGCCATCCGGTTGCGCACCTGGCTGATCGGCGCGCAGCCGAGCCCCATGTTCTCCGCCGCCGTGATGAAACACTGCATGGCAAGCGCCGCATCGACCGTCGCGTTCAGGAAGGTGTCCATATTGTTGCTGGCATAGTCGAAACCATGGCGCTCGGTGAGGTGCTTGGCGCGGCGCATGTCGGCGCAGAACGTGATGAAAACCGGGCAGTATTTCATGTGCCCGGTATCGGGGTTGAGATCCGCCAACTGCATGCGCAGGGCTTCGTCCGTCGTCACGACGATCGAATACTGCTGCAGGTTCGACTTCGTCGGCGCAGACTGCGCACAGGCCAGCAGCGTATCGAGAAGACCGTCGGGCACCGGGTCTTCGGTGTAGCGCCGGATGCAGCGCCGCTCCAGCAGCTGTCGCACCGCCGCCGGCAATTCGGCCGGCGTGTCCCCCTCGAAATTGCTGCCATACCGTCCGCCGACCAGTTCCGCTGAAGTGCTCATGATGCGATTTCCCACCCGCTGAAAATTGTTGCCGTTCGTGGTAGTATAGCGCCCTTCATTCACGATCCCCATGCCCGCCGATGCCGTCCATGACGCCGATTCCACCGACACCGCGACACGAAGACGTGCTCATCGTCCACAGCTCGGACCTGCACGTCGATGACGGCTATACCGCCCGCGCCTGGGGCGGCGACGGCAATGCGCCGCTTGCCGCCGTGCTGGATGCCGCGCACGCCATCGCCGCCGATATCGTGCTGCTCACCGGCGACATCTTCGAACATAACCGGCTGAACGCGACGATCCTGGAGCGCACCCGGGCGGTGCTCGGCGCCGCGCGCCTGCCGGTCGTCATGCTGCCCGGCAATCACGACCCGCTGATGCCCGGCTCGGTCTGGGACAGGGGCGCGCTGTCCTCGATCGATAACGTCCATGTACTCGGCGAAGACGCCGACCTCGCCTCCTTCGCCGAATTCGATCTCGAGATCTGGGGCCGGGCGCATGAAGACTACAACGATCTCAATCCGCTCGAAGGCGCCCCGCGACGCACCGCCCACCGGCATATCGTGGCCGGCCACGGCCATTTTGCCGAGGCCCGCCCGCCACAGGGCACGCCCGGTCCCGGATGGCTGTTCACGCCCGAAGACATCGACGCGACGGATGCCGATTACGTGGCGCTCGGCCACTGGAACCGCAAGGTGCGGGTCGGCGACGGCGATGTCCCCGCCTGGTATTCGGGATCGCCCGATTACGCGGAGACGGTCAACGTGATCCGGCTGACGTCATCCGGCAGGGTCGACGTCTCCCATGCGCCCGTGGCGGGACCGCCGAAGACCCAGAGATAAACCGTTCAGGGATAAACCGGTCAGGCGGCGCGGCGGCGGGCGAACCCTATCGCGACGAGTCCGATCCCGAGAACCGCGAGCGAGCCCGGCTCCGCCATCGCCAGAATCGTCGTCGCCGACAGATAGGCATAGTCGGCGATGTCGTATTCGAGGGGCGACGGCTTGCTGAGGATATCGCTGACATCGGTCACCAGGCAGTCGGTTCTCGCTTGTCCGTTCTGGCTCACCCAGCCGGTGCCGTGCCCGACGATTTTGACATCGATATCGTTCGACTTGATGACGTTTTCGTAAACACACACGTCTTCCGCCCCGTTCGGGCCGTAGGGCTGCCCGTCGGTAAACAGGATCGCCGTCTGCGTGGTGCCGGCGTGGCCGAATTCGGTGAACCCGTCGATCATCAGCTGCAGCGCATCCCGCGTATTCGTATATCCACCGGTGAAATTCAGGGCGTTCAGCGTCGCAATCACATCCGCCGGGTCCTGCGGCGCGAGCGGATCCAGCGGGTCCGCAAGACTGTGAATTTCGGTCGCATCCGTTGCAAACTCGATCACGGCGAACCGCATCGGATTGTTCGGATTGCCGCCGTAATCGTTGACCAGGTCGATCGCGGCCTGCTTCTGCGCGTCGAAATTCGCCTGCTGCAGACTGCCGCTATTGTCGAGCAGGATGTACACGTCGTGGAACGGCACGGCGCGGGCCGGCAAAGCCGAAATCACAAGCGCGGCGATCGCCACAGCGGATACGTTGAAAAAAGACCTGAAAGACATGTGCTACCCCCAATACCCATACTGTCCGAACACGGGACAGCCGTCACATACTATGACATGCAAAAAAGTCTGAAAACCGCTTTCTTTCAAATGGTTAACATGTCGCATGCGTGACGCCCGAACAATCAGGCCTCCGCGTCAAGCGCCGCGCGGACCATCCTGCGCAGCGCCAGGCCGGGACCGTCGACATTGATATCGATCCAGTCTTTCGGATTGTGCGCATGGCGGTCCATGTTCATCTGCTGGGCGGCAAGGATATCGACATCGTCCTGGAAGGCGCCGCGCAGCCCGACGCGGAATTCCTCGTCCATCCCGGCATCGTCGAGCGCGAAATTCCGGGAATGGGCGTAGAAATACCAGGTCGAGGTTTCGGTCTCCGGCGTGATCGCGTTCAGGTTATAGAACTCGAATCCCTGCCCTTCGCGGCCACCGGACTCTATCGAAAAATCGTCCGGATGATCGCCCGCCTGTGCGCCGCATCCCGCCGGCAGGCAACCGACGCGCACCGTGTTGTAACTCGGCACCATGGCCTCGGCATATTGCCAGCGGTCGATATTGTCGGTGAACCCGCCGAAACGCTCATAAAGCGGTGCAGGCAGTGAATCCAGTATCCAGCGAATCATCCGCACCGTGTTTTCGCCCTTCGTGGTGACGATCGGGAAATCCGGCACGGCGGAGGTCCCGATATTGCCGATATGCACATATGCCAGATGCGACAGGTCCAGCAGGTTGTCGTTGAACAGCTCGTAATGGCAGGGAATGTGAAACGGCGGATCGCCCTTGACCACCGCCCAGTCCGGATCGTCCATCACGTACCAGTCGGGCAGCAGGCTTTCATCCGCCCTGTCCGGATCGCCCATCCACACCCAGACATACTGGTATTTTTCCAGCACCGGCCAGGTACGCACGCGGCTGTCCGGCGGCACGCGCGATTGTCCCGGCACCTTCACGCAGGCGCCCGTGCGGTCGAATTCCAGCCCGTGATAGCCGCATTGCAGGAGATCGCCCACAATTTTGCCTTCGGAGAGCGGCAGATGGCGGTGACAGCAGCGGTCTTCCAGCGCGACGACCTGTCCCGACGTATCGCGGAACAGCGCCAGCGGTTCGTTCAGGATGGTCCGCGCCAGCGGTTTGTCGGCGGAAACCTCATGGTTCCAGCCAGCCGCATACCACGCGTTTTTCACAAAGGGAGCCATCTCGGCCTTTCGCTTACGTTCAATTTGTCCGCCAGATTATGCGGCGACACCGCCTGCCAGCAAGCCCCCGTCGGCGATCTTCAGCGGGCCGATGCGAAAACCTGCAAAACAACCCCATGCACCCGAAGGGAAGGCCGGGTAGTGCCGCCGCGGACGCCGCCTGCATCAGACCGACGGCAGGCGCACGGGGAGTCTCTTCCCGTCCTCTCCTGCCGGCATACTGCTGCCTTCCGGTCACGCATGCCGACCCGGTCTGCGGAGCAGTTTACCCCAAAAGAACAAAATAGCAACTTCGGGGCGCAAATTAGCGCGGCCGGGCCGCTACCGCCGAGCGGGACCGGCGATCAGGGCGGGTTCAGCCCCGGCGGCGGGCCGCCGCGACCGCGCTCTGTAAAGGCTTTTTCACATCACTACCCTTGCAAAACTCAACTTAACCAATGGACCAACGGCAATATAACCCGGCCTGGCAGGGGCGCAAACCGCAACATGGTCTTTGGTTAGGACGACGGCATCTGTATGATCCCCCCGAGACGCAAACAGGATACAGCCCCATGCCCAATTTCCATTCCCCCGATCTCGGTACCGACCCGGACAGTCCCTTTGCCCGCGACGAGACCGGCAAACTCGTGCGCCGGATGTACTGGCTGGATATGGGCGATACGTCGGTGGTACTGGCGATGACCCAGGGGATCGGGACCGCGCTCACGGCAGACGAAAAACGCGCGCACCTCGCCGATATCGGCCGGGAACACCTGATCGATCAGGTCTGCACCCAGGAAATCCTGCCGCCGGAATGAGTGGGGCGGGATAGGTTGGAGACGGGCGTTCTGGTTGTTTGCAGACGCGGAATGCAGGCTCTTGACCAATCAAGAAACTCAATTTCGAGCCCAATAAAAAATCTATTCCCTCGGGCCCGTCCCGAGGGTCCACTGCTGACATAGGCAGGTTTGATAAGTGGACCCTCGCCACAAGGGCGAGGGAATAAAAAAAGGATTGAGGAATCTACTGGGGGAGTAAGCCGCGATCCGCCTGCCTATATCTGCACCCTCGGCTCAGGGCGTGTAACGCACGAAGGCCCGAGGGATTGCAAAAGGGGCCCAAGGTTTGGACCCGCTGTGCGTTCCGCCTCTCCTGCCCGGGCCAAAATACGCCCCCCAAAAAAAACCTACTCCGCGGCAACCCCGTGCGCCGATTGCTGGCGGTGCACATCTACCAGCACGTCGGGGCTCAGCTCGTCGATCATGTCCCAGCTGCGCATCCATTCGTAGGTGCGCTTGAGCTCGTCCTCCGGGATCGGCGCGGGGTCAACCATCTGCAGGCGCGACAGGCGGAAATCGTCGACGGTCAGCGTCTCTATTCCCGGATGCTGGCCTTTGTGCCGGTCGATGAAGTACTGCATGAAGCGCTTCTTGTCGGAATTGATCAGCCGGACCGCCTTTTTCACCGCGCGGTTGAACGCGGCATAGGTATCGGCATCGATGTCGTCGGACGCGACCTCCGTGCCGTGATACATGCCTTCGATGATAATCCGGCAGCCGTTCTTTTCGGCGAGCGTCAGATAGGGCTCGGTCAGGGTCGTCGCCTCCACGTCGCCGTTCATCAGGGCATCGTAGCGCGCGGCGGAGCCGTTCGGTGCGCGGCAGGTCTGGATCAGATCGCGCGGCAGGAAACCTTCGAGCATCTGATAGGTCAGATAGTGCGTGCCGAAATAATACGGCACCGCGACCTGCTTGCCCGCAAGCTGCTGGGGCGAATAGGCGTCGGAATCCCCGCGCACCACGATCCCGGCCCACACCATGATCGAGCGGCGGCCGAGCTGGCGGCCCTTGGCCGACGTATCCTGGACCCGCCGGTAATTGCCCCATTCGCAGGCATTGTACATGTCGGCGCCGCCCTTCTCGAAGGCCTCGCCGTGGCTGCCGAAGGCGGAAAGCCCGTCCGGCGTCGTGATCCTGGGGTCGGCCTTGCGCGGCGTGTTCGCGCGCTTCACCCATTCGATCTCGATGCCTTCCGCGGCGAACAGGCCTTCGTCATCGGCCACCAGTTCCGCAAGCCCCTGAAAGGGCGAGGTCGTTTCCAGACGCATCTTTTTCATGTCGGTTCTCCTATTCGGCCGCTTCGGCCGTTCCGTTCAGAAATCTCGTCACCCGCTCGAGCGCCGGTTGCCCGAATTCGGCGGCGACAAACGCTTCGGTGATTTTGCCGTCCCGCAGGTCGGCGACCAGGGCGGCTTCGTCCCGGTCTGCCGCGGTCCCGTACCCGCCGCCACCGGGCGTCTCGATCCGCACGATGTCGCCCTTCTTCAACGGGTCTACACCCTTTGATTTCAATGGCTTGTCGTCTTTTCCTGGATTAAGAACGAAACGTCCTGGTTTACCAACCCCGCCGCCTTCGGCGCCCGGCACCGGGTTGCGCTGGCGGTCGCCGTAGCGCGAAAACACCACCCCGTCGGTCAGCACCTCGACATTCCGGGCCACGCCCAGCGCGCCGCGGTATTTACCCGCACCGCCGGAATCCGGCAGCAGTTCGTAGGACCAGATACGGACCGGGTATTCGTGTTCGATCATTTCGGTCGGCGTATTCTTGAACCGTGCCATGTGGGTATCCTGCGCGTCGCGCCCGTCCTGCGTCGGCCGCCCGCCGGACCCGCCGCCGAAGATGTCGTTATAGCTGAACGCCCGACCTGTCTCCGGGTCACGTCCGACAAAGGCGACATGGCTGATCTGCGCGTGGCTCGGCGCCATCATCCGGCCCGGCATCATCTTGCCCAGCGCAATCAGAACGGCTTCCTGGACCTTCAGCGACACGTTGGTGCGCGCCGCGGTCGCCGCCGGCTTGACCGGATCGACGATGGAGCCCTTGCGGGTCCTGATGTCGACCACGCCGAAAACGCCCTGGTTCGGCGTCACATGCTTGTCGAGCGCGATCATGAAACCGTACTGGACGGCGGCCAGCGTGGTCGCCAGCGGGCAGTTGATATTGCCCTGCACCTGGTCGGCGCAGCCGGTCAGGTCGACGGTGACATCCCTGCCCTTTTTGACGATTTTGACCCGGATCGGGATCGCATCGTCGGTGATGCCGTCATCGTCGACCACGTCTTCGCCGGTAAATTCGCCGTCGGGCAGCTTGTCGAGGCCGAGTTTCAGTCGGTCCCCGGTCTCCGCGATCAGCATGTCGGCGGTGCGTTCGATGGTTTCCAGCCCGAAGCGGTCGACCGCCTCCAAATAGCGCCGGATCCCGGTCAGGCAGCTCGATGCCTGGGCGCGGATATCGCCCAGCGTCTTGTGCGGCACCCGGATATTGTTTTCGATCATCGCGAACAGGTCGGGGTTTTCCGCGCCCGCGATATACAGGCGCACGAAGGGAAAACAGAGCCCTTCGGCATAAATCTCGGTCAACCCGCCGGCGACACCGCCGGGCGACGCCCCGCCGAGATCGGAATGATGCGCGACGGCGCCGACATAGCCGATCAGTTCGTCCTCTCGGAATACCGGGGAGATCATCATGACGTCCATGATGTGCTGGCCGCCGCGGAACGGATCGTTCGCGATCAGCACGTCGCCCGGCTGCAGCGGCGTGCGCTCCATGTGTTTCATCGCTTCGGACATCGTCAGGGTCGAGCCCGCCAGCAGCATCGGCGCGTGCCTGGACTGCACGATAACCCGCCCGTTCCGGTCGAACAGCGCGCAGGACAGGTCCTGCACCTCCTTGATCACGGTCGAGCGCGCGGTGCGCATCAGCGTGGTTGCCATGTCTTCGGCCACCAGTTCCAGCGCATAGCGGATCACCTGCGCCTGCACGCGGTCGCGCATGTCGGTATTGGCGGCGGAAAGGTGACTGTCGGGCATCGGCATATCCAACCGGTTATCCGGGGTATTCAACCATGAAACCGCGGCGGGAAGAAGCCTTGCAATGACCGCGCGTCAATCGCGGCGCAGGTCCAGGTTTCTGAACCGGTCCACCGTTGCCGTCCAGCCCGGCGGAATAAGCGCGGACGAGCCTTCCCCCTCGATCACGGCGGGGCCCGCCACGATCGTCCCGGCGGACAGTCCCGGCCTCGGCCAGACGGATGCCGGCAGGGTCTCGCGAACGCCGGTGAAATACACGTCGCGCGCGCCCGCGCGGGGTACCGCTTCGCCGGCAGGGATTTCCGCGGGTGCGGGAAACGCGGTCTCCGCGCCCCGCACCGATACGCGTATCTGCACGATTTCGACCGTTTCTTCCTCGGACCGGTAGGCATAGCGGCGCTCGTGCAGCGTATGAAACTGCGCCACCAGTGCCGGGATCAGCCCCTCCGCGGCCGCATCGTCCCACGGCACGCCGAGATCAATGGCAAGATCGTAGGACTGGCCGGCATAGCGCATATGGGCATGCCAGTGGGTCGCAAGACCGCTTTCCGCCGTCCCCGTCGATGCCATGTGCCCCCGCGCCTCTGCATCGAGATCGCGCAACAGGTCCGAAAGCTCCGCATCGCTCATGTCGTCGGCCGGGCGCATCACCATCGCGGCACTGTCCCAGCGCAGCGGACACAGCATCAGGCCCACTGCGGAGAAATTGCCTGCGAGATAGGGGATAATCGCGCGGTTCATCCCGAGCGCTTCGGCCAGTTCGACGCCGTGCGTCGGGCCGGCGCCGCCATAGACCACCAGCGGCAATTCACGGATATCGAGCCCCTGTTCGAGCGTGTGCCCGGCGATTGCCTTGACCATCCGGGCCTGGATGATTTCCAGCACCCCTGCGGCGGCGGCCGGCACGTCGATGCCGAGATGCGCGCAGATTTCCGCCTCGAACGCGGCTTCGGCGGGGGCCCGGTCGAGCGAAAAACCGCCGCGCCCGGCAAGATCGGCGCCGAGCCGGTTCAGCAGCAGGTCGGCATCCGTGATCGTCGGGCGCGTCCCGCCCCGGCCGTAACTGGCCGGTCCCGGCACCGAGCCCGCCGATTCCCGGTCGACCTGGATGAAACCGATCTCGTCCACCAGCGCGAGCGAACCGCCGCCCGCCGCAACCGCGGCAACATCGATCATCGGCACCCGCAGCGGATAGCCCGCAATCTCCCCCTCGAATTTCTGGACCGGCTGGCCGTTCTCGACCACGCCGATATCGAGGCTCGTACCGCCCATATCGATGGTGATCGCCGAGTCTATGCCGAGGGCGCGTCCCAGACTGGCGGAGGCCAGGACGCCCGCCGCCGGGCCGGAATTTACGATATTCACCGGGCGGGACGCCGCAAGCCGGCAACTGGTCAATCCACCGGACGCCATCATGATCCGCACCGACGGCACACCCGCTTCGGTGATGCGCTGCTCCAGCGTCTCCAGATAGGGCGCGATCACCGGCTTGAGCAGCGCATCGAGCACGACGGTACTGGTCCGCTCGAACTCGCGGATTTCCGGCGACACATCGGATGAGAGCGAAACGAACGCCCCGGGAAACTCTTCAGAAACGACTTTAGCCACGCGCCTTTCGTGATCGTTATTCACGAATGAAAACAACAGACTAATCGCTATTTCTGACACATTACCTGAATCATGCTTTCGCAGAATAATGCGAAGATTTTCTTCGTCGAGCGGCAGGATGACCTCGCCGCGCGCACCCGTCCGTTCGGTGACCTCGAGGCGATCGGCCCGGCCGATGAGCGGCTGCGGATTGTCGATATCGAAATCGTATATCCCCGCCTCCGGGCGCTGGATCCGCCCGATATCGAGCACGTCGCGAAAGCCCTTGGTGGTCAGCAGCACGCCCCGCGGCAGCTTGTTTTCGATCACCGCGTTCGTCGCCAGTGTCGTCGCATGGCGCAGGGACGCGATACCGGAGACACCCTCGCCAAACAGCCCGATCCCGGCCAGCATGGGTGCCACCGGGTCGGCGTAATCGGTCGGGACCTTGGCGGAGTCGAGTTCGCCGGTTTGCGTGTTCAGGCGCACAACATCGGTGAAAGTGCCGCCAACATCGATGCCGATACGATAAAGACCTTCTGCCATACGATCTTTGTACGGGCGCGGCAGCCATGCGCCAAGGGGTTTGCCTCTACTTGCCCCCCGCCCGGGCCCCGACCGCCCCCCCGGCAGCGCGCGTATTGACCCGCCTGCGCCGTCCGGCGAAGCTGCGGGTAACACGCCTGATCGAGAGGGTTCGACCGATGACAGATGCCTATGTCCCGTATGGAGGGTACTGGTCCACGCCGTTTGCCAAATGGCAGGGAACACTGAGCCATCTCAACAGCGTAGAGCTTGCGGCGCATGTCGCGAAGGAAGAACTCGAACGGCGGCAGATAGACGCCGCCGGGTTCGACATGGCAATCCTCGGCATCACGGTGCCCCAGTACAAGTCGTTCTACGGCGCACCGTGGATGACCGGCATGATGGGCGCCGACCGCCTCACCGGCCCGACCATCGCCCAGGCCTGTGCGACCTCGGCGCGGTGCCTGCAGAACGCGGCCCAGGAGATCGACGGCGATACGGCGGAATCGGCGCTGGTCGTCACCGCCGACCGCACGTCCAACGGCCCGAACGTCTATTATCCGAACCCGCTGGCGCCCGGCGGCACCGGCACCAGCGAGAACTGGGTGCTCGATAATTTCGGCGACGATCCCTATGCCCATGTCGCCATGGTCGAAACCGCGGAAAACGTCGCCAGGAAATGGGAGATCGCCACCGACGAGCAGCATGACGTGGTCGCCCGGCGCTACGAGCAGTATTGCGACGCGACCGCGGACGATAACGCCTTCCAGAAGCGCTACATGCGCCTGCCCTTCGAGGTCCCGGACCAGAAGTACCGCAAGACCGTCGCGTCCATGACCGGCGACGAGGGGGTGTTCGAGACCACGCGCGACGGGCTGAACCGGCTCAAACCCGTCGTCCCGGACGGCACGGTCACCTTCGGCAGCCAGACCCACCCGGCGGACGGCAACACGGGCATGATTGTGACCACCCGCGACAAGGCGCGCGAGATGTCCGCCGATGCGAAGATCGAGATCCGGCTCGCCGGGTTCGGCCAGGCCCGCACCGACAAGGCGTTCATGCCGCATGCGCCCGTGCCGGCGTCCCGGCGGGCGCTCGACCATGCAGGGATCTCGCTCGACGACGTCACGGCGGTCAAAACCCATAACCCGTTCGCCGTGAACGACATCGTGTTCTGCCGCGAAACCGGGTTCGACGTCATGAAAATGAACAATTACGGCTGTTCCCTGATCTGGGGCCACCCGCAGGGTCCGACCGGTCTGCGCGCGATCTGCGAGCTGATCGAGGAACTGGTCATCCGTGGCGGCGGCTACGGCCTGTTCAACGGCTGCGCGGCCGGCGACAGCTCGGTCGCCGCGGTGATCGAAGTGCGGGACGCGGCATGAAGGCGCTCGTCCTCAACGGCCCCGGAGAGCCGTTCTCGCTGGAAACGGTGCCGGACCCGTCGCCGGGGCCGGGAGAAGCCGTCGCAAAGGTTCTCGCCTGCGGCGCCGGGCTCACGATACAGCACGTCAAGGCGGGGCGCGCAAAGGTCGATTACCCGCGCATTATCGGCCACGAGATCACCGGCATCATCGAGGCGGTCGGCGACGGCGTGACCAACGTAAAAGCGGGCGACCCGGTGACGGCCTATTTCTACCTGACCTGCGGTACCTGCAAATGGTGCCGGACCGACCGCGAAACCCTGTGCGAGAATTTCGGCGGCTATATCGGCCGCGCCTGCGACGGCGGGTACGCGGAGCTGATGAAACTGCCGGCCAGGAACTTCCTCAAACTGCCGGAATCGCTGGACTGGCAGGCTCATCCGGCGGAAATCGGCGTGATCACGGACGCCATCGCGACGCCGGTAAAGGTCGTCCGCCATGCCGGCATCAAGGCGGGCGAGACCGTCGCCGTCTTCGGCGCGGGCGGCGGGCTCGGCATTCACATGCTGATGCTGGCCAAATGGGCCCACGCAAAGGTCATCGCCGTCGACATCGCCGCTGACAAGTTCGATGCCTGCCGGGAAGCGGGCGCCGATACCTGCGTAAACCCGCGAGACGGCGACGCGGTCGAGGCCCTGAAAGACCTGTCCGGCGGCGGGATCGACGTCGCCATCGATTTCGTCTCGTCGACCGAGACGCTTGAGGCCGCGGTTCAGGCGCTGGGCCGGGGCGGTCGCATGGTGACGCTGGGCGGATCGGGCAGCGATTTCAGCGCCAATGCGCACCGGATGCTGGAAAAAGAGCTCGTGCTGATGGGCAGCCGTTATGCCACCCGCCAGGAAGTGATCGACTCGCTCGCGCTTTGCGCACGCGGCGACGTCTGGCCGCTGGTCACCGAAACGGCCGGCATGGCCGACCTCGCCGGTGCCGAAGCGCTCCACGACCGGGTCGAACGCGGGCTGGTCACCGGCCGCGCGGCAATAATCGTCTCGGACGGCTGAGCCGCATGGCGGACGGGACCGGCCTGCCGAAGGTCCATGAGACCGTGGTGCACATGCTGATGGACGCGGCACAGCGGAGCCCGGACTCCGTCGCGCTGACAGCAGGGGATACAGCGCTTTCCTACCGCGATTATGCCGGCAGCGTGGGCAACCTTGCCGCCCGGCTGGCGGCGTCGGGCGCCCGGGGCGGTCGCGTCGCGCTGGTGATGGGCAATTCCATCGATATGGCGATCGCGATGTTCGCCATTCATGCGGCAGGCGCGCAGGCCGTGCCGGTCAACCCGCTCTATACCGCGCGCGAGGTGCAATACATCCTGTCGGATGCGGCACCGGTCGCGACAATCCACGATACCGGCGTCGCAAACCTCCTGTCGCCCCTGCGGGACACCGGGACCCGGATCGCGAGCGGCGGCACGGATTTCGTCACCCACGGCCAGACCGCGCTGCCGCAGCCCTTGCCGGCGGCCGACGACCTCGCGACCCTGCAATATACCGGCGGCACCACCGGTTACCCCAAGGGCGTGAACATCACCCACCGTCAGATGTCGGTAAACATCTCCCAGCGCGAAGCGATCCTGCCGACGCAAGCCGATGCGGAGCGCATTGTCTGCGTGATGCCGCTGTTCCACGTCTTCGCGGTGTCGATGTGCCTGCATCTTGCCTGCTACTGCCGGGGCCGCCTCGTCATCCTGCCCCGCTATCACCCGGCGGAGCTCTGTGACGCCATCGGGACGGACGGCATTTCCATCCTGCCGGCGGGTCCGACGATCTTCACCGGCCTGCTCAATTTCGACGGGTTCGCGAAGATCGATACCAGCGCGCTGAAATGGTGCTATTCCGGCTCGGCGCCGCTGCCGGAAGAGACTCTCAAACGCTGGGAGGAGGCGACCGGGTGTTTCATCCTGGAAGGCTACGGCCAGACCGAGGCCGGTCCGGTACTGACCTACAACCCGGCGGTCGGGACGAAAAAACCCGGATCGGTCGGTGTTCCGCTTGCGCAGACCGAGGTCCAGGTCGTCGATCTCGAGACCGGCGAAACACCCCTGCCACCCGGCGAGACCGGCGAAATCCGCGCCCGCGGACCGCAGGTCATGTCGGGATACCGCAACCTGCCGGCGGAAACCGCCGAGACACTGCGCGATGGCTGGCTCTACACCGGCGATATCGGCGCGTTCGACAGTGACGGCTATCTGTTCATCCGCGACCGCAAGAAAGATATGGCGATCGTCGGCGGCTATAACGTCTTCCCGCGCGAGATCGACGAAGTTCTGTATACGCACCCGGCGGTGGCGGAAGCAGCCGCCGTCGGCGTGGCAGACGATTATTACGGCGAAGTGATCCAGGCCTGGGTCACGCTCAAGCCCGGCGTGCGATGCGCGCCGGACGAGCTGATCGCGTTCTGTTCCGAAAACCTCGCGAAATACAAAGTGCCGAAAGAGATCTTCATCGGGGACGACATTCCCAAAACGACCGTCGGCAAGATCGACAAAAAGGCATTGCGCTAGCCTCTGACCCCGGACCACGGCCGTTGCCGGCGCTTCGCGGCGCCGGAGCAATATCTGCAGGCGCCACGGCCTGACCGGACCAGTTCGGTTGCGTCGGCCCTGTGACAGACCGGCACTGTGACAGACCAGCACACACATGTGGCATCCTGCCCCGCTGCGCCCCGCCGGAGCGGCAACGCGAAACTCATTCCGCCCATGAATTTCAATGCGTTACGGCGTTGCCATTCGGGCAAGGCGGTTGGCACGCGGTTTGCAATGATATGTGGGGCCGCCCCAAATGGCACCACGGACGGCCGCCATACGCTTCAATGCCCCCACGGAGAGATCATATGAAAAAAATTCTCGCGACCGCTGTCCTCGTCCCCTTCCTTGCCCTGTCCGGCGCCGCTATCGCCGACAACTACACGGAAGAAGGCAAAATCTCGTCGATGAACGGTTGGTCCATCACGCTCGAAAACGGCATGCTGTTCACCGTCTATGACGAAAAGGCCATCAAGGACCTGAAACCCGGCGACAACGTCAAAGTGAACTTCGTCGAGCCCCCCGAAAGCAATTTCATCGCGACGAAGATCGAACGGTCCGGCGCACCGAAGAACTAGCCACCGACGAACTTCCTGCCCCGCCGGCTGCTTCCCCCTGCAGCCGGCGTTTTTTTGTCCGGTTTTCCGCCGCCGGGTCCTGCTTCGGGACGTGCCAGAAGGGCGATTGGCCTGTGGCGGAATGCTACACCGGCCTCAGATACCAAGGCCCCAGGCACATTGTTTTTCCTGCTTTTCTGCCGGTTCCGCCCGTCGCGGTCTGGCACGGTTTTTGCTTTACCTGACAGGCGTCCCATTCAGGGGGCGCCTTTCCACAAGGAAACTTCAATGAAATCAGTTCTTGTCTCCACCATCGCCGCCGCCGCCCTTCTGTTCACCGCCGGCATCGCGTCGGCGGATGAGGCATCCGGACGCGTTACCCAGGTCAACACCGAGGAACAGACCTTCACGCTCGATAACGGCATGACGTTCTCGCTCTCCGACGACATCAACATCGAGGGGCTCGCTGCCGGTCAGGAAGTGAAGGTAACGTTCGAAAAACAGGATTCGGAAAATATCGCGACCGAAGTCCAGATCCCGGAAAACTGACGAACCCGGCGCAGTGACGGACGGGCGCGCACCCGGGTGGCGCGCCCGTTTCGTTTCAGTACGGTTTTTTCGAAACGGCGCGCGGCAGGAGATGGCCAAACCCCTGCGCCGCAAGAACGTCGGCGATCTTGTGGACGGGAATAACCGTTGTTTCCCCCGCGATCGGCAGGCTTACCGTCTTGCCGTCCTGGCCCGGCAGCGGAATTTTGACGGAGCGGTATCCCCGCACGAGCCCCACCAGGCCGCCATGCTCGATCTCGAATACACCGCCCCCGCTCGTACCGTATCCAACCGTCGCATCGATCAGACGCACCGCCCCCTCCAGCGGGACCGCCGCGCCCGGCCCGGGGTCCTTCGGCCAGTCGATCTGGCTGACAACGCCCGTTACCAGTGTCCGGCGTCTCCCCCAAGGATATGAAATAACCCAGATATCCTGTCCGAGCTCGCTCTGGCCACCGACGGAAACCGGACTTACATCCACGCCCGTGGCGCTCAACAGGGCGATGTCCTCTTTGCCGTCATACAGGAGAACCCGCGCCGAATGGGTATTCCGCCGGAACTTGCCGACGACATGAACCTCGATATCGCTGCGGTCGGTCAGCACATGCGCGGCGGTGACGACAAAGGCCTCGCCCGTCTTCCTGTCAACGTGAAGGACAACCCCGGAGCCGGTTCGCCTTGTGCCGTCCGGCTGTTTGACCAGGATCTGCAATGTCGATGCATAGAGCTTCTTCAGGACATCCAGCTGATCGGGAGCGGCCCCCCGCCCTGCACAGGCGGTCAATAGCAGTGCCAGAACGATCGGCACGCAGACGCTAGTCCGGGAGGTCGTCATTTTCGACCTTTCTTGTTCTTTGCAAAATCCGATACAGGGTGCGCCGGTCGATCCCGAGCATCTGGGCGGCGCGAAGTTTGTTCCCGCCTGTCTTCGCGAGCACCGAGTCTATGTGCTTCCGGTTGAGTTCGCGCAACATCAGGGGGCTTCCTTCGCCGGCGCCCTTGCCAAGACCGATCCTGTCGGCGAGTTGATCTGCTTCGAGCAGTTCCTCGGGCAGGTCGGCCGGCAGAATCACCGGATAGGGCGTCAGGGCGACGGTCCGTTCGATCATGTTTTCCAGTTGCCGAACGTTTCCCGGCCACGGGTAACGCAGCAATACGTCCATCGCGCCGGTCGAGAAGACCGGCGGCTCCGCCCGTCCGCCCGAAAACCTGACAGCAAAATGCTCGACCAGGGACTGGATATCGCCCTTGCGTTCGCGGAGTGGCGGCAGATTGATCGGCACGACATTCAGGCGGTAATACAGATCTTCCCGAAAGGCGCCGCGACTGACGTATTCGGACAGGTCCCGGTTGGTCGCGCAAATGATGCGCGCGGAGATCGGGATGGTCTGCGAACTGCCGACACGCCGCACGACCCGTTCCTGAAGCGCCCGCAGCAACTTGGCCTGCAGATGCAGCGGCAACTCGCCGATTTCGTCGAGAAAACAGGTCCCCTGCCCGGCGGTCTCCAGGACCCCGCGCCGAAGGCCATGCGCGCCGGTAAATGCGCCGCGTTCATGCCCGAAGAACTCCGATTCAAACAGGTTCTCCGGAATGGCGGCACAATCGACCGCGACAAAGGGAAGTGCGGCCCGGCAGCCATTGCTGTGTATCGCGCGGGCGATCTGTTCCTTGCCCGAACCGGTCTCTCCGGTGATCAGAACGGTCGCGGAAATATCCGCCACCCGCGCGACCCGTTTGTATACCTCGACCATACCGGGTGACGTCCCGATCAAAACGCCCGCGCGGCGCCCGCCCTCCTCTGCCTGTTTCAGCCCGTGGACCGGTTTCGCGGTCGCATGCTGGAAAATCCGCTCAAGCACGGCAGGCAGTTCGTCAACGGCACCGGACTTGGCGAGATAATCGTCGGCCCCCGCGGCAAAGGCGCCGGCAACCGAGGCGACATCGGGCTGCGCGGCCAGGGCCACGACATGTGCACGCGGACAGATCGTCAGGATGCGGCGAACGGCCTCCGTCCCCTCGAGATCGGGAAAACGGCAATCCGTGACAATGCAGTCGAATGGTCGTTCGGCGACGGCATCGAGAAGCTCCTGCCCGGTGGAAACCGTTTTCAGGACATACCCCGCGGCCGTCAGGGAAGCCGCCAGGGCCTGGCGCGTCTCCGTATCGGAATCCGCGACAAGGATCGACCTGACCATCGGGGATCGTGCTGGGGATACCGGACCTGACGCCGGCTGTGTTGTCACGGATCAGGCCTGGAGGAAATAAACGCCGGCCGGAGACCGCAGGGGGGCCTTGGTAGTTGCGGTATTCCGAAAAAGTCCGAAATACGCTCTGTCCAAGCGCGTCACTCCGTTATCCGTTGCCTGACATTATAAGTTCGGCCATTCGGTTTCGCTAACGAATTTGTTCCCCGGCCCTGAATATCCGGCCCTGAATATTTCGATGCGATTCTATGGCGGTGATCGACAAAATGGCGGATCGGTAATATTTAGGGTTCCATGGAACATTCCCACCATCCGCGCGAAATCCGCGACCGTATCGAAGAAGGCCCGAAAACGTCGTATCTCAGCGACTGGGTCTATGGCGGCATCGACGGTGCGATCACCACTTTTGCGATCGTCGCAGGCGTCGTCGGCGCCGAGATGTCCACACGGGTCATTCTTATCCTGGGTGCTGCGAACATCATTGCCGACGGTTTCTCGATGGCGGCGAGCAATTACAGCGGCACAAAGGCGGAGCTGGACGATTACCGGCGTCACCGGGCCTACGAAGAAGAACAGGTCGAGAATATTCCCGAAGGCGAACGAATGGAAATCCGTGAAATCTTCCGCGCCAAGGGATTTACCGGAGAAGACCTCGAGACCGTTGTCGATGTCATCACCGCCGACAAGACCCGCTGGGTCGACACCATGATGGTCGAAGAATACGGCATGCCGACCACCTATCGCGACCCGATCAAGTCGGGGCTGTGCACCTTTGCCGCGTTTATCCTGTGCGGTCTGGCCCCGCTGATCCCGTTTTTCTTCTCGTTCCCGCTCCCTTTCGAGACCGCGATCGGCCTGACGGCACTGGTTTTCTTCGGGATCGGCTCGATCAAAAGCCAGTGGTCGACGCAATCCTGGTGGCGGTCGGGGACGGAAACCCTGGGGATCGGACTTGCCGCGGCAGCCATTGCCTGGGGCATCGGGCACGTACTGAAAGAAGCGTTTCTCTAAGACAGCCGCCCGATCGTCGGGATGGCAGCCGGCGATCGATAATCGCCCTGTTTCCGGTGTGCCTGTCTATGAACCGGGGTCCTTTGAAAACGGCGAAAAGCCGTCGTCGAGTTTGCCCGGCGCAAATCCGTCGCCGATCTTTTCGAGGCCGATAATCTCCAGCACGTTCCGGTCGGGGTCGTGAAAGTAGCACTGCTTTCCGTGAAAAACGCCCTCATGGCGTTCCTCCTCGAAAATGATTTCGACGCCGTGATCGGCGAGATGCTGCTTGGCTGCATCGTACTTGTCGACATCGACTCGAAACGCATGATGAACGAAAAACTCCGCGCCCGGGTTGGGCTCGATAGGGGTTTTGCTTTTGGTCAGGATCACAAAATCGTCGCCGGACCGCATGAACACCATACCGATCGGCGGGACGACCTGGACCGTCTCCAGCCCGAGGACTTCGCGATAGAATGCCTCGCTTTTTTCATGGTCGCTCACCGGTATGGTGAAATGAACGACGCCCTTTGTCTCGATCATGGATTTCCTCCCTGTAGGCCGGTCATTCTATCGTCTTTGCCGGCAAACGTAACAGAGCGCGCCCCGATGAATCCGGTCAAACTGTTCGGCCGGCGGCCCGGTGACGTCGGATCCGATTACAGCGTTTCTCGCGGATTAGCCCGCGCCTGTCGCCTGGCTCTCCGCGACGTGAAGACCACCACCGACGAGACGATAACGGCGCCCGCAATGTTGGCGACCAGCTCCATCGGCCAGAAGGCCAGCGCCCCGCCGCCGATCATGACCGGGAAAAGCCAGATCGGCATCGGACCTTCGGAATGTCGCTGCAGGAGCGTCGTGAACGCATACATCCCGAACAACGCGAAAAAGCCGATATGGACGACGGTGTACAGATCGCCGCCGATCATGGGCGTATAGGCGAAGATCAGCGGCACGATATAAAGCCCCTTGGCGTTCTTCCAGGATTCCACGCCGGTTGCCATCGGCGGCGAGCCTGCAATGCCGGCCGCGGTGAACGACGCGAGGCAGACCGGCGGCGTCACATTGGAATCCTGGCTGAGCCAGAAGATGATCAGATGCGCCGTCAGCAGGAACGTGGTCATCGTTGCCGCATCCACCAGCGTGGGCCGGATCACGACCGCCAGTTCGAACGGCATCGCGCTGACGAGTTGCTGCGCTTCCTCGGGCGTCATGCCGGTCGCTATCTTTGCCACGAGTGGCGAATCCACGAGCGCAAACATGGCCGCCTTCGCAGGGTCGGCGATTCCGGCCACCAGTTGATCCACGATCATGCCGTCGGCCAGCATGCCGGACAGCGCCGGTGCCGACAGAATGGCGAGCACGATATAGGCCGCGGTGACCGGCAACCCCATACCCAGCACCAGCGATGCGAGCGCGATCAGCAGCAACGCGATCAGCAACGAGCCCTGTGACCATTGCGCGATCATCAGCGCGAAGGAATTCGCGACGCCCGAGGTCGTCACCGCGTTATTGATCAGGCCGACGGCGACGAGAAGGATCGCCGTCATCGTCGCCGTCTTCATCCCCATGACCATCGCTTCGCAGATCTTGGGCCCGGTCATCTTGTTCGGCGTAAACCAGCTTGTGACGATCAGGGTACCGATGGCGAAACAGGCCGCGTAGCTCGGGGTGCGGCCGGAAACCAGCATGTATGTCATCACCCCGAGCGGCAGCACGAAGTTCAGCGCGCCGGCCCACAGTTTCTTCCAGTCGACATTGTTCGCAACCTCGACGCCGATATCGTATTTCATCGCCTCGACCCGGACGATGAAAGCGATGGACATGAAATACAGGATCGCGGGCACGATCGAATAAAGAACGATCGTGCCGTAATCGATCCCCGTATAGGACACCATGACGAACGCGCCCGCCCCCATGATCGGCGGCATGATCTGGCCGCCGGTGGACGCGGACGCCTCGACGCCGGCGGCGAACATCGGCCGGAAGCCGTTCGATTTCATCAGCGGGATGGTGATGACGCCCGTCGAAGCGGTGTTGGCGACGGCGGACCCGGAAATCGTGCCGGTCAGCGCCGAGGCGAGAACGGCGACGAAGGCCGACCCGCCGCGAAAACGACCGGCGACGATCTTCGCGAACTCGATCACGAAGTCGGATGCCCCCGACACGACAAGGAACGCACCGAAGATCATGAACAGCGCGATATTCGCCGAAGAGATCGTCGTGATGATCCCGAACATGCCTTCGTCATTGTACATCGACCGGAACAGGACATCGCTCAGCGGCAGGCTCGCCGCCCGGAACGCGCCCGGCAGCATCTCGCCCAGAAACAGAATGTACGACATGGCCACGATGATAAGGATCGGGATAATCCAGCCCGTCAGGCGTCGGGTAAGGTCGATTGCCGCGAATATCACGATAAGACCCGCCGCCCAGTCCAGGAAGGTCAGCTGCCAGGTCTGGCCTGTCTTGGCGAGGGTGCGGGTATACAGACCGTCCTCGGCATAGGCGATCCAGCAGGCGGCGGCGAAAACAAGCAGCCCGTACAGGACATCCAGCCCGACGGCCCAGGCCCGCTCCTTCTCGAAGCGGAATGTCGGCGACGAGATGGCCGCAATCAGCGCGAAACCGCCGAAATGAATACAGTTCTGCCAGCTTCCCGGTTCGTTCAGATACAGGTTGGTGGCGATGTGCCACAGCCCGAAGGCGACGATCAACGATGTCGGCAGCCAGTAGGCCGGGTGAGCGCGCGCATATCCGACATCGAAGATGCGTTCGCGAAAGACAGCCGGTGGCGCGTTCTCGACAATGTCTGCGGACACCGCCTCCACATTTTCTGTATTCGAACTCATGGAAAATATCCTGGTGACAAAAAAATCGGCGACTGTCCGCTGACAGCCGCCGATTTCAATTTGATCGAAAAATCACGAACAGGCGCGATTTCGCTTACTTGGCCATCAGGTGGGCCGGAATCTTCAGCCCGACTTCCTTGTAGTATTTCATCGCGCCGGGATGCAGCGGCACCGGCAGTCCGGCCATGGCTTTCTCGACGGCCATTGCTTTCGTTGCCGGGTGGATTGCCTGCAGGAAGGGAAGGTTCTCGTAGATCGCCTTCGTCAGCTTGTAGACATGATCCTCGGACACATCGTCATTCACGGCCAGGAAGTTCGGCTGGGCGATCGTGTTGATGTCTTTTGTCTGACCGGGATAGGTGCCTGCCTTGATGGTGTAGGGCACCCAAAGGTTGCGCCCGCCGTCCATTTTCTTGCCTTCCTCAGGCGTAACGTCGAGGATCGTGAACTTGCCGGCATTGGCCGCCATCAGCTTGGTGATCGCGCCGGTCGGCGGTCCGGCGCCCAGTCCCGCGCCCATCGCCTTGCCGTCGGCCATCGCGTCGGCGCTGGGGCCGAAGCCCGCATAGATCGGCGTATAGTCCTTTTCGATATCGACGCCGAGACCCTGCAACAGAACCCGGTTCGATCCGATGGTGCCCGAATTCTTTTTGCCCATCGCCATGGCCTGGCCCTTCATCGCGACCATGTCGGATGCCGTGCCGGACTTCACGAACTTGTTGGCGATAACGAACTGCTCGACGTTCTGCCATAGCATGGTGACCGCCCGAACGTTCTTCTGCGGCGCGGAGACCGGACCGGTACCCGTCGCGGCGTAGGAGCCGAACAGGCCCTGAACGATGGCGAACTGCGCGGTGCCGGCACCGAGCGCCTGGATATTCGCGCCCGAACCGGCCGAGTTGACGGCGGTAAGGCTGAATTTCTGTTTCGGCAGCAGTTTGATCTTGCTGAGCGTCGCGATGGCGGTGCCGACCGGATGATACGTGCCGCCGGTCGATGCGGTGTTGAGAATATAGTTCGCATCGGCTGCAACGGCGGGCGCCTGCGTGCCGATCAATGCGGCGACGGCCAGTCCCGTGACGCCGGTCGCCTTCAAAAGTCGATTATGTTTCATAGTGTCCTCCTGTGGGGGTAAGTACGAGATTTATTGGTTTTGATGGATCATACACGATCGGTCAGCACTGTCAGCGGATTATACGGCTAAAAAACGCTTCCGGATGACGCGTGTTAGGGCATTTTCCGTCATTTTCAGGCCTTACCACCTTTCGACCGACGGCCGGACATCCATCTCGAAGGTCCACGCGTCCCTGGGTTGCGCATGCATCGCCCAATACGCGTCCGCAATATGATCCGGATTGAGCATTCCGCCCGGTGGCAGCGCCGCGACCTCTTCGGGAAACCGGTCGCGGACGGCCTCGGAATCGATCATCCCGTCGACGATGATATGGCCGACGTGAATACCGTCGGGACCGAGCTCGCGCGCCATCGACTGCGCCAGCGCGCGCAACGCGTGTTTCGCCCCGGCAAAAGACGCGAAGTTCGCTCCGCCGCGCACACTCGCCGTCGCGCCGGTGAAGATAATGGTCCCGCGGCCGCGCGCCGCCATCCGCCGCGCGGCTTCCCGCCCCGTCAGAAAACCGGCAAAGGCGGCGCTTTCCCAAACCTGCCGGTAAATTTTCGCGGTCATGTCGAGGATGGACGACCGGTGCTGTGCCCCGGTGTTGAAAACGAACGCCTCGAGCGGGCCGATCTCGTCCTCGACCCGGTCGAACAAGGCGATAACGGCGTCCTCGTCGCGCGCATCGCACGGAATGCCCTCCGCCTGGCCGCCATCGGCCTCGATCTCGGCAACCAGTTCGCCGAGCGGCTTGATCTTCCGGCGGGACGGGACGGCGACCAGCCCTTCGCGGGCAAAACGCCGCGCGATGGCCCCGCCCAGAGCGTCGCCGGCGCCCATAATGACGGCTGCACCGGGCATGCGGCCCTCAGAAGGGAATCACGATGCCGCCCATCGGCGCATCGCAATTCAGCAGGTTGACCCGTTTTTCGGCGATCCGGTAGTTTTCGCCGTCCGGAATCAGCCGGTGCACGTAACCGCCGGCAAACCAGCGCTGGGCGTCGTTCTGGAACTCTGTCAGCGTAAAGTTGGACCGGACGACGATCGCGTCGTTCTCGCCCGCGTCGAGCACGATATTGCCGATGACACGCCGGGTTCTTGCCGGCGGCTGGTCCGCGTAATTCTCTGGGTGCCGCAGGCGCCGAACGCGGACGTCGAGCAGCTGCCGGTCCTCATAGGCGATCGAAACCTCGCCCAGCGGGTCGGTCTGGCCCGGCCGGGCGGGAATCCAGTAAATACCGTCATCTGCGAACAACGCCATCCAGGCTTCGAATTCGCGATCGTCGAGCAGGCGGGCCTCGTGAAAAAGGAACTCCTCCACCCGGCGGACAAGAAAGGGATCACTTGTCATGTGCGTCTAGTTCCGCCGGTTCTTCAGAAGCGAGATCGTCTCGACCGCGGTCATGACGTCTCCGAACTGCTGGATGACGTTTTCCAGCGCGGAACGGTGTTCGTCGTCCGACAGGGCCGCATTGCAGTCTTCGACCATCACCACGTTGTAATCGAGCTGCATGGCGTCGCGGCTGGTGCTTTCGCAGCAGATATTGGTTTTCGTCCCGCCGATCAGAACATTGCGGATCCCCATGCTCGACAGCAGGCTCTGCAGCATCGACGAGCCGGGCGTCAGGGCGGAATAGCGGTTCTTGCGCACCTGCAGGTCGGCCTCTGCGACCTCCAGTTCGTGCCAGATTTCCTCCCCCTTGCTGCCGGGCTTCAGCGCCTCGAGCGTTCGCTGCTGGACGTCTTCGGCAACGAAGTTGCGGATAAAATGCTCCCAATCGCTCTTTCCGTTGTGCGAAACGGTGGCGCTGGTCACCCAGACCACCAGCCCGCCGAGCGCGCGCAGCTCTGCCGCCAGGAGATTGATCGGCGCGCAAATACCGCGGGATTCCGGAACCTCCGCGGGCGAGCCCGGCGCGCAGAACATGTTCTGCATATCGATGACGACGAAGGCTGTCTTCGCCGGGTCGAGCGCATCGAAAAGATGGTGGCGACCACGGCGCGCCAGAACGCGGTCAATGATTTCCTGGCGGACAGTTACCTGATGCATACCCGTATTTTCTCTCTCATCGGCAGACGGCGTCTATGTCCGGAACGCCGGGACAATTCGCTTTTTCGAATGTCGCAGAACCGCGCCCGGATGCCAACAATTTCGGCGTCACCGGCACATGAAGAGCAAGATGCACGCTTCCGGATACGCGGCGGCGCGGTTATATCAGCGCGAGACTCAGCTGCGGCCATTCGATAATCGCAAGCAGCACCAGAAACATGATGATGGCGAACGGAAACGCGCCGGCGAATATATCGGACAGCTTTATCGTCGGATCGTTCAGCGTCGACTTGATGACAAAACACGAAATTCCGAGCGGCGGGGTCAGCAACCCGATTTCGGCGGCGATGACCGTGACGATCCCGAACCAGACCAGATCCAGGCCAAGGGCCTCGATCGCCGGCAGGAAAAGCGGCGCCACAATCAGGATCATCGATGCGGTGTCGATAATCGTCCCGAGCAGCAGCAACATCGGGATATAGATCATCATCAGCGCGACAATCCCGTAGCCCTGATCGTCCAGCCACGCCTGGAAGAGCGTCGGCAAACCGGCAAAGCCGAGCATCCGGCTATACATGGACGCCGCGACGATCAGGAACAGGATCGATGCGGTGATATGACCGGTTTCGACCAGGCAGTCCCAGAACCCCTGCCAGCTGATTGCGCGCCGGAAAATGGCAATGAGAAGCGCGACAAGAGATCCGGCCGCGCCGGCTTCCACCGGGGTGACAATGCCGCCGTAAATGCCGCCCAGTACCACGAGCACGAGAAAAACGATCGGCGCCATCAGCGTCGCGACATCGCGCCAGCTGAGATTCTGCCAGTCTTCCGTCCCTTCCTTGATCTCGACGATGCCGTGCCCGCCGACAAAACTTGGCCAGAAACGTGCCATCAGCACGATCGCCAGGGCGAAGGCGACGGCGAGCAGGACGCCGGGGATGATCCCGGCAAGGAAAAGCTGGCCGACAGACTGATCGGCCGTGATCGCGTAAATAATCAGCATCGCGCTTGGCGGGATAATCATGCCCAGGACCGACGACCCCGCGACCACACCCACCGAGAAGCGCGTCGTATAGCCGAATTTCCGCATTTCGGGCACGGATACCCGCGCGAAAACCGACGCCGACGCGATCGACGAACCGGTGATCGCCGCGAACACGGCGTTGGCGGCGACGGTTGCAATACCAAGGCCGCCCCGGACTTTGTAAAAGACGAAATTGGCAACCTTGTAGACGTCGTTACCGAGTCCCGCCTTGGAAACGATGAGGCCCATCATCGCAAAGAGCGGTACGGTCGCAAAAACCTGGTGCGATACCGTGTCGGCGGCGGCCAGCGCCAGCATGTTGATCGCGATTTCAATATTGTCGCGGATAATCCACACGCCCAGGAAAGAAACCAGTCCGAGGGCGACCGGAATGTAAAGTCCGGCATAGATCATCACGACAATCAGAATGACGGACGCGATGCCGATTTCGAAAGGTGTCATTGCTGCGGCACGCCCTCTTTGAATGCGCGGATCTGCGCGACGGCAAGTTTCACGAAGAGCAGCAGCGTAATGAACGACCCCAGGATAAGGATAAAGATCATCGGCCATTTCGGGGCCGTGAATACGCCTTCATTGCCGATATAGTCGTTCAGCGTCCAGGCTTCGATCAGGCTGGGCCACGTACCGTACAGAATGAAAAACATCATCAGCGCGCCGAGCAGGTCGAAAACGCTGCCCATGACGAAGCCGAGCTTCGGCCATTTGCGCTGAATGAGACCGAAGAAACCGTCGGAACGCGTCAGACGTCCGACGCGCGTGGCATCGGCAAGTTGCAGAAACACGATCGCGATCATCGATATTTCGATCATCTCGATCACGCCGTTTATCGGCGCGTGGAGCACGTTGCGACCGAACACGTCCGCGTTTATGAGAATCAGGATCGCCAGAATCCAGATCGTCCCGATCCCGTTGAGGAACTGGACGAGCCTGTCGAAAAAGAGCCCGGCCCCGCTGGCGTGCGGGGCCGGTTCGATACGATCGGTCATCGATACATCCGGACCGGAATTTCAGCCGGTTCGGCTGCTATTCCTTGTCCCAGTGACGCATGATCGGCTGGTTCGCCGCACGCATCTTGTCCATGTAGGCGGCCAGGATTTTCTTGCCCGGGATGCCCTTGGCTTCGAGGCTTTCGGCCCATTCCTTGGCAACATTGGGCATGCTCTTGGCCCAGGCGGCGCGTTCCTCGGCGGACAGGACGCGTACCTTGCCGCCGGCTTTCACGAACTTGTCCTGCGCACCCTTGCCTCTCGCGAGCGCCTGCGTCGACATCTGGTCGCGATAGCCGATCGCATTGGACTGGATCGCCTGCTGAACTTCTGCCGGCAGTTTCTTCCAGCTATCGGCATTCACGGTGATCGACTTGGAGCAGGCGGCGCCGAGGTCGGCCTTCAGCATGTGCGGCGCCACTTCAACGATCTTGAACTGCGCGACGGCTTCCGGCCACAACATCGCACCGGAGACAACGCCGGTCTTCAGCTTGTTGTAGAACGACACGAGGCTGCCGGGCACACCTGCCGCGCCGAGGCCCTGCAGATACCGGAGGTTTACGCCGGCGCCTGCGATTTTCTTGCCGTTGAAATCGGACAGGCTGGCAATCGGCTCCTTGGTGAACATCTGATAGGAATCGAGAACGCAGCCATTCGTCAGGTAAATCTGGTTGAACGGCTTCCACGCGGCCTTGAACTCAGGAAACGTCTCTGCCATTTCGTCCATCGTACGCGACGACAGCACGGGGTCGGCCGAAACGAACGGTGTCACGAAGGACAGGTTCTGCAGCGGCACACGCCCGGCATGAAACACGGTCGTGACGATACCGATATCGCCCAGGCCCTTCTGAAGCCCCTCAAGAACATGGCGGGTCTTGGCAATCTGACCGGACCAAGCCTGGTTCCACTGGATCTTGTAGTTTCCTTTTTCGGCCAGTTCCTTGTTGATGGCCGGGATGTAGAAATTGATGAATTCCCGCACCCAGGACGCTTTCGGCGGATATCCGTCGATCGCTGTCAGGTTGATGGTTTTCTGAGCCATGACCGGTGTCGCAAGCAACGCCGATGCAGCCGCTATTGTTACTGCTTTCGCAAGAACGCGCATGATTGGTTCCTCCCTTATGTCGCGTTTATCGAGATATTGAGTCACCCTCGCATATTTATCGATATTTGCGCAAGGCGACTTTCGACGCACAAAAATGACCGCGCACTGCCCCGCACACGGCCATTTTTCGCAATTCGCAAACGGGATCAGCTCTTCGAGATATTCCAGTTCTCGTTGATCACCGTCCCGGATTCGCGGATCACCTTGGCGATCGGGCAGAACTTCTGAAGGTCTTCCTTCACCTTGTCGAAATCCGCCGGATCGTTCGGCGATTTGATGTTGATATCGAGCGTCATGGACGGAAACGGCACCGCGATTTCTTCCTGCAGCATCACGCCGCGACGGTCGAACTGCGCTTCGACATCGATGTCCATTGCGTCGATATGAATGTCATAGCCTTCGGAAATCCGCTGCGTGATGACGTTCGTGCAACCGATCAGGGCGGCCACAAGGGTCTCGGTCGGCGTCATGCCGAGATTGGTGCCCCCGCGTTCCGTCGGCTCGTCGATAACGCTTTCGACGTCGCGAACGCTGACGTCGCTCCGCGCATGGTGCGGACAGGTCGCGGACATTTTCATCGTAATTTCTGTTTTCGCTTTTGCTTCAGCCATCTGGCTCTCTCCCTTTTGGTTTTTCAGGTTGATGTGTCGGTTCTTCGGCATTCAGTCGATCGTCACGTCGGCCGATGACCGCGATAGGCCGCCTCGAGCAATGCCCGAACGCCGTCCCGGTCAACCGGTTGAGGGTTGTAGTAAGGCGAGGCCGTCGCAATGTCAGCCGCCCGGTCGAGATTCTTTTCATCGAACCCCAGGTCTTTCAACGCCGTCGGCGCGCCGATCTTTTCGGCAAGATCGAAAATTCCGCCCGCGGCGCTCCCGGCGCCCAGCGCCCGCGAGATGGCCTGCATCGCTTCGGGGGCTGCATCACGGTTGTAGTGGATCGCATGCGGCAAAATGATCGTGTGCGTCTCCGCGTGCGGCATGCCGAACGATCCGCCGACGACATGGCACAGCTTGTGGTGAATACCCATCGTCGCCGTTGCCAGGGCTAGACCGCACATGAAAGCGCCGTACAGTGCCTCGCCGCGCCGGTTGTCCCCGGCGGTGCCGTCGCAGACCTGTGGCAGACCCGATGCAAGTGCGCGAATGCCTTCTTCCGCAATCAACGACAGGACCGGGTTTCGGTTCTGGGCGTAGAGCGCCTCTACCGAATGCGCCATCGCGTTGATCCCGCTCGGCCCGGCAAGCTGCGCAGGCAGGCCTTTCGTCAGGTCCGGATCGTAGATCACGGCTTTCGGCACCACGCGTTTGTCGCGCCCCGTGGTCTTTCCGTCCCCGTCGGAGATACCCCAGATGTCCGTCATTTCCGAGCCGGAATAGGTCGACGGGACGGCGACGATCGGCAGGCCGGTCTCCAGCGCGATGCCCTTGGCAACGCCCAGGGCCGATCCGCCGCCAATGGCCACGACACAATCGCAGCCGTGCTTGCGAACCACCGCGAGGGCGCTGACGACGTCCTCGCGCGGGACATGCATCACCGCGCCGTCGATGCGGGCGGCATAGTCGGCGCCGAGCGCATCGATTGCCGTATCCGCAACCGCCCGCTGCGACCCGGTCGAAATAACGAGAACCGAACGGGCGCCAATCCTGCCGGTCTCCAGCGGCAGTTGCGACACCTTGCCGGGACCGAAAACGATACGCGCCTCGAAGGCCTGATAGATAAAATCGAGCATGGCGGCGAGTCATAGTGCCGCCGGCTGGTCGAAACAAGACACGGTGTCGCGAGGATTTGTGCGCCCGCACGATAGCAATTATAGAAGGGGCGAATAAAAACGAAGGAAACGTCACATGCTTTTCTGCCTGCATATCCAGGACAAGCCCGACCGCGTCGAGATTCGCAAAAAGTTCGTCGACGAACACCGCGCCTACCAGAAAGACTGCGGCGTCGACGTGACACTCTCCGGGCCCCTGCTGGCGGAAGACGGCGAAACCATGATCGGTTCGATCTTTTTTATCGAGGCACCCGATCGCGCCGCCGTCGAGAAGTTCATTGCCAACGACCCGTTCACCCGGAACGACGTTTGGGGCGAAGCTGTCCTCACACGTTTCCTGCGCCGGCACGGTTAGGTCTGCGGCTCTCCGGAAGGGCCTGCCGCCCGGCCGGTCAGTCTTCGAGGAACGGATAGTCCGTGTAACCCTTGGCGCCGCCGCCATAGAACGTGGCCCGGTCGGGCTCGTTATACGCGGCGCCGGTCAGCAGACGTTCCGCGAGATCGGGATTGGCGAGATAAGGCGCGCCGAAAGAAATCATATCGGCGAGCCCGTCTCCGATCACGGCATCCGCCATGGCCCTGTCGTAACCGCCATTGGTGATCAGCGCGTTGGGCCAGATCTTTCGCAGATCGGCAAAAAGCGGATCGCGTGAGTCCGGGAAGTCCCCGTCGCCCCGGGGATCGCCCATTTCGACCACGTGCAGATAAAGCAGGTCGCGCTTCGCCAGCTCGGTCGCGAGATAGCCGAACGTCGTCGCCGGGTCCGAATCCGAGATGTCGTTATACGGCTGCAACGGCGAGATCCTGTAGCCGACGCGTTCCGCCCCCCACACATCTACGACCGCATCGGTCACCGCCAGCGGGAAACGACAGCGGTTCTCGACGGAGCCGCCATAGGCGTCATCGCGGCTGTTGGTGGAATCGCGGGTGAACTGGTCCAGCAGGTAGCCGTTCGCGCCGTGAATCTCGACCCCGTCGAAACCCTCCATATCGGCATTCCTGGCCGCGACACGATATTGTTCGACCAGGTCTTCTATCTCGGCGACCGCGAGTGCCCGCGGCGTCACGAAGGGTTTCATGCCGGACAGGGTCATCGCCTCTCCCGCCGGCCGGATCGCCGATGGCGCGACCGGGTCCCTGCCCCCGGGCTGGAGGTCGGGGTGCGAAATGCGCCCGACATGCCACATCTGCAGAATAATCCGCCCGCCGGTCTCGTGGACCGCGTCCGTCACTTCCCGCCAGCCATCGATCTGCGCATCGGAATGAATGCCGGGTGTTCCGGGATATCCCAGGCCTTCGGGACATATCTGCGATGCTTCGGTGATGATCAACGCCGCGTCCGAGCGCTGCTGATAGTAAGTTGCATTCAGTGCATGGGGGGCATTGCCCTCCCCGGCGCGGTTGCGGGTCATGGGCGCCATAACGACCCGGTGCGAAAGCTCGAACGGGCCGGCAGAAAAGGGCGTGAACAGGTCCGTCATGATCAGCGCTTCACCCTGGCCTGATCTTCAAGGACCGCGCATACCGCGGCGGTGTCCTTTTCCGCCAGCCCCTGTTCGAGGGTCGCGCGATAGGGCTGCACGGCAGCGGCGAATAACCCGACGGGACAGTGCACGTCGGACGCAAACGCCGTGATGATATCGAGATCTTTCTGATACAGGCGGTTGGACATGCCGACATTGTCGTAATTGTTGTCGGCCATCATGCCGCCCCGCACCTGGAACATCCGGGATGTGGCGGCACTGCTGCCGATGACGTCGTAGATCAGGTGAGGGTCGAGGCCCGATTTCATGCCAAGTACCATCGCTTCCGCGGCCGCGGTGTTATGGATCGTCACAAGATGGTTGGCGACGAACTTCATGCGGCTGCCATTGCCGAACGGACCGCAATACTTGTGTTCCCGACTGAATGCCTCGATCGCCGGAATACATTTCCGGACCGCGTCTTCATCGCCGCTGGTGAAAACGGCAAGATCGCCTGTCTGCGCCTGCTGGCCGGTGCCGGACAGCGGGCAATCGAGCAATGTGTGTCCCGCTTGCGCGAAGATATCGCGCGCGGCTTCCTTGTCCGCGATGCCGAGGGTACTGGTTTCCATCATGACGCAGGCAGGCGCCGAAGATGCCGCTATTTCCTCCGCGACGGCGCGAAGGGCATGCGGGCTCGGCAGGGAACAGACGATCACATGGGCCTTTTCGGCGACTTCAGCCGCCGATCCCACCGTTTCGACCCCGTCGGCACGCGCCGCCTCGACCGCACCGGCGGACAGATCGAACCCGTGAACGGTAAAACCGCTTTTGACAAGGTGACGTGCCATGGCACCCCCCATTATCCCCAGCCCGATAACGCCTGCGGCTCCGTTCATCCGTTCATCCCTTCGGGTAGCCGTCGCCGCACGGCGATCGCGCGGCGACGGTCATGATCAATGCCTGGCGAGAAAGCCCGACAGGGCGTGGTTGAACGCATCCGGGCGTTCGACATTGGAGATGTGCGCAGCCGGATCGAGAAGCACGTATTCGGAGCCCGGCATGTTGACGTGCATCGCCTCCATCCCTGCGGGCGGCGTGCCCGCATCCTGCGCACCGGCGATAAACAGAACCGGTATCCCGGAGATCTTTCCAAGGTCGTCGAGGTAGCTGAGCCCCTGTATGGCGGCCGCGCAACCGGCATAGCCGTTGACCGACGTCGACGCGATCATGTCGGCGATCGCCTGCGCCTCGGGCGTTCCCTTGTTGCGGAAGTCTTCGGTGAACCAGCGTTCCATCGTGGGCTGGATCAGCGGCTCCATGCCTTTGTCATGCGCGAGATCGATGCGATCCTGCCAGGCACTGACGAACTGTTCGGCGACCTTGCCCATTGAATTGGCAACGACCACCGCCTTCAGACGCTCGGGGTGCTTGAGCATGATGCCCTGGACCGTCATGCCGCCGATCGACAGGCCGACAAAATACGTCTGGTCTATCCCGAGATGGTCCCAGAGGCCGACGACATCTGCGATCAGGTCGTCGAAATGATAGGCACCCGGGACCGGTTCCGATTGTCCATGCCCCCGCTTGTCGTAACGCAGGATATGGAAATCGTCCTTCAGCGCTTCCGCCTGGCCGTCCCACATATGCAGGTTGGTCGCCAGCGAATTGGAAAACGTCAGCCAGGGTTTGTCCGGATTGCCGGACACTTCGTAATTGATCTCAACGCCGTTCACGTTGGCTTTCATTCTTGAACCTTTTCTTCTGGTGGAATTCTACGACGTCGTTGTTACGGCGTTGCGTGGTTGATGAAGCGTTCCGGTACGGGCTCGCCCCATTGGGAATCCAGCCCGTCTTCCGCGGCGACGAGGTTCGGCTCGTTCTTGTTGTTGAGCCGGTCGCTGTCGGTCCAGTGCTCGTGCACCCGGCCCCACGGGTCCTGCCAGTAATCGTACACCTGGCTTCCCAGAACATGCCGCCCGAGACCCCACATGTGATCGTACTTTTCCATCTTCTTGAGATGGGCATTTCCCATGAAGACGTCATCGATATCGTGGACTTCGAACGCCATGTGGTTGAGGCCGGGCTTCTCGCCCTTGATACACAGAAACGTGTGATGATCGACGTAGCGTTCGCCACCGTCGATCCGGTTGAAGGTCGCGATGATGTTGTCTTTCTCGCCGACATAAACCTCGTCGGACGGAACGAGACCGAGCGTTTCCCGGAACCATTTGGTGCCGCCCATCACATCCGGCGTCATGATCACGGCATGACCGAGACGTTTCACGTGTGACGGTCCGCGCTCGATCCGGGTCAGTTCGCCGAGCCGCGATTCCCGCGCCGCCGCCGTATTGATGCCGAAACGCGGCACCTCGATTTCGTCGGTCGCCGCCTGACCGTATACGACCTCTATCTGGTAGCCGTTGGGTTCCGTCAGACGGACGCGCTTGCCCCCGCCCGGCTCATCGAGGTCCTCGACGGCCGATGCGCCGTCGACCTTCGAAACCTTCTCGAGGTCCTCTTCGCTCTCGGCGCGGAAGGCGAGACCGATAAACTTCGCCTCGCCGAGATGCGTAACGTGGATAAACGGCGTCGGATCCGTCCCCCGCATATAAAGCCGGTCCTTCGTGCGTTCGGCCCGGATCATTCCGAAATTCGTCAGGAACTCTTCGGCCTCGTCGAGATCCGGCGACTGCAGCCGTCCGAACGCGATATCCTCTACTTTGATCATGCTTCCTCCCTTTTGCCCGTGGGGCATTGAATTTATTCGATGACAACGATATCGCCGTCACCGCCTGTGTAAAGTCGATCTACGATTTTCGCGCGACGGGTCAAGACGGCGCGCTGATTGATGTAGCCCTTGTCCGTTATCTCGCCTGCATCTATCTGCGGTGGCTCGGTCATGAGCAAGACCCGTTTGATTCGGGTCGAACTGCCGGGATTGTCGCGGTTATGGGCGGCAAGCCCTGTGCCAAGCTGCGCCCGAACCGCGGGATGAACGACAAGTTCGTCGGGCGTCAGATCCTCGCCCGCAAGCGATCTGCATCCATCGAGGCTGATGAACGCCAGCAGCCCGACCTCGTCGCGGTCCTGCCCCGTCACGACGGCGTCCTGAATGACCGGAGACGCCGCCGCGATTGCCTGAAGCCGCAATTGTCCCGCATGTACCCAGGTGCCCGAAAGCAGCTTGAAATTCTCTGCCACGCGTCCGTCGAAGACGACACCTTGCGCCGGATCGTCATCGTCTTCCAGCTTGCCGGCATCGCCGATCCTGAAAAAGCCCTCTTCGTCGAACGCTTTCGCCGTCAGCTCGTCCTGCCTGTAATAGCCGGGCGTGATGATCGGGCCCCGCATGCGGATTTCAAGCTTGTCTCCGTTCGGCACGAGCTTCAGTTCGTTGCCGGGCAGCGGCAGCCCGATATTGCCGGCCGATTTCGGATACCAGTTCATGAAGGTCGCCGCGGGCGCAGTTTCGGTGGATCCGAGCGATGTCGTAATCGGCACCCGCTCCCCTTTCACCGCAATCGCAAGCCTGTCGAGACGCTCCCAGAGATTTCGCGGCAGGGCCGCGCCGGCAAAGAAAAGTATCTTAAGGTTCCGGAACAGGGCGTCGCGCGCCTCGTCGTCGGCCTCCAGCAGGGGCAGCAGAAGATCGAAACCACGCGGCACATTGAGGTAGAGGGTCGGCGATATTTCTTTCAGGTTTGCGATCGTCGCCTCAATCCGGCCGGGCACCGGACGGCCTTCGTCGATATACAGCGTGCCGCCATTGTGAAGCGCCATGTTCAGATTGTAGTTGCCGCCGAACGTATGGTTCCACGGCAACCAGTCGACGAAGACCGGCGGTTCGTCGCGCAGAAAACCGCACACCTGGGTCATCGACACCTGGTTGGACACCATCATCCGGTGCGTGTTCAGCACGCCCTTGGGCAGGCCGGTAGAGCCCGACGTCAACAGGATCTTGCCGACGGTATCCAGCGTGACCGCAGCGGCGGCGGCGTCCAATGCCGGCCCCGGGACAACCGCCAGCCAGTCCGACAGCGAAACGGCACCGTCGGGCGCACCGTCCGTGCTGCCGACAACCAGCGTCCGGCCGGTCATATCGATGGCGGCGAGCGCCTTCGCAAACGGCGCGGGGTTATCGACGAAAACGGCCGACGGGTCGTTATGCGCGATCACCATGCCGAGTTTCTCGTGATCCTGGCTCATCAGGGAATATGCCGGAGAAACAGGCATCACCGGTATGCCGACGGTGAGTGCGCCGAACATCACGAAGGCCTGATTGATCGAGTTATCCGACAGTATCGCCACCGGCCGGGCAGCGGAATGCCCCCCATCGAGCAATGCCTGCCCGATCGCATTCGCGACCCGCAGAACATCGGCATAGGTCGCCCGGCGCCAGCCGCCGGAACCGTCGCGCTCGCACAGGAAGTCCCGGTCCGGGTGCGCTGCGGCATGATCGCGGAGCATTTCAACGATGCTTGCCGGAACCGGGGCCAGAGGCTCGGGACACCGGAGAATCACCGTGCCGTCCCCACGACGTTCGACGTCGACACCGAAGCGCTGCATGTTCACGCCGGCAATATCCGCCATGCCCCGCCCCCCGCTTCTAGCCGTGGGCCAGACGCAACGCGCCATCCAGGCGGACGACTTCGCCGTTCAGCATCTTGTTACCCAGTATACACATCACGAAATTCGCGTATTCCTCGGGCGTGCCGAGACGGGACGGAAACGGCGTCGCCTGTTCCAGCGATTCCTGCGCAGGTTGCGGCAGGCCGCGCAGCATGGGCGTCTCGAAGACGCCGGGCGCAATAGCGACCACCCGAATGCCATACCTGGCCAGTTCGCGGGCGGCGGGCAGCGTAAGCCCGGCAATTGCCCCTTTGGACGAAGAATAGGCCGCCTGGCCGACCTGACCGTCATACGCCGCCACCGAGGACGTGTTGACGATCACGCCGCGTTCACCGTCCGCATCCAGCGCGTCCGCTTTGCTCATATGTTCCGACACCAGTCGCAGCATGTTGAACGTGCCGACGACATTGACGTTGATGCAGCGCGCGTAGTTATCGAGCGGCTGCGGGCCTTCCCGGCCCAGGATTCGTTCGGCCGGTCCGACCCCGGCACAATTCACGAGGACCCTGGGCACGCCATGGGCTTCTACCGCCGCGCGGATCGCCGCATCGGCACCCTCGGCACTGGTAACATCGCATTCTATCGCGACCCCGCCGATAGACGCCGCCGTCTCCCGGGCAACCTCGATATTCACGTCGAGAACGGCGACCCTGCCGCCGGCCTCCGTCAGAGCCCGGGCCGTCGCCGCCCCCAGGCCCGATGCACCGCCCGCGACGATCGCAGCGTGTCCGCCGATATCCATCCCTGTTCTCCCTTGGCTTGTTCTTTGCCAGCAGTTTACACCGCGTTTGAGGCCACTTATAGAGGCGGGATCGATACTGTCCAGCGCCACCGGGAAAGGCCGTGATGACCGATTTCACATCCGAAGTGATCGACTTCGAAATGCGCGCCCGCATTGCCGTACTCACCCTGAACCGCCCGGAGAAACGCAACGCGGTAAGCGAAGCGCTGATCGAGGATATAAACCGGTTTTTCAGCAAGCCGCCGAAAGACGCATTGGCCGTCGTGCTGCGCGCGAACGGCGATCATTTCTGTGCCGGACTGGACCTGTCTCAGCACAAGGAACGCGATGTCGACGAGGCGTTCGAGGTTTCACGCTACTGGCACAAAACCTTCGACCTCGTCCAATACGGCAGCCTGCCCGTCGTCGCGGCGATGCATGGTGCCGTCATGGGCGGTGGGCTCGAACTGGCGACGACCGCACATGTCCGGATTGCCGAGCCTTCGACCATCTACCAGTTGCCGGAAGGACGGCGCGGTATCTATGTCGGCGGGGGTGCGAGTATCCGCGTCGCCCGGGTCATCGGCCCGGGGCGCATGACCGAAATGATGCTCACCGGCCGCCGCCTCGATGCGGAAGAAGGCCAGCAACTGGGGCTATCGCACTATCTGGTCGATACCGGGGAAGCCTTCGACAAGGCGATGGAACTGGCGGAGACGATCTCCGGCAACGCGCCGCTCGCCAACAAGATGATGCTCAACACCATTCAGCGCGTCGACCGGATGGGCGAAAGCGAGGGGTATTTCGTGGAATCCCTGGCATCGGCGCTGACACAGACGTCGGAAGACGCCCGGGAAGGCATGCGGGCCTTCCTGGAAAAGCGCGAAATACGGTTCGACGGAAAAGACTAGCCGGAATTCATCGCCCGCCAGATACGCTCGGGCGTCGCGGGCAATTCGATGTGCGTCACACCGAAATCCTGCAAAGCGTCGACGATCGCATTTGCCACTGCCGCCGGCGCCACGGCGGTGCCGCCTTCGCTGCCGGGCTTGATCCCAAGCGGATTGGATGGGCTCGGCACCTCGAGCAGTTTCGTACGATAAGCC
The DNA here is from genome assembly GCA_963977005.1 of uncultured Rhodospirillaceae bacterium. Taxonomy (GTDB): domain Bacteria; phylum Pseudomonadota; class Alphaproteobacteria; order MPNO01; family UBA830; genus CAXBCP01. The sequence goes on from CAXBMQ010000025.1 coordinate 60,248, forward strand.
GGCACGACATCGGCACGCGGCATCGCGTAATCCATGAAAGTTGCGCCAACCATCTGGCCGGTCTCCGTGTCGTAGGCGCAATTTTCCATCAGCGCCTGACCGATCCCCTGCAAAACGCCGCCATGGGTCTGGCCGTCCAGGGTTACGGGATTGATTGCGCGGCCGACATCGTCCACCGCCGTCCAGTCCACAACCTCGACCACCCCGGTATCGGGGTCGATCTCGACCTCGCAGACATGGCACCCCGATCCGATGACCGCCTTCGGAAAATGGACATCGGCTTCCTCTCTCAGGTCGCCGCGCAGGTCATCCGGCAGGTCGGACCGGTCGCGCGCCGCCGCCGCGACATCGAACAGGCCGATGCGCCGGTCCGTCCCGGCAACGGTAAAGACGGTTTCGGCATATTCGATATCCGCTTCGGCCGCCTCGAGAACATGGGAGGCGATACGCCGCGCGCGTTCGATGATCTTGTTGCTGGCATCGCACAGTACGATCGCGCCCATCCGCATGCTGCGCCCTGAATGCGTGCCGCCGCCGTCCCTTATTCTGTCGGTGTCGCCGTAGCCGACGTCGATAGCCTCGAACGGCACCTGGAGGACTTCCGCGACCAGCTGGCTGAACGTCGTCTGGTGTCCCTGCCCGGTCGCCATGGTGCCGATCTGGACAAGAATTTCGCCGTCGGGACGGACATCGATCTCGGTCCATTCGCGCGGGTACCCGGTCGACAGGTCCGCATAATTGGCAATGCCGATGCCACGCAGCCTGCCGCGCTTTCCCGCTTCCTTGCGGCGCGCCGGAAACCCTTCCCAGTCCGACAGCTCCGCCGCCGCTTCCAGGGCAACGGGGTAGTCGCCGGATTCGTGCGTCAGACCGAAACCGTTGTCATAGGGCATGTCGGCGGGGGCGATCAGGTTGCGCCGCCGGATCTCCACCCGGTCGAGACCGGTGGCGCGCGCCGCCATGTCCATCATCCGTTCGAGCGCATACATGACCTCCGGCCGGCCGGCGCTGCGATAGGGATAGGTCGGCGGGGTATTCGACTGGACGGCGACAGCACGGGCGGAAACGGCAGGGATCCGGTACAGCCCCGTCATGATCATGATGCCCTTCACAAGCGGGATCCACGAGGCGGAAAACGCACCGATGTTGGATGTGTTCCGGGTGTGGAGGGCAAGCAGCCGGCCCTCAGAATCGAAGCCCAGCGCCGCCTTCACCACAAGGTCACGCGCCTGATAATCGGTCAGCATCGTCTCGGTGCGATCCGCCGTCCATTTCACCGGCCGCCCGACCCGCTGCGCCGCCCACAGGACGAGCGGATGTTCGACATACAAGGCGTTCCGCGGACCGTAGGAGCCACCGGCATCCCGGATCACCACCCTGACATTTTCTTCGGGCGTACCGAACAGGCTGGCAAGCTCGGTCTTGAGGCGGTAGATGCTCCCGGCAGTGGTCTGCAAGATGTAGCGCCCGTCGGCATCGATGTTTCCCACGGCCGAGCGCGGCTCCATCGGAACGCCGGCGACACGGCTAAGCTGTGTCTCAAGCCGGATCACATGGGCAGCGCCTTCGAGGATCGCAGCCGTTTCATCCGGCTTGTTCACGTCCGCATCGATCGCGACATTGGACCCGAGGTCGGGCCAGACGACGGTGCTGTCGGGGTCTGCCGCACTCGCCGTATCGATCACCGGCGCCAGCGGGGCATAGTCTACCTCAACCAGTTCGGCGGCATCCTTCGCCTGCGGGAACGTTTCCGCAATGACCATCGCGAGCGGCTGGCCGACATGCCGTGCGCGGTCTGCCGGTAAGGGAAAATGCGGTGCCGCGTAGCGGTCGGTCCCGTCGCGGTTTTGCAACGCGATATCGGGCGGGCTCGAGAATCCGAGATTATGCGGGATGGGTCCCAACCCGTCCGCCAGCCAGTCGGCTCCTGTCAATACGTCGATAACGCCGGGGGCGGCCCTGGCCGCCGAAACGTCAATCCCGCGGATATCGGCATGCGCGTGAACGGAGGCAACCATGAACGCGTAGGCCTGCCCGCCGACGTTGGTATCGTCCGCGTACTGCCCGCGGCCCGTGAGAAGGCGTAAATCCTCTTTGCGTAGCGGTGACTGCCCGATCATTGCCGACATATACGTGCACTCCGGTTTGTTCTTGTTCCCCCGACTTTCGAAGCGACACTCCCAGCTGTCAACCGATGCCCAAATTTCAGAAGATCGTGCCTTGCGGTCCATTGCGGATGAGCTAAACTCGTGACAGGCAAAATAAGCATGTGACCTATTAGGTAAATGTTTTCCGTGGGGTCGCACGAACATGGGAGACCGATAATGCTTGATAAACTTTTCGCCGCGGCCGCCATCGCCGCCGCAATTTCGACTTTGACCTCTGCTCCTGTACATGCGGCCAATATGACGGGCGCCAGCTGCTTCCCGAAAAGCACCTATTTTTCACGGGCATTCGAAAAATTCGTGCCTGATCTGAACGCGTCGGGCGCAGGCATAAAGGTCAATTACGTGGGCGGCGCGCCGGCGATCGGCAGCCCGTTCACGCTGGTGCAAAAGGCGTCGAAAGGGGTGTACGGGATGGTTTCCTGCACCGGCGCCTATTACCAGAATGTCCTTCCCGAAGCCGACGCAATCAAACTGATCGAACTGACGAATGAAGAGCTCCGTCAGAACGGTGGCATGGCCTATCTGGAAAAACTCCATGCCGAGAAAGGCCTTCGTTACCTGGGGCGTATCGTCGCCTATACGCCGTTTCACCTGTATCTCAACAAGAAGATCGACAAGCCCGACCTGACGGGACTGCATCTGCGGGTTGCGCCGATCTATACAGCGTTCTTCCAGGCATTGGGCGCCACCACCCAGCGGTCCAATATCGCGCAGGTCTATTCCTACATGGAGAATGGAACCGTTGTCGGGTACGGCTGGCCGATCACCGGAATTCTGCCCGACTGGCACAAGGTGACGAAATACCGCGTCGACCCGGGTTTCTACGCCGCCGACATCAATGTCATGATGAGCATGAGCGCATGGAACAAGCTGAGCGCCGCTCAGAAAAAGGCGGTATCGGACCTCACGATAAAATATGAGGGCCTCGCCAAGGCTTACGGGTCCGAGGCGGCGGTCGCGGCGGCAAAACAAAAGAGCCAGGGCATCGAGCCGATCGTTTTCGCCGGCGCCGACCGCGAAAAATGGCTGACGACGGCGCGCGAAGCGGGCTGGGCCAATGTGCTGAAGCGAAGCCCACAGCATGGCGCGAATTTGAAAAAACTCTTCACAAAACAGTAAGGCACCCTGAATACCGGCGGGCTCAGCACGCCCCG
>CAXBMQ010000026.1:0-62172 GCA_963977005.1 uncultured Rhodospirillaceae bacterium
CGCGGCGCCGTATACCGGCCCCGACGCCAGAACGCCGAGAACCGCCAATCCGGCCAAAATCGCCTTTCCCCGGATGGCTCCGGGCGCGGCACTGGTCTTTTCCGCGCGAAGTTTCATGCGGTGTACGGCAGGGTTATGGATAGATCGTCCGGTCATTCCGCTTCGCTCTTGCCTCGGTCTTTCCCGACGGTAATATACCCGGCCGCCATCGCCTGTCCCGGGCGATGGCGGCTTAATTCTAGCCGGAGCTTACAACGTGATCGAGCGGCGCCTCCGCGATCAGCTTTACCCGTCAATCGAACCGTATGAGACCGGCCGGCTTCCGCTCGACGGCATTCACACGATGTACTGGGAACAGTCCGGCCATCCCGGCGGCATTCCGGTGATCTTTCTCCATGGCGGCCCCGGTGCCGGGGCGACGGCGGTGCATCGGCGGTTTTTCGATCCCAGTTCCTACCGGATCATCATCTACGATCAGCGCGGCGCCGGCCGTTCGACCCCCCGCGGCGAACTGACCGACAATACCACAGCCGACCTGATCGCCGATATCGAGGCGCTGCGCGAACATCTCGGCATCAAGCAGTTCCTGCTGTTCGGCGGTTCCTGGGGCAGCACGCTCGCGCTCGCCTATGCCGAAGCGCATCCCGACCGGTGCCTCGGTCTTGTCATCCGCGGTATTTTTCTCGGCCGGCCGCGCGAAATCGACTGGTTCCTCTACGGGCTCAGAACCGTTTTCCCCGAGGCCTGGCGCGACCTGGTGTCGGTCCTGCCCGAGGGCGAACGCGACGATATCCTGGGCAGTTTCTATCGCCGCCTGCTCGATGAAGACCCGAAGGTGCACCTGCCCGCCGCCCGCGCCTGGAGCCGGTACGAGGGCGCCTGTTCGACGCTGCACCCGAGCCCGGAAACCGTCGCCGCCTTCGGCGAGGAATCGATGGCCTATGCACTGGCGCGGATCGAAACCCATTATTTCACCAACGGCAATTTCATGTCGGAAAATGCGTTGCTGGACAATATCGGTGCGATCACGCACCTGCCCTGTACGATTATCCAGGGACGCTACGACATGATCTGCCCGATCGCGACGGCCGACGACCTGCACCGGGCCTGGCCGGGATCGGAAATGATCATCGTGCCGGATGCCGGTCATTCGGCAATGGATTCCGGGGTGCGGGAAGCACTGGTCATGGCGACCGAGCGATGCAAACGGACCTTTGCCGGCTAAGCGCGAAAGTCGCGGACGCATCTTCACACGACACAGCGAAATCAATTATAATGGCGGCAGGAAGCGGCTTCATGCCCTTCGTCGGGCGAAGTATCAGCGTAGGGGGCTGAGTTAAGTGACTGGGGGAATCAGGTTTTTGAAGACGCTCGTGCTGGGCGTCTTTCTTGTGATGCCGTTTTCGGCGGCGGCGGACGATCCGGACTTTCTGACCGTCGCGGTCGGGGCGTTCGATCTTGTCCAGGACCACGACCAGGCGGCCGAATTCCGCGCGGAATACCGCTCGGATAAAAAGATCTGGATCGTGAAGCCGTTTATCGGCGTGATGGGTACGACGGATTCGACGTTTTACGGCTATGGCGGCTTTCTGACGGATATATTTTTCGGCAGACGCTGGGTTCTGACGCCAAGCCTTGCCGCCGGCTATTACGACAAGGGCAACGGCCTCGATCTCGGCCACGAGCTCGAATTCCGTTCCAGTATCGAGCTGTCCTACCGGTTCGATAACCGCACGCGTCTCGGGCTGTCGTTCTATCATCTGTCGAATGCCAGCATCGGCAGCATCAACCCCGGCACCGAAGTTCTCAGCATCGTCTATTCGATCCCGCTCGGGCCGGGGAACTGACGCCCGTTCGCGGCGAACTGCCAAGTTGCATCTTGCGCCTGCATTGGGCTACATCACGCCTGTGGCCCCGTAGCTCAGCAGGATAGAGCGACAGATTCCTAATCTGTAGGTCAGTGGTTCGAATCCACTCGGGGTCACCATGCTCCTTCATCCGTTTACCGGGGAAATGCCGATGACCACCACATTCGCCTTTATCGGCTTCGGCGAGGCCGGGCAGTATCTGTCCAAAGGGCTGCAGGGCGAGGGCGCGGTTGTCTCCGCGGCCTACGATATCCTGTTCGATGCGCCCGACGGGGGCGGCGCCAAGGGGGCGGCCGTGCGCGCGGCGCTCGAAGAGCGGGGCATACCCGCCGTGGCAGGGCCGGCGGCCGCGGTGCCCGGTGCGGATATCGTGATATCGGCCGTGACCGCCAAACAGGTTGCGGCGGCGGGCGACGCGACCGGGCCGCATATGACGCCGGGCCAGATTTTTCTCGATATAAATTCCGCCTCTCCCGGGGCGAAGCGCGAAGCGGCCAGATCGGTCACCGCCGCTGGCGCCGATTACGTGGAGGCCGCCGTGATGTCCAACGTGCCGCCCCACGGTCACCGGGTGCCAATGTTCCTCGCCGGCGCGGCGGCGGACAAGGCGGCCGCGTTGATGAAACCGCTCGGCATGGATGTCGAGGTCGTCGGCACCGAAATCGGGCAGGCGTCGTCGATCAAGATGATCCGCAGCGTGATGGTCAAGGGGCTCGAGGCCCTGCTGGTCGAATCGCTCACCGCCGCTCATCGGGCGGGCGTCGAGGACAAGGTGATCGAAAGCCTCGGCGAGAGCTTCCCCGGCCTCGACTGGCGCGGCAAGGCCGGATACCACTTGGGGCGGGTCGCGCTGCATGCCGCGCGCCGTGCCGACGAGATGGAAGAGGTCGCCGAAACCCTGCGCGATATCGGCGTGCCGCCCACAATGGCGGAAGCCACGGCGAAGCAGCTTCGCATGTGCGCCGATATGGGGCTGCGCGATATGTTCGCCGACGACCTGCCGGAAGAGATAACGCCGTTTGTTGCCGCGCTCAGCGCCGCGCATTCAAGCTAGCGCGCCTGCCCGGTTCTACGGCGCCGAACCGTTGATTTTCTCCGCCGCGTGGGCGCAGAGATCCTGTGCATCGCCAAAGCATCGCGCCCCGACCCGGTCGAGCTCGGGCACCAGCCGCAGGAATATCCGCGCCGTCAGGTCGGCATCGTCTGGCGCCGAATGCCGGTTTTCCACCGGCTCCCCGAAATGCGCCGCCAGCGCATCGAGCGTGTGATCGCACCGGCCCTCGAACGTCCCGATGGACAGAAGCATCGTGTCCAGTACCGGGTTTTCGATCCCGTCTTTCCGGCCTATCAGGTCAAGATCGGCGGCGAGGTTGTGCCCGACAATGACTGAATTCCCCGCGAACTCCTTGAACGCCGCCAGCACCGTTCCCAGCGCCGGGGCATCGGCAACCATCTCGTCGGTGACGCCGTGGAACCGGGTCGATTCCGGCGGAATCGGCCGGCCCGGATTGACCAGTTGCGTGAACGGCGCTTCTTCGCAGACCTCGCCGTCCGCAATCCGGACGGCGCCGATCTGGACGATCGCTTCGCCGGTGCCGTGCGGACCCGTCGTTTCGGTATCCACGGCCACGTAATCCAGCGCCGTGAGCGGCAGCCGCGAAATATCTGTATAGCGGGTCTCCAGCCGCAGCGAATCGACGTCGATTGCCGGGCGACGGGCGTGCGCCCGGCCGGCGGCGGTGCCGTCAGCCGGCGGGGGAAGCCGGCGCCACAGCACCCAGAAAACACAGGCAATACCGACCCATGTCGGGACCAGTGCGCGCAGCATCTCGTCCACCGGCCGGGCGAACTGCCACACGCCGCCGGCGGCCAGGACCATCGTGACGATGGCGGCAAGGACGAAAAGATAGGGCAGGCTGATCCGGCGCAGCATCAGATCGGATGGCGCAGCTTGGTGTACAGCCGGCGGATTTTGCGCACGTAGTTCCGGGTTTCGCGGTAGGGCGGGATACCGCCGTATTTCTGCACCGCGCCTTCGCCGGCATTGTAGGCTGCCACCGTTTTGGTCACATCGCCCTTGAAGCGTTTCAGCAGCCAGCGCAGGTAGCGCATCCCGCCATGGATGTTTTCGGTCGCGTTGAAGGCATCGCGCACGCCGAACCGCGTCGCGGTGGCCGGGATCAGCTGCATCAGCCCCTGTGCGTTGGCGGACGAGACGGCGTCCGTCTGATAGGCGGATTCGACCTGGATGACCGCCAGCACCAGTTTCGGATCGAGCCCGTATTCGGGCGCGAGTTCGCCGACCAGGGCGCGGATCTCCTGCGGCGCGTACAGCTTCGCGCGGGCACTGCGGCCCCAGCCGTTGGGACAGCGCGCCGTGCCGCGCTTGCCCCGCTGCCGGAATATTTTGGCCATCGAAGCGCCTTCCGGGTGCCCCAGCGCGGCGGCCCGTTTGAACCAGGCATGGGCGCGGGCCTGGTCCTGCTTGAAACCGTGCCCGCCGGCATACATCAGCCCGATGGCATAGGCGGACTCCGCATGGCCGTCGGCATCCGCCCGGCAATACAGCAACATCGCAACCCGGTAATTGCGGGGGCGGCCGTCCGTCGGGTGATGGTGGCGGAGCGCCATGCCGTAGGACGCATCCGCATCGACATAGGCATTGGCCGGCGGCGCGGCCAGTCCCGTCGCCAGCCCCGCCGCCAGTCCCGTCATGAGGATCAGGGCGGCGCGTGGGGCAATCATTGCAGGTCGGTTCATGGGGCGTCAGGTGTCGCGATCCGCCATCGCTGCGGTCGATTTTGCCGTCTGGTGATAGAGCAGTTCGCGTTCCTCGTCTGTCGGCGGCGCGGTGCGGCGCAGGTCCTTGCCCAGATCGACGCCTTTCTGCACGGCAGGTCGTTCCTTGATCGCCTTGCGCCAGCGCGCGACGTTGGGGAAATCGTCCAGCGCCTGGCCGAGCGGTTTTGAGATCAGGATCCATGGCCAGCTTGCCATGTCGGCGATGGAATATTCATCCCCGGCAAGCCATTCGCGGCGGGTCAGGCGCCGTTCGAGGACGCCGATGCAGCGGTTATATTCGTTGGCGTAGCGGGTTTTCGAATAGTCGTGCTCGCCCTGCGCGTAATTGACGAAATGGCTGATCTGCCCGGCCATCGGTCCCAGATTCCCGACCTGCCAGAACAGCCATTCCAGGGTTTCCTTTTCGCCGAGCGGGTCGGTCGCCATGAACTTGCCGGTTTTGCGGGCAAGGTGGATCAGGATCGCGCCGGATTCGAATATCTTCACCGGCTTGCCTTCGTATTCCGGCGGCGGATCGTTATCGACGATCGCCGGCATCCGGTTGTTGGGGCTGATCGACAGGAAGTCGGGCGCGAATTGTTCGCCCTTCGATATATTCAGCGGGATCATGCGGTAATCGAGGCCGCATTCCTCCAGCATGATGGAGACTTTCCATCCGTTCGGCGTTGGCCAGTAGTAGAAATCTATCATTCGGCCGCATCCCTTTCCGAACCTGTCAGTTGGGCGATTTCATCCGCCGTGTAGCCGATCTCCGCCAGCACCTCGGCCGTGTGTTCGCCCAGTGCCGGGCCGCCGTGCCGGTATTCCGCCGGGGTGCCCGAAAACTGCGCGGCCGGCCGCGCCTGCCGGACGCCTCCGGCAAGATGGTGCTGTGTCTCGACCACGATCCCGTTGGCGACGACCTGCGGATGCCTGATCGCGTCCGTCCGGGTCAGCACCGGGGCGCAGGGCACGTCCTCGGCTTCCAGCCGGGCAATCCACTCCGCCGCTGGCCGCGTGCGCAGGATATCCTGCGTCAGGTTGAGACGCGCATCGATGTTTTCCTGGCGCAGTGCGGGTGTCTTGAAACGCGCGTCTTCGAGGAGTTCGGGCATGTCGAAGGCGCGGCTCAGCGCTTCCCATTCCTTGTTGCTCTGCACCGCGACGCTGATGAAACCGTCGGCGGTCTCGTAGATCAGGTCGATGAAGCTTGCCGCGTTCTGCTGCGGGAACGGGCTGTCGATAAAGGTCTGGCTGCCCATGTCCGATCCCCACAGGAACGCGATAATGGCATCCAGCATCGACAGGCGGATATGCTGGCCTTCGCCGGTGCGCGTGCGCGACAGCAGCGCCGCCGTGATCGCCTGGGCGGCGACGATGCCGGTCAGCTTGTCCGGCAGGATGGTGCGAACCAGCCGCGGGCGTTCCTCGTCGGAACCCGCCTGCACCGTGGCAAGACCCGACAGCGCCTGGATCAGCGGATCGTAGACCGGCTTGCCCGCATAGGGGCCGGTCTCGCCGAAACCGCTGATCGACACGTAAACGATATCGGGGGCGACGGCGCGGATATCGGCCTCGCCGATCCCCATGCGGTCGACCACGCCGGGCCGGAAATTCTGAATAAACACATCCGCGCCCTCGCACAGCTTCAGCAGGGCCTGCTTGGCGGCGGCATCCTTCAGGTTCAGGGCGACCGAGCGCTTGTTGCGGTTGTTGTTGAGAAAATTGGCCGAAAACCCGTTCTGCGTATTTGCCGATGCACGCGTGTGATCGCCGCCGCCGGGGTTCTCCACCTTGATAACGTCTGCGCCCTGATCGGCGAGCATCATGGTCGCCGAGGGGCCCGATACCATCGATGTAACGTCGACGATGCGAAAGCCGTGAAGGGGTCCTGTCATGGCGTCAGTATACAGGGGATCAGGCAGGCAGGTCCATTTGTCCCGCGCGGCGGCGGATGGCGCGGGACAGGATGCCGTAGCGGGGTGCCGCGATCATCGCGGCGGTCTGCAGCAGGCCGGCGACGACGGCAATCATGCCGGCGGCGCTCAGCGAATCTCCGTCGCCCCATAATAGCGGCCCGAATGCCGCCAGACCGTACCCGCCGATACCCGCGATTGCGGCGACCAGGACGCTCAGCCAGAGCTGGCGGGCGAGACTGTCGGTCAGCATCCGCGCCGTCGCCGCCGGGCAGATGAACATCGCGATCACCAGGATGGAGCCCACGGCCTCGAACGCGGCGACCGCCGCCAGGGCGACGATGACGATCAGGGCGGTCGAAATCGTGCGGACCGGCAGGCCAAGGCTGGCGGCAAGCCCCGGATCGAAGGTCGACACCTTCAGTTCCTTGTAGAAAGCGGCAATGAGAATCGCGATCGCCGCGGTAACCCCGGCAAGTGTGACAAGCTGGCGCGGCAGTTGCGACAGCGCGCCCCATGTCAGCGCGTCGCCCCAGCCCGAAACGCCGAGCCACAGCGTCGATTCCAGGTTGCCGTAGAGCGCATGTTCGGCGTCGATATGCGCGTTGGACGCGCCGGTTTGTTCCAGCAGCACGATGCCGATGGCGAACATGGTGGTAAAAACCACGCCCATGGCCGCGCCGGCTTCCAACCGGCCCGCGCGGCGGATGATCTCGATCAGCCCGGCGGCGATGACCGCGGCGGCCATTGCGCCGATCATCAGCGGCAGGGTGGCGATGGTGCCGGCGATCAGGAACCCGGCGACGATACCGGGAAGGGCGACGTGCGAGATCGCATCGCCGATCAGCGCCTGGCGGCGCAGTACCAGGAAATTCCCGAGCAACCCGCAACTCGTCGCCGACAGCACGGCAACCAGGATTGCCGGCAGGTCGATGGACAGGAAATCGGCCGCCGTCATCGGCTTTCCGCTTCGAGTGCCGCCACCATGTCCGCCGAGAGCACCTCCTCGATCCGGGTGCCGGTCAGCGGATTGAACGCCAGCGCGGCATCCGGGTGACGGGTGCGGTAGGCGTGCCACAGGCGATCCTGACGGCGCATCTCGGCGGCGGCCCGTCTGCCGGTTTCGCTGATGCGTGCATCGCCGTCGATATAGCCGCGCAGGCGGATCACGCGGTAGGAAAGCCCGTCCGGCGGCAGATAGCCGTCCGCCATGGCCAGCAGGCCGCGTACTGATGCGGCGCGAAGGCGCATGTGCAGCCGCCGGAAAGCCCATGCGATGACGCCGCGCCGGGGCGCAAACAAAAGGCTGACGGTGAAGATCGCGGCTGCGGCCAGCACGATCACCGCGCCGGCCGGCATATCGGGCAGCAGCGCGGACAGGCTGGCGCCCAGCCATCCGGCGAGCCCGCCGAAGGTACCTGACAGGATCACCAGCCGCCCCAGTCGTTCGGTCCAGAACCGGGCGGCGGCCGGGGGAATGATGACCAGCGCGATGATCAGCACCAGGCCGACGGTCTTCAGGCCGATGGCGACGATGGCCAGCAATAGCCCGATCATCGCAAGATCGAGCCGGGCAACGCGCCAGCCCTGCGCCGCGGCAAAACCTTCATCGAAGGCGACGGCGCCGAATTCCTTGAGCAGCAGCAAGGCAATCAGGATCGCTACCGCGGACGCGCCGCCGATCAGTTGGGCCTCGCCCGCCGTCAGGGCCGCGGTGGATCCGAGCAGGAAGCTGTTCAACCCGGCCTGACCCGCCGCCTGCAGCGTCTGGATATGGCTGAGCAGAACAATCCCGAGACCGAAGAACACGCTGAGGACGGTACCGATCGCCGCGTCTTCGGGCAGGCGCGTGTAGTCGCGGATCCACTGGACGCACAGCACGCCAAGGGCGCCGGTCGCGGCGGCGCCGGCCATCAGCAGGGCGAGGTTCCGGCCTGTGCCGCCCAGCGCGATGCCGATCAGGAAGGCGATGGCGATGCCGGGCAGGGTGGCATGGCTGATCGCGTCCGAGATCAGCGCGCGTTTGCGCAGGAACGAAAAGACACCGATGACACCACCGCCGATACCCAGCGCAATGACGCCGGCAAGCACGACGGAGGTGTTGTACCCGCCCTGAAAGGTCAGGATTGAGAAAAGCTCGCCCGGCATCGGAACTCAGGCGGTGCGGGCGATGGCCCGGATTTCGGTCTCCGCCAGGCGACCGCCATAGGCGCGCTGCAGATTATCTTCGGTCAGCACGTCATCGATCGCGCCGCCGGCAATCGCGCGCACGTTCAGGATCAGCGCGTGGTCGAAATAATCGGCAACCGTCTGCAGGTCGTGATGGACGCAGAGCACCGTCGCGCCGTCGTCGCGAACGTCGCGCATCACACCGACGATGGCGCGCTCGGTGGCGGCATCGACCCCGGCGAACGGCTCGTCCATCAGGTAAAGATCGGCTTTCTGGGCAAGCGCGCGGGCAAGGAACACCCGTTGCTGCTGTCCGCCCGAAAGCTGGCCGATCTGGCGGCCGGCAAAATCCGCCATGCCGACCCGGTCGAGATAGTCGCGGGCGGCTTCGCGGTGACGGCGGCGTACCGGGCGGCACCAACCGATTTCGCCGTACAGCCCCATCGCGACAACGTCTTCGGCCGATGCCGGGAAATCCCAGTCGACACTGGTACGCTGCGGTATATACGCGATACGCCGCCGGGCCTGACGCAATGTGCTGCCAAACACCCGGACGTCGCCCGCCAGCGCGGGGACCAGGCCGAGAATCGCCTTGATCATGGTGGATTTGCCGGCGCCGTTCGGTCCGATCACCGCGATCAGGCCGCGATCGGGCGCATCGTAATCCAGGTCCCAGACGGCGGGCTTGTCGTCATAGGCCACGGTCAGTCCGCGCACAGAGAGCGGCGACGGTGCGGCATCGTTCCGTGGTTGCCGGGCCTCGAACGGGATCAGGCGGGGCGGGTTCATGGCTCGTCCGCCGTTCCTGCCGCCAGTTGGCCGGCCAGACCGTCCGGTGGGGCCGTGCCGCCCAGGGCGCGGACGATGGTGGTCACGTTATGGTCGAACATGCCGAGATAGGTGCCGGTATATCCGCCATGCGCGCCCATCGCATCGGAAAACAGCGCGCCGCCGACCCGGACCCGATGACCCTGTGCGGCGGCCCCTTCGACAAGCGCGCCGACATTCCGGGTCGATACGGTCGTTTCGATGAAGACGGCGGAAATCCTGCGTTGGACAAGCGTGTCGACGAGGGTTTCGATCTTGCGGATGCCGGCTTCGCTTTCGGTGCTGATGCCCTGGATCGCCAGAACGTCGATGCCATAGGCCCGCCCGAAATAGCCGAACGCGTCATGCGCCGAGACCAGCGCGCGCGAGGACGCCGGGATGCTGGCAATCGCCGTCCGCGCCCGGGCATCCAGCGCTTCGAGTTTCGCGAAATAGGCAAGGGCGTTCGCACGGTAGGTGGCGGCATTCGCCGGATCGTGCCGCGCCAGCGCATCGACGGCGGCCTGCAGCGCCTTCGCCCACAGCGTCGGATCCATCCACACATGGGGGTCGTGGGTCATGCCGTCCCACGACAGCAGGTTTCGCCCCTTCAGCGTGTCGGCAATCCCGACGACCGGTTTCCGCGCCGCGAAGCGTTTCAGCATGTCGAGCATCTGCGCTTCGAGGTGCAGCCCGTTATAAAAAACGATATCCGCCCGGTTGATCTTCGCGACATCCGACCGGGTCAGGCGGTAGAGATGCGGATCAACGCCGTCCCCCATCAGTGTGACGATATTCGCCTTGCCGTCGGCGATTTCCGCCAGCGGCTGGCCGATCTGCGCGATGGTGGTGACGACGTTTTTCCGGGCATGGGCGGGCAGGGCGGCAACCGCCGTGCCCAGGACGATAGCGACGCAAGCGCCCGTCCATCTCATCCGGAAAAAGTTTCTCATCCGTCCCACCGATTGTGTCGCAGTGTCTCCTGCGATCCCTGCGAGGAGTCTAACCGGACGAGGGGTTTACGCAAGCGCTAATAATATAAAGGAAGGCTATAAATATTAGCACAGGCTAATTCTGGAGCGCGGGCGCCATTAGCGGGAGGTAGCGGCTTGCAGCGGGGTTCGGTATGTCGGCAGGAATTCAGCTGTCGCCCGGGAATCAGCCGCCGAGTACCGCCATGAAATCGCACTGGATCATCACAATCGAATCGGAGTCCAGCGCGAATGCCTGGCGCGCGGGACGGTTTTCGGGGTCGGGAAACATCGCCGTCCATTCGGCGTTCAGCGCCGACCGGTCGGAGGGGTCTTTGAGCCAGACATTCATCTTGACGATGTCGTCCGTCGTTCCGCCCGCGGCGTCCATGATATCGCGGACATGGCGGAACAGAATCGCGCATTGTTCCTCGATCGTGTCGGGGATCGACTCGCTGCGCGTATCGCGCCCCATGACAACCCCGGTGACTAGCAGGTTGTCGACCACCGCGGCATTGGGGATCGGGTTCTTGTGGGCGAACCCGTCGATATGGATGCTTTTCCGGCGACTCATCGGGGATCTAATCCGTGTATTTGATGCTGCAGCCATAGGCGCGGGTCTTGGCGATGCTTACCGCGCGCCCGGCCTTCAGCTCGGCCAGCGCGCTGCGGACGTGGTTTTTCGCGCCTTTGACCGAATCCGGGTGCCAGTTGGAATTGTCGTCGATCGCGCCGTAATAGGCGAGCAGCCCCTTGCCGTCGATGACGGCCATCGTCGGCGTATGACGCGCCGCGTATTGGCGGCCGATCTTTCCTTCGGGGTCGAGCACGATGCCGGCCGGGGACGCCTTGCGCTGCGCGTTCAGGGCTTCGGCCTGCCCGCCGTCGACATGGCCCTGAAGGCCCGGTGCGGACGAAATCACCTGCAACCAGACAATCCCGTCCTTCGCCGCATCGCGCTGAAGGGCTTGCATGTTGCCCACGGTGTAATGCTTGCGCACGTAGGGACAGTCGTGGTTCGTCCATTCCAGAACCACTGTTTTGCCCTTGAAATCGGAAAGCGCGATTGCCTTGCCGCGGCTGTCCGTGCCACTGAAGGCCGGCGCTGGTTTCCCCGTATCGGGGCTTGCGGACACGGCCTGCGGCGCCGCGATCAGGAACGCCGCTGCGGCGGCGAGAGATATCAGGGAACGGGATTTCATGGCGATCTCCATTATCGGGCGTGTCTGGCGAAGATGGGTCTGACTGGCTTCACGTCAGAATAAGCGGTGTTCCGTTGGCGATGCTCATTTTTCGTAGCGCGGATTGTCTTCGGCCAGCCGGGCGCACACGTCTTCGCGCAACAGCTTCATGGTGGTCTTGCGGTTACGGCCCGACTCGTCATACACGCCGGCGCGGAGGTCGGCCGCGAAACGGCGGTTCAGCCGGTGCAGCGCCATTTCGCCCGATTCGAGTGCGTCGGCGCCGTACAGCTCTTTGAGCGCCGCCAGTTCGTCCGGCCACGCGGTGGCGCCGCCCGCGAGTTCCCGGCGCGCAATGCCGATCGCGGACGTGACCAGCGCGACATTGTAGCGCTGGCGGTTCGACATATCGGGCGCGACCTCGCCGGACAGCGTCCGTTCGGCCGCCTCGAGCAGTTCGCGGGCATCGGGCTGGCTTCTCATCGCAACGCTCCCGTCAGGTTCAGGCATTCGTATTCAATCTCCGCCAGCCGCCGACCGATCAGGGCCAGTTCCAGGCTGGGCTCGTCGCCCGACCGGTGACGCATCGCCTGCTGCAGGGCGATCACCGCCCAGCGCACATGGGCCATCGTTTCCCAGTAATGCACCAGTTTCAGATCGATGGTCCGTCCCGATGCATGTTCATAGGCGTTGTAAAAAACATCGCGCGGCGCAATCCCGCCGGCTTCGAGGCGCGGCGCTGCAAAGCGCCAGCAGCGCGCACAGAACCAGGCGATATCCTCATGCGGATCGCCCCAGCCGGCGAATTCCCAGTCGAGCACGCCGGTCAGGTCGCCGTCATCGACCATGTAATTGCCGGTGCGGAAATCCCGGTGGCACAGGACCGTGTCGCCCATCGGCGGCGCGTTGGTTTCGAGCCAGCGCAGGGTCCATTCCAGGACCGGGTGCGGTTCCGGCATCTCGTCGAGATAGGCGCGATAGGTTGCGATGGCGTCCACCGCCGGGGTTTCGCGAATCGCGCCGAGAAAGCCCAAGGCCGCCTGCGGCGGCGTAATTGCATGGATACGGGAAAGTTCCTGTGCCAGCGTCTCCGCCAGCGCCGGCTGGGCGCCGGCGCGGGTAATGCGGTTGCCGAGCGCGCTCCCCGAAACCCGCTCCATCAGATAGAACGGCTTGCCGGCCACGGCGGCGTCGCCGCAATACCAGAGCGGCCGCGGCACGGTGACGCCCGCGGCGGCAGCCGTTTTCAGCAGGGCAAATTGCTGGTCCAGCGGCCGGCTTTCGGAAATCGTCGCGGCCGCTTCGGCGCGCAACACCAGGTCGTGCCTGCCGTCGAACGCGCCGCCATGAATGGTGACCGTCAGCGCGCGGTTTTCCTGGATCGCGCCGCCGGTCAGCAGGTCCCCGTCGTCGATCGCGACGCTGTCGGCGCCGGCGGCATCGCGGATGAAGGGAATGAGCGGCATGTCAGTCCCAGCTCCAGAAATCGATCCCTTCGCTGAGGAGGTGGCGCGACAGCACCATCTTGTGCGTCTCGGACGATCCGTCCACGAGACGCGCCTGGCGGGCATAGCGGTACATCCATTCAAGCGGGGTATCCTTGGAATAGCCGCGTGCGCCGCGCAGCTGGATCGCGGTATCGATCGCCTTGTGCAGCGTTTCGGATACCATGACCTTCGCCATCGAGACTTCCTTGCGCGCGAAATCCCCGGCGTCGAGCTTCACGGCGGCGCGCATCGTCAGAAGGCGGCCGATCTCGATCTGCATGGCGGCCTCGCCGAGCAGCCATTGCACGCCCTCATGATCGGCCAGCGTCTCACCGAAAGCTTCGCGTTCGCGGACGTAGTCGAAGGTTTCCTCCAGGGCGCGCTTGGCCATGCCGGTCCAGCGCATGCAATGGGTCAGCCGTGCCGTGCCGAGGCGGATCTGCGTCAGTTTCAGCCCGTCGCCGACGTTCATCAGCCGGTTTTCGTCGGGAATTTCGAGCCCGTCGAAGCTCAGTTCGCAATGGCCGCCATGTTCCTCCGGCCCCATGATCGGGATGCGCCGCAGGATTTCCCAGCCCGGCTGGTCGGCATCGAACAGGAAGGCCGACAGGCCCTTGCGGGTATCGTCCGACGTCCGCGCGATCAGAATGAAATGCTGTGCCTCGCCCGCGCCGGTGATGAACCATTTGCGGCCATTGACGACCCAGGTATCGCCCTTTTTCTCCGCTGTGGTCAGCATGGCCGACGGGTCGGACCCCGACCCCGGCGCCGGTTCCGTCATCGCGAAGGCAGAGCGCACCTTGCCGTCGACGATCGGCTGCAGCCAGCGTTCCTTCTGGGCGTCGGTCGCGACCTTGTTCAGCACGGTCATGTTGCCGTCATCGGGCGCGGCGCAATTGAAACACACCGGCCCGAAGATCGACCGGTTCATTTCCTCGTAGCAGGGCGTGATACCGGCGACGTTCAGGCCCTGGCCGCCGCGGTCCTTCGGCATCTGCAACGCCCACAGACCCGCGTCTTTCACCTTCGCGCGAACGCTTTCGAGCACGTCGGGGCGGATGTTTTCGTGTTCGTCGTAATTCGCCCTGTCCGCTTCGAGCGGGATGATGTGGGTCTCCACGAAGGCGCGAATGCGGGTGCGATAGTCCTCGATCTCGGGGGGGAGGGTGAAATCCATTTTGTTCCTTACATGCCGCTCAGGCTCAGGCCGCCATCGATGGTGACGATCTCTCCGGTCATATAACCGCCAGCGGGCGCGGTCAGCAACAGCAGCAGACCTTCGAGATCGGCTATCTGCCCGAACCGGCGCTGCGGGACGCGTTTGACGATACGCTCGCCCGCCGGGCCGTTCAGAAAGTCCGTGTTCAGGTCGGTCTGGATATAGCCGGGCGCGATGGCGTTCACCGATATGCCGTGCCGGGCGAGCTCCAGCGCCGATGTCCGCGTCAGCTGGTTGATCCCCGCCTTGGATGCCGAATAGGCATGCACCTGTCCGGTCGGCGTGACCCCCAGCATCGAGGACACATTGACGATCCGGCCCCCGGTTTCGGCGGCGATCATGCGCTTCGCGACCGCCCGGGTGACAAGGAAACACCCCGTCAGGTTGGTATCGATGACCTGGCGCCATTCCGCGGGCGGCGTGTCGACAAGCGCGCGGTTGGTGACGGTACCCGCGTTGTTGATCACGATGCCGACAGGGCCGAAAGCGCTTTGCGCCGCATCCAGCGCCGCCTCGATACTGTCCGGGTCGGTGACGTCCAGGGCGACCGGAAAGGCCGCGTCGCCAATCTCCGCCGCCGCTTCGGCGCATTTATCGGCGCGCCGCGCGCCGAGCACGACCCGCGCGCCGGCATCGGCGAGAAACCCGGCAAACGCGCGGCCCAGACCCGAAGACGCGCCGGTGATCAGGGCGACCTGTCCGGCAAGGGAAAAATCGGCCGTCATGTCAGGCTCTTCAGCCAGTCGGCGGTGGCGATGCCGATCTCGTCGGGCGAATCTTCCTGGATGAAGTGGATGCCGGGCACCGTGACCTCCGTCTGGTTGGGCCAGCCCCGGCAGAATTCCCGCTGGCCGCCTACGAGAATCGCGCCGGGATCGGCGTTGATGAACAGTTTCGGTATCTCGGAGATGCTCATCCAGTCCGCGTAGGACTGGACGATTTCGACGACGTCCGCCGGATCGCCCTCTATGGGCAACTGGCGCGGCCAGGTCAGCGTCGGCCGGCGGTCTTCGCCCGGCGTTGCGAACGGGCGGCGATATTCGGCCATTTCAGTATCCGTCAGGTCGCGGAGGATCGAGCCCGGCAGGATCCGCTCGACGAAGGTGTTCTTCTCCAGCACCAGCTTTTCGCCGGCGGGCGAGCGCAGCGCATCGAAGACGGGGCGCGACGGTTCCGGCCAGTCGTCCCACGTGATCGGCTTCACGATGGCTTCCATGTAGGCGATGCCGAAGACGGCGTCGCGATGCCGGTTGGCCCAGTCGAAGCCCAGTGCCGATCCCCAGTCGTGGATCACCAGCGTCACGTTTTCGGTAACCCCGATATGGTCAAGCAGGTCGTCGAGATAGGCGCGGTGTTCGACAAAGCGGTAGCTGTCCGGCCCCGGGTGATCCAGTTTGGCGGAATCGCCCATGCCGATCAGGTCGGGGGCGATGCAGCGCCCCATTTTTTCGAGGTGCGGCATGACATTGCGCCACAGATAGGACGATGTCGGGTTGCCGTGCAGAAAAACGATCGGGTCGCCCACCCCGATTTCGGTCCAGGCCATCGTTTTGCCCCGGATCGCCGCTGTTTTCTTGGCTGTCTGGTTGTCTGCCCGGCTCATGTCATTTGCCCGTGAAAGACGGTTTCCGCTTGTTCACGAACGCATCGATCCCCTCGCGGGCGTCGGCGGTGCGGGTCAGGTCGCTGATCGACCGCGTTTCGCGGTCCATCTGGGTTTCCAGCCCGCCGGTCCAGGTATCCTGCAGCAAGCGCTTGGTGGCGCCATAGGCTTTTGTCGGGCCCGCCGCGAAAGCTTTCGCCTGGGCCATGGCCTCGGCCTCGAGCTCGTCATCGGCGACGACGCGGTCGACGATGCCCATCTGCTGCGCCTCCTCGGCGCCCAGCATCCGGTTGGTCAGCATCAGTTCGCGTGCCCGGCGCAGGCCGATGAGCCGGGGCAGGAACCAGGTCGAAGATCCGTCGGGCGACAGTCCCGCCGCCGTGTAGGCAAGCGTGAAGCGGGTCGACGTTCCGGCAATCGCGTAATCGCAGGCCGCCGCCAGGCTGAACCCCGCGCCCGCCGCCATGCCGTTGATCGCGCCGACGACCGGCGCGTCCATATGCGCCATGCGCCCGATCGCGGCATGCAGCAGCCCGGTGATTTCCTTGAGCGACGCGCCGAGCCTGTCGCCCTGCGCCTCGAAATATTTCAGATCGCCGCCGGCGGAGAACATCGATCCCTCGCCGGTCAGCAGCACGGCGCGGATATCGTCGCGCTCGTCGCAGGCAATGGCGGCATCGAACAGATCGCGGCAGAGCGCAGGATTAAAAGCGTTTGCCGCCGCCGGTCGGTTCAGCCCGATGCGGGCAACACCGTCCGCAATATCGAATGACAGGGTATCGTAGGTCACATCCGTCCCTTTCCCGCGATTGTCATGCGTCGTCCCCGACGATAGTTTCGGTTTAACCGCAAAAGAACGGACAATCAAAGGGAGGGTCGCATGCTTGGCCTCATGATGGACAAGCCGCTTCTGATATCGTCGCTGCTCGAGTATGCGGCGACGTATCACGGCGGCACGGAAATCGTCTCGCGAACGGTCGAGGGACCGATCCACCGCTACACCTACGCGGATGCCGAACGCCGCGCCAGGAAACTGGCCAAGGCGCTGCAGGCGCTCGGTGTCGGCGCGGGCGACCGGGTCGCCACGCTGGCCTGGAACGGCTACCGCCACTACGAGCTGTATTACGGCGTGTCGGGCATGGGCGCCGTGTGCCACATGATCAATCCGCGTCTGTTTGCGGCGCAGATCGCCTATATCATGAACCATGCCGAGGACACGCTGGTTTTCGTCGACCTGACATTCGTCTCCGTGCTGGAGGAAATCGCCGCCGACGCCGGTTCGGTGAAGGGCTTCGTGGTCATGACCGACGAAGCCAACATGCCCGAGACCTCGCTGCCCAACGTGTATTGCTACGAAACGCTGCTCGACGTGCAGGACGACGATTACGCCTGGCCGCAGTTCGACGAATTGACGGCGTCGTCCATGTGCTACAGCTCCGGCACGACCGGAAACCCGAAGGGCGTGCTCTATTCCCACCGCTCGACGGTGCTGCATGCCTGGGCGTCCGCCACGCCCGATATGCTGGGGCTTGCCGCCCGCGATACCGTGATGCCCGTCGTGCCGATGTTCCATGTAAACGCCTGGGGCCTTCCCTACGCCGCGACGATGGTCGGCGCCAAGCTGGTGATGCCGGGAGCTGCCATGGACGGCGAAAGCGTGCATCAGCTGATCGACCGGGAAGGTGTCACGTTCTCCGCCGGCGTGCCGACCGTGTGGCTCGGCCTGCTCGAGTATCTCGAGCGCAGTGGCAAGAAGCTCGACGGGTTCGAGCGTTGCGTCATCGGCGGTTCCGCCACTCCGCGGGCGATGATCGTCAAGCTGCAGGAAGAATACGGCGTCAACGTGCTGCATGCCTGGGGGATGACCGAGATGTCGCCGCTGGGCACGGTGAACTGGCCCAAGAACGGCATGGAAGACGAGACCGATGCCGCGCGGCTCGACCGCGAGGTCAAACAGGGAAGGCCGTGCTACGGCGTCGATCTGAAAATCGTCAACGACGCCAACGAACGCCTGCCCGAAGACGGCGAGGCCTTCGGCGAGCTCAAGGCCCGCGGTTTCTGGGTGTGCAGCGAATACTACCGGGGCGAAGGCGAAAGCCACGATGCCGATGGCTGGTTCTCGACCGGCGACGTGTCGACCATCGATGCCGACGGCTACATGCAGATTACCGACCGCTCGAAGGACGTCATCAAGTCGGGCGGCGAATGGATCAGTTCGATCGAGCTGGAAAACGTCGCCGTCGGACATCCGGATGTTTTCGAGGCCGCCGTCGTCGGCGTCGCCCATCCGAAATGGGACGAACGGCCGCTTCTGGTGATCGTGCGCAACGAGGGAAGCGCCGTGACGCGGGAAGACCTGCTGGCCTATTACGAGGGCAAGGTTGCGAAGTGGTGGATTCCGGACGATGTCGTCTTCGTCGACGAACTGCCCCACACGGCGACCGGCAAGCTGCTGAAGATGGACCTGCGCGATAAATTCCAGGACTACAAGCTGCCGGCGGCCTGATCCCGAAACGCGATCGGTGTCATAAAAGGATCATCCGTCTGTCACGACGCCGTCAGCGCCCGTCCCTAGCTTCGATCCTGCAAACGACATCAGGCAGTTCAACTGCCCGGAAGTCTGAAAACCGTCCGGCCCGTGCAAAGCGGGCCGGCCCCTCCGGGCCATTGGGCATTCTCCCCGTCTGCGCCGTGGCCGGAACTTCCGCGTCGATCTGTCTGTGTCGTTCTGCAGCCGCATCCGACCGGTGCGCTCCCCGTCCGGGACATCACCGGTACAAGATGTGTGCCTCCCTGTGCCACTTGCCGGAATCCTGCTCGGGTTCCGGCAATTTTTTTCATGCCTTCCCGGCATCGACATCCGACAGGAACTCGTCAAGCACGTCATTGAACAGTTCGGGTTCTTCCAGGTTCAGGACGTGGCCGGTATTCGGCAGCACGAACAGCCGTGACCGGTCGATCAGGTCTTTCATGAACAGGCCGGGGGCGAGGCAACGCTGGTCGTCGTCGCCGGTTACGATCATCGTCGGCACCGGGATGGCGCGGATTTTATCCGCAAGGTCCCACAGCCCGGGCCGCGATGCCTGCACCCCCCGCTGGGTCAGTGCCGAGCCGATATCGGGATGCTCGGCGAGCCGGGCGATAAACGCGGCCCAGCCGCGCGGGTCCTTGTCGCGGAATGTCAGCCGGCCCGGCACGGTGACGTATTCCTCGGCATAGTCGGCGGCGCCGCGTGTTTCGAAATTGTCGGCGACGGCAAGCGACAGATTGCGGAATTCCTCGCGGGTGTCCGGCTCGGCGCCGTATCCGCAGCCGCAGACCGTCAGCGACAGCGCCCGGTCGGGATAGGCCATGCCGAAATGCAGGGTGGCGAACCCGCCCATCGACAGACCGACGATATGGGCTTTCTCAATGCCCAGATGATCAAGCACGGCAAGCGCGTCGGCGCGGGCGATATCCTGGGAATAGCTTTCGACGTCCTCCGGCACGTCCGACCCCGGATAGCCGCGCGCCGAATAGACGATGCAGCGCCGCCGCCGGCTGAAATGGCTGACCTGCGGGTCCCAGGCACGCCAGTCGCCGGCGAATTCGTGGATGAACAGGATCGGCGGGCCGTCCCCCGCTTCCTCGTAATACAGCTTCACCCCGTCCGTCGCGGTCGCATGTGGCATTCGAAAACTCCCTCTGGTCCGGGTGCCAGTATGGCGCATCCGGATCGGGCGAGGCCAGAGCGGTTGCGCGCCGCCCCAACCAATGGATAATGGCGCGCCATGACCATCGAAGAACGCAGATGACCAAAATTCTCGTGACCGGCGGCGCCGGCTATGTCGGAAGCCATGCCTGCAAGGCGCTTGCGGCCGCGGGGTACGAGCCCGTCGTGTTCGACAATCTGTGCGCCGGGCATGACTGGGCCGTCAAATGGGGTCCGCTGGAAGTGGGCGACCTGCTGGATCGCGATCGGATCGCGGCGGTTGTCGCCGCGCATAAACCCGCCGGCGCGATCCATTTCGCCAGTTTTGCCTATGTCGGCGAATCGGTGACCGATCCCGGAAAATACTGGCGCAACAATGTCACGGGCGCGATCAACCTGTGCGATGCGCTGGTGGCGGCCGACACGAAGGCCATGGTTTTTTCGAGCAGCTGCACCGTCTACGGGCTGACTGGTGCTGAATTTATTTCCGAGGCCGAGCCGGTCGCGCCGATCAACCCCTACGGCAATACCAAGCGCGCGATCGAGATCATGCTCGCCGATTACGAGGTCGCGACCGGTATGCGCAATACCGTGCTGCGCTATTTCAATGCCGCGGGCTGCGATGCCGATGGCGAGATCGGCGAAGAGCACGACCCGGAAACGCACCTGATCCCGCTTGCGCTTGCCGCCGCCGCGGGCGACCTGGATACCCTTAAAATATTCGGGACCGACTATCCGACGCCCGACGGTACCTGTATCCGCGACTATATTCACGTCACCGATCTGGCTGATGCCCATGTGCGGGCGGTGCGCCGGATGATGGAGGGCGGGGCGTCTGACGTCTTCAACCTCGGCGCCGGCGCCGGTTATTCGGTGCGCGAGGTGATCGATGCCGTCGGGCGTATCGTCGGAAACCCGGTGAATGCGATAGAGGACGGCCGCCGTGCGGGCGACCCGGCGCGGCTGGTCGCCGATATATCGCATGCACGGCAGGGCCTCGGCTGGCAGCCGGTGCAGTCGTCGCTCGATACGATCGTGGCGACGGCATGGAACTGGTACCGGGCGCATGTTGCGACGGGTCGGGCTTAGTCCGCCGTGACCGATATTCGATCAACTCTTGTCCTCGGCGGGGCGGCGTCCGGTAAAAGCGCCTATGCCGAAGATCTGGTGCTGCGCCTGCCCGGCCGACCGGTCTATGTGGCGACGGCACAGGCTTTCGACCGCGAGATGAGCGAAAAGATCGCGGTTCACCGGGCGCGGCGCGGCGCGGTCTGGACGAATGTGGAAGAACCGCTCGATCTCGCCGGTGCGCTTGCGTCGGCAGATGCGCCGGATGCCGTGCTGCTGGTCGACTGCCTGACCATGTGGCTGAACAACCTGATGGCGGATAACCGTGACATCGCCGCGGAGACGGCGCAGCTTGTCAATCTCATGGGCCGTTTGCAGGGCCAGGCAGTTCTGGTGGCCAACGAGGTGGGCCTCGGGATCGTGCCCGACAATGCGCTGGCGCGCGCTTTCCGCAATCTGCACGGTACGCTGAACCAGGCGGTGGCTGCTGCCGCAGACCGGGTCGTGTTCGTTGCCGCCGGTCTGCCGACCGCCCTGAAGGGAGAGCTGGATTGACCGCGGTGTTTCATGGCGGCGATCTGTCAGCAGCATCGGACCGTTTCGGCGAACCGGCAGAAGGCTGGGTGGATCTGAGCACGGGAATCAACCCGCGGCCGTGGCCGGTCGATGCTGCCATGCTGGACGGCCTGCATGCGCTGCCCGACGGCGCCCGGTTAAATGCCCTGCGGAACGCCGCGGCGACCGCATACGGAACGGCAGACCCGGCCCGGGTCGTGGCGGCGCCCGGTACCCAGGCCCTGATCCAGTGGCTGCCCCGGCTCCACCGGGTCGGACGGGTGGCCATCGTGTCGCCGACCTATGGCGAGCATGCGGCCGCCTGGAAACTCGCGGGACACGATGTCGTCGAGCTGCGCGACCTTCCTGCCGCCGCCGATTTCGATGCCGTCGTCGTGACGCGGCCCAACAATCCCGATGGCCGCGCGCCGGACCGCGCGGATATCGCTTCCCTTGCCGCCGATATGGCCGCCAGGGGCGGGGTGCTGGTGGTGGACGAGGCGTTTGCCGATCTCGACCCGGCCGGTTCCGTGGCGGCACGGGCGCAGCAGGGGCTGATTGCCCTGCGCAGCTTCGGCAAGTTTTACGGGCTTCCGGGCCTTCGGCTGGGCTTCGCCGTGTGCGACCCCGTTACGGCCGGGTCGCTTGCGGCGGCGCTGGGGCCGTGGCCGGTCTCGTCGCTGGCGGCGGATATCGGCGCGGCCGCGCTGGCCGATGCTGCCTGGCAGGCGGAAACACGTTCCTGGCTGTCGGACTCGGCGCGGCGGCTGGACGGCATATTGACGGCCGCCCGGTTCGGGATCGCCGGCGGGACCGATCTGTTCCGGCTGGCCACACGTAACGATGCCATGAAGCAGTACGAACAACTCGGGCGCGCCGGCATTTACGTGCGGTGTTTTCCCGACAATCCCTCCTGGCTGCGCTTCGGGCTGCCCGGGACCGACGAACACTGGACGCGGCTGGAAAAAGCGATGCAGCCATGACCATGGAAGCGACGGAATGGTGGCTGGTCCGGCATGCGCCGACCCTCAATCCCGGCAAAACCGTTTACGGATCGCTCGATCTCGATATCGAGGTGCCGTCGGCCGAGAGCTTCGCGTCCCTGTCCGATGCCCTGCCGGAAAATCCCGTGTGGATGGTCTCGAACCTGTCGCGGACCCGCAAGACCCTCGACGGCATTCTCGCGGCGCGCGGCGTGACCCGGGCGGAGGTCCATGTCGAAACGGCCTTTGCCGAACAGCATTTCGGCGACTGGGAAGGACGCCCCAGCGCCGAGGTCTGGGCGGAAATCCGCGATACCGAGAAATCCTGGCCCGCCGATATCCGCCCGCCGGGCGGTGAGACGTTTTCCGAAGTGGCCGAGCGTGTGGCCCTCGCGGCGCATGAATGGTCGGAGAAACTTGCCGGACAGAAGGTCGTCGCCGTTCTGCACTCGGGCAGTATCCGCAGTTTCCTGTCGACCGCGATGGGCGGCCGACCGGTCGAATCACTGTCCTATGTCGTCGATACGTTGTCGGTAACCCGCTGCGACTATCTCGGTCCCGAAAGCTGGCGCGTCGGCTTCGTCAACCGGCTTCCGCGATAACGCTGGCGATAATTGCGAGGGCGAAAATTTCCGCCACCTGCTGGGCGGCGCCGAGGACGTCGCCGGTATAGCCGCCGAGATTGCGCCGCGCGAACCACGCGACGAGCGCTGCCCCTGCGGCAGCGGCGACCAGGCAGGAAAACCAGCCGGCGGGAGCGGCGATCGCCGCGATGGCGGCCGCCAGCAGCAGCGCGGCGCCCCAATTCGCGAAATCGGGTGTCCCGGCGCGGGTTCCCAGTCCGTCGGCCTTTGCCGGCGTGCCGAAAGCCATCAGGGCCGGCATCATGGCGCGGCTGACCGCAGCCGATGCGACAAGCGCGCCCAGTACGAACAGGGTCTGGTCGATGGTCGCGATTGCCGCGGCGCGGCCGGCGACGGAGACGATCAGCGCGATGGCGCCATAGGCACCGATCCGGCTGTCGGACATGATTTCCAGGCGTCCTGCAGGATCTACCCCGCCCCAGGCGCCGTCCGCCAGGTCGGACAGACCGTCTTCGTGCAGACCGCCCGTGGAAATGACCAGGGCGATCACGGCGAACAGGGCCGAGATATATACCGGCAGCCCGATGGCATCGCAGATCGCGTAGACCAGCCCGGCAATCGTTGCGACCACGATACCCGCCAAGGGAAACGCCCACATGCCGGCGGACAGTTTGCGGGACGCGGCAGCGGGCCAGCCCGGCGCGGGCAGGCGGGTGAGAAACACCACACTGAGATAAACGTCTTTCAGCAAATTTATTTTCTCGTCCGACGGATCCGAAGCTGCCATGGGGTTTCCTAAGTGCTATCTCTGGTGCGAATACAGGAGAAGATTTTGAACTACGACGATATCGCAAAACAATTCGAAAATCTGCCGGCGGCCGACACTGATGCTCAAAATGCATCCTCTTCGCGCGAAGGCAACCTCACCAAGCCGGCAGGGTCGCTCGGCCGGCTCGAAGAGCTCTCGGCGTGGTGCGCCGCCTGGCAGGGCCGTCATCCCGCCGCGCTCGACAACGTGCAGATTCTGGTTTTTGCCGGCAATCACGGCATTACCGCCCAAGGCGTGTCCGCTTTCCCGCCGGAAGTCACGGTCCAGATGGTCGCGAATTTCGCATCGGGCGGTGCCGCCATCAATCAGCTTGCCGCGGTGCAGGGTGCGGAACTCAGGGTAACGCCGCTCGATCTCGATACGCCGACCGCGGATTTCACGGTCGCCCCGGCGATGACCGAGGCCGAATGCGCGGCCGCGTTCACGACGGGCTTCGACGCGGTCAGCGGCGATCTTGACGCCCTGATCGTCGGCGAGATGGGGATCGGCAACACGACGACGGCCGCGGCACTGGCCTGTGCGCTGTTCGGCGGCGCGGCGGCGGACTGGACAGGTCCGGGAACAGGTCTCGACGCGGCCGGTGTCGCGCTGAAAACCCGGGCGGTCGCCGCGGCAATGGAACGTCACGGGGAAGACATCGGCGATCCGGTCCATGCCCTTCGCTGTGTCGGCGGGCGCGAGCTTGCCGCGATGGCCGGCGCGGTTCTCGCGGCCCGGCACAGGCGCGTTCCCGTCATACTCGATGGTTTTGTGACGACGGCGGCCGTTGCCGTTCTTGAGAAAGCGGTTCCGGGGGCGCTCGACCACTGCGTCGCCGGGCATGTCTCGGGCGAGCCGGGCCATCGCAGGTTGCTCGAACGATTGGACAAGGCGCCGCTGCTGGATATCGGGATGCGCCTGGGCGAAGCCTCCGGCGCGGCCGTCGCGCTGGGCATTCTCAGATGCGCTCTTGCCGCCCATAACGGGATGGCGACCTTCGACGAGGCCGCCGTGAGCGGGCAGGTCGGTTCCTAGG
The DNA here is from genome assembly GCA_963977005.1 of uncultured Rhodospirillaceae bacterium. GTDB lineage: Bacteria > Pseudomonadota > Alphaproteobacteria > MPNO01 > UBA830 > CAXBCP01. The sequence goes on from CAXBMQ010000026.1 coordinate 24,728, forward strand.
CCTCGGAGGGGTCGGAAAAGCGTTCCCAGAACGTACCGGCCAGCCAGCCGGTTGCGCACCAGAAAATCGCCGCCGTTACCAGCGATGCGGCAACGAAATGCGCCGCGAGTTCGGGCGGAACGTTGCCGCCGATATTCGCCGGTTGCGGCGCCCCGATCAGGTGCGGCAGGGCGATGGCGGCAATGCCGCCGACCATCCAGACGGCCCCGTTGCGGAACACCATTGCCCAGAGACCGCCGGCCGTCGCGGCGACGCAGAGGAACCACCACATCTGGCGGCTGGCAAGATCGGCCGCCATGGCGCCGGGCACTTCCGGCGGCAGGCCAAGTGCAGGCGCGAGGCTGGCGATGCCGAACCCGGCAAGACCCCATAGCACGCCTGTCTGTCCGTTGACCGGGCGCCCCGACAGAGCGAAACAGGCCGTCAGGATCAGCGCGAAACCGATACCGGTCAGGACATTGGCGAGGGTCGTAAACAGCGTGCGTTCCAGGGCGCTACCCGGCCCCCAGGGTTCGCCGCCGCCCGCTGTTTTCGCCGGTCCGTGCGCATGAGCCGGCGGGATGAGGGAAATGCCGTTCTTGCGCAGGCTGTGTTTGTGCGCATCGTCGCCGCCCGAGCCTTCGAACTCCTCGGCATGCAGGATAATAGGCGTGGTCGTGAATTCATGAACCACGGAAATACCCAGGCCGCCGAGCAGGCCGGCGACCAGGGCGGTGAAGAATATCCGCCTGAACATGAGAGGCTAGTGGCTCAGTGACAGGGGAAGGCGAAGGAGTGCCGTGTGTCGTGCGCGGCATTGTGGATCGTGTCCGAATGCGCGAAGCCCGTGCCCAGCACCAGGAAGGCGCCGAGCAGCAGGGCCAGCATCGCCGGGGCAAGAACGCTTGCGCGCGCGTCAACCGAATTTGCAGATGTGTGTGCGTTCTGGGTCATATCCGTTCCTCCATGTAACCCAATTTATGCCTGTGACCGTTGGACGTTACAAGTCCCTGCGACACCATAGTCAAAATTCGATGGTATAGGCGGCCAGCGCACCCAGGGTCCGGGTTTCGGTGCCGCCGTCTTCCGACACTTTCCAGCCGACATCGATGGAAAGACCGAAATCGAACGCGTAGCCGGCAGAAAGCTGGAAATGCGAATCCGTGTTTGTCGCGGCTGCGGGGTTGTCGGTTTCCCGCTCGGTCCACGATGCCGCCAGGTTCCAGCCCTTCCACCCGAACTGCCCGGAAAGCGTCAGGTACAGCCTGTCGGTGCCTGCGGCGCCACCGCTATCGGTCTGGCGCACGGCTTCGATAAGCGGATCGAAGGTCACGCCGCCGCCGAGATCGAAACTCGTGAAGACCGCGGCCGCGAACGAGTGTTCGTCAGCGGTATTTCCCGCCCCCTTTGCCTGACGCATGAAAGACAGGTGGTATCCGAAGTTTCCGAGCATCGGAATTTCTTCGCCGTTCAGGGCGACCACGAAGGATTTGAACGATTCGGTATTGCTGACCCCGCCATCGCGTTCGCGGGTGTCCCCGCGGCCGCGCAGCGCGGATTCGCTGAAGATGCTCGTATCGGCGAAGAACGTCGCGCCGGAGACCGTATGGTTGCCATACCGGCCTGCGCCGACCCGCCAGTCGCCGACGAACCCGATCCGTTCCGAAATCTCGTAATCCTCTGCCAGGTCCGTCCCGTACAGGCCGGCGGCCTTGTCCCAGGCGACGCCGAAACCGGGATTCAGTTTGCCTGCTTTGGCGCCGAAGCGGTCGGCGGAGAATTCGACATACAGATCCTGCATGTAAAGACCGATATCCTCGAATGCCCGGTTTTCGAATTTTGCGGCGCTGCCGACCGGTTCCATTACCGCATGGGCGAAAACCGACCAGCGGGGAGAAAGCTGGAACGTCGCCGAGGGTTCCACCGTCGGGGACAGGTTGTTGTTCAGGTTCGACCGGTCGTCCGAGGCGTAATTCCAGTCATTCTGAAGCTCGAAAGCGATCTCGCCCGATACCGAAGGGGTGTTTTCGGCTGCCAGAACCGTCGTCGGCGTGGAGAGGGCGACAAGCGCGCCGGCAAAAAGGGTCAATACGTGCGTTTTCATCGTTTGCGATCCTGTATCCTGCTGTGTTGGTGCTGCGTGTCGGAGTTCATATAAGCGATTACATATAAATGTAATGTTATAACATCTTATAATCGATTTCATCCGGACGCAACAAGGCGACGTTCCCCGCATTGCCCAGACTCTCCTGAAGACTCTCCTGAAGACTCTCCCGTGTAAAATATCCGGCAGGAGGTATCCTGACGTGCGGAATATCGCGGTCGGACAGCATTCCCTGTTTCTTCCTCACGGAAACCACGGGTGATCTGGCGATTACGGATAACCCCCCGATGTGAGATGTCAATTCACAAACGACGATCTGACCGTAGCACCTTGCCGCGCACCGGCCGCTTGTCTAGTTTGCCTGAGCCGACGAACCGGGAACGGGGACGGGTGAGGACATGTCGCGTCCTTACCGAAGCCCCGGCTGCCCCCGCAACTGTATACGGCGAGCCTGTTCCGACAGGGCCACGGCGGCAAGGACCGCTGGAAGGCCGGGACACGGCTTGGACCCGTGAGCCAGGAGACCGGACGTTGGCCGTATCGTCAGACCGCGGGCCGGGGTGCGTTCCGCGAACGGCATAAGGACGATGCGTGTTTTTATATCCCGCGGAGGAGGCGGATAGAGCATGGCGATCGCCCGAAAAATACCTGCAACCGTTGTCACCGGCTTTCTCGGCGCCGGCAAGACGACCATGATCCGCAACCTGATCGAACAGGCCAACGGCAAGAAGCTTGCCCTTGTCATCAACGAATTCGGCGATCTCGCCGTGGACGGCGAACTGCTCAAGGGCTGCGGCAATCCCGATTGTACCGACGAGGATATCTTCGAGCTTGCCAATGGCTGCATCTGCTGCACGGTGGCCGACGATTTTCTGCCGACGATCGAAAAGATCCTGGCGCTGCCCGAACCGCCCGATCACATCGTGATCGAAACGTCGGGCCTCGCGCTGCCCAAGCCGCTGGTCCAGGCCTTCGGCTGGCCCGAGGTCCGCACCCGGGTCACGGTCGATGGTGTGGTTGCGGTGCTCGACGGCCCGGCCGTCGCCGCCGGGCGCTTTGCAGACGATCCCGACCGGGTCGATGCGCTGCGCGCCGCGGACGATGAGCTCGATCACGAAAGCCCGCTGCACGAATTGTACGAAGACCAGCTTGCCTGCGCCGATCTCGTGCTTCTCAACAAAACCGACCTGATGGACGATGCCGCCATAAACCGCGTGTCGGGAGAGGTCGGCGGCAGGCTCCGCCGGGGCGTGCGGATGGTCAACACCGCGAACGGCGTGATCGATACCGGTATTCTGCTCGGCATAGACGCTGCGGCCGAGGACGATCTTGACGCCCGGCCGTCGCATCACGATGCCGACGACGACCACGACCATGACGAATTCGAAAGCTTTGAGGTCGCCGTGCCGTCCGATGTGTCGCCGGAAGAGCTGGTCGCCCGGCTCGAGACCGCCGTGATCGATCACGACATCCTGCGGGTGAAGGGCTTCGTCCACGTGCCCGGCAAGGACATGCGCATGATCGTCCAGGGCGTCGGCGCGCGAATCCAGAACCATTTCGACCGGCCGTGGGCGGCGGACGAGCCGCGTGAGACGCGCCTTGTCGTCATCGGCCTTACCGGCCTCGACAGGCCGTCGATTACGTCCCGGCTGGTGTCCGGAGCGCAGGGCTAGAAATGCATCTGCTCGCGGCGACGCCGGGAGTCGTTTCCGACGGATCGGAAGCGGTCGACCTCGGCCAGACGCCGGGCGATATCGTCTTTCTGTCGGCGGCGGATACCGAACTCGCCGCGCTTGCCACCGCACAGGCACGTGCGGGCGCGGATGCCCCGAGCCTGCGCCTTGCGAATTTTCTGCAGCTGCGCCACCACATGTCGGTCGATCTGTATGTCGAAAACATGGTGTCCAGCGCGCGGCTCGTCATCGTGCGGCTGCTCGGCGGGACCAGCTACTGGCCCTATGGCATCGAGCAGATCGCCGTTACCTGCCGCAGGCGCGGTATCGGGTTTGCCGCGGTTCCCGGCGACGACCAGCCCGATTCCGACCTGACCCGGCATTCGACCCTCAAATCCGAGGATGTGCACCGTATCTGGCAGTATCTGGTGCATGGCGGGACGGCGAATACCGACAACCTGCTCGCCTTTGCCGCGGGATTGCTGGGCCGGAAAAGCGACTGGAGCGAGCCCGCCCCGTTGATGACCGCGGGGTTGTACTGGCCCGGTCTCGACGCGCCGGACCTGCCGGCGATCCGGGCGCACTGGCGGACGGATGCGCCGGTCGCCGCCATCACGTTCTACCGGGCACTCATGCAGTCGGGAAACCTGGAACCGGTCGATGCGATGATCGCGGCGCTGCGTGCGCGCGGGCTGAACCCGCTGCCGGTTTATCTGCAAAGCCTCAAGGACTCGGTTTCCGTCGGTGTCGTCTCGACCGCGTTTGCCGAGAGCCCGCCGGATATCATCCTCAACGCGACCGGCTTTGCCGTTTCCACACCCGGGGCCGAGCGCACCGAAACGCCGTTCGATGCGGCGGGCTGTCCTGTCCTGCAGACCGTGTTCGCGGCGACGACCGAGCCGGTCTGGGAGAAGAGCGATACCGGGCTGATCGCGCGCGATATCGCCATGAACGTCGCCCTGCCGGAAGTCGATGGCCGCGTGCTGTCCCGCGCGGTCGCCTTCAAATCCGAAGCGCGGTTCGACGATGCGACCCAGACGGCAGTGGTCAAGCACCTGCCGTCGACGGGCCGCATTGCCTTCGTTGCCGACCTGGCGGCTGCCTGGGCGCGCCTGCGCCGCACCCCTGTGTCCGCCCGGCGGGTGGCGATTGTGCTGGCGAACTATCCCAACCGCGACGGGCGCATCGGCAACGGCGTCGGGCTCGACACCCCGGCGGGCACGATGACGCTGCTGCGCGCCATGACCGATGCCGGGTATGCGACCGGCGAGCTGCCGGCGGACGGCAATGCGCTGGTCGATCGTCTGCTGGCGGGGCCGACCAACGCCGCCGTCAAACGGCGCGTCGTCGAGGAAACGATTTCGCTCGCCGACTACCAGGTCTTCCTGTCGGGCCTCCCCGCCGCCGTGCGCCAGGCGGTTACGGAGAAATGGGGCGCGCCCGAGGCCGATCCGTTTTACATCGCGGGCGAGGCCGATTGCGGCGCCTTCGCCATCCCCGCCTTTCGCTGCGGCACTCTCGCGATCGGGCTGCAGCCGGCGCGCGGCTACAACATCGATCCCGAAAAAACCTATCACGATCCCGACCTTGTGCCGCCGCACGGCTACCTCGCATTCTATGCGTGGCTGCGGGTGCAGTACCGCGCCGATGCCGTCATCCACATGGGCAAGCACGGCAATCTCGAATGGCTGCCGGGCAAGTCGCTGGCGCTGTCGGAAACCTGTTTTCCCGAAGCCGCCCTCGGGCCGGTGCCGCATATCTATCCGTTTATCGTCAACGATCCGGGCGAAGGCACGCAGGCCAAGCGCCGCGCGTCTGCCGTGATCATCGATCATCTGACGCCGCCGCTGGCGCGCGCCGAAACCTACGGCCCGCTCGCCGATCTGGAACGGCTCGTTGACGAATACTACGAAGCCGCCGGGGTCGACCCCCGCCGGATCGAGTTGCTGCGCGACCGCATTGTCGAACTCACGCGCTCTTCCGGCCTCGATCTCGATTGCGGGATAAACCCGGACGAACCGGCGGACGAGGCGCTTGCCAAGCTCGACAATTACCTTTGCGAGCTGAAGGAAATGCAGATCCGCGACGGGTTGCATATTTTCGGTGAAAGCCCGGTGGGAAGCTTGCGCGATGCGCTGCTGGTCGCGCTTGCCCGGCTGCCGCGCGGCGACGGGCAGGACGGGAACCGGTCGCTGATCCGCGCGATCAGCGCCGATCTCGGCTTCGCCGATAAAGAAGGGGGGTTCGACCCGCTCGACTGCGTGCTCGGCGATCCGTGGACCGGCCCGATGCCGGCGGCGCTGTCGGCCGACGATCCGTGGCGCACCAATGGCGACACGGTGGAGCGGCTGGAGAATTTTGCCCTCGGCCTCGTCGCCGGAAATACGCTGGAAGGCGACTGGCCACAGACCCGCGCGGTGCTCGAACAGATATCCGACCGCATCGGCCCGGCGGTGGCCGCCTGCGGCGATGCCGAAATCGCCGGTGCGCTGGCCGCCCTCAATGGCGATTTCGTCCAGCCCGGCCCATCCGGCGCGCCGACCCGCGGGCGGCCCGAAGTGCTGCCGACAGGGCGCAATTTCTATTCGGTCGATACCCGCACCGTGCCGACGCCGACCGCGTGGACGCTGGGCTGGAAGTCGGCGACCCTGCTGGTCGAACGCCACGTGCAGGAACACGGCGAATGGCCGCGGCGCATGGCGCTGTCGGCCTGGGGCACGTCCAACATGCGCACCGGCGGCGACGACATCGCGCAAGGCCTGGCGCTGATGGGCGTGCAGCCGCAATGGGACCGCGGCTCCGGCCGGGTGACCGGATTCGACGTCATGCCGCTGGAGGTTCTCGACCGCCCGCGCGTCGATGTCACGCTGCGGCTGTCCGGGTTTTTCCGCGATGCGTTTCCGCAGCAGATCGACCTGTTCGATTCCGCCGTGCGCGCCGTCGCCGCGCTGGACGAGCCGGCGGACCAGAACCCGCTCGCCGCCCGCGTCGCCGAAGATGCCGCCGCGCTGGTCGCCGACGGGATCGACGCAGAGGTCGCGCGCCGCCGCGCGGGCCACCGGGTGTTTGGTTCCAAGCCCGGCGCCTACGGGGCGGGCCTGCAGGCGCTGATCGACGAGCGCGGCTGGGAAACCGATGCCGATCTGGCGCGGGCCTATATCGCGTGGGGCGGCTATGCCTATGGCGACGGCGCCGACGGCACGGCGGAACATCGGTTGTTCGAACGCCGCCTGGGCTCGGTCCAGGCGGTGGTGCACAACCAGGACAACCGCGAACACGACCTGCTGGATTCCGACGATTACTACCAGTTCGAAGGCGGGCTGACCGCCGCCGTGCGCCACCTGTCCGGCGATCAGCCGGCGGTCTGGCACAACGATCATTCGCGCCCCGAGACGCCAAAAATCCGCAGCCTCGAAGACGAGATCGGCCGCGTTGTCCGCGCCCGCGTGGTCAATCCGAAATGGATCGCCGGGGTCATGCGCCACGGCTACAAGGGTGCGTTCGAAATGGCGGCGACGGTCGATTACCTGTTCGCCTTTGCCGCGACCGCCCATTGCGTGAAGGATCATCATTTCGATCTGGTGTTCGACGCCTATCTCGATGACGACGACGTGCGCGGGTTTCTCGAAGACAACAACCCGGATGCGCTGCGCGACATGGCCGAACGCCTGCTCGAAGCCCAGGACCGCGGCCTGTGGCGGCCGCGCTCGAACAGTGCCGCGTCGCGTCTGATGGAATTGAAGGGAGCTGCCTGATGGTCAAAAAACCCACCACCGAAGAAGAACTCGCCCGCGCCAACGAGAAATCGAAAAAGCGCAAGGAGTCCCGCGACAAAATGCTGGCCGACAAGACGGTCGAGAAGGGCCTGCTGATCGTCCATACCGGCAAGGGCAAGGGTAAGTCCACCGCGGCCTTCGGGCTTGCCGCCCGCGCCATCGGCAACGGCATGAAAATCGGCGTCGTCCAGTACGTGAAGGGCAAGTGGGAAACCGGGGAGCGCGGCGTGCTCGATCATTTCCCCGACCAGGTGACCATCCGCACCATGGGCGAGGGCTTCACCTGGGAGACCCAGGACAAGGCGCGCGATATCGCGGCGGCGGAGGCCGCCTGGGCGGTGTCCAAGGAAATGATCGCGGATACGTCTTACGACCTGGTGATCCTGGACGAGCTCAACATCGTGCTGCGCTACGATTATCTGGATATCGAGGACGTGCTGGAGACGTTTCGCAACAAGCGCGACATGCTGCACGTCGTCGTCACCGGGCGGAATGCGAAGCCCGAACTGATCGAGATCGCCGATCTGGTCACCGAGATGACCCAGATCAAGCACCCGTTCCGCGAACAGAACGTGCGCGCCCAGAAAGGAATCGAGTTCTAGGTGTCGATGCGTTCTTTCATATGCCCCCTCTCCCTAGCCCTCTCCCCGGAGGGGCGAGGGGACCGTGTGTGCGCGGCAGATACATCTTTTGTCCCCTCTCCCTTCAGGGGGAGGGTTAGGGAGGGGGTGCGATGACAATCCCCGCGCTGATGTTTCAGGGCACGGGTTCCGATGTCGGCAAGTCGGTGCTGACGGCGGGGCTGTGCCGTGCCTATACGCGGCGTGGCCTGAAGGTGCGCCCGTTCAAGCCGCAGAACATGTCGAACAATGCCGCCGTCACCGCCGATGGCGGCGAGATCGGCCGGGCGCAGGCGTTGCAGGCGCGGGCCTGCGGGGTGGCGCTGCAGACCGACATGAACCCGGTCCTGCTGAAACCGCAATCGGAAACCGGCGCGCAGGTCATCGTGCAGGGCAGGATCGTCGGCAACGCGAAGGCGCGCGAATACCAGGCGATGAAGCCCGGCCTGATGGAAAACGTCCTGGAAAGTTATCATCGCCTGTCGGCGGAGGCCGACCTTGTGCTGGTCGAGGGGGCGGGGAGTGCGGCCGAGGTCAATCTCCGCGCCGCCGACATCGCCAATATGGGTTTTGCCGAGGCGGCCGACGTGCCGGTTGTCCTGATCGGCGATATCGACCGGGGCGGGGTGATCGCGCAACTGGTCGGCACGTGGAACCTGCTGAGCGAGAACGAGCGCGCGCTGACGCGCGGCTTTATCGTCAACAAGTTCCGGGGCGACGTCTCGCTGTTCGACAGCGGTCTTGCCGCCATCGCCGAGCGTACCCCGATGACATCGTTCGGCGTTGTCCCATGGTTCGCCGATGCCGGACGGCTGCCACGCGAGGACGCGTTTGATGTCGGGGGCGATGTCGGCGGCGATGCGGGCGCTGCCGGGAATATAAGGATCGCGGTGCCGGTGCTGTCGCGCATCGCGAATTTCGACGATCTCGATCCACTGCGGGCCGAGCCCGATGTGTCGGTGGTCATGGTGCCCGCCGGCGAAGCGCTGCCCGGCGATGCCGATCTGATCCTGCTGCCGGGATCGAAGGCGACGCTCGCCGACCTCGCCTTCATCCGCACGCAGGGCTGGGATATCGACATCGCCGCGCACGTGCGGCGCGGCGGTGCTGTGCTGGGGATCTGCGGCGGCTACCAGATGCTGGGCAGGACGGTGGCCGACCCGAACGGCATCGAAGGCCCCCCGGCGGAAGCGGCGGGGCTGGGCCTGCTCGATATCGCCACCACCCTCACTCCGGCGAAAAAACTGGTCGAGGTATCGGGCACGGAGCGCCGGACGGACCGTCCCGTGTCAGGCTACGAGATGCATGTCGGCGTCACATCCGGGCCCGATACAACACGGCCGATGCTGGACCTGTCCGGCGGTGCCGACGGGGCGATGACGGCGGATGGCAGAATATCGGGCTGTTACGTTCACGGCCTGTTTACATCCGATGCCTACCGCACGGCGTTCCTGCAGCAGCTGCGCCCCGGTGCGCGGGCGGCGCTGGCCTATGAAGCGGGCATCGACGCCACGCTGGACGCGCTGGCGGACCATCTCGAAGCCCATCTCGATCTGGCGGGCATGATCGATGGGTGACCCCATGGACTCCCGCTCAGGCCAGCGCCATGACGATCAGCAGCATCGCCGCCAGCCCGGCGCCGGCCTTGCGGTACAGGCTGAGCGCGCGGCGGATATCCTCGGCCGTGGCTTCGGCGCGGCCGCCCTCGTTCATCCAGGCATCGTCGACGATGAAATCCCGGTAATGGCGCGGCCCCGCCAGGGCCAGGCCCAGCGCGCCGGCCATCGCCGCTTCGGGCCATCCCGCATTGACCGACCGGTGTTTCTCGGCATCCGCGACAACCGCCGCCCAGGCGGCCCCGCCGCGGGTGCCGATGCCGATGGCGGCCGTGATCACGATCAGCAGCCCGGCAATGCGCGCCGGCACCGCCATCACCGCATCGTCGAGCCGGGCGGCAAACTTGCCGAAATGCTCGTACCGGCCGTCGCGGTGGCCGATCATGCTGTCCAGCGTGTTGACCGCCTTGCAGAAAAACAGCCCCGGCAGGCCGAGCACGGCGAACCAGACGATCGGCGCGACCACGCCGTCCGAGAAATTCTCCGCCGCCGATTCAATGGCCGCGCGCGACACGCCGTGTTCGTCCAGCGTCTCCGGATCGCGCCCGACGATATGAGAGACTGCTTCGCGCCCGCCGGCCAGCGAGACGTCCAGTCCGTTCGCGACGTCGCGGACATGGTTGAACAGGCTGCGATAGGCAATGAAAACGCTGGCGATCGCGGCGCCCGCGATCCAGCCGTATTTCACCTGCGACAGCCCCCATTGGATGCCGTATCCGGCGAAACCGGCCAGCGTCACCAGAAAGACGGTCGTCAGCACGCCGCGCCAGAACCGCGCCCGGTCGGAGCGCTGTTCGCGGTTCAGCTTTTTATCGAAAAACGCGATCAGCTTGCCGAAGACGGCAACCGGGTGGGGTATGCGGGCGTATACCCCAGGCGGGTCGCCAAGGGCCACATCGATAGCGAATGCCAGCATGACCACCAGCAAGGGGTGGACGGCTGCGGCGTTCGCGGAGTACCACTGAAACATCATCCCGCGACAATCGCCCGGCACGCGTCGGGAATCAATTGCCGCGGGACAGGGAGAGACAATTGACCACAGGAATTATGGTGTGCGGCCATGGCAGCCGCGACGAAGGGGCTGTCGCCGAGTTCGAGAAACTGTCCGTCGCGATCCGCGAACGGGCCGGCGATATACCGGTGGAGTACGGATTTCTCGAATTCGCGACCCCGGTGATCAAGGAAGGCCTCGGCAAGCTGGTCGACCAGGGCGTCACCGACGTGCTCGCCGTGCCGGGCATGCTGTTTGCCGCCGGTCATGCCAAGAACGATATCCCGTCCGTCCTCAACACCTGGGCGGCCGGCCAGGACGGCGTCGACATCCGCTACGGGCGCGAGCTTGCGATCGATCTGAAAATGCTGCGCGCCGCCGCCGACCGCATCGACGAGGCGCTGGACGCCGCCGGCCGCGACGTGCCGATGGAAGAAACCCTGCTGGTTGTCGTCGGGCGCGGCGCGTCCGACCCGGATGCAAATTCGAATGTTGCCAAGGTCATGCGCATGCTGTGGGAAGGGTTCGGTTTCGGCTGGGGCGAGACCGCCTATTCGGGGGTGACCTTTCCGCTGGTCGAACCGGGCCTCGAACACGCGGCGAAGCTCGGCTACAAGCGCATCGTCGTATTCCCGTATTTCCTGTTCACCGGCGTGCTGGTGCGCCGCATCTATGAATACACCGACCTGGTCGCGGCGCGTCATCCCGATATCGAATTCGTCAAGGCGCCCTACCTGAACGACCATCCGATGGTGATCGAGACGTTCATGGAGCGGATCGACGAGATCCGCCGCGGCGAAAACAACATGAACTGCCAGCTCTGCAAGTACCGCGAACAGGTGCTCGGCTTCGAGGCCGAGGTCGGCCTCGCGCAGGAAAGCCATCATCACCACGTCGAGGGCATCGGCACGGGCCCGGCGAAAGCGGCCGAAGAAGCGCAGGACCACGGGCATGACCATGACCATTCGCACAGCCACGATCACGACCACGATCACGACCACGACCACGGGCACAGCCACGGCGACGGACACGGACATGATCACGACCATGCCCATCATCCCTACCCCCATGCGGATCATCCGCTGGGCCCGAAGACCCTGAGAAAAGAGATCGGCTGACATCCTGATGGACTACGTGCGCGACCCCGATGAAATCTACCGCCGGTCCTTCGAGATCGTGCGGGCGGAGGCCGACCTGACCGGCGTGCCGGACGACCTGGCCGACGTTGTCATCCGTCTGATCCATGCCTGCGGCATGCCGGAAATCGTCGGCGACGTGCGCTGGTCGGCCGATGTCGCGTCGGCGGCGCGGACGGCCCTTGCCGCCGGCGCGCCGGTGATCTGCGACGCCCAGATGGTCGCCGACGGCGTGATTGCAGCAAGGCTGCCGGCGGATAACCAGATCCTCAGCATGATCCGCCTGCCCAATCTCGCAGCGCTGGCAAAGGAACAGGGCACAACGCGGTCGGCCGCCCAGGTCGAATTGTGGAAACCGTTCCTGCCCGGCAGCGTGGTCGCCATCGGCAATGCGCCGACGGCCCTGTTCCGGCTGCTTGAAATCATTGCGGAGGATCCGTCGCGCAAGCCCGCCGCCATCCTCGGCTTCCCTGTCGGTTTTGTCGGGGCCGCGGAATCCAAGGACGCCCTGCATGACGGGGCCAAAGACGGCGCACACGACGTGCCGTATATCACGATCCTCGGGCGCCGTGGCGGTAGCGCGATGGCCGCCGCCGCGGTCAATGCGCTGGCCGGGCGCTACGAATCATGACCGATCGCTGGCTCAGCGTTGTCGGGATCGGCGAAGACGGGCTGGACGGTCTCTCCCCCCGGGCGCGGATGCTGGTCGATGCGGCGCAGACCCTGGTGGGCGGCGACCGTCATCTGGCGATGCTGCCCGACGACGGGCGCGACCGCCTGACCTGGCCCAGCCCGCTGACAGACCTGATGCCGCAGATCGCCGAGCGCCGCGGCACGCCGGTCTGTGTCCTGGCAACGGGCGATCCGATGTTTTTCGGCATCGGGGTGACGCTGGCAAAGCAGTTCGATGCAGACGAAATGGATGTCGTGCCGTCGCTGTCCGCGTTTTCGCTGGCGGCATCGCGTTTGGGGTGGCCGCTCGCCGATGTCGAACAGCTCACACTGCATGGCCGCCCGGTATCGCTGATCGTGCCGTTCGTGCTGCCCGGCGCCCGGCTGATGATTCTGTCGGACGGCGCCGATACGCCGGCGCAGGTTGCCGATATTCTCACCGAGCGCGGCTACGGCGACAGCAAAATCTACGTTCTCGAACATATGGGCGGGCCGCTCGAGCGCGGGCTCGAAGGCACGGCGGCGAGCTGGCAGCATGCCGGTATCGCGCCGTTCAACACCATCGGCGTCGACTGCATCGCCGGGCCCGACGCTATCGTCCTGCCGCGCCTTCCCGGCCTGCCGGACGATGCCTTTACCAGCGACGGCAACCTGACCAAGCGCGAAGTCCGCGCGGCGACGCTGGCGGCGCTGGCGCCGATCCCCGGCCAGCATTTGTGGGATATCGGTGCCGGGTGCGGTGCCGTTTCCATCGAATGGATGCGCGCGCATCCTTCCTGCAGGGCGACGGCGATCGAAAGCCGGGCCGACCGGATCGGGCTGATCGCGCGCAACGCCATCGCGCTGGGCGTGCCGCGGCTCGGCATGATCGAAGGCCAGGCAACCGATGTGCTGGCCGGTCTCGATGCGCCGGATGCGGTTTTCATCGGCGGCGGCGCGTCCACGCCCGGCCTGATCGATCTCTGCTGGGATGCCCTGCCGGCGGGCGGCCGCCTGGTCGCCAATGTCGTGACCCTCGAGGGCGAGATCGCGCTGGCCGGGTTCCGCGAACGCCACGGCGGCGACCTGGTGCGTATCGCGGTGTCGCGGGCCGAACCGGTCGGGCCGTTTACCGGTTGGAAACCGCTGATGGCGGTCACCCAGCTTGCCGCAGTAAAATCCGGGGTGAAGTCCTGATGGCGGGCAAAAAATCAGGCACGCTCTACGGTGTCGGTATCGGGCCGGGCGATCCCGAGCTGGTGACGCTCAAGGCGCTGCGCATCCTGAAATCGGTGCCGGTGCTGGCGTGGCCCGCGCCCGAGGAAGGCCCCAGCCTTGCGCGCGAAATTGTCGCCGAACACCTGCCCGGCACCCAGCGCGAAATACCCATCCGCATGCCGCTGCTGCCGGCGCGTTTTCCGGCCGATGACGTCTATGACAGGGCGGCGGTTGAAATCGGTGCCGCGCTGGATAACGGCGACGATGTCGCCGTGATCTGCGAGGGCGATCCGTTCTTCTATGGCTCGTTCATGTATCTCTACGGCCGGCTGGCCGGCGAGTACGCTATCGAGGTCATCCCCGGCGTGTCGTCGCTCACGGCCTGCGCCGCCGCGCTCGGTGCGCCGCTATCGGCGAAGAACGACGTGCTGACGGTCCTGCCGGGGCCGCTCGACAGCGATACGATGAAACAGCGCCTGCAGGACGCCGATGCGGTGGCGATCATCAAGGTCGGGCGCCATTTCGACCGGATTCGCGACCTGATCGCCGATCTCGGCCTGTTGGCGCATGCCCGCTACATCGAACGCGCGACCATGGGCGAACAGCGAATCGTGCCGATCGGCGACGTGGGCGACGGGAATGCGCCCTATTTCTCGATGATCCTGGTGCACAAGCGCGAAGAGGTATGGAAATGACCGGAGATACCGGAACACCCGCGGTCATCGTTCTCGGGCCCGGCGGGCTGGATGTCGCGCATCGTATTGCCAGCGCGGTGCCGGGGGTTGAAATTCACGGCCTGGCGCGCCGGGTGGCGGCAGCCCAGGTGCATTTCGACGATACCGGCGATCACGTCCGCGCGCTGTTTGCCGCCGGCACGCCGATTATCGGCATCTGCGCCGCCGGTATCCTGATCCGCCTGCTGGCGGAAAACCTGACCGACAAGACAGAGGAACCGCCCGTCATCGCCATTGCCGAAGACGGCTCGGCGGTGGTGCCGCTGCTGGGCGGGCATCACGGCGCCAACGATCTGGCGCGGCAGATCGGGGCCGCGCTTGGCGTCGCGACAGCGGTCACCACGGCAGGGGATGTGCGGTTCGGAGTCGCCCTCGACAGCCCGCCCGCCGGCTGGACGCTGGCCAATCCGGACGATGTCAAACCGTTCGCCGCCGATCTGCTTGCCGGCGCGACGGTTGGCGCCCATGCGGCGCTGCCGCCGTTTCTGGCCGACGCGGACATCCCGCGCGATCTCGGGGGCACGCTGCGGATCAGCGCCACCCCGCACCGCATCGCGGGAGACAGCGATCATCTGGTGTACCATCCACGGAGCGTGGCCGTCGGTGTCGGCTGCGAGCGGGGCACCGATCCGGCCGAACTGATCGCGCTGGTTCAGGCGGCGCTGCAGGCGGGCGATATCGCGGACGCGTCGGTGGCCGGCATTTATTCGCTGGACCTGAAAGCGGACGAACCGGCGGTTCACGCGGCGGCGGCCGCGCTGGGTGTCGAGGCGCGGTTTTTCGATGCGGCAACGCTGGAGGCCGAAACGCTCCGCCTCGAAAACCCGTCCGACGTGGTGTTTCGCGAGGTCGGCTGTCACGGCGTGTCCGAGGGCGCGGCTCTTGCCGCCGCCGGGGCGGATGCCGATTTGACGGTGGCGAAACAGAAATCCGCGCGGGCAACCTGCGCCATCGCGGTCGCGCCGGGTCCCATTGTCGGTGAACCCGGACAGTGTCAGGGGCGATTGCTGATCGTCGGCACCGGTCCCGGCAGCGACGGCTGGATGACGGCGGAGGCCGAGGACGCGGTCGCGCAGGCGACCGACCTGGTGGGCTATACGTTGTATCTCGATATCCTCGCGGACCGTGTGGCGGGCAAAACCCGGCACGATTTCCCGCTCGGAGAAGAGATTGACCGGGTGCGGGCCGCGCTTGAACTGGCGGCAACGGGAAAGACGGTCGCCCTCGTCTCGTCCGGCGATCCCGGTATCTATGCCATGGCGACGCTCGCCTTCGAGCTGCTGGAAACCGGCGGTCGGGACGACTGGGGCCGTGTCGATATCCAGGTCTGTCCCGGTATTTCCGCTTTGCAGGCGGCGGCAGCCCGGTCCGGCGCGCCTTTGGGGCATGATTTCTGCACCATATCGCTGTCCGACCTGCTGACCCCGTGGGAGGCGATCGAGCGCCGGCTGCACGCCGCTGCCGCCGGCGATTTCGTTGTCGCATTCTATAACCCGGTCTCGCGCCGCCGCACCTGGCAGCTCGGCAAGGCACGGGAGATCCTGCTGACGGAGCGGCCCGAAACCACGCCGGTTATCCTTGCCCGCAATCTCGGGCGCGAGGGCGAGCAGGTCCGGGTCGTGACGCTGGGCACGCTCGATCCCGCCGATGTCGACATGCTGACGGTCGTGCTGGTCGGCTCTTCCGAAAGCCGCACGGTGGCGCGCGGCGACGGGCGGCACTGGGTCTATACGCCGCGCGGTTACGCCGGCAAACAGGCCAATATACAAAACGACGACTTGAAAGGGACGGGATGACTGTCTGGTTTATCGGCGCGGGGCCGGGCGATCCCGATCTGCTCACCATTCGCGGGCGCGACGCGATCGCGCGCTGCCCGGTCTGCCTCTATGCCGGCTCTCTGGTGCCGGAAGCGGTGGTCGCCCATGCGCCCGAAGGTGCGCTCGTGATGGACACAGCACCGATGACGCTCGACGAGATCATTGCCGAGATGGAAAAGGCCCATGCGGCGGGTCATGACGTCGCCCGGGTGCATTCGGGCGATCCGTCGCTCTACGGCGCCATCGGCGAACAGATCCGCCGGCTTGACGCGCTGGGGATCGATTTCGAAATAATCCCCGGCGTGCCCGCCTATGCCGCCGCCGCGGCGCTGCTCAAGCGCGAACTGACCCTGCCCGACGTGTCGCAGACGGTGATCCTGACGCGGACGGCGATGAAGGCGTCGGCCATGCCCAATGCCGAGGATCTCGACACGCTGGGCCGGTCCGGCGCGACGCTCGCCATTCATCTGTCGGTGCGCAACCTCAAACACGTGTCGGAGACCCTGATCCCGCATTACGGTGCGGACTGTCCGGTGGCCGTCGTGTTCCGCGCAAGCTGGCCGGACGAACAGGTGATCGAGGGCACGCTGTCCGATATCCGCCGGAAAGTCCGCGACGAAAAAATCACCCGCACCGCGTTGATCCTGGTCGGGCCGGTTCTGGCGCCGGACGGGTTCACCGATTCGGCGCTGTACGATGCCGATCACGTCCATGTCCTGCGGCCGCGCCGCAAGGGCGACGCACTCTAGACGAGATTCAGACGAGATTCGTTTCGAGCCAACGGATCGCCGCGCCGACATCCGACACGACCGGGCCGGGCGGTGGCGGCGGCCGGTCGATCACGAGGACGGGAATACCCGCCGCCCGCGCGGCGGCGATCTTCGGATAGGTGGCGGCCCCCCCGGCATTCTTGCTCACGACCACATCGATGTCGTATTCCCGCAACAGCGCCGATTCCTGCGCGGTCGTGAACGGCCCGCGCCCGGCGATATACACGGCACCGGGCCGGCGGTCGGCGTCGTCCGGCGGATCGATGGAGCGAATGACCAGCTGAACGTTTTCCACCACGGCAAACGCCGCGAGCTCCTGCCTGCCAATCGAGAGGAAGGCGCGCCCGCCGAGCGTCGGCAAAAGGGAGGCGGCGGCCGCGATATCGGGAACCCGGTGCCAGGTGTCGCCCGCTGTCTGTTCCCAGGCGGCGCGCAGAAGCTTCAGCCGCGGCGTGCCGGTTGCGGTGCAGGCCCGGGCCGCATGGGCGGCGATGCGGTCGGCAAAGGGGTGGGTCGCATCGATCACGGCACGGATGTCGTTTTCGCCGATCCAGCCGGCGAGGGCGTCCGGCCCGCCGAAGCCGCCCGACCTGACGGTCACCCCGGCGGGTAGCGCCGGATCCCGGGTCCGGCCTGCGATCGAATAGGTGGTCGCATATTTTTCCGCCGTTTCCGCGGCGAGCGCCCTGGCGTCGCCCGTACCGCCGAGAATCAGAAGGCGGGGACGGTCATTCATCCGACCGTCCGACAAGGTTTCCGGCGCGATCGAAAACGAAAACGTCGATTTCCACCTCGGCGCCCGCCAGCGTGTAGCGGGCGACGGACTGCGCGCGCCGGGCGATTTCGGGCGCAAGCTCCAGCCCCGCGGCGTCGGCGATCGACAGGGCCTCGGCGGCGGTGTTGGCGCCCTCTATTTGTGCGGCGACCTCTTTCGAGGCGCCGAGTTCATGCGCGACATCGGCCATCCAGGTCAGGTCGATCTGGCTGCGCCCGGAATGCAGGTCCAGGTTCCCTTCGGCAAGCTTGCTGATCTTGGCAAACCCGCCGCCGATGACGACCCGCGGGACCGGGTGGGCGCGCAGGTATTTCAGCATGCCGCCGGCGAAGTCGCCCATATCGATCATGGCATGGTCGGGCAACCCCAACAGCGCCTGGGTTTTTTCTTCCGACGTTTTGCCGGTACAGCCGGCGATCAGCGGCAGCGACCCGGCCCGCGCGACGTCGATCCCGCGATGGATCGAATCGATCCATGCCGCGCAGGAATAGGGCACGACGATTCCGGTCGTCCCCAGAATGGAAATCCCGCCGAGAATGCCGAGACGCGGGTTCCAGGTTTTCTCCGCCAGCGCGGCGCCGCCGTCGACGGAAACCGTGACGACCGCGTCGCCCGCAGCCCCATGGGCGGCGGCGACCTCGTCGATCGCCTGGCGGATCATCTTGCGCGGCATCGGGTTGATGGCGGGCTCGCCGACAGGCAGGGGCAGGCCCTCGCGGGTCACCGTGCCGACGCCGTCCCCGGCGCGGAAGACGACGCCCTCGCCCGGCGCCGCCGCCGCGATGTCGACCCGGATCAGCGCACCATGGGTGACGTCCGGATCGTCGCCCGCATCCTTGATGATGGCGGCAAAGGCGCCGTTTTCGGTCTTTCCCTCGCGGGCCAACGCAAAGGACGGGGTTTCGCCCCGGGGCAGCGTAATCTGCACGGGATCGGGGAACGCGTCCGTCAAAAGCGCGGTATAGGCGGCCTTGGCCGCCGCCGCCGCACAGGCGCCGGTGGTCCAGCCGCGCCGTAATTCTCCTTCGGGCTTGCGTGCCATATTGCCGTTATATGTGCTAAGCAGGCGCTATGGAACGGCTGACATTCGAAATGCCCGAACTCGCACCCGGATGGGTCTGGTTGGCGGGCGCCGGACCGGGGGATCCCGGCCTGCTGACGCTGCACGCGCTGAACGGCCTGCGCCAGGCAGACGTCATCGTGCACGATGCTTTGGTAGACGACCGGACGCTGACGCTGGCGGGCCCCGATTGCGAAATTATCTATGCCGGCAAGCGCGGCGGCAAGCCGTCGGCAAGGCAGCCGGATATTTCCGCGCGGCTGGTAACGCTCGCGCGCGAGGGCCGGAAAGTCCTCCGCCTGAAAGGCGGCGATCCGTTCATATTCGGGCGCGGCGGCGAAGAGGCGCTGGCGCTGGTCGCCGCCGGCATTCCCTTCCGGGTCATTCCGGGCATTTCCGCCGGTGTCGGCGGGCTCGCCCATGCCGGTATTCCGCTGACCCACCGCGAAACCAATTCCGCCGTCACCTTCGTGACCGGCCATGGCGCCTCGGGCGATCTCCCCGACGGGATCGACTGGCCTGCCCTCGCCGCGGGATCGCCCGTCCTGGTCGTCTACATGGCGATCAAGCATTTGGGGACCATCCAGGCACGCCTGATGGACGGTGGCCGGCGCGCGGAAGAGCCCGTCGCCGTCGTTTCCCACGCGTCGCAGCCGAATGAGCGTGTGCTGGAAACCACCCTCGGGACCTGTGTCGAGGATGTGGCCGCGCAAGCCATCGAACCGCCCGCGATGGTCGTCATCGGCGAAGTGGTGCGGCTGCGCGCCGGGCTCGACTGGGCGGGCGCGCTGGGCGGCAGGATTCTCGACGCCGATCCCCTGGGCACGCGCCGCACGCGCGACGCCGGTTAAGCGCCATGTCCGGCGCGGTGGGTGCCGTCATCGCCGCGCCGTCCTCGGGCAGCGGCAAGACCACCATGACCCTCGGCCTGCTCCGCCATTTTGCGCGTAATGACGTTTCCGTCTCGTCCTTCAAGGTCGGGCCGGATTTCATCGATCCCGGGTTCCATGCCGCCGCCAGCGGGCGGCCCTGTCTGAACATAGACAGCTGGGCGATGCGCTCTGAGACGGTCTCGTCGCTGTTCGCGCAGGCGGTCTCCGATGCCGGTATCGTCATCGGCGAAGGGGTGATGGGCCTGTTCGACGGCGCGCAGACGGCGCCCGGATCGCCTTCCGGTTCCACCGCGGATACGGCGGCCGGTCTCGGCCTGCCGGTGATCCTAGTGGTCGATGCCGGTGCACAGGCGCAGAGCGCGGCGGCGACGCTGCACGGTTTCGCCACCTTCCGCGCCGATGTGACGGTCTCCGGCGTGATCTTCAACCGCGTCGGCAGCGACCGGCATGCGCAGATGCTGCGCGATGCGGCGGCACCGCTCGGGATCCCGGTGCTGGGCTGCGTGCCGCGGTCGCCGGATATCGTCGTGCCGGACCGCCATCTCGGCCTGGTCCAGGCGAGCGAGATGGCCGCGCTGGAGAATTTTCTCGATGCCGCCGCCGATCTGGTCGCCCGTCATATCGACATCGACGCCCTGAAATCGATCCTGCACAAGGTCGATGGGCCGGTTTCCGCTGCGCCGGCGCGACCCATCGCGCCGATCGGGCAGCACATCGCCGTCGCCTCCGACGATGCGTTCCGGTTCGCCTATCCCCATGTGCTCGGGGGCTGGCGCGCGGCAGGCGCTGAAATCGCCCCGTTCTCGCCCCTGGCGGATGAGGCGCCGGACCCGTCCTGCGACGCGGTTTACCTGCCGGGCGGGTACCCCGAACTGCAGGCGGCGAAGCTGGCGGCAAATGAGGCGTTTCTCGAAGGTCTGCGTACTGCGGCGCGGCGCGGCGCCGCGGTGTACGGCGAATGCGGCGGCTACATGGTCCTGGGCGAGGTCCTGACCGATGCCGATGGTGAACCGCACCGGATGGCCGGGCTGTTGCCGCTGGAAACCAGCTTTGCCGCGCGCAGACTGCATCTCGGCTACCGCAATGCCGTGCTGCCGGCCGGCTCGCCGCTTGGCGGGGTAGGGACCGCCTACGGGGCGCATGAATTTCACTATGCCGCCACGGTTCGTCTCGGCGATGCCGAACCTTTATTCGCGGTATCCGATGCGGCGGGTACCGACCTCGGACCCGCAGGGCTGCGGGCCGGGCGGGTCATGGGCTCGTTCATCCATCTGATCGACCGGCGCTGAGGGCGCACGATCGTTCCCCGTCCGTTTGACTCGCGCCCCGCCGCTCCTCATAAGAATTGCATGATCGGGATAATCGTAGAACGCTGGACGCAACGCGACGGGTCGGTCGACTGGCTGTGGTCGATCTGGAAGGACGGCGCGCGCAAACATATGGGCGGCGCCCATGACGATGCCGCTTCGGCGGAGATGGAGGCGCGGGCCGCCTGTCATCAGTATTTCAACCAGCCGCCCGATGACGTAACCGTACTTTAAAGGAAAAATTTCATGACCAAGGTCGTTCGCATTCACGCCTATGGCGGCACCGACGAGCTCAAGATCGAAGACGACGAGATCGGCGCGCCCGGTCCCGGCGAGGTTCTGCTCGACCAGAAAGGCATGGCCCTGCATTTCGCCGACACCATGCTGCGCGAGGGCAAGTATTTCCTCAAACCCGACCTGCCCGCCGTCATGGGGCTCGACGGCGCCGGTATCGTCGAGGCGGTGGGCGAGGGCGTGACCGCGTTCAAGCCGGGCGATGCGGCCTGCTATCTGTTTGTCCTCGGCGCCTATTCCGAAAAGCGCCTCATCGCCGCGGACTCGCTCATCCCGGTCCCGGCGGGGATCGAGCCCCGGAACATCGCCGGCACGCTGCTGCGCTGCATGACGGCGCAATACCTGCTGCGCCAGACCTGGCGCGTGCAGGCGGGCGACACCGTGCTGGTCCATACCGCGGCCGGCGGCATGGGCACGTTGCTGTGCCAGTGGGCGAAGGCGCTGGGCGCCACCGTCATCGGCACGGTGGGCAGCGACGACAAGTTCGACATCGCGCGCGCCAGCGGCTGCGACCACGTGATCAACTCGCGCACCGGCGATATCGCCGCGGAGGTCGCCGCCGTGACCGGCGGGGCGGGTGTTGCCGTCGTTTATGATGCCATCGGAAAGGACGTGTGGGAGGCCAATATCGCCGCCCTGCGCCCGACGGGCTACCTCATCAATTACGGGCATATGTCGGGCCTGATGGACCCCATCGATCCGATGCAGCTCAACGCGAAATCGATCTTTTTCGCCAAGGTGTCGCTGCCGCATTTCATGTCCTCGCCCGAGGCCAAACAGGCCATGGCGGCCGACGTGTTCCAGGCGATTGCCGACGGCGCGCTCGATATCTCGATCAGCCGGGAATACGCGCTCGACGATATCGTCCAGGCGCAGGAAGACATGGTGGCGCGCAAGACAACGGGGTCGGTGATCATCGTTCCGTAATCCGGAAACACGCATCGGCCGGGCGCCGTAATTGGAGAGTAAAAACATGACTGCTGACTGGTCTATCTGGGCATTCCGCTACGCACGCTCCGACATGCCGCGCGATTTCTTCGGCGGCACGCTGGTCAATTCGAACAAGGGCCGTATCCGCAACCCGATGGTCTATTCGCTGATCCACGGCGGGGCGCCGGGGCATGAGAAACCCGTCCTGATCGACACCGGCATGAAGGGCGACTGGTCGCCCAGCGGCAAGACGTATGAAAACGTCGAACACCCCGACACGATCCTCGCCAAGGTCGGATTCGCCCCGGAAGACATCGAAGACGTCATCCTGACCCACCTGCATTTCGACCATGCGGGCAATCTGGACCGCTTTCCGAACGCCACGTTCCACGTCCAGCGCGCCGAATACGAGGGCTGGAAAGAGGTCTACGAGATGCCGGGCGAGCTTGGCCGCGACACGAAAATGTGGCCGCTCTCGTCGATGCAGAAAAAGGATCTCGATGCCGTGGACGACCTGATCGCGGCGGGCCGGGTCAACCTGCTGGACGGCGATACCGAATTCGCGCCGGGCGTACACTGCCGCCTCGCCTTCGAATCCCACACGTTCGGCTGCCAGTGGGTCGAGGTGCAGACGCCGGACGGGCCCTATGTGGTCGCGGGGGATTGCGTGTACTGGTACGAGAACATCGAGAAAATGTGGCCGCCCGCCTATGTGCAGGGCAATACCTGGAACCTGATCAAGGTCTACCGCGCGATCCGCGACGTCGTCGGCGACGAGACCGACCGCATCGTGCCGGGCCACGATCCCGAACTGTTCGAACGCCACCCGGTCTTCGAGGCCGGCCATCACCCGGTGGCGGAAATCCATCTCGCCGCCAGTCAGGAGTCGCGCATTGCTTAACTCGGTCTTCGCCACCGGCGGTATCGTCACCGCGCCCCATCACCTCGCCGCCGATGCGGGCCGCGACGTGCTGCGCGACGGCGGCAATGCCGTCGAGGCGATGATCGCCATGGCCGCCGCGATCCCGGTGGTCTATCCGCATATGAACGCGATCGGCGGCGACAGTTTCTGGATCGTCAAACCCGCCGGCAGGGATCCCGTCGGCATCGATGCCTGCGGCGCCGCGGCGGCAAAGGCGACCGACGCGCTCTACCGGGATGCCGGGTTTGATGCCATTCCGAGCCGCGGGCCGCTTGCCGCCAACACGGTCGCGGGCACGCTGTCGGGCTGGCAGGCGGCATTGGCGCTGGCAGGCGAGCTCGGCGGGGAGATGTCCCGCGAACGCCTGCTCGAAGCGGCAATCCACCATGCCGAAAAGGGGTTTCCGGCCACCGGAAACCAGTCGCGCACGACGACGGCGAAACTGGCTGAATTACAGGGCTTGCCGGGCTACGACGAGGCCTTCCTGCCGAACGGTATAGTGCCGCGGGAAGGCGATCTGTTCCGCCAGGAACGGCTTGGCGCCACCCTGCGCCGGCTGGCGGCGGACGGGTTCGATTCGTTCTATACCGGCGCGCTGGCCCGCGATATCGCCGCCGATCTGATGCGCGCCGGATCGCCGGTTTCGGCAGAGGATCTTGCCGCCCACAGGGCGCTGACCCTGGAACCGCTTTCGGTGCGGCTCTCGACCGGCACGGTCTGGAACATGCCGCCGCCGACACAAGGGTTGTCCTCGCTGATGATCCTCGGCCTGTTCGACCGGCTCGGCGTG
Organism: uncultured Rhodospirillaceae bacterium; assembly: GCA_963977005.1. Classification (GTDB taxonomy): domain Bacteria; phylum Pseudomonadota; class Alphaproteobacteria; order MPNO01; family UBA830; genus CAXBCP01. The sequence goes on from CAXBMQ010000026.1 coordinate 48,784, forward strand.
AAAGACGCGGAAGGTTTCGCCCATATCCACGGGCTGGTGGAGGCGATCAAGCAGGCTTTCATCATCCGCAACGCCCATGTCCAGGACCCGGCGGCGATGGATGTCGATCCCGCCGGTTTCCTGACCCCCGCCGATCTCGACGCCCGCGCCTCAAAGATCGATATGACCACCGCGCTGCCCTGGCCGGTGCCGGCGAAGGATGGCGATACCATCTGGATGGGCGCGATCGATGCGGCGGGCAACGCGGTGTCTTTCATCCAGAGCATCTACTGGGAATTCGGGGCGGGCATCGTCCTCGAAGACACCGGCATTCTGTGGCAGAACCGCGGCTCCAGCTTCTCTCTGCGCGACGGCGACGTGAACCGCCTCGCCCCCGGCCGCCGCCCGTTCCATACCCTCAACCCGGCCATGGCCGAACTGCCCGACGGCAAAATCCTGTCCTACGGCACCATGGGCGGCGAAGGCCAGCCGCAGACGCAAGGACTGGTCTATACCCGCCATGTCAATTTCGGCCAGTCGCTCCAGCAGGCGATCACCGCGCCGCGCTTCCTGTTGGGCCGCACCTGGGGCGATACCGGCACCAACCTGAAGCTGGAATCGCGTTTCGATGCGGCGCTGGTCTCCGACCTCGCCGCCGCCGGGCACGATACCGAGGTGATCGCGCCCTATTCGGACCTGATGGGCCATGCCGGCGGCGTCTCGCTGCGCCCCGACGGCGTCATGGAAGGCGGCTCGGACCCGCGGGCGGACGGCAAGGCGGCGGGGGCTTAGGGCGCGACCAGCCGTCCCTCGCCTGTTATTTCCCCGGGCCTGACCCGGGGAACCAGGGCGATACCTCCGACACCGTGCAGTATGTCTGGGCCCTCGGGCCGGGACGCAGTCTTCGCGCTGACAGAGAAAACACCAAGGCACCAAGGGCACCAAGGACGCGAAGCCACCACGAAACGCCTTGGTGTGCCTTTGAGCCCTTGGTGCCTTGGCGGTCAATCAACGGCGGGCCACTGGATCCCGGCACAAGGCCGGGATGACAGTTTTATGTGGTTCTGGAATCTGCAGGTCCGTTCGAGGCGGGCGTCAGGGCCGTGGGGGTTAGCGAGATGAGCGTCTAGTTACCGTTGTCATCCCGGCCTCGTGCCGGGATCCAGAACGGTGTTTGCATTAGGACTGGACCCCCGCTGAGCGCGTGAAGGCGCGGGGTGATAACCCCGGTTAAGGTGTTCGCGGCGCTGGATCCCGGCACAAGGCCGGGATGACGTGGCTTATTCTCTATTTTTCGACGCGTCACTTAACCCAGTAATCGGAATCGGGGTCGCCCTTGATCGTCTCTTCCTCGGTCCATTCGCCGATGATGATGCCCTGCTTGGGCGCGCCGCCGGTGCGGTTGCGGACCGTCTGTTCGGAAATCGTGGTCCGGGTGGCGCGGGTGCGCAGCCAGTGGAACAGGCGTTCGTGCAGTTCGGCGCGAATATCGGCGTGTTCCGGCGCCGCGCCGAGATCGTGGAACTCGCCCGGGTCGGCGTCGAGGTCGAAGAGCTGCGACGGGTAGCCTTCCCACAGCAGGTATTTCCAGCGCGCCGTGCGGATCATGAACCCGCGCGCCTCCGCCGGTTCCTTTTCGGCGTATACGCGCGCCGGCTTGAACGCATAGTCGATCTCGGCGAACACCGCGTCGCGCAGGTTCCCGTCCTGCGTACCGTGCAGGACCGGCATCAGGGACTTGCCCTCGAGCACGTGTTCCAGATCGTAGAACCCGCCGAAATTGTCGAGGAAGGTCGGGATCATGTCGAGGGATTCGACCAGTGTCTCGCTGGCGGTGCCGCGGGTGGCGTCGGCGGCGGAATCCGGATCGTAGACGATCATCGGCACGCGGATCGAACATTCGTGCAGCATTTCCTTTTCGCCCAGCCAGTGATCGCCGAGATAGTCGCCGTGATCCGACGTAAAGACGATCATCGTGTCGTCCATGCGGCCCGCCTGTTCCATCCACGCGAACAGCCGGCCCATCTGGTCGTCGATCTGCTTGATCAGCCCCATATAGGCGGGCAGCACGTTGTCGCGCACCTCGTCCATCGAAAAGTTCAGGCTTTCCGGGTGCAGCATGTGGGCGGCGATTACCGGGTGCGGGTTGTCGCGTTCGGCGTCCGACCGCACCGGCGGAAGGATCTGGTTATGGCCGTACAGGTTGTGATAGGGCGCGGGCACGATATAGGGCCAGTGCGGCTTGATATAGGACAGGTGCAGCAGGAACGGCGCGTCGCCCTGTTCCGCCATGAATTCGATGGCCCGGCCGGTCATGTAGGGGGTTTCGGAATCCTCTTCGCGCACGCGGGCGGGCAGGTGGTTGTTGCCGAGATACCAGCCCGACAGGATTTCGCCGTTCGGGCCTTCGGCGGCGTTGGCCCAGTCGTGCCACGGGTTGTCGCCGTCATAGCCCTTCGATTTCAGGTATTCGTTGTAGGCATAGTTGGGATCGACCAGCTGGTCGGGCCACAGCCCGTCATCGCGCTCCACCGGCTCCAGCCCGCATTCGGATGTCAGCACGCCGAGCGCGGATACCTTGTCGACGCCGAGCCGCGCCATGCCCTCGGCATCGGGCTCCATGTGGGTCTTGCCGACCAGCGCGCAGCGCAGGCCGTGGGGCCGCAGGAAATCGCCGATATTGCGCTGGCCGACCGATAGCGGCACTCCGTTCCACGTCGCCCCGTGGCTGTGCACGTAGCGCCCGGTCAGATAGGACATGCGCGACGGCCCGCAGAGCGGCGACTGCACGAACGCGCGGGTAAAGTTCACGCCCCTGGCAGCCAGCCCGTCGATATGCGGCGTTTGCAGATGCGGATGCCCGTTGCAGGACAGGTAATCCCAGCGCAGCTGGTCGCACATGATGAAAAGGATATTTTTTGCCTTACCCATAGCGCGCGTCTCCCTGTTTATGCGTTCTGTTTAGCATTCACGGGCATGACAGGCCACAAGGTGCAATGGGGTCGACCGTCTATCCGGCGTCCTGCGGCGCGCTGTTGCGTTCGAACCAGGCCGAGAGCCGCTCGACATCGACGCGGCCGGCGGCCAGGGCCTCGATCGTCGCCACGATGTCCGCTTCGTCGGCCTGCAGCCGGTATCCGTTCAAGGACAGAAACACCACGGCGGCGAGAAGACCCGTGCGTTTGTTGCCATCGACGAAGGGGTGGTTGCCGACAACTCCGGCACCGTATTCGGCGGCGAGATCGAACAGGGTGGCGCTCTTGTCATAGGCCGCCCGGTTGCGCGGTCGTGCCAGCGCGCTGAGAAGCAGGGCCTCGTCGCGCAGCCCGGTGCCGCCTCCGTGCCGCTGGAGCGTTTCCAGATGGAACGCTTGTACCATCCGCGGCGTCAGCCAGCGGATGTCGTCCGTCATTCAGACAGGGCTTTCATGGCGTTCGGGTGCAGGCGCATGAACGCGCGCGCGGTATCCACCGCCTCGGCGAAATCCGGGTCGTACGGGGTCAGCTCGATCCCGGTCGGCGTCTTGACGACGTACAGGCTGTCGCCCTCTTCAAGCCCCATGGCGCGCACCTGTTCGGACAGGGTCACGCCCAGCGAATTGCCGATTTTCCTGATTTTAACAGAGTCGGACATCTGTCTCTCCCGGTTGAGAGTATTACATATGTTAAATTAAGGGGGCGATCAATTCGTTAAAGCGTTTTCAGAAACGCCACCAGGTCCGCTTTTTCCCTGTCCGTCAGGTTCAGCGGGCGGAGCAGTTTTTCGCCGTCCTGGTGCAGGCGGTCTTCGGGGATCTTGGAATAGTGGTCGACCACGTCTTCCAGCGTCTCCTTGCTGCCGTCATGCATATAGGGCGCGGTGCGCGCCGCTTCGCGCAAGGACGGCACGCGGAATTCGCCCCAGTTCTTCGGGGTCAGCCGAACGTGGCGGGTAAAACCGGCCGTGGCGCGCAATCTGTCGTCGTTATGGAGCCCGAGCAGGTTGAACCGGCTTTTGCGCAGGAACTGGATCCCGCCATAGCGGCCCTTGTCGACGCGGCCCGGTTCGGGAAAATGCGGCAGGCCGATATCGTGGAATTCGCCATTGGTGAAATTCGGGCCGAAATGGCACAGGTCGCAGCGCCCCTTGCCGACAAACAGTTTCAGGCCGCGTTTCGCCGGTTCCGGATAGGCCGCGATGCCCGCCGGGTCTTCCGCCGCCAGCGCATCGCGGAATTCGTCGAACGCCGACCGGGGGGACACGATGGTTTCCTGGAACGCGGCGAGCGCCTTGGCGGCGTTCACCATCGCGGTTTCCGCCTCATGGGCGGCGGGCGCGGCCCCGAAAACCTGTTTGTAGCCGGTCGCGAGCGGCGGCGTGGCCGCAAGCCGGGCTTTCAGCGTCTCGGGGGTCATGGCGAGTTCCCGCGCGTCCAGCATCGGCGCGATGCTCTGGGCCCACAGGTTGTCCGATTTGCCGTCCCAGCCGAACCAGCGGTTGAGGCGCATGTTGAACAAGGACGGGGTATTGCGGTCGACCCGGGCGATGCCGAAACCGCGGGCGATGCCGTCGGTAAAGGCCTGGGTTTCCTGGTGACAGGTCGCGCAGCTGCGCTGGCGGTCGACCGACAGGTCGGTGCTTTCGAACAGCGCCCTGCCATAGGCGATGGCGGCCGGCTTGCCGGAGACCCGGTTGCTCGGGTCCGGCACCGTCTGCACCGGCCACGGGCCGTGCGACAGGATGAGCGCGATCTCGTCGTCGTCGAAGGATGCGGGCGCGTTCGCCGCAGCGGTCAGCAGAACGGCCGCGCCCGCCAGCAGGGCGGCGCGCAGGGTCCGCCAAAGCCTCATCGTCTGACGGAAACTTTCTGCGTCAGGCGCTGGCGCTTGTCGCCGTCATAGATGTCGAAGGTGATCAGCCAGCGCCCGGGCATGTGAAAGACAAGCCCGTCGAAGGCCGAATGGCCGGGGCCGATCTTGCGCTCGCTCGGTGTGTAATTCATGCCGTGACCGTGCATCGGCATGCCGGCATCGACCCGGATGCGCGACGGGGCCATGCGTTTCGCGCCGTGGACGCAGGCGACGACTTCGATGCTGAAAGGCTTGCCGACGGCGATCTTCGCCGGGGTCGTCCGGTAGGCGACGGTGGTGCCGCCGTCTTCGATCCGCGCGGGCAGGGTTGCAAGCACGTCCTTCGGGCAGGGGTCGGCGAGGGCCGGTGTCGTGGCGGCCAGGGCGGCAATCGCCAGGGCAACGGGAAACAACTTCGCCATGAATACTCTTTCGATCACGCGGCGCATCAGTCCTTCACTTTGAGCGCCCAGTCGGCCAGCGCGGTCGCATTTTTCCAGGCGATGCGCTCGGCGAGGTCGCGTGGAAGGGAATTGAGCCAGGCGCGGCTCCAGTTCGCGTGTTCCTCGACGAAGTACCAGCGTTCCGGCGTATAGGTGTCGGTGCCGATCATGAAGCGGTCGGGGAACTCGGCGAACAGTTTCGCCCATTCGGGGTCCGCCTTGCCGCCGCCGCCGTGACTGCTGCGGAAGGCGAGATCCGACCACAGGCGCTTGTGTTTTGCCAGCATCGGGCGGATGCCGTCCGGCTCCGCGAAACCGGAATGCGCCCACAGCACGGTCGCTTCGGGCCATTGTTTGAAAATGCGGTCGACCGCGTCGGCATCGGAATGGGCGTGCAGGAAGACTTTGTATTTTTTGGCAAGCTGGACGACCTTGCGGAAAATCTCGCCGTCGGCATCCGCGCCGAAAATATGAAACTCGCCGATCCCGGCATAGCCGCCCTTTTTCAGGCGGCTTTCGAGCAGCTCGATCACCGTCGGATCCTTGAACCAGGTGCCCAATTCGCCGCGTTTGCGGTAGGGGCGCAGCACCGGCACGACCAGCTCGGGCGCGGCGGCATAGAGCATCTGCGTACCCTTGTCGCTGGAACTGGACACGAAGGCTTTTTTCAGCCCGGCGCGGCGCAGCACGGCAATGGCGTCCCTGGGCGGCAGACCGTCCCAGGCGTCATGGCTGTAATGCAGATGCGCATCCACGAGGGGCAGGATATCCGCCGCGTGCGCCGGGAGAGCGGCAGGGATTGCGGCGACCGACAGGGCGCCGGCGGCGAGGAAACTTCTGAAAATGGGCTTCATGGGGTTATCCGTTCTGCTCAGGCATTCCTGGGGGCTTTCAAGCGCGTCACTGGCCCGGAAACTAGGGCGATGCCGGCTTCCGGTCCAGTGACGGGCGTCACGAGGGGCGAGGTCGTCAGCTCGGCAGGCCAAGCACCCTTTTGGCGAGGATATTGCGCTGGATCTCGCTGGACCCGCCATAGATCGTCGCCCGGCGGACCTGCAGGAACAGCGGCGCTATCTCTATCGGGCCGTCCTCGGTTTCTACACGTCCCGACAGGGCGGCATCCGTTCCCGCCGCGTCCAGCAGCAGGTCGGCGAGGCGCTGCAGGGTTTCGGTGCCGTTGATCTTCATGATCGAGGCGTCGAGACCGAGGGACCGTTCGGCATTGGCGATTTCGGCGGCGTGGGCGAACATGGCGGCAAAACCGACCGTGTCGATTTCGATTTCCGCCAGCCGTTCGCGGAAATACGGATCGTCCAGCGCGCCGCTCGCCCTTGCCACTTTTTTCACGCGTTCCAGCGCATCGAACAGAAGCTGCGGGTTGGCGGTGCCGAGCCGTTCATGGGCCAGCAGCGCGTTGGCCACGCGCCAGCCGTCATGCAGCTCGCCGACCAGGTTGGCCACCGGCACGCGCACGTCGTCCATGAACACTTCGGCGAATTCCTCGTCGCCGGCGATGGTCCTGATCGGGCGGATATCGATTCCGGGGGTTTTCAGGTCGATCAGCACGAAGCTGATACCGGCCTGCTTGCGCGGTGCGTCCGGGTCGCTGCGGACGAGGGCGAACATCCAGTCCGAATACTGTGCCCAGGTGGTCCAGATTTTCGATCCGTTGATGACGAAATCGTCGCCGACGACATCGGCGCGGGTGCGCAGGCTGGCGAGGTCCGATCCGGCGCCCGGCTCGGAATAGCCCTGGCACCAGGATTCCGCGCCGGTCAGGATCGGCGGCAGGAAACGTTTCTTCTGTTCGTCCGTCCCGAAGGCCATCAGGATCGGGCCGACATGGTTGATGCCCTGGGCCGAAATCTCCGGCGCACCGGCGCGGGCGAGTTCTTCCTTCAGGATGATCTGCTGGTTCAGCGTCGCTTCCATGCCGCCGTGGCTTTTCGGCCAGGCAGGCGCGATCCAGCCTTTGGCGTGCAACTGGCGGTGCCACCACATCGCGCGGTCGAAGGGCGGGCGGGTCGACCAGCCGCGCAGGTCGTCGGGCAGGGTCGCGGCGATCCAGTCGCGGACTTCGGCGCGGAAGGCTTTTTCGTCGGGGCTATCGGTGCGGAAGCTGATGGACATGACAGAAACCTAGCTTATAACGCAAAGGCACGCCAAACATCAAAACGGAGGGAATTTGGAATGGCATTACGGGACAGCTACGACTGCGTCGCCGTTGAAATAGACGATGACGGAATCGCCTGGGTAACGTTCAACCGGCCGGAAAAGCGCAACGCGATGAACCCGCAGCTTCATTACGACATGGAGCATATCCTGATGGAGCTGGAAACCGATCCGTCGGCCAAGGTCATCGTGATTACCGGGGCCGGCAACAGCTGGAGCGCGGGCATGGACCTGCGCGAATATTTCCGCGAAACCGATAACGATCCCGAAGCGCAGTACAAGTCGTTCACCGCGAACAAGCACTGGAGCTGGGATATCCTCAGCAATTCGCGCAAGCCGACCATCGCCATGGTCAACGGCTACCTGTTCGGCGGCGCCTTCGTGGCGCTGGCCAATTGCGACCTGGTGGTGACTGACGAAGACGCGGTCTACGGGCTGTCGGAAATCAACTGGGGGATCATCCCGGGCGGCATCGTCTCCAAGGTGATCGTCGACAGGATGCCGTTCCGCAACGCCATGTTCTATTCGATGACGGGGCGCACGTTCGACGGCAGGAAGGCGGTCGAGATGAACCTCGCCGATATCGCGGTGCCGGCCGACAGGCTGCGCGAGGAAACCGTCGCGCTCGCCAGGGAACTGATGGAAAAAAGCCCGGTCGCGCTGGCCTTCACCAAGCAGGCGCTGCGGGCCGTGGTCAATATGGACGTGCCGCAATCCTACGAATACCTGATGACCAAGATCCAGGCGCTCCAGTTCATGGACAAGGAAAAGACCCGCGCCCGCGGCATGGAGGAATTCCTCGACAACAAGACCTACCGCCCCGGTCTCGGCGCGGTCAGCCGCGACGAATAGGCGGCGGCGCGTCTGAGAGGGTGTCATCCCCGCGCAGGCGCGGGAATGACGGCTACGGGAATAAAGAAAGGGCCGGTCACCGGACCGGCCCTTTGCGCATCCGTGGAAAGCGGCGTCAGTTGACGCGCATTTCCTCCGGCAGGAACATCATCGCGTCCTGATCCTCCGCCACCGCGTTGTGGCATTCGTAGCAGAACTTGACCGCGGCGTTGCCCTTGCCGTTGGTCGTGCCCACGGTCTGGCCGTTCGGCATGATCAGCGTGTACTGCCAGTCATGGGTGTTGCCGTTGAAGCCGGCATTGTGCTTTTCCATCAGGAAGAGCGGGCCGACCGACACCTGGCCCTTGCCGTTGACGGTAAAGCTGTTCTTCGCCGTCACCGCGCCGGGGGCCATTTTCCCGGCATTTTCGTAGCGGCCGTAATTCGACGCCTTTTCATTGGCATAGTTCAGCACGTAACGCTCGCCGTGGGTCGCCGAGACATAGGGCTGTTTCGCGAAGTTCTTCCAGTTCAGGAAGACTTTCGCGTACTTGTTGCCCGACTTGGCATACGCCGATTTCATTTCGCCTTGCAGGCAGTCATACACCGCATTGGCTTCCGCCGTGGTCAGTTCGACCGGGGCTGCCGCCGCCCCGCAGGGACTGCAGGGATTCGACGCACCGCACGGATTGCACGGATTCGCGGCCGCACACGGGTTGCACGGATTTTTCGCCGCACACGGATTACACGGGTTCTTGGCGGCGCATGGGTTGCAGGGATTCTTTGCCGCACACGGGTTACAGGGGTTCTTGGCCGCACACGGGTTACAAGGATTTTTCGCGGCACACGGGTTGCACGGGTTCGTCGCCGCGGCTGCCTGAAGACGCGGGACCACGCAGGCCGACGAATAGTTCGCCGCGCTCGCACCGCAGGGTCCGCACGGATTTGCGCCACACGGGTTGCAGGGGTTCTTGGCCGCGCAGGGATTACACGGATTTTTCGCGGCGCATGGGTTTGACGCTGCGCAGGGATTGCACGGATTTTTCGCCGCACATGGGTTGCAGGGGTTTTTCGCGGCGCAGGGGTTTTTCGCGGCGCAGGGGTTGCAGGGGTTCTTGGCAGCGCAGGGATTCTTCGCGGCGCAAGGATTGGCGGCAACCTGGACGGCGGGCGTTGCGCCGGGGTTGGCGGCGCCGGTGGCGGATACGGCGGTGACTGAATTGGCGCTGGCCGGGGCCGACAGCACGCCGGCTGCCAGCAGTGCCGCCGGTATCACGGCAGACGATAGAAGCGATGATTTAAAGGGCTTCATCCGGTTCCTCCCTTCCCTAAGAGGTTTGTGATTGGCCGGCGGCTGTGGTTATGAGAATCACCGCCGACCGACAAAGACAAACCACCCTAGCGGAGTACCGCCGGGCCTGGTGTCACTTGCGATAACGATTGCGTTACTCTTTCGTCGCGACCGGTTGCGCCGCCGCGCCGCCGGCGCTCCCGGCACCTCAAGCCAAAAGGGGTCGGTGACATAATCGTTCGCGCGCGCGCAATCGCCGGCGACGGTATCGGCGTCGCCGGCGAGACCGGCCGGTCTGATGCGCGGTGCGGGTCCGGCGGAGCGGGAAATCGCCTAGCGCGCGTGCACCCGTTTCAGGAAATCGATCGCGTGGGCGTTGAAGCGCTCGGCGTGTTCGATATTGGGGCAGTGCCCGCAGTTCTCGTAAACGTGGTGTTCGTTATCCGGAATGCGTTCGGCCAGGGTCTTGGAATAGCCGGGCTCGCGCAGCGGATCGTTTTCGCCGGCGATAATCAGCACCGGCACTTCCACGTTCTCGTAGACCGTGTTGTCCGGAATGCCGAAACTCTGGTCGCCCGGTTTTTCTTCTTTCTTTTCCGGTTCGGGGCGTTTCAGGCGCGGGGCGGATGCGCATTCGAACGATCCCGGCAACAGCGCGATCTCCTGGCGTTTCGCGACATAGGCTTCGTCGTCGCCCCATTTCGGATCGTGCAGCATGGCGTGCAGCAGGGCCTTCATGGATTCTGCCGTGGTGTCATAGGCCAGCAGGGTCTTGCGTTCCTCGGTCAGCGGCGTGAACCCGCCGCCCGAACACAGGATCGCCGAGCGCACCGGCAGGATCGTCGGCGGGTCGGCGATGATCCGCGCCAGGTTCGATCCGCCCATCGAATTGCCGATGAAATCCGCTTCCGCGATGCCCATGACCTCGTAGAACCGCGCCATATGGCGGTAGACGCGACCGCGCTGATCGGCGAAATCGTAGACCTTGTCGGTGCGCCCGAAGCCGAGCCAGTCGGGCGCGACCACGTGGAAATGTTCGGCAAGGGCCGGGATATTGAATTCCCAGCTGATCTCGGCACAGCCGCCGAACTCCCCCGAATGGAGCAGGGCGACGGTCGGCGCATCCCTGTCGCCGGCTTCGAGGTAGTGGGTGTTGATCCCGTCGACGTCGACGAACTGCGATTGAATACCGGTCATCGGTTACCTCACAAAATCGACCGACAAATCGGTGATCTCCGCATGGTCCTGGTCGGGCATGGATTTGCGTTTTTCCATGATCTCTTCGGGATCCCAGGTCGCTGCCAGTTCGCGCAGGCGCGGATAGACCTCTTCGGTATAGAGCTTCATCGAACGCAGCGCGTCGTCCTTGGGCAGGTGACCGGCCTGGCCCATCATCAGCATGTGGCCGAACCCGCCGGAATATTCCCAGAACGCCTTGATCTGCTCGTACACCTGGTCCGGCGTGCCGGCAAAGACGTTGCCGCGGCGCATGTGTTCCTTCAGGTCGGTGCTGTAGGCGGCGCCGGTGCCGGAAATATGCGCGCCCTTCATGATACCGGCGGCAACCTGCGGCGGATGGTAGCCGGGCGGGTTCTTCCACGGCTCCGACACCTTGTTGGCCTGCATGTACCACATCAGCTCGTTCGCGCCTTTTTCGGCGGCTTTCTCGTCGTCGCCGACATAGATCAGCCCGCAATAGGCGAGCCGGTCGAGCGGCGCGTGGGTGCCGTGATGTTTCAGATAGTTTTCGCGGTACGCATCGAAGATCGGCCGGACGCGCGAATACCCGGCAAGGAAGATCGCCGCGACATGGCCATGCCTCGCCACCGGGTCGGTGCTGCCCGGGCCGCCGGTCGTGATCCATACCGGCGGGTGCGGGTCCTGATAGGGGCGTGGCCAGATATTGACCTGGCGGTGATGGTAATACTTGCCTTCGAAATTGAACGGCCCGTCATGGGTGGTCCATGCCTTCACGATCAGGTCGTGCGATTCCCACAGCCGTTCCGATCCTTTGTAGGGCAGGATGTTCGCCGCCGCCGCCTCGTACGGCACGCTGCGCACGAAACCGCATTCGAGCCGGCCCTTGGAGATCACGTCGATCATCGCCATTTCCTCGGCGACGCGCACCGGCTGGTTGCGGTTGGGCAGCGGGTTGCCGAGGATCAGCAGCCGCGCGTCCCTGGTCTGGCGGGCAAGGATGCCGAGCATGATCGGGGCGGCGGGGACCATGCAGGTCGCCGTCTGGTGATGCTCGTTGACCATGATGTCGAGGCCCATCTCGTCCGCCGCGCACCAGATATCGAGATACTCGTTATACAGCCGGTGTGCGTTTTCCGGTTCGCACAATCGGTTGGGCAGGTCGACGCGGATGGAATCCCATTCGTCCTGTGGCGGCAGATCGGGATAGCAGTCCTCGGTGAAAAACCAGGTCCTCATGGTCGTCGTCGGCGTCGTCATAGGCGGTGGTCCGTTCGGTCGTTGAATGGGTGGAAGCGGGGCATCCCTAGCGGACGAATTCGACCCCGAAATTGCCGAGATCGACGCCTTCCTTGACCGGCATGGCCTTCGACTTCTCCCACAGCTCGGCGGGGTCGGCGTTTTTCGCCAGTTCGATCAGGCGGGGTTCGACCTCGGCCTTGTAGAGCTTCATCGATTTCAGCGCATCGGCATCCGACAGGAAACCGGCCTGGCCCATCATCAGCATGTGGCCGAACCCGCCGGAATATTCCCAGAACGATTTGATCTGTTCGAAGACCTGGTCCGGCGTGCCGGCGAACACGTTGCCGCGCGTCATCTGGTTTTCGAGCGTCGGGTTGGTGGGCACGCCCGATCCGGTGACGCCTTTCATGACCTGCGCGGATACGGCGGGCGGGTGATAGCCGGGCGGGTTGCTCCACTCCGGCGGCACCTTGTTGGCTTCCATGTACCACAGCAGCTTGCGCGCGCCTTCTTCGGCCTCGCGGTCGTTTTCGCCGATATAGCACAGCCCGAGATAGGCCAGCCGGTCGAGCGGCGCGTGGGTGCCGTGGGCGTCGAGATAGGCCTGGCGATAGCCGTCGAACACGCTGCGGATGCGCGGATAGCCCGCCAGGAACACGGCGCCGACATGTTTGTGCTCGGCGACCTTTACTGCCGATCCGGCGCTGCCCATGGTGATCCATACCGGCGGGTGCGGCTGCTGGTAGGGGCGCGGCCAGATATTCACCTGGCGGTGGTGATACCACTTGCCCTCGAAATTGAACGGCCCGTCATGGGTGGTCCACGCCTTCATGATCAGGTCGTGGGCTTCCCACATCCGTTCCGATCCCTGATAGGGCAGGATGTTCGCCGCCGCCGCCTCGTACGGCACGCTGCGCACGAAACCGCATTCGACGCGGCCCTTCGAGATCACGTCGACCAGCGCCATTTCCTCGGCCACGCGCACCGGCTGGTTGCGGTTGGGCAGCGGGTTGCCGAGGATCAGCAGGCGCGATTTTTCGGTCTGGCGCGCGAGAATGCCGAGCATGATCGGCGCGGCCGGCACCATGCAGGTCGCCGTCTGGTGATGCTCGTTGAGCATGATGCCGAGACCGATCTCGTCGCAGGCGCACCACAGGTCGAGATAGCGGTTATACAGATCGTGGGCGGTTTCGGGCTCGCAATACTCGTTCGGCAGGTCGACGCGGATCGACCGGTAGCTCTCTTCGTCGGGCAGGTGCGGATAACAATCTTCGGTAAACCACCAGGATTTCATCTTTATCTCCTATTCAGAACCGCTTCGCGTTTCTGCGGCGCCGGCCCTCTCCCCCTCCCGGCCACCCCCCACGAAAAAACCCCGGGGGGGGGGGGGGGGGGGGGGGGGGGG
>CAXBMQ010000027.1:0-61157 GCA_963977005.1 uncultured Rhodospirillaceae bacterium
CCGCGGCAATCGAATCCGCGCCCAGTTCAGCACCGACGGTGCGCTCTTCGAGGACGGTCAACGGCGCGGGTAACGCGCCGGCGCGCAGCAGCAAGGCAAGGTCCTGCGCCGAATTGATCGTGAAATTTCCGGAAATTACGCCGTTACCGCCCAGGATGGGCTCGCGGATCACCGGCGCCGAGATCACCGTCTTATCGAGAACGATAGCGAAAGGCTGTCCGACATTCTGCCGCGTAACATCACCGAAGCGGCGCGCGCCGACGGAATCGAACCGGAAAGAAACAACGGCCTGGCCGTCCTGAAACGTAGCCTGCGCATCGACCAGGTTCTCGCCATCGACCATGATCCGTCGTTTGACCAGGTACATGATGGGGCTATTGCCTGCGTCCAGTTCGTCCTGCGAGGGCAGACAGACCGTCCCCGGCGGGCGGCGGCGCCCGGCACCGCAGCTCGCCGCGGCGGAATTGGTCTGGTCGACGAGGTGGAACGTCATCTTCGCGGTCGTGCCGATCAGCTCTTTCAGACGTTCTGGATCGTCAAGACCCGGCACCTGAACGAGGATCCGGTCGGAGCCCTGGCGCTGGATCGTCGGTTCGCGCGTGCCAAGCTCGTCGATACGGCGACGGACGATCTCAATGGACTGCTGTACGGCAGAGGTCAGAATTTCGCGCTGGCCCGTCACCGTCGTACAAACGGTAACGCTCAGTCCGTCGACATTGGTTTCGAGTTGCGGATCGAACGTGTTGGTGTCCAGGTCCCTGACAATCTGGCGGGCCCGCGACAGGTCGTCTTCCCGGAGCAAATCGAATCCGACGCATTCCCCGCGCACGCCGAGACGACGATAACCGATACGGGGCGAGCCCCGCCGCATGCCGTCGCGAATGGCGTCGACCAGCCCCTCGCGGCGCTGGGCGAGGACAGCGGCTACATCAACCTCGAGCAACAGGTGCGAGCCCCCCTGCAAATCGAGGCCAAGATTTATCTGCTGGCTAGGTAGAAAGCCCGGCAGTGCTGCAGCATCCTCTTCGGACAGGAAATTGGGGAACGCGGATGCGATCCCCAAAATCGAGACAATGGCGACGAGGATAATTTTCCACTTGGCGAAATAAACCATGCGCGAGAATGCTTTACCGGTTGTTGTTCAGATAAATGAGGAAACTATCAGGATTTCTTTTCAGAATCTTCCCCGGCTTCCTCGTCGCGTTCCGCCTGGTCCTGCTCAGGACCATCGTCGTGATCCGACTCATCCTGATCCTGGTCCTGGTCTTTGTCCTTGCCTTTGGACTTGGCCGGGGCCGGATCGGATTTGCTCAGGCTTTCCGCAACCATGCCCCGCAGAACGCGGACTTTGACGCCGTCGGCGATTTCGACGATCAGCTCGCCGTCATTGGGGACACGGGTGATGGTACCGATCAGGCCGCCATTCGTGACGATCCGGTCGCCGCGCCGCAGGTTCGCCAGTACTTCGCGGTGCTCCTTTGCCTTTTTCTGCTGAGGCCGGATCAGAAGAAAATAGAAAACCACGAAGATAAGAACGAGCGGCAGAAGACCGCCGAGGCCGTCGAGACCACCCCCGCCGGCGCCCTGCGCCCAGGCCGGTGAAACAAACATGATGTATTCCCTATTGACTGAAAGTTGCCGGAATATACCGGTCCACCAACAGCTTGCAACCGATTCCGCGCAGACCGCGGCTGCCGATTGACCGCCTACGTCTTTGTGATAGGGTCCGGCGCCGATTTCCAGCCGAATTGTTCACCCCCATGACGGACCCCGAAACCACCGAATTGCTGACCCGCATAGCCGATGCACTGGACAGAATCGCACCGGCCGCGGCCACGACGGATATCCCCGGGACAGCGGATGCGTTTACATGGCATGCCGAATCCGGACGGCTCGAGCCGGTGGCCGAAATAAACCGGCTGGATATCGAACAGCTGATAGGAATTAACCGGTCGCGGGATACCCTGCTCGACAATACCCGCCGCTTCGCCGAGGGCTACCCGGCGAATAACGCTCTTTTGTGGGGCGCGCGCGGCATGGGCAAGAGCTCGCTGGTGAAGGCCGTACACGGCACCATCGCGGCCGAGACCGACGGCAAACTCGTGCTGGTCGAAATTCACCGGGAAGACCTGTCCTCCCTGCCCCGCCTGCTTTCCGTGCTGCGCGAAAGTCCCCGCCGCTTCATTCTGTTCTGCGACGATCTGTCCTTCGATGCGGACGATACAACATACAAATCGCTTAAGGCGATGCTCGAGGGCGGGATCGAGGGGCGGCCCAGGAACGTTATTTTCTATGCCACGTCGAACCGGCGCCATCTGATGCCGCGGGACATGATAGAGAACGAACGGTCAACCGGCATCAATCCGGCCGAAGCCGTCGAGGAAAAAGTGTCCCTGTCGGACAGGTTCGGCCTGTGGCTCGGCTTTCACAACTGCGACCAGGATACGTTTTTCGAAATGCTCGACGGCTATGTCGCGCGCTACGGCCTGGATATCGACCGGAAAACACTCCGGGCGGAAGCAGTCGAATGGTCCATGACCCGCGGCGCGCGGTCGGGCCGTGTCGCGTGGCAGTACATTCAGGATCTTGCCGGGCGTCAGAAAAAGCAGCTCGACTAGCTGCGATCCGGTGCGCGGCGACTATCGCGCCAGACGGGCGGTCCGGCGTCCGAGATAGCGTTCCGGGTCCACGGCGCGGTTTTGCCGCCGTAATTCGAAATGAAGTTGCGGCTTGTCCACGCTGCCTGTGCTGCCGACATGCGAGATCACCTGCCCGCGTCTTACCCTTTGCCCGGTCCGGACAAGCAGCTTGTCGTTATGGGCGTATGCAGAGATCCAGCCGTCTGCGTGCTTGACCAGCAACAGGTTGCCGAAACCGCGCAACTCGTTCCCCGAATAGGCGACAACGCCGTTCTGGATTGCGCGCACGGGCGTGCCGCGACGCGCCAGGATATTTACCCCGTCGTTTTGAAGTCCCTTGCCGATGGAACCGAAACGGGACAGCAGCCGTCCGTTCACCGGCCAGATAAAACCGCCGCGGCTCGGCGGAGGCGGTTTCACCGAAGTTGAGGTTGCCGGTGCACGTTTGGCGACCACCCGCTCCGCCGGCAGAACCTTGCGCGGCGGCGTTGCCGCTGGTTGCGACCGCGTAGCAGACCGGCTGGACGGCGGGGTTGCCGGCTTGCGAACCTTGCCGAAAGCCGACCGGCTGACCGGCGGTGCGGGACGCGCCGCCGATGTGGTGCTGGGCTGCGCTGAGCCTGACGGCAGAACGAGCCTTTGTCCGGGGGACAACCGGTAGGGCGGCGAAATCCGGTTCAGACGCACCAATGTGCCCGGCTCAATCCCGTAGCGTTGTGCGATCTGGTAGACCGTGTCGCCCCGGGCGACTATATGCCCGCCCGTGACAGGCATTTTGAGCTTCTGGCCGGGGAATATCGTGTAGGGCGGCTTGAGATCGTTCGCGTCGATCATCGCGCGCAAACGCACATTGTAACGGCGGGAAATTTTATAAAGGGAATCTCCCCGCCGGACGCTCACCGTGGCCGGCAGATTCGACGGCGCGGAGGTGTTGCCGACCCGTTCGCCTGTCGCACCGTTTACGACCGGTGCCGGGCCCATACGCTGGCCGCAGGCCGCCAGGATAAGCGACAGCCCCACAATGATGCCAATCCGGCCGAAGGCGAACGTGTTCCCATGCATGTCGGTCAAACTAGGTTCGCTGTCCGGCAACATCAACCGGAAGCTTTTCCCTCCTCTTCGCCAATCAGCGGAACAAACCGCACAGGCCACATTTTCTCCTGCTCGAGTTTCCCTTCCGCGTTGAAGCTGAAGCGGTAGAGATGCTGGTCCCGGGCCGTGTCGCCCATCGGGGCAATCATCAGGCCGTCAGGTGCAAGCTGATCCAGCAGCGCGTGCGGTATTTCGCGGGTCGCGGCGGCGGTGACGATGATGCGGTCGAACGGTGCCTGCTCCGGCCACCCCTTAGTCCCATCGCCGACTTTTGCCGTGATGTTGTTGATCCGCAATTCGCGGAACTTACGTTCCGCCTCGACCAGAAGCTCCCGGTGCCGCTCGATCGAATACAAACGGCGGCACAGCTTTGCCAGCACGGCGGCCTGGTAGCCGGAACCGGTACCGACCTCGAGCACCTTCATCCGCTCGCCGATTTTCAGTTCCTGCGTCATGAATGCGACCACGGCCGGCTGGCTGATCGTCTGTCCGCTGCCGATCGGCAGTGCCATATTTTCGTATGCCTGATCCCTGAACGTGTCAGGCACGAAGACTTCGCGCGGGACCCGCTCGATCGCGCCAAGCACTTTTGCATCCGTGATGCCCTGTCCGCGCAGCTCCATTATCAGGCGGATACGGTTCGCCTCCAGCGTCATGAAAACAACGTTCGCAGCCGCGCCATGCTGCGCCGGTGCGTCAGGTCCAGACAAAGCGGTGTGATCGAAATACGCCCTTCATTGACCGCCTTGAGGTCCGATCCCTTGAACGACGGATCCTCATCGCGGTCGGTGCCGATCCAGACGTAATCGTATCCCCGCGGATCGCGACCGGACGTCACGGCATCGCCGATTTTGCGACGCCCCTGGACCGTGATTTCGGTCCTGCCGACGTCCTCCGGCGACACATCGGGGAAATTGACATTGAGAAGTACGTTTCGCGGCCATTCCGCCGAGACCAGCTTGCGGATCACATCCTCTGCATGATGCTCCGCCGCGTCCCAGCGCACGTTTTCCCCGTACACCCGGACCTGGCTAAGCGCGATTGACGGTATGCCCAGCAATGCGCCCTCCATCGCCGCGGCGACGGTACCCGAATAGGTTATATCCTCGCCCAGATTGCCGCCCGCATTGACGCCGGATAACAGCAGGTCGGGCCGCTTGCCCGTGATGATTTTCTGAACCGCCAGTAACACGCTGTCGGTGGGCGTTCCGTTAACGGCGAACCTGCGCCGCGAGATACGCCGGATACGGAGCGGCAGCGTCAAGGTCAGCGAGTGCCCCGACGCACTCTGCTCGCTCTCCGGCGCAACCACCCAGACGTCGTCTGACAGCTTTTTCGCAATTTTTTCGAGAACCTTGATACCGGGCGCGTTGATACCGTCATCATTCGACACCAGAATTCGCGCCTGGCGCAGATCCATCAGCCGGCATCCGCCGCGGAAATGACGTCGATACCGCCCATATAGGGTTGCAGCGCATCCGGCACCCGGACGGAGCCGTCTGCCTGCTGGTAGTTCTCGATCACGGCGATCAGCGTACGTCCGACGGCAAGCCCGGAACCGTTCAGCGTATGGACGAAATCGGTGCCTTTCCTGCCCTCGGGTCGGAAACGCGCGCTCATACGGCGCGCCTGGAAATCGCCGCAGTTGGAACAGCTCGATATTTCGCGATACCGGTCCTGGCCCGGCAGCCAGACTTCGATATCGTACGTTTTCCGCGCGGAAAATCCCAGATCTCCGGTCGAGAGAACGACAACCCGGTAATGAAGCCCGAGCCGCTTCAGAACTTCTTCGGCACATGCCGTCATGCGTTCGTGCTCATCCGCCGATGTATCGGGATGACAGATGCTGACCATCTCAACCTTGTTGAACTGGTGCTGGCGCAGCATGCCCCTTGTATCCTTGCCGGCTGCGCCGGCTTCGGAGCGGAAACACGGCGTATGGGCGGTGAACCTGACCGGCAACGCCGCCTCGTCCAGGATTTCTCCCGCCGCCAGGTTGGTCAGCGGTACTTCCGCCGTCGGAATCAGCCAGTGATCCGTGGTGGTCCTGAACAGGTCTTCGGCGAATTTGGGCAGCTGTCCGGTGCCATAGGCGGCGTCGTCGCGGACCAGCAAGGGCGGATTCACCTCGGTGTAGCCGAATTCATCCGTATGCAGATCGAGCATCAGGGCAGCCAGGGCCCGTTCCATCCGGGCAAGCGCGCCGCGGGTGACCACGAACCGGGATCCCGAGAGCCTGGACGCCGCCTCGAAGTCCAGCAGGCCGAGACTCTCGCCGAGATCGACATGATCGCGCACTTCGAAACCGAAGGAAGGCTTGTCGCCCACACAGCGGATTTCGACGTTATCGTCTTCGTCCACACCGTCCGGTACATCGTCCGCCGGCAGGTTCGGAATGCCGTCGAGCAGTTCCCGCAAGGTGGCGGCGGTTTCTTTCTGCCGGTCTTCGAGTTCCGTCATGCTGTCTTTTATCGCGGCGACCTCTGCGATCTGGGCGGATGCGTCCTTGCCCTTCCCTTTCAGGGCACCAATCTGTTTCGACGCATCGTTGCGGCGCGTCTGCAGTTCCTGCAGCTCGGTGGTGATCGTGCGGTTGTCAGCGTCGATTTCCAGTGCCCGGGCCGAAAGCGGCGACAGTCCGCGGCGTGCAAGTCCGGCATCGAATGCATCGGGGTTCTCACGAATCCATCTGATATCGTGCATGTTTCTCTGTTCTTAGTGATTAATCCGAAAGTCAGGCAGTGCCGCGGTCAGTTTCGCGATCGGGCTCAGAATCCGCATCGCCATCGTCGAGGTCTTCCTCCTCGGCATTTCTGGCTCTTTTCTTCTCGATCATCCGGGCGCCGATAATCGATATTTCGTACAAGATGATAATCGGAATGGCCAGCCCGATCTGGCTGATGACATCGGGCGGGGTCAGAATTGCCGCCGCGATAAACACGCCGACGATCGCGTATCGCCGCTTTGCCGCCAGCCCGGCGGATGTGACGATTCCGGCCTTCGCCAGCAGGATCAGCAACACCGGCAGTTCGAAGGCAATGCCGAAGGCAAAGATCAGACGCAGGACAAGCGACAGATACTGATCGACTTTGGGTTCGACCTGAACCGGCAGGTTGCCGTCGCCGCCGGCGGTCTGAAAGTTCAGGAAAAACTCCCACGCAAGCGGCATGATGAAGTAGTAGACTAGGGCCCCGCCGATGAAAAACAGGACCGGCGTTGCAAGCAGGAACGGCAGAAACGCATTTTTCTCGTTCTTGTACAGCCCGGGGGCGATGAACATCCAGAGCTGGATCGAAATCAGCGGGAATGCCAGGAACAGCGCGGTAAAGAACGCCACCTTGATCTGCGCGAGGAACGGCTCGTACAGAGCCGTAAAGATCATCCGCGCACCTTCACGGCCGTCCATCGCCCGCGCCAGCGGACGGACGAAGAAATCGTATATTTCCTGGGCGAAATAGAAGCTTCCGAGGAACAGCAGGAAAAACGCCACGAAGCTGTATATCAGGCGGGTCCGCAATTCGATCAGGTGATCGAGCAGCGGCATTTTCTTTCCGTCGACGTCATCCTCGGCCGGCTCTTCGATACCGTCGCCGGTTTTATCGCTCATGATGTCCCATCCGGCTTCTTGTCGCCATCGGGCACCGCGTCGTCGCCACTGGCTTTTTCCGTCCCGTCCGGCGCTTCTGCCGCCGGCTTACTGTCCGGGGGCGCGATCCGGTTGTCATCGGCGAATTCGGGATCGTCGTAATCGACGAGGTCGTCATCCGTCCAGTCTGTCTGAAAATCCATCGCTTCTTTGAGATTTCCGTCCGGATCGACGGCATCCTGCAGTTCCTGGCGCAGGTTCCCGGCTTCCCCGGCGGGATCCGCAATGCCCTTTATGTCCTCGGTCAGCTTGTCGAGTTCGGCGTCCCGCGCTACTTCTTCGAGTCCCGACTGAAAATCGCGCGCCAGTTCACGCGCACGGCGCACGAACATGCTTACTGTCCGGATCGCCCCGGGCAGTTCCTTCGGACCGATAATGATGATCCCGAGAATGGCAATCAGGAGGAATTCCCATCCGCCGATGTCCAGCATGGCGGCGCGCGCCCTTCTTCACAAATACCGTTGCGACGCAGCCTCAGCTTTTCGCCGCTTCGTCTTTCTTGACACCTTCGGAAACGGTTTCCCCGGTGTCCGATTTCAGCGACTTGTCGGGCGTCGCCGCAGCATCGCTTTCCGACTTGTCGTCTTTCAGGCCTTTTTTGAAGGCATTGATACCGCGGGCGGCGTCGCCCATGATCCGGGAAAGCTTGCCGCCACCGCCGAAAAGCACCAGCACGACGACCAAAACAATGACCCAGTGCCAAATACTGAAGGTCCCCATGAGAGACACTCCTGTCTAATATAAGTTGATGTGGCGCGGATCATCGCAGAAAGCCTCCCGCACTGCAACAAAAACGGAAAAGCCTGTTTTCTAATCCCTTGGAAAAACGAAAACATTTTGCTCATCGAGCGAGAGCCCGACGGAAGCACCTTCCGGCGGCAGCACGCGACCCGGCACACGCGAATGGAGATGCAGCCCCCCGTCCTCGCCATTCGGCACGCTCAGATGCAGCAGGCTTGAGCGTCCGAGCAACCGCGACGTGATGACACTGGCAACCGCGGCTCGATCCGCCCCTTCGGAGACATGAAGGGCTTCGGGCCGAACCAGAACGTCGACTTCCATTCCCTCATTGAGGTTCGGCGCACAAACCCGGCCAAGCGGGGTCACAACGTGTCCGTCAACGACCCGGCCCGTAATCTCGTTCACTTCGCCGAACAAACCTGCGACAAACGCGCTGTTGGGCCTGAAATAGAGTTCTTCCGGCGGCCCGACCTGGACGATCCCCCCATCGCGCATGACGGCGATCTTGTCGCCCATGAACATGGCTTCTTCGGCATCGTGGGTCACGATGACCGAGGATGACCCGGATTTTTTCAGAACATGGAGACACAGATCGCGTAACTGGTTTCGCAACCGGGTGTCCAGATTCGAGAACGGCTCGTCCAGAAGGAAAATTCTGGGACGCGGCGCCCGGGCCCGGGCAAGGGCGACGCGCTGCTGTTCGCCGCCGGACAGAAAATGCGGGTAATTCGAGGCATATCTCAGCATGCCGACCTGATCGAGAACCTCGTGCACCCGTGCATCCCGTTCGTCCGCCGGAAGGTCCTTCAGACCGAACGCAACGTTCTCGGCGACGGTAAGATGCGGGAACAGGGCAAAATCCTGAAACAGCAGGCTGACCAGACGTTTTTCAGGCGGCACATTGTGACCGCTGTCGGCAAGCACATCATCGTTCCAGGCGATCCGGCCGGTCTGTAGTTCTTCAAGCCCGGCAATCAGGCGCAGGGTTGTGGTCTTGCCGCACCCCGACGGGCCCAGCAGGCACAGGATTTCACCCGGTGCGACCTCGAGATTAATATCGCGCAGTATTTGCGTCGAGCCGTAGCGATGGCTCAGCCCGCGCACTGTCAGACCGGAATCGTGGTGAGCGCCGTCAGATTGAATGGTCATGGTCCGCGGAAGCTATTGCGAGCAGGTCGCAATAGCAAACGAAGAATGCGTTGTCCGACGCGTTTTCACGTGATTCAAAGCCGTGATCTATTCGCGCTGGCGATCGCTCTCCTCTTCGGATTCCCCGTCGACGATTTCGGAATCTTCCCCGTCGGGCTCTGCGCTTTGTTCCATCTCCGCGACGGCTTCCAGCGCGTCCTCGTCGTTGGGTTCGGCATCGGGCGTTTCCGCCGGCGCAACCTCGCTGTCGTCGCCTGTCCCGGTTTCCGGCTCCACGGACTCGCCGTCGTCGTCTTCGTCGGCCAGCGCTTCAGGTTCTTCCTCCTCCGGGGCGCCTTCCGCTTCGGCGTTTTCGTACATCTCGCCGGTATCACCGATGATCGTTCCTGCCGGGCGCGTGTCGAGCAGGCCGGACGCCTTCAACTCGTCGACCCCGGGCAGATCCGCCAGTGAATCCAGGCCGAATTCTTCCAGGAAGTTCGGCGTCGTGCCCCACGTCGTCGGCCGGCCGGGCGTGCGGCGGCGGCCGACCGGTTTAATCCATCCGGCTTCGAGCAGGACATCGAACGATCCCTTGCTGACGGAAACACCGCGGATTTCCTCGACCTCGCTCCGCGTGACGGGCTGGTGATACGCAATGATGGCCAGGGATTCGACGGCCGCCCGCGACGGCTTCCGGCTTACTTTCCGTTCGATCCGCAGATGCGGCGACAGGTCCTCGGCGGTCCGCAACGACCATTTGCCTGCGACCCGGGCGACATTCACCCCCCGGGTTGAATAAAGCGACTGCAGGTCTTCGAGAATGGCACCGATATCCGTGCCCTCGGGCAGGCGCTCCGCGAGAAAATCGGTGCTGACGGGCTCGGTCGCCGCAAACAGCAGCGCTTCGACGATCCGGGTCTCCTGGGTCAGGTCCCGCTCATCCGCCTCGCCGGATTGCGCCACTTCGGTATCTCCGGGGGCTTCCTGGCGGTCGGCACCGCCGGCATCGTCGGATGTTGTCTCACCCGCCATGTCTTCCACCATGGATTCTTCACGTTCTTCAACGATCTCCTGGGCTACCTCAACCATTTGCGGCGGCCTCCTTCCCCTTGATAAATATCGGCCCGAAAGCACTCGACTGGCGAATATTCGCCTTACCCTCTTTGACCATCTCGAGACTGGCGGCAAAGGTGGACGCAACGGCAGACCTCATGAACAGTCCATCCATCAGATCTTCCGGCAAAAACGCGCTCAGCGACGTCCAGTCGCGGACCTCGCCGATGACGCCGCGCAACCGCTCTATCGCATCGCTGAGCGAATAGAGCTGGGATGCCTCGATCGTGAGCTGGGAACCGGTCGCCCGGCGGCGATTGTCGCCATAGGCCTTCAGCAGGTCGTAAAGGGATACCTCGTAGACCGCGGTCCGGATGACTTCCATTCCTTCGGGCGCGCCACGACGGAACACATCGCGGCCAAGCCGCGGCATCACAAGCAGCTTCTCGCCGGCGTCGCGCATGGAATCCAGCCGGCGAAGCTGAAAGGTCAGCGCTTCCGCCAGTTCCGGACCCGACGCTTCTTCGTCTTCCTCTGTCGGCGGCAATAACAGACGCGATTTCAGGTAGGCGAGCCAGGCCGCCATCACAAGGTAATCCGCCGCTATTTCGAGACGGAGCTGTTTCGCCGCAGTGATGAACGCAAGATATTGTTCGGCAAGTTTCAGGATCGACATCTTCGCCAAATCGACCTTCTGCTGCCGCGCGAGGGTCAGCAGCAAGTCGATGGGGCCTTCGAACCCGTCGAGGTCGAGAACCAGATCGTACATCTCGCGTACGGGTTCTTCCTCGAACGTATCTACCTGATCGGCCATGCGATCCGTTTACTCCTGCGACAGGGCGCAAATTTACAAGATTGGAAGTATACGTTTCAAACCGCCCGGAACCAACGCGGCACCCGCCGATTCAGCAACGGGTTACGCGTCGAGAAACGCTGAAATCCGCCGTTTTGCGGCATCCCGGTCGATCGATTGCGAATCGGCAGCGGCCGGCCTCGCGGCATTCAGCCGGTCGAGCGATTCAGGACGCATCCGGGAACATGCTTCGGCGATCGCCACCATGTCGTCGAAATCGCCGTCGCAATGCAGCGCCACATCGCAACCGGCGTCCAGCACCGAGGCGACTCTTGCCGCAAGCGGCCCTTTCAGCGCCTTCATGCAGACGTCGTCGGAAAACAGCAAACCGTCGAAACCGATAAGCTTGCGGATAATTCCGGCGACCACTTCCGATGACGCGCTGGCCGGGCCGTCCGGATCGAGATCGTCGTAGACAATATGCGCCGTCATGCCGGCAGGCGCATGCCGAAGGGCGCGGAAAGGCGCGAAATCTGTTTGTTCGAGAACAGCGCGTTCGGTCCCGACATGCGGCAATTCGAGGTGACTGTCGGCGGTCGCACGGCCGTGTCCCGGAAGATGTTTTATCACCGGCATCACGCCCCCCGCAGTCAACCCGTCACAGCAGGCCTGTCCGAGCCGCGCGATGGTGTCGGGGTCGTCGGAGAATGCCCGGTTGCCGATAATTTCATGCCCGTCGGGCGCCGGGAGGTCGAGCACCGGCGCACAATCGACATCGATGCCGAGCGCCGTCAAATCGTCGGCGATCAGCCTGTAAACGAGCCTCACGCATTCCGCCGCTCCGTCCGGGTCCGCGACGGCCCGCGCCCCGATTTTCCCCATCGCCGGATAATCCGTCCAGTGCGGCGGCCGCAGTCTCTGGACCCGGCCGCCTTCCTGATCGATCATGACAAGCGCGTCGGACCGATCCACGGAATCGCGAAGTTCCGCCGTAAGGCGCCGGACCTGATCCGGCGTATCTATATTTCGCGCGAACAGAATGAAACCGACCGGGTCGGCTGCGCGATAAAGATCGCGTTCCTTCGCCGACAATTCCGTCCCCGCACAGCCAAATACAACGGCGGCGGGCGCACGCCGGTCAGCGTCGGACAACGATACAGCCCTGCTTTCGTTTTTTCAGGCTGTTGCACAGCGCCGTCGCCTGCGCCTTCGACGCCAGCGGCCCCGCCTGCATCCGGTAATACGTGCCGCGCCCGCCGCTGAGCTTGACCGACTGGATATCCAGCCCCAGCTTGCCGAGCAGATCCGGATGGCGCCGTTTCAGTACCCCCCAGTTCTTCTGCACGGCGGCACGGGACTTCAGCGAAGCCATCTGAACGCGATAGGCACCCGTTTTCGTCACCGGTTTTGGTTTGGCCGCCGGTTTCGGCTTGGCCGCGGGCGTTTTTGCAGCGGTCTTTTGCGGCGGCGGTTTTTTGGCGGCCGGTGGTGCGGGTGTCGCCTTCGGCGGCGTCACGGCGAGCGGCTTGACCTCCTTTGGCGGCGTTGCAGGCGGCGGCGTTGCGGGCGCCAAAGGTGCTACGACATTGCCATCCGTGCCGGCCGACGGCGCGATTTTTGCGACATCCTCAGCCACAGCCCCCGTCGGCGGGACCGGCGGCGTCATCGGTTTTTCGGGCGGTGGCAGCAACCGCTCCACGCCGCCCGGCTGCGTATCTGTCTCGAGACGGTTGAAAACTTCCTTGTCCCGGTTCGGCACTTTCATGCCGCCGGGGTTTTCCGGCCGTATCTTGCTGGGGCCTTCCTGTGCCTGGATTACCGGCGGTGTCTTGTCGGTGCCGTCCTGCTTGCCCTTGTTGTAGGCGTAGACCAGCACCACGCCGAACCCCAGCACCGCCGCAACGGCCACAAGCCCGGTCATTATCCGCCGGCCGCGCCGGCTATAGGGCGTGGAATCGGATGGTTCCGTCGGGGCGATCCGGTCGCCTTCGTCGGGGCGAAAATCATCTGCCATTAGCGCATCTCCTCAACCGGTTTGACGCCCATTACTGCAAGGCCGGACGCAATCACGACGGCTACCGCACGAACCAGCGCCAGCCTGCTCCTGGTCAGCGCCGCGTTGTCGGCAATGATGAAGCGCAGGCCGACATCCTCGTTGCCTTTGTTCCACAGGCCGTGAAAGCCCGCGGCAACATCGTTCAGAAAATAGGCGATCCGATGCGGCTCCCGGGCCTGCGCCGCCGCCTCGACCAATCTTGGCCAGCCAGCCAGAATCCTGATCAAAGCAAGTTCCGCCTCGTCCGTCAGCAATGACATATCAGCTTCCGCGAGGCTCGAATCGTCAACAGATTCAATGGCTGCGGCTTCCTGTCCGTTGCGTATGACCGAACAGGCTCTGGCATGGGCGTATTGCACGTAGAATACGGGATTGTCGCGCGATTGATCCAGTGCCTGCTTCAGATCGAAATCGAGCGGCGCCTCGTTGCCGCGCGTCAGCATCATGAAGCGGACCACGTCCTTGCCGACCTGGTCGACGACCTCCCGCAGGGTTACGAACGTCCCTGCCCGCTTCGACATCCTCACGGGCTCGCCGTCCTCGAACAGGTTCACCAGATTGCAGATACGAACGTCAAGCACGCCCTCGCCGTCGGTCGTCGCTTTGACCGCTGCCTGCATGCGCTTGATATACCCCTTGTGATCGGCACCCCAGACATCGACCATTTCACCGAACCCGCGGCGAAACTTGTCAAGGTGGTACGCCACATCCGCGGCGAAATAGGTCCAGCTTCCATCCGACTTTTTCAGCGGCCGGTCGACATCGTCGCCAAACATGGTGGACCGGAACAGGTATTGCTCGCGTTCTTCCCAATCGTCCGGCAACTGGCCCTTCGGCGGGTCCAGCGTCCCCCAATAGACAAGGTCGCGGCCTTCAAGGACCGAAACCACGTCGGCTATCAGCCCTTCATCGTGCAATGTCTTTTCGGACCGGAACAACTTGTGCTCGATCCCAAGTGCCGCCAGGTCTTCGCGGATCAGGGCCATCATCGCCTCGATCGTGAAGTCGCGGACAGCCGGCAACCACTCGTCTTCCGGGACCGCCACCCACCGGTCTCCGTCGCGCTCGGCAAGGGACTTGCCGACGCCGACCAGGTAATCTCCCGGGTATAACCCGTCGGGTATCGTGCCGATGTCCTCGCCAAGCGCTTCGCGATACCGGAGATGCGCCGACTGTGCCAGAACATCGACCTGGGCGCCGGCATCGTTGACGTAATATTCACGGGTGACATCATACCCGACCTTGCCGAGCAGCGATGCCAGGACGTCGCCGATCACAGCGCCCCGGGCATGGCCCACATGCATCGGACCTGTCGGGTTTGCCGACACGTACTCGATATTGATCGCCGCGCCGCCGCCGGCATCGCTATCGCCGTAGGATATTCCGTCGCGCAGGATCTGCCCGACCTGCTTCTGCCAGGAAGCCGTTTCCAGCCGCAGATTGACAAAGCCCGGCCCCGCAATTTCGACCTTTGAGACGCCCGGCGCTTCAGAGAGTTTCTCCGAGATCTTTTCCGCGAGGTCGCGCGGCTTCTGGCCCGCCGGCTTGGAGAGGACCATCGCGACATTCGTCGAAATATCGCCATGCGCCGCATCGCGCGGCGGCTCTACCGATATCCGGTCGACCGGCAGGTCCGCAGGCAGGTCGCCTGCGGTCGCCATATCGGCAACGATTTTCTCAATGGTTTCGCGATAGGTATTGAAAACGTTCATCTGTTCTCTTCGTATAAATCGTAAAGCCGGCGATGTTCGTCGAGCGCAAAGCGGTCGGTCATGCCCGCGATATAGTCCGCGACATGCCGCGCCCGCAGGGTTTTATCGGCCTGTTCCGCCCCTTTGCGCCACTCCGCAGGCAGGCATTCGGGCTCGTCGACGTACAGCGTAAACAGATCGGCCACCACGCGGCGCGCCTTGCTGGTCATCCGGTTGACCCGGTAATGGCGATACATGCGCTCAAACAGGAATTCCTTCAAGGCCCTGTTGTCGCGGTCGATGCCGTCCGAAAACCCGACAAGCGGACCGCCGAACTGGCGCACGTCGTCGGGCGAAGTCGGCGCGGCATCCGCAAGGCGCCGCGACGTCTCGGCCAGCAGGTCGTTCACCATCACGTTGATCAGGCGGCGTCCGATTTCGTGGATCAGCCGCGAGACTTCGAGGTCAGGGTACCTGGATTGCACATCGTGCAGGATCGGTCCGAGTATCGGCACGTCCGCCAGGTCGGAAACCCGGAACAGTCCCGCGCGAAGACCGTCATCCACATCGTGCGAATGATATGCGATATCGTCGGACATCGCCGCGACCTGCGCCTCGACACCGGGCCAAGTATGAAGATCCAGGTCGTGTTCCGACGTGTATTCGGCAAGCGCCCAGGGCAGATCCCCTTCCGCGCCCTGCGAAAACAGCGGCCCGTTATGCTTGGCAATGCCTTCGAGGGTTTCCCAGGTCAGGTTCAGCCCGTCGAATTCGGCATAGCGCGCTTCGAGCGACGTGATGATCCGCAAGGTCTGGCCATTGTGATCGAACCCGCCATGCGGCGCCATGACTTCATCGAGCGCATCCTCGCCGGCATGGCCGAAGGGAGTATGCCCCAGATCGTGCGCCAGCGCCAAAGCCTCCGCGAGGTCCTCGTCGAGCGACAGCGAGCGTGCCAGGGAGCGGGCGATCTGCGCCACTTCAAGGCTGTGCGTCAGCCGCGTGCGGTAATAATCGCCCTCGTGATAAACGAATACCTGCGTCTTGTGCTTCAGCCGGCGAAACGCGCCCGAATGGATGACACGGTCCCGGTCACGCTGAAAAACCGACCTTGTCGGGCTTTCCGGCTCGGCAAAGACCCGTCCCCGCGACGTGGCAGGATCGCAGGCATAGGGCGCCCGGTGCAATGCTGGCATGGCTACCGGTTCGGTTGATGAGGGGCCGTTCATGCCGGCAACGTAAACCCGGGCATACCCGCCTGCAACGGAATCGGTCGATGGCAGGCAAATTGTAACGAAATCGCGCTATTCTCGGTTTTCTGCGGCGCCCTTGAGACGCACTCGCAGATTGACGGCGCCGATAGAGCGACCTAAATAGATTGAACCGCAATACGGAAGCCCGACGATGCCCGACGGACAAATAGAGACCGCCACCAAAGAAGTCACACTCAGCGATTCCGCGGTGGAGCGCCTTAAAATGCTCGGCGCAGAAGCCGAACACGCGGGCCAGATGCTGCGCGTCGCGGTCGACGGCGGTGGCTGTTCCGGATTTCAGTACAGTTTTACGTTCGATAGTCAGATTAACGAAGACGACAAAGTCATTGAAAAAAATGGTGTTTCCGTCGTAATCGATGAAATGTCCTGGGATTACCTCGCGGGCTCCGAGATCGGATACAAACAGGAACTGATCGGGTCGTACTTCTCGATCGATAATCCGAATGCGGCGTCGACCTGCGGCTGCGGGACGTCTTTCGCCCTGGTGTAGACACGCCCGGGCCACCCTGGCCCCCGCGATACATCTTCGTCTTTCCGCTCTGCGGTTCCCTTATCGCCGCGATGGCGCTACAAAAACGGCGCAGAGTTCAATTCCCGCAGGCGGAGCCTCCCTTGACCATTATCGCTACCTGGAACGTCAATTCCGTTCGCGCCCGTCTTCCCCGGGTCCTCGAATGGCTCGACGAATTCAAACCCGATATCGCGCTTTTGCAGGAACTGAAAGCAACCGACGAAACATTCCCGAGGCTCGAATTCGAGGATCGTGGCTACAATGTCGAAATTCACGGGCAGAAAAACTTCAATGGCGTCGGTATTCTGTCGAAAAGCCCGATCGAAGACGTGATCCGCGGGCTGCCGAACAACGAGGATGACGACCAGGCCCGCTATATTGAGGGATTTACGGCGGGCATCCGCGTCGCGTCTATCTACCTTCCGAACGGCAACCCGAGCTATGTCGACGGCGAATTCCAGCCGGACGGCAGTCCTGTCCTGCATGAAAAGTACGAATACAAACTGCGCTGGATGGAGTGCCTGCACGATCACATGGCGGAACGCCTGACGCATGACGAAGCAATCGTCTTCGGCGGCGATTACAACATCGTCCCCACCGACGATGACGTCCACGACCCCGAGGGATGGGCCGACGACGCCCTGTGTCTGCCGCAGAGCCGGAACCGCTTCAGACGGCTTCTCCATCTCGGGCTGACCGACGCCTACCGCGTTATTCACCACGAGCCGCACAAGTACAGTTTCTGGGACTATCAGCGCGGGGCCTGGCAGAAGGATTTCGGCGTCCGTATCGACCACCTGCTGCTGTCGCCGCAGGCAACCGACCGGCTGATAGACTGCGATATAGACCGCGGACCGCGCGGCAAGGAAAAAGCCTCCGACCATACCCCCGTCTGGTGCGAAATCGAATGAGCCCCCGGGTCCGCGAAATTGTCCGCTTCGTCACCATCGGCCTTGCGTTCGGGCTTGTCTGGGCGACGGTGCAATATGTGAACGGGCAGATCCGCGATTTCGCCGTCCTGATCGGCCCCGTGCTTGTCTTCGGTGCTGCGGGCCTGCTGATGTGGGTCCTTCGACAGGCCGTGATCCGTTTCAGGAACCGCTAGGTTTTTTCCGGCCCGCTCTTGCTATTTCACGCGGGAATGAGGCGCAGTCACGACACCGGCCCGCCGGGTTCCTTCATATCCTCGAATCCGGCCCCGATCACCACGCAGGCGACCAGATCGCCTGCGACGTTCACCACGGTCCGGCACATATCGAGCAGGCGGTCGACGCCGAGGATAAGGACAATGCCGGCCGCTGGAATGCCGACGGATTCGAGAATGCTGGCAAGAATGACGATTCCGACGCCGGGGGTGCCGGGAGAGCCGATCGCCGCTCCGACCGCCATCATCACGATCAGCAAAATCCCCATGACCCCGATCGGTATTCCGAACACCTGGGCCAGAAATATTGCCGCGACCGCCTGATACAGTGCCGTCCCCCCCATATTGATCGTCGTGCCGAGCGGTATGACGAACCGGGACACGGCGCTGGGCACATTCAGCCGGTTCTCGGCAGTCTGCAGCGACAGCGGCATCACCGCCGCAGAGCTTGACGTCGAAAACGCGAGCAACAACGCTTCGCGGGAATGTTTCAGAAACGTCAGCGGCGAGCGACGGGCGAAGATCGCGATAATCAGCAGGTACACGGCGAAAAGAATCAACAGCCCGGCGACGACGGTCGCGACATAGGCCGCCATGCCGACAATCGCCTTCAGCCCGACCCGTGCCGCGATATCCGCCATCAGGCCGAATACCGCGATCGGGGCAAACCGCAATACCCATTTGACGATCACCATGCAGATGGCCTGAAGGCCGCCGAGCAGATCGAGCAGCGGCTTGGACTGCGCCACCGGCAGCGAGAGCATGGCGATGCCGAGGATCGCCGAGCCGACAACGATGTGAAGCATCTCGCCCTCGGCCAGTGCGGCGAGCAGGTTGGTCGGTAAAATGCCGACGATCTGTCCCGGGATGGCGGTGAGCGGTTCCGCCGGCTTCGCGACACCGGTTGTCGGTGCGACCGGTGCATTCAGCATGGGACCGATTTCCGCCCGGTCGATAAACGAACCTGGTTCGATAAGAAACGCGCAGCCCAGCCCGATCGCCACGGCAATGATCGTTGTCCCGATGAAGAACGCCACGGTGCGGATACCGATTTTTCCCACCAGTTCCGGATTTTCGCCCGCAGCAATGCCGCGGATCACGGAGGCGAGGACAAGGGGCACAACGACGAACTTGATCGATGCCAGGAAGGCCTGCCCCGGCAGGGCAAGCCAGCTCGAGACGATATTACTGGTCCCGGCAGACAGCCATCCGGACGATGGCGCGAGCAGGAGACCGGTGCCAATCCCCAATGCCATCCCGATAAGCACCTGCAGCCAGAGACGTTCGCGCAAAAGAGCGCGGACTTCGCCGGCCGTGTGTATCAGTGACCGGCCATTCCGGACCGTACCGTCCAGGTTCAACACGCTTGCGCTCTCCCACATCGGGTCAAGACGGCAAATTCGTGGATGCGGCTCCGGTGCGCCTTGATCTGGATAAAGCCGGCGGGTCGGTCGCGATCCGACCCGCCGGAGAGATCAGATATCGGCGTAAACGTGGGTCTCGGCCTTCGCACCGGGATGAACGACCGCCCCGTCACGCGCATTGCCGACCGTCTGGGCATACCGCCACAGAGCGCCGGACTGATAGTCGTGCTTGCGCGGCTTCCACTTCTTGAGGCGCCGGGCGAGTTCAGCCTTGGTCAGATCGACGTTGAGCTTGCCCTTCTTGGCATCGATCGAAATCATGTCACCGTCTTTCAGCAACCCGATCGGTCCGCCCACCGCCGCTTCGGGGCCGACATGGCCGATGCAGAACCCCCGCGTGCCGCCGGAAAACCGGCCATCGGTGATCAATGCGACTTTCTCGCCGAGGCCCCGCCCGTACAGCGCCGAGGTTGTCGACAGCATTTCGCGCATTCCCGGGCCGCCTTTCGGGCCTTCGTAGCGGATGACGATGACATCGCCTTCCTTGATCTTGTTCTTGATGACCGCCTCGAAAGCGTCTTCCTCGCAATCGAACACGCGTGCCGGACCGGTGAAGGTCAGCTTTTCCATGCCGGCAACCTTGACGATCGCCCCTTCGGGCGCAAGCGTACCCTTAAGCCCGACGACCCCGCCGGTCGGCGACAGCGCGTCCTTGACCCGATAGAAAACCTTCTGTTTTTCGGGGAATTTGACCTTGGCGTGGTTCTGTTTCAGCGTTTTGCCGGTGACCGTCATGCAGTCGCCATGCAACAGCCCGTTATCGAGCAGTTCCTTGATCACCACCGGAACGCCGCCGGCGCGGTACATGTCGGTCGCCGTGTATTTGCCGCCCGGCATCAGGTCCGCAAGATACGGCGTTTTCTTGAATATGCGCACGACATCGTCGAGCGTGAACTTGATCCCCGCCTCATGCGCGATTGCCGGCAGATGAAGCCCTGCATTCGTGGATCCGCCGGTTGCGGCGACGACCACGGCGGCGTTTTCCAACGCTTCCCGGGTCACGATATCGCGCGGGCGGATATTCCTGGCCAGCAGATCCATAACCGCCACGCCGGATGCCTTTACCATCGCATCGCGGGACTTGTATGCCGCGGGCGCGCCCGAAGACGTCGGCAGCGCGAGGCCCATGGCTTCCGCGACGCAGGCCATCGTGTTTGCCGTGTACTGTCCACCGCAGGACCCCTCGCACGGGCACGCAACGGCCTCGAGTTCAGTCAGTTCGTCCGCGCTCATGTTGCCCGCGGCGTACTGGCCGACCCCTTCGAACACATCGACCACGGTGACGTCCCTGCCTTGGAACTTGCCCGGCAGAATGGTGCCGCCATAGACGAATACCGACGGCACGTTCAGACGCAACATCGACATCATCATGCCGGGCAGCGACTTGTCGCAGCCTGCGAGCCCGACAAGGGCATCGTAGCAATGACCGCGCATCGTCAGTTCGACGGAATCGGCGATGATTTCGCGCGATACCAGCGACGACTTCATCCCTTCATGCCCCATCGCAATCCCGTCGGTGACGGTGATGGTCGTGAATTCGCGTGGCGTGCCGCCGGCAGCTTTCACGCCCGCCTTTGCCGCCTGTGCCTGGCGCGACAGCGAGATATTGCAGGGGGCCGCTTCGTTCCAGCAGGTCGCAACGCCGACCAGCGGCTGATTGATTTCCTTCTCGGTCAGGCCCATCGCATACAGATAGCTGCGATGCGGTGCCCGTTCGGGACCCACGGTCGTATGCCGGCTCGGCAGCTTGTTCTTGTTGAAGCGGCGCTTGGCTTTGGTCGCCTTTTTCTTTGCGGGCCGTTTCGCGGCGCCTGATCCGTCGGGCATGAATAACTCCTATCGATGCGTTCTGATTTGGCGCGACAATAGTCCGCTGACCGCGTCGTGCCTAGGGGATCTGTCAGGATAGATAGCCAGCATTTCTGTATGCCTGTACCGCGCCGGGGTGCAGGGGTGCGCCGCCGAATTCAAGCGCGGAGGCGCCCCGGGTGCGCAACGGCTCGAACAGCTCGGCCAGACCTGCGAACAGGGCGTTCATTTCCGCCATTTCGTCGAGATTGGACAGGATCGTCTCGACGAACCGGCAGACCGTTTCGGTGTCCGTATTTGCATGTGCCGATACGATGTTTACGACCGCAAGCTGGCGGGTTTCGCGCGCGACGCCGCGGAAAAACCCGGCGGGCACGGTTACCGGACGATAGAAATCGACCCGGTCGAAAATAGCCTCAAGATCGTCAGGCGCATGATCGAGCATGCGCACATCGAGACGCGCTGCGAGATCGGACATCACCTGATTGGGATACGGGCACTGCCATTGGGCATCGACCTCGCCGGCCTCGAGTGCTTTCCCACCCTCTTCGAAAGACAGGTAAACGGGGGAGAAGTCGTCGAACGAAATTCCCAGCACGTCGAATATCGTGTGAATGTGCTGAACCATACCACTGCCTTCGGGGCCGATGGTGATACGCTTTCCGACCATGTCCCGGACGTGGCGCAACGGACTGTCGGCCCGCACGATAAAAAACATCGCCCCTGAATTCGCCGGCGTGACGTTCCGGATCGCGATTTCACGGTCGAAAGGCGGATCGCCGCGATGGGCGCGCCCGATCCAGTTCGATGCCATGAAACCCAGATCGATCAGACCTTCATCAAGCCGTCTGGCATTTTCGATACTGGCTTGTTCCGCGTTAAGAACCTCGACCGGGATTCCATGATCGCGCTCCAACAGCGTCGCGATCGTTACCCCCTGGGACCAGAACGTCCCGTCATTTTCCGATGTTCCGAGACGAATTTTTCCACCCGCTGTCATTCCTGTTTGCTTTCTTTCCTTTGTTCGTAGATTTCAGACAGCATACCGTTCAGTTCCGCCCCCAGGACAAATATCGCGCCGAGCAGATAGAAAAAGATCAGCGTCGATATAATTCCGCCGAGACTGCCGTAGATCGCCGTGTACCGCGCGAAGTGTTCAAGGTAGACGGAATACAGACTGGTCGCCCCGGTGACCATCACGAAAACGGCCGCTGCGCCCGGCAACACGCCGATCCACGAAGGCTTTCGGTTGGGCAGAGCGTGGTAGAGTGCCGCCGTCGCGACGAACAGCGCGCCGCCACCCGCACCGAACCTGACCAGTTCGGGAAACTGGGTCGTGTCCAGCGCAATCCCGAAATCGAGATAGCCTTCCGCCTGCTGCCAGAGGATCGGGCCGACGACCATGCAGCCGATGGCGACGATAATGAAACCCGAAAAAAATATCACGAGGACGGAACTGTTTGCCCGGCGCCGCCAGTAACTGCGCGTCTCGCGGGTGCGGTAGGCCCTGTTCAGCGCCGTCCGGATGCCCTCGACACCGGATGCCGCGATCCACAGCACCACGACAAGGCTGAGGGTAAGCACGCCGCCCGATGCCGTACCGACGACCTGAACCACGGGCTCCTGCAGCGTAAGCGCGACCTCGGTCGGCATGAAGCGAAACATCATGTCGACGATCCCCGCCCCTTCGTCCGCCCGGCCGATCAGGCCGAGAAGGGTGAAGACAAACACCAGAAACGGCAGTAGCGACATCAGGCCGAGATAGGCGAGATAGCCGGCCGAGGCGAGGCCGTCATCCTCGATAAAGCGGACGAGCCAGTCGACCAGAAAACGGAACGGCGCCAACAGGTACTGCGTCAATTCCTCCTCCTCCGGCCGGGATTGCTTATCTGACGATCAGAGCGTGGACAACCTGTCCAACGCTTCGTTCAGCTTCGTTCTGGACTGCCGGTAATCCTCCGCGCGCGTCCGCTGTTCTTCCACGACCGCCGGCGGCGCCTTTGCGATAAAGCTCTCATTCGCCAGCTTCTTCTCGATCTTGCCGATCTCGCCGTCGACCTTTCCGATCTCCTTTTCGAGCCGGGCAACTTCCTGGGCGATATCGATAACATCGCCAATCGGCAACGCCGCTGTCGCTTCGTCGACGACAACCTGAACCGCGCCGTCGGGCACCGTATCCGAGACCGACAAATCCGACAGCCGCGCCAGACGCGCCAGCAGGGATTCATGGGTCCGTAGACGCGCGATGGTATTCTCCGACGCCCCGGTCAGTGTCAGCGGCAGTTCCGCCGAGGGCGGCACGTTCATCTCCGACCTGACGGTGCGAATTTCGCTGACCATGCGCACGACCCAGGCCATTTCCTCCTCGGCATCGGGTGCCCGCAACTCATCTCCGAGCGTCGGCCAGGATTCGAGCATCAACAGCCCGGGACGGCCCTCGGGCGGGGCAAGCTGCACCCACAATTCCTGGGTTACGAACGGCATGATCGGCTGCATGTATTTGAGAAGCTGGTCGAGCACCCATGAGGTTGTCGCCCGCACTTCCGCCTGTTCCGCCTCGGTCCCGTCCTGGAGAATCGGCTTGGTGAATTCGAGATACCAGTCGCAGAACTGGTTCCATGCAAACCGGTATCCGACCTGTGCGGCCTCGTTGAAACGATAGCTCTCAAGCGCCGCGACGATATCCGTCCCGGCCTTTGCCGTCTCACCGACGATCCATTTATTGACGGTCAGCGCGCAGCCTGCCGGATCGAAATCCGCCACCGGGACGCAGCCGTTCATCTGCGTGAACCGGGCCGCATTCCAGATTTTCGTGACGAAGTTCCGGTAGCCTTCGATCCGGCCCGTCGACAGCTTGATATCCCGCCCCTGCGCCGCAAGGGCGGTGAGCGTAAACCGCAGCGCGTCGGCGCCGTAGGCATCGATCAGGTCGAGCGGATCCATCACGTTGCCCTTGCTCTTGGACATCTTCTGGCCTTTTTCGTCGCGGACCAGCGCATGGATATAGACGTCCTTGAACGGCACCTCGTCGCGGAAGTTCAGCCCCATCATGATCATCCGGGCGACCCAGAAGAAAATGATATCGAAACCGGTAACCAGCACGCTCGTCGGGTAATGATGCGCCAGTTCGGGCGTTTCTTCCGGCCAGCCAAGCGTCGAAAACGGCCAGAGCGCCGACGAAAACCAGGTGTCGAGCACGTCCGAGTCGCGGACGATTTCGACCGCCTTGCCGTAATGGGCGTCTGCCGCCGCCTGGGCTTCTTCTTCGGTCATTTCGACGAAAATTTCACCATCCGGTCCGTACCACGCCGGGATCTGGTGTCCCCACCAGATCTGGCGCGAGATGCACCAGGGCTGGATATTGCGCATCCAGTCGTAATACGTGTTTTCCCACTGCTTGGGCACAAAGCGTATATCGCCGTCTTCGACCGCCTTGATCGCCGGCTCTGCCAGCACGGCGGCATCGACAAACCACTGGTCGGTCAGGCGCGGCTCGATCACCACGCCGGAACGGTCGCCGTACGGCACCGTCATCGGATTGTCTTCTATCTTTTCCAGCAGGCCACGCGCGTCCATTTCCGCAACAACGGCCTTGCGCGCTTCTTCGCGCGTCATGCCGCGGAACTGTTCGGGCGCCTCGTCGTTCACGTTTGCGTCGATATCGAAAATACTGACCATCGGCAGGTCGTGACGCCGCCCGACCTCGAAATCGTTGAAATCGTGGGCCGGCGTAATCTTCACCGCGCCGGAGCCTT
The DNA here is from genome assembly GCA_963977005.1 of uncultured Rhodospirillaceae bacterium. Lineage (GTDB taxonomy): Bacteria > Pseudomonadota > Alphaproteobacteria > MPNO01 > UBA830 > CAXBCP01. The sequence continues at coordinate 24,760 of CAXBMQ010000027.1, forward strand.
TTTCGGGATCGGAATATTCATCGGCGACGATCGGAATCGCCTTTTCGACGATCGGCAAAATCACGTTCCTGCCGACAAGGCCGGTATAACGATCGTCTTCGGGGTGCACCGCGACGGCGGTATCGCCCAGCATGGTCTCGGGCCGCGTGGTCGCAACCGTGATGAACTTACCGTCTTCGCCCTCGACCGGATATTTGAAGTACCACAGGCTGCCATTGACCTCCTGCTGCTCGACTTCAAGGTCCGAAATGGCTGTGTGCAGCTGCGGGTCCCAGTTCACCAGCCGCTTGTCGCGATAGATAAGTCCGGCCTTGCGCAGGCTGACAAATACCTTGCGGACCGCTTCGGACAGGCCCTCGTCCATGGTGAAGCGTTCCCGCGACCAGTCGCAGGATGCGCCGAGACGGCGGAGCTGGCCGGTGATGGTGCCGCCGGATTCCGCTTTCCACTTCCAGACCCGTTCGATGAACGCGTCGCGTCCGAGATCGTGGCGGGTTGTCTGTTCCTCGGCCAATTGGCGCTCGACGACCATCTGCGTCGCGATGCCCGCATGATCGGTACCCGGCTGCCACAGGACGTCCTTGCCGCGCATCCGTTCGAACCGCGCAAGGATATCCTGCAGCGTGTTGTTCAGCGCATGGCCCATGTGCAGGCTGCCGGTCACATTGGGCGGCGGTATGACGATCGAATAGGATTCACCCGTCGCTTCGCCCGTTGTCGTGTGCCCGCACCCGAATGCCCCGGATTCTTCCCACTCGGCATAAATACGGCCTTCGACGTCGTCTGGCCGGTATGTCTTTTCCATTGTCATCCCTAAACGCTCGCTCGGCCGCCGCGCAAAACCCTGTGAGGTCGCGCAAGCAGCCGGGGCGAAGCTATAGCTACGTAAATTGAATTCAAGGGGGTTTATCGCGCTTCGCCACGGGAAGCGCAACGACCGATCGCAGTCGGACTCCGCGTCGGGATCAGCGCTGGGAAAGGTCCTCGGCTTCGCGGGTCAGGCGTTCGATTTCACGTCCGACCATCCGCTCGACCAATGACGGGAGGTTTTCATCGAGCCATTCCCGGATCATCGGCCGCATCACGTCCTTGACGAGGTCTTCGATGGTACGGGGACCGATGCTGGGATCCACGGCGCGACGATGTGTATCGACCGCGGCCGCCAGGGCAGACAGCGAGGATACCGAGTTCATTGCCGGGTTTTCGGAGACCAGCCGGTCGGCGGCCTCGGCGGCAAGCGCCTCGGCCGGCTCCGCGACGGGAGCAGGTGCCTGTGTTTCCGCTGGGGTCGGCGCCGGTTCCGGCTCGGCAGCGGCCTCTTCCGCCGGTTCTTCCTCGGCGTCGACCATTTCGAGCTCGACCTCGTCGTCTTCGTCGAGCTCCAGCGCCTCAGCGAATTCTTCCGGGCTTTCTTCGTCGGCCACGGCTTCGCCGGTATTGAGATTCACGACCGTCCCGTCGTCCTGAACCTCGTCCGTCAGTTCGAGAACGTCTTCCTCTTCCGCGACTTCCGCGGTTTCGGGTTCGGGTTCCGGTGCAGGTTCAGGTTCAGGTTCGGCAACGGCTTCGGGCTCCGCTACCTCTTCGGGTTCGGCAACGGGCTCTGGCGCCTCTTCGGGCGCAGCGGCAGTCTCTTCTTCCCCATCTTCGGAAATGATCCGCCTGATCGAGGCGAGAATTTCCTCCATCGATGGTTCTTGTTGTGCATTCTGGTCGCTCATAGAACGACAGCCCTCATTCAAAAATATGGTTAGCGGACGTTAAGGATAAAAGATTAACCAACGGTTAGCCAGCCACTGTCGTCCCATACCGACGATCCAGCGAGATCATTTGCCGTCGCTGGCGTCCAGGCCCCACCACTTTCCGCGGACTTCGCGGTAATGCTTTTCGACATTGTAGAGCGCCACCGGCAACCCGAGCTTCTGCGCGGTCGCCTCGCCAACGGCCTGACGAAGCTGATAGGTCGCGACAAGCTCGTCGCGCATCGCCCGGACAAGTCCGACGCGGGCATCGAGCAGCTCCTGCTCGGCATCGAGGACATCGAGCACGGTTCGGGAACCGACATTCGCTTCCTCGCGAACGCCTTCCAGCGCAATCTCCGCCGCCTTAATCGCAGCGGAAAACGCCTGGATCTGCGCGCGGCTCGTCTGATGGGTGCGCCAGGCATCGGTCGCCGCCTCGATGGCGGTGCGGATCGCCTGATTGTACTCCTCACGGCGCTGCGAAACGATCTGTTTGGCCTGGCGCGCCCGCGATGTCACGGATCCCGACGCATAAAGCGGCATGGTCACCCGTGCAATCAGCGACACCGACTCGCTCTCGTTCCGGTCGGTCGATGTTTCCCGGCTGCTTTCGAGCTCGCCATTGAGGCTGAGGTTCGGAAGCAATTCACCGATTACAGACCGCACGCCGTTCCGTGCGGCGCGTTCGATGGATCGTGCCTGGCTGACCGAAAAATTGTGCCGTTTGGCCAGTTCGACGGCTTCGCTCAAAGAGGCCGGCAACTCGGTCAATGGCGTCGCCGGTTTCAGAAGCGGTGGCGGTTCGCCGACAACGTTTTCATACGCCGCACGGGCATCGATCAGGCTGCCTTCCGAGGCGATGCGGTCGGCGCGCGCACTCGCAAGCCGCGATTCCGCCTGGGAAACATCGGTTCGGGTGACTTCTCCGACCCGGAATCGGTCGCCCGTTGCTTCGAGCTGGCGCTGAAGGACGCGTTCGTTGCTGACATTGAGTTCGACCTCGGCCTGACTGCGCACGACGTCCGCATAGGCGGTAACGACACTGAGCAGAACCGACTGTTCGACATCCGCCAGCCGCGCGCGGTCGGCTTTGACATTGTTTTCCGCCTGGTCGGTCGCGGCAACGGTTCTGCCGCCGCGATAAAGGCTCTGGCTAACCGTCAACGACCCGGTAAGAGGTTCGCGCACGTCGCCGACCTTGTCTCTTCCGGTCGTTGATCCATACGACCGTGATCCATACGACCGTTCGATGCCGTAACTGCCCGACACCTCCACGGTTGGCCGCCAGCCCGACAGGGCCTGCGGGACGCCCTCATCGGTCGCCCGCAACCGCGCGCGTTCCGACTTCAGCGTCGGGTTGCCTTGATATGCCTTAACAAGTGCGTCTTCCAGTGTCTGGGCATTGACGGCCCCCGACATCAGACCGGCGACCAGACCTGCCGCCGCCACTCCGCAAATCGTCCTTGAAAGCATCAAAAACTAAACCCTTCTTCGAGGTCGAATTCGGGGAGTGCCGGGACACTCGCGTCGAATAAGCCCCGGCTTGAAACAACACCACCGCTTTTGACGAAAAGTTTCGCCATTCCGGTCCCGCCTTCGCCGCGAATGATCGCACAGAGCCTGCCGCCCTCCGCCAGTTGCGAGAGAATGGCGTCGGACATTTCCCCGCACGCGCCGTTTACCATGATCACGTCGTACGGAGCCTGGTCGGACCACCCTGCATTTATCGGCCCCATTTCCACGACCACATTATCCAGGCCGAGCTTCGTGATCCGGGCACTTGCTGCCCCCGCGAGGTCTGTATCGCTTTCGACTGCGACAACCGCCCGTGCGATACGGCCCAGAACAGCCGACGAATAGCCGGCGCCACAGGCCACATCCAATACCACGTCCTCGGGCCCGAGTTCCGTCGCCTGGATCATCCGCGCGAGGATCATCGGCTCCACCATGCACCGGCTTTTTCCGATGGAAATATCTTCATCGATATAGGCCAGGCTGGCGCGATCTTCGGGAACGAATATTTCGCGGGGAATTTCGGCCATCGCCGCGAGGACGCGCGCATCCGTCACCTTATTGGTGCGAAGCTGCGTATCGACCATGGTTTGTCGTAGTGCTGCGAAGTCAGCCATCTTGAATGCCATTTCCAGAACCCGGGATGTCCGGGGTTTCTCGTTGCTTTCGCGCCGATCCGCGACTGTCCGGGAACAGATAATCCGACGCTGGTTAACGTAGCGTAAACTATAGGATTCCCCGAGTCCCGACAAGATTTTAGTCCGGCACGGGATCGATATTGTTGACCGGGTTCGGCGGCCCGCCTATATAGCCCGCCTCGCGTCCTGCTTTCGCAGCGTGCGGCCCGGTGGGAGAGAGGCTATCCAGCGGATTGCAAATCCGTCTACAGCGGTTCGAATCCGCTCCGGGCCTCCAGCCTTCTGTAACAGGCCTCTGTAACAGACTTCCGAAACGGCGTTTCAGCCGCCGGACGCGGTAATGGCCGCCGTAAACATAAAAAGCCCAAACAGCAGAAATAAAAGCAGTGTCGAATCGTGCATTGCCACCCCGAACGTTTCGCAACCTGGATTGATTTTTCTTATTAGCCTGCGAATTTATGATATCGCCGCCGAATCGGCGATTGAAATCGTCAGGACTTTGTTCTCGTCACCGAACAACGTATTGTTTCGCCAAATGCGAAAAACAATATCGGGAGTTGGAAGGTGAGCAATCCGTTCGAGACTGATCTGGATAAAAACCCAGCGAATTTTCAAGCACTTACGCCGCTGAGCTTTATCGAACGTTCAGCCGCGACCTACCCTGACCGCATTGCCGTCATCCACGGCGATATCCGCCGGACGTGGTCGGAAACCTATGCCCGTTCGAGACAGCTTGCCAGCGCTCTTGAAAAACACGGGCTGAAACCGGGCGAAACGGTTGCAGCCATGCTGCCCAATGTTCCCGCAATGGTGGAAGCCCATTTCGGCGTTTCCATGATGGGCGGGGTCCTGAATGCGCTGAATATCCGCCTGGACGCCGAAGCGATTGCGTTCATTCTCGACCACGGCGAAGCAAAGGTACTGCTGACCGACCGGGAATTTTCCGAGACGATCAGGGGCGCGCTGTCGCGGGCGGGGTCGGACATCTACGTGATCGATGTCGACGATGCGACCTATGACGGCGGCGAACTGATCGGCGCGATCGAATACGAGGATTTTATTGCCGCAGGCGATCCGGACTATGCCTGGGCCTGGCCGTCCGACGAATGGAATGCCTGTTCGCTGAACTATACGTCGGGCACGACCGGCAACCCGAAAGGCGTCGTCTATCATCATCGCGGCGCATTCCTGAACGCCATCGGCAATATGATGGTCTGGGCGATGCCGCCCCACCCCGTCTATCTGTGGACGTTGCCGATGTTCCACTGCAACGGCTGGTGCTTCCCCTGGACCGTCGCCGCCCTCGCCGGAACGAATGTCTGCCTGCGCCGCGTCGAAGCCGGTCCGATATACGATGCCATCGCGACCCATGGCATTACCCATTTCTGCGGCGCGCCGATTGTCCTCAACATGATTGCCAATGCGCCCGAAAGCGTCAAAAAACCGTTCTCTCATACCGTCGAGGCGGCCACAGCCGGTGCGGCGCCGCCGGCAGCGGTGATCGAATCCATGGAAAGCCAGGGGTTCAACGTCACCCATGTCTACGGCCTTACCGAAACCTTCGGGCCGTCCGTGGTCAGTGCCTGGAAATCGGAATGGGACGACAAGCCGATTGCAGACCGCGCCGCGCTGAAGGCGCGCCAGGGGGTGCGCTATCACGTTCTCGAGGCGCTGATGGTCGGCGATCCGGACACGCTGGAGCCCGTCCCGCGGGACGGCGAAACGATGGGCGAGATATTCTTTCGCGGTAACGACATCATGAAGGGCTATCTCAAAAATCCGAAGGCGACGGAAGAAGCCTTTGCCGGTGGCTGGTTCCATTCCGGAGACCTCGGCGTTTGGCACGAGGACGGGTATATCGAACTGAAGGACCGGTCCAAGGACATCATCATCTCGGGCGGCGAGAACATCTCGTCGATCGAGGTCGAAGGACTGCTCTACAGCCATCCCAAGGTACTCGAAGCCGCGGTCGCCGCCCGTCCGGACCGGAAATGGGGCGAAAGTCCCTGTGCCTTTATCACCCTCAGAGACGGCGAAGACTGTTCCGAGGCCGAAATTATCGATTACTGTCGCGAAAAGATGGCGCGGTTCAAGGTGCCGCGCACCGTCATCTTCGGCCCGCTGCCAAAAACGTCGACCGGCAAAATCCAGAAGTTCATTCTCCGCGAACGGGCGAAAGAACTGGGCGAGCGAACAGAGGATCAATAGCCCTATGTGGGAAACGCCCGAGCTTCCCTTCCCGGCCGCATCGCGCGAATACATCGCCGAGGTCCGCCGGGAACGCCGGAAAGTCGCCGTCGAACGGGCGAAAAAGTCGCGTTTCTTTGCCGGGAAGCTCGACCACATCGATATGGCGCATGTCCACGAGCCCGAAGAATGGGCGAAAATTCCGATCCTGACCAAGGACGAACTGCGGGTCATCGCGCCCGAAGACTTTCAGGACGAGTTCTGTATCGCGCCGCGGACCGACATTATCGAGTTCTGGCGGTCCGGCGGATCGACCGGCAAACCGCTGTTCTATCCGCGCTCGATGAATGACCTGCGCCTCGCGCGCGAGGGGTTTCGGCGTGCATGGGAAGCCGCGGGCCTCAAGAAGGGCGATCTTGCCCATGTATCCTTCCCGCTCGGCATTCACCCCGTCGGCCAGATTTATTGCCGGACCGCCCAGCAGATGGGCATCGGCGTGAACTGGTGCGGCGCCGGTAATTCGACGCCTTCCGAAATGCAGGTGGAATTGATCCGGACGCTGAAACCGACCGTCTGGTGCGGCATGGCGAGCTACGGATTACAGCTTGCCCAGATCGCCGAGCGGATGGGCTTCGATCTCGCCGGCAGTTCGGTCACTAAGTTCCTGACGGCCGCGGAACCGGTTTCGCCGGGCAAGCGCGAGCGCATCGAGAAACTCTGGGGGGCCAAGCTGTACGACCAGTTCGGCTGCACGGAAACATCGTTCATGGCCAGCGAGTCCGACCGTCATGACGGCATGCATTACTGGACCGATATGTTCGATCTGGAAGTCGTCGACGAACACACCAAGGAACCCGTCGGCGAGGGCGAAAACGGCATTCTCGTCACCACGCCGTACTGGAATAACGAAATGACACCCTTCCTGCGCTGGGAAACCGGGGATTACGTTTCCTATTACGAACGTGGCGAAACAGACGGCCCGCTGTCGGTCTATCCGATGATCCGGCACGCCGCGCGCACATCCGGGTTTTTCAAAGTGCGGGGAATCAACATCAACCATGCCGATTTCGAGGATTTCATGCACCGCCGCCTCGACATCACCGATTTCAAGGTCGAAATCGAGGAAACCGATACCCTCGACGCGATCCGGGTTTCGATCGAAGTCTCAAATACGGCGAACGGCGATAAATCGGTTGCAAGCCTGCGCGAAGACGTTCGGAAAACATTCGAGCTGACGCCGGAAATTTCGATCCTGGGATCGGGAACGCTCGAGAAAGAACTTCAGGCCCAGGTCAAACAACAGCGTTTTATCGACAAACGCGGCTGACCGTCGCAGCAGGGGCAATGGCGAATTGACCAGACAGGCCAACGGCGTTCCAAGCGCCCTTCTGATCGGTGGCGTGCTCACGCTGCTTGTCGCCATGAATCCCGTCAGCACCGACAGCCTGGCCCCCGGCGTTCCCGCCCTGCGCGATTATTTCGGGGTATCGACCAGCAAAGCGAACCTCGTCTTCAGCGTCTACGTGTTTGCCTTCGGCTTCATGCAGTTGGTCTACGGGCCGATTGCGGACCGTTTCGGGCGCCGCCCGGTGCTTCTGGTCGCGATTGGGCTGTACTGTATTGCGACGCTGATGGCCGCCATGGCCCCGACATTCGAGACGCTGGTTGCCGCACGCGCATTGCAGGGGGCAAGCGCGTCCGCGGCCCCTGCCCTTGCGCGCGCCGTCATCCGCGATCTCTACGGCGTCGAGGGATCCCGCAAGGTGATGAGCTACGTCATGTCCGCCTTCGGCATCATGGCAATCGTGGCCCCCGCAATCGGCGGGGTGCTGGTCGCCTGGCAGGGCTGGCAGGCGTCATTCTTTTTCTGCCTGGTCTACGGCATTTTCACGATGGCCGCGGTGTTCGTTCTTTTGAAGGAATCCCGCCCCGATAACGCCTCGGCCACGCTCAGCCTGACGACGACATTCGCGGTCTACGCCCGCCTGACGCCTAATCCCGTCTTTGCCCTCAATTGCGTTTCCAACATGCTGATGTACGCGGCGATGTTCGTCTGGCTGTCGGGCAGCATGCTAGTGATCGTCGACGGCTACGGTATCCCCGCGGAAATCGGCGGGCTGTTTTTCGCCTTCGGGTCGGCCGGCTTCATGATGGGTGCGGGTGCCGCCGGCCGGCTGGGGACGCGGCTGGGCGCGCCGGTGCTGATCGTGCTGGGCAGCCTGACCGGCATTGTCGCGGCGGCTGTTATTCTGGCGCTCGCATTGTTCGAAATACGCAATGGGCTGGCAGTTGCTCTGCCTGCGCTTCTCTGGATGTTCGGCCACGGCCTCCACTATCCGCAGTCCATGGCCGCCGCCGTCGCGCCCTTTCCGCAGACGGCGGGGGCCGCCTCGTCGCTGATTGGCTTCTATCAGACCTGCGCCGGCGCGATTGCCGCCTTCATCATGGGGGCAATCCACGACGGTTCGGCCGTCCCGCTTGGCGCTCTGATGCTGATCCTCAGCATTCTGGCACTGCTCGCCTACGCGCCCTTCCACCGGCGGATCCTGTCACAGCAATGACACAGCTAAAAATTTGCCAAATACCGGTTCGGTGATAAAACCCGCCGGTGTAGTAACAGGGTTGGGAGTTTCCCCATGGAAGAACAAACAAACGAAATAGTCGATCAGGTCGTCGTGATCGCAACGACCTACGGCATCGACGTTCTCGGTGCGCTGGTCATCCTTATCGTCGGCTGGATCGTCGCCGGGTGGGCCGGGCGCACGACGCAAAAGGCGCTTGCCAGGACCAACAAGATCGATCTCATGCTCCAGCGCTTTTTTGCCAGCATGGTCCGATACGCGGTCATTATTTTTACCGTTCTGGCGACGCTTCAGCAGTTCGGCGTGCAGACGACCAGTTTCCTCGCCGTCATCGGTGCCGCCGGCCTTGCGATCGGCCTGGCGCTGCAGGGAACGCTGTCCAATGTGGCGGCGGGGGTGATGTTGCTTATTTTCCGGCCATTCAAGGTCGGGGATTTTATCGATAACGGCGGTGTCGTGGGCACGGTGACCGATCTGAGCCTGTTCGCGACCGAACTGAAGACGGCGGACGGCGTGTTTATCGTCGCACCCAACACGGAACTATGGGGCAAATCGCTGAAGAATTTCAGCCGCAATCCGACGCGCCGTGTCCAGATCGTGCTCGGCATCGATTACGACGACGACATCAACCTGGCCATCGAAACCGCGAAAAAGGTGGTTGCCGGGCAGGACCTCGTCATCGCCGACCCCGAACCGCAATACGTGGTCGGTGAAATGGCGGAAAGCTCCGTCAATATCTATGTCCGCGTCTGGGTGAATACCGCGGACTACTGGACGGTGGTGTTCAACCTGAACAAGCAGCTGAAGGAGGCCTGCGACGAGGCCGGGATCACAATTCCCTTCCCGCAACGCACGCTGCATATCGAAAGCGGCGAAGCGCCGAAATCGAACGACTAGACCCGTTAAGGGGCGGCCGCGAAATCAGGCGGCCGCCTCGAACCGGTAATATTTCGCAAAGCGCATCAGGAATTCATCGGTCATTGCGAACATGATCGTGTCTTCTTCGACGCGATGCTCGATCCAGCTCCAGGTCGGGGCGACAAACGTGTCGCCCCTGCCCCAGCGGATTTCAGTCTCCCCGACAATGCTGGTGCCGCTGCCCATCATCGGGCTGTAAACGACATTCGCCGAATGGCGGAATTTCCGCGTCGTCTGGCCCGCTTCCAGCCGTTCGACGTATATCCCGATCGTCGGCATTTCATCTGCTTCCAGCCGCACCCTTTTGCCGAAGAACCCTTCATCGTCGACCGCAGCGTCCTCCGTTCTTTTTCGGATACTGTCCCATGTGAACCGGTACGGCGAATCCGGCGAGACACGCTCGACCTCGGCGAAGCCGTCCGGGTGTTCCTCGAAGAACATGGGCTCCAGCAGGTGCGTCAACGGCACGTCGAGCCCGTCGAGCCAATAGGCCGGCGCCTCGCCGTCATGCCCATGACCGTGCCAGCACCAGCCGGGTGTCAGGACGATATCGCCGGTTTCCATCGGGTGTTTATCCCCGTTTACGACCGAGAAAGACCCTTCGCTCTCGATAATTACACGCAGCGCGTGAGGGGCGTGCCGGTGCGTGCGGGCTTCCTCCCCGGGCAGGATCATCTGATAGGCATTCACGAGGGTCTTTGTCGTCGAGATATCGTTGCCTTCGACCGGATTACGCAGGATGAGGTTGCGGCGTTCGGCAAGCTCCGTATTGATGAGGCGGCCCGCCGCATCAAGCGCAGCCCGGCACTCGTCGTATCGCCAGTGCGCCGCCTTGAAAGGCGTTACCGGCTCGGCCCTCAATATCGGTTTCTCCCGATCGATCCAGCCCGGGGTCATATCGAGCGGACCAAGCGCCGAATAGAGATCTTCCAGGTTTCCCGCGTCGCGCAGGGCGTTCACACTCGTGCTGTTCGGGCTATCGTTCACGGTTGCGCTCCCATTATGTTTGCGAACGGGTTTCAAAGGTTTTCCGTTGCGTCCGGTCGATATTATGCAGGCGATTCCGTTCCGATCACAAGCCATCGCGCTATGTGCCCGAACAAGCGGCGCAGCTTCACGTTAACCAAAATGCAACGCGGCATAACCTATTTTTATCTCAGGGGTAGAATCCGGTTTCATCCGGTGTTATATGCCCTTTCTTCGCTGATCCCCGGTAGCTCAGTTGGTAGAGCAGGCGGCTGTTAACCGCCTTGTCGTTGGTTCGAGTCCGACCCGGGGAGCCAATTTTAAAAGCCGGCCCTTTTCGGGTCGGCTTTTTCTATTCGGGCAGCGCATCGCTCCCGCGAAGCATCGGACCAGAGAGACATGACGACGAACCCGGCGGAGGGCTTCGGCGCTGACGGCCCGAACGCTACCGGGAATACCCGTAAATGGTCTCGGATGCAGAGACCGGCGACGCGGTCTCACGGTCCGGATCGGATTTCGCAATCTTCTCCGGAGCCGGCCCGGAGGGCGCGCCGTCAGTCCGCGCGGGCAATACCGGCGTCCCGCCGGGTGTGGCGGGCCGCGAGTCGATCATTGTCATGAGCGTCGCGGCTTCGACACCTTCGCGGGAGGCACAGATATCGACACCCCGAACTGCCCGCAACATAGCGCAGTCCTTGTTGGCTGCGGCCGACAGCGCGTGGTCGGCCATCCCCTTGCCCGACGAGGCATAGGATAGACCGTCCATCGTATAGGTGAGAGCGGCGATCCCGCCTGGCAGACCGCACCCGGCCAGTAACAGGACCGATCCCGCCGCGATGAATTTCCGGATTTCCATTTTTCCCGATCCCGACGCCCTGGCGAACGCCTCCCATGACATGGAATGCTGCCGGCATCTGACCCGTAATTGCCTAAACAATTGTTAAGTCCCCCAATGGCCTGGATACTGAGGATGCGGACGACGACCGGTCTGCCGGGAAAATCCTCTCCGGTACCGGGAATGTCGTGCGGCGCTCAGCGCAGATCCTCAGAAACCCACCCATTTCGAGCTTTAGAAACACCGGTTTCGCATAACGAGCTTGTTTCCTTGCCTGTTCCCATAAAAATTGACATGGCCTCACTTTTCCTATTAATATCAATGGGTTATTTAAGTCCATCACAATTCCGGCGAGTGACGGTTTCCTTTACACGATGATAAAATCCCATCGCGCGGCCTCAAGGCATTGATTTTAAAGGGTTTAATATGTTCCAATAACACAACCCCGTTCTTTCGCCCCATTTGCCTTCCAGACACTGTCGGAATTTTTTACGATTACAAAGGCACCCCGGACCACCCCTACCCCCAAACCCTTGATATATATAGATTCTGAATATTGGCACGATAATTGCATTCATTGTAGCCAGACCCACAACGGGCTACGTCAGAAGGAAAGTTAGTAATGATCAAGACAACACTCACAGCGTTCGCCGTCTCCGCCCTTATGCTCGGTTCCGCACAGGCGTTGACCATCGACACATTCAACACCGACCAGGTCGTCGCAGACGGCTCCACCGCCGGTGCAACCTCGTCGACCGTTTCGGATGGCGCCAATATTCTCGGCACCGACCGCTTCGTTTCAATCGAACAGCTCGGCCCGGGTCTCACACCGTCGGAAATAAACATCAACACGGGCACCGCCGGTTTGCTCACGCTTGGCAATACCGACGCCTTCTCCGTCTCCAACATCACCTATAACGGCATCGGCGGCGCGGGCCTCGGTGGCGTTGACGTGACCGAAGGCGGCTCCGACGACCGGTTCAGCCTGTTCCAGGTCAGCGGCGATTTCCCGACCAACATCACGATCACCGTTTCGGACGGAACGAACACGTCCAGCCTCATGCTTCCGAGCGTGCCGGTTGGCCTGAACGTTCCGCTTTTCTTCGAATACGCTTCGTTTTCAGGTGGTCCGGTCGACTTCACGATGATCGACTACATCAATATCGAGCTCGTCACAACGAACACCCAGGCTGACCTTCAGCTCGACTTCTTCGGCACAACCACCGAAGTCGCCGAACCCGGCGTTCTTGCGGTCCTCGGCCTTGGCCTTGCCGGCCTCGGCCTTGTCCGGCGCCGCCGCCGCTAACGAGTAAACTTCTTCTGACACACGGAAACGGCGTCCTTCGGGGCGCCGTTTTTCGTTTGCGGTCTGGCCTTCCGGGGATCGACGGCATATCTTTTCCGCTCGGTCCGCTGTCTCGTTTTTCAAAACGCCCGCAAGCGAAGGAGCCCAACGCCAATGCCCAAAGCCACCAAAGAATGCGTCTACATGCCCGGCATGTCCGAAGCCCTGAAAAAGGGAAAGGTGCCGCTCTCGCCTGCGGTCAAGGCAAACGGCTTCGTCTTCGTATCCGGCCTGCCGCCGGTCGACCCAAAGACAGGCAAGCTTGTCACCGGCGACATTACCAAACAGACCCGCCAGTCCCTGAAAAACGTGCGCGATGCGCTGAAGGCCGCCGGCTCGTCAATGAACCAGGTTGTCAAGGTTGTCGTGTACTGCACAAATTCGGGCTATTTCGACATCATCAATGACGAATACCGGAAATTCTTTCCGAAAGACCCGCCTGCCCGGACGTTCGTGACCGTCGGATCCTGGCCATGGGCGTTCGATATCGAAATCGAATGCACTGCCGTTTATGACGACTGACCGCGGCGTCGCGGTCCGTCCGGGCTAGTTCGTCCCGGGAATTTCGACGAGCGTCTTCTCGACCTAGTCGTCGCTGAAACGAAGCTCCAGCGGAATCCGCTCTCCGGGCCGCAACCGGCGTTTCAGACCGATCAGCATCAGGTGATAGCCGGCTTTCCGCATATCGACACTGTCGCTGAACGGAATCTCCAGCCGGTCGAGCCTGGTCATCGCGCCGGACGGGCCCGTCCGGTGCAGTTCAACACGTTCCGCGACGGGCGACGCGGCGCTGTACAGATATTCGGGATGATAGGCGTCATTCGCGATCGTCAGATAGACGGCGCCGGTCTTGTCGGCCGTTCCGATACCTGACGCCCAGTCGGCCCGAACGTCCAGACCATGGGCGCACACCGCCGACGCGGCCAGGGAAAACGCCGCCGCAGAAATAGTCAGCCACGAAAGTTTCATGCCGGTACTCCAAATGGACAAAAACATTATGTCCGAATGGGAATACCGGCAATCGTTTCTTTATTTCGACATGTGTCCGCCATGTTTGGGCGTCATTTCATGTTTCATGTCATGCTTCATGTCATGTTTCATGCCGCCCTTCATCGCGCCGACGGCCATCACGTTCACCTCGACCGTCTTTTCGCCGGCCTTCTCGAAGGTCAGCGTCACCGGAAAACGTTCGCCCTGCTTTAACGGCTTGTGCAGGCCGATAAACATGATGTGATATCCACCCGGGCGGAACACGACCTCGCCCCCGGCCGGAACGTCGACACCTTCGACCTGTCGCATCCGCATTACGCCGTTATCGTTGATATGCGTATGCAGTTCCGTCCTGGCCGAGACATTGGCGGTCACGCCGACAATCCGGTCGCCGTCCTTGCCTTCGTTCTTTGCGACAAAGTAGGCCCCCCCGTTCCTGGCGAGACCGGGCGTCGCCCGTGCCCAGGCATTTTCGATCTTTATCTCGACCCCGTCCGACATCGCGTGCTGTTCGGCCATTTCTGTCCTGGTGCCGTGGTCGTGGGCAGATACGCCGGCAGTACCGGCAAAGAAGGTCGCTGCCACGCAGGCAGCAGTCAGATAGCGTAATTTCATCGTCTGGTTCTCCAAAGCTGATTAGAACCGGCCAAAAGCCGGTGTGAAAGGGGAATTCAGCTATGGGAAGGCGGCGCGCGGCCGTTCAGCGGCGTTAACTCCGCCCGGACAGCGATGAACGTCGCCTGTGGCGCCGCAAGACCGTCTCCGGACCCGAAAAGCGGCGTCTGCGCCAGCCCATCGTCTGTCGGGGCCCCAATAAACGCCAAACCGCCGCACGGAAACAATTTGCAGTGATCGTTGTGGCTGTTCGCGGCCGGGCCGGGCCCTGTCGGGAGGTCCGTTCCTGACGGGCCGCAAATCGGCGCCTCGAACCGGACACCCTGCGCGGCCGCCAGGACGCCCGGCAAGCCTGCAGCCGCAAACAGCATCGCGGCAACGAACAATCCGATACGGGAACGGTATCGACGAAGAGATGTCATATCCTGAATATAGGAAACCGAAACGGCCGCCGCCAGCTTAATGCGCTTTTACCGGTGCCTGCCGCCCCTGGCGCAGAAGCTTCATCGCCGCATCCAGCCCGTCGACCGTCAACGGGAACATCCGGCCTTCCATCAACTGATAGGTCATCCGGATGCTCGGCGTTCCCATCCAGCGTTCGGGCGGGACCGGATTCAGCCAGACCGCATCGGGATATTTCGCCAGAAAGCGGCGCAACCACAGCTCGCCGGCTTCCTCGTTCCAGTGCTCGATCGAGCCGCCGATCTCGGAAATCTCGAACGGGCTCATCGTGGCGTCGCCGACGAAAATCGCTTTCCAGTCCGACCCGTAGGTGTTCATCACGTCCCAGGTCGGCATCCACTCGTTGTACCCGCGCCGGTTCTGCCGCCAGACGCGCTCATACAGGAAATTGTGAAAGTAATAATATTCGAGGTGTTTGAACTCGGTCCGCGCGGCCGAAAACAGCTCTTCCGAAATCCGGATAAAACTGTCCATCGAACCGCCGACATCGAACATGGTCAGGACCTTGACCCTGTTCTTGCGTTCGGCCCGCATCCTGATATCCAGCATGCCGCCGTGATGCGCCGTGGACCGGATCGTCTCGTCGAGGTCGAACTCTTCCTCGGCACCTTCGCGCACGAACTGGCGCAGGCGGCGGAGCGCCATTTTCATGTTCCGGGTACCGAGCTCGACATCGCCCTTCAGGTTCCGGAAATCGCGTTTCTGCCACATCTTGGCAGCGCTTTTGCCGCCGCCGTCGCCGCCGATGCGCACGCCTGACGGATTTTGCCCCGAATTCCCGAACGGCGACGTACCGCCCGTCCCGATCCAGCGGCTGCCGCCGTGGTGCTCGCCGTCCTGCTCCTGCAGGCGCTTGGCAAGCTCCTCCATCAGTTCCTCGAAGCTCATCGCCTCGATTTCCGCTTCGTCGAACAGCTCTCGCGCCATGCCGCGCAGCCATTCCTCCGGGATATATTCCTCCAGCAGACCCGACGTCTTGTTCATCGCGCCCTTGAAGAAGTTCTCGAACACCAGGTCGAACGTGTCGAACAGGCGCTCGTCCTTCACCAGGGCGGCCCGGGAGAGATAATAGAACTCGTCGATACTGCCCCGCGCGACGCCTTTCTCCAGCGCTTCGAGAAACGTCAGGTATTCGCGAATGGTGACCGGAATGCGGGCGTCGCGGAGCTGGTAGAAGAAATCGACGAACATGGGCCCTGCCCCGCGCCTTGCTCTTTACGCGCCCTGGCGCCGCGACATGAAAGCGAGCCGCTCGAACATGTGCACGTCCTGCTCGTTCTTGAGCAGCGCGCCGTGCAGCTTCGGGATCGCCTTGGTCGAATCGCCGCGCAGGGTTTCGGGATCGATATCCTCGGCCAGCAACAGCTTGATCCAGTCCAGCAATTCGGATGTCGACGGCTTCTTCTTGATCCCGTTGACGTCACGGATCGAGAAAAACACCTCCATCGCCTCCTTGAGCAGGTTCTTTTTGATGTCGGGGAAATGCACCTCGACGATCTTCGCCATCGTTTCCTCGTCGGGAAAGCGGATATAGTGAAAAAAGCACCGGCGCAGGAAGGCATCGGGCAGCTCTTTTTCATTGTTGGACGTGATGATAACCACGGGCCGGTTGACCGCCTTGACCGTCTCCCGCGTCTCGTAGACGTAGAATTCCATCCGGTCGAGTTCGCGCAGCAGGTCGTTGGGAAATTCGATATCCGCCTTGTCGATCTCGTCGATCAGCAGCACCGCCTGTTCCTCGCACGCGAAGGCCTCCCACAGCATGCCGCGCTTGATGTAGTTGTTGATATCCTGCACCCGGTCGTCGCCGAGCTGCGAATCCCGCAGGCGGGAGACCGCATCGTATTCGTACAGACCGTGATTTGCCTTCGTCGTGGATTTAATGTGCCATTCGAAGAACGGCATGTTCAGCGCTTCCGCGACCTCCATCGCCAGCAGGGTCTTGCCGGTGCCGGGCTCGCCCTTGATCAGGAGCGGGCGCTGGAGTGCAATGGCGGCATTGACCGCCGTCATCAGGTCATCCGTCGCGACATACTTGTCTGTACCGGTAAACTTCATTATCTGGACTTTCTGGAGAAAACGCTGGCTAATCGCCGGAACGTAATGCACGCCCTGCCCTCAATCAAGCGAGAGACCTTTCATGAACACCGTTGCCCTCGGCCTTCATCTTCTCGCCGCCCTCGTCTGGGTCGGCGGTATGTTTTTCGCGATCATGGTGCTGCGGCTCGCCGCGGGAGAACTCGAACCGCCGGTGCGCACGCCGCTCTGGGGACGGGTCTTTGCGAAGTTCTTCCCGTGGGTCTGGATGGCCGTCATCCTGTTGCCCGCGAGCGGTTATGTTCTGATTTTCAGCGTCTGGGGCGGGTTTGCCGGCGCACCGCTGCATATTCACCTGATGCACGGCATCGGGCTGGTCATGATCGCGATCTACCTGCATCTCTGGTTCGCGCCCTACAGGCGCTTCAAGGCGGCGCTTGCCGCGAGCGATATCCCGACCGCCGGCGCCAACCTCAACCAGATCCGCATTCTCGTGACCGTCAACCTCGCGATCGGTCTGGTCAATTCCGTGATTGGCAGCACGGGTCGCTACTGGTGAGCTAGGCCTCTTTCAGGGTCGTGACGATCCGGACCTCCGAATGGAGCGTCCGGTGAACCGGGCATTTGTCGGCGATTTCCAGCAGGCGCTGGCGCGTTTCCGCATCGAGATCCCCCGCCAGCGTGATTTCGCGCTCGAACGTATCGATCCTGCCGTCCCGGGTTTCGCAGGATTCGCAATCCTCCGCATGAATCTTGTCGTGACGGACTTCAACCGAGACCCGCTCGAGCGGGATTTTCTTGTGGCCCGCATATAGGCGGAGCGTCATCGTCGTACAGGCGCCGAGCCCGGCGGACAGCAGCTGATAAGGTGTCGGCCCGGTATTCCGGCCCCCGACCGACGGCGGCTCGTCGGCATGAAGCAGATGCGGCCCTACGGAAATATCCTGGCCGAACCTGCCGATGCCGTTTTCGGTTACCGTCACCACGCCGGCTTCGGTCTCGTCCGGGGCGCTGACGGCTTCGGCATCGAGATACCGGCGCACCCACGCCGAAATGACATCGGCGACATAGATCGCATCGTCCTTGCGCGTCAGCAGGTGGTCCGCATCGTCCAGCGAAACGAAGCTCTTGGGATGCTTCGCCGCCGCAAAGATTTCGCCCGCATTCGCGATACCGACATAATCGTCGCGCGGCGCATGAAACACGAGCAGCGCCTTGCGCATCGCCCCGATCGCATCGGCCAGGCGCTGACCGGCGATATCTTCCAGAAACTGTTTTCTGATCGTGAACGGCCGCCCGGCAAGTTTTACGTCCGCTTCGCCATCGGCCTCGATCCGCTCGATATCGCCGCTGAACAGATGGCTCACATGACCGGAGTCCGACGGTGCCCCGATCGTCACGACGGCCTTGGCTTCCGGCACCTGCCCCGCCGCTGCGAGAACCGCCGCACCGCCGAGCGAATGGCCGATCAGAATGGCGGGCGCCGCGTGATGTTCGCGGAGATAATTCGCCGCGGCGACAAGGTCGTCGACGTTGGACGAAAAATTGGTATTCGCGAACTCGCCATCGCTTGCGCCAAGGCCGGTAAAATCGAACCGCAGCGTCGCGATGCCCTGCGCAGCAAGCGCTTCGGCGATCCGCGTGGCGGCAAACACGTCCTTCGAACAGGTGAAGCAATGGGCAAACAGCGCATAGGCCCGGGGCACGCCCGGACCCGAATCCAGCCGTGCCGCAAGCATCTCGCCCAGGGCGCCGGGAAATTCTATCTTGCTCGCCGATACCGCCATCGCATCTCTCCCTGTCAAATCGTCGGGGCCTGATAACCCGTGCCCGACAAACGGGTCTTAGCAGATGATCGCGTCGGAACGGAAATCACGTTCGCGCCTTGCCGAGTTCGGCGTGCGCCTTCATAACTTAAAGAAAGCAACCTCAGGGAGCGTGCGATGAAAACCAGGAAACTCGGCAATAGCGACATCGAGACGTCCGAAATCGGTCTCGGCTGCATGACCATGACCGGCATTTACGGTCCGGCGGACGAAACCGAATCCATCGCCACGATCCAGGCGGCAATCGACGCCGGCGTCAGCTTTATCGATACCGCGGACGCCTATGGCGGCGGCTCCAACGAAACCCTGGTCGGCAAGGCCATCGCCGACCGGCGCGACAAGGTCGTCCTCGCCACCAAGTTCGGCAATATCTACGCGCGCGATTCCGAGCGCGGGGCGGACGGCCGACCCGAATACGTGCGCGAAGCCTGCGAAGCCAGCCTGAAACGCCTCAACCTCGACGTCATCGATCTGTATTTCCAGCACCGCGTCGACAAGGCGGTGCCGATCGAAGATACCGTCGGCGCGATGTCCGAGCTTGTGAAAGAGGGCAAGGTCCGTGCGCTCGGCCTGTCCGAATGTTCCTCCGAAACGCTCCGGCGCGCCCATGCGGTCCACCCGATTTCGGCGCTCCAGAGCGAATTGTCGCTGTGGACGCAGTTTGCGCTGAACGATCACCTGCCGGTCTGCAAGGAACTCGGCGTCACCTATGTCGCCTATTCGCCGCTGGGTCGCGGCATGCTGACCGGGGCGATCAAGGCGGACGGCGACATGCCCGAAAAAGACCGCCGCCGCGACCATCCCCGCTTTCAGGGCGACAACCTGAAGCACAATGTCGCCGTGATCGCGCCGATTGAGGCGCTGGCCAAAGCCAAGGGCTGCACCCCGGCGCAGATCGCCCTCGCCTGGGTGCTGGCACAGGGTGATAACGTGCTGCCGATCCCCGGGAGCAAGCGCCTGGAGCATCTGAACCAGAATATCGCGGCGACCGACATCGAACTGACGGCCGACGAGTTACAGGAACTGTTCGATTCCATCCCGCCCGATTTCACCGCCGGCAGCCGCTATCCCGACGCCCAGATGTGGACGGTCGATCTGTAGAGGCCGGTTATGGCGCTGGCCGTCTGAAGCCCTACTACTCCGCCGCCGCCTTTGAGATTTCCATGGGGGCGGCCGGCAGTGTGAGTACCGACCGAAGGCCGCCCATCGCGGAATCCTCCAGCGTGAAACTGCCGCCATATAGCGACGATATTTCCTGCACGATCGACAGGCCGAGCCCCGAGCCCTGCACGGTTTCGTCCAGCCTGCCGCCGCGCGCCAGCGCCTGGTCGCGTTGGTCGGCGCGTAACCCGGGACCGTCGTCTTCTATCGCCAGGCGCAGTTCGCCGTTTACGCCGTCGGCCACGACGCAGACGCGGTTCTCGGCCCACTTGCAGGCGTTTTCCATCAGATTGCCGGCCATTTCCTCGAGATCCTGACGGTCGCCGCGAAAAGACGGAATATCGCCCTTCACGACGACATCGATCTCCAGGTGGCGGAAGCGGTTGATCTTTCCCAGCGTCCGGCCGAGATCGTCCAGCACCGGGCGGGGATCGATCCGGGCGCCGATAACGCCTGCCGTCGCGGCCGTCTGCGCACGGGTGAGGTAATGATCGACGCGGCGGCGCATCGTGTCGGTCTGGCGCCGCACCGTGGTCGCGAGCTGGCTGTTATCGGTCCCCGCTTCATTGGTCAGAACCGTCAACGGCGTTTTCAGGGCATGGGCAAGGTTGCCGACATGGGTCCGTGCGCGGTCCACGACCTGGCCGATGTGATCGAGCAACAGGTTGATCTCGTCGGCAAGCGGCGTGACTTCGGTCGGGAAATTCCCTTCGAGGCGCTCGTTCTTGCCGGTGCGGATCGCCGACAAGGCATCCCGGACCCGGCTCAGCGGCCGTAGCCCGTAACGCACCTGCACCATGGCGCCGATGACGAGGCCGATCCCCAAGACGCCCAGCGACCACGCCAGCGTGATGACAAAGGGCTGCACCAGCCCTTCGACCTCGGCGTAGTCTATCGCCACGGCGTACCGAAAAGCCTCATCCGAGCCGGGAAGCGTGATATCGCGCTCCAGCACCCGAAGTTCCTCGTCCTGCGGGCCGCGGACGATGTAGCGCCGGACACCGGTGCGACCGGCCACGCCATCGGGCAGTCTCAAAGTCTGGTCCCACAGCGAGCGCGACCGCAGGGGCGTGCCCGACGCGGGCGTAATCTGCCAGTAGCGGCCCGATAACGGCCGTTCGAATTCGGGATCTCCCGGCGGGCGCGTCAGTTCCAGTTCACCCTCGGCATTCACGCGCGTCACGACGATCAGGCTGTCGAGCATGATGACCTGGCGGTCGTCGAAAATGCGCTGGACATGGCCCTGGAACAGCCCGGCCAGCAGCAATCCGCCGACGACGAGCGCGGCGACGATCCAGACGGCCGAGCCGAGGATCAGCCGGGTGGCGAGAGACCGGGTGTTAAGCCGCGGCGTCATCCCCGTCCGACAGCTTGTACCCGAGACCGCGGATCGTATGAATGACCTCGACGCCGAGCTTCTTGCGCAATCGCCCGACGAAGACCTCGATCGTGTTCGAATCCTTGTCGAAATCCTGCGCGTAGATGTGCTCGATCAGATCGGTGCGGGACAGGACCTTGCCCTTGTGATGCATCATATAGGCCAGCAGCTTGTATTCGTGTGCTGTCAACTTTACCTGCCGGTCGTCGACGCTGACGACGGATGCGCTCGGATCGAGGCTGACCGGGCCGACCGTCAGAACCGGCGTCGCGTTGCCGGTGGAGCGGCGGACAAGGGCGCGGATACGTGCCAGCACCTCTTCCATCTGGAACGGTTTGGTGACGTAATCATCGGCACCGGCATCGAGCCCGGCGATTTTCTCGCGCCAGCGATCGCGGGCGGTCAGGATCAGCACCGGCGTGGATATTTCCGCCGCGCGCCACTGTTCCAGCACTTCGATGCCGTCCATCACCGGCAGGCCGATATCGAGAACGATCACGTCGTAGGGTTCCGTATCGCCGAGAAAATGCCCCTCTTCGCCGTTATGGGCGGTATCCGCGGCATACCCGCTTTCGACCAGCGCCTCGGCGAGCTGGCGGGCGAGGTCTTTGTCGTCTTCGACAACGAGGGCGCGCACCGGCTCAGCCCTTCTTCTTCAGCGGGCCGCCGCGTTTCGCGGCGCGCACCTTGGCGGTTCTCGCATCGACGGTCAGGTCCGTGACGCGGCCTTTCTTGTCGACCACTTTCAGAAAGTAGAGCCATTCCTTTTTCCGGGTCTTTTTATCGACGACCTCGCGGACATCGGCATCGACGACCTTGCCGGGATATTTTTTGGAAATGCGTTGAAGAACTTTCTTCAGCGGCAGGATCTTGCCGGACTTCACGGCATCGCGGGCGCGTTCATGGTCCTTGGGCGCGGCTTCGCCGGCCAAAGGCAACAGACTTGCCACAGCGAGGGCCCCCACACCGATCATGAATCTACGTCTCACGCCGCCAATATGCGTCGCCTTCGATGAACACAGGATGAACGGGCCGTTCAGGTTCGTTTCAGGCCGGGTTCGGCATATTCGCCTCACATACCCGGAAACGGATGACAGGATTTGTCTGATGACCAACATAGATTTCGCCGGACCGGCAACCTCCAACTCACAAACCACGGTGCGGATTGTAGCACGCGGCCCGCGTATGTCGCCACGGGATGCGTTTGCCGCCGACCAGATAATCGTCGACCGCCGCACGCTCTTCCGCCGGCGCATCGAGCGGCGCGTCATCCCCTCCGTCACCCTCGACGGAAAAGGCCACTGAGCAGAAACAACCGAACAGCGCACATGCGGGCTCGCTCCCCGTTGTGCGCGGGACGAACGGCCTCGGGCAGGACAGTTTTGGCCGTTCGTCCCACCTAAGACTTCATCCCCTCCACCGCGCTCCTGGCCGTCCTTCGGGACGGTCTTTTTTTTGCGGCACTTACATCCCGCGGCAAACCGGCTATTTTTGGCTTGGGAAAACCAATCCATGCTGACGGAGGGAATGAGACATGTCCGATGAATCGGTCCCGACACTTGTCGAAACGGAATGGCTGGCCGCGCGGCTCGACAATCCGTCCATCCGCATCGTCGATGCCACGTGGCTTATGCCGAATGTCGGCCGCAAGGGGGTCGAGGACTACGACGAAGGCCACATCCCGGGCGCGGTGTTCTGGGATATCGATGCCATCGCCGATCCGGCATCGTCCCTGCCCCACATGATGCCGGACGAAGCGACGTTCGAGCGCCACATGAATGCCCTCGGCATTGCCAACGATCATCATGTCGTCGTCTACGACAATGTGTCGATGATGACCTCCGCACGCGTCTGGTGGACGCTCCGCGCGTTCGGTCATGCCAGGGTGTCGTTGCTGAATGGCGGGTCGGTCAAATGGCGGGCGGAAGGGCGCCCCCTGTCGACCGAGACGCCGGAAACCGGGACAACCTCGTTCGCCGCCAGTTTCGCGCCGGCGACGATGCGCTCGCTCGACGACATCCGCGCCAATCTGGCCGGCGGCGCCGAACAGATCCTCGACGCCCGGTCGGCCGGGCGTTTTACCGCCGCCGAGCCCGAACCGCGTCCCGAATGCCGGCCCGGCCGTATTCCCGGCAGTTTCAACCTGCCGTTCAACACCCTGATCGACCCCGAAACGTCGACGATCCGCCCGCCCGCCGAACTGTCGGCCCGGCTTGCGGACTCCGGCATCGATACAGCGCGGCCGGTGGTCACGACCTGCGGATCGGGGATTACCGCCTGCGTGCTGGCGCTCGCCATGCACCTCACCGGAAAAGACGATGTTGCCGTCTATGACGGCTCCTGGACCGAATGGGGCGGCCGGACCGATACACCGGTAGAAACCTGACCGCAGCGCGACTATGGTGCGACCTCCATTCCTCACAGCATTCCGGGTGTCATGAAAGAAGATACAAAAATCGTCCATAAGGGACGCGATCCCAAGTCCAATCACGGCATTATCAATCCGCCGGTCTATCATGCATCGACGATTGCCTGGGGCTCGGTCGCCGAGATGAACTACCGGCGCGAACACCGGTGGGAGCCCGGCGTCTATACCTATGGCCGCCACGGCACGCCGACCCACGATGCGCTCGAGGAAGCCTATGCAGCCGTCTCCGGCGGCTATCGGACGGTCGCCCTTGCATCGGGGCTCGCCGCGATCAACGCCGCCATGCTCGCCTATCTCAAACAGGGCGACCACATCCTTATGGTCGATTGCGTTTACGGCCCTGCGCGCAATTTCTGCGACAACATCATCGGACGCTTCGGGGTGGAGACCACCTATTACGATCCGAAGATCGGCGCGGGCATCAAGGATCTGATCCGCGAAAACACAAAAATCGTCTATGTCGAAGCCCCCGGTTCGCTGACCTTCGAGATGCAGGACATCCCGGCCATCGCCGAAGAGGCCCACAAGGCCGGCTGCGTCGTGATGATGGACGACACCTGGTCCGCCGGAATCTATTTCAAGCCGTTTGAAAACGGCGTCGATGTCTGTGCCATGGCGGCGACCAAGTATATCGTCGGCCATTCCGACGTCATGATGGGCCTGATCACCACGAACGAGGAACACTGGGACATCGTGCGCCCGTCGGCGGCGGCCCTCGGCGCGAATTCCGGGCCGGACGACATCTATCTGGCACTGCGCGGCCTGCGCACGCTCAAAGTGCGTCTCGACCGCCATCAGGAAACCGGCATCAGGCTCGCCGAGTGGCTACAGGCACGGCCCGAAGTCGACCGTGTGCTCCACCCGGCCCTGCCCGAACATCCTGGCCACGATATCTGGAAGCGCGATTTCACCGGCGCGAGCGGACTGTTTTCCTTCGTGCTCAAGGACGAATTCGAGGAATCCAGGATCCACGCCATGCTCGACGGCATGGAGCTTTACGCCATGGGCGCCAGCTGGGGCGGCTACGAGAGCCTGATCATGCCGGCCAACCCGGCGGGGAACCGCACCGCGGTGGAATGGAAAGACAAGGGCCAGCTGATCCGCATTCACGCCGGGCTCGAAGACCCCGAGGACCTGATCGAAGACCTCCAGCAGGGCTTCAACCGTCTGAACGGAAATGACTGACGACGCCGCTACCCCCGTCGACGAGGCACCGGTCGACGACTCGCCGATCCAGGTCTCGCTGCTGACGGGCTTCCTCGGCAGCGGCAAAACCACCCTGCTGAACAGGCTGGTCAAGCATCCGGACATGGTCGAAACCGCCGTGCTGATCAACGAATTCGGCGAAATCGGTCTCGATCATCAGCTTGTCGAGCGGGTCGACGACAATACCGTGCTGCTCAATGCCGGTTGCCTGTGCTGCACCGTGCAGGGCGACCTGGTGAACACGCTGTCTGAGATGTTTATCAAGCGGGTGAAGAAACAGGTGCCCTATTTCCGCCGCGTCCTGATCGAAACCACCGGGCTCGCCGACCCGGCGCCGATCATCCACATGATGATGACGGCTCCGGTTATTTCCAACCGTTATGCGCTGGACGGCATCATCACGACGGTCGATGCGGTGAACGCAGACGGACAGCTCGACCGCCACTCGGAATCCGTCAAACAGGTGGCGGTCGCCGACCGGATCGTGATTACCAAATCCGACCTCGTCGAACCGCCGGCACTCGACGCGCTGATCGAGCGGCTCGATGCGCTGAACCCCGGCGCGCCGAAAGTGTTTGCCGTGATGGGCGAAATCGACCCTGACGAGCTGTTCGATACCGGGCTGTACGATCCGAAATCGAAAACGGTCGACGTGCAGCGCTGGCTGCGGGACGAAGCCTATCAGGACAGCGCGCATGCCCATCACGGGCACGGGCACGGGCACGGGCACGATCATGACCATAGCCACGACCATGCGCATGACGTGAACCGCCACGATTCCTCGATCGCCGCGTTCTGCGTGACCCGCGACGAGCCCATCGACTGGGAGGCATTCGTCGCCTGGGTCCGGATCCTGATCGGTCAGCATGGCGAAAAACTGCTGCGCATAAAGGGCATCCTGAACATTGCCGGGCGGGACCGGCCCATTGCGGTGCATGGCGTGCAGCACATGTTTCACGACCCGGCGGAGCTCGCCGAATGGCCGGATGACGACCGCCGCTCGCGCATCGTGTTCATCACGCGCGATCTCGACCGCAGCGTCATCGAGGACAAACTCGACAGTCTGAGCGAACAGGCGGCCGCACTCGACCCCTGAACCGACCAGCACCTCCCGGGCTTTGGGGCCGCATAAGCAGCCCGCTAACGACTCATTGTCCCTGAAACTGGGAAGCTCTCTCATGTCCGCTTAGTCAATTGCGGACATTCCGACTTTCCATGGAACGGTCGCTGTTGACGCTTGAGTGTCGGTGGATTTTACAGTTTGGCGATTCGGGCCGAGCCTTCAACCCATAAGTCGCTGAAATCATTCAATCTAACAAGGCTGGCATGAATCTTGCTTCCCATCTTGTCAGAAGCGATGATTCAGCGTTGGGGAGTTGTTTTCCATGAACTCAAGGATATCAGGCGTTTACGCCGTATTGCGCAAACAGGTGCGTTTGGCGGCCGGAGCGGCGATCCTTCTCGGTGCAGCGAGCGCCGGCAATGTCCATGCGGGAACAATTCTCACGGATATCCCGGTGGGAAGTGGCGATACGTTATATAGCTATTTCAACCCAGCGAATACGGCGTTCCTGTCGGTCGTCAACGCCGACCATGCGGTGCTTCAAGTCGCAAGCTTCGACAATGCCGCATCGTTCGTCGGGGTCGACTCGGTGTGGGTTAATGCGCAACTCAATTCTAATGGCGGCGCGCTGGGCGCGGCGGAGGTCACGAACCTTACGTCGTTCATCTCGACCGGCCATAAAGGCGTGATTATCACCGACAATGCGGGCTGGAGCGCCTTCAACGCAACCATCGAACAGATTATCGGCGCGACAATCACCGATGTATGCGATACCAATACCGGCACCGCTTCGACGACAAATCCGCTGGGCGCGGGTGTTGGCTCGGTCTCGCACGGTTGCGGCAGCATCCTCGATCCCGCCTCTAATGCTGAAGTGATCGTATCAGCCGGTATCGCGAGCCTTTATTCCGTCGGGCTCGGCGAAGTTCTGGTAATCACTAGTGTCGACCTGTTTCGAACCGCTTCGCCTCAGGAACCGGAGTTCATCCAGAATATCTCGGATTGGCTGAACGATCCGATCGAGGTCAGCAGCGTGCCCGAACCCGGCATGCTGGCCCTGCTTGGTCTCGGCATCGCGGCGCTTCACATTTCTCGGCGTCGCAAGGCGGCCTAATAGCAACCCGACTGTTGCATTGAATGCTGAAACGGCGGTTCTTCGGGACCGCCGTTTTCATTTGGAGCATGTGCGCAACGGGTCAGCATCAGACATTCTGACGGGGTTTTTGTGCACCCACTTTAGGGCGGCACAAGTGACAGGTACTCACGCGATATACAGCCGTTATATACAATGGTATATAACGCTTATGCGCGGTCTTCTTACATCTCTCCTTTGCGTCACAGCGCTTCTGACGGCGCCCGCTTATGCCGGAAACCTCACCGTTTTCGCCGCGGCCAGCACCGTTCAGGTCCTCGACGAAATCCGCGACCACTGGGATCCGGAAAATAAAACGCGGCTGCGCATCGTCTATGGCTCCAGCGGCGCCCTCGCCCGCCAGATAGACGCCGGTGCGCCCGCCGATATCTACTTTTCCGCCAATAGCCACTGGGTCGATCATCTCGCCCAACAAAAACGTATTCGTCCCGACACGCGCCTCACGGTATTCCGCAACAGAATTGTTCTTGTCGCGCCGGCGACGGCACAGTTGCCCACCCCGTTCAGCCTGCAAACAGGTATAGCCGCCGCGCTGGGTCCGGACGGCCGGCTCGCCATCGGCGATCCGCAGCACGTCCCCGCCGGGATCTATGCCAGACAGGCCCTTGGCGGTCTCGGCCTTTGGGCGCAGCTGTCGCACCGCACCGTGCGGACGCAGAATGTCCGGCTTGCCCTCGCCCTTGTCCAGCGGGGTGAGGCCCGGCTCGGGATCGTCTATTACACCGACGCCATCCAGACCGGCCAGGTGCGCATTGTCGCCACCATCGACGGATCGCTGCATGCGCCGATCGATTACCAGGCGGTGGCGACAAACACCGCCGGACCGGCGGCGGACAGGCTGCTCGCCTATCTCGCCTCGGATGCGGGCCGCACGATCTATCGAAAATTCGGCTTCCTGACGCGCTGACGGCACGATGTTTTCCCTGACTCCCCTCGAAATAGAAGCCGTCCAGCTCAGCCTCAAGGTCTCGCTCTGGGCGGTGGCGCTCAGCCTCCCCTTTGGCATCGCTGTCGCCTGGGTCCTCGCGCGCTGCGAGTTTCCCGGAAAGTCCCTGTTCGATGCCCTCATCCACGTGCCGCTGGTCGTCCCGCCGGTCGTGATCGGCTATCTGCTGCTGGTCATGCTGGGCCGCAACGGCGCTGTCGGCGCTTGGCTGTATGACACGTTCGGTATCACGGTGGCGTTTTCCTGGCAGGGTGCGGCGGTTGCCGCCGCCGTCATGGCGTTTCCGCTGATGGTCCGCGCAATCCGGCTGTCCATCGAGGCCATCGACACCCGGCTCGAACAGGCCGCCCGGACGCTGGGTGCGGGGCCGCTGGATGTGTTTTTCAGCGTCACCCTGCCGCTGACCGGCAGCGGGATAGTCGTCGGCGCGATCCTCGCCTTCGCCCGCGCGCTCGGCGAATTCGGCGCGACGATCACCTTCGTGTCCGCCATCCCGGGAGAAACCACCACCCTGCCCGTCGCGCTATACGGGCTCGCGCAGGTGCCGGGCCAGGAAAACAGTGCGATCCGCCTCGTGATCCTGTCCGTCGTGATCGCCTTCGCGGCGATGTTCGTCTCCGAGATCATCGCGCGCCGCGTCCGCCGTCGGATTGCCGGCGCATGAGCCTGTCGGTCGACATCCGCAAAACCCTCGGCGTGCTCACGATCGATGCGTGGTTCGAATGCGCCGGCGGCGTCACCGCCCTGTTCGGAAAATCCGGGGCGGGCAAAACGAGCATCGTCCAGATGCTGGCGGGGCTGACGACGCCCGATAACGGCCGGGTCGCGATCGACGGCAAGCCCGTTTTCGACAGCGCCACCAGGCTGAACCTGGCGCCCGACCGCCGTCGGATCGGCTATGT
Source organism: uncultured Rhodospirillaceae bacterium (assembly GCA_963977005.1). Taxonomy (GTDB): domain Bacteria; phylum Pseudomonadota; class Alphaproteobacteria; order MPNO01; family UBA830; genus CAXBCP01. The sequence continues at coordinate 53,652 of CAXBMQ010000027.1, forward strand.
CTTTCAGGATGCCCGGCTGTTTCCGCACATGACCGTGCGGCGGAACCTCGCATACGGCGCACGGCGCAACCGGACACGGGAAAACCGCGGCCCCGGATTCGCTGACGTCGTCGACGTGCTCGCAATCGGCGCGCTGCTCGACCGCCAGCCGCATCTCCTCTCCGGCGGCGAAAAACAGCGTGTCGCGCTCGGCCGGGCGCTTCTGTCGGCGCCGCGCCTGTTGCTGATGGACGAGCCGCTGGCGGCGCTCGACGCCGAACGGAAATGGGAGGTGCTGCCCTTTATCGACCGCGTCTGCCGCGATTTCGCCATCCCGGTCGTCTATGTCAGCCATTCCATCGAGGAAATCCTGCAGATCGCCGACACGATGGTTCTCGTCGCCAATGGCGGCGTGTCCGCCGCGGGGCCGGTCGAAGACGTGCTCAACCGCCCGGACCTGCTGCGCGCGGCGGGCGACGGCAACGCGGGCAGCGTCATCCCGGTGCGCACGTCCCATCTGGACCCGGTCTACGGGATCGCCACGCTGACATTCGCCGGCGGCGCGTTCCGGGTCGCCGCCCCCGACCTGACGGTCGGGGAAAGCCTGCGCATCCGCGTGCGCGCCCGCGACGTCAGCCTGGCGACGGAACGCCCGCAAAACGTCAGCGTGCTCAATGTCTTCGAAGGCACGGTCGGCACCGTATCCACGGCGCCCGGCCCGCAGCTCGACGTGTCGGTCGATGTCGGCGGCGCGGTTATCTGGTCCCAGATCACGCGCAAATCGCTCGACGACCTGGCGTTGCAGCCGGGGGCGAAAGTCTTCGCGATGGTCAAAGCCGTGGCCATCGACCGTCCGTCCGGCGCGCGATGAAATCTCCCGCATCGGTCAGGGGGCTCGAAAACCTCGGGCGGACACGCCTGTCGCCCTCGTTCTTCCTGCGCGATTTCCTGTTCAGCGAGATCGCCGCCATCCACGGCATCCCGAACATTCCCGACGACCCCGATCTCGCCGTCGCCGCCGGGCGCAGGCTCTGCACCGAGCTGCTGGAGCCGCTGAACGAGACATTCGGCGGAATCAATATCCGCAGCGGCTACCGGTCCGCGGCGCTCAACGATTTCGGCAACCGCAACAGGCTGAACTGCGCGTCGAACGAAAAGGACTACGCCGGCCACATCTGGGACCGGCGCGACGCCGACGGCTGCATGGGCGCCACCGCCTGTATCGTCATCCCGTGGTTCGCCGACAGATACGCAAACGGCGCGGACTGGCGGGCGCTGGCGTGGTGGATACACGACCGCCTGCCCTATGCGCATTTGCAGTTTTTCCCGAAACTCTGCGCCTTCAATATCCAGTGGCACGAACGCCCGCGAAGGCGCATCGACAGCTTCATCGCCCCGCGCGGCTGCCTGACCAGGCCCGGGATGGCCAACCACGACGGCGATCATTCGGCACTGTACGCGGATGCGATCGGCGATATGCCCCCCATGCGCATGCGCGATACCAGCTGACCTAAATGTCGCATTGCCAGCATGGCGCGGCGCGTCCTAGCCTGAACGTCCTATCCAGAAAAACACGGGAATTCTTTCGATGGCAGAAATGAAGCTTGGCCTGTTTATTCGTCCCACCGGACATCACATCGCGTCCTGGCGGCACCCGGATGCCCATGCCGACGCCAACGAGAATTTCGACCGTTTTGTCGAGATGGCGCAAACCGCCGAGCGCGGGCTGCTGGACATGCTGTTCTCCGCCGATACCAACACCGCCTGGACAACGGAGGATTCGGCGCTGAACCGCCAGCATTATTCCGCCTGGCTCGAACCGTTCACGCTGCTCAGTGCTCTTGCCCCGCATACGAAACATATCGGTCTTGTCTGCACGCGGAGCACCAGCTTCGACCAGCCCTACACGGTGGCGCGCATGTTCGCGACGCTGGACCTGATCAGCGGCGGACGCGCCGGGGTGAATATCGTTACCACAGGCAATCCGCGCGCCGCCCTCAACTACAATCAGGAATCCCACCTGCCGAAGACCGAGCGCTATGCGATCGCCGACGAATTCGTCGAGGTCCTGAAAGGCCTGTGGGACAGCTGGGACGCCGACGCCTTCGTGCGCGACCGCGAAAGCGGCACGTTCTTCGAATGGGACCGGATGCATGTGCTGAACCACAAGGGCAAGTATTTCCAGGTGGAAGGCCCGCTCAACACCCCGCGCTCGCCACAGGGCCGGCCCGTGATCGTGCAGGCAGGCGCGTCCGAGGAAGGGCGCGAACTCGCCGCGAAATCCGCCGACGTGATCTTTACCGCCACCCAGGACATGGCGCAGGCGCAGGCGTTCTATACCGACGTCAAAGGCCGCCTCGCCCGATACGGCCGGAAGCCCGGCGACCTTGCGATCATGCCGGGGCTGTCGGTGACGGTCGCCGGGACGCGCGAAGAAGCCGAGGCCAAGGCCGACGAGCTTCAGAATCTCATTCATCCCGATCACGGGCGTGCCTATCTGTCGCGCCGGCTCGGCCACGACGTGACGGGCATGGACCCGGACAAGCCGTTGCCCGATCTCGCGGCGGTCGACGACGTCGGCACCCGCTCCGGCCAGATGCTCGACATGGCACGGCGCGAGGGCTGGACCCTGCGCCAGCTTTACCAGCATTTCGCCGCAACACGCGGACACATGGTCCTGGTCGGGACCCCGTCGGACGTCGTCGACAGCATGCAGGAATGGTTTGAAAACGGCGCCTGCGACGGCTTCAACCTGATCCCGCCGATGTTCCCGGGAGAGTTCGACGCCTTTGTCGACATGGTCGTGCCCGAACTGCAGCGCCGCGGTATCTACCGCACCGCCTATGAGGAGGGCACGCTGCGCGACCGGCTCGGCCTGTCGGTGCCGGAAAGCCGTTACGCCGCGGGCACGCAGGCGGCGGAATAGCCAGGACAAAGCAGGACAAATCGGTCTGAAGGAACCCGCTTTGCTCGCCCTGCGCCTCGCCCTTCGTGAACTGCGCGGCGCGGCTCGCGGCTTCGTCCTTCTCACGGTCGGCATCGGCTTCGGGACGGCGGCGATCGCAACGATCGGCCTGCTCTCGGCCGCGGTTCTCGACGGAATGCACGAGGGTGCCCGTAGCAGCATCGGCGGCGATATCTCCCTCCGGCTGTTCCATCGCCCGCCTACGCCTGGGCATATCGCCGCCTTCGCGGCTGCCGGCAGCCACAGCCAGACGGCGGAAATGCGTGTGCTGGCCAGGCATGACAGCCGTTCGGCGCTGGTCGAACTGAAAGCGGTCGACGGCGCCTACCCGCTTTACGGCACCCTCGCACTGCAGCCGCCATCGGTGCCGGCCGACGCGCTTGCCCGGCGCAACGGCATCTGGGGTGCGGCCGTCGCGGAGACGCTGCTGGCGACGCTGGAGGCGCAGATCGGCGACATCGTCACGATCGGCGGCGACCGGTTCGAACTGCGCGCGCTGATCGCGGAAGAGCCGGACCGCTCCCTGCGCGCCTTCACACTGGGCCCCCGGGTGATCGTCGCCCTGCCCGCGCTCGCCGGCAGCGCCCTTCTCGCGCCGGGTGCGCAAACCTACTGGTACAGCCGGATCAGGCTGCGCGACGGCGTCGATGCGGGCGACTGGGTCGCGGAATTCGCGCGCGCGACGCCCAATGCCGGGTTTCGCATCGTCAATGCCGCCGACGGCGTGCCCGGCGCGGAACGGACCCTCGCACTGGTTACATCGCTTCTGACCTTTGCCGCCATGGGCATCCTGCTGATCGGCTGTGTCGGCGTGGCCAATGGCGTCGCCGCCTGGCTAGACCGCAAGCGGGTCAATATCGCCATCCTGAAAAGCCTCGGCGCGCCGCCGCCTTTGATCCTGCGTATCTACCTCCTCCAGGTTGCGGGCGCCGCCGCATTCGGCATCGCTCTCGGCCTCGCCGGCGGCCTTGCCGTCTACGCCATCGCTGTCCCGATCCTTGCCGAGTGGCTGCCGGTCGCGGGCGGGCTGCACGCCGCACCCTTGCTTGTAGCCGGCGGGTTCGGATTCCTCGCGACCCTGCTCTTCGCGTTCTTGCCGCTGGCGCGTGCCGAGGTTCTACGCCCGCAGATGCTGTTGCGCAGCGATGTCACCCCGGCGCGCGCCCGGCCGCGACGGCGCAGGCTGGTCATGCTGGCGGCTCTCGCCATCGCACTTGCCGCTCTTTTCGTCTGGTCCGCACCCATGCCGGTCGTAGCGGCGCTGTTTGCAGTGGCGGCCGCGCTCGTTGTCGCGACGTTTCTCGGGATCGGACGGCTTCTCGCCACGGCGGCCCGCATCGCCGGGCGTCTCCCGGCGGTGCGGGGACGCCCCCTGCTCCGCCTTGCGCTGGCGAATATCCACCGGCCGGGCGCGCCGACAACACCGCTGGTCATGGCCGTGGGGCTTTGCCTCACCCTGGTGATCGCCGTCGACGCCCTGCGCCACAACGCCGACCGCCATCTCGCCGCCACCCTGCCCGCATCGGCGCCGGGGCTGGTGGTGCTCAACATCGATCCGGCGGAGGCCGCGCGGTTCGATGGATTCATGGCAGCATCGCCACAGGTCGCACGGTGGCAGCGCGCCCCGTTCCTGCATGCCGGGATCACCGGGATCGGCGGGCGCGCCGTGACCGACAGGCGCATCCCCGCCGACGTCGCCTATGTGGTGCGCGGCGACCGCGGGATTTCATGGCGCGCGGACCCGCCCAAGGAACCGCTCACCGCCGGGAACTGGTGGCCGGCAGACTATGCGGGCCCGGCGTTGGTCTCGCTCGACGCGCGGGTGGCGGACCGCCTCGGCGTGGGTATCGGCGATACGCTGACGCTCGGCGTCCTGGCATCGCCGTTGCGGGCCGAAATTGCCAACCTGCGGCGCGTCGACCGCGCCTCACTCGGGCTCGATTTCCCTATCCTGCTCTCCCCCTTCGCCGACCCGCCGCCCCACCGTGAGATCGCCGCGGTCTGGACCGCCCCGTCCGCCGGGTTCGATGCCCCGGACGATCTGCGCACCGCCCTGTCGCAAAGCTTTCCCGAAGCCCCCGGCCTGCTGGTCGCCGAGGTCACGGATTTCCTCGCCAGAGCCGCCGACGGGATTGGCCGCGCCCTTCAGGCGATCACCGCGGCGACCGGGTTTGCCGCCTTTCTCGTGCTCACCGGCGCCGTCGCCGCGACCCGCCGACGGCGCCTGCGCGAGGCGGTATTGCTCAAAATCGTCGGCGCCACCCGCCGGCAGACTCTGACGGCAACGGCGATCGAGTTCGCGATTATCGGGCTCAGCGCGGCACTGGCGGCCCTGATCCTCGGCAATCTGAGCGCCTGGGGCCTCACGACAGGGCTGATCGAGTTTCGACCCGCAATCGGCGGGATCCTTCCCTGGCTCGCCGTGGCGGTCGCCCTGCCCACCGCCACCGGCCTCATCGCCGCAAGATGGGCGCTGTCACGGCCGGCGGCGAAGGTGCTGCGGCAGGGCTGAGGGCGGGGACGGAATTTAGATCCGCGGGGCAAAGGTGCCTCGTCGGGCATCCGATATTCCGGCTTTCCTGTGTGCCGGCGCCGGCCGGTGAGTCGGCACCGTTGAGTAAAGCCGCCGGACGCAATAGAGTGAAACAACCCACACGCCCAGCCGGGAAAGCGCGATTGCGGCGCAAGCGCCGCGCTCGCCGGCTTTTGCGCGGCAATAAATCACCTGAAGGAGATCCCGCCCCATGAATGGAATTATTTCAAGTTCGCTGAAACTCGCCGCCGTCGCGGTGGCCATGACGGCAACCGCCGGCGTCACCGCGTCCGACGCCCGTGCGGATTGCGGAGACGTGTCCATCACCGAGATGAACTGGGCATCCGCGTCGGTCGTCACCACCGTTGCCAAGTTCATCATGGAACAGGGATACGGCTGCAAGGTCACGGTGGTCCCGTCCGATACCGTGCCGGCCGCAACCTCGCTGGCGGAAAACGGCAAGCCCGACATCGTCACCGAGATGTGGATCAACTCCGCGCCGGTCTACCAGAAGCTGGAGGCCGATGGGAAAGTGAAGACAATCGCCAAGGTCCTGTCCGACGGCGGAGAGGAGCACTGGTGGATTCCCAAATACCTTGCCGACAAACATCCCGAACTGAAGACGATCGAAGGCGTACTCGCCAACCCGAAACTCGTCGGGGCCCGCTTCCACAATTGCCCGGACGGATGGGGCTGCCGGGTAATCAACGACAATCTGAAGGTGGCGTTCGACCTGAAGGGCAACGGGATCGAGGTGTTCAATCACGGATCGGGCGAAACGCTGGCCGGTTCCCTCGCGTCGGCCTATGCCGCAAAGCAGCCGTGGTTCGGCTATTACTGGGCGCCGACCGCCCTGCTCGGCAAATACGAGATGGTTCCCGTGTCGCTCGGCCCGCACAAGGCGGCGGTGCACAAGTGTAACGCCAAGGCGGATTGCGCGACCCCGGGCAAGTCGAGCTATCCGTCGGCACCGGTGGTCACCGGCGTGACGGCGGCCTTTGCCGAGCGCGAACCGGAAGTTGTCGCCATGCTGTCCAAGCTGAGCTTCACCAACAAGCAGATGGGCGCCGTGCTCGCCTGGAAAGAATCGAAGAACGCTTCTTCCGAAGAAGCGGCGGTCCATTACCTCACAACCAATAAAGACGTCTGGGGCAGCTGGCTGAATGAGGCCGCAAAGGCCAAAATGAGCCGGCTTCTCAAATAGCGCCGGGCCAACCGGGCTTCCGCGCGCTGGCTGAACTCTTTTGACGGAAACGCACCATGGCGACATATGACGTGGTTTTTTCCACCCTCGGGCTGGAAACATGGTGTCAAAGCGGCGCCGGGAAAACGAGCGGTCCGGTCTCCATGGCCGACCTGCTGGCGCAGAACGCCGGCGAGGATGCGGCTCCGCCGTCGATCTGGGAGCTGCCGTTCCCGTCCATGGACGCGCTTCACGAGGCTTGCGACGCCTTCCCTCAATCGCGGGTGCTGACCAAGGGCCTCGAAAACGGGTTCCTGAGCATCAAGGACGAATTGAGTTTTGTCCTCGATCCGCTGACCCAGCCTCTCAGCTGGTTTCTGGAAGCGGCTCTTTGGCTGTTCGAGACAACCCCCTGGTGGCTCATGATCCCCGCCCTGCTCCTGGTGGTGATGCTGGTCAGCCGGTCCGGAAAGCTCGTGATATTCGTTGGCGCCTGCCTGCTGTCACTGGCGTTTATCGATTACTACACCTACGCGGTGCAGACCCTTGCCGTGATCTTCGTCTGCGCGTTCCTGTGCGTGCTGTTGGGGGTTCCCATCGGGATCGCGATGTCGCGCAGCAACCGGCTGCAACGCATGACGCTGCCGGTTCTCGATATGCTGCAGACGCTGCCGCCCTTCGTCTATCTGATCCCGCTGATTTTCCTGTTCGCCGTCACCGAACCGAAACTCTACGGGATCGCCATCATCCTCTATGCGATCGTGCCGGTTATCCGGCTCACCGATCTCGGTATCCGGCTGGTCGACAAGGATGTCATCGAGGCGGCCGATGCGTTCGGCATGACGG
>CAXBMQ010000028.1:0-60910 GCA_963977005.1 uncultured Rhodospirillaceae bacterium
GTACCCGCCTCTCCGCGAGACGGCGTGGGTAAGGGGTCCGCGCGCCAGGCTCGTCGTGATGGGCAGGTACCCGCCGTTATCTACGGCAACAAGGAAGAACCGATTCTGCTGACGCTGGAGCGGCGCGTGCTCAATAAGGAGCTCGACAATCCGCAGTTCTTTATCCAGCTGGTGGATATCGAAATCGACGGAACCAAGCACCGCGTGCTGCCACGCGACGTGCAGTTCCACCCGGTATCGGATTTTCCGATGCATGTCGATTTCCTGCGTTTCGACCCCAAGCGAAAAATCGCCGCCAATGTGCCGGTCGTTTTCGAGGGCGAGGAAGAAAGTCCCGGTCTCAAATCCGGAGGCGTGCTCAACGTCGTGCGCTACGAAGTGGAAGTGTTCTGTACCGCCGACAATATTCCGCCGGAACTCGTCCTGCAGCTTGCCGGTCTCGATGTCGGCGATTCGATGCATGCGAGCGCGGTCACGCTGCCCGACGGTGTCGAATTCGTCATCACCGATCGTGACTTCACGATCGCCACAATTGCCGCGCCGACCATCGTCGTCGAACCTACTGAAGACGAAGAAGGCGAAGAGGGTGAAGACGGCGAAGGTGCCGAAGGCGAAGCAGGCGACGGCGAAGGCGATGACGGCGACGATGGCGGAGAGGGCGACAAGGACTGATCGGTCCTTGTTGCCGGTTCGGGCCGGTAGACAGCCATGCTGATCTTTGCAGGGCTCGGCAACCCCGGCCCGAAACACGCCCGGCAACGCCACAATATCGGGTTCATGGCGGCGGATGAGATCATCCGCCGCTATAACCTGACCCTGCGCCAGTCCAAGCATCATTCGTATGTGGCCGAGGGCACGATTCATAGCGAAAAAGTACTGCTGTTAAAGCCCAAAACGTTCATGAACGAATCCGGCCGTGCGCTTGGTTCCGCCGTGCGGTTCTACAAGCTGCGCCCGCTTCAGGTGACGGTTCTGTATGACGAACTGGACCTCGCCCCCGGCAAGGTCCGGGTCAAAATGGGCGGCGGCCATGCGGGCCATAACGGCATTCGCAGCATATCGTCGCATATCGGCCAGGACTTCAAACGGGTAAGGATCGGCATCGGTCATCCCGGTGACAAGAAACGTGTTCACAACTATGTCCTGTCGGATTTCTCCAAGACCGAAATGGACTGGGTAGAAAGAACAATAGACGCCGTCGCCGACGCGGTACCGTATCTGGTCGAAGGCGACGATGCAGGTTTCATGACGCGCGTGGCGTATCTTGCCCCGCCGCCGGGCCAGCCCGAGAAGGATAAAGACTGATGGGATTCCAATGCGGCATTGTCGGCCTGCCGAATGTCGGCAAATCGACCCTGTTTAACGCACTCACCGCGACGGCGGCGGCCGAAGCCGCGAACTATCCTTTCTGCACGGTCGAGCCCAATGCCGGTCGTGTGTCGGTGCCCGATGAACGCATGCAAATCATCGCAGGCCTGGCGAAATCGCAGAATATCGTGCCGGCGCAGCTTGAATTTCTGGATATCGCCGGCCTCGTTGCCGGCGCGAGCAAGGGCGAAGGACTGGGCAACCAGTTTCTCGGCCACATCCGCGAGGTCGCGGCGATCGCCCATGTACTTCGATGTTTCGAGGGAGACGAGGTCACCCATGTCGCCGGCAAGGTCGATCCGCTCGCCGATGCCGACGTCATCGATACGGAACTGATGCTGGCCGACCTTCAGAGCCTGGAACGCCGTGTCGATCCGCTGGTAAAGAAAGCGCGCGGCGGCGACAAGGAATCGAAAGCGATGCTCGAGCTCGTCCAGCGCGCGATCGCCCTCCTTGAAGAGGGTAAACCGGCGCGCACGATGGAGGTTTCGAAAGACGAAGCACCGCTGTTCAACCAGATGCAGCTGCTGACGGCGAAACCGATCATGTATGTCTGCAACGTCGACGAGGATTCGGCCGCCACCGGCAATGCCTTTACGGAAAAGGTCGCCGAGCGGGCCGCCGCGGAAAATGCCGCCTGCGTTGTTGTCTCGGCGGCGATCGAAGCCGAAGTCGCCCAGCTCGACGACCCGGAGGAAAAGCGCGAATTTCTGGAAAGCCTGGGGCTTGAGCGTACCGGGCTCGAGCGCGTGATCCGTGCCGGATACGAATTGCTCGGCCTGATCACCTATTTTACGGCGGGCCCCAAGGAAAGCCGAGCCTGGACCATTCCCGGCGACAGCAAGGCCGTCGATGCAGCCGGCGTCATCCATACCGACTTCGCCCGCGGCTTCATTTGCGCGGAAACCATCGGATACGACGACTATGTGGCGCATAACGGCGAGCAGGGCGCAAAGGAAGCCGGCAAAATGCGCCAGGAAGGCCGCGATTACACCGTGAAAGACGGTGACGTGATCCTTTTCCGTTTCAACGTCTGAACAGCCGCGCTAAGTTACGCCGACGGCATCGGATCACCGCACTGCCGCGAGAATATAAATCGTATTCTGACGTCAATCAGGGACCCGTAGAAAGGGAGAATTATGGGAGAGACAATTTCACTTACGACATCGGACGGCCACACGCTGGACGCCTACAAGGCATCTCCGTCGGGCGCTGCCAAAGGCGCGCTGGTCGTTGTTCAGGAAATCTTCGGCATCAATGGCCAGATCCGCCGGACCGTCGATTATTTCGCCGAACAGGGATACGAAACCATTGCGCCCGCGCTTTTCGACCGCGTCGAGAAGGGCATCGAGCTTGGCTACAATGAAACCGATTTCGGTATCGGCCGCGAAACCCGGGGCAAGATTACGGACGAATGGATTACGGCCGATATCTCCGCCGCGGTTCAGAACGTCGCGTCAGCCGGCAAGGTCAGCGTGATCGGCTTCTGCTTCGGCGGGTATGCAACCTATATCGCGGCCTGCACGGTCGATGGCGTTTCAGCCGCCATGCCGTTCTACGGGGGCGGAATCGCTGCCAAGGTCGGCGACCTGAAGCCGAAATGCCCCGTCCAGTTCCACTTCGGCGACAAGGATGCGGCCATTCCGCTCGACGATCTGCAGAAGATCAAGGATGCGCTCCAGGACAGCCCGCTATACGTCTATGACGATTCCGGTCACGGTTTCACCTGCGACGACCGCGATTCCTACAACGAAGGCGCAACGCAGCGTGCCTTTGCGCGCGCGCTGAGCTGGATGGACGAACACGCTTCCTGATCCGGCTACGGCCGAATGCGACCAAAAACCCTCTCCCATCTCGGGAGAGGGTTTTTTCGTCCTATCGTAGGGCTGCGGCGATGTTTCCGCCGTCGACCGTCATGACGGCGCCCGTTGTCTTTCTCGCCAGCGCGAGGTCGACGAAGGCCTGGGCCACGTCATCCGCCGTCACTTCACGTCCGAGCAGGTTGCCGGCCATGTAATCGTCCTCGCTTAGGCCACGCGCGGTCGAGCGCGACGCGATCATGTCGTCGGTCAACAGCCCCGACCGGATGCGGTCTGCATTGACCGCGTTCGAACGGATACCGTCGGCGCCATGGTCCAGCGCGTATTGCCGCGACAGGAAAAGCGTCGATGCCTTGGGCAGCCCGTAGGGTCCGAAGTCGGGCCCCGGGTTGACCGCCTGTTTGGACGTGTTGAACAGCAATGCGCCGCCGGTACCCTGCGCTTTCATGATCGCCACCGCCGCCTGTGCGCAGCGCTGATGACCCCAGAAATTCAGCTCAAAACTGTCGCGCAGAATTTTCTCGTCCACATCGCCGATACGGCCCTGCCACGCAGCCCCGGCATTGGATACCAGGATATCCAGACCGCCAAAGGCCCGGACGATTGCGGCAAACGCACGTTCGACGGACGCCGGTTTCGTGACATCGCACTGAATCGCGATACCGCCGATAGTATCGGCGACAAGGCGCGCGGCATCCCTGTCCCGGTCGAGCACGGCGACTTCCGCGCCGGCGCGGGCAAACGCGGCCGCAGTGGCCCGCCCGATACCCGACCCGCCACCGGTAACCGCGACGATATGCCGGGCCAGCGGCTTTTCCACCGCTTTGCCGAGCTTTGCCTGCTCGAGCGACCAGTATTCGATCTCGAAAATGTCTTTCTCGGGAATACACTGAAACCGGCCGAGCCGCTCCGCATCTGCGATGACGCGCGCGGTCGTCTCGGCGAGATCCGCCGCAACCGCCGCGTCTTTCGCCGATTTACCGAGCCCGAACAGCCCAACACCCTGCACAAGGATGACCCGCGGCAAGGGGTCGAGAGCGGTTTTGGGATCCTTGAGCTTTTTGTTGTTGCGCTCGAAATACCGTTGATACCCCTTTTCATAGGCATCGACCGCGCTCGCCGCCGCCGCCGCAAAATCGGCAAGACCGCCCTTTTTCGGCGCAGGAAGAATAAGCGGCTTCGGCTTGGTACGGATCACATGATCCGGGGTCACGGGGCCGACGGTCGCGTAAGACGCGACGTCTTTTCCGTTCACGTAGTCGAGGGCCGCCGGCGAATTCCGGAAATCCAGAACCATGCGTCGCCAGTCTTCGCGCGTCGGATCGGCGACCAGGCCGCGGAGCACCGGTGCGATATCCTCGACCGCGGCGATGTTTTTGGGCAAACGTACGGATGCAAACGACTTGGCCTTGCCCGTCCGGGCGAGTCGCTTTTCCGCAACGGTCACGAGATCGATCATGCGCTCATATGCCTCGCGCGCGGTTTCACCGAACGTGAAAATGCCGTGCTTCAGCAGGATCAGGCCTTCGACGTCCGGATTCTTTTCCCAGATACGCGCGCAGGACTGCGCGAGCGCAAAACCGGGCATGATATAAGGCACCAGTGCCACGCGGTCTCCGTAGAGATCCTGGCATATGCGATCGCCATCCGGTTGGTCGGTGATCGACAGGATTGCATCGGAATGGGTGTGATCGACGAATTTGTGCGGCAGGAATGCATGCAGCAGGGTCTCGACCGACGGATTGGGAGAGGTGGAATCGAGCAATGCCCCCCGCTGCGCATTGACCATGTCCTCGTCCGATAGTTTCGCGAGCGTCCGCAGCTTGCGGATCGCATCCAGCCGGACGGCGGGAAGACCGGGCGGTTCGATGTCGCCCATATCCCATCCCGATCCTTTCACACAAAGGACATCGACGGTCTCGCCGGCGGTGTCGGTCATCCGTGTTTTGACCGACGTGTTGCCGCCCCCGTGAAGGACAAGACGGGGGTCGTTGCCGAGCAACTGCGTCGTGTATACGCGCAGCGCCAGATCCTCGCCGATATTCTGTGCGGCATAGGATTTTATCGCCGCCCGGGCGGCTTTATCGGACCATCTGCTTTTCATTTATGAACTCTCGTCTGACTTTCATCGGGGTATTGTCGGGGCGGGCAATGTGATCGAAGCCGCACATTTTCTCAAGCAAATGCTCGAAACGGCCGGGCCTCGATATTCTTCTTGTTTACCAAGTATTTACCAAAAAGGGGAACTCTGTCGTCGTGCGGCAACCGGCTTTGCTGCTGCGCAAGTTTCGGGGGAACGACGATAGTGAAACCTTTTAATTCCGTTTTGCGGTCCGCGACAGTGTTCGCGTTGCTCGGCGCCGCCAGCATACAGGCAGCGGACGGTCCGAAAGACGCCGATGCTGCCGGCGCCCATGCGGCGGACGCCCACAAAACCGCCAAGAAACCGATGGCGCTGACGCCGGCGGCCAAAGCGAAAGCGCCGGCACCCAAAAACAAATCCCCGTCAGCGAAAAAAAAGAAGACTGCAAAAAAGAAGGCGCCCCATAAGGCGGCAGCCAAGCCCGTCAAAAAAGCCGTTATGGCCCCGCAAGCGCCGACAAAAAACCATGCCGCGCATTGGGGCTATCACGGTGCGGGCGGCCCCGCACACTGGGGGGATCTTAAACCCGCGTTCAGGGCATGCCGGGCGGGCCATCGCCAGTCTCCGGTCAATCTCGAAGCGACCGAGCCCGGCCATCTCGTGCCGCTATCGATGCATTACAAGGTCTCGCTGATCGACCTGGTCAATAACGGCCATACCGTCCAGGCGAATTACGGCAAGGGCAGCTATATCACCATCGGAGACGACCGATACGATCTGCTGCAGTTCCACTTTCATACGCCGAGCGAACATCGTGTCGCGGGGCGCAGCTTTCCCATGGAAATTCATTTCGTCCACCGCAACAAGCGTGGCGAGCTTGCTGTCGTCGGCGTGCTGGTCGCGTTCGGCGAATACAACCTGGCCGCCCGCGAAATCTGGGACCGGCTACCGGCCCGCGCCCACACCAAGTCGGCAAACACGCGCGCCCTGATCAACGCCCGCGACCTGTTGCCCGGCGACACCCGGCATTTCCGCTATAGCGGATCGCTGACCACGCCGCCCTGCACCGAAAACGTCAAATGGCTGGTTCTGCAGACACCGGTGAGATTCTCGGAAGGCCAGATCGCCAAACTTCATCGCATCATCGGTATGAATGCGCGGCCGGCGCAGGCACGAAACAGCCGCTACCTGCTTCAGTCGATCGGGGGATAGGCCCATGAAAATGCAATTTCCGGCGATCGCCGCACTTCTCGGTTTATCGGCCTGCGCGATGCCATCCCTGGAATCCCTGACCGGCACGAAGACGCCGTCGACCATGGAAAGCGCTACCGGGTCCGGTGTCAAAGCGGATCCGATGCGGCTCGACACGATCGCCTTCGCCGACGCGTATTGCCGGAAAGACGGCATGGCGGCGGTGGCGGCAAGCCAGAAGCTCGTTGTCGCCCATCCGAACCATCCCCGCGCGCTGCTGAATTACGGACTGTCGCTGGACCTCGCAGGCCGCGGAATCGCCGCCTATCGCGTTCTGGCGCCCCTCGGCAAGGCCGGGCATTCCATGCCGACCGTCCTGCAATGCGGAAACGATTTTGTCTATTCCGGGACCGTCACCGAAGTTGCCCAGCGCCGCCTGTTCGATATCAAATCGTCTCTGGCGGCCCTGGGTATGACCATGCCGCTGCCCTCGGCTGTCGAAACGAAGGCCGGCAGCAATACGATCTATCGCCTCGCCGCCCTGGCACCGCCCACGGAGGAAATGGCCGCCGAACTGGACAAACCGGCCCGGAAGGTCGCCAAAAGCGCCCCCTCAACCCCCAAAAAGACCCATAAGTCCGAAAAATCGGCAAAAAAGAGCCACTTTGTCCATCTGGGATCTTACAAATCGACGCGAAACCTCGATCGGGGATGGCGGAACCTGCGCAAGCGCTTCTCCGCGGTGCTCGGATCCCAGCCGAAATCCGTTTCGGAAATCGATCTCGGCAAGAAGAAAGGCCGCTACCTGCGGCTCGGCGTCAGGGTTGAAAACGCGAAGACCGCCCGGAATATCTGCAAACGGCTTAAAGCAGGCGGACAGTATTGTGTCGTTCGGCGGTCACGTAAATCCTGATCGGGTCGACCTGCCCCGCTAACCGGCAAGTTCGGGATACAGCCCGGCCAATCCTACTTTGGAAGCTGCGCACACGCCGCGTTCGGTAATCAATCCGGTCACAAGACGTGCGGGCGTGACGTCGAAGGCGAAATTTGCGGACGCGCTGCCCGCCGGCACGATATCGACCGTCCCGATACCCCCATCAGCTGTCCGCCCCGTCATCTGCGTGACTTCCGCGGTATCGCGCTGTTCGATCGGAATATCGCGAACGCCGTCTTCGATGGTCCAGTCGATCGTCGGCCCCGGCAAACCGACATAGAACGGCACGCCGTTATCGTGCGCGGCAAGCGCCTTCAGATAGGTCCCGATCTTGTTGCAGACATCGCCGGCGGCCGTCGTCCGGTCGGTACCGGTGATACACATGTCGACCATTCCATGCTGCATGAGATGACCGCCCACATTGTCGACGACGACCGTATGCGCGACGCCGTGTTTGCCAAGCTCCCACGCGGTCAGGCTGGCGCCCTGGTTTCGCGGCCGGGTCTCGTCGACCCAGACGTGAACCGGAACGCCGGCATCGTGGGCCTTGTATATCGGCGCGAGCGCGGTGCCCCAGTCGACGGTCGCCAGCCAGCCGGCATTGCAATGGGTCAGCACGTTAATCCTGTCCGGCTTGCCGCGCGCCTCCCAGGCATTGTGGATCAGCGACAGACCATGGTCGCCAATCGACGAGCAGATCGCGACATCCTCGTCGCAGATCTCGGCGGCGCGCATATAGGCCGCCTTCTCGCGCGCATTGGGCGATAGCGGCAGCAGGAGCGCCTGCATGGCATCTATCGCCCACCGGAGATTGACGGCGGTCGGACGCGTCGCCAGCAGCGTTTCGGCGGATGCCTTCACATGCGCATCGGACGGGTCTTCGCGCATCGCCAGCGCCATACCGTATGCCGCCGTCGCCCCGATCAGCGGCGCGCCGCGCACCCACATATCGCGGATGGCCGTCGCCGCCGCCGCGCAGTTTTCGAGCCGCACGACGTCGAATGCGAAGGGCAGCTTCGTCTGATCGATAATCTCGACCGTCCGGCCGTCATCCGCCAGCCAGATCGTGCGATAGGGTTTCCCGTCGATATTCACGCTTCAAGCACCCGGGATGCGACGGCGTCGAGTAGGGCGACCGCATCGGGGTCCCGTGCTTCCGGCGGCGTGATGATCGCGTAATCGAGCGCGGTGTGACACCCGTCGTTGCAGGGTTCCGTACGTCCCGACAGCTTCGGCACCACCGCCTTGATCAACGACCGCGCCTTTTCGGCATTTTCCTGGACGATCCTGATGACCGCGTCGACCGTGACATCGTCATGGTCCTCGTGCCAGCAATCGTAATCGGTCACCATGGCGACGGTCGCGTAGCACATCTCGGCCTCGCGGGCGAGCTTGGCTTCGGGCATGTTGGTCATCCCGATCACGTCGCACCCCCAGGACCGGTAGAGATTGCTCTCGGCCCGGGTCGAAAACTGCGGGCCTTCCATCACCATATAGGTGCCGCCCCGCGTGTGCGCGATTCCGAGACCGCCAAGGGCGTCGACAAGGTGTCCGCCGAGGCGCCCGCAGACCGGGTCGGCCATCGACACATGTGCCACGCACCCCTCGCCGAAAAACGTTTTTTTGCGCGCGAACGTCCGGTCGATGAACTGGTCGACGATGACGAAGTGACCGGGCGCATATTCTTCCTTCAGCGAACCGACGGCACTGATGGACACGATCTCGGTCACGCCGGCGCGTTTCAGCGCATCGATATTGGCATGAAAATTCAGCCCGCTCGGCGGTACCCGGTGGCCGCGCCCGTGACGCGGCAGAAAAACGATCTTCTGGCCGTCCAGTTCGCCGAACAGCAGCTCGTCCGACGGCAGACCGAACGGCGACACCACCTGCTTCCATTCGGTATTGGTCAGCCCATCGATATCGTAAACGCCGCTTCCGCCAATCACACCGATCACAGGCGGCGTCCCCGGTTGGGTCATTCGGTTTCTCCCTGAATTTGAAATTCTGTTGTGCGGGAATCAGCTTTGCGGATCAAGCCCGCTGCACCGATCGACGTCCTGCCGGACCGGATTTCCGGGATGCGGATCGAATAGCCGTCCCGTTCGCCAAGCTTAGGCGGGTTTCCGGCAGACAGCCTGTATCTTGTTGCCGTCGGGATCACGGACATAGGCCGCGTAATAATCTTCGTGATAGTGCGGACGCAGCCCCGGTGCGCCCTCGTCGGTGCCGCCGGCCGCCAGCGCCGCTGCGTGAAAGGCGTCCACGTCCGCGCGGCTGTCGGCAACGAACGCCGCATGCACGCCGTTGCCGGTCGTCGCCGGATCGCCGTCAAACGGGTTCATCACGAAAAACCGCGCGCCCGACCCGTCGCCATAGGAAATAAACCTCTCCCGCTCCAGACCGCGGTGGTGGCCGAGAATACCCAGAACCGCATCGTAGAACGCGCCGGCCCGCTCAAGGTCGTTCGTACCGAAAGTGACGTGACTGAACATTGGCGTTCTCCCAAACAGAAACGGGCGGATCGTTGGATCCGCCCGCTTGTCGTAATCGAAATTCCGTACCGGACTAGTGAACGTCCGCCCAGATCCGCCGTTTGACGACATAGAGCAGACCCGTCAGCAGCAGCAGGAACAGGATGACCTTGATCCCCATCCGCTTGCGGTCCTCCAGTTCCGGTTGCGCAGCCCAGGTCAGGAACGTCACAACGTCCTCTGCCTGCTGCTTCACCGTCGCCTTGGTCTTGTCCGAATAATCGACACCTTCATCCGACAGGGGCGGTGCCATCGCAATCAGATGACCGGGGAAGTATTCGTTGTAATACATGCCTTCAGGCACTTTGGTACCGGCAGGCGCTTCCTTGTACCCCGTCAGCAGGGCATTGACGTAGTTGGCGCCGTTGTGCCGCGCCTTGATGATCAGGGACAGGTCCGGCGGCAGGGCGCCGCCATTGGCCGCACGCGCCGCGTTTTCATTGGCAAAGGGCGATTTGAACTTGTCGGCCGGGATACCGGGACGATCCTCGATCTCGCCATCCTCGTTGGGTTCGGCGGGCACATCGACCGATGCCGCGACCGCCTTCACCTCGGTTTCGGTAAAACCGATATCCATCAGGTTCCGGTAAGCCACCAGCCGAAGACCGTGGCAGCCTGCGCACACGCCCTTGTAGACCTCGAACCCGCGGCGCAGGGCGGCGCGGTCATACGTACCGAACAGGCCGGAAAACGACCAGTGATGTTCCGGCGGATGGACGACCTCGCCCGCCGCGTTGGCGGAGGAGAAGGTCACGGACGCTGTCAGCGCGACAACGCCGGCGGCAAGAGCGGTTCTGATCGTATTCATCAGGCTTTCTCCATCGGCTTGGAGGCCGCGGCAGAGGTGCTTCCCCCACCCCCGCCGAGGACGGGTTCGGAGATGCTCTTGGGCAGATCCTTCGTCTTCTCGAATTTCGCCAAAAGCGGAATGATCACAAGGAAGTGGGCGAAGTACCAGACCGTGGCGACACGCCCGATGGCGATGTAGACGCCCTCGGCGGGTTTCGCACCGACATAGCCGAGTACGAGACAGTCGATCAGGAATATCCAGAAAAACCACTTGTACATCGGCCGGAATCTCGAGGAACGCACCGGCGACCGGTCAAGCCAGGGCAGAACGAACAGCACCGCGATGGAGCCGAACATCGCCAGGACGCCCGCAAGCTTGGCCTCGATCAGGACGAAACCCATCCATGCCGTCACCCATTCGCCGACGAAGTTGGCCGGCACCGCACGCAGGATCGCGTAGAACGGCAGGAAGTACCATTCGGGCACGATATGCGCCGGCGTCGAAAGCGGGTTGGCTTCGATATAGTTGTCCGGATGCCCCAGATAGTCGGGCGCGAAGAAGATGAACAGCGAGAAGAAGACAAGGAAAACCCCCAGCCCGAACATGTCCTTCACCGTGTAATAGGGATGGAACGGGATCACGTCCTGTTCGCCCTTGGTGTCGATACCGATCGGGTTGTTGGATCCGTGTACGTGCAGCGCCCAGATATGCATCACGACAACACCGACGATCACGAACGGCATCAGGTAATGCAGGCTGAAGAACCGCGCCAGGGTCGGATTGTCGACCGCGAATCCGCCCCAGAGCAGGGTCACGATATAGTCGCCAACCAACGGGATGGCCGAGAACAGATTGGTGATCACGGTCGCGCCCCAGAAGCTCATCTGGCCCCAGGGAAGCACATAGCCCATGAACGCGGTCGCCATCATGAGCAGCAGGATAACGACACCGAGCATCCACAGGATTTCCCGCGGCGCCTTGTACGAGCCGAAGTAAAGGCCGCGGAACATATGGATGTAGACGATGATGAAGAACATCGACGCCCCGTTCATATGTATGTAGCGAATCAGCCACCCGTAATTCACGTCGCGCATGATCCGTTCAACCGAATCGAACGCCATCGCCGTATGAGGGGTGTAATGCATCGCCAGCGTGATGCCGGTGACGATCATGATGACCAGGACAATTCCGGCGAGCGAGCCGAAATTCCACCAGTAATTCAGATTGCGCGGCGTCGGGTATTCGTAAAGCTCGTGGCTGACGAAAGTGAAAATCGGAAGCCGGTGATCGACCCAACGGACGAGTCCGTTTTCGAGCCAGCCAGGTTTTTGGAATTGTGCCATTTTTTCTTCCTCAGCCGATCTTGACGACGGTGTCGCTCACGAAGGCGTATTCGGGAACCTCCAGGTTGCGCGGCGCCGGTCCCTTGCGGATACGGCCGGATGTGTCGTAGTGCGACCCATGACAGGGGCAGAACCAGCCGTTGTAGTCACCCTTGGCCTCGCCCTGGCTGGTGCCCAGCGGAATGCAGCCAAGGTGCGTACAGACACCGACAAGAATCAGCCATTCCGGCTTTTTGACACGCGCGTCATCTTTTTCGGGGTCGATCATGTCGGCATCACTGACGGCTTCGGCTGTCTCGATTTCCGCCTTGGTCCGATGACGGATAAAGACCGGTTTGCCGCGCCATTTCACCCGGATCGCCTGACCGACTTCGATCTTTGAGATGTCGACCTCGATCGTCGCCAGCGCCAACGTGTCGGCCGCGGGGTTCATCTGGTGGATAAACGGCCACGCCGCTGCCGCAAGACCGACCGCGCCAAAAGCGCCCGTTGCCAGTTGCAAAAAATCGCGCCGGGTTTCCCCGTCGTGACCGTGCTCCGTCTTTGCCGCACCTTCGGTATCAGCCATGGTTCACACCTTATTCTTTCGTACGCACCGACCGTCGATTGTTCCCGGCCGATCCATCGTTTCCGCTGAACATCCGCAGAATCGCAGACGTTAGAAATCCTTCCGCAACACAGGATTCCGCCTCGGGCAATAGCTAGCACGGGTTCGGATTCGGTGCATGCGGCGCGTCGCCGCATGTTTTCCGCCGAATCCATTCCCGCCCCCGGGACGTTAACCTTAGTTCGAAATCGGTATAGTCGAATTTTTCGACGCTGCAAAGCCTGCCGGTATAGGGTTAACGGATCCTTAACTTATCGCGGAAACCGTTGAAAACACGTGCGATTGCGGGATCAAGCGCATAACGCTATGCCTTCGCCATGCGTATTGCCCTCTACCAGCCCGATATTCCGCAAAATGCCGGTGCGATTTTTCGTCTCGCGGCCTGCCTGGGCGTCCCCGTGGACGTTATAGAACCTTGCGGTTTCGTGCTGGACGACCGGCGCCTGCGCCGGGTGGCAATGGATTACGATGGCCGGGCGGAGATCGTCCGTCATCCATCATGGGAAAATTATGCAGATAACCGGGCACCGGGCCGGATCGTGCTGCTGACCACCCGTGGCGCCACATCCCATATCGACTTTTCTTTTCAGTCTTCGGACACGCTCCTGCTGGGGCGGGAAAGCGCCGGCGTGCCGGACAGCATTCACAGCGCGGCGGATGCGCGACTCATTGTCCCTATGGCAACGGGTGCACGCTCGCTTAATGTCGTGACGGCCGCGGCGATGGCGCTTGGCGAAGCCCTACGCCAGACTGGCGGATATTCTGAACTGTCGGAACAGGCGGATACATGACGGACAAATCCCTGGACGAGAAAAAAGACATTGCCACGACATGGTTTCGCGATCTGCGCGACCGGATGTGCGCGGCATTCGAATCGCTGGAGGACAGGGTAGACGGCCCGAACGAGACAGTCGGCGACGGTAAACCCGGGCGCTTCGAACAGACCGCCTGGGATCGGCCCGGCGGCGGCGGCGGTGTCATGTCTGTCATGAAAGGCAGGGTGTTCGAGAAAGTGGGCGTGAACATCTCCACGGTTCACGGCGAATTCTCGGAAGAATTCCGCAAGAACATTCCGGGCGCCGAGGAAGACCCCCGGTTCTGGGCCAGCGGAATTTCGCTTGTCGCGCATATGCACTCTCCGCTCGTGCCTGCAGCCCACATGAATACGCGCTTCATCGTAACCACCAGGAGCTGGTTCGGCGGCGGCGGCGATCTGACGCCGATGTATCCGAATGAAGCGGATACCGCGTCTTTTCACGCCGCCTTCAAGTCAGCCTGCGACGCCCACGATCCCGAGTATTATCCAAAATTCAAAAAATGGTGCGACGAGTATTTCTATCTGCCGCACCGGGACGAGCCGCGCGGTGTCGGCGGGATTTTCTACGATTACGTCGACAGCGGCGACTGGGACGCCGATTTTGCGTTCACGCAGGATGTCGGCAAGGCGTTTCTGGACGTTTACCCGCGCATCGTGGCCGCCCATATGAACGAGCCCTGGACCGCGGAACAGCGTGAACATCAGCTGATCCGTCGCGGCCGCTACGTCGAATACAACCTGCTGCACGACCGTGGCACGATTTTCGGTCTCAAGACCGGCGGGAACGTGGACGCCATACTGATGTCGCTGCCGCCCGAGGTGAAGTGGCCGTAGGCGCCGGGCGCTAGCGGCGCCCACCCCGCGGGCCGAGATGCCCGGGACCCATATCGTGGATGCGCGGTCGTCCATCGGGCCAGCCGCCGACATGCCTTCCCCCGCCTGGCGGGCCCTTGCGGAAACTGCGATCGGGCGTGCCGACAAAGAATCTCGGAACGAACGGGAACCCGTCCGTCAGGAAATAGGCAAACGTTCCTTTCGGGTAGTCGGGCGTTACCGTAAAGCGGGCGTTGGCTTCGTTCAGATCGCCGGCGCCGTCGACATACTGCCAGTCATTCACGAACGTCCCGTCGTAGCGGCCGCCGGGCCCGTCCGGCCGCGTCCCGCTTTTGAGCCGCCAGCTCGACCGAAGCTGTTTGACGCCTTTGGACGAATCCTGCGGATCGGAATAGCCGTAGAGCGCATAGATCGGGAAACCGTCCGCCGCATAGCCGACCAGGGGCGAGTGCGCATCGGGCGATAACGAGTCCAGCATCCCCCTGGGCAGGCCGTGATAGTGATAGGCCCCGTTGGGCTGAACATGGGCGTTGTTCCGATCCAGCCCCAGATTGATCTTTCCCGACAACGCTTCGTAGCGCCAGCCGGCGCGACGGTCGTTCTGCCAGTATTCCGCTGTGCCGGGATCGAACGGCACCCCGTTCAGGGCGACACCGAAATTCATCCCCCGCTGCATCGGCACGGGCCGGTTCGCGGCAACGGGATTCATCGGCACACGGTAGGCATGGCTTTGCGGTGCGATGGCGTTGGGGTTGCCTCTATTGGGAAATTCACCGACATCGTGTTTCGGGATTCCGTTCGACCGGATAATCCGCGTGTCGCCGTCGGCGACGATCGAAACGTCGTTTTCATGGGCGCCGGCGCTCCGCGTCGCGGGCAAAGCCGCCGCGGCGGCGGCGAGCAGGCCCATTACGGCAAGGGTATAGCTGTTGGTTCTGACGGTCATATCGCCTCCGGCCCCGCAATGTTTTGCGCAGTGCCTGTGGATGGTGTACCGATTGCTGCTCTCCTACGTGGGTATCGGGAACCGGGTATCAAGATGAAACATGTTCGAATATCTGCCCTGGCGATCGCCGGGATGCTTGTCATTTTCGCCGCCGGTGGCGCGCAGGCTGCCGATCTCGGCATAAAAGCGTTTTTCGGAAAATTTCAGGGCGGCGGCGTCGCGGAAAACGAGGACAGTCTGTATTTCGGGGTCACGGCCCGCGATTTCGATGTCGATATACAGCCCGCGGATAAAGGTTTCTCGGTGACCTGGACAAGCGTCATCAGAGGTGGCGGCGTCCCCGGCCAGCCGGAAACACGGCGCAAGACGTCGATGCGCACCTTCAGTCCATCCAGCCGTCCAGGCATATGGGAGGCCGTTGAATCGAAAGACCCGGTGAATGGCGGCGAGCTCTGCTGGGCACGGATCACCGGCAATACGTTGACGGTTTTCCTGATGGTGGTGCGCAAAGACGGCGCCTACGAGCTTCAGCAATACGACCGGACGATCGTCCCGACCGGCATGGAGATGGTGTTCACCCGGCTACGCGACGGGGACAAGGTCCGCAGCGTGAAAGGACGCCTGGTCAAGGTCGCACGCTAGACGCCGTTTCGTATCCACCTTGAAAATCGACATGGGGTTTTCAGGTATCGTTTCATCCCGGATGGCTGGCAGAACCCGGACGACCGAACATCAACAGAAGCTGATCGGGTTGGATTTGATCCCGGTTCAATGGAAAATTGACAGATGAAACCAAACCAGACACCTGACCTCCGGTCCTGGATCGAAACCCTCGAGGCCGCGGGGCAACTCAAACGCATCGGCGCCCGCGTCGACTGGGACGAGGAAATCGGCGCGATCACCCGCGCGAACATGGCGCTGGGCGGCCCCGCCCTGATCTTCGAAAACATCCGCGACCATACGGACACGCTGTGTACCCGGCTGATGACCTGCGGGCTTTCGACCCGCGAACGCACGGCGATCATGGCCGGGCTGCCGCCTGAAACAACGGACAAGGCGCTGGTGCGGCATTTCAAGGACCGCTACCGCGACCCGCTGCCGCCCGTCTCCGTCGAAAGCGGGCCGGTCAAAGCCAATATCCTGCGCGACAACCAGATAGACCTCGGACAGTTTCCGGCACCGCGCTGGTTCGGCTCCGACGGCGGTCGCTACATCGACACCTATTGCGGCGTCGTCACCAAGGACCCCGATACGGGCCGGGCGAATGTCGGGCTGTATCGCGGCATGGTCGCGGGACGCAACAAGATCGCCAAGCTGATGCTGCCGACCCAGGGCTGGGGCGGGCATTTCGGCAAGCACGGCAATAGCGGCGAAAAGATGCCGGTCGCGCTTGTCCATGGCTGGCACGACGTGCTGCCCTTCTGCGCCGGCAGCCCGTTTCCGCGGCGCATCTGCGAATGGGACATGATCGGATCGATCCTCGGCAGGCCGGTCGAACTGGTGAAATGCGAAACCGTCGATCTCGAAGTGCCGGCGAATGCCGAGTTCGTCATCGAGGGATATATCGACCCGAATCCCGAAACGTTCGTGATGGAAGGCCCGTTCGCGGATTACCCCGGTCACGAAGGCGGTACACCGTCGCCCAAGCCCGTGTTGCAGATCGAGTGCATCACCCATCGCGACAATCCCATCATGCGCGGCGCGCTGGAAGGCGCACGGCCCGGATTCCCGAGCGAGGATTCCGCGCTGTGCGCCTATTCCTGGTCGGCGATCGCCTGGAACATGCTCGAAGACGCGGGCGTCGACGGCGTTGTGGACGTCTGGATGCCACCGGTCGTCACCGGCATGAATATCGTCGTCCAGATCCAGAAGCGTTACCATGGCCATGCCCAGCAGATCGCCAACACCCTTTGGGGGACATCCGCCGGTCAGTGGTTCTTCAAGAACGTGATGGTCGTCGAGGAAGATATCGATTTGCGCGACTGGGAAGCGCGCGAATGGGCCATGGCCTTTCGCGTCAATGCCGGCGAGGACGGCGTGACGACATTCGGTCCCAGTTTCGGCTCGGTGCTGGATCCGTCGACCCGGCCGGAACACGTCAACATTCGCAAGTTCGGCACGGCGCGCTGGACCCGCGTTCTGATCGACGCGACCCGCAACTGGACGTTCGAGCGCAATCCCGACTGGGACGGGCGCCGCATGTCGCCGATCGCCGCGATGGACCCGGAACTGGAGCGTAAAATCGCCGGGCGCTGGGACGAATACGGGATCGGCGTCGACTATCTCGATGACGAAATGCGTGAGCGGCTGACCCTGGAAGAACTTCGCAAGCGTTTCCCGGAAGCGTAACCGGCGGCAGGCGGATCAGCGGCGGCGCATCATGAGTCGCAATCGGTCGAGACAGCCGTCCCGGTCCGGACGGAACGCCTGCTCGATCCACCAGTCTTCAAGGTCTTCGAGAACCTCGCCGACGTCGGGGCCTTCCTCGATTCCAGCGGCGATAATGTCTTCGCCGGTCACCGGAAATGTGGGCGGGACCCAGTCGTGGGCAGCGTCCCAGGTGGCTTTCCATTCCAGGATATTGCCTGCGGCGACCGACGGGTCGCGGGCAATCTGATCGGCCCAGTCGAGCAAAATCAGGTCCTGATAAAAATCGACACCGAGAGTATAAAGTGATCGCCTGAGCGCAAGTTCCGGCATGCCGGCGCGGGTCTCACCCCGGCTGGCGCTGAGGTTATCAAGGCGGGACGTTTCCGCCCGGGACAGCCGCAGCCGTGTGGCGATCTGCGATGCTTCCTGTCGGTCGGGCTGGATCAACGCCGTCAGACGCCGGACGGGTTCCGGCGCCAGTTTGACCATGCCTTCCAGCGCCGCCAGAGCCTGCAACCGCGCATTGGAACGCCTGACCGGGAACAACAACCGCAGAATTCCGGCTTCTTCCATCAGCACAAAGACCCGCAGCGGCTCCGCAACGACGAGGATCCGGGACAGTTCCTGCCAGACCCGCTCGCCCGAAAGCTTCTCTACCTGGCTCGATGCATCGCGACACGCCTGCAATGCCTCCGTGTCGGGCATTGTCGATGCGTATTTAGCGTGGAACCGGAAAAAACGGAGAATCCGCAGGTAATCCTCGGCGATGCGTTCCTCTGCAGCGCCGATAAAACGAACGCGCCCGGCGCGCAGGTCGGACAGGCCGCCGACATAGTCGTAAACCGTCCCGTCGCGGTCGGCCGAGAGAGCATTCATCGTGAAATCGCGGCGCGCGGCGTCGGCTGCCCAGTCATCGGTGAATGCAACCTCGGCCCGGCGGCCATCGGTCGCCACATCCCGGCGCAGCGTCGTGATTTCGAACGGACGTTCTGCGGGAATAGCCGTAATGGTGCCGTGCTCGATGCCGGTCGGCACCGCTCTGATCTTCTTTTCTTCCAGAAGTTCGATAATCCGCGCGGGCACCAGATCCGTCGCCAGATCGATATCGCTGACCGTGCGCCCGATAACCGCGTCGCGCACACAGCCGCCGACGAACCTCACAGCTCCCCCGCCCGCGGTCAGGGCATCGAAGAGCGCGGCGGTATCCGGTGCGGCCATCCAGTCGGGTGGCGTTATCTTCTCGGCAGCTGTCACTTCTGATTTTGTTGTCTTAGACGCATTTTTTCTTCTTCCAGTTGCCGCTCAACTTCCTTGGCATCGATCCCCTGATAAGGCTCGTCGGCGAATTTGTGCTGGAACAGCAGGAATGTGCCGACGGTGACGACCATCAGCCCGAATCCGATCGCCAGCAGCTTGCCGCGCGGCGCCTTTTCGAAGTCGGGCGGCACCTGGTCGCCGGTCTGGGGGTCGATCTTGGGGGTGCCCGAGAACACACGCCATACGAACCAGCCGACGAAAGGTAGAAGCAAAGGAATAAAAGTAAGTAAAAGCAGACGGATCATGGTTTCCCCAACGTGTTCCTGAGTGCAACGAGCAGGCGGGCGGTCAGACCCCATATGTAGTAGCCATCATAGGGCATGACATAGAACTGCCTCTCGAGGCCTTTGATAAGTCGCGTTTCGATCCTGTGATTGCCGGGATCGAGGACATACGGGAGCGGTACTTCGAAGATGGTTGCAACCTCACCAGGGTCGGGCACAAGCTCCACCGTCGGGTCTACCAGGCCGACCACCGGCGTGACATGGAACCCCGTGCCGGTCGTGCGCTTCCCGAGACGGCCGATAATTTCGACGCTTTCACGGCGCAATCCGATCTCTTCTTCCGACTCCCGAAGCGCCGTATCTTCTGCGCTGCCGTCATGCGGTTCGGTCTTGCCGCCGGGGAAGGAAATCTGTCCGGCATGGCTCCGCAGGTGCGTCGTGCGCTGCGTCAGCAGAACGGTCATCCCCTCCGCACGATCCACAATCGGGACCAGCACGGCGGCGGATGTGATCCGTTCGGGCTTTACGTCGGCGCTCTGGGATACCCAGCCATATGCCGTATCGCCGTCGTCGAGCGCCGGCGGGTCTATCCCCGGGCCGTGGAACGCGCCGACAATCTGGCCCCGGAAAGCAGTGTCTCCCCGCTCAGTCATCGTCGGGGGATCCGATCTCAAAAAACTCACCATCGCTCCAGACGCCCATCACGGACGCATCATTCTGTTCGCGGACTTCCGCGAGTTCCACAAGGTCGTAGAACACCGATCGCACGATCAGCGCTTCGAGCCCGTCTCTGATCATTACATAGGGCGCAGGTTCCCGGGTGTCAGGGTCAATGGCCACACGGATCGGATTATTCGCCCCGGCGGTCACAATTTCGTCAATATTTGTCCTGAAAATCAGCTTCTGATGCCTGCCCGCCCCTTCGATCGTCATTTCCACGGCCGCAAACGGCGCATCGTCGACTTCGATCCGGCACATCTCGGCGGGCGTTATCAGCCAGAAATCCCCGGTTTCGTCGCGTTTCAGCACCGACGCAAACAGCTTCACCAGCGGTTTGCGCCCGATCGGCGACCCCATGTAATGCCAGGTTCCGTCGCGGGCGATGCGCATGTCGATATCGCCGCACATCTGCGGCCCGCCGGGGGGACCGGAAGAATTACCGCCTTTATCCTTGCTTTGGGACAGGGCACGTTCAAGATTAGTAAGAGATTTCGCCGACATACGCCTTAATACCCTATTTCAGAGGATCGTCGTGACCGATATTGACACAACAGCACAATCTGCCGCCAACGCAGGCGACCCGCCCGCCCGGCTTGTCTCCGAAGTGGAAGCCCTAGGGCAGCGCATGAGCGCCGTAAAAGAGAATATCGGCCGCGTCATATTCGGGCAGCATGATGTTATCGACCAAACGCTGATTACCCTCCTCGCAGGCGGACATGCGCTGCTTGTCGGTTATCCGGGTCTTGGCAAGACACGGCTTGTCGATGCGCTCGGCACCGTGCTCGGCCTCGAGGACAAACGCGTTCAGTTCACCCCCGACCTGATGCCGCCCGATATCCTCGGCTCCGAAGTTCTGGAGGAAGACGATAGCGGCCGCCGCTCGTTCCGCTTCATCAAGGGGCCGATCTTCGGCCAGTTGCTGATGGCCGACGAAATCAACCGTGCCAGTCCGCGTACCCAGTCGGCCCTGCTGCAGGCGATGCAGGAATACAAAGTATCCGTCGCGGGACAGAACTACGACCTGCCCAAGCCGTTTCACGTCCTTGCCACGCAGAACCCGCTTGAGCTCGAAGGCACCTACCCGCTGCCCGAAGCCCAGCTCGACCGGTTTCTCCTGCAGGTCGATGTCGGCTATCCCGACGAAGATTCCGAAAAGAAGATGCTGGTGGCAACCACGGGTGTGGCCGATGCCAGGGCCGAACAGGTTCTGACGGCGGACGATCTCGTTGCCGCGCAGCAGCTTGTGCGGTCCGTCCCCGTCGGCGATGCCGTCGCCGATGCGATCCTGAAGCTGGTGCGCGCCGGACGGCCCCATGAGTCCGGCGATCCGGAAATCCGCAACCACCTGTCATGGGGGCCCGGACCCCGCGCCAGCCAGGCACTGATGCTCGCGACCCGCGCACGCGCGCTGCTGAACGGCCGGTTTGCGCCGTCGGTCGACGATGTCATCGTGCTCGCGCCGCCGGTATTGCGGCACCGCATGGCGCTGACGTTCTCGGCGCGGGCGGACGGGATCACCGTCGACGACATCATTGCGCGACTGTGTGCGCCACTCGGGTGAGAGCACCCCGGCCTGCCATAAAAGACACCCTCGCGCCGACCGAAATTCGTCGCGCATCGGATGAATCCGCGTCTGCCCTCCCGGCCCTGCTGGTCAAGGCGGAACGGGTCGCAACGGTCGTCGCCCAGGGCGAACACGGCCGGCGCCGGGCCGGCACCGGCGACAGTTTCTGGCAGTACCGTCGTTACCAGCCGGGCGACCCGGCGCAAAGTATCGACTGGCGGCAATCGGCAAAGACCCAGCTTGCCTTCGTCCGGGAAAACGAATGGGAGGCCGCCCAGAATATTTATTTGTGGGCCGACCGGTCGCCATCGATGAACTGGCACTCGAGCCCCGAACTGCCGACCAAGGCGGAACGTGCCGCGGTGATCACACTGGCACTGGCGTCTCTGCTGGTGCGCGGTGGCGAGCGGATTGCACGCCTCGGCACCGGGCAGCGCCCCGCACGGGGCCGGGCCGTTCTGTCGCGCATGGCAGCGGAACTGACACTCGAAGGAGTCAGCGGCACAGGCATGCCGCCGATGGAGCAATTGCGGCGGCACAGCCGGATCGCAATGGTCGGCGATTTCCTGAACCCGATCGACCAGATCGAACCGATCGTCCGGTTTTTCGCCCAGCAGGGCAATACCGGCCATATCGTGCAGGTATGCGACCCGGCGGAAGAAACGCTCCCGTTTATGGGCCGTACGCGTTTCGAAGGGCTTGAGGGCGAAGGCGCCACGCTTATCGGCCGCGCCGAGGCTGTCCGCGACGAATACACCGCGCTGATGAATGCGCATCGTGACGCCCTGACCGATCTGTGCCGATCCAACGGGTGGACATTTACCGTACATCGCACCGACAGGCCGGTGGAATCGACGCTTTTGACGCTCCATATGCTGATGTCTGAAATGGAGCGGACCTGACATGCTGGAATTCGGCAGCTTCGCCTTTACCTCGCCATGGCTTTTGACGGCCCTGATTGCGTTGCCGGCGTTGTGGTTCCTGCTCCGGGTAACGCCGCCCTCACCCCGCCTGGTGAGCTTTCCGCCGGTGCGCCTGCTGCTGTCGTTGCAGCCGAAGGAAGAAACGCCCTCGCGGACGCCGTGGTGGCTGATCCTGTTGCGGATGCTCCTCGCCGCCCTGGTAATACTGGCGCTGTCCCATCCGTTGCTGAATCCAGGTTCCGCGCTGCGCGGGACCGGGCCGCTGGTGCTGGTGATAGACGACGGCTGGGCGTCTGCGGCAAACTGGCCGCTGCGTGTCGAGAAGATCAATCAGCTGCTGGACCAGGCGGAACGCGAAAACCGCCCCGTCCGGATCCTGTCGACCGCACCGAGGACGCCGGGCGAACCCGTCCAGGTCAGCAATCTTCTGCGCGCCGGCGCGGCACGCCAGATTACCGCCGGTCTTCAGCCCAAACCCTGGCCGGTGGACCGGTCGCAGGCGCTGGCGGCGATCCGTGCGATCGAGATAAACGGATCGGCCCATATCGTCTGGCTGGCCAACGGGATCGGGGATGCGGACACGGCGCCGCTTGCCGAGCATTTGCAGACCCGGGGCAGCGTTCAGCTGATCGAACAACCCGGCCCCGCACGCGCGCTGCTGGTCCAGGCGCCAAAATCCGAAAACGACGTCATGAATGTGCCGCTGCTGCGGGTACCCGGACGCCAGGAACAGACGGCCTGGATCCGCGCGGTATCCGATGACGGCCGCCTTATCAGCCGCGAGCAGGCGCGTTTTGCCGGCGGCGAGGGGGCGACGTCCGTTCGGCTCACCCTGCCCGGCGAACTGCGCAACGATGTCGCCCGGATCGAGGTCGAGGAAAGCCGCAATGCGGGTGAGGTGTTTCTGGTCGACGAACGCTGGCGGCGCCGACCGGTCGGCATTGTTTCCGGCGATATTGCTGAGGCCGAACAGCCGCTGCTGTCGTCGATTTACTATCTCGAAAGGGCGTTGCGCCCGTTTGCCGAGGTCCGGCGCGGTACCGTGTCCGACCTGTTCAAACGCGAAATCGCGGTGGTGGTGCTGGCCGACATCGGCAAGCTGATCGACACCGACCGCGAATCGCTGGACGCCTGGATGAAAAACGGCGGCGTGACCTTGCGCTTTGCCGGACCGCGCCTGGCCGCGGGCGGCGACGACATGATTCCGGTCCGCCTGCGTGGCGGCGGCCGCGTTATCGGCGGCGCGATGTCCTGGGCCGAACCGGCACGGCTGCTGCCGTTCGAGGAAACGAGCCCGTTTGCCGGCATCGAGACCCCGGCGGATGTTCGCATAAACCGACAGGTCCTGGCGGAACCCGCGCTCGACCTGAACCGCAAGACCTGGGCGCGGCTCTCGGACGGCACGCCGCTTGTCACGGCGGAAAAGCGCGGACGCGGCTGGCTGGTACTGGTTCACACGACGGCCAATACCGACTGGTCGAATATTCCGCTATCCGGCCTGTTTGTTGATATTCTGCGGCGGATCGTGGGGTTGAGCGCCGGGGTCGTCAGCGATGACCAAACCACGTTGCTGCCGCCCCTTCAGACACTGGACGGCTTCGGTCGTCTCGGATCTCCATCGAGCGATGCCGTGAGCGTTCTGGCGAAAGACTTCGACGCGACGCGCCCGAGCCCGTCAAACCCGCCCGGGTATTACGGTCTCGATGCAGGGCGGCGCGCCCTGAACCTGTCGAGTGCGGTAACGTCGCTTGAACCCATGGACGATATTCCGCCCGGGGTGGAACGGGCCGGCTTCGTCTCAGCCCCTGCCGTCGATTTCAAGCCCTGGCTGTTGCTTGCGGCATTGCTGCTCGCGCTGGTCGATCTATTGATCAGTTTCTTCCTGCGGGGATTTGTCGGTCTCCGCCGGCTAGGCCGTTCCGGTGCCGCGGCGATTCTGGCCTGCCTTCTCGGTATCCCCCTGGCCGATACAGTCAATGCGCAGAAATGGGCGCAGAACGGGGCGCAGAACGGGGCGCAGAACCCGGCACCGACACCGGGCCAATCGACACGGCCGCTCACAGGACCCGACGCGGCTGCGCTGGCGGCCACGCTGAAGACCCGGCTTGCCTTTGTCGTCACCGGGGACCGTGCACTGGACGACGTCACGGAAGCCGGATTGAAAGGTCTCAGCGACATCCTGCGGCGTCGGACGGCGATCGAGGCGGCGGAACCGATCGCCGTCAAGATCGAAACCGACGAACTGACGTTCTTCCCGCTGCTCTACTGGGCGGTGTCACCGCGGCAACCGCTGCTGTCGAGCCGGGTACGCGGGAAACTGAACCAGTATCTGAAAACCGGTGGAACGATTCTGTTCGACACGCGCGAGCGCGGCGGTTTCGCGTCCGATGCGACCGGCGGCGTCGGCGCGGCGGGACTGCACCTGCGCCGGCTGATGCGCGGCCTGGACATTCCGTCTCTCACTCACGCGCCGCAGGACCACGTCCTGACCAAGGCGTTTTACCTGTTGAACGATTTCCCGGGCCGTTGGGCCGGGGGTCCCGTGTGGGTCGAACGCCGGGGCGGTCGTCACAATGACGGCGTTTCCTCGGTTATCATCGGCGCAAATGACTGGGCCGGCGCCTGGGCGGTAGACAGCCTCGGCCGCCCGATGGCGGCGGTTGTGCCCGGTGGCGAACGCCAGCGCGAAATGGCGTACCGTTTCGGCGTCAACTGGGTGATGTACGCACTGACCGGAAATTACAAGACCGACCAGGTGCACGTGCCCGCCATCATCGACCGGCTGGGCCAGTAAAATGCTGAGTATCGCCTTCGCCCCCATGTTTTCGTGGCCGATTCTTGCCGGTCTCGCTGCCGTCGCACTGGTGCTCGCCGGGTTCGGGTTGTGGCGCAAGGCGCGCGGCACCAGCCTTCGGCTGCTGACCGCCGCCATTCTACTCGCTGCTCTCGCAAACCCCGTCCTCGTCGAGCAGGAACGCATCCTCAACAAGGATGTTGTGGCTATCGTTGTCGATGAATCCGCCTCTCAGAAAATAGGCGACCGCGCGAAACAGACGGAAGAAGCCGTTACATCCCTGACCGAAAACCTGCAACGCATGCGCGATGTCGATGTGCGTATCATCCGTGCCGGAAAACCGGACGAGAACCGCTCGGTTCCGGTAGACGGCACGCGCCTGTTCGAAGACGTGCAGCGGGCGCTCGCAAGCGTGCCGCAGAACCGGATCGGCGGCACCTTTCTCGTTACCGACGGGCAGGTCCACGATGCGCCGGCTGAAGGCGTAAAATCGCTGATCCCGGGACCGGTGCATACGCTGCTGACCGGGTCGCCGAAGGAACGCGACCGGCGACTTGTCATCGAAAATGCGCCGAGATTCGGCCTGGTCGGCAAAACCGTCGAAATCGAGGTTCTGGTAAAGGACCATAACGGGCTGGGCGACGGCGATACCGCGCAGGTCACAATCGTGCGGCATGGCAAGCCGGACCGGCAAGCCACGGTTCCGGTGGGGCGGCCGCACAAGATCAGCCTGGAGATCGATCATGCCGGTGCCAATATCCTGCAAATCGAAGTATCCCCGCTGGCGGGAGAGATAACGGCAACCAACAACCGCACGGTGGTGCAGGTGAACGGCGTCCGCGAACGGCTGCGCGTATTGCTGGTGTCGGGCGAGCCGCACCCGGGCGAACGCGTGTGGCGAAATTTCCTGAAAGCCGACCCATCGGTCGACCTCGTTCATTTCACGATATTGCGTCCGCCCGAAAAACAGGACGCAACGCCGGTGCGCGAACTGTCGTTGATCGCGTTTCCGATTCGCGAATTGTTCGAGGTCAAAATCAAGGAATTCGACCTGATCATTTTCGACCGGTATCGCCGCCGCGGCGTACTGCCCGGTATCTATCTCGAGAACATCGTACGCTACGTCGAGGAAGGCGGCGCCGTGCTGGCGGCGGCCGGCCCCGCCTTCGCGACAGCGATGAGTCTGTCGCGCACCCCGCTGGGCGATATTCTGCCCGGCGCGCCGACCGGTAACGTGATCGAACGCGGGCTGAAGCCCAGCGTCACGGAAAGCGGCAACCGGCACCCGGTAACCGCCGAACTGGCAGGCCCGGCAAACGACACACCGCGCTGGGGGCGCTGGTTCCGCCAGATAGAAGCGACCAGAACCCGCGGCCAGACGCTGATGAACGGGGTCGACAGCAACCCGCTTCTTATCCTGGACCGGGTCGGCGAAGGCCGGGTGGCACAGCTGCTAAGCGATCATATCTGGCTTTGGGCACGCGGTTTTGAAGACGGCGGGCCGCATTCGGAGATCCTGCGCCGGCTCGCCCATTGGCTGATGAAAGAACCCGACCTTGAGGAAGAAGACCTGCGCGCGGTGGTGGAAGGCAAGAACCTTGCCATTATCCGCCGCAGCGTGTCGGACGAACACCCCGATGTCGAGGTCACCCTGCCGTCCGGTGCCACGAAAACGGTTTCCCTGAAAAAAACCACGGGTGGCCGTGCCCGTGGGGTCATCCCGGCGGACGAGGTCGGTATTTACCGGCTGAATGACGGCACGCGCACCGCGGTCGCGGCGGTCGGCAACGTGAACCCGAAGGAATTCGCCGACATGCGCGCGACGCCGGCACTGCTGACCGCCGTCGCGACCGCGTCCGGCGGAGGCATGCACTGGCTTGAAGACGGCGCGCCGACCTTGCGCCGGATACGGGCCGACCGCAGACCCTCCGGCGCGGACTGGATGGGCGTGGTGGCCAATCGCGACTTCCGGGTGGCAAGCGTGCGCGAAACCCCGATGTTGCCGGCACTGCTGGTCCTTCTGCTGGGGCTCGGCGCGCTGATGTGGGCCTGGCGGCGCGAAGGCCGTTAACCGGAACGACGCGCCGGTCGCTCGTCCGAAGTCTCCGACCCGTTTTTTACCAGTGTCTGATGAAGGCGCCGCAGGTAGGCCGTGAGCACCGGCAGTTCTTCGGGCAGAAAATCCTGCGTCGCCATTTCGCGAATTTCCATCGCGCGCGGCATCAGAACATCGACGATTTCCTGCCCGGCCGGCAGGATCGCAACATCGACGGTCCTGTTATCGGTTTCGGACCGGCTGCGGGAAACGTAGCCCCGCTTCACCATGCGCCCGACAAGGCGGGACAACGTGGATGTCTTGACACTGGTGGATTTCGCAAGCGCGACGAGGTTATGCGGGCCCACTTGGGACAGAATAAACAGGACACGCCACATCTCGAGGCTGATATCCAGTTCCTTCAGGTCGGGATCGATCGTCTGGTCCATCAGCGTGCCGATGCGATGGGTCAGGTAGGGCACGAAATCCCGCAGGATTTCCGGACCATCGAAGTCGTCTGGATAGGTCATGGGTGCGAGCGAGGCCCCTGTTGGCATGTTGCGGGCGGGATCGGGACACCGGCGTAGACCGGACTCAACCCCCGTTCAACCGAAATCAACAATTTCGAATACAATTGTTGCATTTGCATTGAATTGACTGATACCTTTTCAGATGCTTCTATTGACAGAAATCGGAAGGCCAGACCCGGTCCGACAGGAAATTCGTCTGTCGCGCCAGGGACGTCACAACAAACCTATGGGAGAACGTCATGAACACTGTCGCTGTTGAAACAGCCAAAGATCCGGCACTCAAGCTCAATTTCCTGTCGCATGGCACGCTCGAATCCAAGAACCTCGACAAGACGCGCGAATTCTACACCGAATTTCTCGGCCTCGAAGTCGTTCGTACCAGCCCGATCTCGATCCTCATCCGCCTGGGCGGCGACAACACGATCGCCGTTGTCGAACAGAAGAACCGCGACGATGAAGAAATGCCGATGTTGAACCACAACGGGCTCGATGTGGAAACGCGGGAAGAGGTGGACGCCGCGTATCAGACGGTGATGGAACAGAAGGACAAATGGGGTCTGCACAAGATCGGCAAGCCGATCCTGCAACATGGCACCTACAGCTTCTTCTTCTGGGACATGGACAATAATTGCTGGGAAATCCTGACCAATCCGAAAGGCGGCTATAGCTGGCTCTTCGAAAAAGGCGACCTTGAAGGCAAGGGCCATATGGACAAGAACTTCGAACGCCCCAGCTAAGGCTTTACGGCCAGTCAGTTTCTAACGGGCCGGGTTGGACGATTTCGTCCGAGCCGGCCCGCTCTCTTTCAAGCGCGCTTCATCGGGCATGAAATACAGAAAGTCCTGCCGGGCACCCGCTTTGGCATGGCATTCGGCACAGAATTTCACGGCGTTTTCGTTTGCTCCCCCTGTCAGCCCGACAACGGAACCGTCCCCGCGCAGCATCATGAAGCGCCACGTTCCGGCGCCGGACACAAAACCTGCGGGCATCTTTTCCATCAGAAAAAGCGGGCCATGAATGACCTGCCCCTGACCGGTCACGCTGAACGAGTCCTTGATGACAATCGCGCCCGCCGGCAGCGAGCCTGCGCGTGCGTGGTCCCCGTATTTCGATGCCTGCTCGTTGGCGTAGTGGTGAACGAACCGTTCGCCATGGCTCCCCGCGCGGTAGGGCAGCCGCGTAAATCGCTTCCAGTCCTGGTAGGCCAGAAAAACCGGATCTTCGGAAAGACCGTACCGGTCGCGCAAACGATGCCTGATTGCCTGGTATATTTCCTCGGCACGCTCGGGCGAAATGTTTGCGGGGTCCGCGATCGCAGGATGAAGCTGGCGGTCCCCGCCCGGTTCCGCTGCGGCGGCGGCATTCAGATGACTGCCGCCGGCAGGTTCCCCTCCGTCGCCATACACCCACTGCCCCGGTATCCCGACCAGGGTCAGCAACAACAACACCTTCCGGGTAGTCTTCCTGCCCTGTCCCGCCATCGCCGAATGCTCCTGCCGTGTCGTATCGGAGCGGCTCGCCGTACATCGAATCCTCGTGGTTTCAGTCCGGGCAGCTGCCGGGACCCCGCTCTCAACCACGATTGATTACCGACACGTTCCAAAAATGGGGTTGGCCGCCGAAGACGGCCAGTCACTTACCGTCAATTTGTCGTTACCCGCCCTGATTGAATAAGCGCGTTCCCCTGTCGCCCGACGGCATCGGCCTGTATCGTCGACCGGAAATAAACCCGGAAAGAGACAAGATGGGCAAACCCGCGATATATGGATTTCCACAAAGCACCTATGTGAGAACGACCCGGCTGGCGCTCGACGAAAAGGGCGTCGACTACGATCTGATCCCGTTGGGGTTCAGCTCGGAAGGACTGGTCGACCTGCACCCGTTCCGGCGCATCCCGGCATTTCGACACAATACGGTGACCCTGTTTGAGACGACGGCGATATGCCGTTACGTCGACGACGCATATGACGGTCCCGCGTTGTCGCCAACGGATGCGGCAGGCCGCGCGACGATGGAACAGTGGATCAGCGTTATCAACGCCTATCTGGACCCGCCGGCAATTCGTGCAATTGTCATCGAACGCATCACCAAACCGATACAGCACCTGGCACCCGACGAGGCAAAGTGCCTCGCCGCCAAACCTCTGACAGATCACGCACTTTCGGTACTCGACAATGCGCTGGACCGGCGGACCTTTCTCGCCGGCGACGCTGTATCGCTTGCCGACTTTTTCCTGCTGCCCATCCTGTTTTACCTGCGGCAGGTACCGGAGGGAATCGACCTTCTTCCCCGGCACACAAATCTCGAAGCCTGGTATCGACGCATGGAGGAACGCCCGAGCTTTTCCCGCACGCAGCCACCAGCGCCCGGGGCACGCTGAGCAAGAAGGCCAGTCAATCCGTCTCTATGTCCGAATCCCGGTTAACGGCAGGCGGCAGGACCGGAAGCCGGAGCACCGCACAGGTTCCCATACCGACGCGGCTCCAAAGCCGGAACGTGCCGCCATGTAATTCCGCCAGCGACTTTGTCAGTGGCAGCCCAAGACCCGTTCCCTGTTCCCCGGATGCGGTCGGGTGATCCACCTGGACAAACGGTTCCAGCACCCTGGGCAGATCCGCCGGTGCAATACCGATACCCGCATCAACGACCGCAATTTCGACAAAATCGCTGCCGGACCGCCGCGCCGAAACCCTTACCTTCGACCCCGCGGTCGAGAATTTAATGGCATTCGACAACAGGTTCATCAGCATCTGCTTGAGCATTCGCTGGTCCGCCCGGATATTCGGCAATGATCCGGCAAGCCTGGTCCCCACGGTGACATCGGCGTCCGAAGCGGCCTGGCGGACGAGACGGACACTTGTCCCGATCGCCTCCGACAGCACCACCTCCGACAGACTGGCCGACAGCTTGCCCGCCTCGATTTTCGAGAGATCGAGGATATCATTGATGACATAGAGCAGATGCATGCCGCTTTCGTGAATGTCACGCGCGTATTCCGTGTAATGATCGTTGCCGATTTTTCCGAACATTTCATTCTGCATGATTTCGGAAAACCCGATGATGGCATTCAGCGGCGTCCGCAGTTCATGGCTCATGTTCGCCAAAAACTCGCTTTTCGACTTGTTGGCGATTTTTGCGGTTTCCATCGCCTTTATCAGTTTCTTCTGAGATATGTGCTGCTCGGTAATATCCGTCAGGATGACCAGCGCTCCCCGGTCACCGTTCCAGTTGAGCGGCGTGATCGATACCCGGGCCCAGAACTCCTCCCCGTCAAGCCGCCGGCGTCTTTGTTCCATTCTCAGCGTGTCACCCGTCCTGCGCTGATAGTCTTCGGCGATGGGCACAACATCGGCATGCATCAGATCGTATATGGAAGCGCCGAGAATCTCCTCTTCCGACTCCGCGCCGAATACTTCCAGGGCCGCTTTGTTGGCCAGCACGATTTTGGCATCGACATGGACGTAAACGGCGTCGGGCGTCAGCGCGAGCAGTTTCCGGTACCGTTCCTCCGTTTCAGACAAAGCCCGCCGGGTCTCGAGCCATTGCGTAATATCCCGTTTGATGGCGACGAAATTCTCAATGACGCCGCTTTCATTGAACACCGGAGAAATGGAAACTTCCTGATCGTACTCGCGTCCGTCCTTGCGGCGAGAACGAAGTACGCCGGACCAGGGTTTCCCGTCGCGAAGCGTTGCCTCAATCGTCTCATACGTACCCGGATCGCACTCTTCGGGCCTCAACAGATCGCCGGGCATTTTGCCGACTACCTCATTCAGGGAATATCCGGTCATTTCTTCAAATGCCGAATTCACATAGGTCAGCGTGAATTTATCGTCGGTAATTTCAATCGAATCCGCCGCGTGATGGAGTACCGCGCCGAACAGTGCCTGCTGACGCTCCGCCCGAATGCGTTCTTCAATATCGCGAATGACGATCAATACTGCGGCCTCGCCCTCCCAGGTGATGCTGGAGATTGCGCTTTCGCAGTTAGCGACCGTGCCATCGCGGCGCACGTAGCGGTATTTTTCGAACGTTGTCATCTGCGCATCTTCCAGACGATTTCGGCGGCTGGCGATCGCGACGCGGTCTTCATCGACCGCAAGTTCGAGTGAATCCAGGCCCAGCAATTCGTCCGGACCCGCGGCGCGGAATATCGCGGCCGCCGTCTCGTTGGCAAACACGATTTCTCCGTGACTATCGACGAGGATTGCATCCGGCGAAACCTGAACCACCCGCCGGTATCTCTCCTCGCTGGCGTGAAGAGCATCCTCGGATCGTTTTCTGTCGGTGATATCGGTATAGATGCCGACGGTGTAGCCTTCGTTGGTCCGGCGCTCGGTCGACAGCAGCCAATGCCCTGTCGGTGTCTGAATCTCCATCGCGCCAAGGCCCTCCTGATGGTGCTGAAGACGTTCGACAACCCAGCCGGCGACCTGTTCTTCGTCCATAATGCCGCGCATGTAATTCGACGTGTGCTCAACGAGGGTGGAGAATTCAACGCCGGTTTTCAGCATCATGTCGCGTTGCGGATGATCCCACAAAAACTTGTCGTTCCACAAAACGAGTCTGTCATCCGTATCCCACAAGGCAAAACCGTCGGACAGACTGCCGATGGCCTCGGTCAACCATTGATACGCCTGCGCCGCACGTTCTTCGGCCTGTTTCCGGGCGGTGATATCGACAAAAATACCATCCCAGACGACAGCACCGTCATCGCGTCGCCAGGGCCTGGCGAGACTTCGCACCCACGCGAGCTGCCCGTCAGGCTTCGTGTTGCGGACCTCCATATCGAACGGCGTATGATTCTCCGCCGACGTTTTCAGGGCCTCGGCGAATCTCTCGCGATCGTCCGGATGAACGCGCCCCGTCAGAAGGCTTCCGTCCCGCTTGACCTCTTCGGCGTCCACACCGTGCGTTTCGAAGACGCCCCGGCTGATATACGGATAGACGATCGTCCCGTCGGGATACATAACGCGCTGATAGACGGCACCGGGCAGGTTCCCCGCAATGGTCAGATACCGACGCTCGGTTTCCTGCAGGGCGTATTCCGCGCGTTTTCGCTCTGTCAGATCACGCAGCACTGTCAGCGCCGCAGGCTTCGAATTCCATTGGATGAATGTGTGACGGACCTCGACATTTATGATCCTGCCGTCGATACGCATGCGTCGCTGCTCCTCCGGGGGCAACGTAACGCGACCGTGGATAACCTGGTCGATGCGCGACAAACTCTCCGCCCTGTCCTCGGGCGGCACGAAATCATCCGAATTCCGTCCGATCAGATCGGTATGTGTCCTCCCGCCAAGAAGCTGGATCGCGGCCGGATTCAGATAGGCGAACTTGCCGCCACTGTGAATCACCACGCCGTCGGGCAGCGTTTCAAGCAACCTGCGATGACGGTCCTGTGTCTCGGAAATTTCCGCTTCCCGCCGTTTCAGCGCGGTGATATCCGAATAGACTGAAACGATACCGCCATCGGAGGTGCGCCGCTTGCTCTGCTGAATACACCTGCCATCGGGATATTGAATTTCGTGCAGGGACGGGACGTCTTCATGCCGGGCAATCGCCTGCTGCAACAGGGTATCGGTATCGACGCCCGACGCTTCCCAGACATTCCGGTTCAGCGTTTCGCGGACGATCTCCTCGAACGCGACCCCGACCTTGATAAAATCCGCGAGGCGGGGCCAGATTTGGCTACGATAGTTCTCGTTGAACATGATAAGCCGGCGATCGGCATCGAACAGCGCGAAGCCCTCCGACATTGTCTCGATCGCTTCCTGCAGGCGTTGCTGTGCGAACCCGGTCATCCGTTCGGGCACCGGGCCGACAAGATCGCTGATATCGGAGATAACGCAGAGTATCGCCGGCTGGCTACGCCAGGAGATCTGCCGCGCGGCGAGTTTTATCGGGATTTCGGTGCCGCCGAACTTTTCGATATCCAGCCTGCCCGACAGCGTGGCAGTGCGTGCCGCAGAAAGTTCGTCGTAAATCCGGCGGAGTTCCGCCCGGGACGCCGAACGTAGAAAATCGGAAAAATCCCGGCCGATCAGCGCATGGGGCGACGTCGCACCGAACAATTCGGCGCCCATATCATTCGCCTGCACAATCACCTGGGCTGCATCCAGAATCAGGACGGCTGAAGGGCAAAGCTCGACGAAGTGCCCAACGTCATCTTCCGATGCGGCAATCTCGGGGGAGCCCGATCCCGTCAGATGGTCGGTCGAAACCGCCAAAACGCCCTTCCTCTCGACCGCGCCAAAGCCCGCCGGCCGTTACTCTATCTCGCCTCGAAAGGCACAGTGTTCAAACGCCAAATGCACATCTTCATTGCACATCAGCGTTCTAAACATCCAATTAATGCATTTGACGATGTTAAAAAGCAATTACTGTTCAAGCAGCTCACCGGCAATCCGCCGAAGTTCACCGCGCTGGACCTTGATCCCGTTGGGGCCATCTGCGACCGGAAATTCGTCCAGCGCGTGTACGATTGCCGGCACTTTAAACGGCGCAAGGCTCTCCCGGCACCGCTTCAGGACCTGTTCGGGGTCGAATGCGGAAATACCGCGGGTTTTGACGAAGGCCGCTGCACGCGGCCGGCCTTCGACCCTGACGCCGACGACCACGCATGCCGCAATGCCGCCGATGCTCTCGACAAAACCGGAAATCTCGTCGGGGTTGACCAGGAATCCGCCAAGACGCAGGGCGTCCCCCATTCTGGACTCGAACGTAAAGCCGCCATCCTGATCCAGAAAACCGAGATCTCCGGTCCGGATATATCCGTCTTCGGTGATTACCGAGGCAGTCGCGGCGGGGTCTCCGTAATAGGCTTTGAGAACGCCGGGACCGCGGAGTTCCAGCTCTCCGCTTTCACCGGCCATTAACGTCTTGCCGCTCTCGGGGTCCCGCACCCGGATTGCCGCGCGACGCGACACGGGCCGGCCGCCGCCACGGAACCTTTGAGCGGGTAAATCGCCGGTATCGCGCCGGGCGTAAAGCGCCTGTACTTCGCTCATGCCGTACAATCCGACGATTGGCAGGCCATGGTCCGCGGCGAGCGATTCAAGCACCTCCGGGCCTCTGTTAAAGGATGCCGCCCCGACAAGTCGCAACGACGTCCGCATCGCAGGGGTGGATGCCTCTGCGATCGCCGTCAGCATATCGTCGGTGGCGTTGAAATGCGTTACCTGCCGGTCGGCGATCAGCCTCGCCGCCATGTCCGGATCGAATTTATCCATCACCACGCTCGGCCTGCCCGCAGCGAGGGCCGCCATGGCCTGACAAAATCCGAAGACGCCGCAATAGGGCAGCGCCTGGAGCATCATCGTTTCGCGACCGGCCATGACGAAATCCGACGCCACATCGCCGGCATGGTCCACGATCGACCGGTGCGAATGGAGAACGAGTTTGGGCG
This sequence comes from uncultured Rhodospirillaceae bacterium, assembly GCA_963977005.1. Taxonomy (GTDB): domain Bacteria; phylum Pseudomonadota; class Alphaproteobacteria; order MPNO01; family UBA830; genus CAXBCP01. Next base: position 35,150 of record CAXBMQ010000028.1, read on the forward strand.
CAGACGTCGTGCCCGACGTTGCAAACATGACCGCACCGTCCGTCGATACCGGACCGGTCGCGTCCACGTTCTCCCCGTGGCGCGACAGGTCTTCAAGCGACAGCGATGCGGCCCCAGTATCTGGCCCGACAGAAACCTCCAGGATGGGGGGTACGTCGACCCGGGCAACGGCATCCGCGATCAGCTTCGCGAAGTCTACCGAGCCCAGTCTCGGGCGGTAAAAAATCGCCCGGGGCCGGGTTCGGCCGATCATGTCGGCCAGCTCGGTAACCCGGAAGCGGGTATTGACGGCCATAACGATGGCGCCGATGCGGACGCTGGCAAAAAATACCGCCAGCCAGTCGGGCTCATTCAGAAGCCAGACGGCAACCGTATCGCCGCGCCCGACACCGCGCTGCGCCAGTCCGGCGGCTATGGATCGTGAACGTTCCGACAGGTCCGCGAAACCCTGCGCCGTTTCGCCGAAGATCAGCGCGGGCCGGTCGCCATGCCGCGCCGCAAGGTCATCCAGCCATTCGGTGAGAGTCTGCGTCACCGTAAGGGCTGCGCCGGTCGGTGGGGCCGAGAGCTCCGCCGTGGCGCCGCCGCAAAACATATCCGGGATTCGGTATTTCCGGTCGGGCAACGCATGATCAACCCCTTTATTGCGGCTACCCGGCTCCTGACAGGAGTCACACGCGGAAGGAAGCAAAAAGCCTCAACCGCGATTGGCGCCTCAGAAAAGCGCTAAGCTATTGAAAACCAAGGCCTGTACAGATCGACAGAACAAATGACTGGACCAGGTAAACATTCGCCATGGCGGGGACGGCAACTGCGCCAATCAGCAAGAGCGCACCGACCAGAACGTATTCCGGCTTCACGCGCACTCTGCGAGGTCCCGTCTGTGGGTCGATATTCTCTTCCATACCCTTAATTTAGGACATACCCGGCGAAAATTAAAGGAACCCGATCGGAATTCCCTAAAGCCGGCACGGCGCAAACCCCCATGCCGGCGCGGCGCAAAGCGGTCGCCATGCAAAATTGCATCGCGCCAATCGTGCCGGACATGCACATAGGTCCCATCGGTCATTGAAATCCGGCGATTTATAAGATACTGTCCAATCAGTATGTAATTTTCGGGGTCCGATGGACACGCACCTGCAAAACGCCGTCGATCAGCCAGCCGATAGCGCTGGCCGCGACCGCCCGACGACCAAACGGGAACAGCGCGCAGCGAGTATCGAGGCTCTGCTGACGAAAGCGCTCACGCTGTTTATCACGCAGGGATATCATGCCACGACGGTCGAGGAGATCGCCCAGTCGGCGGACCTCACGAAAGGCGCTGTCTATTTCTATTTCAAGAGCAAGGCCAACGTCCTCAAGGCGCTGCTCGACCGGACGGAGGAACTGACGGTCGAACCCACACTCGCAGCGATGAAAGCGGCAGGCGAAGACCCGCGGGACCGGTTGAATGCTTTCGTGCGGTCACAGTCGGTTATCGGCGCCGAAAAAACGGAATATATGCTGCTGGCAATCCTGATGAGTGCCGAGTTCAACGGGTCAGGCGACGAAATCGAAACCCGGCTGACCGACCTTATGGCCCGCATGGAAAACGCACTGCGCGAAACCGTCAAAGTGGGTCAGGAAAGCGGCGCGTTCCGCAAGGGCATCGGCCCGGACGAGCTCGCCAGTGTGATCATGGCAACCAACAAGGGTTGTTATGTTGAATGGTATATGCGCGGCGGCGATCTGAAAGGGCACGACTTTGCCCGGGCATTCCGGGATTTTGTGTTCGATGGGGTGGCCGCGCGCAACTAGGATCAATTGAATTTTAGGGTCGTCAAACGGTGTTTTTCTGCACCGGAGGACCTAACTGGACTGTAACGACAGATAACCGAACGAAAGGCATCGACACATGGCAACTGCGATCAAGGATATCCAGGAAGATCCGCGCGAACGCGCCCTCCAGGAAAAGGTGGCCACCGGGTACCAGCTCGAAGACGTCGAGGAAATGACGGAACGCTATCGCAACGTACTGGTCAACACAGTACACATCGCGGCCGACCTCGAAGTGGTGACGCTGCCGACATATTCGCCGGCAATCAAGACGTCCCCTACCCTCGAAGACAAGATCGCGATTGCCGCGGCCTGCCAGGACGAGCTGGGCCATGCGCAGATGATGTACCGGATTCTCGAGGATTTCGGCTATGACACGCACAGCTTCCTGTTCGATCGCGACCCGGAAGAGTGGCGGACGTTCCAGATGCTGGAATTCCCGCACGAGGATTACATCGAATCCGTCGTTTCCATGTGCTACGGCGACCGCGCAGGTTACATCACGACGGTCGATCTCGAGGAGAACTGCTCGTACGCGCCGTTTGCCCGTTCGCTGCGGAAGGTGAACTACGAAGAAACCTTCCATGTCTCCCACGGCGAACGCTGGACGCGGTTTTTCTGGAATCAGTCGGAAAGCAGCCGCAAGCGCGTTCAGGAAATGGTCGATTTCTATTTCCCGCTCTGCGCCGCCTGGTTCGGGATGCCCGACAATCTGAAAACGCGGACCGACCAGCTTTCCTACCGCATTCGTGGCGCGTCGAACGACGAAATGCGCCAGAAATGGCTATCGCGGATCGTGCCCTATTCCGAAGACGTCGGCATCAAGGTGCCGGCGCATTTCGACGAAGAGCAGGGCAAATACGTTCTCGACTACGAAGCGCCGATCTATCTCGACGAAGAAAACCGCAAGTGGGATTACGACCGGCAGATCACCTGGGAAGAACAGCTGAAAGTCTGGAAAAAGGGCTCTCAGCACAAGGTCCCGTCGATTGCCCGCGTGATGTCGGAAGTCTGGGGCAAAGACCTCTGGTAGGTCGCGGCAGCATTCCTGAACCGAGGCAAAGATCGAAATGACCGAAGCAGTCACCCTGCCGTCCAAAGAGGACATCGTCGAAGCGCTGGAGGCGGTGCACGATCCGCACGTTCCCGTGAGCCTGAGACGCATGGGAATGCTGCGGGACATTGAGATCGATGCCGACGGCGTCGTAAAGGTTCAGGTTTGCATCCCCTGCATGGGGTGTCCGGGCGTCGGCATGCTGCGCGAAAACGTGCGTGAAGCGGTGCTGTCGGTTCCCGGCGTGAAAAGCGTCGTCGTCGAGGAAGGATGGCACCTGCCGTGGTCGCGCGACATGATCGACCCGGACGTCCAGGAAATGATGCGCGCCAACGGTATACAGGTTTGATGGAAAGGAATTGACGATGGCAACGAAGGTCAAAGGCAAGAAAAAGATAGACCAGAAGCGGGAACGCGGCGGCAAGGACCCGAAATACTACGAAGTGTTCGCCCGCAAGGATTCGGATTCGGATCTTTCCCACGTCGGATCGGTCGAAGCACCGAACGACCAGCTCGCCCAGGTCCGTGCCTGGTATATCTACGATCAGCATAAATGGCGCGAGATGTGCGTGGTGCCGCTGGATTCGATCATCACGGTCACCGAAGAAGGTAAATCGGCCAAGATCAAGATGGGCTGAGACAGAAAACAAGGAAAGCGAATATGGCTTATACACCCGGAAATACCGGCAACAGGCTGGATGAGAATTTTGAAAATGACCTGCTGGCCATTGCCGATACGCGGCTTGTGCTGGGCAACTGGTACGCCGAATGCGTGATGAACGGCCGGTCGCTGCCCGATTTTGCGGCGATCCTCGGCATGTGCACGTCGAATTACGGTCACACACGCGCGATCTACCAGTTCCTCGCGGCGCACGGTCACGACTACGCGCAACTGGAACGCGGAAGGGGCGCGGAAGAAATACGCTCGATGAACCTTCTCGACGAGGCCCCGACGGGCTGGGAGGACTTTATCGTTACGACATGGCTCGCAGAACTCGCGACTTGGATGATGGCGTCCGGTTTCCTGAAGCACGAAGACCGCGCAATTGCAGGTATCGCCAAGAAAATCGGCGAGGAGACGTATTTCCACCTGAAATATGCCCAGGGGTGGTTCCAGATTATCGGCGAGGGCAAGAAACAGGCCGATCTTTTCCAGAAAGCGTTTGCGAAGCGCTATCCGCTGGCGCTGCAGTGGTTCGGCCCGGCGAGCGGCAAAGACCCCGTACATGCGGCCGGCATCCGGGACGTGCCCCTGAAGAAGCTGCGCGACGCCTTCATCAAGGAAGCGCAGGGTGCGGAGAAACTGCTGGGCGCGAAGCTGAAACAGGAAAAATCGGTGAAATTCGCCAAGGACTGGCGGAGCGACGCGCGGCGCTTCGGCCCCATGCCCGACGGCTTGTTCGAGGTTGTCCGCTTCAAGGACCCGGAACTTGCCCACTGACAAACCGGTTGACCGGATCGGCCGCGAGGCGGGTGGGTATGCCACCCGCCACCGCGAGCTCCATTCGGACGACCCGGATTTCGAAGGCGTTACCTGCCCGGACTGCGACAGCACGGACCTGGAAGTCGTCTCGCTGTTCGGCGGCGCGGCATCCGAGGTTATGTTCCGCTGTCGCGCCTGCAATACGAGCTTCAACTGGATCAAGTGGCGCGGCAAGCTCCCCCCTGCCCCGTCGGTAGACGACTGACACCACCGGGATTCTGTCATGACTGAAACACCCGATCCGGCACTTGTTCCGGCGGCAACGGCGCTTAGCCAAAGACTGCCGAAAATGACCGACCCGGGCATGCCGAGACCCGACATGCACGCGGAAGACGCGATAATCTCCCGCCGCTCGATCCGTGCCTTCAAACCGGACCCTGTGCCGGAACCACTGATGCGGCGTGTTCTGGAAGCAGCCCGCTGGGCACCGTCGGGGTCCAACATTCAGCCCTGGAAAGTGCATGTGCTGAATGGCGACACCCGGCAGAAATACACCGATGCGCTTCTCGCCGCCGAAGAGCGGGGCGACGCGAGCGAGATGGAATACAATTACTACGCGCCGGAATGGGAGGAACCGTTCCTCGCCCGGCGGCGCGCCTGCGGGTTCGGGCTCTATGGTGCCATGGGCGTCACCCGCGAAGACAAGGAAGGCCGCCGCCAGGCCTTTCTCAGCAATTACAAATTCTTCGGCGCCGGAACCGGTTTGCTGTTCTGGATCCGCTCGACGCTCGAGCATGGCTCGTGGCTCGACTACGGCACGTTTATCCAATCCGTGTCGATTGCAGCCCGCGGCTGGGGATTGTCGACGATCGCCCAGGGGGCGCTCGGCGAATACCCGCATATTGCCCACGAAATGTTCGGTATCGGCGACGATTACACGTTGATCGGCGGCATGAGCATCGGCTGGCCTGAAGAAGACGTACCGGCAAACCTGTTCCAGCCTGAACGGCTGAATGTCGATGAATTTACAACCTGGCTCGATTGAGGAAAAACATGGACCACCAAGAAATGGACTACACCAAATACAAGACACTGCTGTTCGAGAAACGCGATCGCGTTCTGACGGTGACGTTGAACCGGCCCGAAAAGCTCAACGCAATCGACGGCGCGATGCATGTGGAACTGTCGCACGTGTTCGAGGACATCAACCGTGACCGCTCCGTCGATATCGTCATTCTGACAGGCGCCGGACGGGCATTCTGCGCCGGCGGCGACGCAGACTGGCTGCAGGAACTGATCGACGATCCGTGGGGATGGGAGACCCTGTCCGAAGAAGGCAAGCGATCGATGATGTCCATCCTGGACTGCCGCCAGCCGGTTATTGCCAAGCTGAACGGTGCGGCGGCGGGACTGGGCGCCACGCTGGCCCTGTATTGCGACGTCATCATGGCGGCCGATACGGCACGCATCGGCGATCCGCATGTAAAGGTCGGCCTGACGGCCGGCGACGGCGGATCCGGCATCTGGCCCTACCTGATCGGTTTCGCCCGGGCGCGCGAATTTCTCTATACCGGCGAAATGCTGACCGCCGAACGCGCCGCCGACATGGGTCTGATCAACCGGTGCGTTCCCGCCGACGAGCTGGACAAGGTCGTCGACGACTTCGCCGACCAGCTCGCCAACGGCGCCATCCGCGCCATCCAGTGGACCAAGCAGGCCGTCAACGCGCCGCTCAAGCAGATCGTGTCGGCAAACCTCGATTACTCGCTATCGCTGGAATCGAAATCCAACATCACCGAAGACCATCAGGAAGGCATCAACGCCCTGCGCGAGAAGCGCAAGCCCGTCTTCAAGGGCCGTTGAGACCGCAGGGCCCTCCCCGCAAACACGTCACGAAAAAAGGGCCGGCAATTGCCGGCCCTTTTCAATTGAGATGAAGCTGCGCTTACATCGTTTCTTTTGCCGCCGCCTTGATCAGCGAGTACATCGGTTCGATCTTGGGATCCTTGAGGAAGATTTCGTCCCCCAACGGGCGCAACTTGTCGATCGCTGCCTTGTGCTCGGCCGCGTCGAGACGGATTACCTCGCCGCCCTCTTCGCCCCATTTCTTCTCCCAGATCGCGGTGTCGTCTTCCGACCACTTGTTTGCGACCGGGGCAACTTCCTTGCCGACCTGAAGAACGATTTCCCGCTCTTTCTCGGACAGTTTCGCGAGCCAGTTCGCATTGGTCCACATGCCGGTCGGGATATAGGTGAAATTGGTCGGCGTAATGTATTTGGCCGCCGTGTAGAATTTGGACGGCCCCATCACGGTAATCGCGGAACTCGCGCCATCCAGCACGCGGCGCTGGATCGCCGGCAGGACCTCGGAATAGGCCATGGGCGTCCCCGCCGCGCCGAGCTGCCGCATGATCGCGACTTCGATCGGCGACGCCAGCACACGGATTTTCTTGCCCTTCACATCGCTTAGCGTGCGGACCGGATCACGCATCGCCAGCGCAGACCCGCCGGCAGCGGTGATATACACCCCCGTTACCCCCTTGGCCGTGGCGAGATTGAGGAACTTCTCCCGCACGCTCGGATGGTTCAGGGTCTTGGTCTGATGCGCGAAGCTGGTGAACAGGCCCGGCGCGTCGGGCGCGGCAAAGGCGGGATTCAGGCCCTTGAAGAAACCGGGCGGCGAAATAAAGGCTTCCTGCGTGCCAAAAAGAACGCCTTCGATCTGGCGCGGAATTTTCCCGAGCTGCGCCGCCGGATAGACCTCGACCTTGATGGATCCGTTGGTGCGCTTCATGACTTCCTTGGCAATCCAGTCGGCGGACTTGTGCTGACCGTCATTGATCGTCGCGAATCCGATTTTCATGACCGTTGCGGCAGAGGCGCCCGCCGGGGTCAATGCGATGGCGACGCCAAAGGCAGCCGCCGAAAGAAGTGAAGTTTTTAACATTTTAGTCTCCCTGTATGATGTCCGGTTGGCCGTCCATTACCCGATCACTGTAATCGGGAGTTCCGCCGCAATCAATTTCCATCGCTGTCCGCGGCATAATCGCGGCACCGCGCCTACCGGGTCGATTCCGCAAGGGACTCCATAAAACGCGCCTGTGAGACAATCAGCCGCTCATGCACGCCGCGCGCGATTTCCGTTGTGCCAGCGCGCGCAAACACATTGAAAACAATTCGTTTTCCGTCGATCGCGGCGATCATTGCCTCGGCATGCAGCAAATCACCCGATGCCGCATCGCCCCAGAACCAGATATCGTTGCGGATACCGACGCTGGTATCGTCCGGACCATATGCTTCGACCAGAATATTATGACAGGCCATTTCGCAGGCGAGGTGGAGCGTGGTTACGGTCAGGCCTTCATCGCCGATATCGGAATCTTCCAGCAGGACGACCTGCCGAGCCGTCATGCCCACCGTGTATTCAGGCATCAGACACACACCCTTTCGACCGTGCCGGAAACGATCTCGTGGCGGGAATCCCGGCCCGTCACCCGGCAAATCACGCGGGTTCCCTGGACCGAGACAACTTCCGCGCCGACCTCCACCCGGTCGCCGACAGGCGTTGCCGCCAGATGCCGGATATCGACCCGGACCCGGCGAGTCGGAACATCCGTGCCGCAGGCCTCCGCCGCCGCCTTGTCGCAAATACCTGCAAGACAGGGCGTCGCGAGGACGTTTACGCCGGGATTGCCGAGCGTGTGGGCCGACAGCGCCTCCGTCACTTCCCGGTTCACAATTCCCGACTGGCCGATCGAAATCTCCATTTCCCTGCTTCCCGTTCAGGCGGCGCGCCGGTAGCGGATAATGCCGTCCGCATCGTGACGGCGCTCGAGAGATCCGTCAGTGACGAGATAATTCAGATGCGCCAGCGTTTCCCCCATCGCAAAGCCGAACTCGAATGCGCCGATCTCGCGACTGAAGAGCGACGGGATAACGTCTGCCGCGGTCTGCGGCTCCCGACAGAATTCCAGCGCCGCATCGAGGCGTTCCTGGTGATGCGCCCGCAGATCGTCCAGACGGCCATGCATGCCGCGGAACGGATAATCGTGCGACGGCAGCACCAATACGTCATCGGGGATATGGCGGAACTTGTCGAAGCTGGCGAAATAATGGCGCAGCGGATCGCCATCGGGCTCGGTATACCAGAGGCTGATATTGGAACTGATACGCGGCAGGATCTGATCACCGGAGATCAGAACGTTGAGCTCCGGACACCAGAGCGACGCATGCTCGTGGCTATGGCCGCCGCCGGTAATAACCTGCCAGACGCGGCCGCCGATCGTTATTTCCTCGTTATCCTGTATCCGCCGGACGGTTTCCGGCAAGCGGTACCACGGATCGCGGAATGCTTCGCGTACCTCCCGGAAACCCGCGGTCATTTTCTCGGGCGCGCCATTGTCGCGATAGAATTCGACCCAACGGTCGAAATTATGCGTGACGGTCTCGGACACCGCGACGTGCGCCTGGAGCCATTCGGCATACGTCATCCAGAGCGACGTTCCGAACTTTTCGACAAACCAGCCCGCAAGCCCGAGGTGATCGGGGTGAAAATGCGTACAGATCAGGCGATCCACCGGTCCGCCCCCGGCGATCTTCGCCAGGGAATCATCCCAGATCTCGCGCGTGCGGTCGACGTTATAGCCGGTATCGACGACGGTCCATGAATCGCCGTCTTCGAGCAGCCACAGGTTGATATGATTCAGCGCGAACGGAAGGGGCATGCGGACCCAGTGGATACCGGGGGCGACCTGCAGCGTTTCGCCGTATTCGAGCTTCTGGAACGGATAATCGGGTGTGTAAGGCATGGCGGGGGTTATAGGTGCGCCGCCGGTCAGCGGCAATACGGTTCGAGAAACCCCTGCACCATTTCGACAATGCGCTCAGGTTCTTCGAGCTGCGGGAAATGACCGAGCCCATCGATCATCTCTATCTGCGCATGCCGCACCGCCGCCCCGATACTCTCGAGTTGGCCGGGCAGACCGTAGGCATCTTCGGTTCCCTGGATCGACAACAGGGGCGCTTCAATGGCGGCGATTTCACCGGAAATGTCCCATGAATCATAGAGCGTGCGCTGCCATACCTCGGTCCAGCACCGCAGCAGGTGTGCCGCCCTGTCGCCGTGAAAGCGTTCCATCCAGTCCGGAATTTCACCGTTGCGATGCATCTCGGCGTGCCGCAGTACCTGTCCGTAGGTCAGTTCGTCGCGCCGGACATGTGCGGCAATCGTGACGATGGCGCGAACGCGGCCGCGATATCGCGCACCGTGAAGCAGCGCAACGGTCCCGCCGTCGGAATGTCCGACCAGGCAGCAATCGTCGATTTCCGCCGCCTCCAGCACGCGTTCGAGATGGTCCGCGGCTTCTCCCATGAAATCGGCAGGAAACTCTTCCTCGCGGTCCGACCGTCCGTATCCGAGCCGGTCGAAAACAAAGGACGGCAGGCCCATGGCCCGGCCGGCCTGTTCCGGAAAGTTACGCATGGTCCCGACGCTGCCGAGCCCATCGTGCAGAAAGACGAGCACCGGCTTTCCGGCAACCCGGGGCGTGCGCCAGACGCCGAAGACCGCGCGGCCGTCGACGGTCAGCCATGTCGCGCCGGGTACGTCGTCGGGGGGGTCGGCAATGCCGGAATCGGGGGAATTTTCAGTACTCATCCGGGCCGGACGGTATCAGCCATGCAAGGATTTGTTAACCCAAAAGGTATTCAAAGGACGCAGGAGAACGCGGATATGCGCTGTCGTAAACATCTCGTCCTTATCGCCACCCTGATTGGCGCCACACCCATGCTGCCGGCGCGTGCAAACCCCGTCGAGTTTCTCGACCGGGTCGTCACCTTTGCCGAAGACGCCCTGAACGAAACCCTGCCCCGGTCCTTGCTCGATAGCGCTGCCGACCCGGACGGGCCACCGCCGTTCCGTGTGGGCCTGATGCTGCCCAAATCCGGCGGCCTGCGCGAAGCCGCCGAACGCGTTGCACGCGGTTGGGAAATCGCGCTGAAACTTTCCGATCATCATGTCGGGGAGCGCCCGGTTAAACTGATCCTTGTCGACACCAGCCGCGGCCTCCGGGATACGGTCGTCAAAGCATCCGCCATGCTTGAAAAGCCGGGCATCGATGTCTTTGCCGGTGTTGTCGGCGCCAATACCGCCGCGGCGATGGCGGAATTTGCCGGATCGCGCGAAAAACCACTGGTCCTTGCCGGCGCCATTGGCGCGGACGTCATGTCTCGGGCCTGTTACCCGCACGTGGCGCGCACATCGTTCAATATCGATCCCTACCAGACAACGAGCGGCCGTTTTTATGCGACGCGATACAAAACCCTGTTCACCGTTGGGCCCGACACCAAGGGTGGTCACCGCATCGTTCAACGGTTCGGGAAAGCATATCGCCGGGTGGGTGGGCGCATTATCGAGCAGGCATGGGCAACAAGCGGCCGGAAATACGACTGGTCGGCGCTGCTGTCGCGGGCGACCCAGGGCGGGCCGCAGGCTATTTATGCATTCTATCAGGGCAAAAACGCCGAACGCATTGTTCACCAGTATGGACGCAGCGGCACGAAACAGCACGCCGCGCTGATCGGTCCCGAATGGCTTTTCGACCCGCGGGTCCTGAACCGCCGGGGAAAGCATGCCGCGGGGCTGCGGTTCCTGACGAGTTACCTGCCGGAACTCGACACGCCGGCCAACAGGATTTTCGTTGCTGCCTACCGCAAAGCGTATCGCGAGGCACCGGATTCCTACGCCTATATGGGGTATGAAAACGCGATCGCCGTACTGCTGACCGCCGCCGACCTTGATGGGCAGGTCCATGACGGTGAAACCTTTATCGCCGCCATGAAGAAAGTATCCTTTACCGGGCTGATGCCGCGCGGGGATTTCAGCCTGAACCGGACGAACAGCGCTTTTCTGAAACAGCTTTACTGGGTCGAGATCGTCCATGACGACAAGGGCACCCGTATGAAACGGCTCGACACCATTCCCGTCGACCCGGACACGAGCACCTGCAAGAAACAAACGGCGCAGAACACCAACTGACGCGTGACACCAACTGACGCCTGCCGATCCCGTTACCGTTATCGTCCGACGGTACCTAGCCTGCGTAGCATCCCGCTTCGCGGCCGCGCTGCTGGACCAGCGCGAGCACGGCATCGATATAGGGCGTCTGAACGCCAACCACGCGGCCCATTTCCTGCACAGCCGTCACCAGCGCATCGATCTCCATCGGACGACCGCGCTCCAGATCCTGCAGCATCGACGTTTTATGCGCCCCGACCTCGACGGCCCCGTTGATGCGTTTTTCCACATCGACGGCAAAGCGGACACCCAATGCCTCGCCGATCTCCTGACCTTCGACCATCATGCGCCGGGCGATTTCCCGCGTTCCGGGATCGGTGCCGATGGTCTCCAGCGTTGCATGGGTAAGCGCACTGATCGGGTTGAACGACAGGTTGCCCCACAGCTTCACCCACAGCTCGTTGCGGATCTGCGGACGCACGGGCGCCTTGAACCCTGCACCGATCAGGGCCGCCGAAAGCGCCTGAACCCGTTCGGTCTTTTCACCGGACGGCTCGCCCAGCGAAAACCTGTCGCCCTCGACATGCTGGATGACGCCGGGTTCCGGCACTTCCGCCGCCGGATAGACCGCACAGCCGATCATCCGTTCCGGGCCGAGATGATCCCACAGCACGCCGCCGGGATCGAGACATTCGATCCGCCGGTCGGCATGGTCGCCCTCAAGGCCATAGAAATACCACCAGGGAATACCGTTGACACCCCAGACCACCGCCGTCTTTTCATGAAACAGGGGTGCGAACCGGTCGGCGATGGGCGGCACGGAATGCGCCTTGAGCGTCACGATCACATAGTCCTGGGGACCTGCCTCGACCGGATCGTCGGTGGCCGTCACCCGGGCAACGCGCTCCTCGCCGTCCTTGACCAGCTTCAGGCCGCTTTCCTGCATCGCCGCCAAATGCGGGCCGCGTGCAATCAGGGTAACGTCGGCGCCGTTCAGCGCCAGGCCGGCACCGAGATACCCGCCGATGGCGCCCGCGCCGTAGATGCAGATTTTCATCCGACCGCCCCTTTGCCGGTTATACCAGGCCGAGCTTTTCCGCGAGACCGATCCGCTGCAGCTTGCCGGTCGCCCCCTTCGGAATCTCGTCCAGGATCACCACCTTGCGCGGCACCTTGAAGTCCGCAAGCTGTTTGGCCACGAAATCGCGCACTTCGCGTTCTTCCGCATTCTGTCCGTCACGCAGCACGATGGCGGCCGCGACATCTTCTCCGAGCTTTTCGTGCGGGACCGCAAACGTCACCGCCTGGGCGACGGCCGGGTGATCCATGAGCACCTCATCGACCTCGCGCGGCGAGATTTTCTCGCCGCCGCGATTGATGATTTCCTTCAGCCGGCCGGTGATCGAGATATAACCTTCGTCGTCCATCACGCCCTGGTCGCCGGTCCGGAACCACCCGTCGGTAAAGGCCGTGGCATTGGCATCGGGATTGTTTTCGTAGCCCGGCGTGACGTTCGGACCGCGGATCACGATCTCGCCGGTTTTGCCGACGCTGAGCAATTCGCCGTCGGATTCGGACATGATCGCAACCTCGGGACCGGCGGCAATGCCCACCGAACCCGGCTTGCGGGCAGCCGGCGGCAGCGGGTTGCAGGCCATCTGATGCGCCGCCTCGGTCATGCCATAGGCTTCGACCACGGGGGCATCGAAGGTTTCCTCGAGTTGTTTCATCACCTGCGGCGGCAGTGACGCCGAAGACGACCGGACGAGGCGCAGATTCTTGCGCGCCCGCGCGACGCTGTCGGGGTTGCGGTCGGCACGCGACAGGATGGTCTGGTGCATCGTCGGCACGGCCGTGTACCAGGTCGGTTCGATCTCATCGAGCCATCCGAACACCTTCAGGGCGTTGAAACCCGGTGCGCAATGAACGCTGGCACCGGCACCGAGCGACGAGAGCACGGCGGCGATCAGCCCGTGAATATGGAACAACGGCATGATGTTCAGGCATTTATCCCCTGCCACCAGATTGAGCGACGCGCCGATATGGCGCGCAGACGCCGTCACATTGCGCTGCGTCAACGGCACGATTTTCGGGCGCGATGTGGTGCCCGAGGTATGAAGGACAAGAGCGATATCATCCGGTTCGGCAAACCCGCCGTTTGTCGTTGCGGCACCGAGCCCCTCGCCTTCCAGCGTGAAACTCCCGGCCGGGCCGCCCTCGGCGGCAACCAGCGTGACGATCGGAATATTCCTTTTCTCCGCTACTGCGACCGCAGGCGATTCCGAGCCCTGCTCGACGACAAGTGCCTTGGCATTCAGGTCGTCGAGATAGAAATCGAACTCGTCCTCGCGGTAGGCCGGATTCAGCGGCGCGGTGGTGGCCCCGCACCCGATAGTGACAAAGGCGCTCGCCATCTCGGCGCTGTTCGGCAGCACGATGGCGACCCGGTCGTTGCGTCCGATCCCGATTTCATTCAGACGGGCAACCGTGGTATCGGCGAGCGTGCGCAGGCCGGCATAATCGAGGGTCGGGCGTTCCGGCGCGCCGATGGCGGAATCCGTGTCTGCACCGGTGTTCAGAAGGTCGCGGAGTGTCGTAAAGTCAGTCATATCGATATTCCCGTTCTTTCAGACGCCATACTTGGCTTTTGCTTCGATGCGGCGGCGATGCAGGACCGGCTCGGTATATCCACTCGGCTGCTCCAGCCCCTTGAAGACCAGTTCGCAGGCGGCCTGGAATGCCACGCTATCGTCGAAATCCGGCGCCATGTTCCGATAGGCCGGATCGCCCGCATTCTGCCCGTCGACCACGGCGGCCATACGCTCCATCGTCTCGCGCACCTGTTCTTCGGTGCAGATGCCGTGATGGAGCCAATTGGCAATGTGCTGGCTGGAAATCCGCAGCGTTGCCCGGTCTTCCATCAAACCGACATTGTTGATGTCCGGCACCTTGGAACACCCGATACCCTGCTCCACCCAGCGTACGACGTAGCCCAGGATGCCCTGAGCGTTATTGTCGAGTTCCTGGCGGATATCGTCGGGCGACCAGTTCGGCCGGTCGGCGACCGGAATGGTCAGAATGTCGTCGAGACTGGCGCGCCCGCGCGACTTCAGTTCGTCCTGGCGGGCAAACACGTTGACCTTGTGATAGTGCATTGCATGCAGCGTCGCCGCCGTCGGCGACGGCACCCAGGCGGTATTGGCGCCGGCCATCGGGTGGCCGATCTTTTGTTCCAGCATGTCGGCCATCAGGTCGGGCATCGCCCACATCCCCTTGCCGATCTGGGCATGTCCCTGCAGGCCGCATTCGAGGCCGATATCGACATTCCAGTCCTCGTAGGCTTTGATCCAGGCGGACGCCTTCATATCGCCCTTGCGGATCATCGGGCCCGCTTCCATCGAGGTGTGCATCTCGTCACCGGTCCGGTCGAGGAACCCGGTATTGATGAAGACAACCCGCTGCTTCGCCGCGCGGATGCACTCCTTCAGGTTGACCGTGGTCCGGCGTTCCTCGTCCATGATGCCCATCTTGAGCGTATTACGGTCGATACCGATGGCATCCTCGACACGCGCAAAAATCTCGGACGCGAAAGCGACCTCTTCCGGCCCATGCATCTTGGGCTTCACGATATAGACCGACCCGGCGCGCGAATTCCGCATTTGTCCGTTGCCCATCAGGTCGTGCTTGGCAATCAGCGAGGTGAAGATAGCGTCGAGAATGCCTTCGGGCATTTCGTTGCCGTCCTGGTCGAGAATGGCATCGATGGTCATCAGATGGCCGACGTTACGGATCAGCATCAGGCTGCGGCCGGGCACCGTCAGTTCGCCGGCGCCATCGGGTGCGACATAGATGCGATCGGGATTCAGTTTCCGGTGAACGGTCTCGCCGCCCTTCTCGAAACTCTCCGTCAGGTCGCCGCGCATAAGCCCCAGCCAGTTACGGTAGACGACGACCTTGTCATCCGCATCGACCGCGGCGATGGAATCCTCGCAATCCATGATCGTCGTAATCGCCGATTCCATCATGACATCTGCGACACCCGCGGCATCGTCCTTGCCGATCGGATGGGTCGCATCGATGCGGATTTCGAAGTGAATGCCGTTATTGACGAATACAATCGTCGACGGAGATGCGGGCTCGCCGACATATCCGGCGAAATGGGCGTCATCCTTCAACCCGACGGTTTTTCCGCCGGCCAGCGTGACGGCCAGCTTCGACTCCTGAATTGCATACCCCGTCGCATCGGCATGGCTGCCGGACGAAAGCGGAGCCGCCTCATCCAGAAACCGGCGGGCATAGGCGATTACCTTCGCCCCGCGCACGGGATTGTAGCCACCGCCGAGGGTTGCGCCATCCTCCTCGGAAATCGCGTCCGTGCCGTAGAGCGCATCGTACAGGCTGCCCCAGCGCGCATTGGCGGCATTCAGGGCATAGCGGGCATTCATCACGGGCACGACCAGCTGCGGGCCGGCGATCGACGATATTTCCGGATCCACATTGTCGGTATCGACCGAAAAGCTGTCGCCTTCCTCAACCAGGTATCCGATCTCCGTCAGAAAGGCCTTGTACGCTTCGGCCTCGAAGTCCTGTCCCTTGCGGGATTGATGCCAGGCGTCGATTTCCGACTGCAACGCGTCGCGCCGGGCAAGCAATTCGCGATTTCGCGGCGTGAGGTCTTGCAGTATTTCGTTCACCGACGCCCAGAAATCGTCCTGATCTATGTCCGTGCCCGGCAGGGCTTCGTCATTTACAAAATCGTAGAGCGGTTTCGCGACCTGAAGCGTGCCCACGGTAATACGTTCGGTCATACTTTTTCCCTTCCGGCGTCCCTGCTGATTCCTCGTCGGTTTCGAGCCCGACACTGGCTCCCGGCATGCGTTACCGGTGTGTCAGTAAAAATTAACAACAATGCCTACGTGATCCGATTTTTTCCGGCGCGTGTCAAACACGGAACGCAAAAAGCCCCGGCCAGGGGACCGGGGCTTGAACAGCGCCAGTTGTCCGACGCTGTATATCGGACCGTTTACGCGACCCTCAGCGTGAACGGGACATCTTTGAACCGGAGCGAATCCGTTCTGTTATAGGCGCGGTTCGCATCGGGAAGACTCGTTTCCGCCGGGCCGCCGTATACAGCGTGAAAAACCTTCTGCGCCGTGACACCCGCACCGACGGTCGCCGTATTCCCGGCTGACAGCGAGCGTTCGGGCGTACCCGCACCGGAAAGAGAGCGCCCGGCCGGGGCCGGCTTGTCGTCGCCCGCGACCGGATTGCCGGCCTCGGGAGAGGCGCCACGCGGAATCCGGTTCCGAATGCCCTGCGGGGCTTCTACGGGGCGCAACTGCGCCGCTGAAACAGGATGGGAAATAATCCGCATTAACACTTTCCTTCAAACTCGATAAACAAGTTAGTAATCATCGACTGCATGACTGTCAATCAATTAGTGTAAAAACAGGGTTTTTCAATGTTTTTTAGACCATTATTCGTTAATTGGTTAATTTTGTTAAGGTTAATTTGTTAATATTAATAATTTTTATCTATATTTTCTGCCATTTTACTACCGACCCACACCCTCTACGTTAATCAATTCGCAACAAATCGGCGATTATATTTGCCGGGAAATCCAAGCAGGAAGCTTTGGATAATTGCCTTCAAGTAGGAGGTCCATCGGTGCACGACGCCACACACATTATCTCCACGGCGGAGGAACTCGCCCGGTTACGCGCTGCGTTGTCGGCGGCGGGTGACGTGGCGTATGACTGGGACCTTGCTTCGGATGCCATTCATTGGTCGGGCGATATCTGCCAGGCTCTGGGCGTACCTCACGGGCAGCAACCGATTACCGGCGCCGGCTTTACTGCCCTGGTGGCCCAGGAAGATCTCGCCGCCCATTCCAATTTCGTCGTTCGCCTGCAAACGGGCGATGCCCAGTTCGAGTGCGAATACCGGCTGCAATTGCCGCAGCGCGGAATCTCCTGGGTACATGATCGCGCCAGCGTCGAATTCGACGAGGCGGGCAAACCGGTACGCCAGATCGGCATCCTGCGCTTTATGGATTCCGACCTGTCCCGGGCGGGCCGCAGGGAACATCTTGCCAATTTCGATCCGCTGACAGGCCATTTCAACCGCGCGCGCCTTCGTGAGGCACTCGACCATGCGCTTAATTTTTCGAAACGCTATGAAGTTCAGGGCGCCTACCTTCTCGTCGGTGTCGACAAGCTGACGATGGTCAATCAGGCGCTCGGCCACGAAGCGGCGGATGCCGTATTGCTGGCGATCGGCGATCGGCTCGATCGCTGTCTCCGCGCGAGCGATGTCATCGGACGCGTCGGCGGAGACCGTTTTGGCGCAATTCTGAGCAATGTGCCCGAAGAGGATATCGAAGCGGCGACCGATAAAATTCTCGACGCGATTCGCACCACCCCTATCGATACGCCCGAAGGGCCGGTCTATGTGACGGTATCGATCGGCGCCGTGCCATTCCCGGGCGCGATCAATACCGCGCAGGATGTGATGATGCGGGCCGACGCCGCTCTGCAGAAAGCCAAACAGCAGGGCCGCGACTGCGCCACCACATATATTTTCTCGCAGGAACAGCAGCAGCATCACAAATCCTGCATCGAAATTGCCGGACAGGTACAGCGCGCGCTGCGTGAAAAACGGCTGCGGTTCGCCTATCAGCCGATCGTCGACAGCCTGACCCGTGAAACCAGGTTTCATGAATGCCTGCTGCGGATCGTCCAACCGGACGGCCAGGTGGTTGTCGCCGGCCAGTTCATGCCGGTCGTCGAAAACCTTGGCATGATACGGAGCGTCGATCGCACCGTGCTGGAACGTGCCGTGGACGAATTGAAGCTCTACCCGGATGCCCGGATGGCGGTGAACGTATCCGGCCTGACGACGACCGACCGGTCCTGGATGCGGAGTGCCGTCGCAATGCTGCGCGGACGTCCCGATATCGCGGAACGCATGGTGATCGAAATTACGGAAACCGCAGGACTAGAGGATCTCGAGGCATGCTGCCGATTTGTATCGACCCTGCGCGATCTCGGATGTGAAATCGC
The DNA here is from genome assembly GCA_963977005.1 of uncultured Rhodospirillaceae bacterium. Lineage (GTDB taxonomy): Bacteria > Pseudomonadota > Alphaproteobacteria > MPNO01 > UBA830 > CAXBCP01. The sequence goes on from CAXBMQ010000028.1 coordinate 53,518, forward strand.
CCTTGACGATTTCGGTGCCGGTTACACGTCCTTCCGCCACCTCAAACAGCTTGCAGTCAACAAGGTCAAGATCGACGGGTCTTTCGTCCGCAAGATCGGCGAGAACCCGGAAAATCTTGTGTTTATCCGAACGCTGATCGACCTTGCGCGCACGTTCGGCCTGGAGACCGTTGCCGAATGCGTCGAGACCGAAGAAGAAGCCGAACTTCTGCTGAACGAAGGCGTGAACTACATGCAGGGATATGCGTTCGGCAAACCCGACCTGACGGTCCCCTGGCAGGCACGCGACAGCCAGCCGGCACTCGCCGGCTTCGGGGTCCTCGAAAACAGGGCAGAAGACACCGCGACGGCGATGCCGGGTCTCGCGGCGTCGGCGACGGGTTAGCGGCGACTGTTCCTGAGCGCTATTTCTTCGACGAGAGCGAGTTGAGCTGTTTCTGCATCTCTTCGAGTTGCGCCTTCAGCATATCGATTGCTTCGTCCGGTTCCTCGGCGGCGCTTTTCTTGCCAGCGGCTGACGGCGGGGCCGCCGCATCGGGAGCCGGCTCATCGTCGCTGCTGCCCGGCTGAAACGGCGTCATCATGCTCATGGCCTTTTCGAAAATGGCCATGTTCTTCCGCCCCATGTCCTCGAAGGACGAAAACGGATAGATTCCGCCCAGCGTATTCTCCAGGTAACCGTGCATCTGCTCGTGATTGCGGGCAAAAGACTGCATCGTCATGTCGAGATATTGCGGGACAAGGCCCTGAAGATTGTCGCCGTAATAGCTGATCAGCTGCCTCAGGAACCCTGTGGGAAGCAGATTGTTTCCCTTGGCTTCCTGTTCGACGATTATCTGGGTCAACACGGAGCGTGTGATATCCTCGCCCGATTTCGCGTCGTGGACCGTGAAGTCAACGCCGTCCTGTACCATCGTCGCCAGATCATCAAGTGTTACGTAACTGCTTGCCGCCGTGTTGTAGAGACGGCGGTTCGCATACTTCTTGATGGTAATAACTTCGGGCGCGTCTTTTTCAGCCTTGCTTGGCTTGCGTGCCATGACGCTAATCTCCTGAAAACCGGTCACAAATCTGACGGGGAGAGTCTCGCACTTTTGCTGCATTGCATCAATCCTTGGATGCGGCGCCGAATATTTCGCCGAATGTGGTCTCATCGCCCGCGCTGTCCTATAGTCCCTTATGGCCGACACTCCGGATCCCCAAGAACTCGCCCGCCGGTATCTCGATTTATGGCAACAGCACCTGACACAGGCTGCAACGGACCCCGAACTTGCCGCGGCAATGGCAAAGTTCTGGCAAAACCTGCCGGCCGGAATGACACCTGCAGGAATGACACCTGCAGGAATGACACCGGGCGTTCCCGGATGGCCGCCGATAGCGGCAGATACGGGCGGATCGGGCGATGACGACGGAAAACCGGCACAGGCAGCAACATCCGGACCGGCGTCCGGGTCCGCGCCCGCTGCCGCTTCACCTGACGGCGGCAGCGATGTTCTCGACGAGCTGCTTAAGCGCATGGCCGCACTTGAAGAACGGCTCGATGCCCTGGACGCAAGACCTCGCGGCGGCGGGAAGCGCGCTGCAAAAGGAACTGGAAAACGTAAATCCTGACGCGTTTGCCGCGGCCCTTGGCGACGAACTGGCCAGGCGCCATGACAGATTCCTGACGGGGCTGGAAACATATCGCTCCCATCCCTTCCGCCGCGACCTGCCTGCACCGCCGGCACTATGGGAAGCAGGACCGACCCGGTTGCTCGATTACGGCGCAACGTCTGCGGCCGGCGGGGCGGGCCGCCCGGTTCTGGTTGTCCCGTCGCTGGTCAATCGCAGTTATATTCTCGACCTTGCCAAGGACCGCAGCTTCCTCCGCTTCCTGTCGTCCCAGGGACTTCGCCCCTTGCTGATCGACTGGGGAACCCCCGGGCGGGCGGAACTGGCAAGATCTCTCGACGACTATATTTCAGGCGACATGGCCTCGGCCCTCGATCTCGCGGTCGACATGGCACAGGGCAAACCGGTACCCGTCATCGGGTACTGCATGGGCGGGACATTGGCCGCGGCGCTGGCGGTGCTCGCCCGGGACAGGATTTCCGCGATGATCCTCCTTGCCGCGCCATGGGATTTTCATGTCGGAACGGACGGGCCGCCCGCCGCCGTCACCGCCGGGCGCGCCGGTCTGGAACAGCTCATTTCCCTTCACGGCTGCCTGACGGTCGAGGCCCTGCAATCGATGTTCTTCGCGCTCGATCCGTTACAGGGCTGGACCAAGTTCCAGGCCTTTGCCGAAATCGCCGCCGACAGCCCCGCCGCCGAAAACTTCGTCGCGCTGGAAGACTGGCTGAACGACGGCGTACCGCTGGCAGCGGACGTTGCACGCGAATGCCTCTTCGGCTGGTACGGTGACAACAGTCCCGCGAAAGGCACCTGGAAAGTGTCGGGACAGACGATCGACCCGGCGCGTATCGCCTGTCCGACACTCGGCGTTACCCCGGCACAGGACCGTATCGTCCCGCCGGCATCGGCGCAGGCCCTGATCGATGCGATTCCCGGCGCCGCTTCCCTGGCGCCGCAGGCGGGGCATATCGGCATGGTCGTCGGCAGCCGCGCCAGAACCCAGCTCTGGAAGCCCCTGGCCGACTGGCTTCTCGCCGGCTAGGGGCCGAAAACGGGTTTCACCCGCCATACCGCCATCCGACTCCCAAACCAATATGTTGCAGTGCAGCATTTTTGGTTGAAGCCCTCTCCGGCAGGGCCTATATTCGGGTTACCGAACAACTCCCGCAGGGGCGCAATCCACGCTCATCCGCGGGCAATCAACCCCAAAATGGAGGATTTCCGGATGACAGAAGTCGTAATTGCAAGTGCCGCGCGGACGCCTGTTGGCGCATTCAACGGCGCCCTGAGCACCGTGTCCGCCTCGGACCTCGGCAAGGTCGCCATCGAAGGCGCCTTGAAACGCGCCGGTATCGCACCGCAGGACGTGTCGGAAGTCATCATGGGCCAGATCCTCACGGCGGCGCAGGGCCAGAATCCCGCGCGCCAGGCGTCGATCGCCGCCGGACTGCCGGTCGAAGTGCCGGCTTACGGCGTGAACCAGCTCTGCGGTTCGGGCCTCAAATCCGTGGCGATGGGCCTGCAGGCAATTCTGAACGGCGATTCAGGCATCGTCGTCGCCGGCGGGCAGGAATCGATGAGCATGGCCCCGCATGCATCGAACCTTCGGAACGGCACGAAGATGGGCAATACCGAGTTCGTCGACACGATGATCAAGGACGGTCTCTGGGATGCCTTCAACGGCTATCACATGGGCAACACGGCGGAGAACGTTGCTGAGAAATGGCAGATCACCCGCGAGGAGCAGGACAATTTCGCCCTCGCTTCCCAGCAGAAAGCCGAGACGGCGCAGAAGGCCGGCAAATTCAAGGATGAAATTGTGCCGGTCACCTACACGACCCGCAAGGGCGACGTGACGGTCGAGGACGATGAATACCCCAAGCACGGCACCACCATCGAAACCCTGACCAAGCTTCGCCCCGCCTTCGACCGCGAAGGCACGGTCACGGCGGGCAATGCATCGGGCATCAATGACGGCGCGGCCGCACTCGTGCTGATGTCGAAGGACGAAGCCGCGAGCCGGAACATCGAACCGCTGGCACGGATCGTTTCATGGGCGCAGGTCGGCGTCGACCCGGCGATCATGGGTTCCGGACCGATCCCGGCCAGCCGTGCCGCGCTCGAAAAGGCGGGCTGGACCGCCGACGATCTCGACCTGGTCGAGGCCAATGAAGCCTTTGCGGCGCAGGCCTGTGCCGTGAACAAGGACCTTGGATGGGATACCGACAAGGTAAATGTAAACGGCGGCGCCATCGCGATCGGTCACCCGATCGGTGCCTCCGGCGCCCGCGTGCTCGTGACGCTGCTGTATGAAATGCAGAAACGCGACGCCAAAAAAGGCCTCGCCACACTGTGCATCGGTGGCGGCATGGGTATTGCGATGTGCGTCGAGCGCGACTGACGCTTCTCGTATACACTGGGTACCGGAGCCCGCAGGAAAGCAGGCTCCCAAGAATTGGCTAAAATCACGCGGTCGACCAGGACGGGGGACCGCGCAGGATCAATATTGGGAGACGGAACATGTCGAGAGTTGCAGTCGTTACCGGCGGCACCCGCGGAATTGGCGGGATGGTGTCCGAACAGCTTAAATCGAGGGGCTATACAGTCGCCGCCATCTACGGAGGCAATTACGAAGCCGCGAACAAGTTCAACGCCGATACCGGCATCGCCGTCTACAAGGTCGACGTGTCCGATTTCGAAGCATGCCAGGCAGGGATCGCCCGGATCGAAGCCGATCTCGGCCCGGTCGAAATCCTGGTGAACAATGCCGGCATTACCCGCGACGGCACGCTCCACCGCATGAAGCAGGAGAACTGGCAGGCGGTCATCGATACCAATCTCGGCTCGTGCTTCAACATGTGCCGCTCGGTGATCGACGGCATGCGCGAACGCAAGTTCGGCCGCATCGTCAATATCGGGTCGATCAACGGACAGGCCGGACAGTACGGCCAGGTGAACTACGCCGCCGCGAAATCCGGCATCCACGGGTTCACCAAGGCGCTCGCCCAGGAAGGCGCGGCCCAGGGGATCACGGTCAACGCGATCGCGCCGGGCTATGTCGATACCGACATGGTCCGCGCCGTACCGCCGGAAATCCTGGAGAAAATCATCCAGCAGATCCCGATGGGCCGCCTCGGTCGCGGCGAGGATATCGCGCGGGGCGTGCTGTTCCTGGTCGCCGACGAGGCCGATTTCGTGACCGGCTCGACCCTGTCGATCAACGGCGGTCAGCACATGTACTGATCCCGCTTAGCGGGTAAGATCGCCGCATGAATGTTGCGGCCCAAGCGGAACAACAGAATGCGGAACAACGGCGTCGCGCGACCCTGGTGGGAGCGGGCGCCGTTTTTCTATGGGGCTCGCTCGCGGCCCTGACCACGCTGACCGGCGACATACAGCCCTTCCAGATCGTCGCCACGGCCTTTTTCGTCGGCTTTCTGCTCGCCTTCGTCAAATGGGTGGTATGCGGCGACTCCCTGACCGCGCCGTTCCGCCAGAGCGCCCGCGCCTGGGTCATCTGTGTCGGCGGGCTGTTCGGGTACCATTTCCTGCTCTTTCTCGCGCTGAAGACATCTCCGCCTGTCCAGGCCAACCTGATCAATTACCTGTGGCCGTTGCTGATCGTGCTGTTTTCCGCGCTGTTGCCGGGCCAGACGCTGCGCGCCCGGCACATTGCCGGCGCCCTGCTCGGGTTTTCCGGCGCGTGCCTGCTGGTGACCGGGGAAAACAGCCTCCTCCCTGCACCGGAACACATCCCGGGCTACGCCGCGGCCCTCGCGGGGGCGCTGGTCTGGGCGAGCTACAGCGTTGCCAGCAGCCGGCTGATATCGGTTCCAACCGACGCCATCGGCGCGTTCTGTCTTGTCGCCGCCCTCCTCTCGGCCGGTGCGCACCTGGCTTTCGAGACGACGGTCGCGCCGTCTTCGGGCGAATGGCTCGTCCTGGTCTGTCTCGGGCTGGGCCCGGCGGGGGGCGCGTTTTTCCTGTGGGACTGGGGTCTCAAACGCGGTCACGTGCGCGCGCTGGGCGGGCTCGCCTATACGGCGCCGCTATCTTCGACAGCCCTGCTGATCGTCGTCGGATCGGCACATCTTACCGTCACGATAGCCGTCGCCGCCGCGCTGATTATCGGCGGCGCGGTTCTTGCCGCGGGCGACCTGCTGCGGCGGGCGCCCAAGGTTTTCTGACCCGGAGCGGACATTGGACAAAAAAACGGCAGCCCCGAACGACCGCCGCTTGACGTTCCTCTTCGAGGCTCCGGTCAGGCAGTTCGTTTGCGTCTCGCATATCCGATCCCGACGAGGTAAAGGCCGAACAGCAGGACCATCCCCGGCGCCGGCACCGCGGCGACCTGCTCTTCGACCACCGCGAGGCGCAGCGCCTCGCGGCCGCCGCCGAAATCGACCAGCGCCGTCTCCCATGCCAGCCCGGTCCCCAGCGCCGCACCGCTGAAATCGAAGATCATCGTAGTCAGGTCGAAGGCCGCGAATTCATCGGCCACCAGCACATCGAAATAGTCGCCGTCACCCGCGGTAAACGCCCCGAACCAGTCGATATCGAACATCGTGCCCGCCGCCAGCGATACCGTCCCTTCGACCGTGCCCGTCGTCGTCGCATCGTCCGCCACGTCCAGCCGGTCATATTCGGTGCCGAACAGCAGCCCGCCCAGTTCCAGTGCCAGGGTCGAACCGGCGAGGAAGTCCATGTCGCCGAACACCTGCAGCAGACCCGGCGAATTGCCCGGCCCCACCGTGCCGCCGTCCACGGTGACCGCGCTGGTGATGGTGCCGCTGCCGCCCAGCGTGCCGCCATCGATGGCGACGCCCGCCTGGGTCAGGGAGCCATTTACGGTCGTCGTGCCGGCGGTCTGGGTGTAACTGCCCGTGCCCGACATGACACCGGTCGCAGTGACGTCGAATACGCCGCTGTTGTCGAGCGTGGCGTCATTGATGAGCGTGTTTTCGTTGGTGAGCGTGCCGCTGTTGTGGAGCGGGCCGCCGTCGCTAACGAGCCCGCTGAAGTTGTCGAGCGTGCCGGAGTTGAAGAGCGTGCCGCTGTTGAAGAGCGGGCCGCGGTTCGTGATCGTGCCGGAGTTGGTGAAGATCCAGTTGCTGTTAATGGTTGCGCGATTGTTCAGCGTGCCGCCGTTGTCGAACGTGCCGTGGTTGGTGAGCGTGCCGCCGAAGTTGTCGATCGTACTGTTGTTAATGAGCGTGCCGCCGAAGTTCTCGGTGTCTGCGATGCGATAAACATATGAATCGATAGTGATCGCAGCAGATGGATCTGTGTTGACAACATCTAAGTGCGGTTCGGGCACCGTACCGGAGTTCCAGTTTGCGGCCACGCTCCAATTCCCGGTACCGCCAATCCAAGTCTAGGCAGTTGCCGCACTTATTGACATACAGTGTAATAACAATGCCGCACCGCTCGCCAATTTGAGCATACGGAACACCCTCTCAAAGGGCCGCCGCTTCGAACATATTGCGCCCCGCGGTTGGATCGATTTCATTATCAAAGCCCCCTCTGTCTTACGATGAAGACCCGCGCGGATTGCGAAAACGTCCATCGATTATCCTGTTCAGGTAATCGCCCAACAGCAGACACGGCCCTTTCCATCCCGATTCAGAAGCAAGAACCGTGCCCGATTTAAAGATATTTAAAAATCAAGCACTTGTCGATTGCCCTGACGGCAGCACCCCGACGACAGGGCGGAATGTCCGCCCCTGGCTGAGGCTGTTGAAAAACTCCGACCGGAAGCTGTTCTCACTTTCCAGGGATG
>CAXBMQ010000029.1:0-59058 GCA_963977005.1 uncultured Rhodospirillaceae bacterium
CCGCCGGTGTTCCGTCCCGTATCAATCAATGGAATTGCCCAACAATTCGCCCCGCGGCGGCGAACGTCGTTTCCTCGCCCGGGTGGATCGCTTTTTCGGGCATGTAACGCTTGCGCTCGGCTATGTCGTTGCCGTTTCGATGGGACTGTTCGCTCTGTCGATCGCGCTCGATCTTGCCATGCGGCGACTGGGGCTCGGCAATATGCCCTGGCTCTACGAGGTCATTGAATACGTTCTTTATGCGGGGGTGTTTCTTGCCGCCCCGTGGGTGCTCCGCGAAGGGGCCCATGTGCGGGTCGATCTGCTCCTGACGGCACTCTCGGACAAGGCCGCGCTCGCCCTGGAAAAATGCCTCAATATCGCGGGCGCTGCCGTCTCGCTCGTTCTCGCCTACTACGGATGGCGGGCAGGGTTCGAGGCGTTTGTCGGCAATTCCCGCCAGTTCAAGACCCTTGTCGTGCACGACTCCCTGCTGATGGGAATATTTACGTTCGCCCTGCTTCTGCTTGCGATTGAATTTCTCCTGCGGCTCCGCCGAGTTCAGGAAACCGTCGCCGCCGTCGACGACCCGACCAACAAGGCGGGGTTCTGACCCGTGGAATGGCAGGCAGCACTGGTGATGATGCTGGGCATCGTTGTGGTCTGTATGTTCGCCGGGCTGCCGGTGGTAATTGCCTTTTTTGGCGCGAATATCGTGGGGACAATGATCTTTCTCGGCGGCGACGCCGGGCTCGCATCCATGCCGATGGAATTTCAACGGGCGATAGGACGTTTTTCCCTCACGCCGGTCGCGCTGTTTCTGCTGATGGGGGAACTGCTTTTTCACACCGGCGTCGCCTTCAAGGCGATTGCTGCCATAGACCGGTTGATTTCGCGCGTACCGGGGCGCCTGTCGGTCGTGTCGATCGCCGGCGGCACAGTCTTCTCGTCCCTGTCGGGGTCGACCATCGCAAACACCGCCATCCTCGGCAGCGTGCTGCTGCCGGACATGATGAAACGCGGATACCAGCCCACGATCGCCATGGGTCCGATCATGGCAACGGGCGGGATCGCCATGCTTATTCCGCCGTCGGCGCTCGCGGTGCTGCTGGCGAGCCTTGCGGAACAATCAATTGCGAAGCTGCTGATCGCCGGCATCTTACCCGGTATCCTGATGGCTATTCTGTTTGTCGCCTATGTAGTCTGTCGGTGCAGCCTGAACCCGGCGCTCGCACCGTCCTACGATGTGGAAAAGATGACGGCGGCGGAGCGCTGGATGCCGTTCGTCAAATATGTCCTGCCGCTGTTTTCGATCTTCGTCGTCGTCGTCGGATCGATTTTCTTTAAGTGGGCGGCGCCGACGGAGGCCGCGGCGCTCGGCTGCATCGCCGCCGCGGTTGCCTGTATCTGCTATCGGGCGCTGACATGGTCAGCATTGAAAAAAGCCCTCCTCGAGACGGCAAAGATCAACACAATGATCATGATCATCATCGCGGGCTCCTTGACCTTCTCGCAGGTATTGGCGGTATCGGGCTCTGTCGACGGATTGCTGGCACAGATCACCGCCGTGAACCTGACGCCGTTCATGGCGATCATCATGATGATGCTGGTGCTGCTTTTTCTCGGCGCCTTCATGGACCAGGTCAGCATGCTGCTGCTCACCCTGCCGTTTTTCATGCCGTTTGCCGCCGCTCAGGGGATCGACGCGCTCTGGCTGATGGTGCTGATGCTGATCGTGATGGAGATCAGCCTGCTAACGCCGCCATTCGGGCTGCTTCTCTTCGTGATGAAGGGCGTGGCGCCGTTCAAGACCAGCCTCATGCAGGTCTACGCCGCCGCCCTGCCCTTCGTCTGCATCGAGCTGTTCGTGCTCGCATTGCTGATCGTCTTCCCCTCGGTCGCGCTCTGGCTGCCGTCACTGATAAACTGACACCCGGACAAACCGGCACCGCGATCAGCCGACCCCCGACGAGGTCAGGTAACCGATTTGTACCAGTCGCTGACCTGACCGCCCGTCCACAGGGCGACATCGTCATGTTTCGAAATTTCGTCGAGGACCTGTTCGAAATACTTGATGCGGAACGGCGTGCCTGAAATATAGGGATGCACGGCGATGGCCATGACGCGGGCGTTGTGTTCGCCTTCCTGGTAAAGGCGTTCGAAATTGTCCATGCAGCGGTCGTAGAATTCAGCCGCCTTGTGATGCTGGACGACCATCATGGGAATATCGTTCAGTTCGACCGTGTACGGGATGGACACCAGAGGGCCGTGCTCGGTCTTTACTTCGAACGGCTGATCGTCCATCGGAAAGTCCGCGACGTATTCGATGCCGGCCTCTTTCAGATAATCCGGCGTCTCGAAGGTTTCGGTCAGGCCAGGCCCCATCCACCCGCGCGGCGGCTTGCCTGTAAATTTTTCGATCGCCTCCATCGTCGCCTTGATATCGGCGGGCTGATCCTCGATCAGGTGGGTCGGGCGCTGGTGATAGGCATGACCGAGGAATTCCCAGCCTGCATCGTGCGCTGCCTGGGCAAGACGGGGATACTGCGTGCAGACCGAGCCGTTAACCGAGAGCGTTGCCGGGATATTGCGGGATGTCAGCGCCTCGTGGAAACGCCAGAACCCGACCCGCATGCCGTATTCCTGCCAGGACCAGTTCGGAATGTCCGGTATATGAACCTGCCCGCCGGGCGGCGGCAGAACGGTGCGCGCCATCGGCTTTTCGACATCCCAGTTCTCGATATTGACGATCACCCAGACCGCGACGCGCTTGCCGTCCGGCAGTTTCAGCGGTTCGCGGTCGGCCATGGCCGAATAATCGATGCGATCGCGCGGTTTCATGACCATGCCGGGGTCTCCTGATTATCAAAAAAAACTCCGCGCACCATACCCTCGGTGCGCGGAGACGAAAACCGCCAAAGCGGAGTGTACTTCCGGAATGCCTGACGGAACCCGGGCGCGAGCTTCGCTAATTCATAAAGCTCGGCAGATAAAGAGCCAGACCCGGCGCAAGCACCAGTATGACAACCAAAATCAGGTCGCAGAGCAGGTACGGTGCCGCAGCGCTGGCGACCTGCCATAGGGTGGTGCCTTTCACCATGCCCATCATGATAAATAACAATAACCCGAATGGGGGTGTGGTTGCGCTCATCTCCAGCGCCATCAGAACGATGAGGGAAAACCAGACCGGGTCGTAGCCGAGCTGCGTCGCGATCGGATAGAAAATCGGCACCGTAATCAGCATCATGGAAACCGGGTCCATGAACATGCCGAGCAGGATCAACACCAGGAACATGACCCCAAGAATGACAACCGGCGCGACGTCGAAGGCCGTGGCCCACTGGACAAGCCCGCGGCTGGCCCCCGACAGCGAAAGGAGCTGGCTGAACACGGTCGAGTTCATCAGGATAAAGAAGACCATGCCGACGACGCGGATCGTGCCGATCAACGAAGTGCGAAAGGATTCCCAGGTGAACACACCGAACGCCATGGCGAGTATCACAACACCGACGACACCGAACGAAGCGGATTCGGACGGCGTCGCCCAGCCGAGGACGATAAAGCCGATCACCATGAAAACGATCAGCCCCATCGGCATGATGTTCACGGCAACCTGATACAGCTTTTCCTTCCAGGTCGTCTGTTCGACCTCATAGGAAGGCGCTCCTTCCGGATACAACATCAGCTGCAGGGTGATCATACCCGCATACAGCATGGCGAGAACGAATCCGGGCAGAATACCTGCAATCAGCAACGCCCCGACATCTACGCCCGCAATACTGGCAAGCAGCACGCCAAGCGAAGAGGGCGGGATAATCATGGCGAGACCGCCGGTACCCAGAATGGGGCCCATGGACATGGTCTTGCTGTACCCGCGGCGCTGCATCTCCGGCACAAGCAATGAACCGAGCATGGCGGTATTTGCCATGGTCGATCCTGTCAGGGTGGAGAACAGCGAGCCACCGGCAACCGTCAGGTAGCAGAGACGTCCGGGAATTCGTCCCAGAAGCTTATCCAGCGCATCGAAAACGCGCAGCGCCAACCCGGTGTGAAAGAACATCGATCCCATGAGGATGAACATCGGTATCGGCGAAAGCGTGAAACTGGTGATCAACTGAGGTGCGTTATCGACGACCTGCGGGACCTTGTTCATCGCCTCGGTGAAAAACTCTCCAACGGTCTCGTAATTGCGGACCACGAAGACGCACGTGCCGATAATATTGGTGATAAGAAACGTGAAGGCGACGGGGAACCCCATGGCCATGCCGGCCATGATACACCCGAGGAGGATGGTCCCCGCCCAGTACCACTCGAAAACCATTGTTAGACTGTGTCCTTAACTTCGCCGAGATCGTAGGAATAATAGTGCCGGCGGCCAAGCAGGAAGAAAAGAAACTCGAACGCGACGAGCAGGAAGCCAATGAACATGGGCAGGAACTGGGCCCAGTAGGGAAGGTCCACGCCGCGGACATCGAGCTGACCGCTCTCTGCCGCTTCCATGAATAGCTGCCATGAAAACCAGGCGAAAAGAAACGAGGCGGCGGTGCAGGTCAGGTAGACCACGAAAGCCAACACGCGCTGAACGACGGGCGGGCTTATTGCCAGCACGGCCTCGATTGCAACGTGACCTTTTTCGCGAACCAGCCAGGGGGCCGAAAACATTGCCACGTAAAGCAGCGCATATTCGACGATCGAAGATGTGAAAAGCGGGGGATTCATGCCCACCGTACGCATCGAGACATCGACGACGATCAGGGTAAACATGCACGGAATGACGGCGCAGGCCAGATAGGCCAGCGCCGTCGTTACCCGTTCTACACCCTTGTCAAAAGCATCCATTGACTTGGGGACCTTTATTTATACGCGGTATTTAGTTGCGATGCCGCGCGCCGAGCGTTTTCTCGTCAACCTGAAACTCCGGCTTGCCGGGGGAGTACATCAGGGGCTGAAGTTTCTCAGCATTATCCGAGCGCTTGGCGAGCTCTTTCCAGATTTCGCCGTGAGCGATCTCCAGATATCTCGCGGCAGCATCGCCGGACAGCACGATATCCTTCGCGCCGGCAGCCTTGAGCTTCTTCTCGTCTTCGGCGCGCACGCCCTCGGACCACAGCACGGAAGCGGTTTCGTACTCGATACCGACATCGGTCATCATCTTTTGCTGGGCGGAGCTCAAAGCTTTCCATGCATCGAGATTGACGGTGACCACCGTGTTGGTCTGATAGAAATTCGGCACCACGCGGTACTTGATAACTTCCTGCATGCCGACAGACGCAGGCTGATCGGTAAAGCCGAAGCCGTCGACGGTGCCACGCTGGATGGCGTTGATGACCTCACTCGACTTGATGTTGACGGTCGTCGCGCCGAGCGCCCGGAAGAGCGGACGATACGTGCCGGTCGCGCGCATCTTCATGCCGGTCAAATCGGGCAGGCCATTTTTCATCTTCGGCATTTTCGCCAGGTACATGTGATAGGACGTCATGCTCTCGCCCCACGCCAGAAGATGCGCCCCGGCCTTTTTCGCATAGATATCCTGGAGGATTTCCCAGCCGCCGTTCGCGCGGACGGCCTTCGGTCCCCGGTTGCTGCCGAGCATCGCGTAGCCCTCGGGCACAGTGCCGATGTAATAGGCGGTCGGGGAATGCAGCATGTCGAACTGCCCGCGCTTCAGCGCATTGGCAGCCTTGCGCGGCGGAACGACTTCCTGACCGCCGACATAGTTGATCTGGATATTGCCGGCCGCTTTCTTGTTCAGCGGCGCGACAAAGGTGGTCAGAAAGCTCTGTGACATCGCGTTGTTCGTCTGCAGCGCGGTCACGGCGTTGAGGGTTTTCTGCGCGGCAGCCGGCGAGACCGCCAGAGCGACGGTTGCTGTCGCAATGGCGACTTTAAGTGTTGTTTTGGACATAGAATGTCTCCCTGATACTCAATGAAGAAAATGGCTCTCTTCGAAAGCCTGTTTTTCTGGCGCAATAATGGAGAGACTCCCGAAGGGTGTCAAATAGTTAGAAAGCTAAATATTTCAGTCACTTCCGTCGGCCCACAGGCATCAATCATCCGTCCGGCGCCTCGGCCAGGTACCCCGGTATGTGTCCGGTTGTATCGATCGATTGCATCCGGACGTAATGCGCCTCATTCCGGGCCCGCCCGTTCGATCGCCGCCCGAACCCGTGCCGGGGTCATCGGCATCGAGATATCCGACACGCCCAGGGGACGTAGCGCATCGATAACCGCGTTAACCGCCAGGACCGGGGCGACCGCAACGCCGGCCTCGCCGACCGCCTTGGCCCCCAGCGGGTTGGTCGCGGTCGGCACCGGATTGAGCTCGCAGACAAACGCCGTTGCCGGAATATCGCCGGCACGCGGAAGACCGTAATCGAGGAACGACCCGGACAGGACCTGCCCGCTATCGGGGTCGTAAATCACATGTTCCGAAAATGCCTGTCCCAGGCCGTGAACCACCCCGCCCTGGAGCTGGGCTTCGACGAGCATCGGGTTCACCGGCGTACCGCAATCGTGGACCATAACGTACCGGTCGATCGCAGCGGCGCCGGTCTCCGGGTCGACCTCCACCTCGCAGCAATGCGTGCCGTTGGGATAGGTAAAATCCCCCGGCAGGAAGCGATCGCGGGCGTCGATGCCACCGGCCTTGCGAACAACGTCGGCAAAACACACCTGGCGGTCCGTGCCGGCGACAACATAGTTGCCATCGGCGAACCCGATATCCTCGACAGAAACCTCAAGCAGGACAGACGCTGCATCCATCCCCTTTTCGATCACCCGGTCCGTCGTCTCGGCCACCGCCGAACCGCCAACGATAATCGACCGGCAGGCACCGGTGCCGGTGCCGTAGGCGATATCGTCGGTGTCCCCCTGGATAACCCGGACCGCTTCGATCGGTATCCCGAGCTTGCCGGCAACAATCTGCGCATAGATCGTGTCATGGCCCTGGCCATTGGACATTGACCCGATCCTCAGCTCGATCTGCCCGTCCGCCGCACACCGGATATCGGCCTCTTCGTCGAGGCCGAAACCAAGCGCTTCGATCGTGTTGCAGATTCCGAAGCCCCTGAGCAGTCCCCTGCTCGCGGAGTTCGCCCGGCGCGCCGGATATCCCGCACGGTCGGACAGCGTCAGCGCCCGTTCAAGGTTGGCGCGGAAGTCCCCGCAATCGTATTCAAGCTGCGTCACCGTCCGGTAGGGCAGCCGCTCCGACGCAACCAGATTGCGGCGGCGCAGTTCCACCCGGTCAATGCCTAGTTCGTCCGCCGCGGCGTCCATCAGGCGCTCCGGCGTGTACTGGCCTTCGGGTTCGCCCGCGCCCCGTATCGGGCAGGTCGGGACCGTATTGGTCAGTACGCCGCGGGCTTCCAGGTAACCGACCGGGACGTCATAGACCGACGGTGCGATTTTGATCGAGTTGCGGACCGGGTTAACCGCGCGTGGACCAAGATACGCGCCGAGGTTCCCGCTGTTGATCACCCGCATCGCCAAAATCCGGTGATCGTCGTCAAAGGCGAATTCGGCCTCGGACACAAGGTCGCGGGTATGTACGTCGCTGACGAAGGATTCCGACCGGTCGGAGATCCACCGAACAGGATGACCGGTCCGCCGCGCCGCCCACAACACAAGGACCTCTTCCGGATACACAATGTTTTTCGCCCCGAAGCCGCCGCCGAGCCGGGGCACCACCACCCGGATATCCTCGGGCGCGCATTTGAAGCAGAACTGCGCGAGCGTGTTCCTGACCGGATGAGGCTTCCCCGCCGTCGCATGGAGTGTGAATTTACCCGTGGCGGCGTTCCAGTCGCCGATATAACCGCGCGTCTCGATGGGCGCGCCGACCCCGCGATTCTGTCGATGCCGTATGCGGGTGACATGCGCAGCGCGCGCGAACGCGGCATCGGTTTCGGCCTTGTCACCGAACGCGACGCGAAAACAGATATTGTCGGGAAACTGCGGATCGATTACCGGCGCCCCGGGCGCTGTTGCTGTTTCGACATCGCTGACGCAGGGCAATGTCGCATAACTGACAACAATTCGTTCGGCCGCATCCTTCGCGCGGTCGGCGCTGTCGGCAATAACCATTGCAACGATTTGGCCGACATACAGAACCCGCCCGGCCGGCATCGCCGGTTGCGGACGCGCGATTGCGGGGTCGCCCTGCGGCACCGAGGCATCCGCGCTGATTTTCTCGGAGACCGGACGCACTTCCCACGGGACGCCGCCTATACCATCAGCGGCGAGGTCCTCTCCCGTCAAAATTTCGATAACGCCCGGCAGGCGACGGGCGGCGTCGGCATCGATGGACCGGATATCTGCATGCGCTTCTGCGGACCGTACGAACGCCGCATGCGTCTCGCGCGACAAATGAATATCGTCCAGAAACGTCGCCGCGCCGCGCAGCATCTCTCGGTCCTCGAGCCGCGAGACCGATTGACCGACGAGGGTGCCGGCACCGGGCGGTATTCGTTCGGAAAAATCCATTGCCGGGTATTACGCCATCGAAGACAGCCCGACAATTACCGATCCGGGCGATAGACGATAATACGTCCATTGTCCCGGCTATCGTTCGCCGTATGAATAAAATGCACGCCAAGCGCCGGGTGATAGAATCCGTTGGCCACCATTCTTTTGTTCCAGAAATCCGGTAACGGAACGGGACGCGGACGCCAGGCATTCTTCTTCGCATCGTAAATGTACAGACCGGGGGCGCCGCCTTTGCGTCGAAACAGGTAGACGCTGTCCGTTCGGGGATCGCAGGTCATCACCGCCATGTTCGTGCCGAAGTGATTGCCGGCGGGCGATCCGGCCGGTTTCGGATCAAGCCATGTATCCGTTTTAACGTCGTAGATCCAAAGCCCGTTATCGCCCTTCGCAACGGGGTAGTATCCGCCACCGATGTAAATGCGATCCCGCCGGGGGTCGTGGCAGGCAGTCGGATCGATTCCGAACGGAGGAAGAGGCCCGCGGGTACTCACCTGCCGCCAGCTGTTGTTCTGAGGGTCGTAGAAAGACACCCGGCCCAACCGGTAAAAAAACAGCTTGTTTCGCGACGGGAGAAACATCAGGACATCCCCAAATCCGGATGCCGGCGAAGGCGTCGCCGTCTTCAGCCGGTGCCATTTCCGGTTCCAGGGGTCGAAAATCCAGGGGCTCGCCGCCGTCGTGTTCAGCCGCTGGGCGTTTTGCCGTCGGAATGCCGCGACGGACGGCAGATGCTTTCTGAAATAGACGTGGTGGTTCGGCATGCTGAAAAACAGCTGGCGGACAGGATCCCAGGCCGTCATTTCGTATCCGTGAACCATCGTCGCGATCGGTATCGGCCGGTCGGGGGCTATTCCCTCGAACCCGTCCCGGGTTACCAGGAGTGCCGGCGGGGAACGCGTATCGGTGCCGGGATACAGCGCGACCCATCGATGACCATTCACGTCGTATAACCAGAGGTCGTCCATGTATCGCCCGGTCGAAGGATTCACCCATCCGTGAATACCCTCCCCGAACAGGAAGGCGCCGCCGAGCGCGCTGGAGAAGGCCATCTTCGACGTCCAGGCACGCCCCCGTGCCTTACCCCATTTGGGGTCGGCTCTCGGTGCACCGAGATCAAGCCATGTGCCGGGAGCCATTTCCCGGATGGCGGAGATCGTCCGCCCTTCGGCAGACGGCAGAGCGCCGGCGGGGCTCATTTCGGCCGCGCGCGGCAAATCGCAAGCGCCGATGCTGCACAGAATTGTCAGGAAGCAGGTGACGAACGGTCGAATTCGATTTCTCCGCGTTTCTGCATGAGCTTGAAATACTACGCGATACTTATCATCATATTCAAAGGTAGGCGCATCCTTCAGTCGAGTTGGGGAGTAGTAGCGGATGCAAATGAGGAAAACCGGCATGTTCAGGCTTGCTGTGCGACGTCTGACAGGGGCGACGCTTGCGGCTTCGGTTCTTGTGGGCGTCCCGCAGAAGACGTATGCCCAGTCGACCACGGGCGGTTCTTCGGCGACGCCGGGACAACCCGCCAGCGTTCTCGATCGCATTCGAAAACGAATCCGCGAGGCGAATGCGCCAGGCGACAAAGCACAGAAATGGTTCGACGCGCTCGACCTCGACAAGAACGAGGAAATCACAAAACAGGAACTTTTCCGGATACTTCGGCGCCGCTTCGAAAACATGGACCGGTCGGGCGACAATTTCGTGAGCAAAGCCGAATACATGGCGCGACGCAAAGACAAGCGGAATGGCGAGCGCCGTTTCGGCGAACTGGACTCGAACGCAGACGGCCGGCTTTCGATGTCCGAATTTGCGTCGCCGGCGGACTGGCGGTTCGATCGGATAGACCGCAATCTCGACGGCAAGGTCAGCCGGCCGGAAGCCGCACGGCTATTCGACCGCCCGGTCGGGACGGCGGGAAACGAAGAGGCCAGCGAATGCTTTTACGTGGAGCGGCAGGTCGTCCGGGTTAAAGAAGAAGTTGCCGAAACGTTTCGAAAACGCGGCTACCCCAAGGCCGATTGCAGCTGGACCCCGGACGTCAGCGACGCGGCCAGATCGAAGAAATTCACGCAGTGAACGACTCTGCCGCCACCCGCGGACCGGTTTGCCGCACCTATCGGCTGAGAATGATTGGCGCGGCGGTCGTTGGTCTGCTCCTGCTTGCCGGAATGACTGGTTTCGCCGCCGATGTGGATGCACAATCGATCAATAATCCCCCCAGCGTGATGGACCGAATCCAGGACAAGGCGCGACAGCGCAATGCGGCGACTTCGGCCGGCTGGTTCGAGCGCCTCGATTCAAACCGCGACGGAAAAATATCGAGAGCGGAACTCCAGACATCGATAAGCCGCCGGTTCGGTCTTCTCGACACCGACCGGAGTGGGACAATCAGCAGGAACGAATATGCCGCGCGCAAGACCTCTCCCGACCGGGCGGGTCCTTCGTTCGACCAGCTGGATGCAGATCGGAACGGCATACTGTCGGTCGCGGAATTCTCCGCACCTGTGCTCTGGCGTTTTGCCCGGCTCGACGGCGACGGTGACGGCTCCCTCTCGCGGCTGGAAACAGCCCGCTACCTGAACATGCCGGCATCGCGGTCGCTGCCGCCCCTGTCCGGGAAGTGTTTCGAGATCGACGGCAGGTTTGTCATCGTGTCGCCGGAACGGGCAGAGGCATACGAGAATACCGGGCGGTCGCAGATCGACTGCGCCTGGCAGCCCGGCACCCTCCCCGTTCGCTAGGCGCCTATACCCGGCAAAGCCGTTCCTTGAGACGCCCCATAAAGGCATCGCACTTCGCAACCTGATCGAGTGTTACGAATTCATTCGGCTTATGGGCCTGTTCGATACTGCCCGGTCCGCACACAATCGTCGGAATTCCCCCGGCACTGAACAACCCGGCTTCCGTCCCGAAGGACACCTTTGCGGTTTCGTTTGTCGCTGCCAGGTGACGACATACCTGCGACACTTCGGAATCGTCCGGGGTGTCCAGACCGGGAAACCCGGACATCTCGCGAAAGACGATGTCCGATGCCTCGTAGCGCTCTCTCATTTCCGGCAGGAGTTCGTCCTCGGCAAACCGGCGGACATCTTCGACAAACCCGGCCTGATCGTCGAACGGCAAATACCGTATCTCGAACTGGAACGAGCAATGCTCGGGCACGATATTCAGTTGCGTACCGCCCTGGATCAGCCCTGTATGGACCGTCGAATGGGGCGGCTCGTAGCCGTCTTCGAACGGACCGTCGCTTTGCAATGCTTTCGCCCGGGCACGGATGAACGACACGATTTCGGCGGCGAATTCCACCGCGTTCACGGCAGCGGGCGCAAGCGACGAATGCGCCGCCATACCGGTAACGTCGCAGGTGAAAGAACGTTTTCCCTTATGCGCCACGACAACCTTCATATCGCTGGGTTCGCCGACAACGCACATTTCGGGCCGGACATCGAAACCGCGCACCTGGTCGATCAGCCGCCTGACCCCAATGCAACCGATCTCCTCGTCGTAGGAAAGCGCAAGATGCAGGGGCGTGGTCAGTCCCCGCTCGATAAAGTCCGGCAGATGCGCCAGAGCGACCGCGATAAACGACTTCATGTCGCAGGTGCCGCGGCCATAGAGCCGACCGTCTTTTTCCACGACGGCAAACGGATCGGTGGCCCAGTCCTGACCGTCGACCGGGACAACGTCTGTATGTCCCGACAGCATAACGCCGCCACGGTCTTCAGGGCCTGCGGTCGCGTAGAGGTTGGCCTTTCGCTTGTCGTCGTCGAAGGTCAGGTGGGACCGAATGCCGAAACCATCAAGGTAGTCCCTCACCCAGTCGATCAGTTCCAGATTGGACTCGCGGCTGGTCGTATCGAAGGCGATCAGCGATTTGATCATCGCGACGGATCTTGGGTCGGCTTGCATCAGGGGAGTGTAGTGGATTATTCACGAGCTTCAATCCAGCCGGAAGCGCCCCATGAAAGCACCCCTTTCCCGTCTCTTCGACCCTCAATCCATCGCCATCGTCGGCGCTTCAACCGCCCCCGAAAAGCCGGGCTATCAGATGGTGAAGGCCTTCGAAAAATTTCCCGGCCGGATATATCCGGTGAACCCCCGCGGCGGCGACGTGCTTGGCTTCGATATCTTCCGGTCGCTGTCGGACATCCCCGAACCGGTCGACCTGATTGCGATGGTCGTACCGCCTCAGGCATCGGCCGATGTCCTTCGCGAAGCGGCGGCCTGCGGTGCCGGCGCCGCGTTCATGGTGTCGGGCGGCTTTTCGGAAACCGGCGGGGACGGCCACAAACGCCAGGCCGAGATTCTCGGGATCTGCCACGATGGCGGTATCCGGTTGCTGGGACCGAATACATCGGGCTTCATGCGCCCGTCGAAAAAGCTTTTCTGTACGTTTCTGCCCGCTGCCGCCGGGCTCAGGCCCGGAAATATCGGCATCGTCGCCCAGTCCGGCGGAATCAACATCACGATGGCGTTCATGGCCAATAAGCAGCGCTTGGGCATCAGCCTGTCGGTCGGGATTGGGAACGGCGCCGATGTCTCGGTCGCCGACGCCATCGATTACCTCGCGGAAGATACGGCCACCGACGTGATCGCGGTCCATCTGGAAGGGGTGTCCGACGGTCGCGTGCTGTTCGATACAATCCGCCGGACGGTCCCGCGCAAACCCATCGTGGTTCTGCCGGTCGGCAAAGCCGACCTCGGCGGCTTTGCCGAATCCCACACCGGCAACCTGATGGGTGCTCACGAACTGACCTGCGCCGGATTGAGACAGGCCGGCGCCGTTGTCGTGGACAGTACGATTGCGCTGATCGATGCGGCACATGCATTGTCCAATTCCCGCCTCGCACCGTCGGCCGCGCCCGGCGTCGGCATTCTGACCGGACAGGCCGGTCCCGGTCTTCTGATGACCGACAAGCTGCGGAGCGCCGGAATCGATGTTCCCGAGATCGGTGCAGCAACGATTGTCCGGATCGCGGGTCTGTTGCCGCCCCTCACCTATCTGAAAAATCCGGTCGATACGGGTCGCCCCCTGGACAGCTTCGGCGAGATATGCGCGGCACTTGCGGGCGACCCGGTGGTAGATGCGCTTCTGGTTTACGCGCTGCACGAGTCCGATTCCGTCGATTTCGCGGACGCCGTCGGTTCCGCCGCCGATATGTCGGGCAAGCCCTGCGTCTATGGCACGCAGGGCATGAACAAGGATATCGGCCCGCTGATGCGGGCACTGGAAAAACGGGGTGTCACCGCCATCGCATCGCCCGATCGCGCGGCAGGCGCCATGCAGGCGCTCGTGGAGGATGCCCGCGCCCGGGACCGCCTTGGGCGTGCACGGCCAGGTATGCCGGCAGGGGGCGCGCCATCCGGCGGCCTGCCCCGTTCGCTGGACGAGGCATCCGCCAAGGACTTTATCGAATCGAAGGGTATCGCTTCCCCACAGCGGGTTGTCTGTTCGACACATGCGGAGGCCAAGGCGGCAAAAAGGAAGATCCGGGGCGCTGTCGTCGTCAAAATTCTCGACCCGCGCATCACCCACAAAACGGAAACCGGCGGAGTCCATGTCGGAATCCGCACCTCCGGACAGATGGATGCGGCGCTGGCCCGGATCGATTCGATCAAAAGCCGGACCCGGAAAAAACGCTATCTTGTCGAAGCCATGGCCCCGTCCGGGCTTGAAGTGATCGTCGGCGCCCGCAACGATCCCGGTTGGGGACCGGTCGTCCTGCTCGGACTCGGCGGAACCGCGGCGGAAGTTCTGGAAGACGTTTCGATGCGGCTGGCGCCAGTCAGCAAGGCGGACGCCCTCTCAATGATCGAAGAGCTTAAATCCGCGCCGCTTTTCAACGGCTTCCGCGGCGCGCCAAAAGCGGACAGGGACGCCCTCGCCGACACGATCGTCGCCGTCGGGGCCATCGTTCTGGAAACACCCGGCGTGCGGGAAATCGACCTGAACCCGGTCCGGGTCTATGCCGACGGCAACGGGGTCATGGCACTGGACGCACTGATCCTGACGTGACGCCGGCCGTTAACCATTCGGTAATATTTACTTGATCTTAACCATGTCTCCGGTGCCAACTGTATCGCATCAAATACGGTCGCAAAGCCCGAGGGATGAGGTACATGGAAGACACAGCACAACAAACCGACCGCGCTTCGACAGGATTCATCCAGTTCATGAATTCGCTTGGTCCGGAAGAACGCAAGGAACTAACCGCCGCGCTGCGCGAGCCGAATACGTTTCTGGCAGAGGACATGACGGACGTCCTCGCCATTCTGCAGACGCTGCAAAAATAGCCCAAAAACACTGCTCCGCCGGGCGAATACTTTGCCGGGAAGCCGCGAACGTCCTATAATTCCCCTGTAACGCAAGGCACCGCGACGGGCGGTGCCGCGTCTGGAGAAGAGACATGGAACGCACATTCGCACGCGAAGTTGAAATGTTACGCAAAGGCGAGGGCGAGCATTTCGAAGGCGAAGGCATCCTTGCCATCACCAAGGCGCTCCTGCAGTCCGGCGTTTCCTACGTCGGCGGGTACCAGGGCGCACCCGTCTCTCATCTCATGGACGTCCTCACATCGGACTCGAAGGGCCTGATGGCGGAACTCGGCGTGCATACCGAAGTCTGCGCCAACGAAGCCGCGGCCTGCGCCATGCTTGCCGCCTCGGTCAATTATCCGCTGCGCGGCGCGGTTACGTGGAAATCCACCGTCGGTACCAATGTCGCTTCCGACGCGCTGTCCAATATCGCCTCGGTCGGCGTGATCGGCGGATCGTTGATCATCCTGGGAGAGGATTACGGCGAAGGCTCTTCGATCATTCAGGAACGCAGCCACGCCTTTGCGATGAAGTGCTCCGTCTGGCTGGTCGACCCGCGCGTGAACCATCCGCGCATTGTCGACCTGGTCGAAAAATCCTTCGAGCTGTCGGAGATCAGCAACACGCCGGTGATGATGGAATTCCGCATCCGCGCCTGTCATGTCACCGGGCGGTTCGCGACCAAGGACAACAAGAAGCCGCGCTATTCGATGAACGACAAGATTCCGGAACCGGAATACAATCTCGACCGGATCGCTCTCCCGCCGTCGACCTACCTGCAGGAAAAGATGAAGATCGAGCAGCGTTTCCCTGCGGCGATCAAATTCATCAGGGAAAACGGGCTCAACGAATTCTTCGATGGCGATTGCGACGATGTCGGCATCATCTGCCAGGGCGGGTTGTACAATTCCGTCATTCGCGGCCTGCAGCAGCTCGGCCTCGCCGACCCGTTCGGCAATTCGCGCATCCCGATCTATTGCATGAACGTCACCTATCCGATGGTGCCCGAAGAAGTCACCGAATTCTGCGCCGGCAAGCGGTCTGTCTGTATTGTCGAGGAAGGCTTCCCCGATTATCTGGAACAGGCGCTGAACGCTATGCTGCGCAAGGCCGACCTGAACACCACAATTGTCGGCAAGGATGTGTTTCCCAAGGCCGGCGAATACCAGTCCGAAGTCATGATGAACGGTCTCGCCAAATTCGTCGAAGGCGCGGTCCCGAAAGGCATCGATCTCGGACCGATTGCAGCCGTCACCAAGGCGGTTGCCGATAACAAGGCGCTGGCGGCCGAACTGCTTGGCGCCCCCATTCCGAAACGCCCGCCCGGGTTCTGCACCGGCTGTCCGGAGCGTCCCGTATTCACGGCGCTGAAACTGGCCCAGCGCGACCCTGAAATCGGCAACATGCATATTTCGGCGGATATCGGCTGTCACACGTTCTCCACCCTGCCGCCGTTCAGCATGGGCAACACGGTGACCGGCTACGGCCTTGGGCTCGCCAGTTCCGCCGGTGTGAAAGATTCGATGGCACGCCACACCATCTCGATCATGGGCGATGGCGGTTTCTGGCATAACGGCCTGTCCACCGGGATCAGCGGCGCGGTCTACAACAAGCACGACAACCTGCTGATTATCATGGCGAACGGCTATTCCTCGGCGACCGGCCAGCAACAGCTTCCGTCCTCGACGGCCGGCGGCCTGCGCCCGGCGGACACTGTCGTGCCGATGGAAAACGCGCTCAAGGGCGTCGGCGTCAAATGGATCAAGAAGCAATACACCTATCAGGTCGGCAACATGCGCAACCTGATCAAGGAAGCGCTGACATCCAGCGAAAAAGGCCTGAAGGTCATCATCGCGGAGGCGGAATGCCAGATCGCCAAGCAGCGCCGCGAGAAACCGCGGATCTCGAAGATGCTGAAATCCGGCAAGCGCGTCATCCGCACCCGGTTCGGCGTCGACGAGGACACCTGCACGGGCGATCATTCCTGTATCCGGCTGTCGGGTTGCCCGTCACTGTCGGTCAAGCCGAACCCCGACCCGCTGCGCAAGGATCCGGTCGCAAGCGTGCTGAATTCCTGCGTCGGCTGCGGGCTTTGCGGCGAGGTATCGGATGCGGCGGTTCTCTGCCCGTCTTTCTTCCAGGCGGAAATCGTTCAGAACCCGAACATGCTGGACCGCGTCGCGCATAAATTCCGCTCCGCCGTGATCGGCATGCTGCAGGGCAAGCAGGAACCCGCCGACCTCCCTGCCCCGCTGCGGGATTCGCACGACGATATCCGGGTCGCTGCCGAATGAGCGCCCTGCCGGAACGTCCCATCTCGATGGTTATCGGCGCCCTCGGCGGCGAAGGCGGCGGCGTGCTCACGACCTGGGTCGTCCGCGCCGCGGAGATGTGCAAGTTCCCGACGCAGTCGACGTCCATTCCCGGCGTCGCACAGCGTACGGGCGCGACGACCTATTACGTCGAGATTTTTCCCGCACCGCATGACCGGCTTGACGGCAAGGTGCCCGTGATGGCGCTGTATCCCGCGCCGGGCAATATGGATATCGTCGTGACGTCCGAGTTGATGGAAGCCGGACGCATGCTTGAAAACGGGATGGTCACGTCCGACCGGACAACGCTGATCGCGTCGACCCACCGCGTCTATTCGATCATCGAGAAATCGGCGATGGGCGACGGCCTGTTCCGCGCAGACAAGCTCGACAACGCGGCCCAGAAACTGGCGAAGCGCGCCATCCTGTTCGATATTGCCACCCTGGCCGAAAAAGAGGGCACGGTTCTGAACGCCATCATTCTCGGCGTGATCGCCGGCTCGGGCGAGCTGCCGATCCCGGTCGAGAATTTCGCCGAGTCCATCCGCGAATCCGGCGTTGCGGTGGACTCCAACCTCAAGGGCTTCGAGATCGGGCTCGCCTATATGAAGGGCGATCTCAAGCTGCCCGATGCGACACCCGACAAAAAAATCCGGGCGGCCGAACCGAGCGCCGCAAGCCTCATCGACGAGGTCGCCTCGCGCTATCCGGGCGAGGCGCTGGCGATCGTGACCGAGGGCGTTAAACGCCTGGTCGATTATCAGAACCCGGCATACGCGAAGCTCTATCTCGACCGGCTGGCCGGTGTGCTGGCGATCGACCGCGAACGCGGCGGAGAACGGAACAACTGGGCCCTGACCGTCGAGACCGGCCGTTACCTTGCGCTGATGATGTCCTACGAGGATATCATCCGTGTCGCCGACCTGAAATCCCGCCGGTCTCGCTTCGAGCGGGTCCGCACGGAAGTGACGGCGAAGGCGGATGAGCCGGTCCATATGACCGAATTCCTCAAACCCGGGTTCGACGAATTTACGTCCATCATGCCGACATGGCTTGGCCGGCCGGTTATGAACTGGGCCATGGGGAATAACTGGGCGAAGAACTACAATTTCGCCATGCGGGTGCGGACGAATACGATCTTCGGCTTTATCCGTATCTGGGGCCTGTCGAAACTGCGGTTCTACCGGCCAAAAACCTATCGCTACAGCCAGGAACAACCCGCCATCGAAGCCTGGCTAGAAGTCGTCAAGGACGCAGCCGCGCGGCACTATCAGCTAGCCGTGGAAATCGCCGAGCTTGCAAACCTGCGCAAGGGCTATTCGGATACGCACAAGCGGGGCCTTGAGAACTTCACCCGGGTGATGAAAGAGGTCGCCATTCCATGCTCGAAGGCCGACAAAGACCCGGCCTGGGGAGCGGAAGCCGTTGCGACCCTGCGCGCCGCTGCCCTTGCGGACCCGGAAGGCGATGCGCTGGACAAGGCGTTCGCATCGCTTGATGCCGCGCCGGCAGTGGCAGCAGAATAAGCTTTACTCCGTCTCTTCGCGGGCGACGTCCAGGCGCACCTGAACTTCCCTGTCGGTGACGATGAACAGGTCGGCCTCGGCGGACGTGGCTTCATGCACGGCCCAGGTCCAGTGCGGCACCGTAAAGGTATCGTTTTCGGTCCAGTCGATTGTCCGGTCGCCGATCGTCGATGTGCCTTCGCCGGAAACAACCATGCAGATCGTGTTCCAGGTCGCCCTGTGCGCCTGTGTCACCAGCCCTTTAGCGAGCCGCATCGCATAGCAATCGAGCGTCGGCATCACGGATCCGCCGGTCAGCGGGTTGACGTAGCGCAGCAGTTTTGCGCCGTCAGGCCGGGCCCGCATTTCCGTCAGCATGCGTCGTGTATCGGCACCCGGATACCGGTATTTGGGGGAAATCTGGCCCTGGTGGTCATGCCCTTCGGCGACCAGCCCGGATGTCTTCCACAAGGCTTCGTCGCCTTCGTCGACCTCCCAGAACGCGTTATCGCCCTCTCCCTCCCGATTGCCGGGATCGAAGAAATTGACGTCGAGTTCGTTGATGAGCGGAATATTGGCGGCATCGAACCACACGGTCCGGCTGTCGGATTCATTGATATGGCCATGCCAGCACCATGGCGGCGTCAGGACCAGGTCGCCGGGAAGCATTTCGCACCGGCGCCCGTTGACGATGGTGACGGCGCCTTCGGCGCGCGTCGAAAAACGGATCGCCGCCGCCGTATGCCGGTGCGGCAGCGCCTTGTCGCCGGGTTCCAGGACGGTAAAAGCAGAGAGCAGATTCTCGGTCGTCTTGGTCGCCCCGCCGAAATCGGGATGCGCCATGATCAGGGCGCGACGCTCCGCATCCTCCATCGCGATCTCTGTCGCGGCCCGCGCGGCAAAGGGCTCGATATCCTTCCAGCGCCAGACGAAGGAAGGGTCGTCCGCGGCGGGCGTTATCGGGGTGATTTTCTTGTAGCGGTCCCACAGGGGGTGAATATCCGCGGCTTCGAGATCCGCGATCAGCCCTGCATCGGCGCGTGGCGCTGTGTCATCCATGGCGTACCTGTCGCTGCATCCGGGCGATGCAAGACACACCGCCCGGAGTCACTGTTATTCTACTTCTTCTTTTTCGGCAGCAGCTTGTCGACATTGGAGCTGTCGACGAGGAGATGCTTCACGAAGACCTTCTTGTCGAACGCCTTGCCCTTGAGCTGGGCATCCATCGTGTTCATGCCGAGGTTACCCCAGACCACCGGGTTCAGCGCGACGGTGAGGCCCATCGTGCCGCGTTTGACCGCGAAACGTGCCGGCGGGATGCCGTTCATACCGGTCACGACAACCTTGCCCTTGAGGCCGGACGCGACAACAGCCTGCGCCGCGCCGAGACCGATCTCGTCGTTCGCGCCATAGATCGCTTTCAGGTTGGGGTGCGCCACCAGTGCGTCCTCGCCGAACTTCAGGCCGTTTTCGCGGGTCAGCAGCATTTCGTGGCGGAACACGATCTTGATGCCGGGATGCTTCGCCATCTCGTCGGTATAGCCCTTGGCGAGATTGATGAATGCCTGCGCGCCCGCCGGCCCTGCCAGCACGGCAACGTCGCCCTTGCCGCCGATCTTCTTGGCGGTCCAGGCGGCGATTTCCGATCCGACCTTGATCTCGTCAATCGCGATGTGGAGCAGCTGGTCCTTGCACGCCGAACCACGCGCGATCGACATCATCGGGATGCCCGCTTTCTTCGCCTTCGAATACGCCGAACAGAGCGCTCGTGCATCGATCGGCGAGATCAGAATGCCGTCGACCTTCTGCGCGATCAGATCGTTGATCCCGTTGAGCTGTTTCGCGATGTCTTCCTCGGCATTGACGACCGAGACCGTATGGCCGAGTTCCGCCGCACGTTTTTGCATCCCCTTGAGCATGGCGATGTAGAACGGGTTGGTATCCGACGATAGCGCGATCCCGATATTGGCCGCCTTGGCGCCGGTCGATCCGAGCCCCAGTGCGAGCGCCGCGACCGCCGCCGTCATAATGAGTCGTTTCATGGTTTTGTTCTCCGTGTGGGTTTTCCAAAGTTTATCACGCGCCCGTGAAAGCGCTAGCGGTTAGCGGTGACGCAATCGGTCGGCGGCCGCAGCCGCCACAATGACGACGCCCACGGCGACCTGTTGCCAGTATGAATGGACGTTTGCGAGGTTCAGGGCATTGGCAAGTACGACCATGATGAACACGCCAACGACTGTCTTGTAGAGTTTGCCCTCGCCACCGAACAGGGACGCACCGCCAAGCACAACCGCCGCGATGGCCGTCAGCTCATAAAAAATACCGGCGGTGGGCTGCCCCGATTGCAGGCGGGATGCCAGCATTACGCCACCAACCCCGGCCAGCGTACCGCACCAGACATACGCCGATGTCCGCACCTTGACGACGTTGATGCCGGCAAGATAGGCCGCCTCGGTATTTCCGCCGGTCGCAAATATCCGAATGCCATAGGCGGTCCGGTGCAGCAGCCAGTGGAAAACGAAGAAGACGATAATCGGAAACAGCACCAGATACGGTATCCCGAAGACCCGTTCGGTCGCGAAGTTGAGGAACGGTTCCGGCAACCCCTCGTCGCCGACGACCGGCCGCCCGCCGGTGATCAGGAACGTCGCGCCGCGAAACATCACCATCGTGCCGAGCGTGGCGATAAACGGGTTTACATCGAGCTTGGTCACAATCAGGCCGTTCAGCAGCCCGACCGCCGCCCCGACGGCCACGCCGGCAACCACCCCTGCGACAATGCCGTATTCGAGCATGATCATCGCGCAGATACAGCCCGACAGCGCCGCTACCGACCCGACGGACAGATCGAACCCGCCACACACGATCACATAGGTCATGCCGATTGCGATCACGGTAATCACGGCGCCCTGCATCAGAACATTGTTGATATTGATCGGGGACAGAAACCGGTTGGAGACCAGCGCCGCGATTATACAAAGGACGATCAGTGCGATGAGCGGCATCTGGTTCCACAGGAATTCCTTGATACGCGCGTTGCTGTTTGTCTTTTCGGTCTGCATGCGGTGTTCAGCCCCCAAGTGCGTCGCGCAATGCGCGCTCCGTGTAGTCCCCGTCCCGCGTCAGCCGCGCGACGATATTTCCCGACCTCATGGCGATGACGGAATCGCTCACCGACATAACCTCCACCATTTCAGAGGATGCGAAAACGATCCCGCCGCCCTCTTCGGCGAAGCGGTTCATCAGGCGGTGTATCTGCGCCTTGGCCCCGACATCGATACCGTGGGTCGGCTCGTCCAGCAGAAGCACCCGGGCGTGACCGGCGAGCCAGCGCGCGAAAATAACCTTCTGCTGGTTTCCCCCCGACAAGTCGCGCACCAGTTTGTCAGGATCGTTCGGGCGGATATCGACCGTTTCCATGAGATCCGTGACCAGCGTATCGATTGCTTTCCGGTCGAGGCCAATGGCTGTTTTCAGCCTGTCGAGGTTGGGCAGAATAATGTTCTCCCGGATCGACAGCCCCATGACCAGACCGAGACCGCGCTCGCCCGGCACCAGTCCGATGCCGTCGGCAATCGCGTCCGCCGGAGTGCGATACAGATCGCGCGGCTCATGCCGCTTATTCGCTCCGTAAAGGCGAAAAAGCATCTCGGTCGTTCCGCTGCCGAGCAGCCCGGCGAGTCCGACAACCTCCCCCTCATGCAGCTTGACGTCCTCGTGATCGAGCAGCGGTTTGCCCGGGTCGCGCGTGCCGCCGTGATGGTAATCCTGTTCGAGATCGCGCCCGGTCATCAGGCGGATCATTTCGGACTGGCTCAACTCCCCGCGCAGTCCCGCCCCGACCTTCCGCCCATCGCGCAGCACGGTGATGCGGTCGGCGATGCGTTCGACCTCGTCGAGACGATGAGACACGTAGACAAGCCCGACACCCTCGGCTTTCAGTGCCTCGATCATCTCGAAGAGCCGCTCCACTTCGCGCGTCTCAAGAGAGGCCGTCGGCTCATCCAGCACCAGAATACGCGCATTGCGGCCGAGCGCCCGGGCAATCATCACCAGTTGGCGTTCGGCATAGCCGAGACGCCCGACCGGCGTATCGACATCGACATCGAGATTGAGCCGGTTCACCAGGCCTGCGGCTCTACGGCGCATTTCCGGGCCGTCGACTTCCGGCAATACCCCGAACCGGCTGCGCACGGGCACCTGCCCCAGAAGCACGTTTTCCGCGACAGTCTGGGCCGGCACGATCCGCATTTCCTGGGGGATCACGACGACACCGGCGTCCAGAGCCTGGGCAGGTGTCGCATACCGCACCGGGTCGCTATCGACGCGGATTTCGCCGCTATCGGCCTGATAGACGCCACCCAGGATTTTCATCAATGTCGATTTGCCGGCGCCGTTTTCGCCGATCAGCGCATGCACTTCGCCCGCGTGAATATCGAAGGAGACGGCATCAAGCGCCTGCGTTGCAAAGAATCGTTTTGAAATACCGACGGCGGCGGCAAGAGGAGAGGCGGTCAATGCGTGGACATCCAGTCGAGAGCGCGCGACACCCACGGCCCGTCCGGCTCACCCCCGGCGAGGCTGGCCCCGAAGTGATCGCGACCGTCGAATACGATTTTGCCAACATCGCAGCCCTGGCTCGTCAGGGCCGCTTCGATAGTGTCGGCCTGCGTTCTCAAATGCGGAAAATCCTCCGTTCCGTATGCCAGCAGAAACGGCGGCGCGGCCGCATTGACAAAGCTCAGCGGACTGGCACGCCGGTCCGTCCCGGTGTTTTCCGGCCCGAGGAAACGGGGTCGCATAGACAGCCCGGACCCTTCGCCGAACTGATAGACACCCGAAATCGGCAGGCAGCCCCGGACAACGTCTGCCGGCAGGTTCCGGCTCTCCCGCCAGTCCGTGGTCAGGGCGAGCAGCGCCGTGTAATGACCGCCGGCGCTGTGTCCGCCGATAAAAATCCGGCCGGGGTTTGCGCCATACCCGGCGATGTTTTCGTATATCCAGGCCAGCGCATCCGCGACGTCTTCGAGCCCCGTCGGGAACATGTGTTGCGGGGCGAGACGATATCCGATCGAACAAAAAGTGACGCCCCGCGATGTAAACGCGGGCGCCATGAAATTCATGTGTTCCTTGTAACCCGACGTCCAGCCGCCACCATGAACGAAGGCAAATACGGTCCCGTCGGAATTCTCCGCCGCATGGATCGCGATCGACTGATACGGATCGTCGCCATAGCGAATCTCGGCCGTCGGCTCGACATTCCCGCCGCGGCGCATGACCTCGTCGGCATAGGGCTGGGCAAAGGCCGAGAAAGGCTCCTGCGCGGGGTAGTCTTCGATGCGCACGATCAGCGCGCGACGCGTTCGACGATCATCTTGTCGTCCACCAGCCGGCCCTTGTCGATGATCATGTCATTGTCCAGCATCACCGTGCAGTCGCGCATCGGCACATCGTAGTGCCCCTTGGTGTTGCGCTTGCCGCCGCCCTGGTTATTCGGCCCGGTAGAAAACAGGAAATTGCCCGGGAAAGTCCGCGATGCGGCGTAGGTCCGGTCGGGATCGTCACCGTACAGGGCAAGCGCGTCCCAGCGGGCCTGCGGGTTCAGCCCCCAGCCGAGATGCGACAGATAGTGCCCGTCCAGATCGTCGGGGGTGGCACGATTGTCTTCGAGCCAGTGTTCCATCAGTTTCGCATCCATGCCGCCGCTGATCTTTTTGATGTAGCCATCATCGATTTCGAGGTGAATCGCATCCTGAACGTAGCGGTTATAGGGCAATATCACCAGATCGCCGGGCTGGATCACGACGGTACCGGTCGCAGATCCCTCGTTCGGGAACGTATGGACGTGGCCCCCGCCCCAATGATCGAAACGCCCCGGTGCATCCGCAAACCCATACTGGATCATGGTCGGATATTCGCCGCAATCGTATGTAAGATCGGTGCCCGCATCACTGGTCACCCGCACGGTCTTTGTCTGCTCCAGTCGCTGTCCGGCATGAATCACCGCTTCACGCAGGCCCGGCGGCGCCATCAACTGTTCCAGGTCGTCGGGCGCGTCGATAATCATCAGCACGCGGGTTCCCGCGTCGCGCACCGTCTTCATCCATTTCGTGAAAAGCGGCACGTGAAGGCAGACCAGCATGTCGGCGGCGGCGAGTACATCGACCGTGCCCTTGCAGGCGCCGATGGTTTCCACCCCGACCTTGGTCCAGGACGGGCTCGAATTCACGCAAAGCTCATAGGTATCGGCGCCAAGCTCCGATGCCGCGGCAAATGCCGCCTGCACGTATTCCCGCCGGGACGTGAGATCCGACAACAGCGCAATCGTCTCGCCTTCCTTCACATTGCAAAGTTCGAATTGCTTGCGGAAAAGGGTGCCGAGCTTGGCCGGGTTGATTTCCTGAATGCGCATGATGGTCTCCGTTTCCCGCGATCCCGACGGCAGATCACAGGTTCAATTTCCAATACCGAATAATATTCATTATTCTGGCCACCTCAACCAGAGTCAAGAAAGCAGGAAATTTGCAGGTCAAGAAGCCGGAAGTGCGCGACGCTATCCTCGATAGCGCCTTTGCCCTGTTCAGCGAGCAGGGCTATGCACAGACTACGCAGGCGCAGATCGCCAGACGTGCGGGTGTCGCGGCATCCAGCCTGTATGTCTATTTCGACTCCAAACTCGACATTCTGTTTGCGGTATACCGTCCCTGGCTGATGAAGCGGTTCGACGATCTGGAGGCCCGGATCGGCGGGACCGGCGGGTCGAGAAAGCGCCTGGAAACAATTCTCTATGCGCTCTGGCGCGACATTCCCGCCGAGGACAACGGCTTCGTCAACAACCTGATGCAGGCAATATCCAACCTTGGGCCGACCGACAATTATTCACGCGACCTGCTCGACGATTGCGAAACCCGCATATCCCGGATGATCGCGGACTGCCTGCCCGAAGACCGCAGCCATCTGGTCGACGAGCGGAATATCTATGCTCATATCCTGTTCATGGCGCAGGACGGGTTTGCGATCAGCTACAAGATCAATGGCCCGTCAAAACGGATGGACGCCATGGTCGCGACCATGTGCGACATGCTGCTCGGGTAATTTCCAGTCCGGGGGCTACTTGCCCTTGGTATCCAGACCGAACAGCCTTGCCGCATTATGTCCGAGAATGTTTCGTTTTCCGGTCTCATCGAGAAACGGAAGATCGGAGATCACGGTCGGAAGGTCGAAATCCCAGTGCGGCCAGTCCGACGCGTATAGAAGTTGCGACGGCGCGTTGATCGCCTCGAAAGTTGCCTCGAGCAACTTCATATTGGTTTGTTCCATCGGCTGGCAGGTAAAAAACATCTCGCCGATATATTCGCTCGGCAGGCGTTTCAGGTTGGGGGCTTCGGACGATCGCATCAGGTACTCGCTGTCGAGGCGCTGCTGCATGAACGGCAGCCAGGACAGGCCGGATTCGATCCAGATCACCGGCAGCTTCGGAAAACGTTCCGGCAGTCCGTTGATCACCCAGTTCGTCATGTGAACGATATTGCACAGCACGAACGATATCGCGTGCATCGAGATGAACCGGTTGAGCTGGCCCATGTAACCGCTGTCCGGCCATTGCGGCCCGGCATGGAATCCGAGCGGTTTGCCGACTTCCTCCAGCATGGAATAAAGCCGCATGTACTGGTTGTGATGCACCGGCTTGTAACGGACCGACGTGATCATGAAGCCGGCGACCTTTGGATGATCCGCATACTGCTCGACGATGCGTTCGCAGGCGCCCGGTTCCGAGAACGGCAGGTAGAGCATCGAATAGATCCCGTCATCGGTGCTCAGCACGTTATCGACGAGCCATTTGTTGTACCCTTCGGCGAGACCGACCTCGACCTCGACCTCCGGATGCATCCCGAGCGACAGCATCGGCGTCGGAAAAGTGATCTGGTAGTCCACCGCCATGCATTCCATCGCACGGCGGATCAGCACCACATCCCGGTGGGCGCCATCTTCCGCCTCGGCGACTTCCTCAAGCCCCTGATCGTGGCTGACCCGCCCGCCGACACCCTGATTTGGCGGAAACCCCGACGACGTCATGATGCCGGGGTGAACCTGTCCGTTGCGCACGAAACTGCCCGCAATATCGCGGATCACATCGCTCGGTATCTCCGCGATGATTTCCGACCAGGACTGGTTCTCGAAATGATGCGCGTCGACATCGACGATCAGCCAGTCTTCGAGCCCGCGTTCCTGCACCGCCCGTTTTGCGCGGGCGAGAGTGTCGCGGGTATCCGACGTCTTGCCGAGCTGTTTGAGCTCACGCGATTGTTCGAGACCGCTATCCATTTTGCCTCTCCCCGGATCAATGTGCCATCAGGACCGGCAGGTCCGCATTCTGCAGGACATGGCGGGTCACGCCACCGAGGATCAGTTCCCGCAGACGGCTATGCGAATAGGCACCCATCACGAGCAGATCCGCGCTGACCCTTTCTGCTTCTTCCAGCAACACCTCGCCGACCAGGCGATGGTCGGGCGGAATTTCAACGACCTCGGCCTGAATTTCGTGCCAGGACAGGTATTTGGCCATATCCTGCGGCGACGGCCCGGTTTTTGCACCGGTCGTGACCGTCACGATCGTCACGGAGCGCGACATCAGCAGCAGCGGCAGGGCGGCCGCAATCGAGCGCGCCGAACTGGCGCTGCGGTTCCAGCCGATCACGACGGCTTCGCCAATCGACCGGGGCGTTTTCGGCGGGGCGATGAGGACGGGTCTTCCTGTCCGGAACAGCGCGGCCTCGGCGGCGAGCTCCGCGACCGTCGTCTGATCGCGTACCGGCCTGCCGACGACGACCATGTCATACGCGCCGCCGCGCATCGCGACGATCTCTGACGCGAGCCCCGGTGCGATTTCCCAGGATGCGGATGGCAGTTCCGCCGGCAAAGCAAGCTCCCGGTAATCTATATTGCGCTCCTCCAGCATCTCGTCGAACCGCTGGCGGGCGATTTTCTGCTTTTCATCCCGGTCGTGCTCGTATTCCTGTTTGATCTGGACCTGCACGGATTCAAACAATCCCATCGCGCCGGCAGGAATAACATCGCTGACGTCACCGGTCACAAACAGGCATTCCGCATGACCGCCGAATTCCTGGGTGAGCACGAGCGCCGTGCCGATGGCTCCCTCGTCGCGCGCGATGTCGCCCACCGGTACGAGCATATTCTTGATCGTCATCGCTTCCTCCCCTTACCTGTTCTCCCGTTCGCACGGAAAGTGTAGCGCAAATAGGCGGCGGCGAAAGCGGTTTAAAGTATCGGGTCGTTCAGGGCATCCAGGACAATTTCGGGCGTAATCGGCATCTCGGTGACCAGTGCCCGGTGTGGACGGAGCGCGTCGTTCACGGCGCACATGATCGCCGCCGGGGCCCCGACCGTGCCGGCTTCCCCGGCCCCCTTCGCGCCGAGCTGTGTGCCTTCCGCCGGCGTTTCGACATGCCCGACCTGAATATCGGGCATCCCGGCCGCCATCGGCACCAGATAATCCGCGAGCGTCCCGTTCAGCAGATTTGCCTCATCGTCATAGATACAATGCTCGAACAACGCACCGCCGATCCCCTGCACGACCCCGCCGCGAATTTGCTCGTCGACCAGCAGGGGGTTGATTACCCGCCCGCAATCCTCGACGACCCAGTGTCGGAGCGGCGTCACGAATCCGGTCTGCAGGTCGACCTCGACCAGGGCGCCCTGGATGCCGTTCGCAATACAGAACGGCGCCTGCGGCGCATAATGCCGGGTTGCCGCCAGTTCGGGTTGCGTCCCCGGCGGCAGCAGATCGTGCCGGAAATGCCCCGCTTCCGCGACCTCTGCAAGGCTCATGCGCACCTCGCCGGTCTCGCGGTCGCGAATACCCCCAGGGCCGACATCCAGCGTCTCCGGCCCGGTCTGCAGGATCGCGCCGGCAAGACTGCAAATACTTTCCGCCAGGGCGTCCGCCGCCCGCCATACCGCTTCGCCGCCGATGGTCAGGCCACGCGAAGCCCAGGCCCCGCCGCCATAGGGCGTGACGGCAGTGTCGCCCGAAAAACTGACCGCAATATCATCCATCCCGACCCCGAGCCGGTCGCCGACAATCTGGGCAATCCCGGTCGGTGTCCCCTGTCCCTGGTCCGTGACACTGGTGATGACGTTGATTTTGCCGGTCGGCTCCAGCTTGACCGTCGCGCCGTCCTGCGTGGAGACGCGAGCCTGCGCCGGGCCGTAATAGGCCCCGCCGACGGCCGTCAGTTCAACGAAAGTTGCAAGCCCGATCCCGCGCCAGACGCCGCTTTCGCGCAGAGCGGCCTGATGGCGCCGCAATTCGGCGTAATCCATCATCTCCAGCAGCTTATCGAGGCATTCGGTCAGCGAAAGCGGCGTCAGCGGGACACCGGACAGCGTCTGCGTCGGAAACGCCTCTGCGGATATATAGCTGTTCCGGCGGAAATCGGCCGGATCGACGCCCTGTTTCGCCGCCGCGAGGTCGACCAGCTGTTCCGTCACCGCGGTGGCGATCGGCTGGCCGACGGCCCGGTACATCGCAACCGTCGGCCGGTTCTGAAATGCCGCACGGAAGCGTCCCGCGTAGGATGTCAGCGCGTAGGGCGCCCCCGACAGGTTCAGGTTCATCATCCCTTCGCCGATGGACGCCCGCTTATAGGCCGAATAAGGCCCGATCCCGCCAACCGCATCCACGATCATCCCCGTGACGCGGCCCTGATATGCCGAGAGCGAGGCGGTGACGCTATGATCGCGCGAATGCATGTCGCTGACGAAGGATTCAAGCCGGTCGGCGACGAACTTGACCGGTCGGCCAAGCAGACGGCTGAGCGCAGCGGTAGCGACCTCGTCGCCGTAGACATGCAGTTTGATGCCGAAACCGCCGCCGACATCGGGACAGATCACGCGGACCTTGTGTTCGTCGATCCCGAGATGCCGGGAAAGCACGTCCTGTTGCTGCCAGGGTGTCTGGTGCGACGCGTAAACGGTCAGACTTTCATCGCCGGCATTCCAGTCGGCCACCGTCGCGCGCGTCTCCAGCGGGACACCCGTGTGGCGGCCGAAAGTGAACGATGCGGATACGGTCGTGTCGCTATCGTCCTGACCGGTATCGGCACCCGCCGTGGCCTCGAAAGCCAGGTTGTCGATATCCCCCGGATGAACGGTCCCGGCGTCCACGCCCAGCGCGGTGCGTCCATCGGAAACCGCCGGCAGTGGCTCCCAGTCGACGACAAGCAGGTCGGCCGCGTCTTCCGCAAGCGCCCGCGATGTCCCGACGACCGCGGCAAACGGTTCGCCCTGCCATCGAACGGTATCCACCGCCAACGCATGCTGTTCGGGGCTCCGCAACGATGGAATATGAGCCGCGCCGCCGGTCCACGGCTCACACAGCCCGGCCATTTCAGCCCCCGTTACAACGGCGACGATACCGTCGGACGCAGATGCCGCCGTCGTGTCGATCGACCGGATGCGCGCATGCGGGTGGGGAGATCGCGCGAACACGACATGGACCATCCGGGGAAGCTGAATATCGTCAGAATACCGCCCCCTGCCGGCGACGAGCCGCCTGGCATTGGGCCTGCTAACCGGTTTCCCCACCAGGCCATCGTCATTTTCGCCCATGCAAACGCCTTTCGTCATCAATTCCGCGATCGGTTCCGCGATCGATTTCACCGTCGATTCCACCATCGATCCATTGTCCGGTGACAAGTCCCCGTAGCGGTCCGTCCCGCGGTTGGACGATCTGCGCATAACCCAAAACGCTGCCAGTCCACGCAAATATCCCGTTAATCCTAGCAGCGCAATGAATCGACACAAACCGCGTCGTATGGTAGAAAGTTCGCAATACTAACTAATAGCAAACAGAGGCTTACGGGAGTTTTTTACATGAACTATCTTAAATTGTTTCTCGGCACCGCGGCTGGCGTTGCGCTCGCAACGGCTGCCTCCGCGCAGACGGTCGGAATCGGCTCGACAAAGGCCGGCGCCGTCGCGCAGATCACCGCGACAATTTCAAAAGCCGTGTCCGAACATGGCGGCCTGCAGATGCGTGCTCAGACCATGGGCGGCACCCAGCAGTACATCCCGGTCGTCAACGCGGGTGAACTGGAATTCGGCATTTCCAACATTACCCAGCTGCATATGGCCCGCACCGGCACCGGCCTTTCCGAGGGGACGAAATACGAAAACCTCCGGCTGGTTGCGACGATGATGAAGTTCATCCTCAGCCCGGTTGTTCCGGTCAAATCCGGCATCACGAAAACTTCGGACCTCAAAGGCCGGCGGACCGCTGTCGGCTTCAAGGGCGCGCCGCTTTTTGAAAAATTCCATCAGGGAACACTGGCCACTGCCGATCTGAGTCACGCCGACATCAAACCGGTCCCGCAGGTCGGGCTGGTGCAGCACTGGCGCGCCTTCATGGCCGGCAAGATCGACTGGGTTATTGCGGCGGCTGGCTCCGGCTTCGTCAAGCAGATGAATGCCAAGATCGACGGCGGCGTTCGCCACATGAGCCTTCCGAACACACCCGAAGCACTGGAAAAGTTCCATAAGTATTTCCCGAAATCCGACTGGGAAATGGTCCAGCCGCGCAAGGGACTGACCGGCGTGCTCGAGCCGACCAATTTCGTGGTCTATGATTACTCGTTATGGACCCACAAGAACCTGTCGGACGACGTGGTTTACAAGGTCACCAAGGTCATGCACACGCAGGAAGCACAGCTGAAAGAAGGCGGTCCTTTGTGGCGTTCCTACGAGGCCAACGAACGCCTTGCGAAACCGCAGGGCCACCCCTACCACCCCGGTGCGGTCAAGTACTACAAGGAAGTCGGCCTCTGGCCTGCCGGAAGCTGATCTGAATTATTTCAGTTGAAACAGATTTCGCCCGCATCCCCGAGAGGATGCGGGCGTTTTTTATGGAAACCCGTCATAATTTTTGGCCGTAAGTGATTGGTTGCCCGCGCGGTCACACAGACCGGATTCCCGCAGATCCGCTCGTTGCTTGGGCAGCACGAGAGCGATTTCCCCACCGCACACCGTCATCATGACACATGACCGGAAGACAGGCCAAAATGCTGCCGGTGAATCGACACGTTCGGACAGGTCTGTTAGCCTCGGCTCGATTAACTGTCTACAATCACAGGGTTAACAGGAGTAGCTATAGATGAACTACGTTAAATTGTTTCTCGGTACAGCGGCTGGTGTTGCGCTTGCAACAACAGTTTCGGCCCAGACTGTCGGTATCGGTGCGACCAAGTCCGGCGCCGTCGCGCAGATCACCGCGACAATTTCAAAAGCCGTGTCCGAACATGGCGGCCTGCAGATGCGTGCTCAGACCATGGGCGGCACCCAGCAGTACATCCCGGTCGTCAACGCGGGTGAACTGGAATTCGGCATTTCCAACATTACCCAGCTGCATATGGCCCGCACCGGCACCGGCCTTTCCGAGGGGACGAAATACGAAAACCTCCGGCTGGTTGCGACGATGATGAAGTTCATCCTCAGCCCGGTTGTTCCGGTCAAATCCGGCATCACGAAAACTTCGGACCTCAAAGGCCGGCGGACCGCTGTCGGCTTCAAGGGCGCGCCGCTTTTTGAAAAATTCCATCAGGGAACACTGGCCACTGCCGATCTGAGTCACGCCGACATCAAACCGGTCCCGCAGGTCGGGCTGGTGCAGCACTGGCGCGCCTTCATGGCCGGCAAGATCGACTGGGTTATTGCGGCGGCTGGCTCCGGCTTCGTCAAGCAGATGAATGCCAAGATCGACGGCGGCGTTCGCCACATGAGCCTTCCGAACACACCCGAAGCACTGGAAAAGTTCCATAAGTATTTCCCGAAATCCGACTGGGAAATGGTCCAGCCGCGCAAGGGACTGACCGGCGTGCTCGAGCCGACCAATTTCGTGGTCTATGATTACTCGTTATGGACCCACAAGAACCTGTCGGACGACGTGGTTTACAAGGTCACCAAGGTCATGCAC
Organism: uncultured Rhodospirillaceae bacterium; assembly: GCA_963977005.1. Lineage (GTDB taxonomy): Bacteria > Pseudomonadota > Alphaproteobacteria > MPNO01 > UBA830 > CAXBCP01. Next base: position 32,586 of record CAXBMQ010000029.1, read on the forward strand.
ACGCAGGAAGCACAGCTGAAAGAAGGCGGTCCTTTGTGGCGTTCCTATGAGGCCAACGAACGCCTCGCGAAGCCGCAGGGTCACCCCTATCACCCGGCGGCGATCAAGTATTACAAGGAAGCCGGAATCTGGCCTGCCGGAAGCTGATCCAGCAAGTCTGAATTCAGAAAACGAAAACCGCCCGCATCCTTCACTGGGTGCGGGCGGTTTGTTTCGATCAGGGCGGCGCGAAATCGCCGATAAAGCCTTGGACAAGCGCAAACAAATCCATCATTAATGCCCGGCAGAAGCGGAGGACAAACCGCTCGCCGACAGGGAATTTCACCGGAGGTCAGGCTGTGGCCGACAATACAACTGCGACTGAAGAAAAAAGCGAAAACGAAAAGGGTGCGCTGCTTCTGGCAGCGCGCACGGAGACCAACCTCGTCAAAAATCTGACGGTGGGACTCGGTTCGCTGATCACCATTATCGTCCTGACCTGGGCGGTCGAACTGTGGCTCAGCCTCGGCTTCCAATGGTTCGACGAACAGGCAATGGTGACATGCCTGGGGCTGACGCTGGCAATCATCTTCATCCGTTATCCATTCGGCGGCGGGCGCGACCGGAGTTCCCTGCCCTGGTACGACATCATCCTGGCGGTGGTCGGCCTCGCTACCTGCCTCTATCTGGCCTATATCTACGGCGATATTGAGACAAATCCGTTCGCGATGCGACCGACGATGTTTATCATTGGTCTTATTCTCCTGCCGATGATCTGGGAAAGCCTGCGGCGCACCACCGGCTGGAGCCTGACACTCGTTTTCAGCTTTTTTATCCTCTATGCGTTTGTCGGCCATCTCATGCCCGGCATGCTGGAAGGTCGCGAACAGAAATACGTTCCCCTGATCGCAGAGCTCGGCGTGACGAATGTCGCGCTGCTCGGCCTGCCGATGAAAATCATCGTGCTGACAGTGGTCCTGTTCATCTGGATGGGCCAACTCCTGCTGCACACCGGCGCCTCCGAATGGTTTACCGACGTCGCCGCTGCGATCATGGGCCGCTCGCGCGGCGGCTCCGCCAAGATTGCCGTTGTCGCATCGGGGCTGTTCGGGTCGATTTCCGGCTCGGCGGTGTCCAACGTGGCATCGACCGGTGTGATCACGATCCCGCTGATGCGCCAGGCCGGCTATGACGCCAAAACGGCAGGTGCGATCGAAGCCGTCGCCTCCACCGGCGGACAGATCATGCCGCCGATCATGGGCGCGGCAGCGTTCCTGATGGCCGAACTGCTCGAACTCGAATACACCGAGGTTATTCTGGCCGCGCTGGTACCGGCCGCACTTTACTACCTCGCCGTCTTCGTACAGGCAGATCTCGAGGCAGCCAAAAAAGGCATCGCGCCGCTGCCAAAGGACCGTATCCCGCCGCTGGTCAGGGTTATGAAAGAGGGCTGGTTCTTCATGATCCCCTACGGGGTCCTGATCTACACGCTGTTCTCTCTGAACATGCCGCCGCAGGAATCCGCGTTCTGGGCCGCAATCTGCGTCGGCATCGTCAGCATCGTCTTCGGATACAAGGGCCACAGGATCAATCCGGCCCAATTGTGGGATTCGATCGCCGGGTGCGGGCGCCAGTCCGCGGAAATCATCGTCATTGGCGCGATGGCGGGTATCATCATCGCGATTCTCGACCGCACGGGCCTCGGCCAGGCACTGACACTGATCCTTGCCGCCGTCGGCGAAGACAGCCTGTTCCTGCTGCTTATCCTCACGGCGGTCGTCTCCATCCTTCTCGGGATGGGGATGCCGACTTCAGCGATCTACCTGCTGTTGGCGACGATGATTGCGCCGTCTTTGATTAAACTCGGTATCAATCCGATCGCCGCCCATATGTTCGTGCTGTATTTCGGACTGATGTCGATGATAACGCCACCCGTCGCGATAGCGGCTTTTGCCGCGGCATCGTTGTCGGGCGCCAAGCCGATGGAAACCGGTATGACGGCCGTCAGACTGGGCTGGATCGCCTATGTGATCCCGTTCGTCTTCGTCCTCTCGCCGTCACTCCTGGGTCAGGGCGACACGCTGCACATCGCCATGGCGACCGTGACTGCGTTTATCGGGGTGTGGGTCTCGTCCTGCGGCCTGATCGGTTACCTGTTCGGTCCGCTGTCGTCGATCATGCGGCTGTTGTTCTTCGTCTCCGGAATACTGCTGCTGCTCCCCGCGGAAGCAATTCCGAACGGGTTGCTGATCAATGCCGCGGGCTTCGCCCTTGGGGTTATCGTGGTCATGAAGGACTACGCGGCGAACAAGGAGAAACGCAAACGCGTCGCGGCGGAGGCCGCGGCCGGCGGCGAATAAGCGATAAACAAAAAGGGCGGTCTTCGGACCGCCCTTTTTTGCTGAACAGATTTCAGATATTAACCTGCGGCCTCGTCTATCGCCGCAAGGACCCGCTCGGGCGTTAACGGCAATTCCCTGATGCGCACGCCGATGGCATCTTCCACCGCATTCGCGATCGCAGAGGCCACCGGCAACATGCATCCTTCACCGATGCTCTTGGCGCCGAACGGACCGGGTCCATGCCCCTGCTCCTGTAGAACCGAGGCAAAGCCGTCCGGGATATCGGTTGCCAGGGGCACCCGGTAGTCCAGGCCATTACCGTTCATCAGAATGGCGCCATCGTAGACCATGCAGGGGAAAAGCACGCCCGTAAGCCCCATGACCGCTGACCCCTCGTCCTGCCCGCGGCAAACGAGCGGATTGATGGCGCGCCCCGCATCGCCGGACACGACAAGCTGCAAAAGCCGGATCAGGCCCGTCTCGCGATCGACTTCGACCTCGGCGACACCCCACCCGAATTCCCACGAGACGCATTGCGTTTCCAACGGTGCCGCATGGTCCATATCCGGCTTGAAGAACCCTGCCCCGCTGAATTCATACCCCGTCCCCCCGTAATACCGCATGATCATGGGCGCCAGCGGGTGGGATTCGTTTCCTTTGCGGATCGACCAGTCATCGAGTGCGATTTCGTCGATACCGCAGTCGAGTTCCCGGGCCGCGAAGTCGAGGACTTTCCGTTTCGCCTCCAGCGTCGCCTGCTGCACCGCCATGCCCATCACGATAATGGCCGAACTGGCATTCGTTCCCTGATCGAAGGGAGTGTAGTCGGTATTCAACTCGGGATACACGACCCGGTCGGCACTGGTGTTCAACAATTCCGCGACAACCTGCGACATCGCGGTATGAATGCCCTGGCCGATCTCGACCGTGCCGCATTCGAGGTAGACACCACCGGTTGTCGTGATCCGGATACGCGCCTGGGCGGGCTTATTGACGCCACCCGCATCCTTGAACCCGACCGAGACGCCCATTCCGCGACCGTTGCCGCGCGGTCGATCCTGATAACCGGCGCGCTCGGCAACAACCTTCAACCCCTCGCCCAGATCGGAATCGATCCCGCTTTCCCCGGGCACATATGCTTCGCCGAGCTTTTTCAGGTTCTGCATCCGAAGATCGAAGGGGTCGCGCCCCAGCGCGCGGGCGATGATATCCAGCTGCGATTCCGACGCCCAGGAGGCCTGCGTACCGCCAAAGCCGCGATACGGGCCCGCCGGGGTGGTATTCGTCAGGATACAGTCGCAATCTATATTCAGGTGCTGCCAGTTATACGGCCCCGGCAGGCGGTAGCCGGCTTTCTCCGCGACCAGCGGGCTTGCGTCGGAATAGGCCCCCGAGTCGAGCAGAATGCGCCCTGACCGGGCAATAAAGGTACCGTCGGCCATCACCCCGGTCTTCACGTCCAGGATCGCCGCATGCTGGCTCTGCGTCAGGAAATTTTCTTCTGTCGTCATGCAGAAACGGACAGGCCGGCCGGACAATTGCGCCAGCAGGATCGCAATCGGCTCGGTTTTACAGTTGTTTTTCGCGCCGTAACCGGCGCCGAGATACGGAACCCGAACCCGGATCCGGTTTTCTGGGTACTGGAAGACCCGGGCGAGTTCCTTGCGCAACGGGAACGGATTCTGCGTGCTCGACCAAACCTCGATAACGTCACCGTCCATCCGGGCGACACTTACAAAGGGTTCGAGATGGAAGTGCTGATCGCGCGAAAAAATGAAGCGATCCTCGAAAATATGATCGCAGTCGTCGAACACGGCCGCATCGCCCGTCTCATACGAGAACCGGTAGCAGTTGTTTCGCCCGATACGGCGCGCCCCGCTCGCCCCCTGGCCATACGCGGGCACAATCCCCATGGGCTCGTCCTCGAACAGTTCCGGCGCCGTCTCCGCCATAGCTGCCTCAACGGTGGCGACGGTCGGCAACAACTCGTACGTCACCGAGATTTGTTCGAGGGCGCTGACGGCCTGCAGTTCGGTCTCGGCGGCGACCGCGGCGACGGTATCGCCGATATAGCGCACCTTGTCGGTCGCGACGATCGGCTGGTCCTTGATGAAATAGCCGTAGGTCGGATTCAGTCCCCCCAGATCGTCGCGCGTGATCACCGCATGGACACCCGGCATCGCCCGCGCCTTCGAGGCGTCGATAGACGTGATCCGTGCATGCGCATGCGGTGAGCGAAGGACCTTTGCATGGAGCATGCCGGGGAAAGACACGTCCACGGTATAGGTCGCCGTCCCGGTTGTCTTGGGCACGGCATCCTTGCGGGCGGATTCATGGCCGACGACATGCAGATTTGGCGATATCTCGTTCATTTTCCGCCCCCCGGTGCCGTGGCAGCGGCTTTCTCCACCGCCTCGATAATCATCTCGTAGCCGGTGCACCGACAGATATTCGCGCCCATCCAGGCGCGGATCGCATCGCGTCCGGGAGACGGATCGTGGTCGAGCAATGCGCGCGCCAGCATAATCATGCCCGGCGTGCAGTAGCCGCACTGAAAAGCGCTGTTTTCGATAAACGCCTGCTGAACGGGGTCGAGCGTGCCGTCCGCCGCCGCGAGTCCTTCGATTGTCCGGACTTCCGCGCCGTCCGCCTGCCACGCGAACGTGGCACAGCTCGACACCGGTTTGCCATCAAGCAGAACAGTACACGCGCCGCAGGCACCGAGATCGCAGGACAGTTTCGTGCCGGTCAGCGCCAGGCGGTCCCGCAGAACGTCTATCAGCATTTCCTCGGGCCGGACGTGGAATTCCCGCGCGGCGCCGTTCACAGTGCATGACACAAAGGCCATCTCGCCGGTCATGACGCATCTCCCCGCTGTAACCCATCGATCAGCCGCCGGGACAACACGCCGGTCATGCGCCGCCGGTAGGCCGCACTGCCCATTGGGTTGTCGATCGGATCCGGCAGGGCGGCGGGAAACGCATCCTGCACCTCCGCGACTTTTCCCGACCAGAAAAAAGGCGTCGGATATGCGCACCCGACGGCGACGGAAACAAAATCTCCCTGGAGCCCCGTGGCGACACTGACCACCGGTTTCAGGCTGCGGTCGAAAGCAATCTGCGCCGGCGCGGAGTGCGGGATTTCTATCGCGGTCAACAGAGCACGGTCGGGATAGTCCTGCGACACCGACGATGCCGCAATCGAAATTTCTCCCGCATCGGTCAGGAAGACCAGCCTTGCGCCGATAACGCCAAGCAGCACCGCGCCGTCATAGGCCCGCTCCGCTGCCATCAGGTTCCCCCCGACGGTACCCGTCATTCTTATGCGGACGTTGCCGATTGTCGTCCATGCAGCCTGGAATGCAGGCATGCGGTCGGAAAGAAGAGGAGAAGTTTCGATATCCCAATGGGTTGCGAGCGCGCCAATGCGAACTGCCCCGTCACGATCTTCAATCCCCCGAAGCGCGGGCACGCCGGAAAGGTCGATCAACGTAGCCGCGGTATCGCCACTGCGCATGCGGCGTGTCTGATCGATTCCGCCGGCGATTATCGATGCATCGGCATCGGCCATCAGCGCCGCGACCGCCTCGGCAGCCGTGGTGGGTCGTTGAAGACGAAATGGCGCTATCGCGCGGTGAGTTCGGGAAATCCATCCCGCATCAGTGGCATGCGTGTACATGTACGCAGGTTCGAAATCTGGCGGCACCTTGTCAATGAAAAACGCGGTTGTCAGATCGAACCATCAACGAAAAGGGCGGCCCGAAGGCCGCCCTAATTTCTATCAGGCAGTTGAGGTCAGGAACCAAGCTGCTTGAACTGGTAGCGATAGGGCCATTTGTGCCCCGCCTCTTCCATGTATTTCATGTACTTTTCCATGATCGCCGGGCCATCGATGTCATACCCCTTGTGCAGGTCCTGGGCACGTTCGTTCGGCCAGTCCTTCAGCGCTTCGGCCCACTTGGTCTGCTGTTCGACGGGCAGCGTGGTGACGAAAGCACCCGCCTTCTTCAGCTTGGCAAGACCGAGAGCTTCACTCTTATAGGAGTCGATCGTGGCGACTTCCTCGTAGCTTGCCGCCGCTTCGTCGATGATCTTCAGAACGTCTGCCGGCAGCTTCTTACGGGTATTGTGATTCATCGTCAGGATCGTCTGCGCCTGGGCGCCGAGATTCACGATCTTGAAATGAGGCGCCGGCTCATGGAATTTGAAGCCGTAATACACGCCCGGGAACATGATGAAGCCGGATGCAACGCCGGTTGCCAGGGCGTTATATGCCGTCGGCAGGCTGGTCGTCACCGGGATCGCACCGTACCGTTCGACCCACGGAAGGTTCGGGCCGGCGGCGATGATTTTTTTGCCTTTAAGTTCGCTGACGTCGTCCCATTTGAACTTCGTACCGAGCCCGTAATTGTCGAAGCCGGTGATCGCGAGCATCTTCTGCTTATATTTCTTGTCGAGCATATCGTAGATTTCGGGATGCTCGGCCATGACCCGGCGTTTCACGGCGACCTGCTTGCGAATGTCGCCTGTCGTAAACGGCGTAAAGTAGTCCCAGTTCAGCGGGAGCAACTTGGCGCTCTCAAAGCAGACGCAATACCCGCCGAGATCCAGCAGGCCTTTTTCGACGGCTTCGAGGGTTTCGTGAACCTTGGCGATCTTGCCCGCATAGGCATGAATAATGCGGACCTTGTGCTTGGTCTCGGCCGCGACGCGTTTGGTGATCATGTCGGCCATATGGTGTTCCATATTGCGGACATAGGCGACAGGCTTGCTTGGATGGCCGGAACCCATGCGAAGCACATATGTCTTAGCATTGGCCGTTGCACCGAATGCAAGCGAGCCTGCGAGTATGGCGGCGACACCCGCCGTGATTTTAGTCGTGTTTCTCAAAACGAACCTCCCTTATAGATTGATTAAATTCAACAATTTGGTTCCTCAAAAGCGTATCACAGGCAAATTCCATGTGAAAGCTTGTCGTCTTTTCGCCGGTCCCCGCAAGAATTTTCCAATCAGCCGTCAGACAAACTGAGGCAGCCAGTTGGCGATCTGCGGAAACGCATAGATCGCGGCGGCCGTGACCAGCATCAGGATCCAGTACGGAATCGAGCCCCGGAATATTTCCCCGAGTTGCACCCCGGAATCTGGAACAGCTCCCTTCACCACGTACACCACGAGTCCGAACGGCGGCGTCAGCAGTCCCGCTTCGATCAGCAGTATCCCGAAGATCGCGAAGGCCAGCGGGTCCATCCCCACGTCAAGCAGCGAAAACAGCGGTACCGTCAGCAGAATGATCGAGATGGAATCGAGGATCATGCCGAGCACGATCCAGATCACAACCATCATCAAGATGACGAGTGCGCCCTCGCCGACCGCGTCCTTGATAAGCGTGTCGATATCCGCGAGGGACAGGAACCGGGCATACATGCCCGCCGTGACCAGCAGGATCATGATCGGGGCGGAGGTTTTGCCGGCGTCGATGATCGCTTCGACAAGACCGTTGACCCGCGTCCCTTTGACGATCGCAAGCACCATCGCGGCAAGCGCACCGATACCTGCCGCCTCGGTTGCGGTAAAGGCGCCGCCCCAGATCCCGCCCATCACCAGAACAATGATGCCGACCACACCAATCGTGGAGACGATCTCTCCCCGGGTGATGGGATCCAGTTCTTCGGGCGGTATCTCAGGCGCCAGCGACGGTTTCAGTTTTACGGCGCCGACCGTGTACGCGATATACAGGGCCGAAAGCAGGATGCCCGGAATCACGCCGGCGACAAAAAGCTTGCCGATAGATTGCTCGGTGATAATGCCCCAGACGATGAGCAGGACACTCGGCGGAATCAGCATACCGAGGCACGCAGACCCGGCGATAGAGCCGAGCGCGAATTCGCGTTTGTACTTGAACCGCATCATTTCCGGGTACGCGATCCGGCTGAACGCCGCGGCCGATGCTATCGACGTACCGGTCACGGCGGCAAAGGCCGCGTTGCCGGACACGGTTGCCACCGCAAGACGCCCCGGTATACCGCCAAGGCAACGGTTGATGACCTTGTACAGATCGCCTGCGGCACCGCATTTCGCGACAAAATCCCCCATCAGAACGAATAGGGGTATCGTCGCAAACACGTAGTTACGGACCAGCTCATACGCGGCACCGCCGACCTGCGCGGAGGCGAGATACCAGTCTTCGAAAATAAAATATGTGCCGACCATCGCCGTGATGCCGAGGGCCAGCGCGATATGCACGCCGGCAAAGATCGCCACCAGCATCCCGACGAGCGAGAGCACCATGAGTGTGTTCAGTTCCATTGGTGCGCTCCGACTTTCCTGATGCCTGTCTCAATGTTCACCGTTGTCATACCTCTTCGGTGCTCCCGGACTCGGTCGCCTGCGCCCCCGGCGTCATGTCCTTGCCGGCGGCCGCGCGCATCAGGTGGATGAAATAGATCAACGTAATGAAAATCGCAGACGCGATAATGATCGTACGGACCGGGTACACAGGCACCTCGAGTGCGCCGATCCCCTGGTATTCGCCGATTTCCCAGCCATTGATCATGTCGGTCCAGCCGCCAACCGCGATTCCGATCATCAGCATCATCCCCATCAAATAGGAGACGGCATTGACGAAATGGCGCCAGCGTTTGTTCATATGATCGTAGGTGATCGTTGTGCGCAGCATGCTGCCCGTGAGAATCGCCAGCGGCACCTGCAGGAAGACAATCGCCGGAACGGAATTGGTGACGATCTCGTCGCCGCCCAGAAAAGCCTGGAAGAACCCGCGGCCGATGACTTCAATGAAGATAATGACTGCGAGCAGCATCAGCCAGGCAGCCGCGACATAATTCAATGCCGTACAGATGCGTTCAATGGCTCGAAACATGACGTACTCCCCTTTGCGCGATCGGGTTTCATTTCGTCGAACCCGTTTCCCGCTTTTATCGGGCGGAAGGCGCAGGATAATTCCCGCGCCTTCCGATCCATCGTTATAAATTATCGTTTGCTAATTTATAACGCAACCCGCTACGGCATCGGTATTTCCTGCTCGTTCTCAGGGACGTTCCAGCCCCTGCGGGTCGCCGGGCGGTCGAGTATTTCGAGATACCACCGCTTCACATTGGGGAAATCGTTCAGGTTCACTGTCTGCCAGTCGAAGCGTGCAACCCATGGCCAGACTGCCATGTCCGCGATCGTGTATTCATTGCAGGCGAGATATCCGGTCTTGCCGAGTTTCTCGTTCATCACCCCGTAGAGACGCTTGGTCTCATTGAGATAGCGGTCCTCTGCATACGGAGCGATGCCCGGATTGTACTTCGTGAAGTGATGGCACTGGCCGAACATCGGGCCGACGCCGCCCATCTGGAACATCAGCCATTCCACGGTCGACCATTTGTCGTCGGGGTCCTGCGGCCAGAATTTTCCGGATTTATCGGCGAGATACATCATGATGGCACCCGATTCCATCAGCGATTTGCCGTTATCGTTGTCGAAAATTGCCGGAATCTTGTTGTTCGGACTGATCTTCAGAAAGTCGGGGGCGAACTGTTCGTCTTTTCCGATATTGACGGCATGGGTCGTATAGTCGAGCCCGCATTCTTCGAGCATCAACGACACTTTGCGCCCGTTCGGCGTGAACCACGTGTAAAGATCGATCACTTAGAGGTCTCCCTTGCTGAGTTCTGTTCTGAGCTGATTTTAAATCCGGCCTGGATAGCGGGTCCGCAGTTCAGTCCGGCAGTTCCGACGCCATGATGTCCGCCTTGATATCGAGCGCCTCCTCGTTGGCGAAATTCAATTCGACCTTCACGTCGTTAGGGTCCATCAGAAAGAGCTGGAATAACCCCTGGTCGTCGACCTGGCGCTTCGTGTACTCAATGCCCTTCGAATCGAGATGTTCCATCATGTCTTTCAGTCCCGTCGCCCGGAACGCGACATGATCGACGACACCGGAACCGCTCGTCGCGGTGGATTGCTGTCCGAGATATTTTTTGCGGTTTTCGGAAACATCGGCGCCGCCCTCCGCAAGATGCAGGACCGGCTCGTCCCCGAGATACATCCAGTGTACCGGCATCTTGAAATCCGGATGCGGTCCCGAAACCATCCCAAGTACGTCCGCATACCAGTCGCGCGTCCCGTCGAGATCCGCCGTCTGGATCAGAAAATGTTCCAAGTGTGTCAGTGGCATTGCATTCCTCACCGCTGGATTATCGATTATCCTAACGTATATTGGATAATCGCGAAATGTCCGAGCCGACGCTCGTTGCGGGTTCGCCTGACGAACTTTTGGCTCGCAAGCAGAAACATATCGGCTATACCTCCGACGGCATAATCAAGGGATGGAAAAATGACCGCCTACTGGCTGGCACGCGCCAAGATCAACGATCACGACGAGTACATGAAATACGCGACGAAAGTCCCCGCGATCCTGGAGAAATTCAATGGCCGGATATTGACCCGTGGCGGCAATCACAAAACGCTGGAAGGCAAGGATTACTTCGAACGTTTCGTCGTGATCGAGTTTCCGTCGATGGCCGATGCCGAAGCCTGTTTCAATTCCGAGGAATACAAATCCGCCGCAGCATTCCGGCGCCAGAATGGTGTTGGCGACAATGAATTGACGATCGTCGAAGCCGGCGACCTCACACCCACCGAATAAACCGACACCAGACTTCAAAGGAATAACAATGCCGAAATACGCTATTGCCCCCATGGACGTGCCTGCGGTCGCGATCGCCGGTACGGATGAACTGTTTCCGGTTCGCCGCATTTATTGCGTCGGCCGGAACTATGCCGAGCACGCCCGCGAGATGGGTTCCGACCCCGATCGCGACCCGCCGTTTTTCTTCATGAAGCCGAACAACACGATCATTCCCGACGGTGCGGACTTTCCCTATCCGTCCAAGTCCGAAAACGTTCACTACGAAATGGAGCTCGTCGTCGCCATCGGTACCGGGGGCAAGGACATTCCCCAGGCGGAAGCGAACGATCACATTTTCGGCTACGCGTGCGGTCTGGATATGACGCGGCGCGATCTCCAGATCGGCATGCGTGAAAAAGGCCGCCCCTGGGAAATCGGCAAGGCGTTCGACGATTCTGCGCCCTGTGCCGAAATCCAGCCCGCGTCCAAGATCGGACATCCGTCGACGGGCGACATCTGGCTGAAGGTCAATGGCGAGATCAAGCAGACTGCGGATATCTCCGACCTGATCTGGAACGTCCCGGAAACGATCGAATATCTGTCAGGCCTGTTCGAACTGCAGCCCGGCGACCTGATCTATACCGGCACGCCCGCGGGCGTCGGCCCGATTGTTGCGGGCGACGTCATGGAAGGCCATATCGACGGCGTCGGCGACATCACGATCAAAGTCGTCTGAACAGCGCCCCGAAAACACAAAACAACAGGAAGGAAACAGCTTATGTCTGGCCCCGTTATCAAGAAACAGGACATCCTCGACGCCTGCGAAGGCATGCTGCAGAAGCAGCTCTACATGGTGCACACATTCCCGGCCAACGGCATGGGCCCGGTCATGGAGAACATAGAACCGCACCTGAAATTCCAGATAGAGCTTGAAGAAAAAGGCATCATGTTCGGCGCCGGGCCTTTCTGGGACGACAACGAAGAGCTTTGGGAAGGCGAAGGCATGGTCATCATCCGCGCAGGCTCCCTCGCGGAAGCGAAAGAAATTGCCGCATCCGATCCCATGCATTCGAGCGGCGCGCGCGACTACAAGGTGCGGCCCTGGCTGATGAACGAGGGTACGGTTACGGTAAAAATCCGCTACTCCGACGGCAGCCGCGAAGTCGTCTAGGGAGCATCGCGAAACACCGATGACAGACCGGCGCGCCGTTAGGGCGCGCCGGATCTAACGCGCACCCGAAACGTTCAGCACCGTGCCGCTGACATAGCTCGCCTCGTCGGAAAGAAGCCAGACGATTGCATTCGCGACCTCTTCCGGATTGCCGACACGCTGCATCGGCAATGTGGGGCCGACGGCATCTACCCGCCCTTCCGGCTGGATCTCCGTATCAATCACCCCGGGGCTCACGGCGCAGACCCGCACCCCCTCGGCCGCGACTTCCTGCGCCAGACCGAACGTGAAACTGTTTATCGCCCCCTTGCTCGCGCCGTAATGCACCGACGCGCCGGCCCCGCCGAGCTCTGATGTCCGGGAAGACAGGTTCACGATAACGCCGCCATCGCCGCCATGCCGTGTCGACATCCGCTGCACGGCTTCGCGTGCGCACAGGATGGAACCGACGACGTTGATCATCATGTGCCGTGTCAGGTCGTCTCCACCGATTTCGTCGATCCGGGTGAGCGGTCCGAGAATGCCCGCCGAATTGACGAGACCCGTCGCGACGCCGAGTTCCGCGTCGCATGTTTCGAACAACCGGATCACATCGGCCTCGGCGGAAATATCGGCCTGTACCGCAATCGCCCGCTGGCCGCGCGCCATCACCTCGGTCACGATATCCTCTGCGCGACCGGCGTCGCCCTGATAGTTCACGCAGACATCCCAGCCGGCATCGGCGGCTTTCAGCGCGGTCTCGGCGCCGATACCGCGCCCGCCCCCCGTAATCATCAGAATACCGCTCATCTGTCGCTCCAATATGGCTTCTGTCCGACACTCGACCAGCGCTGCCCGATCAAGTCAACAAGCCCGATTGACCGGTGACGGTCGGGAAACGACAATGCGCAAAAAAGGGAGCGCGAGCGTTGGCATCAAATGACGAAGCGGCGGGGCGAGTAAGACTGGCCGCGGATATCGGCGGCACCTTTACGGATATCGCCGCCTTCAACCCGTCGACCGGGCGCCTTCATTTCGGCAAAACGCTGTCGACGCCAGATGCCCTGATCGACGGGATAGCAACCGGTGCCGCCAAGGCGGACACCACCTTTTCCGATGCCGATATTTTTCTGCACGGATCGACCGTGGCGATCAATACGATGCTCGAACGCACGGGCGCGAGGACCGCTTTGCTTATCACCGAGGGGTTCCGCGATATATACGAGATCGGGCGGGTCAATCGTCCGGACGCATACAATCTGTTCTTCCAGAAACATGAACCGCTGGTGGAACGGGCGCTCAGGTTTGAAGTGCATGAACGGCTGTTCGCGGAAGGCGAGGTGTACAAGCCGCTCGACGAAGATCATGTCCGGTCGACATGCCAGCGCCTCCGCGCGGAAGGGGTCGATGCCGTCGCAATCCTGCTGCTGCATTGCTATGCCAATCCGGCGCACGAACTGCGCGTCCGCGAAATTGTCGAGGAAGAGTTACCGAACGCCTTCGTGTCGACATCTCATGAACTGAGCCAAGAATACCGCGAATTCGAACGCTGTTCGACGGTCGTCGCCAACGCTTATATCGGCCCCCGGGTAGAAAGCTATATCGGCGGCATCAATGACCGCATCCGGGCCGACGGGTTCGACGGATCCTTCCTCGTCGTGCAGTCGACCGGCGGGCTCTACGATGGCGAGCAGGCGCAACGCCAGTGCATCCGCATGCTGGAATCCGGCCCGGCCGCCGGCGTCATCGGCACGCAGGCATTGTGCGATGCGCTGGGCATGCAAAACGCCATCGCCTTCGATATGGGCGGCACCACGGCGAAGGCCGGGGTCATCCACCACGGTGAGGCATTGACCACCGGCAGCGCGCTCATCGGCGGCTACGAGCGCGCCCTGCCGATCCAGATCGCGATGATGGACATTTTCGAGGTCGGTACCGGCGGCGGCTCGATCGCGCGGATTGCCGATGAGGGCGGCCTCCGGGTCGGACCGCAAAGCGCGGGCGCACAACCGGGGCCCGCCTGCCACGGCCAGGGCGGCACGGAACCGACGGTCACCGACGCCAATGTCCTGCTGGGCCGTCTTTCGCCGGACCGTTTCCTCGGCGGCGAGATGGAGCTGGACGTTGGCGCGGCGGAGGCAGCGATCGCAGACAAGGTCGGGAGTCCCTTGGGGCTCGGCGTCGTCGAGGCCGCCCAGGGCATCCTGCGTATCGCGGTGACCGCCATGTCCCACGCCGTCAAGGCGGTCACCACCGAACGCGGGCTGGATGCGGGCGATTTCGCAATGGTTGCCTATGGCGGGGCCGGACCGCTCCACGCCTGCAATATCGCGCGCGAAATGGGTATCCGTAAACTCGTCATCCCCCGCTCGCCGGGGCATTTTTCGGCCTTCGGCATGCTTTTTTCGGATCTCCGCTACGACTATGTACGGTCCCGTTTCATGCGGCTTGCGGATGCCGACTTCGCCGATATTGAGGCCGTCTATGCCGAGCTGGAAGCAGAGGGCCTCGCGGAGATCGAAAAAGCTTCGGTGAACCCCGAACGTGTCGTCATCGCCCGCGGCGCGGACATGCGCTACGTCGGTCAGGAACATGCCGTCACCGTCGACCTGTCGCCCGACTTGTTCGAAAAGAAAGACCGGGCCGGAATCAAGGAACGCTTCGATGCCGTCCACGACCTGCGCTACGGCACATGTGCACCGCAGGAAAGAAGCGAAATCGTCAGCCTGCGGGTCACCGTGACGGGCATGCTGGAGAAACCGTCGCTCGAAAAAATCGAACAGGGCGTGGCAACGCCACCCCCGGCGGCGCATACCGGCAACCGGTCCGTCCGGTTCGGCGGAGACGCGCTTGAAACAGCAACCTGGAACCGGATGACGCTTGCCGCCGGCAACCGGATCGACGGGCCCGCGCTGATCGAGGAACACGCCTCCACCACTGTGCTGCATCCCGGCGACACGTGCGAGGTCGATGCCTTCGGCAACCTGGTGATTTCCATAGGAGGACCGGCATCATGAATGCGTCACCCGTAAAATCGGATCCGGTCATCACCGAGATCGTCCGCAACGGTGTCATCGCCATCACGGAGGAAATGAAATCCAACCTGATGCGCACCGCCTATAACATGATCATCTACGAAGCGCTCGACTTCACGGTCGGGCTGTTCACGCCGAAGGGTGAAACGATCTCGATCGGACTGGGCCTGCCGATGTTCATCCGCGGCATGGCGGAGACCATCCGGGCGAAGCTCGAGCATTACGGCGCCGACAACATCAGGCCCGGAGATATCCTGCTGACCAACGACGCCTATATCACCGGCAGCCACCTGAACCATCTGACGTTCACGCAACCGATCTTTCTGGACGACGAACTGATCGGCTTTGCCTGCTGCATGGCGCACTGGCCGGATATCGGCGGCACGCTGGACGGCATCACCACCGATATCTATTCGGAAGGACTGCAGCTTCCGATCGTGAAGTATCAGCGCGAAGGCGTGGTCAACGAAGAGATCGTCGACATCATCAAGGCCAATGTCCGCCTGCCAGATCGTGCGATGGGCGATCTGCGTGCGCAGCTGACGGCGATCGGCACCGGTGAGCGACGTTATCTCGAACTGGTCGAACGTTACGGCAAGGATCAGGTCGCAGCCTCGATTTCGGATATCATGGACCAGTCAGAGCGCGCGGCGCGGGCGCGTACGCTCTCCATCCCGGATGGGGTTTACGAAGCCGAATCCTACATGGACGATGACGGCGTCAGCATCTCCGACCGTATCCCGATCAAGGTGCGCGTTATCGTCGAAGGCGACGAGATGACGGTCGATCTGTCAGACGTCGCCGCCCAGGTTCAGGGTTTCTATAATTCGGGCATCACCACCGGACACGCCTGTTCGCAGGTCGCATTCAAATGCATCACGTCGCCAACGGACTACCCGATCAACGACGGCTCGTTTCGCAACCTGAACGCCATTGTCCCGCCCGGACGCGTGATCAGCGCGGTCAAGCCGGCACCGATGCGCTGGTGGATGACATTCCCGATGACCATCGTCGACACCGTTTTCAAGGCGCTGACACCCGCGATTCCCGAACGGACCATTGCCGGTCATCATGCCGACCTGGTGATCGGAATGCTCAACGGCATCAACCCGAAGACCAACGAATTCTATATCGCGTTTATCGGTCCCACCGGTGGCGGCTGGGGTGCCAAGCAAAGCCAGGACGGCGTCAGCGCCACGGTCTGTATCAATGACGGCGACACCCATAACAGCCCGGCCGAACAGCTGGAAGCCAAATATCCGCTGCTGATCGAAAATTACAACCTGCGCGAGGATTCCGGCGGACCCGGCGAATTCCGTGGCGGGCTCGGCTGCGAAAACACCGTCCAGGCCCGCGCCGACCTGATGCTGAACGCACAGGTAGAGCGCATGCACTGCAAACCCTGGGGCCTGAACGGCGGGATGGAAGCAGCGGGAAACACGGTTGTGCTGCGTGCCGACGGGACCTGGAAAGAGGACTACCCCAATGCAAAGCTGCTGACGGCACGGATCAGGGAAGGCGACGCGTTCGCTGTCCGGTCGGGTGGCGGCGGCGGCTTCGGCGATCCGCGAAGAAGGCCGGCAGAAACGGTCGCGGACGACGTGCGTCAGGGATATGTTTCGGTGGAATCGGCGGAACGCGATTACGGCGTCGTCTGCAATGCGGCGGGGATTCTTGATGCCGCAGCGACAGAGAAAGCCAGAAGCGGCGTCTAATCCAGCGGCAGCGAAATCATTCCGTCGGCCAGCTTGGGCTCGAACCAGGTGGATTTCGGCGGCATGATCATGTCCGCGTCGGCAACCGCCATCAGGTCGGCAAGACTGGTGGGGAAAAACGTAAAGCCGATCGCCATTTCGCCGGAATCGACACGTCTCGATATCTCTTCCGTGCCGCGCGAGCCGCCGACGAAATCGATACGGTTGTCGGTGCGCTGATCGGCTATCCCGAGCAACGGTTCCAGCACCATGCGCGCCAGCACCTGAACGTCCAGCCGTTCCACCGGGTCGTCGGTCGCCGGCGGCGACTTCGGCGTCAACAGCGCCCACGCACCATCGAGATACATGCCGAATGTGCCCCGCTTCGCGGGGCGCACCGGCGCCGCTTGCGGCGCAATCTCGAAGCGGGCCGCCAGCGCATCGCGAAACCCGGCGGCATCCCGACCGTTTAGGTCGCGGATGACCCGGTTGTAGTCGAGGATCGTGACCTCGTCGTCGGGAAAGCTGACCGCGAGAAACCCGTTATAGGCCTCGCTGCCGTCATGATCGGGGTTCGCAGCCGCCCGGGACGCCGCGACACGACTGCCCGCCGCCGAGCGGTGATGCCCGTCGGCGATATACAGCGCGTCCATCGCATTCAGGCGGTCGCCGATCCGGGCCACTTCGGCCGCACCCGAAACGACCCAAAGTTCGTGCAGGGCGCCACCGATTCCGTCGGCGACGGCATCCGGTGCGCCCGTTGTAACGTTTTCAAACAGATCGGCGAGTTCCCTGTCGGCACGATGAACGGTGAACACGGGTCCCGTGATGGAGTTGACCGCCTCTATCTGGCGAACGCGGTCGTCCTCCTTCGCGGGGCGGGTCAGTTCGTGTTTCTTGATACGGTTCTCGTTATAGGCCTGCACGGATGCCGAGACAGCAACGCCGGTCTGCGACCGGCCGCCCGCGGTTATCCTGTAGACGTAAAAGCAGGGGGCGGAATCGCGTATCAGTGCGCCGGATTCTTCGAACGACCCAAGGTTTTTTGCCGCCGTCTCGTACACCTCCGGGGCATAGGGGTCTGTCTCGGGTGGAAGGTCGATCTCGGCGCGAGACACATGGAAAAAACAGAACGGTTTCCCCTCGGCGATCGCACGGGCTTCGTCGGTGTTCACGACATCATAAGGCGGCGCCGCAATGTCGGCGGCACGATCCGGCGCGGGCCTGAGCCCGGCAAACGGGCGAACGAGGTCGTCAGGAGCGAATGTCATCTTGTTTGCCATATTCAATTTGCGCCAGCCCTAGCCGAAATGCCGCGACTCTGCGAGAGAAAGTCGTTTCGTCCCTTCGCCATGCCCCATCGCTAGAGGGATTCAGCGCCTGCGCGTCGCTGGAAGTATTCCCATGCGCGTTTTACCGAGAAATCGCTGAGGAAAATTTCGGCGCACTGGTCGATCTCTCCGTCGGACAGGTACTCGATCTGCTCGCTCATCTGCAGCGTATCCTGCTGCAACTGAGCATTCACCTGAAGATATATCGACGTCATTACGGCGCCCTGAACAGATGTTCCGGTAACGGCACAACCATGGCCGCGCATCAGCACGACGTTGTTGCCGCCAAGTTCCCCCGCAAGATCCCTGCCCTGCTCCATGTTCACAACCAGCAGGTTGGTATCGCCGAAGTTCCGGCGGATATCCCACACCGGCACTTCCTTGCCGATCGACGCGCCGACATGGGCAACCGGTTTCAGCGGTGTCGGCGTCACCCCGAATGGAATGACAGCATGGGAATGATTGTGAACCACCGAATTTATCTCGGGACGGGCTTCGTAGATCGCGCCGTGGATATGGCGCTCCGCATACGGCGTCCGGTCGTCGTCAATCGGGGTTCCATCGAGCGAAAATTCCATGATATCGCCAAGCGTCACCAGTTCAGGGCTGCGCGAGCGACTCATCAGGTATCGTTCGGGGTTATCCGGGTGGCGAATGCTGACATGGCCATATGCGTCGACGACGTTTTCCCGCGCGAGAATCCGGTTGGCGATCACCACCTCGCGCAATGTCTTCGTCAGATTGTCCATCGTCTTCCCCGGCTCCTTTTTTGAAAGCCTTTTTCTACCATGCGCCTTCGGCACCTGCGAGTCGCCTGCGCGCTATTTCCGCGATACACTTTCGCGAAGCAGACAGGAGAACCGCCATGGCCCGGGATTTTGAAGACCATTGCTGGAAAGACGTCGTCTCTCCGGAAGAGTTGGAGATTTACAAACATTACGCCCGCGACGTTTACGTCGGAGACCGCCCGGCGTTGCTGGCGGTCGACCTGTACAACTTCGTCTATCGCGGCGATCCGACGAAACTTCCCCACGAACTCGCGGATGAATTCCCGAATTCCTGCGGCAGGTTTGCCTGGGACGCGGTCGAGCCGACAAAAAAGCTTTTTGCTGCCTGCCGCGCTGCCGGAATGCCGATCATCTATCTGTCCGGATCGACGCGAAAAGACCGCGTCCGGTCGACCAACCGTCACGTCGAAAGCGGTGTCGGCGACGACATGCTGGATATCCACCCGGCATTTGCCGTTCAGGACGGCGACATCCTGATCCGCAAAGAACGTGCCAGCGCGTTCCATTCGACACCGCTGGTCGCCCACCTGACCCGGCTCGGCATCTCCAGCCTTATTGTCTGCGGCGAGAGCACGTCGGGATGCGTCCGCGCCTCGGTCGTCGATGCCTATTCTTACGGCTATCACGTAACCGTCGCGGAGGAATGCGTGTTCGACCGGTCGCAGCTCGCCCACAAAATGAATCTGTTCGACATGCATCACAAATACGCGGATGTGATGGTGCTGGAAGACATCGTCCGGCACCTTGAACAGACCTACCCGGCAGCACAGGCGGCGGAGTAAAATCATGTCCAGCAGAACCGGGACTTCAGCCGCGACCAGCGACCTGGAAGCCGCCCTCGACAAACACTGCAAGACCTTTGCGACCCGGCAGGCGAATGCCCGTGTCTGGGAACTCGAAACGAAAGTCGATCCCAAATACGCCCGTACGCAACGGCGTTATCTCGGCACCAGCGGCAATGTCGAGCATACCGACCCCAACGCGTTGATGGGGGACAGCTTTACGCTCAGCATCCTTCAGCAGCCGCCCGGCCACGAGCAGCCATTGCACCATCATGCGGACGAGGAGGAAGTGTTTTTCGTCCTCCAGGGCCGTCCGACGATCATCTGGGAATATGCCGGGGAAACAGTCAGGCGCCAACTTGAACCATGGGACATGATTTACAATCCCCCGGGCCAGGTACACGGCATTGTCAATGAAACCGACGAGGACTGTTTCTTTCAGGTGATGCTGGGAAGCCCTGCTCCCGATCGGCCCAAATATATGGACCCGGAATTACGGCGCCTGCAGGCGCAGGACCGGCCGGACGACGAGGTTCGCGCAAAGGACTGACTCCGGCGCGCGACAGATCTATCCCTCGAGGATACCGTCCAGGTCGTCGAGGATGTTGCTCGCTTCCGCGGCAATATCCTCCTCGGTGCCTGTCGGCGGAACTACGCGCCCCTGTGGCTCCGACACCATGCCGGTGACCTTCGACAATGCCTCCGACAAGAGCGTGGTGTTGATCGGCTTGGCAACGTAGTCGTCCATGCCGGCCATTATGTATTTCTCCCGGTCGCCCTTCATCGCATTCGCGGTCAATGCGACAACAGGAATCTCGCTCACCGGTCCATCCAGCGCCCTGATCTCCTTTAATGCCTCAAGGCCGTCCATTTCCGGCATATGAATATCCATAAGGACGACATCGAACTCCGTCGTTTGTACTTCGTTCAACGCTTCGAGACCGTTATTTGCAACGGTAACGACATGGCCCATGCGAAGGAGCATGGCGAGCGCCACTTTCTGGTTCACCAGATTATCTTCAGCCAGAAGTATCCGTATCGGCCGTGTATCTTCGCCGCTGCGGCCCGGCGCGTCGGCATGCGCCCGCGTTTCCGGTACTGTTTCCCCTGGGCAGAATTCATCGCGGGGTTCCCGGCCGCGGCATGCCGCAAGTTGGCGCAGCAATAGCTGGGGCCGGACAGGTTTTCCAAGCACCGCCCTGAAACCGATATTCTCGACCAGCGCGCCGATATTGTTGAGACCGGCAGACGTGGTCAGGACGATACGGGTCTGTTCGGTCCCCGGCATCATCGCGATCTCGCGGCCCACCTCGATCCCGCTTTTACCGGGCATCATGTGATCCAGCAGAATGATATCGTATGCATTCCCGGCAGCGATCGCGCGGCCGACCATCTCGATACCGCGCTCGGGCGCATCTGCACTCTCGACCTCGCCTCCCCAACCGCCGATCTGGCGCTCGAATACGGTACGATTGACCTCCATATCGTCGATTACCAGGACGCGCAAACCATCGACAAGGGCAATCATCTCGTTCCCCTCCGTCCGCTCGCCATCCCGGACGTCCAGCGGCACCTTGAACCAGAATCGGCTTCCCTGCCCTTCCTCGCTCTCCACGCCGATCTCACCATCCATGAGCGAAACAAGCTGCCGGCAGATCGCAAGACCCAATCCGGTACCGCCAAACTGCCGCGTGGTGGATGAATCCGCCTGCATAAACCGGTTGAACAGCCTGTCGGTTACCGCCGCAGACATGCCGATCCCGGTATCGATCACCGAGAATTCGACCCACTTGCGCTGTTCGGATCCCCCCGCGAGATTTACCTCGACGGCAACCGACCCCTTGCTCGTGAATTTGAGCGCATTGCCGACCAGGTTCATCAGGACCTGGCGCAATCGACCGGGATCGCCGCTGACGAATTGCGGTACTTCTGCATCTATATAGAGAACCAGTTCGACGTCTTTTTCCGCTGCTTTCGGTCCCAGTAGCTGTCCGACACCATCGATGATATCCGGTAGCTGGAAATCGACTGTTTCCAGTTCAAGCTTGCCCGCCTCCATCTTCGAGAAGTCGAGGATATCGTTGATAATGGCGAGCAGCGTTTCACCCGACTGCCTGATTATTCTGATATTGTCGGCATGCCCCGGATCGAGTTCCGTGTCTTCCATCAGACCCGCCATACCCAGGATACCGTTCAGCGGGGTCCGGATTTCGTGACTCATATTGGCAAGAAATTCTGATTTCGCCCGGCTCGCGTCCTCCGCGTCCTGCATCGCCGCCCGGGCAATATCAGCCGCCTCCTCTGCCCTGAGGCGGGCCGCTTCGAGTTCTGCGCTCTGGGCTTTGAGCTTTCGATTTGCTTCGCGAAGCTGCGCGTCAGCCTCTTTTTGCGTCGTAATATCTGTCGTCAGCAGGTTCCAGAGCGTGCTGCCGTCCTCCTGCCGCAAAGGCCGACCATAGGCACGAACCCAGCGATAGTCACCGGATATGTGCCGCACCCGGAATTCGTGTTCGTACGCTGCAAGACGTGCGTCCGCATCGGCGATCACCTCGCGAAAACGGTCAAGGTCCTCGGGATGAATGGTATCAGACATAAAGCGGGGATCGCTGAGAATAACTTCCGGATCAACGCCGAGTATTCCGCGGACCCCCTCGTTCACATAGGGATACTCGACACGTCCGTCGGGGTAATTGAGTCTCTGGTACACCATACCCGGCACGTTCGCTGTCATGTTGCGGAATCGTTCGTCGCTGTCGCGCAGTGCCTGCTCCTGCGCCAGCTGCGCGGTCACGTCGCGCACGATAACCATGCCGCCCCGAACGCCTTCCCATTCGACCGGGGTTGCCAGGACTTCCGCCTGGAAGGCGGTCCCGTCGATGCGAAGACGCTTTTGTGGAACCTTTAAAAGGCCATTGTTGCGCGTTCGGAGTTCAATCTGGCGCTGCTCCACGATAGCCCGGTCGTCGGGATGAACCAGATCGATTGTTGACATACCGACCATGGCCTCGGCGGATTCCGAGCCGAACAGTTTTGCGCCGGCCGCGTTAATCAAAACGATCCGGCCTTCTCTGTGCACGTATATGGCGTCGGGGGAGATTTCCAGCAGATGCTTGTAGCGTGCTTCCATCTCCGCGCGCGCGGCTTCCATCGCCTTCTGGTAGGAAATATCGCGCACAACCGCGAGGCTGCTGGCCTCTCCCTCCCAGTTGATCGGCCTGATTGCCACCGCCGCCGTAAAATCCGTCCCATCCCGGCGTATCCGGCGTTGTTCGACGAACTCGCTCTGTGCCCTTTTATCGAAAAATTCGGAAATACTCCGGGATGCGTTTTTCCGTTCATCGGGATGAACGAGTTCGAGAACCGAAAGGCCCCGATATTCCTCCGCATCTTTCATCAAAAACATTTTCCGGCACGCGGCATTCATATAGACAATCGTTCCTGCGACCTGCACATACATTGCATCAGGACTGGACTCGATCAGATCGCGGTGTCGTTCCTCGCTCTGTCTGAGTTCCTGCTCGCTTCTGATCCGTCCGGTCACATCCCGCAGAATCACCATATTGCAGGGAGCGCCGCCCCAGTTGACAGGCGCACAGGCCACTTCCGTATCGATCTTGGCGCCGTCGAGTCGGGTATGCCGGATGATCGAATAATCCGTGCCGCGACGCGTCTTGAGGCTTTCGCGGCGCAACGCCTCCGCGACGCCGAGATATTCGGGGTCCACAAGATCTATGGGGCGATGGGCCGCAAGCTCGCCAAACGTCGCCGCGCGAAACATTTTCAAAGCCGCAGGATTGGCATAAAGCAGCCGGTCATCCACGCTGATCATGATGGCATCCGGCGAGACATTGAGCATTTCGCGGTATTCGCTATCGCGCTCGACAGACTGATTGCCTCCGTCCAGCCGTGAACAAAGGTGTCTGTATTCAGCCACCAGAACCTGGACCCAGACGACGGCGATCATCAGGGCCGCAGCGAACCAAAGCACTTCCCCATAACGCAATATTCCGGAATCGGCTGAAATCGCCTGTGCCCACGCCTCTAAAGGCGTCAGCGCCAGCAGGCTGGCGCAAAACACAGCACAGAGGTTGTTTATCCGGTAGCGCTTCAGGCGCGGCATCACAATCCGCCGAATTGTCTCAGAATTGCTGTTAAAAATACCCTATTAACTGTTAAGGCTTACTGAAGCGCCGCAGACGGGCGCAAAACCGGAAAAAACAGGAGAATCCGCGTATGTCCGCCAAACTGAAACTAAGCCTCGCCTGTGGCGATTACGAAATTATCCGGGCCCTGAAAGACGGCTCGATCGCGCCGGACGGAATCGAGCTTAATGTTCTGACGGATATGGATTCATCGTCGCGGCACTGGCGAATGATCCGGAACGAAGAATTCGACGTCTGCGAGCTATCGGGATCGTCGTATCTGATGGCAAAAGACCGTGGACAGGCATTCTCCGCAATACCCGTATTTCTGCACCGGCGCTTTCGGCACGGCTTTATCTTCGTCAATACATCCAAGGGTATTTCGAAACCGACGGACCTGAATGGCAAAAGGATCGGGTTGAAGACCTATCAGGCAACGGCAATCCTGTATCTCCGGGGGCTGCTGGCCGACGAATACGGCGTCGACCTGACGACCATCGACTGGGTCACGGAACTTGAAGAAGAAATCCCGTTCGACGCGCCGGAAGGTATCAGAATAACCCAGGCACCTGCCGGCTCCGATATATCCGAGATGCTGGCGGAGGGCGAGGTCGATGCCGTGATCCATCCCGACATCATCCTGCCGATCCTGCGCGGCGACGACCGGGTAGGACGCCTTTTTTCCGATTACCGGTCCGAAGAAGAGGCCTATTACAAACGCACCGGCATCTTCCCGATCATGCACGCCACAGCCATCAAGGATGAAATTCTCGAAGAGCATCCCTGGGTTGCCAATAACCTGGCCCAGGCATTCGATCGCGCGAAATTCGCCGCCTACAAACGGATGAGCAATCCACGTATCGTGCCGCTGGCGTGGTTCCTGGACGAATGGGACGCCCAGCGCGAACTGCTCGGTGCCGATCCGTGGGAATTCGGCCTGACCCCGTCCAATCGCAAAAACCTCGAAACCCTGATCGGTTATTCGAAGGCGGGCGGGCTTATTTCCAATCTCGAAACGGTGGACGATTTCTACATGGACGTGATGCTCGAATCCCGGGGTCGCGGGGAATGGGACCGGGGCTAAGAACCGGTCGGTAAACAAGCGGAGATCACGATGACCCAGGGAAGAGTCAGGCGCGTTGTTACGGGTTTTGACGAAACGGGACGGTCGACAATTGTCAGTGACGGTGCGTCACCGGCCATCAAGTCCGTTCCGGGCCGGCCGGACTACTACTCGACCAACATCTGGCGGACAGGCCCCGCGCCTGTCGACATCACGGAACCGGACGGGGTCGACGCTCTCGAGGGCGTGTTGCCGCCGGAGAAAGGCACCGTTCTTCGGGTCATCGATTTTCCGCCCGAACCCGAGGACCCGGCGGAACGCGCCCGCCAGCTTCGCGCGTCATTCGGAAAAATTTTCGACGATGCGGACACCTCGAAAAGCGACGACATTCACCCGGGAATGCACCAAACGGACACCGTCGACTATGCCATCGTGCTTGAAGGCGAGATCGTCGCAGTCCTGGAGGAAGCCGAAACGGTTCTGAAGGCCGGCGACATCCTGATCCAGCGTGGGACCAACCATGCCTGGAGCAACCGCTCCGGCACTTCGTGCAAGGTGGCTTTTGTCCTGATCGACGGTCAAAGACCGGAATAAAGCCGGCCCGCCCTCAGAAATTCCCGCCCCGGATAAACCGGGCGATGCCCGCGACGACATCCGCTTCCTGCTCCAGGAAACCGTGCGGCGACCTCGCCTTGCAGGCTTCGACGCTTTCCCCGCCGGACCAGCCGGGACCGCCGACGATCGTCACCGCCTGTTCGCGACTGCTCCCCGTCATTCTGATTATCCGGGGCCCGAGGACGGGCGGCGTCCGGACGCATTTGTCAGCTGCGTGAACGACAACCAGGACCGGCATGCGAATAGCGTCGAGATCGCTGGAAAACACGGTCTGCGAAACCCAGCGCTTCCTGCCGCCCTCAAAGCCCGACGTCACAGGCGACGTGAGCACCAGCCCGTCCGGCGCTTCGGCACCGCGTAGCCGCGACGCCGCATTGGCGGCAGAGATTGCGCCACGACTCGTGCCGACCAGCCAGACCGGCAGGCCGGTTCGTTTGCGCATGTCGGCGATCACCCGCCCTATATCTTCCGCATGTTCTCGCGCGATGCGGAACCCGCCAAGACCCTCGCTTCCCTGATAATCAGACGGCGCGTCCACCAGCGCCGTCACCAAGCCGTTCTCGTGAAACAGCGCTTGTTTGCGAACAAGCGAATTCCCCTTGAGGCTTTGTGGGCACCCCTGACTGTCGAATTCCAGAAAGCCTCCGCCGCCGGGCAAAAGCACGAGCGCGGCCGTAGCGCTTTCCGCGACGCCGGACAGTGTGTATTCGGTCGTACTGTCGCCGTGGCTGTTCAGCTTGACAACCCGGCCGCAGTTCCCGTCCTGCTGGGCGGCCACCGGTCTGGAGAAAACAGCCAATCCGAACACTATTGTCGCCAGTGCAATACGCGTCGCCGGGTAAAATGCTTTCATCGCGATACTCCTGCGGCTTCGGCCAACGTTAATCCGACCGTATCATCGACAGCATCGCCTTGTGCAAG
>CAXBMQ010000030.1:0-56890 GCA_963977005.1 uncultured Rhodospirillaceae bacterium
GAACCAGTGACCCCTTCGATGTCAACGAAGTGCTCTCCCGCTGAGCTAATCGCCACCGCACACACAAACATCAACAAAATCAACGTTATATGTGAAGCATAGCATGAAATGCATGTCGCGTGAATCCGCGTATAGCAACGATCAGTGTGACACCAGTGTGACAGATTGTGACAAACGGTTGCCGGATAGCAGGGGCGCATACCCCCGCCTATATCAAAACAGGGGTTATTTAGAGTGTGCTGCGGGTTATGTTCAGGTCACGCACACCTGCGCACTCACTTTGAGTGTAAAAGTGTTCGCCAATAGCTTCTTCTTAAGGCCATTCAAACTATCGACGTTGGCCAAAAGGTACACGCTTAAATGCGTGGCGGCGCAGCGGTAGTCGAAACCAGAAAACTCTATTTTGTATTGCTAATTTTAGCGACAATACGCTTGGTCATGCGATCAGCTAAAACATAGCTCATAGTTTCCCTGATAGAGCGGACCTGGTTGTGTTCTCTGATTGCGCTTTCCCAAGTTTGGTTAGACCAAAAACAAAAACCCTAAACTCCTACTGTCTCATCGATGACCAGCTCGCCCCGGGGCGTCCCAAGCTTGCGAACCTGTGAGCCCGACATCTGTCGTTGCAGCTTATATGTTCGTACGTTTGGCGATACGTCGAAGGCGTTCTCGTCCCAATCTTTGGGCGTTATTGCGTGCAGTTCGAACGTACCTTGGCTCGTTTGCGAAGCGCATAGAATTTCGTCGATCTCGGAGAGTTGCTTTTCATAAACGCCGAAACGGGCGTTCGACTGCGACGAGCTTTTGACTAACGTCCTCTGGCCATCGATTTCGAACAGGTTAGAGGTTTCACTGAGACGTTTGCCACCTAGCACGTTCGCGATTGCCTCGGCGCGACGCTTTCCTCGTTCGGCAGCAGCACGACCGGACGCGGTCGTCTGCCCGGACGACTTCGTCATTGGTACCGCGGCACCCTCCCGAAGCGCCTTTTCAATTAGGTCGACTATTGTTGCGTTCAGGGAATTTTGGCCCGCCTTCTCGGCGACCCGGTTAAAGAGATCTTGCGATATCGTGACGGGAATAGTCTGTCTTGCCACGGTCAAGTTCCTCCGCTTTTTATGGTGCATGTCGTGTATTCAGTGTTATACACTACAAACAGATATGCCCCCTCGTCAAATACAAAAAATGGGCGGTTTCGTGCCGCCCATATTTTGCTGTATCGGTGCCGGAAAAATCATCTGCGCAATGCCTCGAGGAACATGACGCGGATAACAATGGCCACGAGCAGTGCTGCTCCGAGCGCCCAGTAGAACTTGATCCGTTTCTTGGGGTCGCTTCGGTCCTTCCGCCGGTATAGCGCCAGTGCACCGACGGCCGTCAAGATTCCGATAAACCAGCCGAACACCACTGTACCAATTAAAAACCCAAGGACGATTGCTGGGACCGGGATAGGGTCCCTTCGATGTCCCTCCTGCACAGTCGCTAATTCGGCATCAAAATCCTCATCGGACATGCGGTTGTTCATTCGTCTAGCCCCCTCATAGTCTGCGCCCGCTCGGCAAGGCGATTATCTATCCAGTCAACGGCGCCCGCGTAAAAAAACATGACTCCAATGAACAGCGGGATCGCCAGCCAAAAAGAATACGCTCGAAAGTTCGGAATAAGGATTTCATCAAGAATCCACATTGCGATCCACATAAAACCGAAAAACATTGCTATGGCGATCAGAGGGTGCAATCTCATCGAAACAGTCTCAACGGTCAGCCCTTCCTTTACACAGATCATCAGATCTACGGTTTCAGGATCATTTCACTTTTTAGGAGTGGCGCCCATGGACATGCTAGAACGGCTAGGCTTCATCCTCTTAATCCTGCTATGGGTGACAGCTGGGGTTTTTTGGTACATTGAACGGGATTCCGAATGGTACAAAACAAGAAAACGTCTGTGGGATGTCGTCGGAACAATCGTTTTTATCCTGCCCTATTTCCTTTTATTCTATAATCCCGGCAATCGAGGATGAGATCGAGATATCCACTGGTCCTGGTAAACTATCTAGAATTCTAGCTACTCGAATTTGGTCGGCATCAAACAGGAAACCGACTGTGCAGACTGACTGACGTGAGACCCGATTTCCCTCCAGTCATAGGGAGAGTCCGGTTTCAAAATGTTGCCCTGTGCGGGCGGGTTGTTCAAGCCGGTATGGGGCATGCCCCATACCGGCTTTTTCGGCGAACTCGACGGGCGGCACGCCGCCATGAGCGGAATGCGGCCGGTGGTGATTGTAGTCGTGTTTCAGGCCGCCAGCGCGGTCCTGGCGTGCGATAGTGACGAGAATAGCGCCTCGTTCAGACATTCATCACGCAGACGCCCGTTGAAGCTTTCGACAAAGACATTCTGGGTCAGCTTGCCGGGCGCGATGTAATGCCAGCCGATCCGGCGGTGCTGGAAGGTTCGCGAAAGTGCCTCTATTGCCTGTTTTGAGTACCGAGCATACGCGAGACAGGACGGACCGCTAGGTGGGTACCGGAACTCAAGAGATCGAAAAATTTGCGAACGATTCCGTAGGGCTATTACCCGAGGAACTCGACAATGCAAACCGACTGGCGAAAACGACGAAGAGAGTTAAGATAACTGGTCATCGGGTTTGAGATTAATTCTCGAAATCGCAAACGAGGCAATCGAAGCAATTCGACGGTATGAGCGCGGAAGGCGAAATAGTTAAATAAAGCTCACACCGAGTTGAAATCCCGGCCCTCCATACCCCCTCCGAAAGCCGACAACATGCTGAACGACGAAATACAAGATGCTCAAAGATTAGTGCGGACCGACGCCTATCAAATGTCTATCGGCGAGGTTGTAAGTATGTACTCCGAAGGAGAACTGATAATTGACCCAGAATTCCAGAGGTTGTTTCGTTGGGACAGTGGGCAAAAATCGAAACTAATTGAGTCGTTATTGCTGGGCATCCCACTCCCATCGATATTTGTCTTTGAAAAAGATGATGGCAATTGGGAGTTAATCGATGGCCTTCAGAGGGTCTCCACTATCCTTGAATTTATGGGACAACTCCGGGGCCCTGATGGTCAATTGCTGCCCCCATCTTCACTTGAGGCAACAAAGTATCTCCCCTCTCTCCACAACGTGGTTTGGGAAATATCGCAGGAAAGCTTAGACCCTCTACCTGCTGATCAAATACAAATGGATCGGAGCAATCAACTCGCGATTCGTCGCTCTCGAATTAGCGTTGAGATTCTGAAACGACCGAGTGACGACCAAACGAAATATGACCTTTTTCAACGATTGAATGCCGGGGGCACATTAGCTAATCCGCAGGAACTGCGGAACTGCATCATGCTCATGGTAAATGGCGATTACTTTCGTGCCGTTTCTGAAGCAGCTGGCAGAGATCCATTCAAAGCTGTTGCGGCAATTAGCGAGGATCAAATAGAACGCCAAAGGCATATGGAGTATGCCGTGCGCTTTTTGGTGCACACATACGTGCCTTATGAACGCAGTTTGGACGTTGAAGAGTATATTGACGAAGGGATTGTCCAATTAGCGGGAGAAGGACAATTTGCGAGACACGTCGATATAATTAATAGGACCTTCAATCTATTAAATCAGGTATCAGGCGCTGACACATTGAGGCGTTATCATGACGGACGACATTCTGGGAAAATTGGATTGGTGGCACTGGAGGGAATTGCTGTCGGGGTAGCAAAAAACATAGGCGCTATTGAAGCGTTGCCGGATCCAATTGATTTTCTGCGCGATAAAATCCAGACATTTTGGGCACAAGATGAAGCATCGCAATTCACATCCCCCGGGGTCCGCGGCACAACACGAATTCAACGCACAATACCTTTTGGGGAACTATGGTTTAGGCCATGAGCAAGGCCTACACTGAAGATTTGTTGATCTCTCAATTAGATTTGGATCGTACATGGCGCATTAAAGAAATTTCGGATTTGAAATCCGCGATATTAGCGGCGGATTCGGTTTCGAAGAACGTATTGCTGAGAGCTTTGGTAACGTTATCCTACGCCCACTGGGAAGGCTTTATTCGATTTTCAGCTCGAAAGTATTTCGAGCATATCTCGTTGAGGAAATTTCGGTATGGCGAGCTAGATCAACAATTTTTAAGGAATTATTTCCTACCACGACTAGCCGCTCTTTCCTCAACCACTGCCACGGTCTCAGAGCGCTGCGAAATTGTTGATGAAATATTATCATCCTCGGACAAAAGGTTTTCTCGATTCAATGAAGATATTGTAAACACAAGATCAAATCTATCATTTGATGTCTTTAGGGATATTTGCCTTGTTTGCGGTGTGTCGATTGATCAGTTCACCGCGGATCAGAGTTTTGTTGATTTAATACTCCTGAAACGTAGAAACGAAATTGCCCACGGCGAAGAGACCTTGATTGACGCTGACGACTTGGATCAAATTGTTGATCGCACTCTAGGGTTGATGCGTAGGTTCGCTACAGCATTACAAAACCGAGTCGTACTTTCAGAGTACAAGTCAGCTTAGCACGGTATTGCAAACAACGCTGATGCTAAATGTTTGTCACACAAATATAGAAACACAAATGAGTCGGAGCGGCCTACGCTATTGCGGGGCCTGCCCGAGTTTATTTGCGAGAATTTCTTAGAAAAGAATGGTGGGCGATACTGGGATTGAACCAGTGACCCCTTCGATGTCAACGAAGTGCTCTCCCGCTGAGCTAATCGCCCGGTGCCTGTGAAAGGCGGGTGGGTTTTATCCGGTCCGGCGTCCTATTGCAAGCGAAGGATCAGGCGGCTTCTTCCTGCAGAATGCGGTCGACCTCCTGCACCAGCTCGCGCAGGTGGAACGGTTTGGACAGGATCTTGGCGTTGCGGTTGGCGCCGGTCTTCTGGGCGTTGAGCGCAACGGCTGCAAAGCCGGTGATGAACAGCACCTTGATATCGGGCAGGTGCGAGGTGGCGCGCTGGGCAAGCTCTATGCCGTCGATGCCGGGCATCACGATATCGGCCAGCAGCAGGTCGTATTCCCGCAATTCCAGGGCCGCAATCGCCTCGACCCCGTCCTCGCAGGACGTGACCATGTGGCCCGCCTTGCCGAGCGCCTTGCCGAGAAAAGTGCGAAGGGAGGAATCGTCTTCCGCCAGAAGAATACTTGCCATTGTCGTTCAGTCCGCAGCTTCAGAATAAACCGGAATGCACCCGCTGGTGCGTGTCTGACACTATTGCTAACCGGTGGCGATTAGGAAAGCGTAAACGTCCCCGCGCACGTCCGAACCATGAATTATCGCGCGCCGGCGGCGCCCCTCCGGAATCATGGTTAACGAATTCCTGAGCGCCGATGCGGCGACCGCCCCCCTGTCGGATAAGCTGCGGCCGGGCATCGCCCGCACAGAACGGCTTCCGCCGGATGACAAGCGTGTCCGATTGGGCTAAATCAACCGGATGTCCCCGAACGAGTCCTTTCCCCCGGCGGCCGGCAAACACGCGCCGGAACCTGTCACCGCTTTCGACATCCGCACGCCGCACACCCGTACGGTGCCGCTGGTATTCGCGTCCCCGCATAGCGGCAACGACTATCCGGCGGATTTCGTCGCCGGTGCCCGGCTCGACCCGGTGGCGCTGCGCCGCTCGGAAGACGGTTTTGTCGACGAACTTTTTGCCGCGGCGCCCGAATACGGCGCACCGCTGCTGCGGGCCCTGTTCCCGCGCGCCTTTATCGATGCCAACCGCGAGCCGTTCGAGCTCGACCAGGGCATGTTCGCAGACCGCCTGCCCGATTACGTGAACACCGGGTCCAGCCGGGTCGCGGCGGGGCTCGGCACGATCGCCAAGGTGGTTTCCAGCGGGCAGGATATCTATCCCCGGAAACTGACCTTCGCCGAGGCGGCGGAACGCATCGATTCCTATTACCGCCCCTACCACAAGGCGCTGGAGACCCTGATCGTGGAGACCAAACGCAGATTCGGTTACTGCGTGGTCGTCGACTGTCATTCGATGCCGTCGATCGGCGGGCCGCTGGATCCCGATGCTGGGCGCGGCCGTGCCGATTTCATCATCGGCGACTGCTTCGCCACCACCTGCGCGCCCTATATCACCGACGCGATCGAACGCACGATCGGCGGCTTCGGCTATGCGGTCGCCCGCAACAAGCCGTTTGCCGGCGGCTTTACGACGCGGCATTACGGCCAGCCGCGCGACGGCGTTCACACCGTGCAGATAGAAATCAACCGGGCGCTCTACATGGATGAACTGAATATCAGCAAAAATGCCAATTTCGACCGGGTTGCCGCCCAGATGACCGATGTCGTCGCCGCTCTCGCCCATCTGACCGCGCAAGACCTCGCGGCAGAGTGAGACGCCGGACCGGGATAGGGGCCGACAGGGATTCGGCGGACAGGAATTCGGCGGACTGGAATTCGGCGGACAGGGCGCTTGATATGATGCTGTGGACGCAATGAACACGCTCACCGACGCCGCACCCACGCCCCGGATTCGCAACGCCGTACTGGCCGACACCCCGCGTATCGCCGAGATATACGCCCATTTCGTCGAAACCAGCATCGCGACATTCGAGGAAACGCCGCCGGACGCGGTGGAAATCGCTGCCCGGTTTCACCGGGTCGCATCTCTCGGCCTGCCGTGGCTGATCATCGAAGACGCGGAAGGGATACAGGGATACGCCTATGCCGCACCGTTCCGCGACCGGTCGGCCTATCGGTTCACGGTCGAGGATTCGATCTATATCGACGCCGGCCGGCAGCGCTGCGGCTACGGGACGCAATTGCTGGGCGAATTGATCGAGCGCTGCGAGGCGCTGGGCAAGCGCCAGATGATCGCCGTTATCGGTGGCTCCCGCTCCGTCGGGTCGATCGGCCTGCACAGCCGCCTGGGCTTCGAGACCGCCGGCGTTCTGCCGTCGGCCGGCTTCAAATTCGGCGACTGGGCGGATTCCGTTCTGATGATCCGCCCGCTCGGCGAAGGCGGTTCAACGCCGCCGCGCAGCCCCGTCTGAATTGGTGCATTGCACCATTTCGGGCAGCGGGATTCCAACACGTTCCCTTGCGCCCGAAATCTTCCCACAGGCTTGATATATCACAAAAAAAAGACCGCTCCGAAGAGCGGCCTGAGTTTGATAGGGAGGAAACGTCCAAGAAAGGTGAGAAACACAAATCGCTTGGACAACCAACTTGTGTTGCAATGCAATATATGGATGCCTGCCCGCAGCATCAAGAAAAAAATGACCGTTTTCAACATTTTTTAGAGATTTAGAGACAAGGTTAAGAACACTTAACGATGAATACATGTGCGGTGCACAAAATAAGGGCACCGCTGTCGGGGTTGGCACAAAAATTGCTCAGAACAGGGCATGTGCATGCAACGTCCTCTCGCTATCTTCACCGCCGCCGTTCTGGCCGCCCTCGCCACGGGCATACCCGCGTCGGCGCAGCCGACCCCGTCAAAACCCGCGAATTATAGCGAAAATTCAGGGGTTTGCCGCCAGGCAATCCGCGATACCGAACGCGCGCTCCGGCTGCCGATCGGCATCATGCAGGCGATTTCCCTGGCCGAATCGGGCCGCTGGGACAAATCCAGCCGGTCACATTTTGCCTGGCCATGGACCGTTATGGCCCATGGAAAGGGTCGTTTTTACCCGGACAAGGCCACCGCCATCGCCGCGGTGCGCAAACTGCAGGCCGGCGGGCTCAAAAATATCGATGTCGGCTGCATGCAGGTGAACCTGAAATACCACCCGAAGGCGTTCAGCAACCTCGAGGCGGCGTTCGATCCCGCGACGAACGCGCGCTATGCGGCGGGCCTGTTCGCGCGGCTGCGCACAGCGAACAAGTCGATCATGCGGGCGGTGGCCCATTACCATTCGACGACGCGCGCGCGCAACCGGCCCTATACCAAGAAAGTCATGCGCCTGTGGAACCAGGAGCGCCGCCGCTACTTCGCAGAGGAACGCGAGAAAAAGATCGCCGCCTGGCGGGCGGCACGGGAAGAACGCAAGGCCGCAAAGCTGGCGAGACAGCGGGCGGCCGGAACCGCGACGGTCGCCTCGGCCGGATCGCGCTAGGGCCTGTGCCGGCCCGACCCGTCAGGCCGTGAACTTAACGTCCGCCGTCATCGCCAGCGCGCCTTCGCCGGTCATTGCCCACAGCTTGCAGGTCCCGTCGCCGTCTCCGCCGCTTCCGGCAAGGGGCGCGCCATGGACGGTAAAATCCATCGTGTCATAGATCGGCGATACGGCGCGGAGGTCGAATTCGCTGATCGTCGCCGACGGCATTTCGCGGCGGAACAAATCGAGCATCATCGTCATGGTCAGCGGGCCATGGAATAACAGCCCCGGATAGCCCTCGACCTCGCGCACGTAATCCTTGTCGTAATGGATACGGTGGCTGTTCATGGTCAGCGCCGAATAGCGGAACAGCATCACCGCGCTGGGGTGGATGGTACGGCTCCAGACCGCCTCTGCCGGGGCGGGGCGGGGTTTCGGCTTGGGCGCATTGGGATCCGCCACATCGCGATAGACCTGCGTGCGGCGCTCGGTCGTCGTCAGCCGGTCGTCTTCGCCGAACACTTCCTCGGCGGTGGTCACGAAACAGAGCGGACCCGACGCACCGTCCTTTATCGCCACGTCGGCGATGGTGATGACCTTGCGGACTTTCTCACCAATGCGCATGGGCGAGGCGAAGGTCATCTTCGATCCCGCCCACATACGGCGCGGATACGGGATCGGCGGCATGAAGCTGCCCTTCGCGCGGTGTCCGTCCTCGCCGGTTTCCGACAGTTTCACCAGCTCGTGGAAATAGAAATAGTGCCAGGCCGGCGGCAGCGGATCGCCGTCCCTGAACGGTGGATCGTCGCGGTCGAGCGTGGCGGTGAAATAATCCGCCGGATAGGCCGTCACGACGCCGTGCTCGGTTTCCGAATTGCCGATCCAGGCGCTGAAATCCTGATCTTCACTCATGCCGAAAATTCCTTCTTCAGGGCGTCCGTATGCGCGCCGGCATCGGGGATGGCGCCGAGGTCGCGCACGCCGTTATTGATCAGCGCGGGCGGGGCGACCATGTCGACCGGCCCGGTGGGCGAGTCCACCTGTACGCGGCGCAGCGCCGGGTGATCGGACAGTCCGGCGACGTCGTTGACCTCGCCAAAGGCGATGGCAGCGGCGCGCAGGCGGCGGATCAGCTCGTCGCGCCCGGTATTGCCGAACACGTTATTGATGACCGCGTCGAACTCGGGCCGGTGGGCGCAGCGGGCCTGGTTGCTCTCGAACCGGGGATCCTTCGGCAGGCCGGCATCCATCAGCACGTCGGCGCAGAGCCGCGCGAATTCGCGCTCGTTCTGGATCGCGATCAGGATCTGGCCGCCATCCTGCGTATCGTAGGCCCCGTAAGGGTGGATCGACGGATGGTTCAGCCCGATCCGCGGCACGATCTTTTTGGCGTAGTCGTAATGCAGCAGCGGTACCGTCATCCAGTCCGCCATGCCGGCGAACAGCGACGTCTTGATCGACGATCCCTCGCCCGTCGCATCGCGCGCGATCAGCGCTTCGAGCACCGCCATGTAGGAATACATGCCGCAGGACACGTCGCAGGCCGACACGCCGACACGGCCCGGCCCCTCGGCCAGCCCGGTGATCGAACACAGGCCCGATTCCGCCTGGACCAGCAGGTCATAGGCCTTCATGTCGGCATATTCGCCCTCTTCGCCGTAGCCGGAGATATCGACCGTGATCAGGCGCGGGTTGCGCTTGCGCAGCTCGTCCGAGCCGAAGCCCGCGCGCGCGGCGGCGCCGGGGGCGAGGTTCTGGATAAACACGTCGGCCTTGTCGATGATGCGGTACAGCAGGTCGCGGTCGGCCTCGTCCTTGATATTGGCGGTCAGCGATTCCTTGCCGCGGTTCAGCCAGACGAAATAGGCGCTTTCGCCGTGAACCACCGAATCGTATGCCCGGGCGAAATCGCCCTCGGCGCGTTCGACCTTGATCACCCGCGCGCCGGCATCGGCCAGGCGCGACGCGCAATACGGCGCGGCGACCGCCTGTTCCATCGAGACGACAAGCACGCCTTCCAGCGGTTTCAGCGCATCGCGGGCCATTTTTTCTCTCCCTTAAATGTGTCTGCGTGTCAGCCAATAACACGCTTGTCACCCCGGGCTTGTCCCGGGGTCCAGCAACCTAGACCCCGGGACAAGCCCGGGGTGACAATAATGGAAATCGCGGGAGCGCAACAAGGCTCCCGCCGCGTGCCATCAATAGCTCTTCGGCATCCCCAGCACATGCTCGCCGATGAACGACAGCACCAGGTTGTTCGACACCGGGGCGATCCGGTACAGCCGGGTTTCGCGGAACTTGCGCTCGACGTCGTATTCCTCTGCGAAGGCGAAACCGCCATGGGTCTGCATGCACATGTCGGCCGCCTGCCACGACGCCTCGGAGGCCAGGTATTTCGCCATGTTGGCCTCGGCCCCGGCCCGCCCGCCGGCCTCGTAGACCGCGGCGGCCTTTTCGACCATCAGGTTGGCCGCCTCGGTCGCCATATAGGCCTCGGCGATGGGGAACTGGATGCCCTGGTTCTTGCCGATCTCGCGGCCGAAGACCTGGCGGTCATTGGCGTAATCGGTCGCCTTCTGGATGAACCAGCGGGCATCGCCGATGCACTCGGCGGCGATCAGGATGCGCTCGGCGTTCATGCCGTCAAGGATATAACGGAAGCCCTTGCCCTCTTCGCCGACCAGCGAATTGGCCGGGATCACCAGGTCGTCGAAGAACACCTCGGTCGTGGCGTGGTTGATCATGGTCCGGATCGGCTTGATCTCAAGCCCGTTGCCGACCGCTTCGCGGATATCGATGATGAACACGGACAACCCGTCGGTGCGCTTTTCGACCTCGTCCTTCGACTGGGTGCGCGCGAGCAGCAGCATCAGGTCGGAATGTTCGACGCGCGACGTCCAGATTTTCTGGCCGTTGACGACGTAATCGCCCGCATCGTTCTTCACCGCGGTGGTGCGCAGAGACAGCGTATCGGTGCCGCTGGTCGGCTCGGTCACGCCGAAGGCCTGCATCCGCAATTCGCCGGACGCGATGCCCGGCAGGTATTTCTGTTTCTGTTCGTCCGTGCCGTGGCGCAGGATGGTGCCCATCGTATACATCTGGGCGTGGCAGGCGCCGCCGTTGCAGCCCGCCTTCTGGATTTCCTCCATGATCACCGCCGCCGCCGTGATGCCGAGCCCCGATCCGCCGAACTCCTCGGGGATCAGCACGGAAAGATACCCCGCCTCGGTCAGCGCCTTGACGAACGCGGTCGGGTATTCGCGCTTCGCATCCAGGTCGCGCCAGTATTCGCCGGGATACTGGGCGCACAGCTTCTGAATCTGGTCGCGGATATCTGCATATTCATCGGTCATGACGGTCGCCCTATTGATCAAACGAATTTATTTTACATGTATGTAAAACATACGGGAGAGACTGGCAAGCGGATGTGTGGCGCGCCTCGCTCTTGCACCCAATATATCATCCCAAAGACGTTACGCCCCCGGTCCTGTACCGGGGGTCCATTTATCTAGCGCGCCGCTGGCAGCCATGGACCCCCGGGTCGGGCCCGGGGGAATAACGGGAGGGGATTGTGTCTGGGGTGCCCCCCCCTCAACCCTCTCCACAATGTCATCCCGGCACCCGGATCATGTCCGGGGGCCGGGGTGACAACCGGAGGCACGCACCCCCCGATTATGCTATAAACCGACCCGACAAACACGCGGAGACACCCCCATGCCGATCATCAACCGTATCGCCGAATTCCAGGACGACATGACCGCCTGGCGGCACCACATCCACAAGCACCCGGAAACCGCGTTCGAGGAACACCAGACATCGGATTACGTGGCGCTGCGGCTGCACGAATTCGGCATCGACGTGCATCGCGGCCTTGCCGGGACCGGCGTGGTCGGCACCTTGCGCGGCGACAAGGGGGACGGCCCGGCGATCGGCCTGCGCGCCGACATGGATGCGCTCGACATCGAGGAAAAGAACGATGTCGACTACAAGTCCGAGAACCCCGGCAAGATGCATGCCTGCGGCCATGACGGGCATTCGACCATGCTGCTGGGCGCGGCAAAATACCTTGCCGAAACGAAGAACTTCGCGGGCACGGTGCATTTCATCTTCCAGCCGGCGGAGGAAAACGAGGGCGGCGGGCGCGTGATGATCGAGGAAGGCCTGTTCGACAAATTCCCGGTGGAGAGCGTCTACGGCATGCACAACATGCCGGGCATCCCGGCCGGTGAATTCGCCATCCGCCCCGGCCCGATCATGGCGTCCTTCGATATTTTCGAGATCACGCTTGCCGGCACCGGCACCCATGCCGCCATTCCGCAGCTGGGGCGCGATGCCATCGTCGCCGGCGCCCAGCTTGTCACCGCGCTACAGACGATTGCCTCGCGCACCGTCAGCCCGTTCGATGCCGCCGTCGTGTCGGTCACCCAGATGCACGGCGGCGACACCTGGAACGTGATCCCGGAAGAGGTCGTCCTCCGCGGCACCACCCGCGCCTTCCGGGAAGAAACCCAGTCCCACATGGAAACCGAAATCCGCCGCATCACGGACGGAATCGCCGCCGCCTTCGGCATCGATGCGAAGGTCCATTACGAACGCCGGTATCCGCCGACCATCAACGACGCGGCGGAGACCGATATTACGGTCAAAGTGGCAAGCGCGCTGGTCGGCGCGGACATGGTGTCCCTCGACAAGGACCCGATGATGGGCGCGGAAGACTTCGCCTTCATGCTGAACGAAAAGCCCGGCGCCTATATGTGGATCGGCAACGGCCCGCAGGAAGGCGGCTGCATGCTCCACAACCCGCATTACGACTTCAACGACGAGGTCCTGCCGCTGGGGGCGAGCTACTGGGCGAAGCTGGTGGAGACCCGGCTGGCGGGGTGAGCCGGGTGATAGCGCTCCCCCTTGATACAAACTTTCTGGGACGTCATTTCAACTAGAGTTCAGGAGAGATGAGATGGACGCTGTTCGTTTCACCGCCCAAGATTCGGATAACCTTGAATTGGTTCGGCAAGTCGTATTTCAGCGCTTAAAAAATGATGCCCAGTTCAACCAGTTCTATGCTCAATGGTTGGGTAGCGCCGAAAAGTTCGTCCTGTTCGAAGAACCAGTACAGCGCACCAGAGCTCGCTTCGAACTGTTAGCTGATGAAATATTGTGGCAGCTTTTTATCCAAGGTGTGATTACACCCGGAATCAATGAGTCAAATCCCGACTTTCCCTGGTTCAGACTTACAGCATACGGGGAAAAGGTCCTTCAAGAAGAACGTTTCATACCCCATGATCCATCAGGTTATCTATCTGAGATCAGTACGCTGGCAGAATCTGTCGTTGGAGACTCTGCCATAAAATACTTGGAAGAATCTCTAAGGTGTTACACGTCTGGTTGCCATATTTCGTCTGTGCTCTTACTCGGCATTGCCGCCGAAGCAGTATTGCTCAACCTCTGTGAAGCGCTCCAAAAAACTATCGAAGACCCAAAGGACCGAGAGAATTTTGAGAAACTAAAATTCATCAAGCAAAAACACAGTTGGTTAGTGCGAAAATTTGAGCAACTGCCGATTCAGAAAAAACGCCAACTTCCAGAATCACTAGACCTCACACTCTCTTCTCTCTACGACCTCATTCGCAAGCAACGCAATGATCTAGGCCATCCTCAAGAGCGCCCGCCAAACGTAGACCGAGATGTAGCATTTATGTACATGAAGCTGTTTCCAACCTTTGTTAAGGACATTGAGGCATTTGCCAAATTCTGCGACAGATCGAAATCTGCTTCTTGATTGATCGCTCAATCACAGTTTCGTTGGAGGGTGATTTGGGATACCCAAATTCCATGGGGTAGATTAGGCTTTCGTTATGAGTCCCACCGAATGGCTGAATCACTTCGCTCCTGGATTTGAGCATCTCTCGTCTGATGAGCGAGATGCAATCAGGGATTTCTCGTTACTTTGGAGTTTTTTTGAAAGCGGGTTACCTGATCGTACTGCCAACGTTCGAGCAATAATTGCATTGGTAGATAGGTTAGCCGAGCAAAATCAAATAGACCTTGATCCTTTTCAGCAGCCGATACAGCATTTTCGCAATCGATACTGCGCAGATGGCGAACTGACTCCCGCATTCAATGGACTCCAAATCGGCCGAAACAGCAGGCTTAGATCCCTTGTCGAGGAATTCGTTCGAGACGAAGCTTGCACCGAAACCGCGATATTGCGCGCGCTCCTTCTGATTACCTATCGACTGCGCAACAATCTATTTCATGGTGCAAAGTGGAGATATAGCTTCCGAGATCAATTGGAAAACTTCGAGAATGCAAACGGTGTCCTAATGGAGGTCATGTCGGTTCCGTCTTTCCTATCGCGCTGATTTGGTATACCGGCCATCGAAGATGTGAAGGCTACACTAATTGACCCTTCCCCAACATTGACACCCCGCCCCCCATTGCCGACATTCCCCTGACCAACAGGGAGATACTTCGCATGGCGACAGACGTATTCGCGGGCGTGCGGCTCGCGCGCACACCGGTTTATGGCACCAAAGGCATGGTGGTGTCCGGGCATTCGCTGGCCTCCACCGCAGGGCTGCGCACGCTGGACCGGGGCGGCTCGCTGGTCGATGCGATGATTTCGACATCCGCGGTGCTTTCCGTCGTGCTGCAGCAGGCGACGTCGCTGGGCGGGGATGCGTTTTTTCTCTATCACCACGCGGCCGACGGCAGGACCGTCGGTCTGAACGCGACCGGCCATGCGCCGGACGGCGCGACACCGGAATATTACAA
Source organism: uncultured Rhodospirillaceae bacterium (assembly GCA_963977005.1). Classification (GTDB taxonomy): domain Bacteria; phylum Pseudomonadota; class Alphaproteobacteria; order MPNO01; family UBA830; genus CAXBCP01. The sequence goes on from CAXBMQ010000030.1 coordinate 14,844, forward strand.
GGACGGCATTCCCGACCGCGGGCCGAACGCGGTCTCCGTGCCGGGCATGGTGCGCGGCTGGGAACGCCTCCACCAGAAATACGGCAAGCTGCCCTGGACCGAGCTGTTCGACGACGCCATCGACGCGGCGGAAGCGCACCCGGCATCGCGCGTGCTGTGCGCCGGGCTGGATCTGTTCCGCGATGCCGTCTTCGCCGACCCGGCCTCCCGGGCGCTGTATTTCAATGACGCGGGCGAGCGCATGCAGGCGGGCGACATCATGCGCCAGCCGGCGCTGGCCGAAACCCTGCGCAAGATCCGCGACGGCGGCAGTGCCGCCTATTACGAAGGCGATATCGCGCAATCCATCGGCGACTACGCACTGGCCAACGGGGGCCTGATCGGCCCCGACCAGTTCGCCGGGTACGAACCCGAATGGGTCGACCCGCTGTCGACCAGCTATCGCGGCCACGACGTGCAGGTGATGCCGCCGAATTCCTACGGCATCCTGATGCTGCTGCAGCTCAACGGGCTGTCGGCGCTCAAACCCGAACAGCTTGCCGATAACGACACCGACCGGCTGGACTACCTGATCCGCGCCATGCAGGGCGCCTTCACGCTGGGCCAGCCCTATGTGTCCGACCCGCGCGTGGTGGATATTCCGGTCGACCGGCTGCTCGGCGCGGAGACCACGGCCAACCTGCAGGACTGCGTCGTCAACGGCACCGATCCCTCAACGTTCGAAAACAAGGGCGGCACGTCCTGCATCGTCATCGCCGACGGCGAGGGCAACGCGATGTCGGTCGTGCAGTCCGTATTCCACGTGTTCGGCAGCGCCTTCATGGACCCCGGCACCGGCATCATGATGAACAACCGGATGACCGGCTTCCGCGTCGACCCCAATGACCCGCGCAATGTCGCCCCGCGCAAGCGCCCGTCGCACACGCTGAACCCGGTGATGGTGCTCAAAGACGGCAAGCCGCGCTACCTGATGACCACGCCGGGCGGGCCGGGCCAGACGCTGTCGATGGTCCAGGTGCTGAGCAACCTCGTCGACCGCGGCATGGAGCTGACGACCGCCATCGAATACCCGCGCTGGTCGGTCGGGCTCGACGGCTCTTTCATGCTCGAGGACGGCTACTCGGAAGACATCGCCAACGAACTGCAAAAGCGCGGCCATGCGGTGAAACACGGCTCCGGCGCGTCCTATTTCGGCTCGGCGAAGACCATCGAGGTGCTGGAAAACGGGGTGCTGACGGGTGCCGCGGATACACGCCGGGAAGCCTCTGCCGTCGGGCGGTAAGGGGCGTCGGTTAGGGAGAAACCGTCATTCCCGCGCAGGCGGGAATCTTGTAGCGGCGAGCTGCGGACGGAGATCCCCGCCTGCGCGGGGATGACGTGAATGCAAACGGCACCGGGCGACCGGAACGGGAGACAACATATGACCGACCTGATCGTCACCAACGCGAAGGTCGCGACCGTCGATGCATCGAACAGCATCGCCGAGGCCGTCGCGATGACCGGAGAGACGATCACCGCCGTCGGCAGGGCGGGCGAGATCGCAGCACTTGCCGGACCGGACACGCGCATCGTCGATGCCGGCGGGCGCGCGGTCATTCCCGGCCTGATGGACGGCCACGCCCATATGGACCGCGAAGGCCTGAAGGGTGTTTTCCCGTCGCTTGAGGGCTGCAAAACCGTTGCCGACGTGCTGGACCGTATCCGCGCCCTTGCGGCGAAGGCCGCGCCCGGCGAGTGGATCGTCACCATGCCGGTGGGCGATCCGCCCTATTACTGGAACGTGCCGGGCTGCCTTGCCGAGAACCGCTTCCCGACACGACAGGAACTGGACGAGGCGGCGCCGGACAATCCGGTCTATATCCGCCCGATCTGGGGTTTCTGGCGGCACATACTGCCGCTGGAATCGGTGGCCAATTCGGCGGCGCTCGAGCTCGCCGGGATATCGAAAAACACGCCGCCCGCCACCGACACCATGGAGTTCGAAAAGGATTCGTCCGGCGAGCTGACCGGGCTGATCCGTGAACGAACCTTCATGCCGGTCGCCGAGCTCGGCTATTTCCACATGGCGCCGCGCTTTACCCATGACGACCGGGTGGCCGGGCTGAAAAAAGCCATGCGCATCTACAATGCGACCGCGACGACCAGCGTGCTCGAAGAACACGGCGCGGCGCAGGAACTGATCTCGACCTATCAGGCGGTCCATGCCGCGGGCGATGCCACGGTGCGCGCGCATCTGGTCTACAGCCCGGCCTGGGGCGGCGCACAGGGCATTGAATACAAGACCGTGATGCGGAACTGGACCGCGTGGCTCGGCAGGCGGGGCCTCGGCGACGACTGGCTGCGTGTCGGCGGCATGTTCACCGATACCGGCATGGATGCGGATGCCGTGTTCCGCGCAGGTGCGGCCCCCTATACCGGCTGGTCCGGGTTCAATTACGATAACGGCGTGCCGCAGAACCGCATGGTCGAATTCATGACCGAGGCGGCGCGCAACGATATCCGCCTTGCCGTCATCGGGCCCCGTTTTCTCGACATGTTCGAAGAGGTGAACCGCGCCGTGGACATCACCGGCAAGCGCTGGGTCATCGGCCATCTCGACGTGCTCAACGACGAGCAGATCCGGAAAGCAGCCGATCTCGGCGTGGTCATGACCACCCATACCAACCGCTATATCTACAAGCACGGTCATATCCTGCGCGACGAGCTCGGCCCCGACCGGCTCAACGATATCGCGCCGATCCGCAGCCTGCTGGAGGCCGGGGTGAATGTCGGGCTGGCGACCGACAACGTGCCGACGACGCTGTTCTATCCGATGTGGCACGCGGTCTCGCGCTGGAACATGATCTCCGAGGACCGCATCGCCCCCGACCAGGCACTGTCGCGCGAGGACGCCTTGCGCTGCGGCACCATGGGCGGCGCGTACCTGACCTTCGAGGAAGGCAGGAAGGGATCGATCGAGGCAGGCAAGCTCGCCGACATGGCCGTGCTGTCGGAAGATCCGCTGACCTGCGCCGAGGAGAGCATCAAGGATATCGTCGCCGAGACCACCATCGTCGGCGGCAGGGTCGTTTACGAGCGCGGAGGCGCCACATGAAAACGCTGGAACTCGATACCCCCGTCCTGCTGATCGACGCGGACGCGCTGGACCGCAATATCGCGCGCATGAAGGACCTGACCGAGGCGGCGGGCGTGCAGTATCGCCCCCACGCGAAGACCCATAAATCCGCCGTCATCGCGCAGAAGCAGATCGATGCGGGCGCGGTCGGCGTGTGCTGCGCCAAGCTGGGCGAGGCCGAGGTCATGGCAGCGGCGGGGATCGACAATATCCTGATCACCACGGCGGTCATCGGCGAAAGCAAGATCTTCCGGCTGCTGAACGCACGGAATCAGGTGCGCATTGCTGTGGTCGCAGATAACGAAGACAACATCGACATGCTAGGCCGCATGGCACAGCTGGCCGGCCAGCAGCTCGACGTGATGGTCGAAGTCGATATCGGCCAGGGACGCGCCGGCGTTCCCGCCGGGCCCGAAGCCGCCCGGCTGGCGCAGATCATAGATGCCCTGCCGAACCTGAATTTCGCCGGCATCCAGGGATATCAGGGCAAGATCCAGATGGTCGAGGATGCAGATTCGCGCAGGGCCGACACCGAAGCGGGGCTGGACAAACTGGCCGCCACGCTCGCCGAATTCGACAAGACCGGGCTGTCCGTGCCGATCAAGACCGGCGGCGGCACCGGCACGTCGCCCTTCGACATGGAACGCGGCCTGCTGACCGAGCTGCAGACGGGCTCCTACGTGTTCATGGATTCACGTTATGGCGGGATCGGCTGGCCCGGCGCCAACGCGCCCCCTTTCGAACAGTCGCTGCATATCCTGACGACCGTCGTCAGCAAGCCGGTACCGGACCGGGTGATCGTCGATGCCGGGCTCAAATCCGCGAGCAGCGACCACGGCCCGCCCGTCATTGCCGATGTCGAGGGGCGGACCTACGAGTTCGGCGGCGACGAACACGGCATCATCCGCATGACCGATGGCGGCGAGGTGCCGTGGAATGTCGGCGACAAGCTCCGCCTGATCCCGAGCCATTGCGACACCACGGTCAACCTCTACGACCACTACATGGTCGTGCAGGGCGACGAGGTCGTCGACGTCTGGCAGGTCGATGCGCGCGGACTGGTTCAGTAGGAACTCACACGCTTTCCGTCTTTCCCGCGCAGGCGGGAACGACGGTAGAGGGGTTCGCCCGGCCGCCTATTTCTTTTCGATCATCGTGCCGGTCTTGAACGGCTCGAAAGTCGGCTTGTAGGTCTTCTCGTCGAGGAACTGGCGCAGGCCGGTATGGTAGGAATCCTCGTCGTCGCCGACACGGATCGCGAGGCCTTTCTCGGCGAGGTAATCGTATGACTGGCCGAAATCCATGTTACGGACATGACGGACGGCCTGTTTGGTCGCGCGCAGCACCCGCGGGCTTTTGGCCATCAGCTTGCGGGCAAGTTCCTCGACCTTGGCTTCGAGCTCGGCGGCCGGCACGGCGAAATTGATCATGCCGATGCGTTCGGCCTCATGCCCGTCGAACGGATCGCCGAGACAGCAGTAATACAGCGCATGGCGCGGCAGGACCGCATCGGCGACAACCTTGGACACCAGCGCGCCCGGCAGAATGCCCCAGTTGACCTCGGACAGCGAGAACGTCGCATCCTCGGCAGCAATGGCAAAGTCTGTCGCCAGCAGCTGCATGAACGCGCCGCCGACGCAAAATCCCTCGACCATGGCGATGGTCGGCTTGTCGTAGCCGTAAAGCAGTTCCCAGCGCCAGCGGTTGGCCGCCCGCTGGGATGTCTTGCGGCCCAGCGGGTTTTTCTCGTTTTCGCGGAAGAACATCTTCAGGTCCTGGCCGGCGGAGAAATTGCCACCCGCGCCGCAGATCACGACCACCTTCGCATCGGGATCGACCTCGAGGTGGGTCAGGGCCTCTTCCATTTCGTCATGGAGTTGCGGGTTCATGGCGTTGCGCTTTTCGGGGCGGTTCATCCGCACCCACGCGATGCCATCGGTCAGTTCCACTTTCACGCATTCAAAATGGTCGAACATCTCATCCCCTTTGTTTCGCCCGCCGTTTTCCGGCTGCACTGAATATCCGGGAAATGATGTCGCAAAGGGGAAAGGGAGTCAAAGCGCCGAAGGGTGCGACTGCTCACAAAAAAACGGCCGCCCTTTTGGGCTGCCGTTTTAATGTCGCCGCGAAGATGCCCTTTGCGGGCCCAAACGCTTTTGTAGTCCCGGGGTTTATGCCGGACAGGGATGAGCAAACCGTTAACGCGCCCGCGATACGGCGGGCGATCAGCCGCCGTACTGGCGCAGCACATGGCGCGCCAGGGCCATTTTGAGGATCTCGGTCGGGCCTTCGGTGATGATGAAACTGCGCTGATCGCGCCACATGCGTTCGATCGGCAGGTCCGTCGTCAGTCCCATCCCGCCGTGAATCTGCATGCATTTATCGGCCGCTTCGAAGGATTTCGTATCGCCCAGATACTTGCACATATAGGCATCGTAGCGGATATCCTCACCCGCATCGTATTTTGCAGCGGCATTGAACACCATCAGTTTCAGCATGTGCAGATCGGCATAGGAATCGACCAGCATCCACTGCACTGACTGGCGCTCGGCCAGTGGCTTGCCGAAGGTCGTGCGCTGCTTCGCATAGGACGCCCCCAGTTCGAGACAGCGCTCGATGACGCCGATTCCCCGGGCGCCGTGCCGGATACGGCCGGAACTGATCCAGTTCTGGGCGAACTTGAAACCTTCGCCCTCGGATCCGATCATATTCTCTACGGGGACCCGCACGTCCTCGAACGCGATCTCCCAGGGCCGGTCGTGCATCATCGTCTCCTGCGCGCGCAGGAGCTTCACACCGGGGGCGTCCATATCGACAAGAAATGCGGATATCCCGCCGCGCGATCCTTTTGCGCGATCGGTCGCCGCAATGACCTGGGCGAAATCGGCCTCTGCCGCCCCCGTGATGAACCGTTTGGTACCGTTGATGACGTACTCGTCCCCGTCTCGAACCGCGGTCGTACGCATTGCGCCGGGATCGCCACCGGCTTCGGGTTCGGTCTGCGCGAAACAGTGACGAAGCTTGCCTTCCAGAACCGGATACAGATAGCGCTGTTTCTGTTCGTCGTTCAGATAATACAGGATAGGGCTGACGGGCGGCCCGAAGATGTTGATGTTGCGGGACGGCAACGCCACGGTGCGGGCTAGTTCCGCCCAGACCACCGCGCGGGCCATAAGGCCGAACCCCTGACCGCCATATTCTTCGGGCACGTCGAAATGCCACATGCCGAGTTCTTTTGTCTTTTCCTCAAGCGACGCCTGAACTTCAGGCTTTAGTTTCGGACCGTCGAGGCTGTCATTCTCGATCGGGATCAGTTCGCGGTCGACAAATCGGCGAACCGTTTCCTGCAGCATGCGCAGTTCTTCGGGCAGCTGGTAGTCCATTCCGTATCCTCCTGTGCCGGGTCTTTTTCTTTGCCCGGGAAAATCAGTTTTCCGTCTTCCGTTTGATCGCACGGATGTCGACGGCGCACACGCCGTCGCCGACCGGCCCCACCATCAGCGGGTTGATCTCTATATCCGAAACCTCGCCGCGCATGTCGAGATAGGCGCGGGACAGCGCAACGGCGCAGGCAATCAGCGCATCGACGTCGCGCGCCGGCGCGCCGCGGAATTCTCCGAGCACAGCCCTGGCGCGCAGTTCACCCAGCATGTCGGCAACGTCCGCGTCGGTGACGGGCAGCAGCCGGAAACTGACATCGCGGATCGCCTCGACCAGGACCCCGCCGAAACCGAGCGCCAGCACCGGCCCGAACTGCGGATCGTCGCGAATACCGGCGATCACCTCCAGTCCGTCGACCATTCGCTGGACCAGGAAACCCTCTACCTCGGCGTCGGGATCCGCCGCGCGCAGCCGCGCTTCCATTTCATCCGCCGCCGCGACCGCCGCGTCCTCAGACGCGATATCGAGCACAACCCCGCCGACCTCCGTCTTGTGCACGGCCTGGGGCGAAACGATCTTGAGCGCGACGGGAAACCCGGTTGCCGCCGCCACCGCCCCCGCGGCCGCCGCCGTCGCCGCAAAGCCGGATGCGGGGCCCTTAATGCCGTATTCGGCAAGGACCTCCTCGACCGTTTCGCCCGCAGGGCGGGGCCTGATATCGGGCATTTCCGGGATCCCGCGCCGTCGGCGCTCGGCATAGTCGCCGAGGGCCACCAGCGAGCGCGCCACTTCGGGCAGGCGCTGCAGAAACGGGATGCCCGCCGCGGTCTGGAACGCCCGCCCGACATCGTTGATATTCTGCGACATCCGATTATGCGCAACGACCGGCTTGTCGGTGGAGTCCCGGATATCGCGGAAATGCTTCGGATCGCCAGCGCCACCCTCGACCAGCGGCAGCTGGCCCTGAACCGAAATCATATCGATATTCCCGTCGGCGATGACGACCTTGCAGGCCTCGGAAAATGCCTCGAACCGGCGCGCCAGACCCGCACCGGTATCCAGGGGATTGCTCGGCGACACGCCGGAATCGATCATCCCGGCGAGTTTTCGCTGCGTCGCTTCGGTAAAGGCGGGCATGTCGATCCCTGTCTGTTCGGCGATGTCGATAAACAGGCCTTTCGCACCGCCCGAATACCCGACCAGGGCAACCCGGTGTCCCGCGGGCAATCGGCCGGCAGCGAACGCAAGCGTCGTCTCGATAAGTTCATCCAGCGTATCGACCAGAACGATGCCGTATTTCCGACACATGGCGGTGAAGACGTGATCGTCGGTCGCCAGCGCGCCTGTGTGGCTCTGCGCCGCCGCCTGCCCGCCCGCGGTGCGGCCGAGTTTCAGCATCAGGACGGGCTTGCCGGCATCGAACGCGCGTTCGGCCGCTACCATCAGGGCATCCGGCCGGCGCACACCCTCCGCCATGCAGGTGATCACCTTCGTATGAACGTCGTCGACCAGAAAATTGATGTAATCGGCCATGTCGAGGTCGAGTTCGTTGCCGCTGGATACCGCATAGGAATAGCCGAGCCCGCGCGCGGCCCCCTGTTCGAGCCAATACTGGTATGTCCCGCCCGATTGAAAGACCACGCCCACCGGTCCGGCCGGCAGGTTGCGCACCCGGGGCGTCGGATAGAATAACAGCCGTTCCGGCAGCGAGACCGATCCCATGCAGTTGGGTCCGGAAATCCGAAGACCGGTCCGGTCGCAGAGCTCTCGCAGCGCTGCCGCGCGGGCGGCACCGACGTCATCCCCTCCCTCGCCGAAACGCGATGCAAAAATCAGGGCGTTCGACAGGCCGGCCCCGGCCGCCTCGGTCAGCACGTCGACGATCGCCTCGGCCGGAATGATGACAATGGCAAGATCGATCTTTTCGGGTAGCGAGGCGAAGTCCGGGTATACTTTTTGATCCCATAGCTCCTTACGGCGCGGATTGACGAGATAGACCCGGGCGGGAAACCCCTCATGGGCGAAATTTTCATAGACGCCCTTGGGCCAGCCGGCTCCGCCGGTTTCGGAAGCCCCGACGATGGCGACCGTCTGCGGCCTCAGAAATGTCTCAACGGATCTGAACACTTTTCCGGCCCCTGAATACCCTGCTGTCCTGCACGCAGAGAAGTATTTCGGGCGTACTGCAACGGGTCAACCCGACCGGCAGGCCCTGTTTTTGCGTCACCGGCAGCGGAAACCGCCGGCCGGGCATTAACCATGCGCATTTCAGGCATAAAAAACACGGCGAAAGGTATTGAAATTACATGTTTTTATGGACATCGAGAGTAATGATTCGTTAAGGTAAACGGAGTAATGGTTAACGTCCCTGAAACCATCAGCCCAGAAGGCCCGCGTGTCGCTCCGCATCCCCCGCACAAATCGATCCGAATCGTTTTCCTATATTGGTCGTGAAGGCCATGGATCCCTGCACATCGCGCTAAGCGTTCTGGTGCTCGGGCTGTCCATCGGCGTCATTTTCGGTCCGTCGGGAGACACCCAGGCCGGCCTGAACACGCCTGTTACTGCGACGATGGCGGCGGTCGAACGTGCCGTTCCCGTGCCGCGCCGCAAACCGGTGCCGAACTCCCCGACAACTGCGAATAGCCGGACGGAGAGCCCTGCGCGAGACGATTCAGGAAACAATGTAGCGGTGACCGCCACAGGGGTGACCGCCACAGACAATCTCACAGATGATAATGTCGCGGATGATCATGTGCAGACGGCCCCCGTCCTCGAGGCGCCGAAGGAATTGATCCTCGCCTCCATCCCGCCGGCGCCCAAACCGGACCCGGCGAAAAAACGCAGCCTGAAAGTCCGCAGCGGCGATACGCTGATGTCGATTATGCTGTCTGCGGGCATCGGACGGCACGACGCGCACGACGCCGTCGTCGCGTTGCGCGCGGTTTACGATCCGAAGGATCTCCGTGTCGGCCAGCGCATCAGCCTGACGCTGTCGGGGCAGGGATTGCAGGAAATGCGGCTCGATCCCAGCGTCGTCCGCCAGATCGCCGTGCGCCGGGATGCCAGCAAGGCAACATCGTTCCGGGCATTCGAGGTCGAGCGTACGCTGACCCGGCGCGTCAAGTTTGCCGAGGGCGTCATCACGTCCAGCCTGTACAAGTCCGCGGTTGCCAGAAAAGTGCCGCTGTCGGTTCTGGCGGAAATCATGCGGATTTACAGCTGGGACGTCGATTTCCAGCGCGAAATCCAGTCGGGCGACCGGTTCGAGGTCGCTTATGAACGCTTCGTCGATGAAGAGGGCACCGTTGTCCGTCACGGCGAGGTTCTTTATGCGCGGCTTAACCTGTCGGGTGCCGAGAAACCGCTATACCGGTTTGAATCGCGGCCCGGCATCGTCGACTATTTCGATGACAAAGGCCGCAGCGCCAAACGCCCGCTGCTGCGCACGCCGATCGACGGCGCACGGCTGTCGTCGCGGTTCGGAAAGCGCCGTCATCCGGTGCTCGGCTACACGAAAATGCATCGCGGTGTCGACTTTGCCGCAGCGACCGGAACGCCGATCTACGCGGCAGGCGATGGCGTGATTTCCTATCGCGGCCGCAAGGGCGGCTATGGCAACTATATCCGCATCCGCCATGCCGGCGGCTTTAACACCGCCTACGCGCATATGCACCGGTTCAACAAGAAAGCGACCCTTGGCGCCCGCGTGCGCCAGGGTCAGGTGATCGGTTATGTCGGCACTACCGGCCGTTCGACCGGCCCGCACCTGCATTACGAAATCCTCGCGGGCGGCCGCCAGGTCAACCCGCTGACGGTCAAAATGCCGTCCGGTATCAGGCTCGGCAAAAAGGCATTTGCCAGGTTCATGGCGAACCGCGCCAAGACCGATGCGCTGGTTGCCAACCTCCAGAAAGAGACGTTGATCAGCCAGCGTTAACGATCAGCCAACGCTAACGAAAACGGTCCCGTCCCGCCTTATCGGCGAAACGGGACCGGGTTTCCGTGTTTTCGGAGACGCACCGCGCAAGCGGAACGTTATTCCGCCGCCAGCTGTTCCACCGCGGCGCCGTTGATCACCAGACCGCCCTCGCCGACACCGACTTTTACGGTGTCGCCGTCCTCGATGCGGCCTTCGAGGATCATGGTCGCCAGCGCGTTCTGCAGGTTGCGCTGGATGACCCGCTTCAGCGGACGCGCGCCGTAGACCGGATCGTACCCGGCATTGCCGAGCCAGGTCAGCGCGTCCTCGTCTATATCCAGGACGACCTTGCGGTCTTCGAGCATTGTCCGCAGCCGGCCAAGCTGGATATCCACGATGTCGGTCATGTGTTCGCGGGTCAGTCTGTGGAACAGCAGGACCTCGTCCAGCCGGTTGAGGAATTCGGGACGGAACGATGCCCGCACCACCTCCATCACGGGTTCGCGCACCGCTTCGATGCTCTCGCCCTCCGGCTGGCCCGCCAGCAGCTCGCTGCCGAGGTTGGACGTCAGGATGATCAGGGTGTTGCTGAAATCGATGGTCCTGCCCTGACCGTCGGTCAGACGGCCGTCATCGAGCACCTGCAGCAGCACGTTGAACACATCCGGGTGCGCCTTTTCGACCTCGTCGAACAGCACCACCTGATAAGGCCGCCGGCGGACGGCTTCCGTCAGGGCGCCGCCCTCGTCATAGCCGACATAGCCCGGCGGTGCGCCGATGAGGCGGGCCACCGAATGCTTTTCCATGTATTCCGACATGTCGAGACGCACCATCGCGGTATCGTCATCGAACAGGAACGCTGCCAGCGCCTTGGTCAGCTCGGTTTTACCCACACCCGTGGGGCCGAGGAACAGGAACGAGCCGAGCGGCCGGTTGGGGTCCTGCAGCCCCGCGCGCGCACGGCGTACCGCGTTGCTGACCGCCACGATGGCTTCTTCCTGACCGATAACGCGTTTGCCCAGCATCTCTTCCATCTGGAGCAGTTTTTCGCGTTCGCCCTCGAGCATCTTGTCGACCGGAATACCGGTCCAGCGCGAAACCACGGCGGCGATGTCGTTATCGGTAACCTCTTCGTCGACCATCCGGTTGCCGGTGCCTTCATGCTCGGCATCGTCCTCGAGCTTTTTCTCGAGATCGGGGATGATGCCATAGGCCAGTTCGCCGGCACGGGCGAGATCGCCGTCGCGCTGGGCACGGGCCAGCTCGTTCCGCGCCGTGTCGAGCTCTTCCTTCACCTTTTGCGCACCGGCGAGTTCGTCCTTTTCGGACTGCCAGATACGCGTCAGCTCACCCGACTTTTCTTCGAGATCGGCAAGATCGATCTCCAGCTTTTCGAGCCGGTCCTGGGATGCCTTGTCGGTTTCCTTCTTCAGCGCTTCGCGCTCGATCTTGAGCTGGATGATCCTGCGGTCCAGTTCATCGATTTCCTCCGGCTTGGAATCGACCTCCATCCGCAGCCGCGAAGATGCCTCGTCGACAAGGTCGATAGCCTTGTCCGGCAGGAACCGGTCGGTGATGTAACGGTTCGACAGGGTCGCCGCCGACACGATGGCAGAATCGGTGATCCGTACACCATGATGGACTTCGTATTTTTCTTTCAGCCCGCGCAGGATCGAAATCGTATCCTCGACGGTCGGTTCGGACACCAGAACCGTCTGGAAACGCCGCGCCAGCGCGGCATCTTTTTCGATATGCTTGCGGTATTCGTCGAGCGTGGTCGCCCCGATGCAGTGCAGCTCGCCGCGCGCCAGGGCAGGTTTCAGCATATTCGATGCATCCATGGAGCCTTCGGCCGCGCCGGCGCCGACCAGCGTGTGAAGTTCGTCGATGAACAGGATGATCTCACCCGCTTCGGATTCGATTTCCTGCAGGACCGCTTTCAGCCGTTCCTCGAACTCCCCGCGGAATTTCGCGCCTGCGATCAATGCGCCGAGGTCAAGCGACATCAGGCGCTTGCTGCGCAGGCTTTCAGGCACGTCGCCGTTGACGATGCGCTGCGCCAGCCCTTCGACGATCGCCGTCTTGCCGACGCCGGGTTCGCCGATCAGGACAGGATTGTTTTTCGTGCGACGCGACAGCACCTGCACCGTGCGGCGGATTTCCTCGTCGCGGCCGATCACGGGATCGATCTTGCCGGAACGCGCACGCTCGGTCAGATCGGTCGCGTACTTATTCAGGGCGTCGTAGGAATCCTCGGCGGTGGCGCTATCGGCCTTGCGGCCCTTGCGCACGTCTTCGATCGCGGCGTTCAGCGATTGCGGCGTTACGCCGGCCTTGGACAGGGCGTCGGCAGACGGTGTGCCGGCGGCCATGGCAAGCGCGAGCAGAAGCCGCTCGGCGGTGACGAAACTGTCGCCGGCCTTGTCGGCTATTTCCTTTGCGCTTTCAAACAGCCGCGCCATTTCGGGCGACAGGTAAATCTGGGTTGCGCCGGAGCCTTCGACCTTCGGAATTTTGGCGAGGGCGCCCTCGACGCCGGCACGCGCGATCTTCGGATCACCGCCTGCGGCAGAGATAAGATTGGAGGCCAGCCCTTCCTGATCGTCGAGAAGAACCTTGAGCAGATGCTCGGGCTTGAAATGCTGGTGATTGCTGGCGAGCGCCGAAGACTGTGCGGCCTGCACGAATCCGCGCGCCCTTTCTGTGTAGGACTCAAATTCCATGGTCTGCAACTCCATATTCAGACATTGCGACAAAGGCCTCCGCTCAGCGGCAGGCCTTTGCTTTTAGCTGGGCCCGGATACCGGCGCCCACCACAGATATGGGAAATTTTTGAAATCTTACAAGCCCCGCACAAGCTGCGAATGCGGGCAAACATACCCGTGCGACCTGTTTTCGCCTGCGGCGCGTTAATACGGCGTTAACGGCAATTTAACGCTGACGGGGCTTTCGGTTCGGTATGCAGACGTGTCGGCGAAAATCGTGCCGTCGTCAGACGCTGGCGCCTTCCGCTGCATCTTTGGGCGCATCTTTGGGAGCGTCCTTGGCTGCAGGTTTTTCAGCCTTGGCATCGGACGCGGACTTTTCTCCGTCACCGGCGTCGGAGGGTGCGTTCTCCGCCGCGGCTTTCTCTGCCGGCTCTTTCTGACGGCGGCTGCCACCCCGGCTGCTCCGACGACGCGGCCGGCCCGATTCGCCGCCCTTCTCGCTATTCGCCTCGCTGCCATTCGCGTCGGTCTTTTCCGCGGATACCGGCTCATCGGCTCCGGCTCCGGCTTCGGCTTCGGCTTCGGCGGCATTGGCATTGTCGGTCTGCCTGCCCCGTCCCCTGTTCCCGCCTTTGGCGTTCTCGTCGCCGGATGCCGCCTGATTGCCATTCTGGTTGGCGTTCTGGGCGTTATCGCCGCCCTGCTGATCGCTGGGCGCGTTCTGCTGCTGGCGCTGCTGTTCGTTGGCTGCATTCGCATTCATGATGCGGTAATAGTGCTCGGCGAACTGGTAATAGCTCTCGGCATCGATCCGGTCGCCCGACAGGGTCGCATCCCGCGCCAGGGTCAGATATTTCTCGACCACCTGCTGCGCGTTGCCCCGCACCTTTACGTCTGGTCCGTTGCTTTCATAAGACTGGTTGCGGGAACCGCCGCCTTTTCGGGCGTTGTTGTTATTCCTGCCGCGCATCCGGTTCTTGTTGTTCTGGCCCTGTCTCATAGCGCCTTCATATCCATTTCCATAAAGATTTTTCCGCCCCGCACCGACGTCGCCTTTGCCAATTCCATTGGCCAGCTGCCGAAGGTCGGGAGAGTGGCTGTAGGTTGCAGGGTGTTTCAAGCTGGCGGCAAACGTTTCCGGTTCGCCCTCTCCAGCAAAAGCACCCTAGTAGGGAATCAGACCGTTTCCAACCCTTTTTTTCCGGTGCCTGTTAACCATTCGGGCAGCGGTTTCCTCGCAAAAGAGAGCGCCCGGACATGTCCGCCGAGGTCGCGCCTCGTATCGACGAGCGTGAAGGAGCCCGTTTCGAAAGTCGATACGACCCCTGCCTGCTGCCCGGCACCGATCTCGACCACGACAACCGCGGCAGACGACAAAACCGCGGCGACACGCCCGGCAATGGCGCGGTAGGCATCGAGACCGTCGGGACCGCCATCAAGCGCCGCCTGCGGATCGTATTCAGACACTTCGGGCGCCAGCCCCGCAATCTCGTCACGCGTGATATATGGCGGATTCGACAACACCAGGTCGAATGGCCCCTCGACCCCGTCGGTCCAGTCGGCGCAGACAAACTCCGCGCGGTCCGCCAGGCCGAGGCTTTCCGCATTCCGCGCCGCCATCGCGACCGCGCCGGCGGCGATATCCGACCCCACGCCCGTCGCGCCCGGCAGTTCATCGAGCACCGATAACAGCAGACAGCCCGTGCCGGTGCCGAGGTCGAGGACGCGCAGAGGTCCGGCCATTGCCCGGCCATAGGCCACTGCCAGATCGACGATCGCCTCGCTGTCGGGGCGCGGCTCAAGCGTCTCCGGACCGAGCAGAAAATCGAGGCTCCGGAATTCACGGGACCCCAGAATGCGCGCAACCGGTTCGCGGGCGCAGCGTCGCGCAACGAATGCATTGAACCGCGCCTCGGCATCGGGACTGACGGGACAATGGGGTTCCAGCAGCATTTTCTCACGCGAAAGACCGAACGCCGATCCCGCCAGGATACGGGCGTCGATCATCGCATCCGGCACGCCGGCGTCGCGCAGCTCATCCGCTGCCCGACGCAACAATGCCGACAGGGAAACCGCGTCTGCGGTCACGACACCTCGGCAAGCTTGCGGGCCTGGTCTTCGGATGTCAGCGCATCGACGATCTCGTCGAGCGCCTCGCCCTCCAGCACCTTGTCGAGCTTGTGCAGGGTCAGGTTGATCCGGTGATCCGATACCCGTCCCTGCGGGAAGTTATAGGTGCGGATGCGTTCCGACCGGTCGCCCGACCCGACCTGGTTCTTGCGGTCCTCGGCCCGCGCTGATGCCTGGGCTTCGCGCTCCGCATCGTAGATTCGCGCCCGCAGGATTTTAAGCGCCTTGGCGCGGTTCTTGTGCTGGGACTTTTCATCCTGCTGCTGGACCACGATCCCGGTCGGCAGATGGGTTATGCGCACGGCGCTGTCGGTTGTATTGACGTGCTGGCCGCCAGCGCCCTGCGCGCGATAGGTATCGATGCGCAAATCCTTCTCCTCGATCTGGACATCGACCTCTTCGGCTTCGGGCAGGACGGCAACGGTCGCGGCGGATGTATGAATACGGCCGCCGGATTCGGTTTCGGGCACCCGCTGGACCCGGTGAACGCCGGATTCGTATTTCAGACGGGCGAACACCCCCCTGCCGCTGATCTCGACCGAGGCATCCTTGATGCCGCCGATCCCGGTATCCGCCACGCTCATGATTTCGAATTTCCAGCCGTGCTTGTCGGCAAACCGCTGATACATGCGCAGCAGGTCCGCGGCAAACAGGGCGGCTTCGTCGCCGCCGGTCCCGGCGCGCACTTCGAGGATCGCATTCTTGTCGTCGGCGACATCGCGCGGCAGAAGCATGATCTGAAGCTTTTTCTCTATTTCCGGCACCCGCTGCGTCAACTCCTGAAACTCGGCCTGGGCCATCGATTTCATTTCATCGTCGCTTTCCGGATCCGCGATCAGTTCCGCCAGGTCGCCCGCTTCGTTCTGCGCCGCGCGAAGCTCGCCGATACAGACGACAACGGGGTCGAGCTCGGCGAATTCCTTCGACATACGAACGAAATCGTCCGAATCCGTCATTTCGCCGCGCGACATAAGATCCGACAACTCGCGGTGCCGCGATACGATCTGGTCCAGTCTTTCGTCGAGACTCACGATTTCTTCTCCTCCTGGGTGCCGGCATCCCGTTTTTCGGGGCGACCGGGCTCAATATCAAACAACTGCCGCAGCAGTTTCTCCGCCTCCGACCCGGCGGAACCGTCTTGGGCCGAGAGCATCCGCAACGCTTCGGACGGCGCATGCAGCAACCGGTTCACCAGACGGCGGGTCGCATCATCGAGCGCCGGGTCCGCGTTCGGCGTTTCGGCCAGTATATCGGCGCGCACACGTTCGAAATGCGTGCGAAGCGCGGTCACGGCAGGCGTCGCATTCCGTTCTGCCGTCGCGCGCAGAAAATTATCGACCTCCGCGCCGACAAGGACCTCTGCATCTTCGGCGGCACGATCGCGCGACGACCTGCCTTCGAGGGCGATCCTTTCCAGGTCGTCGAGCGAATAGACAAACGCCCCGTCCAGATCGTTTACAGCCGGATCGACATCCGACGGGATCGCCGCATCGACGAACAGCATCGGCCGGCGGCGGCGCTCGGCAAGCGCTGCCGCCGCCGCATTGCGGTCGAAAAGATAGCGTCCCGCCCCCAGCGACGTGACAACGATATCGGCTTCGGGCAGCAGGGACGGCAGATCGTCGAGCACGCCATAGTGACATTCGTAGCGCCGGGCGCCGATTTCCGCGCGGGCGCGGCTCCGCGCGACAACCGTCAGCCGCGCAAGTCCTGCCGCGCGAAGCTGATCGACGATCAACTCTCCCATCTCCCCGCCGGTCACCAGGACCGCGCTGGCCCGCGACAGGTCGCCCTGAACGTCACGGGCAACCTGGGATGCGCAGGCCGCCATGGACACCGAGCGCTCACCGATCGGGGTTTCCGACCGGATACGTTTTGCCGCCCCGTTAGCCGCCTGGATGACGGCACTCAGGCCGCTACCGACATGATCGTGCGCGGTCGCGACCCGAACCGCATCGCGGAACTGTCCGGTTACCTCGGGCTCACCGACAATCGGGCTGTCGAGCGACGCCGCGACGCGGATCAGATGCCGCAGCGCCTCCTCGCCGCCGTGAAAATAGGTCTCCGCCGCCAGGGTATTGGCGTCGAAACCGCCAATATCGGCCAAAACCCCGATAGCGCCCGAACGCGCCGGACCACGCTCGTCTGCGAGGCCGAATATCTCCGTGCGCGCGCAGGTCGACATCGCCACCGCCTCTGAAAAGCCCGCCGCGGAAAGTTTCTTCAGTAAGCCGGGGAGATCGTCTTCGGAGATGAAAAGCCTGTCGCGCGTCGCCTCGGAGCTTGTCCTGTGACTGGCACCAACGACGACGAGACGGTTGAGAATCCGCTCGTCTGCCATCGGTTTGCTAACGAAACTGTTCGAGACGGTCGCGCAGTGCGGCCAAGGGAACAAGCTCCTGCTCGCCGGAATCCAGATCGCGGACGGTTGCCGCGTTTTGTTCAAGCTCGTCATCGCCGAGAATCACGGCCGCGCGCGCGTTGATGTTATTGGCCCGCTTCATACGCTGCTTCATCTTGCCGCGATAGCCGAGGTCGGCGGGTACCCCGGACCGGCGAAGCTCGTCGGTCAGTTTGAGCGCGAAGGATTCTGCGGCCTCGCCGAGGGGAATGATTGCCACGGCCCGGGTCTTTTCCGGCCCGTCGCCGATCAGCATCGACAGACGTTCGATTCCCGATGCCCAGCCGACACCCGGGGTCGGCGGGCCGCCCATCTGTTCGACAAGCCCGTCATATCGCCCGCCGGCAAGAACGGCGCTCTGGGCGCCGAGCGCATCGGTCGTGAATTCGAACGCCGTATGACAATAATAATCCAGCCCGCGGACAAGCCGCGAATTGCGTTGCCAGGCGATGCCAAGCGCATCGAGGCCGGCACAGACCTCGGCAAAAAAGTCGCGCGATTCCGCGTCGAGGCTGTCGTCGAATTCCGGTGCATCCGCAACGATGATCCGGTCGCCCTCGTTCTTCGAATCCAGAATACGCAGCGGATTGCGATCCAGACGCTGCCGGCTGTCCTCCGACAGGTCGTCGCGCCGGTCGCCGAAATATTCGACCAGCACATCGCGATAGGCATTTCGGCTCGGTGTATTTCCGAGCGTGTTGAGCTCCAGCTGCGTATTTCCCTGCACGCCCAGCGCATCGAGGATCGCGGCCCCCAATGCGATGACTTCGATATCGCCGATAGGCTCCGCTACGCCGAGCAGTTCCACCCCGATCTGGTGAAACTGGCGCAGGCGCCCCTTTTGCGGCCGCTCGTAGCGGAACATCGGACCGGCATAGAAAAATTTCAGCGGCAGGTTCTGGCTGAGCCCCCCGGAAATCAGGGCGCGTGCGATACCTGCCGTTCCTTCCGGACGCAGCGTGATCTGGTCCCCGCCCTTGTCGGTGAAGGTATACATTTCCTTGGTAACGATATCCGACGTCTCGCCGAGGGTACGCGCGAAGACGTCGCTGAATTCGAAAATGGGCGTTGCCGCCTCTTCGTAGCCGTAACGCGCCGCGAGAGTCCTGCCGGTATCGGCGACATGCCGCGCCCGACGTGCCTCATCTGGCAGGATGTCATGAGTACCCCGGACGGGTTGAAGAGACGCCATATCTGTATATCTGCAACTGCTGGAAAGGATGAGCGGTTCTACCGTCCCGCCTTATAGCGTATTCGCGCAACGGACCATAGAACGGATAAATCGGCAGAACGGGTAAATCGGCCGGAAATCGATCCCGGCGCAGTGGGAGAAGACCGCTAGTTGATCCCTTTGAGCAGTTTCTCGGCATCCATGGGAATATTCCGGCGAATCTCGCCGACAGGGCCAAGCGACGGCGCGCGTTTTCCGCCGACGGTGATCTGCAATCCGCCCGCATTGCCGGTTTCCAGTACGAGGTCGGCGCCTGACGGCACCTCGTAGCTGTCGCCGCGCCGCATCAACTGCGAAAACAGCGGCTGGTTGTCGCTGGTACGGACCGCGACATAGCTGTCCGCCGTCGCCCGCACGACAATGCGAACCCCGCCCCCGGATGCCACGGATGATTCATCCGAAGCAGCGGACGACCGCGATGCCGTCTGGTTCGGCACGGGAGTACCGGTAACACCGGATGCGGACTCGGACGTTTGTGGCGAAGGACTTGCCGGTGCGGTATCTGCCGGCGGCGTCTCCGCCACCGCGGTTCCGGCGGGTTCGGTGGTTGCGGAACCGGTTGCGGCCGGACCATTGGCCATTGTCGGTGTCTCGGGGACAGCGGTCGGTGCGGACGGCGCCGCTACAGGCGCCGGCGTCGGTGTCGGCGTCGGCGTCGGGGCGACCGCCGGTTCCGCAGGGCGGGGCGGACTGGCCGGGGCCGATGGTGCAGCGACAATGGCCGGTGTCTCGACAGACGGTGTCTCGACAGAGGGGGCAACCGGTGCCGGCTCTGTCTCCGCCGGCGGATCGACCGCTTCTGCCCGCTGCTCAGGCGTCGCCGCGGCAGACTCCTCCCGGGACGCGGCGGCCGGTTCCGGCACCGTCTCGGTCTCGGTCTCGGCAGTATCGCTAGGCGTCGCGGGCGCGGCTGCCGGTTGCGGGGTCTCGACAGGCGCGGGCGGCGTGCTCTCGACTGCCGGGGTATCTGCGGATTGTTCGGCAGATTGGCTGGCGGTCGCTGTATCCGTGGCCGTCGTTCCGACCGCCGCGGTGTCCGATGCCGCTTCGGGCGCGGCCGGGGTGTTCGCTACCTCGGTCGGCGCGGTCTGGTTGTTCGCATTCTCCACAAGGCCCGAAAGTTCCTTGGGCAGGCTGGCGACCGTGTCCATCGGGTCTTTGCCGCTGCCGGACAGGTAATACCATCCGCCATAGGCGCCGGCGGCAATAACGGCGGCAACCACCAGGATTGATGCCGTCGGGAGTCGGCCTTCTTCTACCGGAGACGGCAGGTGAAGTTGGGGCTGATTGCTGATTTCCGCACCCGCCTTTTTGAAACGGCGGACGATCTCCTCGCCTTCCAGTCCGAGAAAATCCGAATAGGAGCGCAAAAAACCGCTGACATAGGCATTGCCCGGCAGATCGGACAGGCGGCCGGATTCGATCGCTTCGAGATAGACCAGACGGATTCGCAGATCGCGGGCGACGGCATCGAGTTCATGGCCCAGGTTTTCGCGCATCTCGCGCATCATCGCGCCCAGCTCGGCGGCGTCGAAACTTTCCGTTTCCGGTGGATTCTTCGCTTTCATTCTAAAATGCGCCCCTCACGCATCGCGTTTCCGTCTCGGGCGGACTCCAAGTTCTGCCCCGGCAAAACATTACCGCGCACTTCTAAAGCTACTCTTACTGACTACCCCCAGGATCGACTCGCATCACCCTGCTCAGAGAAATAACAAGGAAATCAATCGGATATCAATCTAAAACCGCGTCAGGCGCAAACCTTCAGCTTTCCAGAACGATCCCGTGATCGAGCGCAAATGCCAGAAGCTTGCGCCGCAGGCTGTGGTCGGGTACCTGCAACTGCGTCTTCATATAAGCGCCGAGTTCGGCCGTATCCACGGTCAACGCCATCGCTTTTACGGCGCCGAAGGCAGACGGCGACAACGAGAGCGATCGCATCCCGATACCGAGGAGCGCCATCGCTTCGAGCGGGTCGCCGGCCATCTCGCCGCAGAGCGACACCGGCACGCCGGCTTCGTCGCATTTCCTCAGGATATCGCGTACGGCCGAGAGCAGAGCCGGCGACAGAACGTCGTAGCGACCGGAAACACGCGGGTTTCCCCGGTCGATGGCAAACAGGAACTGGAAGAGATCGTTGCTGCCAATCGACAGAAAGTCGAGATGCGGCAGAAGGGCGTCGAGCTGCCAGATCAGTCCCGGCACCTCGAGCATCGCACCGACGCGAATGGACAACGGCGGCGCGATCCCGTCGATATTCAGCCGATCGATGCGTTCGCGTTCCATATGCAGAACGTTGACGGCCGTCCGGAACTCCGCCACTTCGGCAATCATCGGGAACATGACGTACAGGTCCTGGCCCGCTGCCGCGCGCAGCATGGCGCGCAATTGCTGGCGCAGCATGCCCGGGCGATCGAGTCCGACACGGATCGACCGCCAGCCCAGCGCCGGGTTTTCGTCCTTGCTGTCCTGCAGATACGGAAGTTGCTTGTCGCCGCCGATGTCCAGCGTGCGGAAATGAACCGGTTTGCCGTCGGCCTGCGCCAGCACCTCGCCGTAAATCCGCGTCTGTTGCGCAAGATCCGGAAACGTCGAGCGCACCATGAACGGGATTTCGGTGCGAAACAGCCCGACGCCGTCCGCCCCGGTCTCGCCGAGCCATTGCATGTCGGCGAGCATCCCGCAATTGATGTTGAGCGATATCGGCACACCGTTCCGCGTAACCGTCTTCAGGCCGCGCATGGAGGCATACAGGCTGCGGCGCTGTTCGCGCGCCTTGAGCGTATCGGTCAGGATGTCCTGAACGCTCTGGGTCGGGCGAATGAATATCTGACCGTGATCTCCGTCGACAATGATCGGATCGCCCGGATCGACGTTCTTCATCAACCCGTCGATCTTTGCGACAACCGGAATACCGAGCGCCCGCGCGATAATGGATACGTGCGATGTCGCACCGCCCTCTTCGGTTACCAGCGCCCGTACCCGCGACGTATCGTAATCCAGCAGTTCCGCCGGTCCGAGATTCCGGGCGACCAGAATTATATCGTCCGGCAGGTCCTGGTGCCGCACGCCACCGCCAAGGTGCTGCATAAGGCGGATGGCGACGTCCTCGAGGTCGCTAAGCCGTTCGCGCAGGTAGGGATCGCTGACGCTGCGCATCCGCGCGACCGTGTCTTCGCGCACCTGCTGGACGGCGGCATCTGCGGTCAGCCCGCTGTCGATACCCTCGCGTATACGGCGCAGCCAGCCCCTGTCTTCGGCGAAGCGGCGGTAGGAATCGAGCACGTCGTGATGTTCGCCGGCGGCGCGCAGGCGGGAAGATGCCAGCAGTTCGTCTATGGCCGCATGCATCGCGGCCATGGATTCGCGGAGGCGTTCGTGTTCGATTCCGGTATCGTCGGCAAACATCTGACGGATGCTGACATTCGGCGTGTGGAGCACGGCCTCGCCGACCGCCAGGCCCCGGTTGACCGCCAGCCCGGCATGGCGGGACGACCGGAAAGACCGCCCGCCGCCCAGCCGCGCACTTGCATCGGCGTTGGCCAGGTTGGCAGACGCAATGATCTCGGCGATCACGACCGCAATGATCTGGAGCGCCTCTTCCTCGTCGTCGGTATACGTGCGCTTGTCGCTGTTCTGAATCACCAGAACGCCGCGGACACGACCGCCGCGGATCACCGGAACGCCAAGGAGCGATGCGAACACCTCTTCGCCCGTTTCGGGACGATAGCTGAAGTCGGGATGGGCCTGCGCGTCGGGCAGATTCAGCGGCTCTGCGGTCAGCGCGATCGTGCCGACCAGGCCTTCACCCACCTGCAGGCGCGTTACGTGAACAGAATCGGGGTTCAGGCCCTGCGTCGCGAAAAGTTCAAGGATGTCGCCGGCGCGCTGAACGTAGATCGAGCAAACTTCAGCGGCCATCTCGGCAGCGACGATTTTGACGATTTCGTTCAGCCGGTCCTGTGCCGACCCCGACCCCGCCATAACCTGGCGGAGACGGCGCAGTGCCGTGCGGTGCCCTGTGCTGGGGCTTCCGTCCACTAGGCCGTGGCCTTTGCCCGGCCCCTGCCTTCGAGCGCGGCAAGCGCCTGGTCCACGAGTTCCTGCAGAATTTCGGCAGCAGGCTGCACCGATTTGACCATGCCGACGCTCTGGCCGGCCATCATCGATCCGGTCTCGACGTCGCCATCGACCACCGCACGCCGCAACGCACCGGCCCAGTAATGTTCGATCTTCAACTGGGCCGCCGTCTGGTCCAGTTCGCCCCGGCGAAAGGAATCGATCACGTCGCGCTGGGTCTCCTGGAATTCACGCGTCGCATCGTTCTGAAGCGCGCGGACGGGAATGACCGGAAACTCGGGATCGAGCTGGATGGACGGCATGGCGTCGCGGGCCGACGCCCGGATGAATGCCTTCTTGAAATTCTCGTGCGCGATGGATTCCTCGGCGCAGACGAACCGCGTCCCCAACTGACAGCCGGACGCACCCATTTCAAGATAACCCACGACGGCATCGCCGAGCGCGATACCGCCGGCGATAAACACCGGTACATCGTGGATATGCGGCAGGATTTCCTGTGCGAGAACGCTTGTGGCGACCGGGCCGATATGACCGCCCGCTTCGGCGCCCTCGATCACGAGCGCATCGGCACCCTGGCGGATCAGCCGTTTGGCGAGTGCCAGCGTCGGCGCGAAACAGATCACTTTTGCGCCACCGTCTTTCGCCCGCGCGATCGCCGGCCCGCCGGGCAGCCCGCCGGCCAGAATGATATGACCGACGCCGTGCTTCAGACAAATATCGATCAGCTCGTCCAGTTGCGGATGCATCGTGATCAGGTTCACGCCGAACGGCTTGTCGGTCAGAGCGGCCGTCGCCGCGATCTCCGCATCCAGCAGTTCCGGCGTCATCGCGCCACAGGCAATGACACCGAACCCGCCGCCATTCGACAGCGCCGATACGAGGTTGCGTTCGGACACCCAGGTCATGGCGCCGGCCAGAATCGCGTAGTCCGTGCCGAGAAAATCCCGGCCCCGTTTCCACAGATCGTCCAGCCGCGCGGCAGATGCTGTCATGTCCATATTCTCTTTCCGCCTCTAAACGGCATCCAGCCCGTACGCCGTATGCAGGGAGCGCAGGGCCAGTTCTGTATAGGCATCCGAAACGAGGACGCTGATTTTGATCTCCGAGGTCGAGATGACCTGGATATTGATTCCCTTGTCGGCCAGTGCCTGGAACATGCGCATGGCGACACCCGCATGGCTGCGCATCCCGACGCCGACCACCGAAATTTTCACCACATCCGGATCGCCGATCACGCGCTCGAAACCGAGCTCTTGTTTTGCCGCTTCGAGGACTTCCATTGTGCGCGCCAGATCGTCCTTGGGCACCGTGAACGTAAGATCCGTCGCGTTGCCGTCTTCGGACACGTTCTGGACGATCATGTCCACATTGATGCTCGCCTCGGAAAGCGGCCCGAATATGGCAGCCGCAATACCCGGGTGGTCCGGCACGCGGACCAGCGTGATTTTTGCCTCGTTCCCGCTATGCGCGATACCGCTGACGATTTCCTGTTCCACGATTTCTTCCTCATCGACAACCAGGGTGCCGGGTGCGTCCTCGAAACTGGACAGCACCTGCAGTCTTACCCTGTGGTTCATGGCAAGCTCGACCGACCGGGTCTGCAGCACCTTTGCCCCCAGCGACGCCATCTCGAGCATTTCTTCGTACGTAATCCTGTCGAGCTTGCGGGCCCGGGTGACGATACGCGGATCGCTGGTATAGATACCGTCCACATCGGTATAGATATCACACCTGTCGGCATCGATCGCCGCGGCTAGGGCGACAGCGGATGTGTCGGAGCCGCCGCGGCCGAGGGTGGTTATACGGTTATCCGACCCGATACCCTGAAAGCCGGCCATGACCGCAACCTGCCCGAGGCCGAAACGGCGGACGATTTCATCCGCTTTGACATCTTCGATACGGGCACGGCCGTGCATATCGTCCGTCACCATGGGAATCTGCCAGCCGAGCCAGGATCGCGCGTCGACGCCGATATCCTGCAGCGCCATTGCCATCAGACCGACGGTGATCTGCTCCCCTGCGGACACCACGACATCGTATTCCCGCGCATCGTGCATGGGCGATATCGCACGGGTCCACTCAACCAGCTGGTTCGTCGTCCCCGACATCGCGGAGACGACCACCGCAACCTCGTCGCCCGCGTCGACAGCGCGTTTGACGCGCTGCGCCACCGCCTTGATACGGTCGATATCGGCCACCGACGTGCCACCGAATTTTTGCACGATACGCGCCATCACGGCTCCTCAAACTGCTACTGCGCCGCTTTCTGCTCAACCCCGGTCAACGGCTCGATCGGCGGGACCCGGGGCATTTTCAGGCCGTTGGGGCGAAACCCGTAAACCTGTTCGCTTGCCCCCCGCAGCGCGGGCGCATACATACTCGGATGAACCTTTTCAGGCAAGTACGCGTAGCCTTCAGGCAACCGTGACCCGCAGCAGAGGCCCAGACCGTGCAGACAGCGCAGACAACCATCGATCCCGACGAAGTCGCCCGCTTTTCCGCCATGGCGGACGAATGGTGGGACCCTGCCGGCAAGTTCAGGCCGCTGCACAAGTTCAACCCGATCCGGCTCGGCTATATCCGGGACCGGTTGTGCGACCGGTTCGGCCGCGATCCGCGTTCCCTGACCCCGCTTGACGGGCTTACACTGCTCGATGTCGGGTGCGGGGGCGGCCTGATATCGGAACCGCTGGCCCGCATGGGCGCGACTGTGACCGGAATCGATGCCTCGGAACGCAATATCGGCACGGCGCGCGCGCACGCTGCACGTAGCGGCGTGGACGTCGATTACCGCTGCACCACCGCCGAAGAACTGGCCGGATCGGGCGAGAGCTTCGATATTGTCGTGTCCCTCGAAGTCGTCGAACATGTCGCCGATGTCGACCTGTTTCTCGATTCCTGTACCGCACTGATACGCGAGGGCGGCGCCATGACCCTGGCAACCCTCAACCGCACGCCCAAGGCGTTTATGTTCGGTATCGTCGGCGCGGAATACGTCATGCGATGGCTGCCGCGCGGCACCCATGACTGGAAAAAATTCGTCCGGCCGTCCGAACTGGCCCGTGGCCTGCGCCGGAACGGGATCGACGTCGCCGATATCTCCGGGCTTTCCTTCAACCCGCTGACCGACGAATGGCGCGTCAGCGGCGACGTATCGGTGAACTATATTCTCTTCGCAACAAAATAGCTCACGGGGCAGCGGGCCTGTCACAAAGCCACGTTACGTCTTCCGCCTCGGCCAGACGCGCAAAACGCGCGAGCTCGGCATCGAGCTTTCTCCAGCGCGACGCCGACCACTTCACCCCCGGCTCGGGCCAGAAAGCCAGAACGTTCAGCCTGCCGGCGGCCCGGTCGGCCTTGATCTCCATGCGGCCGACGAACCGGTCGCCTTCGAGCAGCGGATACACGTAATAGCCCCACACGCGCTTTGCAGCGGGCACGAACATTTCGACCCTGTAATCGAAGCCAAACAGGCGTTTCAGGCGCACGCGATCGCGGATCACCGGATCGAACGGATTGAGAATCCGCAGCCGCGATGTCGGCGCAACCGCATTCGCAAGGCGCAGCTCGATATCGGCGGACGCAAGCGCACCGCTCCAGGAGCCATCCGCGGCCTGCACCTCGACCGGCACAATCGCTGCCTCGGTACGACCAAGCCACGTTCTGACCTCGGCACCCGACATCGCTTCCCAGAAACGCTGTATCTCACCCGGCGTGCCGAACGCGAGCCGGTCGAGCGCTTCACGACACAGCCAATCGATCTGTACATCTTCGTCGTGTTTGAGCCGACGAAGATCTTCGGGGATGACCCGTTCCGTCAGGTCGTAGAATTTCCGGAAATTCTCACGGTGGGATGTCGCCAGTTCGCCCGCGTACCACATGTGATCGAGCGCCAGCTTGTGGGGCGGGCGGGTCCACATGGCGCGCTTGCCCGTAATCTTGCTGTCGAACGCGTCGGTCGATAGCGGTCCTTCATCGGCGATGCGCTGTCTGATCGCCGCCCGCGCCGGTGCATCCGGAAGCGCCTTGTAGAAACCGGACCGCGACGTTTTTTCGCGCAGACGGCGAAACTGCCGCTGCCACATCGGGTAGAATTCGGTCGGCAGAACCGAAGCATCATGGGTGTAATGCTCGAACACGCTGCGGTCTTCGGCGAGCAGCCGGTTGAGCATCGGCTCCCGGTAGCTCTGGTTGCGCGACCAGATGATGTGGTGATGGGCGCGCGACACGACGCGGATCGTATCGAGCTGGACAAAGCCGAGCCGGCGCACGATCGGCAGGATATCCGGTTTGCCGACGGGCGGTGTCGCCAGGTCTTGCGCGTCCAGCCACAGCCGGCGCGCATCGCGATTACCGATTTTAAACGGCAAAGACCGACCACCGGCGCGGACGGGCCATCAGGCGTCCGTCTTGCCTGTCCAGGGGATACGGTGAAAATCGACGCCTTCTTCGTGAAGTTCCTCGGCCTCTTCGGGCGTCGCCTCTCCGTAGATGGAGCGTGCCTCGGTCTCTCCGTAGTGAATCTTGCGCGCCTCTTCCGGGAACGCATCCCCGACATAGTCGCTGTTTTCCTCGACGTGTTTTTTAAGCTCATGGAGGGCTTCGACGAACTCGGCGAGCTTGCCGTCCGGCGCACCCATCGCGGCATTTGGTGCAGTGCCAGGCGTTGCGGTCGGCGCAGGGGACGGGGAAACGTCGTCCTTGCCTTTGCGTATGCCGGCAACATTGGGTGCCATCAGCGCCTTTTTCACCCTGGTGTCGCCGCAGACCGGACAGGTTACGGCGCCGGCTTCCACCTGCTCGGCGAAAGATTCCGAATCCCTGAACCAGCCTTCGAAGACATGGTCGTTGCTGCAGCTTACGTCGAATACAATCATGGACGTAAAATTAAGCTAGATTCGACGTTTGCCAAGGCCTATTTTTCATAATTATTACAATGGGTTGCAATCATATAATGACCGACACACCCGCCCTGCCGCCGCCGTCGTCCTGGGTTGTACGCTGCGTGGCACTCATAAAGCCGCACGGAACCGTCCTCGACATCGCCTGCGGATCGGGGCGTCATGCGGACTTCCTCGCACGTGCGGGCTACCGGGTCACCGCCATCGACAGAGATATTTCGCGCCTGGTTCCCGGCGCCGGGATCGACATAGTCGAGGCGGACCTGGAAGATGGAAATCCATGGCCGCTGCCCGGCCGGACATTCGACGGGATCGTTGTGACGAACTACCTTCACCGTCCGCTTTTTCCGATCCTGATCGACAGCTTGAACCCGGGCGGGGCGCTGATTTACGAAACCTTCGCCGCCGGCAACGAGAATCTCGGCCGGCCGCGGAACCCCGACTTTCTGTTGCGTGACGGCGAGCTGTTTGAGGCGGTCGCCGGGAAACTGTCAGTCGTCGCTTATGAAGCAGGACGTATCGACGATCCCGCCCCGGCGATCGTCCAACGCATCGCCGCGGTCAGACCCGGAGCGGCAATACCGGCTATTCCGCATCCGGCCTGACATCTTCCACCGGACGATAGGATCGCCCGTTTGCCAGCGACGGCACCGCCCGGCGGGCAGCGGCAACACGGACCGGGTCGATCTCGGCCATGATGATCCCGGGGTCTTCGCCCGCCTCGGCAACGATGTCGCCCCACGGGTCGACGATCAGCGAATGGCCGTAGGTCTGGCGGCCGGCGGCATGATCGCCGCACTGGGCGGCCGCGAAAACCCAGCAACCGGTTTCGATCGCCCGCGCGCGTAACAATACATGCCAATGGGCACGGCCGGTCTTCCGGGTAAAGGCCGACGGCACGCCGATGATCGCGGCACCCGCCCGGGCCAGATCGGCATAGAGCGCCGGAAACCGCACGTCGTAGCAGATCGTCAACCCGGCGCGGACCCAGGGGAGATCGGCGACCACCGCCCTGTCGCCCGGCTGGTAGGTATTGGATTCCCGGTAGGATTCGCCATCCGCCAGATCGACATCGAACATGTGGATTTTGTCATATGTCGCGGTCACGTCGCCGGCAGGATCGATGAGGAAGGTCCGGTTGGCGATACGACCGTCCGCCGACAGGACGGCAAGCGACCCGACGTGCAGCCAGACCGCCAGTTCGCTGGCCAGCGCACGGAACGCCTGCAGCGCCGGGTGACCGTCTTCCGACGCGGATTTGCGAAACAGGGCTTCCCGGTCCGGTTCGAGCAAAGCGACGCATTCCGGCAGGGAGATAAAGTCCGCCCCCAGACCGGCAGCCTCGCGGATCAAGCCCGCCGCTGTACCCACATTGGGCGCAATTTCGTTTCCGGCGTTAACTTGGACACAGGCCAGACGAAACGTCGACGGACTGGCGGAGCCCGCGTTGCCGGACGGCTGCGCGGCGGCCATCAGCCGAGTCCGAGCATCCCGTCCAGCTTGCCGGCGCGGTCGAGGGCGGCGAGATCGTCGGAACCGCCGACGTGACAATCGTCGATAAAGATTTGCGGCACCGTGTGCTGCCCATTGGCACGCTGAAGCATCTCGTTACGCCGGCCGGGACTCGTATCGACATCGATCTCGATGAACTCGACCCCTTTCTGCGTCAGCAGATGCTTCGCGCGGCTGCAAAACGGACAAAACATGCTGGAATAGATTTCGACTTGTGCCACGGCGGCGATCCTTCAACTGGAATGGGTGGAGCCGCTAATATGTGGGGCAATTCCGGCTTTGTCAGCCCTTTCAGCGAAGTTTCCGGCGTTATAAGCCCTTATATGACGGCTTTCCGGTAATACCGGCTTAATCAGTTTTTGATAGAAATCATGATCGTGTATCACCTTTTATGATTTTGACATGGATTTGCTGCCGCCCGACGATGACCGGCGCGTCGCTGCCCTCCGGGCCTTTAAGGTGCTGGATACGCCGAAGGAACCGTCATTCGATGCCCTCACAAGGCTCGCGGCGCGGCTTTTCAACGTGTCGATTGCCCTGGTATCGCTGGTCGACGAGGACCGGCAGTGGTTCAAATCCGCACACGGTCTCGATGCACCGGAAACACCCCGGAATCAGGCATTCTGCACTTACGCGATTATGGAAACCGAACCGATGGTGGTTCTTGATGCCACCCAGCACGAACGCTTCCGGGCGAACCCGCTGGTGACGGGAGAACCGGGCATTCGCTTCTATGCCGGGGCACCCTTGGTTACAGAGGACGGCTTCAGCCTGGGCACGTTCTGCATTATCGATACAGTCCCACGGAAAGAGTTTTTGGGCTTCGAACGAAATCATCTGATTGATTTTGCGGCAACAACTGTCGACATACTGGAATTGCGCAAACGCTTGCTGCCGGACACTGGCACCCCGGCGGTTCCCATCTGAAGCACCGCCGTCGCCCGCGCGTCGCCGGCATCAGACCCGGACTATGCAGCCGTCAGCAGGACGACCCCGATGACCGTCAGCACAACGCCGAGACCCTGGTTGCGATCGATCCGGGTCCGGCGCAACAGGATGGCACCGAAGGCAAGCGTAAATACCGGATAACAGGCAACCACCGGCGAGATCAGCGATACCGGGCCGAGCGCCAGCGACTGAACCCAGAACAATACCGCGAACCCGTTGCACAGACCGACGGCGGCGAAAGCCAGAACGCCCCGCCGGGTAACGATCCGTTCGGTGCCCCGCGTCCGCCACAGGCCGACGGCAATCGCGACCGTAGCCGACACCGCGTAGCAGATCAGGACGGCGACGAACGGGTTGGGCCACCAGCCGAGCCCGATCTTGAGCGCGGGCGGTCCCAGCCCCCGGCAGAGCGCCGCACCCAGGGGTAACGCAATGACCCAGCGCCGCCACGCGCCGCCTTCCCAGGTGCGCCGAACCGACATGCTGGTAATGCCGCCGATAATCGCGGCAACGGCCAGCCACTGCACGCCGCCGAGCGCCTCGCCCAGAACGATCAGCCCGGCGGCAACGGCGAAAACCGGTGCGAGGTTGCCGATAGCCCCCGACACATAGGGCCCCATCAGCCGGTTCGCCTCGAACGTCAGCAGCGTAATCATGGCCGGAAAGAAAATGCCGACAACGGCAAAAAGCAGCGCGGCATCGCCGTTCCACCCGCTGAAATCGGCGAGAAACGGCGCAGATGCCCAGAACACCAGTGCCGCCATCGGCATGCTGAACGTCGCTCCCAGCGCAGGCGTCATATCCCGCAGGCCGAATTGCGTGACCACGAGCCCGAGCCCGAAGAGCGATGCCGAGCCCAATGCCAGCATCCAGGCCTCAATCGGCATAGACGGAACCTTCCTCGGAAAAAAGTATCGAACGGGATGTCTACCCGGTCCGGGCCACCCGCGCGAGGGTCAGGACATCCACATTTGCCGCCCCGGCATGCAGCAACGGCCGGATGCAGGCCCCAAGCGTTGCCCCCGTGGTCATGACATCGTCGATCAGCACGATCCGCGCGTTTTCGATGTCGTTGCGACGGCTGTCACGGACGGCGAAGGCCCCCGCAACATTGCGTTGGCGCTGTACCCGGCTCATGCGTCCCTGGCTCGGCGTTGCCCGGATACGCCTTAGCGCATCGACACAGACCGGCACCGCCGATCTCCGGGCGAGCGCCTGCGCCATCAGCGCCGCCTGGTTATAGCGACGCGCCACCAGACGCCACCGGTGCAGCGGTACCGGTACCAGAAGATCGGCGTTCGCCAGCAGATCGACACCGGCGCGGGACAGCCACTCCCCCCAGGCGGGCGCCGCATCGGTCCTGTCGGCGTGTTTGAACGCCAGCACCAGCCGGCGGCTCGCATCGTTGTAGATCATGACCGAACGGGCACGTCCGTAGGGCGGCGGCCGGCGGGCGCAATCGCCGCAGATTGCCTCCGGCCCCTCGTCGTAATCGAACGGCAACCCGCAGCACCGGCACATCGGCGCCGTAACGAAGTCGATCCCGCCCCAGCAGGTCGGACAGACGGCACCCGGGTCGCCGACAAGCGCCCCGCAGCCGAGACAACGCGGCGGCAGGACGATATCGACGGCGCGGCGTGCGGTCGTCCGAAGCGATTCAGACAGTGTCATCCGGGAAGGTTAGCACGCGGTGTCGGCGCGTCGAAACGCGGGGTGACAGCGCGAAACAAAGCGGCCTATGTTCGCGCCATGACCGAGGACATCATCCTGTTCGACCGCCAAACCGTGC
Organism: uncultured Rhodospirillaceae bacterium; assembly: GCA_963977005.1. Taxonomy (GTDB): domain Bacteria; phylum Pseudomonadota; class Alphaproteobacteria; order MPNO01; family UBA830; genus CAXBCP01. The sequence continues at coordinate 46,959 of CAXBMQ010000030.1, forward strand.
GCCGTCATCGCGACCGGGCGGCGGCAGCATTCGCCGACCACGACTTTCTGCACCGCGAAATTGCCGACCGGCTTGCCGACCGCCTGCGCGACGTGAAACGGGACTTTTCCATCGCGCTCGATCTGGGCGGCGGGCACGGCACCACCCTGTTCGACCCGAGACCTGAGACCCTGGTCACTGCCGATCTGTCGACGCGGCTGTTGCGCAGGGTTTCAAACGGTCTGCGGGTAACCGCGGACGAGGAATTTTTGCCCTTTGCAGGGAATGCCTTCGACCTCGTCGCGTCGACCCTGTCCCTGCACTGGGTCAACGACCTGCCCGGCGCACTTGTCCAGATCCGCCGCTCCCTGAAACCCGACGGGCTTTTCCTCGCGGCCATGCTCGGCGGCGATACGCTGATTGAACTGCGCCGCGCGTTTCTCGAAGCCGAGGCGGAAACCACCGGCGGGACCAGCCCCCACACATCGCCCGTCGCCGATGTCGCCGATGCGGGCGCCCTGCTCCAGCGGGCGGGATTCGCGCTGCCGGTTATCGACACCGACACCATCACGGTTACCTATCCGGATATGTTTGCACTGATGCGCGAACTGCGCGGGATGGGCGAAGCCAATGCCGTCGCCGCGCGGAGCCGCGCCGGTCTGCGCCGCGACACGCTGTTCGCCGCCGCAGCGCGGTATCAGGAATTGTACGGAGATGAAGACGGGCGTATTCCGGCCACGTTCCAGATCATCTGGATGACCGGCTGGGCGCCGCACGGGGCACAGCAGCAGCCGCTGCGGCCCGGCAGCGGAACGACGCGGCTGGCCGATGCGCTGGAGACGGAAGAACGGGCAACAGGCGACAAGGCGCGCCCCGGGAAATAGGTCAGGCGGCCGCCGGAAATCCTCTGGTCTCGCGCGGCGGGCGGTTTTCCTTCACCAGGAGTGCGCAGACGCCCGCCATGGCGGCGAGACCGGCGGACACCCACCACACCCATTCGTACCGGGATGTCAGGTCGAACATCCAGCCGCCCGACACCACTCCGATGGCAGCGCCCAGCGAATGCCCGCCGAACAGCAGACCGAGGGTAAGCCCGATAATGCGGACCCCGATATGGGTCACAACGATATTGGCGATCACCGGGAAGGTCGAAAAATTGAGAATGCCGAAGACCGCGGCGAAAACGAACATCACGCTGATATCGGCGGAGATGAACATCAGCAGGAAAAAGGCAAAGGCGCGCAGGAAAAACATGCTTGCAAGCAAACGCGGCCGGTTTACATGGTCAGCCATCCACGAGAACAGGATCACACCGGCCAGATTGCCAAGACCGTGCACCCCGTACGCGGCCGATCCTTCGATCAGGGTAAAGCCGCAGGAAATCGCGTAAGGAATGAAGTAAACATCGATCACGCCGGCGGTTGTGAACCCGCAGAGCGAAAACGCGGCGAGCAAGAGCAGGAAGGTGCGGTTGTCAAAAAGCAGTTTCAGCCGTTCCGCGAGCGTATCGTCGATCGCGTTCCCGGTGTTCTGTCCCGGATCGTCCGGGTTGGCCAATGGCGGCTTGAACCGGAGGTATACAAGGGCGGCAAATACCGCCAGCAGAACGGCGAGGATCTGATAGGCATCGCGCCAGCCGAGCGTAGCGATCATGATCCCGAGAAGCGACAGCACCGGCAGTTGTCCCCCGGTGGCGCCCGAAACGGCAATACCGATGGCAAGACCGCGGTATTTCACGAAATAGCCGGACACCGCCGCCGTGACCAGCGGGATAGAGACGGACGCCCAGCCGATTCCGCCGACGATGCCGAACAGAAGGTAGTAATAGAGCGAAGTCGATACGTAGGACGTCCCGCCGACACCCAGCGCCAGCGCCAGCAACCCGGTGGCAATCACACGCCGGGCGCCGTAGCGGTCCATGATATTGCCGGCGACGGGCGATCCCAGCGCCATCATGATGAGGACGATCGACGCGCCGGTCGACGACTGCGCTGCCGTCCAGCCGAGTTCCGCCTGCCAGAGGGGCAGCACCATGCTGACCGACGACCGCGCGCCGAAGGTGAACGCCATGGCGACGAAACAGATCGCCACGACGATCCAGCCGCGTTTCATGTTCGCTTCGGCGAGCCCCGTCATCGGATCAGGCCGCCACCGGCGTTCCGGCCTTTTCGGAATCCCGCGTCTCGCGGATCAGCCACGTCACGACGGCGGCCGTCATCGCCAGGGCAATAGAAACGATCCATACCCATTCGTAACTGGCAAAGGCATCGAAGAAATAGCCGCCCATGAACGCGCCGGCGGCGGCGCCCGCGGAATGCGCGGCGAAAAGCAGGCCCAGCGTCAGCCCCATCACGCCGACGCCGATATGCGTGCCGACGATGCTGGCCAGCACCGGCATGGTCGAGTAGTCGAAAATGCCGAACAGGATGGCGAACAGGAATAACAGTTCGGGATTGCCGGTGATGTTCATCAGGATAAAGAACGTCAGCGCCCGGAAGAAATAGATCAATCCCAGTAGCAGCGGCCGGTTGACCTTGTCGGCGAGGTAGCCTGCAAGGATCATGCCCCCCATGTTGAAGGCCGACAGCACGCCCAGTGCCGTAGCGCTTTCAAACCGCGGGAAACCGCACGAAATCGCATACGGGATCAGATGGACCTCTATCACGCCCGTGGTCGTGAAGCCGCAGATCATGAAACCGACCAGCAATAGCCAGAACGTCGAATTGCGGGTGATCAGACGCAGCCGCGCGGCCAACGGTGTGGCATTGCCGCCGGCCGCTGCATTTTCGGTCCGGCTTGCCGGCGTGATCAGGAACCACGCGACCGGCGCCATCGCCATGATCAGGAAACCGAACCCGGCAAAGCTTGCACGCCAGCCGATCCAGCCGATCAGCACCGCCAGAAGCGGCAGGATAATCAGTAGCCCGCCCGATGCACCCGACGTCGCGATCCCGGTCGCAAGGCCACGGTGCTCGTCGAAAATCTGGGCGACCGTCGCCGATGCCTGGGGTGCGGCGAGCGCGCCGTAACCGAGGCCACCGATGATGCAGAACAGCGCAATAAACTGCCATTGCGCGGTCATGACGGATGTGGCCGCAAGCGAAGCGCCGACACACAGAAGCGCCCCCGCCACCACCGGGCGCGGGCCGACCTTGTCCAGCAGGTTGCCGGCGAGCGGCGAAACCAGCGTCATGAAGACCAGAACGATGGACCCGCCGGACGACAAAAACGTCCGGGCCCAGCCGAGTTCCTCTTCCCAGGTCGGCATGATAACGCTGAGTGTCATGCGCGCCGAGAACACCAGGCTCAGCGCGCAGAAGATAAACAGCACGATCAGCCAGCCGCGCGGATTTGCGCGAATGACCGAACCGACGGATTTTGCGTTAGCAGACATCTCTATCCGGTACCACGCGAACCGAACAAACACACGCCACAAAAACGCAGGTCACAGGCAGTCCCGCAGCATGGCTATCAGCGGCTTGTCGGCCGGCGGCATCGGATATTCCCTGAGCTGCATCGGCATGACCCATTTCAGGGACTGTCCTTCGACCGGCGTCACCTGGCCCTGCCACTTGCGGCAGACGAAAAGCGGCATCAGGAGGTGAAAATCCTCATAGGCATGGGACGCAAACGTAAAAGGCGCGAGGCAGCTCTCGACCGTGTCGACCGCCAGTTCTTCCTGCAATTCGCGGATTAGCGCCTGTTCCGGCGTCTCGCCCGCCTCCACCTTGCCGCCGGGGAATTCCCACAGACCGGCCATGGATTTCCCCGGGGGGCGCTGTGCGATAAGGACGCGCCCGTCGGTGTCGAACAGGGCAACGGCCGCAACCAGAATGATGGGAAGATCAGACATCCGTATTCCCGCCCCGCCCGTCGGGTTCAGGACCGGTAATCGGCGTTGATGGTGATGTAGCCGTGGGTCAGGTCGCAGGTCCAGACCGTCGCCGAGCCTTTGCCGATCCTGAGATCGACATCGATATCGATTTCCTGACCTTTCATGTGTTCTGCGACGGGCGCTTCGTCATAGCCGGGAACGACCATACCCTTGTCGGCGACCGCGACGCCGCCGATACTGATTTTCAGCCGGTCCCGATCCGCTTCCTCGCCGGACTTGCCGACCGCCATCACGATCCGGCCCCAGTTCGCGTCTTCGCCGGCGATCGCTGTCTTGACCAGTGGCGAATTGGCGATGGTCAGCCCGATTTTCCGCGCGGCCTTGGCGGATTTCGCGCCGCTGACGTTGACGGTGACGAACTTTGTCGCCCCCTCGCCATCGCGGACGATCTGATGGGCGAGATCGATCATCACCTCTTCAAGCGCGGCGCGAAACGCCCGCAGCTTTGCGTCGCCGGCACTTGCGATCTTCGCGTGTTTGGCGGCTCCCGTGGCAAACAGCAGCACGGTATCGCTGGTTGACGTGTCGCCGTCGACGGTAATCGCATTGAACGACCGGTCGGCGCCCCGGCGGACCAGAGTCTGCAGCACGGCAGCCGGAATTTTTGCGTCGGTAAAAATGAACGACAGCATGGTCGCCATGTCAGGGGCAATCATGCCCGACCCCTTGGCGATACCGCCGATGGTCACTTCGGTATCGCCAATCATGACCTTTCGGAACGCTCCCTTCGAAAAGGTGTCCGTCGTCATGATCGCCGTCGCCGCGCCTGGCCAGTCGCCCGGCGACAGTTTCTTCTTCAGGCCGCCAAGCGCCTTGCGGATGCGATCGTCGGGCAGGGTCTCGCCGATCACGCCGGTAGAGGCGACGAAAACCTGGGATTTCGGGCAACCGAGCACGGATGCCACCTTGTCGACCGTGCGCTGAACGGATTTTTCGCCCGCGAGCCCGGTAAACGCGTTGGCGTTGCCCGCATTGACGATCAGCGCCCGCGCGCGGCCCGCCTTCGCCGACCGCATGCACCAGTGTACGGGCGCTGCCGCCGTCTTTGATGTCGTAAACACACCCGCCACCTGGGTGCCCTTGTCGAGCGCCGCCAGCAGGACATCCTTGCGTCCCTTGTAGCGCAACCCGCAGGATCCCGCGGAGAGCAGGACGCCGGGAATAGCCGGTATATCGGGAAAGCCGGCAGGCGCCAGCGGCGAAATCTTTGCCATCTTGTTTTTGGTTCCGTTGATGGATTGGGTCGGTGAGTCTAGCGCATATCCTATTTGCGCGGAAACCTTGCTGTCACGGCGACTATATTCGCCAGACTGAAATCCATGAAATCCAGACGGCTCGAAAGACGGGTCTATCGTCCGAAAAAATACGCTTCGATTCCTGCCAACGCGTTGGTTGTCGCAACCGCCGCCAGAATAAGGCCCATTACGCGACTGACAACACTCGCCCCACTATTGCCGATGATCCGGTTGATCCAGCCGGCACTCAGCAGCAACACGTAAACCACCGCCAGAACGGACAGCATCACCGCCGCCGTCTGCGCCTGTTCGGTAATACTGAACCTGGCATTTTCGGTCAGCAGAACCGCCGCCAGCATTGCTCCCGGTCCGGCGATCGACGGCACCGCCAACGGGAAAATCGCCGTTTCATGATGCGCCTCGGCGAGCTTCACTTCCGCCTCGGGCTTGCTCTCGCCGAAAATCATCGACAGGGCAAAGAGAAACAGAACGATCCCGCCGGAAATCTGAAACGCGGGAAGCGGAATAGAAAGCGCGATGAGGATGAACTCGCCCACAGCCACAAAGAACAGCAGGATAGCCGCAGCCGCGAGTGTCGCGATCAGCGCAATGCGCCGTCGCGCTTTCTGGTCGAATTGTTGCGTGACAGCGATGAACACGGGCACGGTTCCGATCGGATCGATGACAGCAAAGAACACGATGAATGTCGCGACATAATCGATCATAACGAAATTATCGATCATCAAAGCTCGCCGAACCCCTCAGACTTCAGGTTACACCGCCCCGGATATTCCCGAAACGCAATCCACCTGCGCCTAGCGGGCGGCAGGCGCGGGCTGAATGCGCCGCATCCGCGGGGCGGATCCATCGGCCTCGAATCGCTCGATCTTTGCTTTCCCGGTCAGGTCCTTGACCAGTTCCTCGGCGATTTCCTGAGACAGTTCCTGGCTGAGACGGCCCCGGCTTTCTTCAAAGCTCGGCGGCTTGGACTGGCGCTTGTCCTCCAGCTTGATGACATGCCAGCCGAACGGCGATTTTACCGCCGATTTTGTGAATTCGCCCTTGGACAGGGCAAAGGCCGCTTCCTCGAAAGGCGGCACCATCTGGCCCTTGCTGAAATAATCCAGATCGCCGCCCCGGGTCTTGGACGGGCCGATCGATTTTTCCGCCGCCAGTTTCGCAAAGTCGGCGCCACCGGTCAGCTCCTTGATGATGGCATCGGCCTCGGCCTCCGTTTTCACCAGGATATGCCGTGCACGGATTTCTTCTTTGGTCGGAAAGCTGCCCGACGTCTTGTCATACCGCGCCTGCAGGGCCTCTTCTGTCACCTTTTCCTCTATCGTCTTTGCGAGCAGCGCCTCTTCGAGCAGACGCTCCGCAATCAGGTCGACACGACGCTGATAGGCATCGGTCTCGTGCAGCTTGTCGGCCCGCGCCTGCGCCGACAGAATCTTGGTCCGGATGAGCTGATTGAGGATCGGCTGGTAGAGCTGGTCCATCGGCAGATTGCGATACTGTTCGGGCAACTGGCCGCGGGCAGCCTCGACATCGGAGCGCATGATCTTTGCGCCATTGACGATGGCGACGACCGGATTCGCCGCCGCGTCGGGCTTTGCCGGGTTCTTGGCCGCATTCTTGTCTGCGTTCTGGGCAGCAACCGGCAGCGCGAATAAGATCGTTGCGGCACAAACCGCCGCAAGGCTCGTAAATTTCATCGTCGTTTCCTTAATTTTCCGCACAGCCCGCGTTCCTTCCGCAGGCTGCGCTGTTCGATTTCGGGCATACTACCCGGTCCCGCACCGAATTCGCAGTAACGATATGGAAATAACATCTTTTTTGCCGGAATCCAGCCATCTATGTGCCGTTTCGATTGACTCGGGCCGGGATGGTGCATATCTGTGCGGCAATTCCCATATATGATAGTGTCCGGCCGCTTCGCCCGCCGATCCCGGCGGGTTCTTTGGACTAAGGATTCAGAATGTTACAGTCGATTGCGCAGCGTCTTTTCGGTAGCGCCAATGATCGGGAAGTCAAACGCCTTCAGGCGATGGTCGGTGAGATCAATGCGCTGGAACCGGACATCGAAAAACTGACCGATGACGGGCTGCGCGCGCGGACCGAAGATTTCAAAAAGCGCTACGCGGACGGCGAATCCCTCGACGACATGCTGATCGAAGCTTTCGCGACCGTACGCGAAGCCGCGAAGCGCACGCTTGGCCAGCGGCACTACGACGTGCAGATGCTGGGCGGGATGGTGCTGCACCAGGGCAAGATTTCGGAAATGCGTACCGGCGAAGGCAAGACCCTGGTGTCGACCCTGCCGGTCTATCTCAACGCGATCACGGGCAAGGGCGTCCACGTTGTCACCGTCAATGACTACCTGGCTTCCCGCGACGCCGCCTGGATGGGCGCAATTTACGAATTCCTCGGCCTGACCGTCGGCTGCATCGTTCACGGGCTCGACAACAGCGAGCGCCAGCAGGCCTATGCCTGCGACATCACCTACGGCACCAATAACGAATTCGGATTCGACTACCTGCGCGACAACATGAATTTCCGTATCGAGGAAATGGTCCAGCGCGAGTTCCATTACGCCATCGTCGACGAAGTCGATAATATTTTCATCGACGAGGCGCGTACGCCGCTGATCATCTCGGGTCCGGCGGAAGATGCCGCCGATACGTATGCGTCGATCGACAAGGTTATCCCGAAGCTGACGGAAGCCGATTTCGAAAAAGACGAAAAGCAGCGGACCGTCGTCCTGACCGAAGCCGGCACCGAACGGGTCGAGGAGATCCTCGGCGAGATGGACATGCTCGGCGGCGAGACCCTGTACGACATCACCAACGTGTCGCTGGTCCATCACGTGCAGCAGGCGCTCCGCGCGCATACGCTGTTCCAGCGCGACACGGACTATATCGTCAAGGACGACGCCATCGTCATCATCGACGAGTTTACCGGCCGCATGATGGAAGGCAGGCGTTTCTCGGAAGGCCTGCACCAGGCGCTCGAGGCCAAGGAAGGCGTCACCGTTCAGAACGAGAACCAGACGCTGGCCTCCATCACGTTCCAGAACTATTTCCGGCTCTATCCGAAGCTTGCCGGCATGACCGGCACGGCCATGACCGAGGCCGGTGAATTTGCCGAAATCTACGGGCTCGAGGTCGTCGAAATTCCGACCAATGTCGACCAGGTCCGTATCGACGAGGACGACGAGGTCTACCGGACAACGGAAGAAAAATACCATGCCATCATGGGCGAGATCCGCGACGCCCAGAAAAAGGATCAACCGGTGCTGGTGGGCACCGTGTCGATCGAAAAATCGGAAATGCTCTCCGAGCTTCTGAAAAAGAACGACATCGACCATCACGTGCTGAATGCGCGGTTCCATGAGCAGGAAGCTTTCATCATCGCGCAGGCCGGCCGGCCGCGCGCGGTGACGATCGCAACGAACATGGCGGGCCGCGGTACCGATATCCAGCTCGGCGGCAATGTCGACATGCAGATCGAGCAGCAACTGGCGAAGGTGCCCGAGGCCCAGCGCGAGGCAAAACGCGCCGAACTGACCAAGGAGATCGAGGCAGAGGCCGCGGCGGCGAAAAAGATCGTGATGGAAGCCGGCGGACTTTACGTCATCGGTACCGAACGCCACGAAGCGCGCCGCATCGACAACCAGCTTCGGGGACGTGCCGGTCGTCAGGGCGATCCGGGCCGGTCCAAGTTTTACCTGTCGCTCGAAGACGACCTGATGCGCATCTTCGGATCGGAACGCATCGATTCCATGCTGCGCAAGCTGGGCCTCGAGGAAGGCGAAGCCATTATCCACCCGTGGATCAACAAGGCCCTTGAGAAAGCGCAAAAGAAAGTCGAAGAGCGGAACTACGAAATCCGGAAAAACCTGCTGAAGTTCGACGACGTGATGAACGACCAGCGCAAGGTAATCTACGAACAGCGCAAGGAGCTGATGGTCACCGAAGACGTGTCGGAGACCGTCGTCGAGATGCGCGAACAGGCGATCGAAGACATGGTCGCCCGGTGTATCCCCGAAAAAGCCTATGCCGAACAATGGGACACCGACACGCTGAGGGAAGATGCGGCGCGGGTTCTGGCACTCGACCTGCCGATCTCGGAATGGGCCGGCGAAGAAGGCATCGCCGACGAGGAAATCCGCGACCGCCTACTGAAAGAATCAGCCAGCAAGATGGCGGCGAAGACGGCGAATTACGGTGCCGAGCTGATGCGGATGGCCGAGAAAAGCCTGCTTCTCCAGTTGCTCGACCAGGCCTGGAAGGAACATCTTCTGGCGCTCGATCATCTGCGCCAGGGGATCGGTCTGCGCGCTTACGGCCAGAAGGATCCGCTCAACGAATACAAGCGCGAAGCCTTCGACATGTTCGAGGAAATGCTCAACAACCTGCGCGAAACGGTTACCTCGGTGATGTGTCACCTTGAACTGTCGATCGACGCCGACGAACTGGCGGCGATGGAACAGGCGGAATACGCCAATCAGGAAATGCATGAAACCCGGACGGACCCCGCCTTCGCCGAAGCAGAGGGCGGTGGTGGCGGTGGCGGTCAGGGCATGCACCCGGCAGCCGTCATGCAGGCGCAGCCTGCAGGATCGAACGTGCTGTCAGCCAGCACCGATCCCGCAGATGCGCCGCCCGGCTGGGTGCTCGATAAAGGGCTCGGGCGCTGGGTCGACCCCAACGATCCGGACACCTGGGGCAAGGTGCCGCGCAATGCGGCTTGCCCGTGCGGATCGGGCAAGAAGTACAAGCACTGCCACGGCCAGGTGGGCTGACCGCCCGACGGCCGCCCTG
>CAXBMQ010000031.1:0-56617 GCA_963977005.1 uncultured Rhodospirillaceae bacterium
GCATCAAGCGCCCATAGCTCAGGTGGTAGAGCAACTGACTTTTAATCAGTGGGTCCCAGGTTCGAGTCCTGGTGGGCGCACCATTTTTTCGATTTATATCGGGGGCTTGGCTGGAAACGGCTGAGCCCTTTGATTTGGCGCAAACCGGCCGTACCGACTAGGATAGTCGGATGGTAATGAACGAAGACATCATCGGCACCTGGCTCCTCGTCGAACGCGGCAGCGACGATCCGGATGACGCGGTTCTGGCCGAAAAACGCTACGGCGACGCCCAGGAAGGCGTACTGATCGTTTCGGCAGACGGCTGGATGAACGCGGCGCTCTGTCATGGCGCCAGGCCCGCCCTGAGCGGCGATCCCGCCTGGCATACGGATGCGCCGGAGGCGGATCGCCAGCGGGCCTTCGATACCTACATTTCCTATGCGGGCACATGGACGCTCAAAGACGACGTTTTTACGACCGATGTGCGGTTTGCCCTGAACCCGGGCTGGGTAGGCGGCAAGCAGGTGCGGGGCGTCGAGATTACGCCGGACGGATATCTGATCCTGTCGCTCTCGCGGGCGTGGCCCGATGGCCGCATCGTGAGCGGTTGGGTGCGCTGGAAGCGGGTAGAGGCACCGCTTTAATCTACGGTTTCCGACAGCCGCAACAGGCAACCTGGAGACGAATATTAGCGCGTTCGAATCGCTGATTCTGATGGAGAATCGACGAATGAGCGGTATGGTGGTTTCCTAAATCATTGATTTTTATAGGGAAAATGGAGCGCCATTGTTTGGCGCACACTGTGCGCTAATCATTCGTTAACCTTAACGCGCCTATTCTCGTCGCCCTAAAAAAAACATAGAATTGTCATAATCTTGTAACATTCGATAGGTGCAGCTTATGAAGTGTCTGGTTCTCGGCTTTACGGTCGTCATCATCTCCTTCTCCGCAAATGCGGCGCCCAATGTGGGACTTCCGTCATTTTCCGCGCAATCCATCACCGTGATCGATACGGCGAAATCAGACGCGTTCAGCGATATGGCAACCATCGATAAACTGATTTCAGAAAAACGATATGCCGAGGCCATCCCGGTGCTCGAACATTATCTTGCGTCGGATGAGGCGTCGGTCGAGGAACGATCGATCGGGCACAATCTGAAAGGCCTGTCGCTGTATATGGTCGGGCGGATCGCCGAGGCGATCGAAGATTTCACAATCTCGCTCGACATCCAGCACCGTGCCCCGATCGGTGGCGGATACCGCTGGAAGACGATTTTCAATCGGGGGTTGGCCTACGAGGCGGCGAAAAATCTGTCGCGGGCAGCGGATGATTTTGTTCGCGCCTACGCGTTGGCGCCGGATGAGCGCCGCGTCAAGAACAAGATATTCAACTTTTTCAACAAAGAGTAGCGCTGCCGGATCGCGTTCGGCTCAGCGTTTGACAGCGCGGAGGCGCGACCAGTATGCAGGGCGCTGAGGGCTTGGTATAGTAGTCCCGAAGTCCGCATTCCGACGGACGGGGAGGCACGCCAAGATGATCCGCAGCACCGACCGCATTCTGACGACCCATGTCGGCAGTCTGCCACGCCCTGAAGATCTCATCCAGATCATGTACGCCAAAGAAGAAGGCATCCCGGTCGACCGCGATGCCCTGGCGGCGCGGGTCGAAACCGCGGTAGCGGAGATTGTCGGGCTTCAGACCGGCGCCGGCATCGATATCGTCAATGACGGCGAGATGAGCAAGCCGAGCTACGCGACCTATATCAAGGACCGGCTTGCGGGCTTTGGCGGCGAGAGCAATTCCTTCGTCTACCAGGACGTCGCGGAATTTCCGAAGATGGCGGAACGGGTGTTCAACGATCCAGGCCGGTCACGCCGCAAGACGCCGGGCTGCAATGCCGAGATATCCGTCAGCGACCGCGATGCAGCCGTCACCGACACCAAGAACCTGCTTGCTGCCACAAGCGACCAGAATGTTGCGGGCAAGTTCCTCACCGGCGCGTCGCCCGGGGTGATCTCGCTGTTTTTCGCGAACACCCATTACCCGGATTTTGAGACCTACATTTTCGCCATCGCAGAGGCGATGCGCTACGAATACGAGACGGTCACGAAGGCCGGGATCATGCTGCAGCTCGACTGCCCGGATCTCGGCATGGGCCGGCACATCCAGTATGCAGATCTGAGCCTGGCCGATTTCCGCAAGCGCGCGGAACTGCATGTCGAGGCGCTGAATTATGCGCTCGAAAATGTGCCGAAAGACATGGTGCGGGTCCACCTGTGCTGGGGCAATTACGAAGGCCCGCATCACTGCGACGTGCCGTTGCGCGATGTCATCGACCTCGTGTTCAAGGCGAATGTATCCGGTATCTCTTTCGAAGCCGCGAACCCGCGCCACGCCCACGAATACACGGTATTCGATGACGTGAAGGTGCCGGATGACGTGGTCCTGATTCCCGGCGTGATCGAATCCAAGTCCAACTTTATCGAACACCCTGAACTGATCGCCCAGCGGATCACGCGCATCGCCAGGCGCGTCGGGCGCGAACAGGTGATCGCGTCCAGCGACTGCGGCTACGGCACATGGGTTGGCCAGGCGGCGGTCGAGCCCGAGATCGTCTGGAAAAAGCTCGAAGCGATGGCAGAAGGCGCCAGGCTCGCCTCGGCGGAGCTGTGGGCCTAACCCGTCAGGCGGTTCTACCGATCGGCCACGGCTTGTCGGACACGATCGCCGGGCGTACGCGGATTTCGTCGGCGACGTTTATAACCATGAGGTCGTAGCCGATTTCCACCGGTCCCTGATAGTTCTCGCGGATCTGGTCGAGCGCCGGGCCGATCACGTCGTCATTGTTGTACATGTGATAGATCACCGCCATGCGCGGGTTGGTCTCGGCGAAGACCTCACCGGCCTCACGGGGCGAGGTGTGATAGACCTCCGAAATCTTCTTTGCGACCTCGAGCGGACGGTTGGACTTCTGCGCATAAAGCTCGGCGGGCGGGAAGGCTTCGTGTACCAGCAGGTCGCAATTCGCCGCGTGATGCAGCATTGAATCGCATTTCTTCGTATCGGCGGAGAACACGAAGGTCCGGTTCCTGTATTCGACCTTCATGGCGAACGTGTTCTGCGGCTCGCAATGGAGCACCTTGAAAGCGGTAATCCGGACGCCCCCCTCATCGTAATTGTCGTAGATCGTGCCATCCTGGCCGAACTCGGAGCATTCGATCTCGTGCCCGCCCGGGGGCAGGGCATCGAGCCGGGTTTCGATATCCCATTCGTAAATACCCCGCAGATGCTCGACGATTTTTTCGGTGCCGGGCGGCCCCCAGACCTTCAGCGGTGTGGTGCGCCCGTAGGTCCAGCCGCCGATCCAGAAGTGATCGAGCCCGCCGATATGATCGACGTGATGATGGGTCGTAAAAACCTTGTCGACCGCGGTGAACGGAATTTCCAGCGAGGTAAAATTCTGCGGGGCGCCGGGCCCGCAATCCAGCAGAAATTTCTCGGAACCGGCTTCGACGAAGATCGATGCGGATGCCTGTCCGCGGCGCGGGAAGGGGGTGCCTGTCCCCAGCAAGGTGACGCGGATTTCATCGTCTTCGAGCGGTTCGCCCGGATAAAAATTTTCGCTGCCCATCGCCGTTTCTCCATCCCGTTTCAAGTCGATTGCGCCGACGGTATCGATCCACCGAAGGTTTGTCGAGATCGCGGAGACGTTGTCCGTCAGTCCGGAATTTCGCCCCGGGCGAAGGCCCGCAGCATAAGGATCCAGACCCAGAAACAACCGGCAATCATCAATGCGCCCATGGTGTAAAAGCTGTATTCGATGCCGATGACTTCGACCATCGCGCCCATGGCCACGGGAACCACTGTCGACGCGGCGCGGTTGGCGGTGGTCCGCAGGCCGACTGTCTGGCCCTGGACGTCGGGCGGTGCCGCGCCGGCCATGACCGAGATCATCAGCGGCTGGTTGAAACCCAGGAGCAGACCGCGCAGTGTGATCGCGGCAAAAAGCGGCCAGAAATCGACGAGAAGCGGGGAGATCGAAATCAGAATCGTCGCCAGGCCGAGCGTGATCAGGAACATGTAGAGCTGTCGCCGGATCGAGCGGATCTGCGGTGCAAGCCCGACCATCAGCGCGCCAATCGCCCCGAGCAGCGAATGTCCGGTGCCGGCGAGCAGGCCGATATTTTCGCCCGACAGGCCGATTTCCTTCAGGTAGACGATGTAGAAACTTTCCTGGACGCCGTAGCTCGCGATGCGGATGGCGCTCAGATAAACGCAGATCGCGATCGCCGGGATCGTCATCATCCGGAGCGCGGACAGGTAATCCGCACCACGGGGGATGAGATCGCCGAGCCTGAATTTGCGAACGGTCTGTGTATCGTCGAAGCCGAGCCGGGGCAGGGACAGGCACGATATCAGCAGGCCGAGCGCCCAGACCGAGATGGCGCCGAAACCGCCCCAGGCGCCCCAGGTATCCCAGGCAATACCTGCAAAGGGCGGTCCGAACAGCATACCGACGCGGACGGAGACAGAGAGCCGCGCGGCATGGCGCGTGCTGCCGCGCATCAGCTGCGATACGCAGGTTTGCGCCCCCATCCATGTCATTGTCGTCGCAAACCCCCATACCATCTGGAGGATCATCATCGCCCAGACCCAGGGCATGACCGGAAACAGGATAGGGACGACGACGGCGGTACCCGCGAACGCGATCATGACGGGCCTGGCGCCGAGACGGTCCAGCAGCACACCGCCGTGTATCGCGAAAAGCAGACCGGGGAGGTGGCGAATACCGAGCAGCACACCGATGATACCCGGCGACACGCCGAGATAAAGCGCCCAAAGCGGAACGATGATCGACGAGATCGTGACGTTGCTGTTCGAGAAAAGCCCGGCGCCGTATATCGGCCACTGTTGACGGAACGCGGTGAGTTTAGAACTCATTCTTGTATGTCTGTCGATGCTCTCGGAGAATAGGTCTGCTGACAGGCCAATCTACACGCTCTGCGCCGATAAGACAGCAACAGGAAGTCTGAGGCCGAGAGGAAAGGACGCACGATGATCACGACGGAGTATGTGAAGACTATGGCGGCGTACGGAGCATGGCAAAATCGGTCCGTCTATGCCGCGGCGAGCACCCTGGATGACGCGGAACGTCGGCGCGACCGTGGCGCTTTTTTCGGGTCGATCCACGGAACGCTCAATCATCTCCTATGGGGCGACGAGATCTGGATGAGCCGGTTTGCCGGGACCCCGCCACCGAAATCTCCGACGATTGCGGGTTCGGCCGGCCAGATTGACGATTGGCAGGACCTTGGACGCGCGCGCATTGCGTTTGACGGTTTGATTGCGAACTGGGCGGATGAGGTCGATCCCGGTTGGCTGTCGGGAACGATGACATGGTTTTCCGTTGCGGCGGGACGTGAAATCAGGGCACCGCATACATTGCTTGTGATGCATATGTTCAATCATCAGACCCACCATCGCGGGCAGGTCAACGCCATGCTGACAGCGGCAGGCGCTTCGCCCGAAGATACGGACCTGATGCTTTTGGCGGTTTCCGGCGATTGAGCGCGGCAAAGTTATCGGCGGTCCAGCAGGGTTTATCCGCCTTAACCCCGTTCGTTTCCCGACCGTTAACATCCCCGTGATGTGATCGGTCCCGTACAGGTTATTCGGATATTGGAATGTCGATCGGTTCCGTCGTCAGCCTGCCGGCACAGGCGCGTATGGGTGTCGTTGTCGGTTCCACCGCGATCGGTGAAACCGCTGACGGCAAGCAGCGCGTCGTGATGCAGGTGAAATCACAGGCACCCGCCGACGAAACGGGCGCTAAAAGTGTGCCTGCGGCCCCCGACCTGCGCCCATCGGGCACGTCAGCGGCGTCTGCGACCGCGCGCACTGAAATCCGTAAAGCCGAAATAGCGCGCGATCCCGTCGATCTGACGGATGCCGAAAAACAGTCGGTCGACCGTCTGCGACAGCGCGACGCGCAGGTGCGCCAGGAAGAACAGGCCCACGCAGGCACCGCCGGCGCGATGGCCGGTCCTATCATCTATGAATACGCAACCGGGCCGGACGGGCGTCAGTATGCGGTCGGTGGATCGGTGTCGGTGCGCCTGAGCAACCCCAGCGGCGATCCGGCCAATTTCGCCGATGCAGCGGCAAAACTCTCTGCGGCGGCCAATGCCGCCCATAACCCGTCGGCCGCCGATTTGTCGGCCGCCCGAAAGGGATATCAGGCCGCCGCGGCCGCACTTGCGGAACAGCACCGGGCAACCGACGTTACGGCCTGATCAGGCCGGAAAAACTTCGTTACAGGATATGGCCGCTTTTCTCGGCCTTGATCGCCAGGTAGCGTTCGTTGTGTTCGTTGCTCTCGAAGGTATGGGCGACGCGCTCCGGCACCTCGATACCGTATTCTTCAAGCTGTGAGACCTTGCGCGGATTGTTGGTCAGCAGCCGCACCTTCGATATACCGAGCTGGCGCAGCATTTCGGCGGCGGCGAGAAAGACCCGCTCGTCGTCTTCGAAGCCGAGCCGCTGATTGGCTTCGACCGTATCGAATCCCTGATCCTGCAACGCATAGGCACGCAGCTTGTTGATCAGGCCGATCCCGCGGCCTTCCTGGGCGAGATACAGCAGAATACCGTTCCCTTCGGCGCCGATCTGGTGGATCGCCCCCTTGAGCTGTTCGCCGCAATCGCATTTCAGCGAACCGATCAGGTCGCCGGTAAAGCATTCGGAATGTATCCGTACCAGGGCGGGACCCGGGGCGGGCGGATCGCCGATAACGATGGCGAGGTGTTCGATGCCCCCGTCAGCCGGCCGGAAGGCGATGATTTTGGCGTTTTCGGCCCCTTCCAGCGGAACCTTCGCCGCGGTCACCCTTTTGAGGCCGGCGGCCGCACGTGTGTCATAGGATTCGATATCGGCCGCATTGACGGCGACGATATCCGGATGAACGCCAACCTGTATCGCCGGGACGGACTTGGCCAATACGGATGGCAGAATCCTGGCGATCTTCGCCAGTTTCACACCACCTTTGACCGCAGCGCCGCCGTCTTCGCGCTCGGCAAGGAAAGGCCCGCGCATCGGATCGGCGAGATCGTATTGAGGATCGGCGAGCTGGCGGATCTGGCCGGCAGTCAGCCAATCGGGATAAGGGATACGGACGATTTCCGGCGTATAGAGTCGTATCTTCAGCGTTCGGGCGCGGTGATGGGTCAGCACCACATGAGGCATTGAATCATCGCCCAGCGCGGCAAGCCCCTCGATGCGGGTCTCGTTCGCCATTTCTGTTGCGATGATTGCCGCCGCCTGATCGGTGCCGTCGAGCACGAAGACCGGCCGGCCGCAGCGCAGTTCAAACGCTGCACGCTCAACACTGGCAAGGGGGGAGGGGACATTCAGTCCCGACGGGATATTGCTATCTGTATCGGCGGCCATGGTATTCTGTTTTACTTCGACAGGTTTAAATACGCTCCCAGCGCGGCGCGGACAATGGCTGCGTACACATACAGTTACGGATGACACGATGATTATATGCCTGATCGAATTCGAAACGATGCCGGGGATGGAATCCGAGCAGCAGCGATGGCTCGCGGAACTTCTTCCGATTGTCGGCGACATGCCCGGTTTTCGGGGTAAGGAGAGCTACGCCCATATATCCGGGGACGGACGCGTCAGTACCGTTTCGTACTGGGACGATGAAGACTCGCTCGCTGGCTGGACACGCGATCCTCGTCACCGCGAAGCCATGGCCGCGGGAAAGGATCACGTGTTCTCCCGCTACGAAATCAGAATCTGTTCCCAGTTACGGCACTACGGTCATAGCGTCACGTGACGCAAGCCAGCCTGCCGGTCAGCGTCAGAACGCGTCCCACGCCTGGTTCGTCGGGTCGGCGACAATCGCCTGCCTGGCCGTTTCCGTATCCGCGACGGACACCTGCGGGCCGCCCGACAGCATGAGGACGCCGAAAACGACCGCAAGGAGAATAAGACCGCCCTTCAGTCGCTGAGGAAACCGTTCGTGTGTTGATCTATCCATATTCATGACATGGTGTACGCACGCAGCGATTACAAAGATCTTTGTTACAAATTTTTGTGAAATACATGACAAGCGGTAGCTGTCTACCGACAAGGCATCACGCAATTCTCGGCACCGAGATATCTGCTCAATCTGGCGGCCAATTGCCTATCCGTTGAGCATGTGTCCGAAGCGGCTCGGATCGTGGCGGAACCGCTCCGGCTCCTCTTTCCAGCGCCTGCACACGAATTCGAACGGTGTCTGACCACCCAGAGCCTTCAGGCGTCGGTCGAAATTGTACGTCTCGAAAAATGCGAGAAAGTGCTCACGCAATTCATCGTGGCTTTCATACTGCACGCTCGTCGACGGATTCCCCGAAACACGGGCCCTGATGCTTCCGCTCCGGTCGGTACTCCTCCGGTCGGTACTCCACGGCTGGCCGGGCGGGAGAAGGATATGATTTATCTGCCGGTTCCGGCACGCCTGCTCGAACGGGTGTAACGAGGCCTTGTTGCCGGTTTCCTCGCCGGTGCCGGAAAACGGCGCACCGGTGCCTGTCAGAACGCTTCCGATTTTATAGGGTACCGCGTCGATCAGCGCGTTGAGAAAGGCCGACCCATTGGCCTGCTGGGCATAGTCATAGAGCCTCGCGAAGGCGATCTTGCTCTTACGGTCGAAGGCGAAGAACATGTTGGCCCGGCCGTCTCCCGTACGGATATCCGCCGAATCAATGTAAAAGTGACCGATGTCATCGGTATTTGCCGACAGATCGTTCGCCTTCTGCGATGCGGGCGTGCCCGGCAATCGCTGGATTCCGTGTCGCTGGAACAGTCGGTGCAGGGTAGATCGCGTGAGATGCGGGAACATCAGCTGAAGCGCGTAGAGGCAGTCATCGAGGGGAAGCATTGCCTGAATGCGAAAGGCGATGCACGTCGCTTCTTCGGTCGGGGACAGGGTTTTGGGTCGTGCACGATGCGGCCCCATTTGCAGGTGTTCTGGCGATTTCCGGGCTTTCCATTTAGCGACCGTTTTCGCATTTACGCCGTAGCGAGCGGCCAGGGCACGGATCGACAGACTGGAGGTCTGGATTGCGCGTCTGATTTCGGGTGTCGTCGTGGCAGATCCGTGCATGTAGTCCACCCTCAGCGGCCATTTCAGACTGTACCATGATATTTTGGGACTGATAAGGAGTTGTTGTCGCCGCGCGGCTATGACACCTTTCGTCCATGACATACGATCTCGATGCTTCCGTCGTAAAAGAAAAGGCCAAGGCGCTCGGGGCCGATCTGGTCGGCGTGGTCAGCGCAAAGACACTGAACGATTTCCCGCCTGACCCTAAATGGCCGCAAACACCGGACCGGATATCGGTCCACACCAAAAGCGTGATCGTGATCGCCAAGCGGATTCCCGCAGGGGCGTTCCGGGCAAAATCCAATATCCCGGTCCAGTACATCGACATGCTCGTGCTCCGCGCGATGGACAAATCCGCCTACAGGCTCACCGAGTGGCTGGAAGGCGAAGGCTATCCGTCCTTCGTGACGGCCGCCCAGGAGACGGACTGGTCCTATAAGAACGCAAGCTACGGACGCCTGAGCACGCGCCATCTCGGCATCGAGGCAGGGTTGGGTACCTTCGGGCTCGAAGTCAATATTCTGACCCCGGAATACGGCCCGCGGGTTTATCTGACCGGAATTCTGACAGAAGCCACGATTGAGCCCGATCAGCGGATTACGGAACAGGTCTGTATCGGTGAATCGTGCAGCCGGTGCCTCTATTCCTGCCCGACCGATGCGGTCCGCCATTTCGGGATCGACAAACGGGCCTGTGCCACCGAAGCACAGGAATTCGGGTTCACGACAATCCTCCAGTTCTGGGGGCATTTCGTCAAACAAACACCTGAAAAACAACGGGAATTACTCACCGACCGGGAGCTCTTCGGGTTCTGGCAGGGGCTGCTGCGGGTCGTGGGGTCGTTCGGCGATTGTCCGCGCTGCCTGGCGGTGTGTCCGGTCGGAAACGACTATCACGCACATCTGTCGGATATACAGAAGGTTATCCCGGAGAAAACCCCGGAAAAGGTCGAAAAGGCCAAGGGCTTCAAGCTCGCGCGCAAGAACGGCGACGATATCGACGGCCTGAACGACTGGAACGTCCGCTGGGTTGGACCGGAAGGCTATCAGGGAATGGTCGCGCGCCAGTTGCAGGCATTCAAAAAAGAACAGCGCGCGCGCGAAGAGGCCGCCGCCGGCGCTGACACCGACGACTAAGGGACTTCAGAAAAATGGTATCAGCATTTCAGTCGCCGCTGACCGCGGCCGACATCAAGGCAAAGGCGCGGGAATTCGGCGTCGATCTGGTCGGCATTGCCGATGGCGCCGTGCTCGAGGAAAACCCGCCGCCGGATTTCCCCAAGAAACCTTCGGATATCACGGAGCATGACGCCGGCCGGGTTATTATCCTTGGAAAGCGCTACGCCAGCGGCACAACCCGGATCACGCGCTGGGACGAACGCCACAAGTACTACAACGACGAACTGACCCTGACGATGCTCGAGGAAGCGTCGCTCAATCTTGTCTATTGGCTGGAAGACGAGGGATATCCCGGCATTATCATCCCGCCGACCCATGTCGACCCGTGGGCCTATCAGAACGATCCGGACGAGCATCTGACCACACTGCTCTCGCTGAACCATGCGGCGGTGGAGGCGGGGCTCGGCACGCTGGGGCTCAACCTGCAACTGCTGACACCGGAATACGGGCCGCGCGTTATGCTGACGGCGGTGATGTGCAGCGTCGATTGCGAAACCGACAGTCCGATGACCGAGGCCCTGTGCCAGGGCCCCGAATGCGGCCGCTGTCTCTCCACCTGTCCCGGCGATGTCGTCGGGCACTGGACCCGCGACTGGGCGGCCTGTGACCGATACCGGTCGCCGCACGGGTTTGCGCAGCTTACCGATCACCTGGAAAACATATTCGACGAGCCCGACCCCGACAAAAAGCTCGCGCTTGTCCGCTCCGAGCCGTCATTCAATCTATGGCAAAGCATTCTGCGCGGTTCGGGCGTAGTGACCGGCTGCCGGCGCTGTCAGGATGTCTGCCCGGTCGGCGCCGACTACGCGCGGCTGCTCGAGGATGCCCTGCACGACATCCCTGAGGATACGTCTGAGAAACAGGCACGGCTGAACGCGATGATCGACGCCGAGAACAAACAGGACATGCCCGCCGAATTCGCGGCGAACGAGCGCTGGATCGGTTCGGTGAGCAAGAAATGACATCAGATACGACCGAAACGCTGGCCCTCGGTCTGCCGGAATCTCCCGAGGCAATCGCGGAGACCCAGCGTATCCGAAAGCCCATCGCCTTCGAGAACGCGCGCCGGGCAAAATTCTGGCAGGGCAAACTCGATCATATCAATCCGGCGAAACTCGATGACCCCGAAGAATGGGCGAAAATCCCGATTTTGGACAAGGACCAGCTGCGCAAGCTGTCGACCGAAGAATTCTACGAGGATTTTTGTACCGCGAAACAGGAAGATATCTGCGAATACTGGCGTTCCGGTGGCAGCACCGGCAGGCCGCTGTTCTATCCGAAAACCTATGAAGACATCCGCTACAACATGGTCGGATTTGCCCGGACCTACGAATGTTCCGGAACACTGCCCGGCAATCTCGCGCATATAGCCTTTCCACTCGGTATTCATCCCGCGGGGCACATGTGGGCGCGGGCGGCACGGATCATGGGAATCGGCGCGGTCTGGGGAGGCTCGGGCGCTTCTTTGCCGTCCACCGTGCAACTCGAACTGATACAGAGCCTCAAACCCACGGTGTTCATGGGCATGTCGAGCTACGGGCTGCATCTCGCCAACCTCGCCGCCGCACAGGGGATCGATCTGCCCGGCGGCTCAGTAAACCGCGTTTTATGCACGGCCGAGCCGGTCTCCGCGGCGAAGCGCGCCCGTCTCGGGCGCGACTGGGGTGCCGAGGTCTACGACTGTTTCGGGATGACCGAATGCAGCATGATGGGCGCCGAGAGCGAGGCGCGGGACGGCTTTCACATCTGGACCGATCTCGCGCATATCGAGGTCCTCGACGAAGAGACAATGAAACCGGTGGAGGAGGGGGAGCCCGGCGTTCTCGTGATGACGCCGTTATACAGCAATAACGGCGCGGCATTCCTGCGCTGGAATTCGGGCGACATTGTCACCTGGCAACGCCATGGCGCAACCAAATCGGGCTACAGCGTATTTCCAATCGTCCGCCACGCGCACCGCACTGCCGGTTTTTTCAAGATCCGGGGCGTGAATATCAATCACCAGGAATACGAGGATTTTCTGTTCGATATTCCGGAAGTCAACGATTTCAAAGCCGAACTGGTGACGTCGAAGGACGGCACAGACGCTTTTGCGCTGTCGATCGAGGTGCGTCCCGAAGCGGACGCCGCAACCGTCATCGCGAAGGTGACCGAGGCCACGAAGACGACCTTCGAAGTCACACCAGATGTTTCGGTGCTGGACCTCGGCACGCTCGCAAAAGAATTCGAGAGCAGTGTGAAGGCACCCCGTTTCGCCGATAGGCGGGAATAGTAAAACCGGCCGCTAGCCTGCGGCAGACGCGGTGAGCACCGTTTTGTTGATATCCCGCGCGAGGGCAGAGCTATCCGCACCGGGCCGTACGGCGGCCCGTACCGCCATCGACAACTGTGCCAGGAGGCTCAGGTCCTTCTTTGAGAATTTGCCGCGGGAATCGATCAGTGACTGCACCACTGTGCGCAACGGAATACAGAGTTCCTCGAGATCCTTCTCGCCGGCAGAGAACGCCCGCATTTTAAGATCGTTCGTAACGTTCCTCAGTTCGCCAAGCTTCTGGCCTGCATTGCTGAGGTCGCCTGCCTGGAAGCCTTCGAGGATATTGTCCGCGAGATAGGAGACCTGGAATGCCTGGCGCTCGATTTTCTGACCGTTGATATCCGCTCTGGCAGCGGCAATTTCACTTTTCAGTCTGGCAGCGTCGTATTCACCGAGAGCCTTTGCCCGCAGGGAATTCGGCACGTCGACCAACTCGATGTCGCTCTCACGGTCATCGAGGAAACGCCGGTCGGGGCCGATGTAATCGGACGTTACGACAAATGGCTTGCGGCTGTGCACGAGCGCCTCGATCCGGTCCAGAATAAGCGATGGAGAGATCGGTGCGGCCACCAGAACGTCTGCGCCGGAGCTCATCACCTTGGTGACGAGCGCCTGCTTGGGCGACCAGGCAACGCCAATAATGCAGATAAACGGATTTGTGCCGAGTTCGTTATGGCGAATGGCGGAGAATGTCTGACAGGCCTCTTCGGTATTTTCCGTGACATCACAGATAACGATATCCGGCCCGTTCGGGTCCGACACCGCGTCGGTGATGGCGTCCATATCGCCACCTTCCCAGATGTTGCCGTTTTTCATGCCGGCGTCATTCAGCGCCATACGCAGACTGCTGCGCACCTGAACACGCGGATCACATAAAAACAGGCGGATATCGTCGAATTTCACTTCGGCCATTCAATAACCCTGCGGTACGAAACGGGTTGTCGGGAACACGCCTCCCGATGTCCCGAATGTCGCGCCAAATGATTTACGAAAGGCTAATCGATCATACGCAGACGGGCCAAAATGG
The DNA here is from genome assembly GCA_963977005.1 of uncultured Rhodospirillaceae bacterium. Classification (GTDB taxonomy): domain Bacteria; phylum Pseudomonadota; class Alphaproteobacteria; order MPNO01; family UBA830; genus CAXBCP01. Next base: position 13,660 of record CAXBMQ010000031.1, read on the forward strand.
GTGCCCGCATGAAGGTCGTTGCGCTGGTCTCCAGCGCGCCAATCCCGGTCAACGCAGCGGGAAACGGCGGGCCGCGGCGGGGCGCCCTGTGGTATTCGTTTATCTGACGATGTGCCCAAGCCGAAGATCGATAGATGTTGAAACATTTCTAAATATTGTTTCGGCAATTCCAGTGTTTCGTAGATAAAACAACGCTCTTTATTCACGAAATCGGTTAATGCATCTGAAGCGGGGCCTCCGAACGGTGATTGTCGCATCGTTAGACGGATTACGCCGGCGCCCACGTGTGACGGTGCAAGCGACCGACGCGGCATGACATAGTTGGGCGGAATTTCATGAAAACAGTGATCATAAACCGATGAAAAGCCTGACCCGTCGCAGCCTCATATCCGCCGGTGCTGCTTCTGTCCTCTTATTGCCGCGTCTCGCCGATGCGGCGGCGCGGACGCTCACACCGCCGGCGACAGAAGGGCCTTTCTATCCCGACAGATTACCGCTTGATACCGACAATGACCTGCTCAGGATCGGGCCGGGCGGAAAACAGGCGACCGGCCAGATTTTTCACCTGACGGGGCGGGTTTTCGACAAGGCCGGCCTTGCCCTACCGGGCTTTAGCATCGAGATCTGGCAATGCGACGCGAACGGCGTCTACAGGCATACCGGAGATACCCGGCGCGATGCGTCCGACCCCTATTTTCAGGGGTTCGGGAGGACAGCAACGGACAGAACCGGACGGTACAGATTCCGGACAATCACGCCGGTATCCTACCCGGGCCGAACCCCGCACATCCATTTCAAGGTCAGGGCGGCGAACCGCAGGGAATTTACGTCCCAACTCTATATTGCCGGACATCCGCAAAATGAAAGCGACTTCCTCTACCGTCGTCTTGGCAGTCCCGGTGCAAAAAAGGCCGCGTCGGTCGACCTGACATCTGCGCCGGAGCTGGACCAGAATGCGGTAAAAGGAACGTTTGATATTGTTCTGGACTGACAGAATCGATTCGTTGCGACCGATTTAGTCGAAACCGCCGGCCCCCGTAATCCCCTGTCATTAAAAGACGATTCAGAACGAATCGGCAGCGAATCGGTCTATATTGTCGAACTGTTGAAATTTACTAAAAGCTGATAGGTTTACTTACATGAATACTACAAATCGTGTTCATAGATTGCTTCGCGGTTCTCTCCCTTGCCGTGAAGCACATGCGCCGCAAAGGAAGTCGTTTTGGTTGTCCCACCAATGCCTCCCTGTACTCCTTTGTGATGGACGGAGCCGTTAAAGCTGGCGCAAGCGTTGGCTCCGTTCTTTTCAGATACCGCCATACAGCATCGAACAGATAAACACCGCGGCGGCAATCCCCGCCGCATCCGCACACAACGCCGCGACGAGTGCGTAGCGAATGCGTCTGATCTGTACGGCGCCAAAATAAACAGCAAGCACGTAGAAGGTCGTTTCCGTCGACCCCTGAAGCGTGCTGACCAGATATCCGGCATAGGAATCGGGCCCTATACCGGGATCCTGAATGATAGATGCCAGCACGCCATAGGCCCCCGACCCCGATAACGGGCGCAGCAGCGCCATCGGCAATGCTTCCGCGGGCATACCGACGAGCGATGTCAGCGGTCCGATCGCCGAAATAAACACCTCGAGCGCTCCCGACGACCGGAACATCCCGACGGCAACCAGAATAGCGACCAGATAGGGAATAATTCTTATGGCGACATTGAAGCCGTCCTTCGCTCCTTCGACAAAAGCTTCGTAGACACGAACTTTCCTGGCGACGCCGAAGCCAAGCAGCGCGACCGTCAATCCCGGGATAATCCAGGGCGAAATAACGCGTCCATATAGAATGGTGACCGGAATCAGGGCGGCGATCGTCAGAAGCGCCGCCGCGGATATCCAGGCGGGGTAGGAATCGTCGGCTTCGCCGGGCAGGGCCTCTCCGCCGTCCGCAGCCTCGTTTTCCAGCGAAACGACATCCTCGGGCGGGGTCACGTCTTCCACGGTTGCCCAGCGGCGCCGCAGGATAAGGCACATCGTAATGGCGATGGTCGTCGAAATTACGGTCGCAAACAGCGTTGTCGGCAGGATCCCGGCCGGGTCGTTGGACCCGGCGGCGGCCCGCAGCGCGATAACGCCTGTCGGCAACAGAGTAACGCTCGATGTATTGATGGCGAGGAAAAGCGCCATTGCATTGGTCGCCGTCCCCTTGCAGGGGTTCAGTTTATCCAGTTCCTGCATCGCGCGAATGCCGAACGGCGTCGCCGCATTGCCGAGGCCCAGCGCGTTAGCCGACATATTCATGATCATCGCGCCCATGGCGGGATGGTTGGCCGGAACCTCCGGAAACAGGCGCACCATGAGCGGGCGGATCGTTTTGGCGATCACCCGCAGCATGCCGCCTTCTTCGGCGACCTTCATCAGACCAAGAAAGAACGCCATGACGCCGATCAGGCCGATCGCGAGCGTCACCGAACTGCCGGCGGTCTCGACCATTCCGCTGGCCAGCGCCTGCATCGGCGATATCGCATCAACCGTGTTGGAAGAAATTTGCCCCGGCGGCATCCAGGTGAGCTGGCGATACCCCGCGACCAGAAAGGCGATCAGGATGATGGCAAAGAATATGCCGTTCATGCGGGCAGCATCATGTCGTGGCGTCACGGTTTGTGGCGTTACTGCGCGCTGCTGCGCTGCGCCCCGCGATGACCACGGAAACACCGGCGAGAATGATCAGCAGACCGGACAGATAGAACAGCTCCAGCGGCAATCCCGCGCCGATCATGTATCCGTAGACGATCGGACTGCCCGCCGCGCCGATATCCAGCCCCGAAAAAACGAAACCGAAGACCTTCCCGCTCGATTCTGGCGGCGCCAGACTGCTGACGACCATGTCCCGCGACGAAAAACCGAAGCCGAACATAAAGCCGGTGACGACGAACAGAGGATAGACAAGGATCGATACCGGCGGCACGAGCGCCATCAGGATCATGCCGACGCCTGACAGAAAGAAGCTGCAAAAGGCGAGCTTGAGATGATCTCGGGCCTTGTCCGCGACAATGCCCCCGACAATCACGCCGACGATGATGCCGACGACGAACATCGAGATATAACTATTTCCCAGCAGAACCGGCACGTTGTGCGCCAGATAATACGCCTTGTCCGCGAACCATTGCGGTCCCATCTGCCCTGCGGCCAGAAATGCGAAAAACATCAGGCAGAGCAGGGCCGGCGCACTGAACAGCAGTTTAATATCGGCCTTAAACCCCGGACGCTCGGGCGCGTCACGCCGCGTATGCGACGAATCCCGGAAATCGCCGCTGAGTGCGACTGCGGCAATGACCGTAATCAATCCGGCGGCACCGGCGGCGATAACGGCTGTTTTCCATCCCCAGATAGCACCCATGCCCGACATCAGGACCGGGGCGACGGCGTATCCGACAAAGCCGCCGAAATTGTGAACGCTGAAGGCACGACCGAGACGCGCCTTCGTGACCGACGCATTCAGGATCGAATAATCCGCTGGATGAAAAACGCTGTTCGCCGCACCTGCGACAACCGACAGGATAACGAGGGCAGGGTATCCAGGTATCACGCCATAAAGGACCGTCGCACCCGAGAGCAGGGCGACACCAGCCATCAGAATGGGTCTTGCGCCATACTTGTCGACGAAAAAACCGACCGGTATCTGGAGCGCAAAAGAGGTCGCGTAGAGCACGGTGATCAACAGGGCGAGGCTCTCGTAGCTGTACCCTTCCGTCTGATGGATCAGCACGAAAAGCGGCGGCAGGGCCAGCTGGTAGAAGTGGCTGAAGAAATGACACAGTCCGACCACCCCCATAACCCGTACGTCGCGGGATCTGTCGCCGAGGGTGGCTGCCTGCATAGCCCGGTTTACTCCGCTGCCGCCAGGGCCTGCTTTTTCGTGGCGGCATTCGTCATCAGCATCACGACGACCGACAGGAGCCAGAGTATCGCGACGCACAGGAACGCGGTACGCGGTATTCCCGTATCGACGAACCAGCCGAACAGGACCGGTATGAGCGCGGCCCCGAAATCCATGCCAGAATAGACGAAACCGAAGACCCGTCCACTGGCGCCTTTGGGCGTGGCCGCGCGGATAAGAAGCTCTCGGGAGGGAAAGACAATGCCGTACAGAAAGCCGATGACGGCAAAGATGCCGTATAGTTCCCAGCTTGTAAGGGAGAAGCGCCAGATAACCGCGACGAGGATCGCGCCGACGATGTACCCCGTGGTGACGACGACATCGGGTTTCCGGAAATAATCGCCAAGGTATCCGCCGCACAGGACACCGAACATGACGGCGCCGATCATCACCGAGACGAATGCGCCGGCCGCTTGCAGGTCGAATTCGTATATCTCATGCATCAGCGTAGGCACGAAGGTCATCAGGCCCATCTGGCCCATCGCGACGAAGAAAAAGAATACCCAGCACATCACGACCGGGGCTTTGGTCAGGGCCTTCAGGCTTTGCCTGAGCGGTTCCTGTTCCGCGCCGGACTCGGCCCGTTCATGCGTACTGTCGCGGAAATCGCGGCTGCCGCCCCAGAGAATAGCAAACAGGATCAACCCGATCGCCCCGGCGACGATGATCGCCGATTGCCAGCCGATCAAATTGCCGAGGAAAATCATGCTCACAGGCGCGAGAACGTAGCCGGCATACCCGCCGAACATGTGAAAGCTGAAGGCGCGCGCCATCCGGCCTTCGCTGATCGTGGCGCTCATGATGCTGTAATTGCAGGGGTGGAAGACGCTGTTACCAAGCCCCGCCACGATCGAAAGCAGAAACAGGACCGGATAGAACGGCAGCACACCCATCAGGGTTGTTGCCCCGGCGAGCAGACCGAGGCCCGCGAGCAGCACACGTCGAGCGCCGAACCGATCAACCAGAAAGCCCGAACAAGGCTGACACACCGCGGACGCGATGTAGAAAGCCATCGTCAACGTCGCCAGTTCGACGAAGCTGAAATTCTCTGCCTTGTTGATCAGCGGAAACAGCGGGGGCAGGGCAAGCTGATAAAAATGGCTCGCCCCGTGAGAGACCCCGATCAGCGAGGTGACGCGCCGGTCACGGCCAATGACCTCGCTGTCGGAAAGTGCTGCAGACTGAGACACGGACGTCCAATCAGACGGCGGCAGACAGGCCGGCGGCCTCGATCCCGGCAACGCCTGCCGTCTCATCATTATCCGACGAATCGCCGCTGACACCGACGGCGCCGACTATCTCGTCGCCGTTCTTGATGATCACCCCACCGGGGACGGGGACCAGCCGTCCCTCGGAGGCGGCCGCAAGCGCCACGCCGAAATGCGGTCGGTCGAGCACGATGTCGCCGATCTTTCGGGACGAGATGCCCATACCGACGGCGCCGAATGCCTTGCCTGTTGCGATCTGGGGGCGAAGCGCCGCACCGGGACCGTCCGCGCGCGCGAATGCCTTCAGGCTGCCGCCGTCATCGACAACGGCGACGGTCAGGGGGTTGAGGCCCATTTCATGACCTTTCTCGAGAGTCTTGCTCACGATGGTCTGCGCCTGTTCGAGTGTCAGCTTTGCCATTTTCATCCCCTGGGTTCGGTAATTTCGCAATACGTCTCGTTATTCCCGAAACTACGCGTTCCCCTTCGCCTAAGAAAGCGTCAAATTGCCCCCGGGATTGACCAAAAACGGGATGCAGCCATGACGGAATTGAGGACAGGATTTATCGGGCTCGGCACGATGGGCGGATCGATGTGCGGTCACCTGGTTGCGGCAGGCATACCGACCGTTGTCTGGGCGCGATCCAGAGATAAGGCCCAGGCGCTGCTGAATGCGGGTGCAACATGGGCCGACAGCCCCAGAGCCGTGGCCGAACAATGCGATGTCGTCATGCTTTGTCTCTCCAACGACGACGCGGTCGAGGAGGTCGTCTTCGGCAAAGACGGCATTGGTGCCGCGCGGGAACGCGCGAAGGTTCTGGTGGACCATTCCTCGATCCATCCGATGACGACCCGCAACTGGGCCCAAAAACTGCGTGATCAATGTGGGGCCGGTTGGGTCGATGCACCGGTCTCGGGCGGGCCCGGCGGCGCCGCCCGGGGCGATCTGATTGTGATGGCCGGCGGCGATGCGGCAGACTTCGACACCGTCTCGCCACTGATCTCGAACTATGCCAAACAGATCACGCTGATGGGACCGCCCGGCGCAGGACAGGCGACGAAAGCCTGTAACCAGCTGATCATCGGGGCGGAAATCTGTGCGATCGCGGAGGCCCTGAATTTTGCCCGCAACTTCGGGATGGACGCCCATGCCCTGGCCGACGCCCTCAAGGGTGGCTGGGCGGATTCGCCGGTGCTCCAGGATCACGGCCGGCGGATGGCAAACGCCGATTACTCGGACCCGGCGGATGCTTCCATGATGCTCAAAGACATGGAGATCGCGAGCAACATGGGCGAGCGGACCAGCAGTGAGATGCCGGTGACCGACCTCGTCACGGCGCTGTTCCGCAGGGCGATCGACGAAGGCCATCTGGATGGCGGTCAGATCGCGCCGATGCGCCTTTATACGTCGGAGCCTCTTTAGATCGTCACGTCCGTCAGGGCCGGGGCATCCAGACCGGCCGATATCCCCGCCATCTGTTCCCGCAACCACGAATGCGCGGGAGACCGAGCCGTGAGTTCGTGCCAGAGCGCGACGACCTTGAACGCGGGCAGGGCAAGCGGCGGCGGGAATATGCGCAGGTCGTCGGCAAAGGGGCGAAGAATGCGTTCCGGCGCAACCGTAATGAAGCTGCTGTTCACGAGAATTCCGGGCAAACTGAGAAAATTCGGGACCGAGACAGTCACCCGCCGGCGGCGGCCCAGTTTTTCAAGGGCATCGTCGGTCGGTCCGAAAAACCCGCCACTCGACGGCGTCACCAGCACATGGTTGAGAGCGCAGAAATCGTCTAGCGTCAGGTCCTCAGTGGCGCTGGGGTGGTCCGGGCTGACGGCGCAGACATAGCGGTCTTCGAACAGTTCCATCGCGTGAACGTTTTTCGGCGCCATTTCCGGCACCGTGATGGCGAAATCTATCTCCTGACGGTCGAACTGATCCGGCATTCTTGCGATATCGGTCGATACAACCGAGAACCTGATGTTAGGAGCCACGCGATGTACCTGCTGCATCAGCGGCGCGAGGAAGGTCATCTGGGCATAATCCGTTGCAGCGATCCTGAAAATGGATTCAGCCGCATCCGGGGTGAAGCCGGCAACCGACAGGATTGTATCAATATCCTGCAGGACGGTTTTAACCGGACGGATCAGTTCCAGGGCTTGCGGTGTCGGACGAATACCCTGCTGAGCGCGGACGAACAGGGGGTCCTGAAATGTTTCGCGAAGCCGTTTCAGCGCACCGCTAACGGCAGGCTGGGACAGATTCAGGCGTTTTGCCGCCCGGCTGACACTCCTCTCGTCGAGGAGAACATCCAGGACGACAAGCAGATTGAGATCGACGTTCCTGATATCCGCCAAGGTGATAACTCGTATAGAAAATACCGATTTGATTTATATCTATAGCTTTGACAGATTTGAGACAATGAACGCTTTTTCTGCAAACCGAGCGCCGGTTAACGGTGCCTGTGAGACAGCCAATCAGGAGAGAAACGTGCAAACATTCAAGAACCCCTCGGAACCGACCGGCGAATACAAGGAAATGCTGGTGCGCCTGATGACGCGCCAGATATACGCCGAAACCGCCACGGCCGAAGTTTTTGGCCGCGCCATCACCGCCGCCCCGAACTGGCAGGAAAAGGAACTGGCAGCCGAATTTGCCGCCGAAGAGGCGCGGCACAGCCGGGGCCTGTACGATCTGTTGACCGATCTCGGTGAGGACCCTGAAGCCATTATCGCCGGACGTCCCGATGCCGGCGAGTTCTGGGGCCTCGATCTCGACAATTGGCTCGACATCGCCGTGTTCAACTTCACCGTCGACCGCGCCGGCAGCCACCAGATCATGGAATACCGGGAATCGAGCTATCTGCCGTGGGGCGCCAGTCAGGAAGAAGTTCTCGAGGACGAGGAAGACCATTACGACAACGGGGTGGAAAACCTGAAGCAGTTCGCCAAGGACCCGGCCCAGTTGGCGGCATTTCAGAAAGTCTACGACCGGGTGATGCCGAATGCCCTGAAACGGGCTTTTGGGCGTCTCGAAGGTGCCGATAACGATTTCTGTCTCGAGCATGGGCTCAAGCGGAACACGACGGAGGCCATCGTCAACAGGTATCTGAAAGAGATGCACAGCCACATGAAAGGGACCGGCCTCGTATTCCCGCCCATGTCTGCGTTCGAAGCGATCAACTGCGAACTGGCGGATAGTACCCGCGAAATACTGATGTCGCTTCAGCGATAATTACAGCGCGCCATCGGGAAATCTGCGCCGGCTGCGTCATCGTGGCCGGCGTTTTTTATGGAATACCCGTTTGCGGACCGAAACAGTTGGATATCTAACCGTTTCTGTTCTACACCTCTTTGTGAAATCCGGAGCGCAATGGGATGACAAATTCCCTGCGTGCGGCGGCTTGTGCCGGATTTTGAGGCAACGTTCTGCCGACAATGACCGTCCTGACGGTTCATCACTTTCAAGCACCCGAGCAGGCCACCGGGCAGCACTCCCGGCAGGCTTTTTTTGCCGCCATCAAACGCGGCATTCAAACAGCTTCTCCCGCCGACAAACGCAGGACATGAAGCCGTAAAAGGAGACTAATATGTGCGCAGCTGAGTTAAAGACGCCAGGAATGGCATCGGAACTGATCATGGACCTTCGGGGAACGCTCGAATGGCTCAAATCAGAAGGCGACCTGATCGAGACCGATGTCGAAGTCGATCCCGATATAGAAATCGCAGCGATCCAGAAGAACTTCGATGGCGGTTGCCCGATCCTATTCAATAACGTGAAGGGCAAACCGAATCACCGCTGTGTCACGAACCTGTTCGGTGACATGAACGTCATCAACAAAATGTTCGGATGGGAAAACGATACGGATCGGACGGTCAAGCTTGCCCATGCGCTGCAGCACCCGCTGCCGCCGGTTGAAATCGACCAGGACGAGGCGCCGTGCCAGGAGCATATCGTCCTCGATCCGGTGAATGTGAACGACTACATCGTTCCCATCCGCCATACCGAATTCGAGCCCGAACTGACGGTCGGCTCCGGCAATCGCGTCGTCGCCGGCAAGTATTTCGATGGCGGCACGGACCTCGGCTACAACCGGATGAATTTCCGCTGGGGTAATGTCGGCACGTTCCAGATTTCGCCCGGCTCGCACATGTGGCAGGTCGTTTCCAAGCATTACAAGGACGACGAGCCCGTGCCGATCACGATGTGCTTCGGTCTGCCGCCGTCCTGCACGCTGCTGGCGGGTGCCGGGTTCGATTACGTCATCCTGCCGCAGGGCTGCGATGAAATCGGAATCGCGGGCGCCGTTCAGGGCTCGCCTGTCCGGATCGTCAAGGCGCGCACCGTCGACGCCTACGCGGTCGCCGACTGCGAAGTGGTTCTCGAAGGCTACGTCAATCCGCGCGACCGTCGATATGAAACCGCGGAAGCCGAAGAAGCCGGCATCCAGGGGCGCTTCCATTTCCATCCGGAATGGGCGGGTTACATGGGTAAGGCCTATAAGGCGCCGACGTTCCATTGCACCGCCGTCACCATGCGGAAGCCGGAATCCAAACCAATCATCTTCCCGCTCGCCGTGCACACGCTCGACGAGCACAATATCGATACCACGGTCCGCGAAGCCGCGCTGTTCGCGCTGTGCGAACGGATGCAGCCCGGTATCGTGACCGATGTGGTCATGCCGTACTGCATGACCGACTGGGGCGGTGCGATCATCCAGGTGAAAAAACGCAACCAGATCGACGAAGGCTGGCAGCGCAATTTCATGGGGGCCTTTATCGCGACATCGCAGGGGGCGCGTATCTGTATCGCGGTCTCGGAAGACGCCGATCCCTACGACATGGACGATGTTATGTGGAATATCACCACGCGTGTGAACCCGCACACCGATATCCTGAACCCGATCCCGGGCGGCCGCGGCCAGACCTTCATGCCGGCGGAACGCATGACGGCGGGCGACAAGGAATGGACGGCGTCCAACACCCGCTTCGAGGGCGGCATGGGTATCGATTGTACCGTGCCGTACGGCTATGAGAGCGACTTCCTGCGGCCGGTCTACGCGGTCGAAAAGGTGGACCTCAACAAATGGTTCAGCGACGACCAGATTGCGAACGCCAAGGATCGCATGAAGGGCTGGGTCAACAGCCTGGCACGTACCGGACGGTAAATCGCCGCAAGACCGGATCAGGCTTTCCGGATTACGATTTCAGGGGCCGTCCTTCGGGGCGGCCCCTTTTTTATTCAGTACCCGCGGCGAACCTCGATCTGGCCGACCAGTTCCCGACCTTCCGCCGCCCGTACGATATTGTCGGCGATGACCGGTGCCGCCGATTCCGGCAGGGTCCATGCCGCTGCATGCGGATAGACGATGATATTCGGATGCGACCAGAACGGATGATCCGCGGGCAGGGGCTCTTCACGGAAGACGTCCAGTGTCGCCCCGGACAGCTGCCCGCTATCGAGAGCCTCTATCAGGTCGTCATCGACAACGTGCTTGCCGCGGGCCGTATTGATCAAGACCGCCCCCCTTGGCAGCGCTCCGAGCGTCGTGGCGTCAAGGATGTCTTCGGTATCGGGTGTCAGCGGCAGCAGGCAGACCAGAATGTCCGACCGTTCGAGGAGGCTGAACAGGCCGTCCTCGCCGGTATAGCTGGCGATTCCCGGCAGGTCCTTCTCGGTTCTCGCCCAGCCCGAGACCGGAAACCCGAACCGGGTCAGCATTTCCCCGCAGGCCGCGCCGAGATGGCCGAGTCCGAGAATGCCGATCCGCCGGTCACACGACAGCGACTGGCGCAACAGTCTCCAGTCTCCGGCGCGCTGTTGCGCCCGGTATTCCGGCTCTCGCCGATGATGGCGCAACACTTCCATCGTCACGAATTCGACCATCCCGGACTGAAGTCCGGGGTCGATCAGCCGTGCGACCGGAATCCCGGGCGGCAGTTCTGGGTCCCGCAGGATATGTTCGATACCGGCTCCGAGAGACAGGATCGCTTTGAGATTCGGAAACGTCGCGAGCAAGCCGCGCGGCGGTTGCCATGTCAGAACGATATCGATCTCATCGGGATTGCCGACCCTGTCGGGCCATACCCGCATGTCGAGGTCGGGAATTTCGGCGCGGAGTGCGGATTCCCAGTCGGTGGGATCCTCGCCTTCGCAAATGAACAGGAGGGCCATGCAAATCTGCCGTTGTGAAAGGTTTGATGCGCGCGCACTTTGGCGCTAAGCCTGTGAGGAGTCACGGGGAAACAGGGAGAGCGATGTGAAAGTCGGAATTGCCGGCTTCGGCACGATCGGCAAACCGGTCGCAGCGGCCTTGCATAAAGGAATCGAAGGTCTGGAACTGGCGGCGATCTGTTCACGCGATCAGGACAAGGCCCGCCGCAATATGCAAGGTTTATGCGATCCTGTTCCCGTCGTTGGGCCGCAGGAACTGGCCGATATCTGCGACGTGATCGTCGAATGCGTGCCCAAAGCGGCATTCCGGGATATCGCCGAACCGGCCCTTCGGGCGGGCCGCATTTTTATCACGGTCAGCGGCGCAGGACTGCTGATTCACCCCGATGTGGTCGATCTTGCGCGGGATAACGGCGCGCAGATCATCCTCGCGACGGGCGCGTTGCTGGGGCTCGACGCCGTGCGGGCGGCGGCCGAAGGCCAAATCGAGCAGGTGCGCATGATTACCCGAAAGCCGCCGTTTTCCCTAACCGGCGCGCCCTATCTGGTGGAGAACGACATCTCGATCGAAAACCTCAGCGAACCGCTGAAAGTTTTCGAAGGCACCGCGCGGGAAGGCGCCGCCGGTTTTCCCGCCAACGTCAATGTCGCGGCAGCGCTCGGCCTTGCCGGGATTGGCCCGGACCGGACCACACTCGAAATCTGGGCGGACCCCGCGCTGGACCGCAATACGCATCGCATCGAGGTTGAGGCCGACAGCGCCCGCTTTAGCCTCAGCATCGAAAACGTGCCGTCGGACGAGAATCCCGGCACCGGCAAGATCACCGCGTTGAGCGTCATTGCGGCGCTCCGCGCACTTACCGCGCCGCTCAAAGTCGGCAGCTGACGGACTTCAAAGGAGAGAAATCATGGAATACCAGGCCCTCAAATGGGAAATCCTCGAAAACCCCAACAATCCCGGCGAACGTTCGATCGGCCTGCTGACGCTGAACCGGCCCGACTTCCTGAATGCCGTCGATGTCCGCATGCGTGTCGAACTCGACATTCTGTGCGACGAAATCGCCCATAACAGCAATATCAAGGTGATGATCATCACCGGCGAGGGCAGGGGCTTCTCCGCCGGCGGCGATCTGAAGAGCGAGGCAGATCCGCTCGGTGCGGGCGAAGAGGATTTCGATTTCGGCAATTTCGGGGCCTACAAGGAAATCGCCAGCTATTTCTTCAACGATCTGCGCCATCAGGTGCTGCAGCGTGCGTTCAAGAAATTCGAAGACCTGCCCTGTATCGTCATTGCCGCGATCAACGGCCCGGCGGTCGGGATCGGACTGGAAATCTGCACGCTCTGCGATCTGCGCTTTGCATCCGACAAGGCCAAGCTCGGCGAAGTCGCCGTGCCCGCCGGCTTCCTGCCGGAATCGGGCGGTGCGCGGAACCTGCCGAAGCTGGTGGGTGTCGGCAAGGCACTCGACATGATCCTGACCGGCAAGATCATCATGGCAGACGAAGCGCTGGAAATCGGCCTTGTGGAAAAGGTCTTCCCGCATGACGACCTGCTGCCGGAAACACTCGCCTATGCGGCCCAGATCGCCTCCAACCCGTATCTTTCGGTCCGCTATGCCAAGGACCTGGTCAAGATGTACTGGAATCACAACCGGTCTGATGAAGGCTGGGCGAGGGAATTTGCCGCCATTCAGGAAATCACCCGCACCGGCGATTGCCGCGAAGGCATCCAGGCGTTTCTCGAAAAACGCCCGTCCCAGTATCGTGGGCCCTATTACGACAACCCGCCTTACGGGGATCCGAAGCGTAAATGAGCAATATGCCCGTACCGCTGCCGGAAGAGTACCGGCAGATACCTCCGCGGATGAACATTGCGTCCGAACTCGTTGACCGAATTGAGGAAAGGGGGTTTGGCGACCGTACCGCTTTTGTTTGGAATGACGGCGAACTGAGCTTCGCAGAATTCGCCGCTCGGGTGAACAAACTGGCGCATGGTTTCGCGGCGAACGGCATCGAAAAGGGCATGCCGGTGCTCATCCGGATGCATAATTGCCACGAGTTCGCCGAATCCGTTCTCGCACTGATGAAGGTCGGTGCGTTACCCGTCCTGCAGAATTCGTTGCTGGGCGAGGAAGAAGTCGACTACGTCCTTGAGCATTCCGATGCGCGTGCGGCGGTAACCCTCGGCGATCTTGCCGGACCCCTTGTAAATCTGTCAGAGAAGCTCCCCGCAGGCATTTTTGCCGCCCGGGGCGCGCCGGACGGTACAACGGCATTCGAAAGCCTGATCGCGGCGGCGCCGGACGCGCCTTTCGAGACCGCCGATACGGAGGCGAACGAACCCGCGTTCTTCGTCTATACGTCTGGCACCACGGGGCGGCCCAAGGGCATCGTGCATGCGCATCGCTGGGTAATCGCGCTCGGCGATTCGAACCGGTACCGGCTGCCGCCCCAGGACGGCGACCGCGCCTACGCGACAGGCGAGTGGAGCTTTATCAGCGCGCTTGGCCATAACGTCATGTTTCCGCTGCGCAACGGCGTGACCGGCGTCATCCTGGAAGACAGACCCAGCCCCGAGAACGTCCTCAAAGCCGTGCAAAGGCACAAAGTTACGCTGATCTATTCGGTCGCGACGGTCTACCGGCGGATCCTCGCCATGGAGAATGTCGAGAACACCTACGATTTCTCGTCCGTCCGAGGCTGCAATGCAACCGGCGAAGCGCTGGAAGCCGCGACCTGGCAGGAATTCAAGGACAGATTCGGCTGCGATATCTGGGAGCATTACGGCGTTTCCGAAATGCAGATGGTTCTGGGCCAGGGCCCGCTCCAGCCCGTGGTTCCGGGCTCCATCGGCGTGCCTATTCCCGGCACCCATGTCGCCGTGCTGGATGACGATTACAACGAGGTTGCGCCGGGCGAGATCGGCCATTTCCTGATCGCCTCCGACAATCCAGGGTTTTTTCTCGGCTACCACAAGGATCCGGAAAAGACGGCGGAAGTCGTCCATGACGGCTGGTACCACACGGGGGATCTCGCATCCCGCGACGAGAAGGGCTATTTCCGCATCGCTGGCCGAAATGACGATTGCTTCAAGAGCCGGGGTATTTTTATCTCGCCCTACGAGATCGAAAACGTTCTGCGCCAGCACCCCTCGATTGTCGAAGCCTGCATCGTGCCGCTTGCAGACAAGGAGATTGGCAATCGTATTCGCGCCGTCTGCGTTCTGCGCGACGGGGTGGAAGCGTCCGACGAACTTGCCGAAAACATCCGTCTCAGCGTTCGCGAACGGATCGCGCCCTACAAGGCGCCACAGGTCGTCGAGTTCATCGACGCCTTGCCTAAAAGCCCGGTTGGCAAGGTTCTCCGGCGGGAACTCGTCTCCTGACAAACGCCCGGCCTACACATGATGCGGCCACCAGGGGCGGTCCCGGATGGCTGTTTCTCGTCGCTCTGGTCACGATCACGCTGATCGGCCCGCTCGCCGTCCACATGTACATCCCGCTCATGCCAACGATCCAGCAGGCATTCGGTGTGTCCACGGTGCTGACGACCCTGACCTTCAGCATGGTGCTGTTCGTCATGGCATTCGGCACGCTGATCTACGGCAGCGCGTCGGACCGCTACGGACGCAAGCCGGTCCTGATGGTCGGTTTGATCCTGTTTGTCGCAGGTTCGGCCGTTTGTGCTGTCGCCTGGAATTTCGAAGTTCTGATCGCCGGACGATTGCTGCAGGCACTTGCGGCCGGCTGCGGCGTGGTGCTCGCGCGGGCCATAGCGCGCGATGTCTACGGGCCCGACAAGCTGGCACAGGTGATCGCCTATATCACGACAGCCTACGTACTTGGCCCGACCCTGGCGCCCCCGATCGGCGGCGCGATCTCGGATATATTCGGGTGGAATGCTGTCTTTATCTTCGCGACGGCGATCGCCGTAATCGTGGCGCTGCTGGGCGGCACCGTCATCCGGGAGACCCATTTCAACCGGACGACAGGGCGCAAAAACGGCGCGCTGCTTCGCGACTACGCGACCCTGTTCAGAAACCCCGTTTTCGTCGGATACGCTTTCGTGCCGGCGTTGACGTCGGGCGCATTCTTTGCGCTCGCAACCTATGCCTCCTTCCTGATGCGCGATCACTACAAGGCGTCGCCCGGCGAATACGGGCTTTATTTCATGTTCCTGACCATCGGGTTTATGTCCGGTAATTTTATTTCGGGGCGTCTCGGCAACCGCGTCTCGACCGAATACATGGTCACGGCAGGGTGCCTGGTCGGCGTCATAACCGTGGAAGTCCTGACGGTGTCACTGTTCATCTGGCCGGCCTATCCGGTCGCCTTGTTCCTGCCCGGCGCGATTATCGGCCTCGCCCAGGGTCTGGCGATGCCACATGCCCAGGCCGCCGCAATAAATGCCGAGCCCGATCTGACCGGCACGGCATCCGGCGTCGTGATGTTTCTGCACTTCTTCGCCGCTGCCGCGGCATCGCTGTTTTTGTCGACCCTCTATGACGGGACGTTCTTCCCGCTGATAGAGATCCTGTTCGTCCTCAGTATCCTGGCCCTGGGATGTGCGCTGTTTGCGAATGCCGCCAAGCGCCGCCGGGCCGCCGGATTGACCGCCTAGATAAGCCTGACTCAGGTTTTGTCGAAGCCTTCTTCGTTCCGGCCCAGCGCGGCCAGCGCATCGGCGACAAATGTACGGGGCAGAATCTCGTCCTGCGAGACAGGGCGGAGATCAGGATACAGTTCGCGATACAGCTCCATCTGACGCGTCCAGTGCGCGTCGGACATCTCGCCATTCACGGCGAACCCGCCGGAATCGTGTTCCTGCTGCCAGATCTGTTTGATGCGATCGTCCGGCACGGGCACGGTGACATTCGCGTCATAGACCTTGCGGAATGCGTCGTAGCTGTCGTGCAGCGCACGTGACGCGCGGATCATGCCACGGGTCAGGCGGGCCAGTTCTTCGGGGTGCGCGGATTCATACGCTTCCGTCGTGCCGAGGACGCCATGCGGCTGGGTCGGCACCAGTTCCTTGAGCTGGGCAAAACCGAGCAGGTTGTGAACCTTGTCCGCATGTTCCAGGCTGAGGGAAATCGCTTCCTCGACCCGGATCAGCGAAACATCGATAGAGCCGTTCAGCAGGCGCTCGATCCTTTGCGGCGGCGGCCCAACCACCTGCCAGTCGATATCGGCCTCATCGATGCCAAGAGCGCGCACCGTCAGGCGGGCCATGTGATGGCTCAGCGCGTTCGTGCCGTCGAGAGCCCAGGATACGCCTTTGAGATCATCCGTGGACTGAATGGAGTTCTGGACAATCAGGTTTTGCGCCAGGCCGCGGGCCATCGAGACGATCGCGCGGACAGGGTTCCCTTCGGCGCGGGACTTGATGACCGGGCCAAGCCCGCCATAGGAGACGTCCACTGTCCCGTCGAGAACAGCATTGATCGCGGCGACGCCGCCATGAACCGGCGTCCAGGTGACATCGAGCCCTTCATCCGCCCACAGTCCGAGCGTCGTCGCAGCGGCGCAGGACAGGTCGTCAACGCCGAACGTGGGGCCTGAACCGGCGGCAAGCCGGATGGAAAGTCTATCGGACATGGAATTTCCTTAGATACGGCGAACGGTGGAAGGACGAACAATCACTTGTGTTATGTGGGGCGACGGCGGACAAAGTGAAGGCTTGTCAGCGTCATGACGATTTCGTCGTTCTGATTGAGCGTATCATAGCGGATGCGCACGCCATCGCGACCGCCTTCTTTCTCAGCCGGTGAAATCTCGACGATATGCGCTTCCGCGCGAAGGGTATCGCCCACTTTGACCGGCCGCTTCCAGCGAAGACTGTCGACACCGGGCGAGCCCATACCGCTCAGGCTGAGAGCGCCCGTGCGGGCGAACAGGCCGAACGTAACGGCGGCCGTCTGATAACCGGCGGCGACGAGTGTACCGAAACTGCTGTCTTTCGCGGCTTCGGGGTCGGTGTGATAGGGCAGCGGCGCATATTTCTCGCCGAATTCGATAATTTCCCGCTCATGGAGCGTCTGCCTGCCGGTTTCATAGACCTGGCCGACCTCGAAATCCTCGAAAAAGAGGGGTTTTTCAACTTTCATCGACGATGACACCTGCTGTTAGCTTTGTGCATTTGCGATTCCCGAGAGTTTTTCGGCAAGCTGCCTCACGCCGCGCAGGCGGTCGGTCGCCCGCGTCCAGTCGCGACGAACGACCATCGTGTGGTCCGGGCGCAGCTTGGTGCGTCCGACATCGGCGGCAACGAATTCCACCAGACCGCCGGGATTGTCGAAGCTGTTGTTGCGGAATGACAGGGTGGCTCCCTTGGGCCCGGCATCGATCTTTTCAACGCTGGCCGCACGGCAATGCCGTTTGATCGCAACAATCTGGAGCAGGTTTTCGACCTCGCCCGGCAGCGAACCGAACCGGTCGATCAGTTCCGCGGCGAAGCCCTCTGTATCCCCGGCGCTTTTGAGTTCCGCGATGCGCCGATACAGGCCGAGCCGGACATCGAGATCGGACACGTAATTTTCTGGTATCAGCACCGGGATACCGACATTGATCTGCGGGCTCCATTCCCGGTCGTCCTCGTCCTCGACACCCTTGGCGACCGCAACAGCTTCTTCAAGCATGTGCTGGTAAAGCTCGACGCCGACCTCGCGGATATGGCCCGATTGTTCGGAGCCGAGGAGGTTGCCGGCGCCGCGAATATCCAGATCGTGACTCGCCAGCGTGAAACCGGCCCCGAGGGTGTCGAGCGACTGCATGACCTCAAGCCGCTTGTTTGCCCCATCCGTCAGTTTCCGGTTGTTCGGCAGGGTCAGGTAGCAATAGGCGCGGAGCTTGGAGCGCCCGATACGCCCGCGAAGCTGGTAGAGCTGTGCCAGGCCGAACATGTCGGCACGGTGGATAATCATCGTATTCGCGGTCGGGATATCGAGGCCCGATTCAACGATCTGCGTCGACAACAGCAGGTTCACCGAACCTTCGTAAAACGACGTCATGACTTCTTCGAGCGCCTTGGTCCCCATCTGCCCGTGCGCCATGGCGACCTTGATCTCGGGCACCAGCGTGCGCAGTTGTGCCGCGATCTCGTCCAGATCGGCGACCCGCGGACACACGTAGAAAGTCTGCCCGCCCCGGAAATGCTCGCGCATGATGGCTTCGCGGATCATCACATCGTCGAACGGCATCACAAACGTGCGCACGGCGAGCCTGTCGACCGGCGGCGTGCCGATCAGGCTCATTTCCTTCACGCCGCTCAACGCCATCTGAAGGGTCCGCGGAATGGGGGTGGCCGTCAGCGTCAGCACGTGGACGTCAGTTTTCAGGTTCTTGAGCCGTTCCTTGTGGGTCACGCCAAAATGCTGTTCTTCGTCGACAATCAGCAATTCCAGTTTTTTGAACGCGATCGACTTGCTCAGCAGGGCATGCGTGCCGATAACGATATCGACTTCGCCGTTCGCGAGGCCCTGGCGGATATTTTCGGCATCCTTGCCGGTGACAAGCCGCGAAAGCTGCTCGATGCGCACCGGCACGCCGGCGAAACGTTCGACGAACGTCTTGAAGTGCTGGCGGCAGAGCAGGGTGGTCGGCACCACGACGGCAACCTGGCTGCCCGACATAACAGCGGCGAAGGCCGCCCGCAGCGCAATCTCGGTCTTGCCGAACCCGACATCCCCGCAGACCAGGCGATCCATCGCATTACCGGATTTCAGGTCGTTCAGCGTATCTGCGATCGCATGGGTCTGGTCGTCGGTTTCGGTATAGGGAAAACGCGAGGCGAATTCCTGGTAGAGCGTTTCAGGGATGTCGATCTTCACCGCAGGGCGCAGCGTTCTCTGGGCGGCGATCTTGATCAGTTCATTGGCAATGTCGCGCAGGCGCGACTTCATCTTCGATTTGCGCGCCTGCCAGGCGGCACCGCCCAGGCGGTCAAGGCTCGCCGGCATATCGCCGGACCCGTATCGCGACAGCACTTCGACGTTTTCAACGGGGACGTACAGCTTGGTGTCGCCGGCGTAAATCAGGCGAAGACAGTCATGCGGCGCATTGGCGACGCTCAGCGTTTCCAGCCCGTCATACCGCCCGATACCGTGTTCGATATGAACCACGAGGTCGCCGAGGGCGATCTCCGAGACATCAGCGATGAAATCTTCGGCCCGGCGGCGCTTCCGGTCAGGGCGGACAATCCGTTCGCCGAGAATATCCTGCTCGGTGATCAGGGTCAGCGTATCCGACGTAAATCCGTGTTCTATCGGCAGGACAACCAGCCCGGTCGTTTCCGGCCCCAGATCGCTCGCGGCCTGCCAGTCGTCCGCAGGGACGACATTCATGACCTTGTGATCGGCGAGCAACTGTCCCAGGCGTTCCCGCGACCCCTGGGTGAATGCGGAAATCAGCACCCGTTTTCCCACATCCACGTCGTTTTGCAGACGCGTTGCCAGACTGTCGAAAACCGTCATTTCCGGGGCATCGTCGCGACCGCCCACGGCGGCGGCCTTGGCGCGGGCAGCGGCGAAGTCCGGGACCCGCTTGGCACCGACCGACAGAACGTCGGCAAACGCGGACGAGGCTATCCCGTCGGGTGCGCCGAAGGGAGAAAGCTGGCCGACCAGCCTGTCATTCAGCGCCGTCTCGAAGTCGCGCGCATTCAGGTAAAGGCTTTCCGGCGGTAACGGATTGTAGGGCGGCTGACCGCTTACATCGTTTGTCTTGCGGTTTCGCAGATACGTCATGCGCGCGTCGTAATAATCCGCGATGGTTTCCAGACGGCCGTCGCGCACCTGGTCGGCATCGCTGTCCAGCGTGACCGAGGCACCCGGCAGGTAATCGAAAAGGGTCTCGAGCGTTTCGTGGAACAGTGGCAGCCAGTGTTCCATGCCGATCTGCTTGCGCCCTTCGGTCACCGCGTTATAGAGCGGATCGTCTGTCGCCGATCCGAAAGCTTCACGATACCCCTTGCGGAAGCGCTCGATAGACGCCGCGTCCAGAAACACCTCGCTCGCCGGTTTCAGCGAAAATTCGTCTATTTTCTCTGTCGAACGCTGGCTGGCGGGATCGAAGACCCGGAGCGCTTCGATCTCGTCGCCGAACAGGTCTATCCGGATCGGCAGCGCTTCACCCGGCGGGAAGACATCCATGATACCGCCGCGCACGGCGTATTCGCCGGCTTCGCGGACGGTACCGACCCGCTCGAAACCGTTGCGGTTGAAAAAATCGCCAAGCTCATCGATATCGATGCGCGCGCCGCTGACAAAATGGCGGGCGGCATCTCTCAAAACCTCGCGGGCAGGCACACGTTGAAGAATGGCGTTTACCGACGTCAGGACGATAAGTTGATCCGAGACAGACGAATCCGTGCGGGCTGCAAGATAGGTAAGGGTATCGATGCGCTGGGAGACGACTTCCCGGTTGGGGGAAACGCGGTCATAGGGCAGACAATCCCATGCGGGGAACGAAACCACGCGGATTGACGGCGCAAAAAACGCCAGCGCATCCGCCATCTCCGCCATGCGCTTTGCATCCCGCGCGATGTGCAGGTGAACCGCATCGGCGGGTTGTGTGGCAAGGCTCTCGGCCACAAGAAGGGCATCGCAGCCTTCCGGTACGCCGGAGAGCAGAAATCGCCCACTTCCCGAAAATGATTTATTAATGAAATTCAATTGGTTAAATTTTCTTTTTAAAGTCCTGCAGCATTTTTAGTACCGGTGTATCGAACGCGGGCGGCGGCGGTTTCATGTCGATTACCCAGCTCAGAACGTCCTGATCGTTCTCGTCCAGCAGCGCTTCGAAATCGGCCAGTTGCCCCGCGTCGAGATCGCGGAGATGCGCTTCTGCGAATCCGCCGATCACCAGGTCGCTTTCCTTGGTGCCCCGCCGCAGGCTGCGAAAGCGCAATTTGCGGCGGATATTCTCTAACTTATCTGGCATTACTGCTCCTCGTGGAAGGCTGGTATAAGTGCACGCCTCGATGATGTCAGCCCGATTCCGACGGAAAACATGCGCCCAGACATACTTTTTTCCATCTTCGCCCCGGTAACCGGCCTCCCCGGCGTGGGACCCAAAACCGGCAAGCTGATCGAAAAGCTTGCCGGGCCGGCTATCGTCGACCTGTTGTGGCACCTGCCGAGCGGGCTGATCGACCGTCGTTATGCGCCGAAGATCGTCGATGCGAACGAGGGAGCGGTCGCCACCCTGACCGTCACGGTCGAGAAACATTCACCCTCCGCCCGGCGCGGCCTGCCGTACAGGATACGGTGTCGCGACGAAACGGGTTTTATGACCCTCGTCTTTTTCAACGGGCGCGAGGATTATCTGCGCAAAACCCTGCCGGAAGGCGAGGTCCGGGTTATCAGCGGCAGACTGGAACGATACCGCGACGAGTTCCAGATGACCCATCCCGATCACGTCGGAACGCTCGCGGAAATCGACGCGATCAAGACGGTCGAGCCGGTCTATCCGATGACGGCAGGCCTGACGCCGAGGCCGCTGACCCGCGCTATCGGCGCGGCGGTGGACATGGCGCCGATACTGCCCGAATGGAATGACGGCCCATGGATGGCACAGAAAAAGTGGCCGGGCTGGCAAGCGGCGCTGCAGGCCGCCCATACGCCCCAATCCGAGACCGACCTGCTGCCCGATGCGCCGGCGCGCGAACGCCTCGCCTATGACGAGCTTCTCGCCAATCAGCTTGCGCTGCTGATTGTCCGCGGTCGCCAGCGAAAGAGAACGGGCAGGGCGATCGTCGGCGATGGCCGTTTGCGGCAACGTCTTGAAAAAAACCTTCCTTTCAGGCTGACCGGCTCCCAACAGATGGCGCTCGCCGAAATTTCCGCGGACATGAAGGACAAGACGCGGATGCTGCGCCTTCTCCAGGGAGATGTCGGCAGCGGCAAGACCATCGTCGCCCTGATGTCGATGCTTGCGGCCGTCGAACAGGGCGCCCAGGCGGCGCTGATGGCACCGACGGAGATCCTCGCGCGCCAGCATTTCGCCACCAT
Source organism: uncultured Rhodospirillaceae bacterium (assembly GCA_963977005.1). Taxonomy (GTDB): domain Bacteria; phylum Pseudomonadota; class Alphaproteobacteria; order MPNO01; family UBA830; genus CAXBCP01. Next base: position 35,986 of record CAXBMQ010000031.1, read on the forward strand.
CGCCCCGCTGGCGGAAGCAATTGGTGTGCGGGTGATCCTGATCACCGGTCGGGACAAGGGCAAAAAGCGCGAAGCGCTGGTAAACGAGCTCACGACGGGCGAGGCATCGATTGTCATCGGCACGCACGCCCTGTTTCAGGACGACATCCACTTCAAAGACCTTGCCTTTGTCGTTGTCGATGAACAGCACCGTTTCGGCGTTCACCAGCGCCTTGCCCTGGCGGAGAAGGGCGCCGCTGCGGACATCCTCGTCATGACCGCAACGCCGATACCGCGCACGCTGATGATGACGGCCTATGGCGACCTGGAAACATCGCGCCTCACCGACAAACCTGCCGGGCGGAAACCGATCGAGACACGTGTGCTGCCGCTCTCGCGGCTGGAAGAAGTCGTCGACCGGTTGCGCGGTGCAATTCCGGGCGGGGCGCGCGTCTACTGGGTCTGCCCGTTGGTGGAGGATTCGGAAGTTGTCGATCTCGCGGCCGCAACCGAACGGCATGCCGCCCTTGCCCAGCGTTTCGGCGATCGTGTCGGACTGGTGCATGGCCGACTGAAACCGGCAGAAAAAGACGACGTGATGACGAAATTTGCGGCCGGCGACCTCGATATTCTGGTTGCCACCACGGTTATCGAGGTCGGGGTCGACGTCCCGGAAGCCACGATCATGGTCATCGAACAGGCGGAGCGGTTCGGACTGGCCCAGCTTCACCAGCTGCGCGGCCGCGTCGGGCGGAGCCAGGCGAAATCGACCTGCCTGTTGCTCTATGGCGAGCCTCTGACCGACACCGCGCGGGCGCGGCTGAAGGTCATGCGCGATACCGATGACGGCTTCGTCATCGCCGAGGAGGACCTGCGGCTACGCGGTGCGGGCGAAGTACTGGGAACGCGACAAAGCGGGCTGCCGCAATTCCGCATGGCCGACCTTGCCGTCCATGCCGATCTCATCGCGGTGGCACGCGACGACGCACACATCATCCTGCAACGCGATCCCGACCTGACCTCCGAACGCGGCAAGGCCCTGAAGACATTGTTGTACCTGTTCGAGCGGGACGCGGTCGTAAAGACAGCCCTGTCGGGTTGAGAAACCCTATTCGGCGGCCTTGTCAGCCTCGGGAGTGTGGGGAACGGTCCTGGTGTCGCCGTCTGCAGGGGCAACGCGCTTTTTCTCCCGCTCGGCGGCGGGGCGTCTGTCCGGTGGCGTCACAATCCCGCCCGAGACGACCATCTTGATGCCTTCCTCGACTGTCATGTCGAGAATCACCAGTTCTTTCTTGGGGATGAACAGCAGGTAGCCGGATGTCGGGTTCGGCGTGGTCGGCAGGAAGACGTTTACGACATCGTCGGTCGTCAGGTTCTGAACCTCACCCTGGGTCTGGCCGGTAATAAAACCCAGTGCCCAGCTGCCGCGCCGCGGATACTCGAAAAGCACGACCTCTCTGAACGCATTCGACTGCTGTTTCAGGATGGTCTCGATAATCTGCTTCACCGCAGCGTATACGCTGCGGATGACCGGCATTCTGCCCAGAAAATGTTCGCTGATCCGCGTCCATAGCCGACCGAGAAGTCCCGCCGTCGACCAGCCGATAAACGTCAGAACAACGAAGACAATGACCAGCCCGAGGCCGGGAATTGCAAATGGCAGATAGGTTTCCGGGTTGTATGCCGGTGGCAGCAGGGGGGTGACCTGGGCGTCGACCCAGCGGATCAACAGCCACGAAATATAGAAGGTAATCCCCATCGGTGCCGTGACGAGCACGCCGGCGAGGAAATAACTGCGGATGTGACGCCGAAAGCGCCCCTTCTGACGTTTTGCCAGACGTTCGCGGGCAACTTCCCGCTTGTTACTGCTGTTTTCTGTATCGACCATGTGTGGAACATGGGCGTTTCACGTGCTTTCGACAACCCGTCAGGCGGCGACAAACGACTATTGAGCGAAAAATTCCGGGAACGGCGCGAAAGCGTGGATGAGCGCCTTTCAGGCGGCTCTGCCCAGCCTTTTTGTGATCAAGATCACATCTTTTTAAATCATCCGGGCGGAATAAAATAACATTTAGCGTGTTTACAGCACATGCAGAGCGCATGATCTGCCGAACACAGGAAAATGAGGATCGCCATGAAAAAAATATACGCACTATTTCTCGGGGCCGCGATACTGGCCGTTTCGCCCACTCTCGCGAACGCCGCCGGCAGTGGCGGCGACAGCAGCGCAAATGAGCCGAGCATGCGGGACAACTACCGCGAAGCCGTCCGCGCCGTGGAATCGAAAGACTTCCGCAAGGCGATTACCCTGCTGAACAAGGTCATCGACGAAAAGCCGCGTCATCCCGACGCGCTCAACTACCTTGGCTACAGCCACCGTAAGCTTGGCGATTACGCCCGCGGCGTGACCTACTACAAGAAAGCCCTGTCGCTGGAGGCCGATCATCGCGGCGCCAACGAGTACCTGGGGCAGGCCTATGTCGAACTCGGCAATCTCGCCGGCGCCGAATCCCAACTTGCAGCCCTTGCACGAATCTGCGGTATGGATTGCGATGAATACAAATCCCTGAAACAGGCACTCGACGCCGCCAAAGCGCGGAATGCCAAACAGGGCTAAAGATTAAACACCGCAGCAGGAGTCCGGATGACACGACGTATCAGGTTGGCGACAGGCTTGATCCTGTTCGTCTTTGTCACCGGACACCTGCTGAACCACGCCGCTGGCCTGCATTCGCTTGCGGCAATGGAGGCGGGGAGGGAGTGGTTCACGCTGATCTGGCGGAACCCCATTGGTTCGTTTGCGTTGGTCGTATCGCTGGTCGCGCATTTGCTTCTCGCGGCATGGGCCCTGTATTCGCTCAGGTCTCTGCGAATGTCCGCCGGTGAAGCATTCCAGCTCGTATTCGGGTTTTCGATACCGCTTTTCCTTGCCGCTCATTTCGTCGGCACAGGCGGCAGCCATCAGATGTTCGAGACGAACGACACATACGCTTATGTCCTGCTTGCCCAATGGAAATATCTTGATAATGCCGTGTATCTGCAAACTGCGGGTCTGTTCGCATCCTGGATACACGGCTGTATCGGTCTGTATTACTGGCTGAGACTCAAACACTGGTTTCAGGCTCTTGCGCCCGGCTTTTTCGCTCTCGCCGTGTTGATGCCGGTCGCATCCTGGCTCGGTTTTTATATTGGCGGTAAAGAGGTGCTCGCCCTCGCCGAGGACCCCGAATGGCTGCGTGAGGCCTGGCGGGTCATCAATCCGCCAACGAATGAGCAGGTCGAAACCCTTTACAAAATCAGCGACTGGACGCAGCTTTCGGTCTGTGGCCTGATCGGCTTGGCACTGATCGGCCGGATGGTCCGTTTTGGTGTCGAACGTCGGCGCGGAATGATCTCGATCGGATATCCGAATGATCGTACGATCCGCGTGGTCAACGGCGTCAGCATTCTCGATGCCAGCAACGAGAACAACGTTCCCCACGCATCCGTATGTGGCGGGCGGGGCAGGTGTTCGACATGTCGCGTCAGAGTGGTGTCCGGTGAACAAGGCCTGTCCCAGCCCAGTGCCGAAGAATTACGGGTTCTGGAGCGTGTCGGCGCACCACCACATGTCCGGCTGGCCTGTCAGGCGATCCCTTCAACGGATGTTTCGGTTGTGCCGCTCCTCCCACCGAATGCGACGGTACGGGATTCACGACGGCGCAGTCCCGATATGGCGGGGCAGGAACGCGATATCGCTATTCTGTTTGCCGATCTGCGATCATTCACCCAGTTTTCGGAGAAGAAACTCCCCTATGACGTCGTCTTCGTCCTCAACCGGTATTTCGCGTATATGGGTGAAGCGGTAGAGGCATCCGGCGGCCATCTCGATAAATTCATCGGCGACGGCGTCATGGCCCTTTTCGGCACGAAATCCGACATTCGCTCCGGCGCACGGGAAGCTATGCTTGCAGCGAAGCAAATGGCGAAGAAGCTGCGCGACCTGAACGAGCAGCTCAAGGACGAGTTGGACGAACCATTGCGGATCGGCATCGGCATTCATGTCGGTCCTGCGATTATCGGCGAAATGGGATATGGCACCGCGACGGGCCTGACCGCTATTGGCGATAGCGTGAACACGGCGAGCCGTCTCGAAGCGATGACGAAGGAATTCGGCGCGCAGCTCATTCTGTCGGAAGACGTGACCCGGGAGGCTGACGCCGACATAACCGCCTATGACGAGCACGAGATCGCCGTTCGGGGCCGTGACGAAGGCGTGAAGGTTTACGTCGTGAAGAATGCAGCAGAACTTACGATCCCGGTTTAGGGGATCGCGGGCCGGCGTCAGCTGCCGCTAGCGTCCGCTACCGCCTTCAACACTATTGACGCGCTGTGCGAGGGCGACGACGGCTTTTTCGAGCTGTCGGTTTATGGTCTCGAAACGTCCGCTGACATCTTCCACCTTGTTCTCGAGGCTATCGAGACGTTGGACCAGGTCGTCCAGCATGGACGCAGTCCGGCGTTCCGACATCTCCATCTCGCGTTCGAGATTGTAGAGATGCGTCATGGGGTCCACGTGCTGAGACGGCACATGGGGCCGATGGGGGGTCAAATTCGTACGGTAGGACGTCAGGCTTGTCGGCTGGTTATACGATACTACGCTCATCACTCACTCATCTGCGAAATGGTTACACAAACGTTTATGCAATATCCGTGCCAGATTGAATTTCCGCAGAATTCCAGGGTTTTCGAGGTCTCTCGTCGCGAAGCGGGGCCGTGCGCGTAAAATATTGCGACAGTTTCGCCCTATTCCGGGAGCGCGGCCGTCTCATCCTGATTGGCAAGATCGAATACCTGAACCAGCACTTCCGGAGACTGCGCGCCAGAGACGGCGTATTTCCGGTTCACAATAAAGCAGGGCACGCCGTTCACGCCAAGCCGCCGGGCGAGTTCGTCTTCCGCAAGAATGGTTTCGGTATCCGCGTCGCTTTTCAGGAACCGAAGCGTCCGTTCGTGGTCGAGCCCCGCGGTTTCGGCAATGTCCGCGAGAATCTCGGGCTCACCGATGTCCAACCCTGCGAGAAAATATGCGTCGAAGACCGCGCTGATAACCTGGGTCTGCAAGCCGTATTCGGCAGCGTGACGAACCAGCCGATGGGAATGAATGGTGTTCGGCGTCCGCTCTATATCGCGGAAATTGAACTCTATTCCTTCTTCCGCACCCGCCTGGGCCAGGCTGCCATGAACCGCACGTGCACGGTCCATACCGCCGAATTTTTCCGCCATGTATTCGCGGCGGTCCATGCCTTCCATCGGCATCCGGGGATTGAGCTGAAAGGCGCGCCAGCCTACTTCAAGGTCTGGCTGCGGGCGGATCGACAATGCCTTTTCGAAACGTTTTTTGCCGACATAACACCATGGGCAGATTGTATCGACGATAATATCGATCTTCATGGGTCGTCTTCCGGTGTCCTGTTGCGATCCGGGCTGCGGCTACTCCGCGGTAAAGTAATGTACGCTAAACAGCGAATTGGAATCTGTCCACGACGCCACAGGCGTAAAACCGGCGCTCTCGCCCAGACGCCGGAACTCGTCGAGCGAAAATTTGTGAGAACTTTCGGTGTGGATGTATTCATTCTCCTTGAATGAAAATATCTGGGCGCCAACCGAAACCGATTGCGCCCTGCGGGAGATCAGACGCATCTCGATTCTGCCCGGATCCTCGACGTAAACGGCGTCGTGACGAAACGCCGAAAGATCGAAATCAGCATCCAGTTCGGTATTGATCCTGTTCAGCAGGTTCATATTGAACGCTGCCGTAACCCCCTTCGCGTCGTTATAGGCAGCCTGCAGGACCGAAATGTCCTTTTTCAGATCGACTCCGATCAGCAAACCGCCTCCTTTGCCGAGAATTGCCGCCAGGCGCTTCAGAAACCCCGTTGCCTCCTCGGGTGTAAAGTTGCCGATGGTCGAACCCGGGAAAAACGCAACAGTCCGGGAACAGCGCCGTCCTTCCGGGGGCGGCAGTTCGAAATCCTTCGTGTAATCGGCGCATATCGCCGCAACGTCCAGATCGGGGTAGTCCGCCGCAAGGGTCGCCGCACTTTGCAGCAGGAAATCCCGCGAAATGTCGATCGCGGTATATTGCGCCAGATCGGGCAGCGCATTCAGCAGCGTGCGGATTTTTATGCTCGCGCCGCTGCCGAGCTCGACAAGATGTGCACCACGGCCGACGAGCTCCGCGATTTCGCCAAGCCGCTCTTCGAGGATGCCGATTTCCGTGCGCGTCGGATAATATTCATCAAGATCGCAAATCCGGTCGAATATCTGGGATCCGCGTTCGTCATAGAAGAATTTGCAGGGCAGCGTCTTTTGCGCCCCGGACAGCCCGTTCAGAACAGCCGTTCTGAAATCTTCCATCGCCGGATCCAAATCGACAAACGAAACAAGAGTGCTCGTATCCTCGCGCTGCTGCTGGCTTCTCAAAACTGCCATACCCTTTCCGCAGGCCCTCAAACCGGCCCTGTAAACAGATAAAGCGGCCAATGGCCGCCATTTCCGGCAGGTTAAGGGTCACGCGGAGTCATTGCAACAGCAGGGCAAAACACAACAGGATATCGCTGCCCGCCACGCTTGTTCCGCACCGGATCGCCGAAAACGGGACGTCTCGCATGGCCGTATGCGGCCAGGCCCCCTACACGGAACCGTAGCGAAGGTATTCGGACCAGCTGCTCTCCAGCGTGCGAAGAACCTCGATCGTCGTGCCGAGCTGTGCGGTGGCTTCCTTGGTTTGGGTCAACCGGCTCGCCTGTGCCGCGTTGAAATCGACAAGCTTTTTGCAGAGTTCCTCGCCCTTTTTGGTCAACGAGACTTTTACCGACCGTTTATCGTGGTCGGATCGTTTCTGGACGACGTAGTCGGCCTCCGCCAGCTGTTTGATATTATATGAAGCGTTGGAGCCGATGTAATAGCCGCGGTCGATAATATCGCGCAGCGCGACTTCGCGCCCCTCGATTTTCGTCAGCATCAGCGCCTGCGCAGGATTGATATCCGAAACGCCGGCCTGTTCTAGCTCAAACCTGATCACATCCAGCATCCGCCGGTGCAATCGTTCAATCATCTGGGTCAACTGCCCGTAGACGTCACTCATATTCCGTACTTCCTACCCGTACCGATATCGTGGCGGGCAGGGTGGGCGATACCTGTTAAGCGTTGATTAAAATCAGGGAGCCAGCATCGTCAATCCGCCGTACCGGGGCCGAAAGAGCGCCCGGTGATAGATCTGCTTCGCGCCGGTAATTTCGCCCAGGATCCAGGGCACGTAATCGTAAAAGACTTCCGCAATTATGATGGTCTGTCCGTCGGCAACAGTAAACCCCGCCGGGAGGGTGACGGACCCGCCGGGGGTTCCGACCTGACTGTTCGCCGGAATACTTCCTGCGCCGGCCTGCTGCCAGTTCACCCTGGTCGCGGGGGCGCCGATCGGATTCGAGATCGACGAGACGATAACGGTTCCGTCTGCCGGAAGGTCGAACGGTTTTGCCACGAATTGGGCGGCATCGAAGACGTTCTGCAGATCCGCCACGGAAATGTTTTCGGCCTGAGACACCAGATCGGCAATCGAGGACGAAACACGGTCGAGCTTTTGATGAAGCAAGACGTAGCGGGCGATTTCCACCCCACCGAGCAGCAAGGTGACCAGTATGGGCATCGCGAATGCCACCTCGATCAGCGATGCACCGCCCCGGTCGCGCCACAGATCGCGGTATTTCGCGCGACAGGCGTTGAGAAAACGAAACGGCATCGGATACCTCTTCACGGTGCTGGCCATGTTGCGGTTCAGGGCGCCGGCGGTGCGACGGGCGGTGCATTGAACGGCTCGTTCTTGACGGCAACGCTCGATTTCATGGTCATCTTGCCATTCGTCCCCATGAAGGGAGAGACCAGCGGGGTCATGAGTTCCCAGTCGAATTCGATCGTATAGAGAACGATTTCGCCCGGCCCGCCAAGACCGGCAGCTCCCATATCGGCATCCCATTGCCCGTTCCCGTTAATGTCCTGGAAGGATTCTCCCGCGTCGTAGGTGCCGTTCGCCGGGGCGCTGTCCGTGAAGGGCTCCGGCTTGCCGATGTCGTCGAAGGACGGATAAACCTTGTAGTCGACGGTCGCGGCCTCCATATCGACGAGCCCGATTGTGTGATCGCCCAGGATCTCGAGAATCCGCTCTTCCCGGGTCATTCCGGGCGGCGTGAACCCGGTTATCGAGAAGCGGGAAGCCTCCCGCAGGGCGCCCTCTGACAGTGTCATGACGAACATCACGAGAGCCAGTTCAAGAACGCCGGCGACGGTCGCGAAAACCACCGGGGCCGCGATCGCAAATTCGATCACCGTCAGCCCGTCGCGGCTCCGGCGCAGCCGACGCAGGCGCTTGAGAAAACTGAATCGCCGACCCCGCGCGACTGCTTCTCGCGTCGACGCCCGAGCCGCCTTTACGTTCTGGTAAGCCTGCATGCCTAAACTCCTAGGAACACTGATCTTTTATGATCACGGTAGGAATCATGTTCAGACACACCGCTATTGCTGTCGCAATCACGGCAACGCTCGCCGGTTGCGCCGGCGGGCCTTTCGAGGGTCTCCTTCAGCCGCGCCCGTCCGATCATGTCGAAGACAAGCCGGAAAGCGGAAAGGTGAATGCGCTGGTCAGGGTTGCCGATGCAACAGCTGCCGCCGGCGACATGGCGAGCGCTATACAGATGTACCGGAACGCACACAGGCTCGATCCGCTGAACAGCATGGTCACGGAACGTCTGGGCGACGCGCTGCTGCGTGTCGGCGAATACGACGATGCCGTCGAGGTCTTCGACAAAGCCATTCGCGGCGGTGGAAAACCGGGCGCGCGGATCGGCATGGCGAAGGCGCTTATCGCGCTGAATCAGCCGCAGGCCGCGATTACCCATCTCGAGGCCGCGCTCAGGATCGACGAAAGTCCGCGTATCTACAACGCCCTCGGTGTCGCCTTCGACCTGATCGGCGACCATGGCGCCGCCCAGGCATATTACCGAACCGGACTCGACATCAGCGCCGGAAACCTCAGTCTTCAGAACAACCTGGGACTGTCTCTGTCGGTCTCCGGCCGTCATGACGAGGCCATCCGCGTGTTGCGCAAATCCGCGGCGAGCCCCCGGGCCGAGGCGCGGAACCGTCTGAACCTGGCGCTCGCCTATGGCATGGCCGGCGAGACCGAGGCGGCGGCGGAAACCGCGCGCATCGACCTCAACGAGGCGGCCGTGCAGCAGAACCTTGCGTTCTACGCAACGCTGCGGTCGCTCAACGACAGCCGTCAGACCATCCGGGCGATCGGCGCCCACAATGCCGGTCTTTCGGCCACGGTTGCGCCCAGGCTTCAAAGCAAAGCGGCGCATAACTAGAAACCCTTCATCATATCGATCACCCGGACGACCGCCGGACCGATCAGGACGACAAAAAGCGGCGGCAGGATGAAGATGATCATCGGCACCGTCATGGTCGCCGGCAGGCGCGCGGCTTTTTCCTCTGCCCGCATCATCCGTTCGTTGCGAAATTCAGCAGACAGCACGCGAAGCGACTGGGCGAGCGGTGTGCCGTATTTCTCAGTCTGAAGAAGCGTGTTCACAACGCCGCGGATACCGGGCAGGTCGGTCCGGCGGTTGAGATTTTCCAGCGCCTGTCGGCGTTCCGGCAGGAGACCAAGCTCCATCGCCGTCAGGCCGAGCTCATCGGATATGTCGGGAAACGACCGGCCCAGTTCGCGCGCGACCCGGGTGAGCGCGCCGTCCAGGCTCTGTCCGGCCTCGGCGCAGATCACGAGCAAATCGAGCGCATCGGGAAGACCCTTGCGCAGTTTGGCCTTACGCTTGGTGATAACGTTCTTCAGATAAACCTCCGGGCCGTAGGCCCCGACGACGACCGCTCCAAGGCAGATCACCATCCGCATCACGCCCTCGACGTTGACCAGATGGATGACGTAAACGGATAAAACCGCCAGACCGCCAAATGCGAAAGGCAGGGCGAGTTTCAGAAAGAAATAGATCGTGATCGCATCGGGAGACCTGAACCCGGCCTGCAACAGCCGGTCCGATGCCTTCCGCGCCTCGCGCGTGCGGAGAAGATTCAACCGGTCGACGACATCCTTCATCATCCCGATGCCGCGGTCGCGCTGCACCCGCCGACGTGGCGCGGCAAGGTCGGCGCGCAGAACGTCCCGGCGCAGTTTCAAAGCCTTCAGGCGCGGCCCAAGCGGGTCGCGGACCAGCATCACGCGGTAGACAAGATAGGCATTCACCAGCGCGGTCAGTGCCGCCATGACGACGATATAGTCCTCGACGGGCGAATCCGGGGGGAGGTAATCGAATACGTTCATATCTCGAACCTCACCATTTTCCACATGATCCCGACCCCCAGCGCAAGACAGGCGAAGCCGAACCCGACCATGATCAGGCCTCTCGGGTCGGTAAACAGGGTCATCACGTATCCGCTGTTGATGACCAGCATGATCGCGAACATCAGAAACGGCAGGGCGCCCAGGATCATCGCGCTCGCACGCGCTTCCGACGACATCGCCTTGATTTTCAGTTTCATCTGGCGGCGCTGGCGCAGAATATTCGAGAGGTTCTCCAGCGTCTCGGCCAGGTTGCCGCCCGTCTCGCGCTGAACCGAGAGCGACACGACGAAGAATTTGAAATCGGGCAGGTCGATCCGTTTGACCGCGTCCCACAAGGCCTCTTCAAGTGTCTGGCCAAACCGTATCCGGTCCGAAATACGCGAGAACTCGGTGCCGACCGGCCCGTCGATCTCCTGACCGACGATGCGGATCGATTCCGGAACCGGCAGGCCCGAGCGCAAGCCGCGAATAATCAGGTCGATTGCCTCGGGAAAGTCGGCAAGAAAACGCTTAATCCGCCGGGAAATCATAAAGCCGATGGCGATGTGGGGCAGACCGAGTCCGCTGACAAGTCCAAGCAGGACCGCCAGCGTCGCAGGCATATCGAAAACCAGCGCCCGGACCAGCGTGAACGAAAGCCCGACGCCGACGCAGATCAGGGCGTATTGCCCGATCCCGATCTTTAGCCCGGTCTGATCGAGGCGTTCGCGGAGCAGGGCAGGCCGCGGCACGAGCTTTTTCACAATCTCGTCCAGACCCGCATAGCGCCCCGCCTGTTCCATTCGGACGCTTCCGACGGTCTCGGTGTCCTCGTGACGGGCTACCCGGTTCTGGACGCCCGATATCCGGCGCTGCATCTGTCGGGCGCCGCGCGCATGACCGATCTGAGCGATCAGCAGCAGCACGATGGCAGCGGCAATCAGTGCCGCGACCAAAACGACGGCGCCGAGACCGTCCATCGGCCCGGTCATCCGATTGCCTCCAGCAACGGCCGGTCGAGGTTGAAATATTCGGCCTTGGGCGTGAAATGGGGACGCAGCCCTCCCGGAACGAAGGATCCCATCAGCATGCCGTTCGCGTCCTCTCCTTCGAAATCGAAGCTGAACAGTTCCTGCGTGGTGATAACGTCGCCTTCCATGCCGACAACCTCGGTCACACTGGTAACCCGGCGGACCCCGTCGCGCATGCGGCTGATCTGGACGATAACGTCGAGCGCATCGGCGATCTGGGTCCGGACCGCTTTGCTCGGCAGGTTAATCCCGGCCATACCGACCATGTTTTCAAGACGCGTCAGCGCTTCGCGCGGCCTGTTGGCATGCACCGTGCACATCGACCCTTCGTGGCCGGTATTCATCGCCTGAAGCATGTCCACGGCTTCGGAACCGCGGACCTCGCCCAGGATGATCCGGTCCGGGCGCATACGAAGCGAGTTTTTGACGAGATCCCGCATGGTGATCTCGCCTTCGCCCTCAAGGTTCGGCGGGCGCGTCTCCAGTCTGACGACATGGGGTTGCTGGAGCTGCAATTCGGCGGCATCCTCGATCGTCACGATGCGTTCGCCGAGATCTATCAGCTGCGACAGGGCATTCAGAAGCGTCGTCTTGCCCGACCCTGTACCGCCGGAAATGAGGATGTTCAGGCGACTGCGCGCCGCCACCTTCAGGACCGTCGCCATCGCCGCCGAGATATTTTTCTGGGTCGCCATCACGTCCAGCGTGATCGACTTCTTGGAGAATTTCCGGATGGATATCGACGGCCCGTCGATCGCCAGCGGCGGAATGATGATGTTGACGCGGCTGCCGTCTTCCAGCCGTGCATCGCAGAGCGGCGACGATTCATCGATGCGCCGGCCGATCCGCGTCACAATCCGCGTGGCAATGTTCTGGACATGCTGATTGTCCTTGAACACCACATCGGTGAGTTCCAGCTTGCCCTTTCGTTCGACGTAAACCTGTTTCGGGCCATTGACCATGATGTCGGTCACGGCATCATCGGCCAGCAATGGCTCTAGCGGACCCAGCCCGAGCATGTCGTTCAGCAGCATCGTGACGAGATCGCGCTGTTCCGACAGGTTAAGCCGGATTTTCCGTTCGCTCGCGATTTCCGACACGATTGCCGATATCTGTTTGGCCAGTTCATCGCGCGACAGTTCGCTTGCCTTCGTGACGTCTATTTCCTCCATCAGGAAGGGCTGGATATCGCGTTTTGCGGCCTCGATCGTGGCCGTTCGGGCATCGTTCTTGTTGGACGGTTGCGGAACCGCCGGCGCGGTCAGGTCCGCAAGCGAAAAACCGGGCTCGAAGATACCGTCGGAGCGGGTGACGGTTCCGTCTCCTTCATCCGTCGCCGGGTCTTCTTCGCGGTCCCCGACAACGGTCTCGATAAGCTGGGTGACGAGATCGCGGCGAATGTCGTCGGCAATCTGCACGCGGCCGCGCATCGCCACTTCACAGACGATGGCTTCGATATCGCTGGCGATATCGCGACGGGGCATCCGCCGGGCGACCTGCGGGTCGAGTCGCGCCGCCACAATCGGCCCGACAACGGCAATCGCCTCGACCAGCGCTACCTGGGTGGTTTCGGGAAGAATACCGCCGTCCATCATCTTTTCTTTCGCAGCATCGACAGCAGGGAGGTCGCAGTGCCCCTGCCGCCCGGGTCATCCGGTCGCTGAACGAGATCCGCCGCGAGTTTGCGGATGCTTTTCACCGGTGCCGAGCGCGTCGCAATTTCAGGCAGGCTCTTGCCTGCAATGCCCGCCATTGCCGCCAGTTTCGCGTCGAACGGAATCTGGTGATTTACCGGCAATTCCGCGCCCTTGACGAACTCGGCCCTCGGGATTTCGCCCTTGGCCGCCATGCCCACGCGATTGAGCACGATGTGAAGGGCGGCATCCGGTGCGGCTTCGCTGCACAGTTTCGACAGGCGTGCCACATCCCGCATGCCGACCAGGCTCAGATCCGACACCAGAACGATTTTCCGGGAATATTGCAGAAGCGAGGGATTCTCGACGACGGAGCGCGACGGAATGTCGAGGAAAACGTCCGTCAGGTCTTCCGGCAAAGCCTCGATCAGTTTGCCGCAGGCATCGGCCGTATAACCGATGCTTTCATCGAATGGTTCTTCGGCGCTGAGGACGAACAGGTTTTCGCCCTCGTTTGCCATCGCACTGGCAATGAACAGCGCATCGATTCGATCCGGGTTTTCAAGCGCTTCGCGAAGACCGTGGCTGGGCTCAAGATCGAGCTGCAATGCAACCGTGCCGAACTGCAGGTCGAGATCCACGATGGCGCAATTGTGCTGCATTTCGTGACCGACAATCCAGGCAAGGTTGACCGCAAGGGTCGTCGCACCGACCCCGCCGCGGACGCCGACAACGGAGATAACATTGCGCTCGGCTTCTTCCTCTTCGACCGCCCGCAGCACCGGTCGGGGCCGCGTGCCGGCCTCAAGCGCCTTGACGAGCGTATCGTGGACGACCGGCTTGACCAGATAGTCACTGACGCCAAGCTCCGCCAGGCGACGATAATAATCGATATCGTTAACCGTCCCGATCGCGATGACCCGCGTTGCAGGGTCGCACAGGGCCAGCAGCGACCGCGCCCCGGCGTTCGGATCCTCCGACCCCGAAATATCGACGATCAGGACCGGTGGCGACGGATTCTGCGACAGCGCGCCGAGGGCGGCCGACAATCCGCCGTCCTGAAGCACGGCATTCGGCCAGCGTTCCGCGACAACGCTCTGCACGACCGAACGCGTCTCCGGGTCCGACAGGAAGGCCGCCAGTTGTTCGTTCGCGAGCGAGCCGCTTCCCGCGTCGTTCAGCACTGCGAGCGCACTCATTGTCCGCCCCCGACGCTCGACTGAATCACAAGCGGCGTGATCGCCGGCGACTTCTTTTCGCCGCCTTCGCGATAGGTCTTGTAACGGCGTGCTCCTGCCGCGCCATCTGCAGGGCCCGCCGTGCGCCCGCGAACGAGATCGCCCGGGTCCGCCACCATCAATCCGAGGTTAACGGCGTTCGCGCAGCCGAAATTACTGCTTCGGCGGTTCGCGGAGTCGCCATCGGCCCGCTTGCTCCAGTCCGGACAGTCAGGCGGGATGACGATATAGCGACCGAGGACGATCCTGATGCTCCCGTCCCAGGCGTCGTTTGCCGGCGCGTCGGGCAACAGCCCGGCAGACAGCTCAAGGCGGCGTAATTCCGCAGCCACGGCGCTTTCGCGGCGGCTCGCGCGGCGGACATCATTGCCGGTCGCGCGAATTCCATGCGAGCCGATCAGGACCCGGTCGCCATACCCCGCCTCGTGACGGCGCAGAAAGCGGTGCAGGCGGTCGCGCTCTGCCTCCTCCAATTCCGCCGCATCTTCGGCGAACCGCACATGATGCTGAAAGGTGATCCAGCGGACGTCGTTTCGCTTGACGTTCTGCTCCGGCGACCAGTGCGACATTTCCGGCGCGCAGCCTGTAATGATCGTCATCAGCAGGACAGCGAGGATCAATACCGGGGTGTTGAGGAGCCTGGTTTGCGGGATGAAAATTCTACGCTTGGGGGACATAGCGTTTTTCCTTTCAGTCGAGGACGAAGCCGGCAGGACCGGCAAGCCCGTTGCGCGCACCACGGCCGTGGACGGGGCGTTTTTCCGTCTCCAGCCGTGGCCTGTGCGTCTTGCCGCGGTACAGACGATCGGTGTCGTTCGGCGGTGTCAGCCCTTTTGTCGGGGTTTGCAGGCGCTTGGAATCGACCGGCCGGACGATGTAGGGCGTGACGATGATCACCAGCTCGGTTTCGTTGCGCTGAAACCTGTCCGAGCGGAAGAGGCCGCCGAGGACCGGCAGTTCGCCGAGGCCGGGCAGCTTTTCCACGTCGCGGGTGATATTGTTCTGCAGCAGCCCGGCAATCGCGAAGCTTTGGCCGCTGCCCAGTTCCACTGTTGTTTCCGCGCGCCGTGTCGTCAGCGCGGGGATCGTAAACCCGGCGAGTTGCACAGCGCCGGTCGTGGTCAACTGGCTGACCTCCGGATTCACCTTCAAGCTGATGCGGTCGCCCACGAGGACGGGCGTAAAGGCAAGCGAGACGCCAAATTGTTTGAATTCGACCGTGATCTTGTCATTTTCGGGCACCAGGATCGGGAATTCGCCCCCGGCCAGGAACGTCGCGGATTCACCCGAAACAGCGGTGAGGTTCGGCTCGGCCAGGATCGTGATAAGACCTTCATCGTCGAGCGCATCAATTACGCCGTTAAGATCGATTTTGCTGTTACGAAAACCCGCAACGATGCTGCCGGTGCCGTTATTGCGGACAATCGACTGTCCGAGCGCATTGACCGCGGGAAGCCCCGTGGCAAACCCGAAGAGGAAATTGCCGGTGCGGAACACGGCGTCCCAGTTAATGCCGAACTGTTTGAGGATATCGCGCGACACTTCGGCGACCCGGACCCGGAGATGCACCTGGTTCGGCGCGACGACCGATATCTGGTTCACCAGGTCCTTTTCGTCCTTTACGACGCGCATCGCGAGACGCTGCGCGGCGTCCGCATCCTTCGCCGAGAGAACCCGTCCGGAGAGGACCAGCGTTTTGTCCATGGTCTCGACCGATACGTCGGAGCCGGGCAGCATTTTCTTCAATGTGGCCCGCAGGCGGCTGAGGTTGTGATTGACCGCAATTCGCCGGTTCAAAAGGACACGTTCTTCGCGGTCAACGGCGTAGATGACGGTTTCGCCCGGCTGTTTCGCCATCAGGTAGACGAGCCGCGGAGATTTGACCTGCACGTCCGCGACCTCCGGGTCGGCAACAAACACGGTCGAGGCGGCGCGGTCGAGCCGGATCAGGGTGCCTTTCGACGCTTCGAGAACGATCGGCGCTTCGCCGGTACCCCGAACTTCCGCAGCCGCAGCGCGGTGCGCCGCGGAGACGCCGCCGATCAGGGCAAACGTGACGAACAGCAGGCACAGAAAGGCCATGCGACGGATATCGATCATCAGTTTATTCCCTTGAGCTTGAGTTGTTCGGCTTTGCTGCCGCGGACGACATGAACGACGCGTTCCTGGGCGCTACCGCCAAGCCGGCGGATCAGGCGGCTGACATCGCGGTCGCGCGTGATCGTTTTGCCGCGAAGGGCAGGGCGGTCGTGGTCTTCACCGGCATTGCCCGTCAGCAGGTGCTCACGGCGCAGGCTTCTCAGACTGAGCGACAATTCACCCAGGGTAACGGAAACAGCAACGATCTCGGCCTGTTCGGGGGTCACTTCAAGAGTTGCGGTCTTGGCAACCACGGCGGTGCCTTCCTGGGTCGCCGTCTTCTGGTCGACGGCAAGGACACGCACATCCGTCAGCAGCGTCTCGCTCGCACGGTTGATCTTCCGCGCCTGACCTTCGCCCGACTGGAACTTGTGCGCGAGGATGAGATCGATCCGGTCGCCGGGAAAAACGAAACCCGAAATTCCCGAAGTTGCGGTGACCGGAACCGATACGGCCCGCATGCCCTGTGTCAGGACGGCGGCCAGGAATCCGCGCTCTCCCGCCTTCACGACACGGTCTTCGGTAACCGGCTCGCCGGCGCTGATCACGCGGCGCAGAACGGCGCCATGGATCGATTTGTCGGTAATCTTGCCCCGGCCCTGGACGATAAAAGGCTTCGAGACACCGTCTTCGGGCCACTCTTTCCATTCCAGGTGCCCCGCGGCCAGGATTACCCCGGCAGGCAGGGATTTGCGCGCTACGAGCACTTTTGGCGCATCGTTCTTGGGCGCGGCCTTGGGCAGCGATGCATAAAGCTGGTCGCGCTGCTTTGTGAGCCAGCCCTGGACGAAGAACGCCGTACCGGCGGCCAGGGACAGCGCTACAATAGCGACAAGGAGGGTGCGGGGGCTCATTCTGAATTCTCCCGTGCGATCTAGATCAGGAAACCGGCGGCGACATAGAGCCCACCGGCGGCGATTGCCGCGCCGTAAGGCACCTTGGTGCCGCGAATGGCCCCGATACGGAGGACAAGCGTACCGTCAGGCGTCGCAACAGCACTCTGACGCCAGGCACGCGTTGCCAGGCCTGCGGCCAGCACGCCGCCGGCAAGAGCGGTCACGAAAAGAAGATCGATTATCTGGGTCTGTCCCGCCCAGAGTGCGGTAGCGGACATCAGTTTTACGTCGCCCCCGCCGGCGATTCTCAGCGCAAAAAAGGCGAAACCAGCGGCAAACACGATCGCGGCGACGATAACCGCACCGGGGATCGCGTCGATCGACCCGGCAGCCAGGATATGCGCGGGATAGAGGCCCGCAATCGCGAGGCTAATCCGGTTGGGAATTGTGTATTCGCGCAGATCGGACCGGGCAGCCCATACCAGAAGTCCGGCAAAGGCGGTCAGAGCCAGGCGATCGACAAGGAGGGGGAAGTCCATGTCTGCCTCTTTCTGTTGGGGTTGTCAGGAAAATCGCTCCGCGGGCGGGGTGGGCAGGGGAGACAGCCGAAGCCGCCTCCCCGAACCCTTCTGAATGGACAGCGGACGATGTCCATTCAAGCTGCCGCCACGTCTGGTGACGTCCCCCGGCAACAGCGTTTCTTACGGCGTGCCGCCGCCACCAGCGACAGCGCCATCGAGCTTGGTCGACACCGAGTTGAACATACCGTCCAGCGAGTCGCCCATGGCTTCCAGCGCACCAATGGCCGCGACCGAAACGAGCGCCGCAATAAGGCCGTATTCAATGGCCGTCGCGCCGCTCTCGTCGTTGATGAGATCTTTTAGGGTCGTAATCATTTTGCATTCCTCTTGGTTCCATGAAGTAAGCGAGGGGAAGAATGCGCAAATTTTATTACTTAAAGATTAACGTTGGAATAAAAAATATAACTATATCAAGCACATAAACTGTTTTTACTATACATAAAAAAGTATTATAAATTATTTTCATTATGTTTTTGAATTCCATAAAAAATGCAGTGAATTTCAAGGTAATTTCCAGACAAAGTAAAACTAAGTAATACTCGATTTATAAACCGCATTTTTGCGGGCTTTTAACCAATATTAACTGCCAGTTATATAATAGAAAATAGTCTGCTCGCCTCAGATATAAACGGTGACAGACATGCATCATTACTTCGAATTCGCAATGATCCGCCAGCTCCTCGCTGATTTCAAAACCGATGCCCGCGGCGCAATCGCCGTGTTTGTCGCCGGCGGTATCATCAGCATGGTCGGGGCGGTCGGTCTCGCCACGGACGCCGCCCGTGGCTATATGGTCAAGGCGCGTTTGAGCCAGGCTCTGGATTCCGCCGCGCTCGCCGGCGGGCGGGAAATATTCTCACCGACCCGCGATGCCGACATCCAGATGTTTTTCGATGCGAATTTTCCACCCGGCTATTTGGGGGCCACGGTTACCGGCCCGGTGATTCAGGTCTCTCCCGATAACGAAAAACTGACGCTGACGGCATCGGCAAAGATCGACACCACCTTTATGAAGGTTCTCGGGTTCAGCGATCTGAATGTATCGACGACCACGGAAGTGACGCGGGAGACGACCTATCTCGACGTCGTCCTGGCAATCGATATGTCCGGTTCGATGGGCAACTTTACCGGCGGGCAATCGCGTATCGCCGCGGCGCGCACGGCTGCCAAGGACCTGGTGAATATTCTGTTCGGCGGGGAGGAGACAAAGGAACTGCTGAATGTCGGCGTCGTTCCCTGGAACGGAAAGGTCAACGTCACGCGGAACGGCACGGCGTTCGACCCCGCTTTGACCACGACATCCGCCGTTCCGGCATTCACCAACCCGCTCACCGGTTCGGCCCAGTCGAATGTCTACACCCCAAACAATTCCCCCGTGCCGCTGTTTTCGGCACCGCCCGCGGACTGGAAAGGCTGCGTCTATTCGCGATACCTCGACAACGCCATCGACGATGACGATGCGGATACCGCCTTCGCCGGGCTTTCAAGCGCCACCGGTGACTGGAACGCGTGGGAATGGGTCAGTGCCGACGCCGAGCCCGTTTCTCCCGGGGTCTGCACGATGGCGACCAACGGCTCGGAATGCACCCCCTGCCTCAGCCACGGGATCACGGCCCTCCAAAGCACCAAAACGGGGACGATCGCGGCGATCGACGAGCTGACCTCGCCGACCGGCACGACGAACATTACCCAGGGTCTCGGCTGGGCATGGCGGGTGGTTAAGCCGGAAGCGCCCTATACGGAAGCGGACCCCAGCCCGGACGGTCCGCGACAGCAGGCGATTGTCCTTCTCACCGATGGCGAGAATTTCGCCGGCAACGGCGACGGCTACAAAACCGTCTTCGGATACGGCAGCTCGGGGCGATCCGATATGAACGATCGGCTCCGCGCCCTTGCGACCAATATCAAGGCGTCGGGCGTGAAGATCTATACGATCCAGTTCGCGAATTCCGGCGGGCCGCTGGAAACCCTGATGAAGGAAATCGCCAGCGGACCGGATGCGCCGTACTATCACTACGCGCCGGACCCCAGCACCTTGCAGACGGTGTTTCAGGGCGTGGCCAACCACCTGTCAGAACTGCGGCTGTCGAAATAGGGCGGGTCAACCGCCGTACTTGCCACGCGCGGTGATAAACGTCAGGAACGCGGCGGCGATGAACAGTGCACTGATCCAGAACACCCACTGGCCGCCGACATTATCCATGGCGTACCCGAGGACCACGGGGATCAGCGCGCCGCCCAGATTCGAGCCGGTCGAGGCGAAACCCATCACCTTGCCCATGGAGCCGGGCGGGGTGATCGACCGCAGCAGCAGATCGCGCGACGGAATCAACAGGCCGATCAGAAAACCGGACAGCGCCAGCAGAACGATCAGCAGGACGCCCTGAATATTGACCCAGCCAAGCAGGGCGATGATCACCGCGGCCGGCAGCAATGTGGCAATCGCGGTCGCAATACGCGGCCCGAAACGGTCGGCGACAAACCCGCCCGACAGGATCCCGAACACCGAGCCCACGGTAAACGCGCTGAGCGCCAGCGCCCCCACGACTTCGGGCGTCCCGTACATGTCGTAAAGCGCGGCAACCAGAAACGCGCGCACACCGCCGCCGCCCATCTGGTGCAGCACGAAATACAGAAAACACATCAGGATCGGTAGCGACAGGATCAGTTTCAGCCCCTGTTGAAGGGTCATCGGGTCCGCCGCGGCTGCATTTTCCCCGGGTTTCTTCTTTGCCCCGTTGTCGCTGAGCGATGCGGACTGGGTCAGCAATACCAGCGCCGCGACGAGGCCAATGATCCCGATCATCAGGAACGAC
>CAXBMQ010000032.1:0-52722 GCA_963977005.1 uncultured Rhodospirillaceae bacterium
GAGGCGGTCGGTTCCTCGCTGCCGCTGGCGGATGCTTCTGCGCTCGGATCGGATGAGCCAGAGGCGGTCGGTTCCTCGCTGCCGCTGGCGGATGCTTCTGCGCTCGGATCAGCGGACGCGCTCGCTTCGGGAAGCTGGGCGATCCGCGTCAAGACAATGCGTATCGACTGACCCGCCCCGAAGCCTGAAAGCTGAAAATAGTCGAACAGGTCGGTACCGCCGAGAGTGCCTGAAACGGGTCCTTGACTCGCCAGAATCGTCCGGGTTGCAAAGGTATCGCCGAAATCGCCGGTCTCGATCACCGGTGCTGCTGTCGCCGACCCCAGCGTTACCAGTGTCAGCGCGCTCGTACCCAGCAATAGTTCATTGAATTTGTTGATTTTTACTCTCCGGACGAAACTCTGACACAACGCGTCTGAACACTATCAATTCCGTGGATATCATACTGGTCCCTCTGAGCTTGCGCAAGAAATCGACGCTATCCGGTTAATTCGATGCTCGAAATCGGGGAGCATATCCCGTAGAACCTCGTTAACCATATGGGCGTTATGTTTTGGGACAGTCGAGAGGCTGATTCCAGATGGACCGGAAAGGAATTCCTTTGGCTGATACCGAATACGACATCATCGTGGTTGGCGGCGGACCGGGTGGCTATGTCGCCGCGATCCGGGCGGCGCAGCTTGGCATGAAGGCGGCCGTCGTTGAACGCGAACATCTTGGCGGCATCTGCCTTAACTGGGGCTGCATCCCGACAAAGGCGCTGCTGCGGACATCCGAGATCAAACACCTGATCGAGAATGCCGAGCAGTTCGGTCTGTCGGTCGGCGAGGTTTCGTTCGATGTGAAGAAAATCGTCGAGCGGTCGCGCGGCGTTGCCAAGCAGCTCAACCAGGGTGTCGGACATCTGCTGAAAAAGAACAAGGTCGATGTCATCATGGGATCGGGTGCGCTTGCCGGGGCGGGCAAGCTCGCGGTAACGGATACCGACGGCAAGAAGTCCGAACTTTCGGCCAAGCATATCATTCTCGCGACAGGTGCCCGGGCACGGACCCTGCCGGGGCTGGAGCCCGACGGCAAGCTCATCTGGACCTATCGCGAGGCCATGGTGCCCGAAACGATGCCCAAATCGCTTCTGGTGATCGGGTCGGGCGCGATCGGGATCGAGTTCGCGAGCTTCTATTCCGATCTCGGCGCGGACGTGACGGTGGTCGAGGTCATGGACCGCGTCCTGCCGGTCGAAGACGAAGAAATTTCGGCCATGGCGCTAAAGGCGTTCGAGAAACAGGGCATGACCATCCATACCGGCGCCAAGGTCTCGGCGCTGAAAACAGGCTCCGACGACGTCACCGCGACGGTTGAAATGGGGGACGGCAAAACCGAGGAGATGACCGTCGACCGGGTTATCCTGGCGGTCGGTATCACCGGGAATGTCGAGAATATCGGCCTGGAAGACACAAAGGTCGAGGTCGATCGCGGTCATGTCGTCATCAACGAGTGGATGGAAACCGGTGAGCCCGGGGTCTATGCCATCGGCGATCTCGCAGGTCCGCCCTGGCTGGCGCACAAGGCAAGCCATGAAGGCGTGATCTGCGTCGAGAAGATCGCGGGGGAGAAAACCCATCCGCTCAACACCTCGCTTATTCCCGGCTGTACCTATTGCCGGCCACAGGTCGCCAGTGTGGGGATGACCGAAGCCGCGGCCAAGGAAGCCGGCTACGAAGTCAATGTCGGCCGGTTCCCGTTCATGGGCAACGGCAAGGCAATCGCGCTCGGCGACAGCGAGGGCATGGTCAAGACCGTGTTCGATGCGAAAACCGGCGAATTGCTCGGCGCCCACATGATCGGCGCGGAGGTTACCGAACTGATCCAGGGTTACATGGTCGGCAAAACGCTCGAGACGACGGAGGCCGAGCTGATGGAAGCCGTGTTCCCGCATCCGACCCTGTCGGAAATGATGCATGAGTCGGTGCTTGACGCCTATGGCCGGGCGGTCCATTTCTGATCCATGAGCATCCCCGCAGAAACGACCCGCCCACGCCATCCGGAAAAGGCGCACAAGCCGGATAACCCGATCCAGCGCAAGCCGCCATGGATCCGGGTAAAGGCGCCGACATCGCCGGTCTACCAGGAAACCCGGAACCTGATGCGCAAGCTGAACCTCGTGACCGTATGCGAGGAAGCGGCGTGTCCGAATATCGGCGAATGCTGGGCGCAGAAGCATGCGACCATGATGATCATGGGCGATATCTGTACGCGGGCCTGCGCGTTCTGCAATATCGCAACCGGGGTGCCCGGCGCGCTGGATGCGCTGGAACCCGAACATGTCGCCGTTGCCGTCGCCGAGTTGGGCCTTGCCCACGTGGTGATCACGTCGGTCGACCGGGACGATCTCGCCGATGGCGGGGCAGCGCATTTTGCTCAGGTTATCACCCGTATCCGCGAGAATTCGCCGGGCACGACCATCGAAATCCTGACGCCCGATTTTCAGAAGAAACCCGGTGCGATCGAAACCGTGGTCGCGGCCCGTCCCGACGTGTTCAATCACAACCTGGAAACCGTGCCGCGGCTTTACGCAACCGTGCGGCCCGGGGCGCGGTATTTCCATTCGCTGCGGCTGCTGGACGAGGTCAAACGGCTCGATCCGACGATTTTCACCAAATCGGGCCTGATGGCCGGACTGGGCGAGGGAAAGGACGAAGTTCTTCAGGTGATGGACGACCTGCGGGCCGCAGATGTCGATTTTCTGACCATCGGCCAGTATTTGCAGCCGACCGTGAAGCATCACGCCATCGACCGGTTCGTGACGCCGGACGAGTTCGAGTCATATAAGACCGCCGCCTACGGCAAGGGCTTCCTGATGGTGTCGTCGTCTCCGCTGACGCGGTCTTCCTATCACGCCGACAGCGATTTTGCGGAAATGCGCAGCGCGCGTGAGGCCAAACTGGCGGCGCAGTAGAGCGCAGCATACGGTTCCCCGAACATGCCGACCCATCATGAAACCCGCTTTCTGCCGCACACGGCGGACCAATTGTTCGATCTGGTCTCGGACATCGAGGATTATCCGAATTTTCTGCCGTGGTGCGTCGCGCTGCGGGTGACCAGCCACGAGGACAATGTGATCAAGGCCGATATGGTGGTCGGGTTCAAGATGATCCGCGAAAAGTTCACGTCCCGCGTGACGCTGACCCCGAAAGAGCGGATCGATGTCGAATACCTTGACGGCCCGTTCAGGTATCTCGAGAACCGCTGGCTGTTTGTCGATAAGGATGGCGGCTGCGAAATCGACTTCTTTATCGATTTCGAATTCCGTTCGCGCCTGCTGCAGAAAATCATGGAACCGCTGTTTCATGAAGCCGTGCGCCGGATGGTCCGGGCTTTCGAGAAACGGGCCGCCGAACGCTACGCCTAGAAATAGACGCGGCATTCGATCCGGTCGAGATCGTTGCGCGGCTTCGGGTCCTCGATGCGCGCCGCGGCAATTGCGGAGAGCACGGCGTCCAGCGCATCGCCACCCGTATTATTCAATATCGTGTCGCGCAATTTGCCGCGTACCGGCGACAACAGGCCCCGGCGGGTAACACTGCGCAGGATATCTTCGCGTGCCGTGCGAAGACCGTCACCGCGCCCCTTGTAGGGCACGTAGAGTGCCTCCGCTTTAAGGGTGGACGCGGGGCAGATTTCGGCAATCAGCGGCTTGCCTTTCGCCGGTGTCTGCACGGGGATCACCCGTGCGCCGCGATATTCGGTCAGCGGGAACAGCACGTGGCGGATACCCGCCCAGGTCTGACGGTAAAGCCGCAGGTTATAGGCACACCACGGAACGCGGGCTTCGGTATCGGTGGCGCGTTTGAATTCCCGGCCGCCCGTCCGGTCCCGGCAGTGATCGCGAAACCGGTCCGGATCTGCGTAATCGGCGGCAAAGCCGCGGGCGAATGACGTCCAGCTATCCTGGTCTATCAGCGCGGCGGGAAGGCTGAAGGGAAAATCGAAACCGACGACATGCTCCGTCAGCATGGCGACACGGTCTACAAGCGCCGGGATCGCGGCGTCGAAGGCATTCGCACCGCCGGGAAGGTCGGCTGCCCGTTGCAGCGTCTTGATCCTGACCCCGTTGGGGGTGACGGTGCCTTCCGCAATCCAGATGTTCCTGCCCGCGGCCCGCGCCCCGGAAAAGTCGACCCCCGCGACCCGGTCCCGCAGGCTCACGCCAGCGCGGCGATCATGTCGAACGCCTTGAGAACCGACGCCTTGCGCACGGCCGCCCTGTCGCCGCCGAACATGCAGCGTTCATGCACGATATCGCCGTCCTTGCGGGCCGCGCAGATGTGGACGAGCCCGGCGGGCTTGTTCTCGCTCTGGCCCGGTCCGGCGACGCCGGTAATCCCGACGGCTATCGAGGCATTTGAATGGGCGAGCCCGCCCGCCGCCATGGCGCGCGCAACCTCTTCGCTGACGGCGCCGACGTCGTCGAACAGATGCATCGGCACACCGACAAGCTCGTTCTTGGCCTCGTTCGTGTAAGTCACGAATCCCCGGTCGACCACGTCGGACGACCCGGCAACTTCCGTCAGGGAGCCGGCGACCAGTCCCCCCGTGCAGGATTCAACCGTCGCAAGGGTGAGGCCGGCCTCCCGGCAGGTCTGCAAAAGGGCCTTGGCGCGCTCGAAAACATCCGTGTCGATCATGTCAGCCTGCAATCAGAAGATGGGCGCCGTAGAGTACGACAAGCGCATATAGCCCGGCAAAGATATCGTCGGTCATCACGCCCATCGCGCCTTTCAACGACCGGTCCGCCCAGGAGGCGGGCCAGGGTTTGAAGATGTCGGCCAGACGGAACAGGATAAAACCGGCGGCGTACCACCAGAGTTCGGCGGGGACGAGGGCGAGCGCCAGGAACTGTCCGGCGGTCTCGTCGATGACGATGGCGCCCGGGTCCTTGCTGGTCGAATGTTTCAGATACTGTGCCGACGCCCAGAGTCCGGCAAAGAAAGCAGCCACGGCGGCAATGAACAGCGCCTCGCTGCCCCATCTGTCTGCGATAAACCAGGCGAAGGGCAGGGTGAACAGCGATCCCCAGGTGCCGGGCGCGCGCGGCAGCAGGCCCGATCCGCCCCACGTCGCCAGAAAGGCGGCAGGATGCCAGAACGACAGACCCGACGGGAGCTGTCCGAATGCCATCGGTCAGGGCAGCCGGACGGTGACGGCAGCCTGAGCGGCAATTCCTTCGCCCCGGCCGGTGAAGCCCAGTTTCTCCGTTGTCGTCGCCTTGACGCTGATGCGGTCCGTCCCGATGTCGAGGATCTCGCTCAGGGCATGGCGCATGGCGTCGCGGTGCGGGCCGACTTTCGGCGCTTCGCAGATAATCGTGAGGTCGATATTGCCGATGGTTCCGCCTTTTTCGGCGATCAATCCGGCCGCATGTTCGAGAAACACCCGCGACGGCGCGCCCCGCCACTGAGGATCAGACGGTGGAAAATGCGATCCGATATCGCCTTCGGCGATCGCGCCGAGCAGGGCGTCGGTGATTGCATGCAGCGCGACATCGGCATCGGAATGGCCTTCCAGCGCCCGCTCATGCGGGATTTCGATGCCGCACAGGATCACCGCATCGCCCTCGCCGAATGCATGGACATCGAAGCCGTTTCCTATGCGTGTGTCTCCGGTCATGGCTTGCGTCATCCTTTCGGCGCGTTCCAGGTCTTCCTGGGTCGTTATCTTGAAGTTGTCTTCGTTGCCGTGCACCAGCGAGACGGCAAGTCCGGCATGTTCGGCAATCGCGGTATCGTCGGTCATCTCGTGGCCGGCAGCGGCCCGGTGGGCCGACAGGATCTCCGCGAAGCGGAAGCCCTGCGGCGTCTGCGCGCGCCATATGTCCCGGCGGTCGACCGTGGCGGCGACGACGGGCGGCGACCCGGTACCGCGTTTGAGCGTGTCGGCGACCGGCACCGCCGGCAGGACCGCCGCCGCGTCGTCGAGCGCGGCGAGCACCCGGTCCAGGGTTGCGTGATCCACGAACGGCCGGGCAGCATCGTGGATAAGCACGAGATCGGGATTTTCGGTTTCGAGCGCCTCCAGCCCGCGGCGGCCGGATTCCTGGCGGGTCGCGCCGCCGGGTACCGGATCGGGAATGTCGAGCCCGGCGAGGGCGCTTTTACAGAGTTCGGCGTCGGCGGCACCGATTACGACCCGCACGGTATCGACGGCGGGATGCGAGAGAAATATCTCGACCGTTCGCCGAATAATGGGGATCCCGCCAATGGTAAGGTATTGCTTCGGAATATCGGCGCCGACGCGCGAACCGGATCCCCCGGCGAGAATAAGAACGGCGCAACGGGCCATTTGACGGTGTCCCTCAGGTGTTTCGGCAAACTAGGCGAATCCGCCCGCCGCGCCAACTGCTCCGGGTCCCGGAATATTTTCTTGGTGCGGATCGAATACGCCGCTTCGTCCATCGCCCGCAGATGCTAGTATAGCCGGAATGTTGAATACAGTTGCGCTCTCGATTTCCGCCGTGGTCACGCTGATCCCGTCCGCGATCCTGCCGTTCCGGCGCGAACCGGCGCGCGATGCGGTTTTCTGGATACTGCTGGTCGTCGCCATTGCCGGGCCGCTTGTCTGGATATGGATTGCCTTTGACCCGGGCTGGCGCACGGGGCTGGCATCGACGCTCTGGATAACCGTAGCGGCCAGTCTGGTGCTGTACGCGCTTCTCGCCCTGACGATGCGCGAAGTCTGGCGTCTTGCCCCACTGTTGTTTCCCTACCTGGCCGTCATGGGCATCCTCGCGACGATCTGGATACAGCAGCCCGAACGTCCGCTCGAGGGGCTTGGGCCGTCCGCGTGGGTGCAGTTTCATATCCTGATTTCCGTGCTGACCTACGGTCTTCTGACGATCGGCGCGGTCGCGGGGCTTGCGGTGGTTCTTCAGGAGCGCGCGCTCAAACGGAAGCGGCCGGGCCGCCTGACCCACCTGATGCCGTCTGTCGCGGATGGCGAGCGCATTCAGGTGGCGTTGCTGGCGGCCGGCGCGGCAATACTGGGCTGCGGATTGCTGAGCGGGATGGCGGCGCAGTTCTTCCAGACCGGCGAGGTTATCGATATTACGCACAAGACGGCGCTGTCGATCGCGACGTTCGCGGTGATCGTTGTCCTGCTTGCCGTGCATATCCGCACCGGGATCCGGGGGCGCCGGGCTGCGAGGTATTTTCTGGTGGCGTATCTGCTGATCACGCTTGCCTATCCGGGGGTCAAATTCGTCACGGATGTCGTCTTGAACTGATTGCATTGAATTATTGTGTTTGTTGCGCTGCAGCATTATGGTCTGCCTGCGTTTTAGTCATGACACAGCAGTTGCCTAATTTATGACCATATCTGTCGGCCCCGTCCGGATTTCCGATCCTGTGATCCTGGCACCCATGTCGGGTGTCTCTGACCTGCCGTTTCGCCGGTTGGTGAAAAGATGGGGTGCGGGCCTTGTCGTATCCGAGATGATCGCAAGCCAGGCGATGGTCAATGCCAATCGCAAGACCATGAAAATGATCACGAATTGCGCGGATGAGCAGCCCATGGCCGTTCAGCTCGCCGGCTATGAGCCGGAGCTGATGGCCGAAGCCGCGAGGATGAACCAGGATCGCGGCGCGGCGATCATCGACATCAATATGGGCTGCCCCGTCAAAAAGGTGGTCAACAAGCAGTCGGGATCGGCGCTGATGCGCGATCTCGACCATGCGCGCCGGATCATAGATGCGACCGTCGAGGCCGTGGATATCCCCGTGACACTGAAGATGCGCAAGGGGTGGGACGATGATAGCCTGAATGCGCCGGAACTGGCCCGTATCGCGGAAGATGCCGGAATCCGGATGTTGACCGTGCACGGCCGGACCCGATGCCAGATGTATACCGGCACCGCGGACTGGAAGTTCGTCAGAAACGTTTGCGATGCTGTCGATATTCCGGTCATCGTCAACGGCGATATCCGTTCGTTCGACGATGTCGACATGGCATTGGCGCAATCGGGCGCCGACGGCGTCATGATCGGGCGGGGCGCAACCGGCCGTCCGTGGTTTCTCGGGCACGTGATGCATTATTTGGCGACGGGCGAACGGCGCGCGGCCCCGACTGCCTCCGAGCAGGGGGCGATCGTCTGCGAACATGTCGATCACATGCTGAGCCATTTCGGGGTTTATGCGGGGCTCAGAATGGCGCGGAAACATATCGCCTGGTATAGCCGCGGTTTGAAGTTCTCGTCTGAATTTCGAAATAAAATCAATACGATGGACGATGCCCCTCAAGTAATTTCAGAGATTGGGGCTTTTTTTGACGGGACATGGATCCCGAAGGCGGCGAGATGTCTGTAACCGTGCTTTCCGAACCTGAAACCCCTGTGGCTTTCGACCCGACCAATGCGTTGTCCGCACTGCCGTTTGCAGTGATTGCGGTCGACGGAAACACCCGTATTGCGTTTATGAACGGTGCCGCTGAGCAGTTTTTCGAACAGGGCGCCAAAGGTCTTCAGGGCCGGCGTCTGGATGAGTTGCTGCCGGCCGACAGTCCGCTGTTTTCGCTTATCGCCCAGGCATCGACGGATCAAACCAGCGTTGCCGAATACGACGTCTCGATCTCGTTTCCGCGGGCGCGGCCCCGGAACCTTGCGATCACAGCGGCGCCGATGATGGACGGATCGTCTCTCACGGTGGTTTCCCTGCATGAGCAATCCATTGCACGGCGGATCGGCAACCAGATGGCGCATCGTAATGCGGCCCGTTCGGTCACCGGTCTTGCCGAACTTCTGGCGCACGAGGTCAAGAACCCGCTTTCCGGTATCCGCGGGGCGGCGCAGCTTCTCGAATCGGCGCTCGAAGACCCGGAAGATCGCGGGCTTACCAAGCTTATCTGCGAAGAAACCGACCGGATTTGCGACCTTGTCGACCGGATGGGGCTGTTTTCCAGTGACGAGATCAGCCGCAGCGCGGTGAATATCCACCTCGTGCTTGAACGTGTCCGGCGCGTTGCCCAGGCCGGGTTCGGCCGGCATATAGAGTTTGTCGAGCAGTACGATCCGTCGCTTCCGCCGGTCTACGGCAATGCGGATCAGCTGATCCAGGTGTTTCTGAATATCGTCAAGAATGCCTGCGAAGCCGCGCCGAAAACAGGCGGCGTCATAACGATCGTTACCGCGTTCCAGCATGGCATAAGACTGGCGCTGCCCGGTGGAACGAGCCGGGTACAACTGCCGCTGATCGTAACGGTGCGCGACAATGGGCCCGGTATTCCGGAGGAGGTCGCTGCCAACATGTTCGATCCGTTCGTCACGTCGAAATCCGACGGGACCGGCCTTGGCCTCGCGCTGGTCGCAAAGGTCATGGGAGATCACGGCGGTATCGTCGAATTCGACTCGTCCGACCAGGGGACCGAATTCCGCCTGAGACTGCCGATGCATATGGACACGGCCGAATGGAAAAAAGCGTCCGAGGGGAACGCCCTATGAGCAAGACCCCGACAATTTTGGTCGCCGACGACGACCGTGCGATCCGAACCGTTCTCGAGCGCGCGCTGACACGTCAGGGCTACGACGTGCGCCTGACCGGTAACGCGCGCACGCTGTGGTCGTGGGTGGCCGACGGCGAGGGCGACATGGTCATAACCGATGTGGTTATGCCGGATGAAAACGGTCTCGACCTGGTTCCGCGGATTCGGGAAATCCGCCCCGAACTGAAGATCATCGTCATGAGCGCCCAGAGCACATTGCTGACCGCGGTCAAGGCGAACGAGCGGGGGGCCTACGAATACCTGCCGAAACCGTTCGATCTGAGCGAACTGATCAGTGTCGTTGAACGCGGCTTGCAGGATCCGACCGACATCAACGTTGCGACACCGCTGGAAGACGAGGAAAAGCTGCCCCTGATCGGCCGGTCGGTCGCCATGCAGAACATCTACAGAATTCTCGCCCGCCTGATGGCGACCGACCTGACGGTCCTGATTACCGGCGAGTCGGGTACGGGCAAGGAGCTGGTAGCACGGGCGCTGCATGATTACGGCAAACGCCGGAATGGCGCCTTTGTCGCGATCAACATGGCGGCAATTCCGCGGGACCTGGTCGAGGCAGAGCTGTTCGGCCATGAACGGGGCGCGTTTACCGGGGCGACAGGTCGCGGGGTCGGGCGCTTTGAACAGGCCCAGCGCGGCACGCTGTTTCTCGATGAGATCGGCGACATGCCGCTCGATGCTCAAACCAGGCTTCTGCGCGTACTCCAGGACGGGGAATACACCACAGTTGGCGGCAGAACGCCGATCAAGGCGGATGTCCGGATCGTCGCGGCGACGCATCGCGATCTTACCCGGCAGGTCAAGCAGGGGCATTTCCGCGAGGACCTGTATTATCGTCTGAACGTGGTGCCGATTCGTTTGCCGCCGCTGCGCGAACGGGTCGAGGACCTGCCGGAACTGGTCGAGCACTTCTTCGCCCGCGGCGCCGAAACGGGGTTGCCGTTCAAGACACTGGAACCGGCCGCGATGGATATCCTCCTGCGCCACCGCTGGTCCGGGAATGTCCGGGAACTGGAGAATCTGGTCCAGAGACTGGCGGCGCTTTATGCAGACGACGTCATTTCGGCCGAAATCGTCAGCAATGAACTGGCGGAGGCGGTCGCCGCGGTTTCCGACGCGCCGGGCGACGACGAAAGCATGTCGGAGGCGATAGAACGCCACCTTGGACGGTCCTATTTCGAGGGCGAAGATGGTTTGCCGTCGAACGGGCTGTACACTAGGGTACTGCACGAGATGGAACGTCCCCTGATTTCGATGACATTGGCGGCGACGCGCGGCAACCAGATCAAGGCAGCCGAGATTCTCGGGCTCAACCGGAATACGTTGCGGAAAAAGATCAGAGAGCTCGATATCGAGGTCGTCAGGGGCGCGCGCTAACGACCATAATCATCCGGGCGGTGGTGCGGTGGCAGAAACAGACAAGACATTGGATCTACCGACTGAAATAAGCCGGCCGTCGGCAGCGGTCGCGGCGTTTTCGCGCCTGTCCGAGTGGGGCCGGCGCGTCGGGCTGGGCCGGAAACTCTCCATTGCGCTGACGGTTGCGGCACTTGGCTTCGCGTTTGCGACCTATGCAACGATCACCGGTTCGTCGCCCCTGGGGGCGGACACCCAGACGGTTCTGATCCTTCTTCAGATCGACCTTGTCCTGTTTCTGTTGCTGGGCCTTGTTGTGGCCCGCAATCTGGTAGGACTATGGATCGAACGGCGCCGCGGGCAGGTCGGGTCGCGACTACATATGCGGCTGGTCATGCTGTTCAGTCTCATCGCTCTCGCGCCGGCGATTATCGTGTCCGTCTTCTCGGCCGTGTTTTTCAATTTCGGCATGGAGAACTGGTTCAACGACCGGGTCAGGACCGCGATCGTCGAATCGCGGGCGGTTGCGGAAGCCTATCTGAAGGAACATCAGCAGGTCATCCGCGGCGACGTGCTGTCGATGGCGCGCGATCTCGAGCGCGCGCTGCCGCTTCTGGTCGAGAACCCGCGGCAGTTCTCGCGAATTCTGGCCGGTCAGGGGCTTGTCCGGAACCTGAGCGAAATTTACATTTTCGACGGATCGGGCCGGGTGTTGGCGAAATGGGCGCTTGGCTTCGTCATCGATCGTAACCCGTTATCGCCGGAGATTATCGACCGGGCGCGCAGCGGCGAAGTGGTGCTGCTGACCAGCGAGGCGGACGACCGGTTACGAGCGATCATCAAGCTCGACCGGGTTGTCGATGCGTTTCTCTATGTCGGCCGGTTTGTCGAGCCCAACGTGCTGGAACATATAGAAAAAACCCAGCGCGCCGCGGCCGAATACGAGAATATCGAAGGTCGGCGATCGAGCATCGAAATAACCTTTGCCATGATCTTTATACTTGTCGGCATGCTGTTGCTGTTCGTCGCGATCTGGGTCGGGCTTGTCTTTGCCAACAGGCTGTCGCGGCCGATTTCCGATCTCGCCGGCGCGGCAGAGCGTGTCAGGGCAGGGGATCTGTCGGCGCGGGTCGAGGAAGGACCGAATTCCGACGAACTGGGCCTTTTGAGCAGGGCGTTCAACCGCATGACCGATCAGCTCGAGGGCCAGCGGCACGAACTGGTTCAGGCCAACCGGCAGCTCGACGAACGCCGTCACTTTATCGAGACGGTGTTGGGCGGCGTGTCCGCCGGCGTTATCGGCATCGATTCCGCAGGACATATCAATCTGGCGAACCGCTCGGCCTGTTCGCTTCTGGCGACGGATATCGACCAGCGGATCGGGGCCGATATCGGTGAAGTGGTGCCCGAACTGGCCGATATGATCGCTGATGCCCACAACCGGCCCCACCGCCTGGTCGAGGCGCAGATTTCGATGCAGCGGGGCGGCCGGCCGCGGACCCTGTTCGTCCGGCTGGCGGCGGATGTCGTCGATCGCAAGGTCGTGGGCTTCGTTATTACCTTCGATGACATAACCGAACTGGTCGCCGCGCAGCGCAAGGCAGCGTGGTCCGACGTCGCCCGCCGGATTGCCCACGAGATCAAGAACCCGCTGACCCCGATCCAGCTTGCGGCCGAACGCCTTCGCCGGAAATACCTGAACGAGGTCACGTCGGATCCCGAGACGTTCTCGAATTGCACCGATACGATCATTCGTCAGGTTGGCGACATCGGGCGGATGGTGGATGAATTCTCCGCCTTCGCCAGAATGCCGCGGCCCGAGATGGAAAAGGTGAACCTCGGTAGAATCTGCCGGGAGGCGCTGGTTCTGCAGCGCAGCGCTCATCCCGAGATTGAGTTCGATGTCACGATACCGGATGACGCGGCAATGATCTCGGGCGACGCGCGTCAGCTTTCGCAGGTTCTCACCAACCTGCTGCAGAACGCGATCGATGCGATTGACGGCCGGGTTGCGGAGGATGGCGCCGCGCTGCCGCCGGGCAATATCCGGCTTGTCCTGACAACGACCGAGGACGATGCCGTAATCGAGATCGGGGATAACGGAAAAGGCCTGCCGCTCGACAAGCGCGACCGGCTGACGGAGCCGTACATGACTACGCGAACCAAAGGCACGGGCCTTGGGCTGGCAATCGTAAAAACAATCCTGGAAGACCATGGCGGTACCCTGGAACTGAAGGACCGCGAGGACGGAGAGCCCGGCGCGTCAATTCTGGTTACGGTGCCCCTGATTCAGGCCGAGGAAGCGGCGGCCGCTGCATCTGCCGAAACAACGTCGGTCGACGAGCCGGAAGGCGGCATCGCATATGGCGGCTGATATTCTTATCGTCGACGACGAAGAGGATATCCGGATGCTGATAGCGGATATCCTCAGCGATGAAGGCTATGTCTGCCGGACCGCGCGGGACAGCAAGTCGGCCTTCGATGCAATGGAAGAACGCCGGCCGAACCTCTTGATTCTCGATATCTGGCTTGAGGGCAGCGATCTCGATGGTATCGAGATACTGGAACGCGTCCATGACGAGCATGCATCGATGCCTGTCATCATGATCAGCGGTCACGGAAACGTCGAAACTGCGGTAAATGCGATCAAGCTCGGGGCATACGATTTTATCGAAAAACCGTTCAAGGCAGACCGGCTTGTGCTTACCGTAACGCGGGCGGTCGAGGCGGCGCGTCTGCAGCGTGAAAACCAGGAATTGCGCCAGCGCACGAGCGACGTGACCGAGATCATCGGCGTATCGCCCGCGATCCGGCATTTGCGCGGTGCCCTTGAAAAGGTCGCGCCGACCGACAGCCGCGTACTGATCTCCGGGCCACCCGGTGTCGGCAAGGAGATCTTCGCCCGCCAGCTTCATCGGCTTTCGCTCAGATCGACGGGACCGTTTGTCGTCCTGAACTGTGCGGCGATGAATCCCGACCGCATGGAAATGGAACTGTTCGGTCACGAGGCGTCAGGCGGCGAGGAGCCGCGCAATGTCGGAACGCTTGAAGCCGCGCACGGCGGCACACTGTTGCTCGACGAAGTCAGCGATATGCCGCTGGAAACCCAGGGAAAAATCGTCCGGGTACTGCAGGAACAGACTTTTACGCGGGTCGGCGGAGAATCGGCGGTAAAGGTGGACGTACGCGTCATCGCATCGACCAATCGCGATATGGAAGCGGAAATGGCCGCGGGCAATTTCAGGCAGGACCTTTTCTATCGCTTGAACGTCGTGCCGATCGAAGTGCCGCCGCTCCGGGACCGTCCCGACGATATCCCGGCGCTCGTCGAGCACTTCATGCAGCGCTCGGCCCTTATTTCGGGCGTGTCTCCCCGTATTATGTCGCGCGAGGCCATAGCCGCATTGCAGGCATATGACTGGCCGGGCAACGTTCGACAATTGCGGAATGCAGTCGACTGGATACTGATCATGGCGCCGGGGCAGCCGGAGGATCCCGTGACGGTCGAGAACCTGCCACCCGATATCGGTTCGGGCTCATCGGCATCGGTCGGGTGGGAAGAGGGGGCCAAGATGATGTCGCTGCCGCTGCGCGATGCCCGGGAAAATTTCGAACGTCAGTATTTGCTTGCGCAGATTTCCCGGTTTGGCGGAAATGTGTCGCGGACTGCGGAATTTGTCGGCATGGAGCGGTCGGCTCTGCACCGGAAACTTAAATCTCTCGGCGTTACCAGTCGTGAAATCGCTGAACAGCCCGGCGCGGCAGCGCCGGAATAACGGGACGAACGGGCATGAAGGTCATTGTTTGCGGGGCGGGCCAGGTTGGCTACAACATTGCGCGTCAGCTCTCTCTGGAAAATCACGATGTTACGGTCGTGGATTCGTCTTCCGAAAATATCCGGACGGTGAATGAATCGCTGGACGTCCAGGCGATCCGCGGCTTCGCGTCCGACCCGGACGTTCTGGAACGCGCCAACGCTGCGGACTCGGATCTTCTGATTGCCGTGACGCAATCCGACGAAGTCAACATGGTCGCCTGCCAGGTCGCGCATTCGCTGTTCAACGTGCCGACCAAACTCGCCCGCGTCCGAAACCAGAGCTACCTGCAGCCGATCTGGGCCGATTTGTTCAGTCGCGACAACATGCCGATCGATGTGATCATTTCGCCCGAACTCGAAGTCGCCCGGGCGATCTCGCGCGACCTCGTCGTTCCCGGCGCTTTCGACACCATCCCGATGGTCGAGGGGCGGGTCCGCGTGATCGGCGTGCGCTGCAATGAGGATTGCCCGGTCATCAATACGCCGCTGCGTCAGCTTACGGGTGTGTTTCCCGACCTGAGCATTGTGATCGTCGGGATTATCCGCGACGGCAAGACGATCATGCCCAGTGCGGACGAACAGATGTTTCCGGGCGACGATGTCTATTTCGTTGCCGACAACGATCATGTTGCGCGCGCGATGACGATCTTCGGACATGAAGAGCGCCAGGCCCGGCGTATCATTATCGCGGGCGGCGGCAATGTGGGCGTGTTTTTGGCTCAGTTGATCCGCGACGAGCACCCGGGCGTGAATGCGCGGATCATCGAATCCAACCGTAAACGCGCCGAGAGCGCGGCGGCGCGTCTGCCGGAAACGACGGTGATCAATGGCAACGCGCTCGAGCCGACCATTCTCGAGGAAGCGGGCGTTGCCGTCACCGAGGCGATTGTCGCTGTCACCAATGACGACGAGACGAATATCCTGGGCTCCCTGCTTGCCAAACGTCATGGCGCGCAGCGGGCGATCGCCCTGGTCAACAACACGAACTATTCGCCGCTGATCACGACGCTCGGCGTCGATGCGGTTATCAGCCCGCGGTCGATTACCGCGTCAACGATACTGCAGCATGTCCGACGCGGGCGCATTCGCGCCGTCCATTCGCTTGGCGAGGATTTCGGCGAAGTCATGGAAGCGGAAATTCTCGAGACATCGAGCCTCGCGGGGCTGCAGATACGCGAGATGGAACTGCCTGACGGCGTGATGTTCGGGGCGGTCATCCGGGGGGAAAAGGTCATCACCCCGCGCAGCAATACCGTTCTCAACAAGGGCGATATGGTCGTGATTTTCGTCCGGCCGTCCGCCGTGCGGGAAATCGAACGCCTGTTCGCCGTGAGCCTTGAATTTTTCTAGAAACCAGAAATCCCGATGCCCCGTATTTCTTATGTTAACGGCCGGTTCGTCCGGCACTGCCACGCCGCTGTCCACATAGAGGACAGGGGCTATCAGTTTGCCGACGCCGTCTACGAGGTTATTGCCATCGTTCGCGGGAAACTGGTCGATGACGCGCTCCATTTCGAGCGGCTCGAGCGGTCGTTGCGCGAAATCAGAATGGAAATGCCTTTTTCGCGCGCGATTTTTCGCATGAAAGTCGCGGAATTGCTCAGGCTCAACCGGCTGTCCACCGGGTCGCTCTATCTGCAGGTGTCGCGTGGCGTCGCACCGCGAAATCATAAAATACCGGGGCCGATGCGCGCGTCCGTCGTCATGACCGTGCGGCCGTTGCGCGAAGTACCGGCGGCGGTGGTGGAGGAGGGCGTGCCGGTCATCACGGTGCCCGACATCAGGTGGAAGCGGCCGGATATTAAGTCGGTGGCATTGCTGCCGAATGTCCTCGCGAAAGAGGATGCGGTCCGACGGGATGTCTACGAAGCCTGGCAGGTTACGGTCGACGGGATCGTTACCGAGGGCACATCGACAAATGCCTGGATCGTAAAGGACGGCAAGCTGATTACCCATCCTGCCGCGAGTGCAATCCTCAATGGTGTGACCCGCCTCGCCCTGCTCGAAATCGCGTCCGATCTGGGTATCGGCCTGGACGAGCGGCCGTTTTCCGTGGACGAAGCCTATGCGGCGGATGAAGCATTCCTGTCGAGCACGTCCGCATTTCTGGTGCCGATTGTCCGGATCGACGACAGGCAGATTGGATCGGGCGTGCCGGGACCGGTCGCGAAAGCTCTGCTGGCGCAATATCGACATCATCTGTGGAGCGACCATGCCTGACCGTATGCCGAAAGCCGTGTTGTTCGACTGGGACGGAACGCTGGTCAATAGCTGGCCGATCATTCACGAGAGCATGAACCGGACGCTGGAAGCGATGGGGCATCCGGTATGGAGCATGGAAGAAACGACCACGCGGGTCCGCAAATCCCTACGCGAGGCGTTTCCCGAGCTGTTCGGCGACAGGTGGGAAGACGCGCGCGACATCTTTTACGGCGCTTACCGGGAAGTGCATCTTGAACGGGTCGAGAAGATCGTCGGCGCGGATGAAATGCTCGGGTTATTGCAGGGGTACGGCAGCCATCTGGGGGTCGTCAGCAACAAATCAGGCGGACATCTGCGCGCCGAGTCCACCAAACTGGGTTGGGACCGGTTTTTTGAAGGCTATCTGGTCGGTGCGACAGATGCGGCGCGCGACAAACCGGCAACGGACCCGATATACATGGCGCTCGAGGGATCGGGCATCGAACCGTCGCGGGATGTCTGGTTCGTCGGCGATACATGGGTCGACATCGCCTGCGGCCGGGCGGCGAACTGCCATACCATTCTCATCGGCGAAAACGATCCGCAGGACGCGGAATTTCAGGACCATCCGCCCGACGAGAACTATTTTTCCTGCGAGGAGTTTCTGGAGGTTGTCAGACGCCTCCAAAGTTCCATATAGGTAGCATGTAGAAAATCCGTGATGGTTTGCAAACAAACCCGTCTTGTACTGTGAAGGTCATAGACGAGAGAGCGGTCAGAAGAAAAGGTAATAAAATGTCATCAGAAAAGCCCCAAAACCTTCAGGATGTTTTTCTCAATCATGTTCGTAAGCAAAAAACGCCCGTA
Organism: uncultured Rhodospirillaceae bacterium; assembly: GCA_963977005.1. Classification (GTDB taxonomy): domain Bacteria; phylum Pseudomonadota; class Alphaproteobacteria; order MPNO01; family UBA830; genus CAXBCP01. The sequence continues at coordinate 17,768 of CAXBMQ010000032.1, forward strand.
ACCGTGTTTCTGGTTAACGGCGTAAAACTCCAGGGTATCATTACCTGGTTCGACAATTTTTGCGTGCTTCTTCGCCGTGATGGACATTCCCAGCTCGTCTACAAACACGCGATCTCGACGGTGATGCCGGTGACGCCTGTGTCGCTCTATGACGACGATCTCGACGATGGCGACGATCGCATCGACGGGGCCGAAGCCTGATTTGACGGAGAGCCACGGTGGCGCGGCGGACGAAAGAACCCGCGCAGTCGTTATCCATCCCTATAAAAAATCGGGGCCGTCGGGCGGTCGCGCCGTAGATTCCTGTCTTGAGGAAGCCGTCGGCCTGGCCGCGGCGATCGACCTGAATGTGGTTTCCCGGGAAGCAGTGTCCCTGCCGAAAATCAATGCGGGCACCTATTTCGGAAAAGGGACGGTCGAACGGCTGGGCGAGCTGGTCGAGACGGAAGAAGCCGATATCGTCTGTGTCGATACGGCTCTGTCGCCGGTTCAGCAGCGGACCCTCGAAAAGGCGTGGAACACGAAGGTTATCGACCGGACCGGTTTGATACTTGAAATCTTCGGGGAGCGTGCACGCACGCGCGAAGGCGTTCTGCAGGTCGAACTGGCTCACCTGAATTATCAGCGCAGCCGGCTTGTCCGCACCTGGACCCATCTTGAGCGCCAGCGCGGCGGTTTCGGCTTCCTGGGCGGGCCGGGCGAAACCCAGATCGAAGCGGACAGGCGCATGATTTCCGTGCGGATCAACAAGATCCAGCGCGAACTTGAGACGGTGACCCGCACGCGGGAACTGCACCGCGAGGCCCGGCGTCGTATTCCATACCCGGTGATCGCCCTTGTGGGCTACACCAACGCCGGCAAATCGACACTGTTCAATGCGCTGACGAATGCGAATGTCTTTGCGAAAGACCTGCTCTTTGCGACGCTCGACCCGACGATGCGCGAGATCAAGCTGCCGTCCGGGCGCTCGGCGATCCTGTCGGATACGGTGGGTTTCGTGTCGGATCTTCCCACCACCCTGATCGCGGCGTTCCGGGCAACCCTGGAAGAGGTCATCGGCGCGGACATCATCGTGCATGTGCGCGACATCGCGCACCCTGACACCGAATCGCAGAAGCAAGACGTTCTGCGCGTCATGAACGAGCTCGGGGTGGATTTCGGCGATGGCCGGGCATTCGTCGAGGTTCTGAACAAGATCGATCTGCTGGAACCGGATGCCCGGGCGGCGGTGCGGAACCAGGCGGAGCGGGACGACACTGTCGTTGCGATGTCTGCGGTGACGGGGGCGGAAAACGATACGTTTCTCGATTGCCTCGATGCGCTCCTGTCATCCGACAGGGACGTCATAAACCTGAAGCTGCCCCAGGGCGACGGAGCGGCGATCTCATGGCTCTACCGGCACGCCGATGTGCTGAGCAGGGAAGACAAGGACGATTTCGCCCTTCTCGAGGTATCGATCGCACCCGATCAGCTCGCCCGGTTTGAAAAAAATCACCCGATCGGGTGACAGGGAAGCCGCTCACGTCTTGACAGCGTAGCGGGGCGTACCTATATGTCTGGCACTCGCTAGCAGGGAGTGCTAGCAAGTAAGAAAAAATGACTGAAATTCAACATATTAAGGAGAAGGCTAGATGGGAATCAGGCCTCTACATGACCGCGTTCTGGTCGAACCGCTTGGCGCAGAAGAAAAAACCGCCGGCGGCATCATCATTCCGGACTCGGCACAGGAAAAGCCTCAGGAAGGCAAAATTGTCTCCGTCGGCAGCGGTGCACGTGGCGACGACGGCAAGGTCGTAGCACTCGACGTCAAAAAGGGCGACAAGGTCCTTTATGGCAAATGGTCGGGCACGGAAGTGAAAATCGATGGCAAGGACCTTCTGATCATGAAGGAAGCTGACATCATGGGAATCATTGAGTAGGAGCGCCTGAACATGGCTGCGAAAGAAGTTAAATTTGAAGGCGATGCCCGTACGCGGATGCAGAAGGGCGTCGACATCCTGGCCGATGCGGTCAAGGTAACGCTTGGCCCCAAGGGTCGTAACGTCATTATCGACAAATCCTTCGGCGCGCCGCGGATCACCAAGGACGGTGTGACGGTTGCCAAGGAAATCGAGCTTGAAGACAAGTTCGAGAACATGGGCGCCCAGATGGTCCGCGAAGTCGCGTCGAAAACCAACGACGAAGCCGGTGACGGCACGACGACGGCGACCGTTCTGGCTCAGGCCATCGTGCGCGAGGGCTGCAAGGCCGTCGCCGCCGGCATGAACCCGATGGACCTCAAGCGCGGTGTCGATGCGGCCGTGACGGCCGTTATTGCCGAGCTTCGCAAGAAAGCGAAGAAAGTCTCGTCCGACGAGGAAGTCCGCCAGATCGGTACGATTTCGGCCAATGGCGATGGCGATGTCGGCACGATGATTTCCGAAGCGATGCAGAAAGTCGGCAAGGAAGGCGTTATCACGGTCGAGGAAGCCAAGTCGCTTTCGACCGAGCTTGAAGTTGTCGAAGGCATGCAGTTCGACCGCGGTTACATTTCCCCGTACTTCGTCACGAATGCGGAAAAGATGTTTGCCGAACTCGAAGACCCGTACATCCTTCTGCACGAAAAGAAGGTTTCCGGTCTGCAGTCCATGCTGCCGCTGCTCGAAGCCGTCGTTCAGTCCAGCCGTCCGCTGCTTATCCTGGCGGAAGACGTCGAAGGCGAAGCGCTTGCGACCCTCGTGGTCAACAAGCTGCGTGGCGGCCTGAAGATCGCTGCCGTGAAGGCACCGGGCTTCGGTGATCGTCGCAAGGCAATGCTGGAAGACATCGCGATCCTCACCGGTGGCCAGGTTGTCTCGGAAGACCTCGGCATCAAGCTCGAAAACGTCACGCTCGACATGCTCGGCACCGCCAAGAAAATCACGATCACCAAGGAAGAAACCACGATCGTGAACGGCGCCGGCAAGAAGGCCGACATCCAGGGACGTTGCAACCAGATCCGCGCTCAGATCGACGAGACCAGCTCGGATTACGACCGTGAGAAGCTGCAGGAACGTCTGGCGAAGCTCGCCGGCGGTGTTGCCGTTATCCGCGTCGGCGGTGCGACGGAAATCGAAGTGAAGGAAAAGCGCGATCGTGTCGAAGATGCGATGAACGCTACCCGCGCTGCGGTTGAAGAAGGCATTGTCCCCGGCGGCGGAACCGCGCTTCTGCGTGCGTCCAAGGTCCTCGACGGCCTGAAGCCCGAAAACGACGACCAGCGTGTCGGCATGGAGATCATCCGCAAGGCCCTCCAGGCTCCGGTACGCCAGATCGCCGAAAACGCCGGTGTCGAAGGTTCGATCGTTGTCGGCAAGCTGATGGAGAAGAAAGACGCCAGCTTCGGCTACAACGCCGCGACCGACAAGTACGAAGACCTGGTGAAAGCCGGCGTCATCGACCCGGTCAAGGTTGTCCGCACCGCGTTGCAGGATGCAGCATCGGTCGCCGGCCTTCTCATCACGACCGAAGCGATGGTCGCCGAGAAGCCGAGCGAAGGCGGCGCCGGCGGAATGCCCGCGATGCCCGACATGGGCGGCATGGGCGGCATGGGCGGCATGATGTAAGTCAGCCGTTCCCGCTTAAGGAACCGAAAGAGCCGCCGCGGATTGATTTCCGCGGCGGTTTCTTTTTGCGTGACCGGGTCGGCACGAACGACCGGGCAGGGTATAAAAGCGCCATGATTATCGACATTCCCCCTTCAGAAAAGATTGAGGCCCTGATCCGAGAGATTACCGCGGCGGAGATCATGCCGCGGTTCAGGTCTCTGGGGACGGACGAGAAATGGGAAAAGCGGCCGGGGTCGGTCGTCACAGCCGCGGATGTTGCGGCCGAAGCGTTCCTTCTTCGCGAATTGCCGCCGCTGCTGCCGGGCTCGGTCGTCGTCGGCGAAGAGATGATCGAAGACGATCCGTCCGCGCTCGACCTGCTGGACGGCGACGCGCCGGTCTGGGTGCTTGATGCGGTCGACGGGACGTCCAATTTCGCCAAGGGCAGTGTCGATTTCGGCGTCATGGTGGCGCTTGTCCACAGGCGCGAGACCATCGGTGGCTGGATATTCCGCCCCGTCGACGACGACATGTATGTTTGCGAAAAAGGAGCGGGGGCGTTTCGCAATGGCGAACGCCTGCGGATCGACCCGTCTCCCCGGGACATGGCCGACATGGAAGGCTCGCTCGGCGGCTACATGCGCAAGCATACCGACCTGCCGGACCAAGTCGCACGGGTGACCTCGACGCGATGCATTGCGGTGGATTACTGCGCCCTGGTGAACGGCGATATCCACTTCGCCCATTACCGCGGTGTCCGGGCATGGGACCATGCGCCGGGCTGGCTGTTGCACAGCGAGGCGGGCGGCTATTCCCAATGTCTCGACGGCACGCCCTATCTCGCCGGGAAGCCGGGCGAGGGCGGTATCCTGCTCGCGACCGATGCCGAGGCATGGGAGGTTCTGCAGAATCCGATCCGCGACGCGATCGCCAGCTTCAAGTAATCGGCACAGGCGCTATAGTAGGCGCCGACGATGTAACATTCCGGAGCGGGATTTCAGACATGAGCGACAAGGCAGCGGCCGCATTCGTCGGCCTGGGCGTTATGGGCTATCCGATGGCGGGGCATCTCGCCGCCGCGGGCCACCCGATGCGGGTCTATAACCGTACCGCGACCAAATCGGCGCAGTGGGTGCAGGAACATGGCGACGCCGCCGGCGGCAGCGCCCATCCGACACCGGCGGAAGCCGCCCACGGCGCCGAGTACGTCATGACCTGCGTCGGCAATGACGACGATCTGCGCAGCGTCGTGCTCGGCGAAACCGGTGTCTTTGCCGGCATGAAAGAAGGGGCGGTGCTGATCGACCATACGACCACATCCGCCGTGGTTGCGCGCGAACTGGCGGAAGAAGCCAAGAACCGCGGTTTGGGTTTTCTCGATGCGCCGGTTTCTGGCGGTCAGGCGGGTGCGGAAAACGGCGCGCTGACCGTGATGGTTGGCGGGGATGAAAAAACATTTGCCGCCGCCGAACCGGTGATGCAGTGCTACGGCAAGACCGTCATGCGCATGGGCGAGGCGGGGGCAGGGCAGTTGACCAAGATGGTCAACCAGATCTGCATTGCCGGGCTTGTGCAGGCGCTCTCCGAAGGCATGAATTTCGCGATGGCCGCGGGGCTCGATGCAAAGCGCGCGGCAAAGGTCATGTCCGGCGGGGCGGCGCAGTCCTGGCAGATGGACAACCGTGCCGCCACCATGGTCGACGGTCAGTTCGAATTCGGTTTCGCGGTCGATTGGATGCGCAAGGATCTCGGTATCTGCATCGACGAATCCGCGCGTAACGGCGCGAAACTGCCGGTTACCGAAATGGTCGATAAATTCTATGCCGAAATACAGGCGATGGGCGGCAATCGCTACGATACGTCCAGCCTGATACTTAATCTGAAAAACAAATAGGGAATAAGAAACATGTTCGAGCTTCATACATGGATGACGGATAACGGCTACAAGGCGCGCCAGATGGCCGAGGAAAGCGGGCTGGAATACGAACTGAAGCCTGTGAACATCCGCGAGAAAGAGCAGTTCAAGCCCGAGTTTCTCAAGATCAGCCCCGGCCACAAAATTCCGGCGATCATCGATCATGACGGCCCCGGCGGCGAAACGATCACGCTGTGCGAATCCGGCGCGATCCTCCGGTATCTGGCGCAAAAGGCCGATAACGGCCTGTATCCGTCCGACCCGGTCAAGCAGATCGAGGCCGAACAGTGGCTGTTCTACGGCTCGGCGCAGTTCACGACGCTGGCCCAGCAATACGGCCTTTTCTGGATACGTCTGGGCGAGGAAGTGCCGCGGGCGAAGGAGCATTACGAAGGCGTAATGCGGGACATGCTCGGCATGTACGACAAGCGCTTTGCAGACCATGAATACGTCATCGGCGATTACTCGGTGTGCGATATCGCCATCTATCCCGATGTCCATATCCATGGCGTGAACGATATCGGGCTGGACGATTTCCCGAACGTGAAACGCTGGCACGACGCCATCGAAGCGCGTCCGGCTGTCCGGAAGGCCTGGGTGCCTTTCGGCTAGACGGCAGAAAACCCATGGTGGATAGACCGATCAGCCGGTACCCGGTGCCGGAAATAGACGACCTGCCGGACGACATCAGGGAAATGATCCTTGCCGTGCAGGAAAAGGCCGGGTTCGTGCCCAACGTGTTTCTGACCCTCGCGCATCGCCCGGACGAATTGCGGGCCTTCATGGCCTATCATGACGCCCTGATGCTCCGGGACGGCGGGCTGACTCCGGCCGACCGGGAAATGATCGTCGTCGCGACGTCGGGCGCCAATAACTGCCAGTATTGCGTGGTCGCCCATGGCGCGATTCTCCGGATTCGGGCTAAAGACTCGACGATTGCCGATCAGGTGGCGGTCAATTATCGCAAGGCGGACATCACGCCGCGTCAGACGGCGATGCTCGATTTTGCCCTGAAGGTGTCGAACGATTCGCATTCGGTCGATGAAGACGACTTCGTGACGTTGCGCGGTCACGGGTTTTCCGACGAGGATATCTGGGACATCGCGGGCATCACCGCTTTTTTCGGGATGTCCAACCGCATGGCGAATGTCACGTCCATGCGGCCCAATGACGAATTCTACATGATGGGGCGCGGCTAACGCCGCAGATACGCGGTTATTCGGTGGCCTTGGCGGCGACCCAGTGGGCTTCCATTTCATCGAGATCCGCCTCTGCCAGCGATTTGCCTTCCTGGCCGAGACCGTTTTCGACAGCGCGAAAGCGCCGGTCGAATTTCGCATTTGCGTCGCGCAGGGCGATTTCGGCATCGATGCCGAGATGCCGTGCGAGATTGACGCAGGCAAACAGCAGATCGCCGGCTTCGTCCTGGAGTCGTTCCTGACCCGACCCGGCGGCTATTTCCGCTTCGACCTCTTCGAGTTCCTCGCGGATTTTGGCGACGACCGGGGCAAGGTCGGGCCAGTCGAATCCTTCGCGCGCCGCGCGTTTCTGTAGCTTCTGGGCACGCATCAGCGCGGGCAGGGCGAGGGCCACCCCGTCCAGGGCGCTCGGACGGCGGCCGAGTCTGGCGGCCCGCGCATCCCGTTCGGCGGCTTTCTGTTCCTCCCAGGCGATGGTCTGGCCTTCCGATGTCCGTTCGTCGACGGCGCCGAAGACATGCGGATGCCGGTCGCGCATCTTGGTCGCGATGCGCCGGGCGACGGCATCGAAATCGAACCCGCCGGATTCGCGCGACATCTGGGCGTAGAACACGACCTGGAACAGCAGATCGCCCAGTTCGTCCTCCAGCTGGTCCATATCGCCGCTATCGATCGCATCGGCGACCTCGTAGGCTTCCTCGATCGTATAGGGCGCGATGGTCGCGAAAGTCTGTTCGCGGTCCCACGGGCAGCCGTTTTCGGGATCGCGGAGACGGGCCATGACATCGAGCAGGTCGTCGATGGCGGGGCGTTTGTTGCCGGTTCGATCATTCATCGGGAGAACTTAGATTTTTCCATCTGGATTTGCCAGATTTAGTAGGGGAAGATGAACTTCAAATATGGAAGCCGCCAGTTTTGGGGCAGGGGAAAACATCACTTGCGAGTATATCGAGGGACAGGGTCATGCGCCCCTCCCGCGGGTCATATTATGGATCGTTTTAAGAGGTGTTGCCGCGAAAACTGGATTGCGTTGCTTGTTTCTATCGTCTCGCTCGCCCTCGCTGGGCTCTTTGTTGGAGGCGTTATAGAAATATTTGATGACGGTAAATCCGATACATCGAAGGTGATCTACCTCTATCAAACGTATTTGGGGGGCGGCTTTGCTCTGTTTGCAGCAATTTTTACGGTGGTTGGTGTTTACGCAGCCGCAACGCTTCCCCTGAAGGAGGAGAGGCGAAAGAAGAAGGAGGGCGATCGTCGGAAAGAACTGACCGGCGTGATCGTCATGCTAATCGAAATCAGAAAACTCCACGACGAATTGAGTGCGATTGTTCGTAAGTCTGCTCGGAGTTTTGCCGAGACAGACCTGAGGTCCATCTCTATTGAAGGCATCGTGATGCCCCAATGGTTCGACAATTTGGAATTGATCTCTGCCCAGCGCGAAACTGTTCTCAGAGAAATGGCAGCTCTCTATGTTGCTCTTTCCGAATTTCAGGTGGCTACAGACCGACCAATAAACGATCAAAGAGAATTTAGTGACCTTGTCGAGACGACCCAGAAGGCCGCGAAAGCTGCACATGCGCTGCTCGATGAGCTTGGCGCGGTTCTGAGTGAAATCAGTGATCTGAGCAACGCTGAAATTAACGATCTGAGAACGAAGGTAGATCTTACGAATAAATGAAGACGCTTCGCTGGCGGTCAAGGGGGGGCATGGGACCGGACACCGGCGCTTGCGCTGCCGTCTCTCTGGCCTGCACTTCCTGCAGGAAGCATGGAGGCCTCCGGGGAGTAAAGAATCCTTCCGCGTCTGCTCCGCGTGCGGTCTTCTAGATAGACTTGTCAGGCTGAGCTAGCCGTAAGAACACGATTCGACTGAATGGATACCGCCTTCCGCGCCATTGCGGTTAAATGGACCTGACGCGCTGGATAACGGGCAGGGCGAAACAATGCTTTCAAGCTGGATCAGGCGGCTACTTGGGTATTCCCGTGGACCGGAGATAGCGCGATATGAGGGCGAAATGACAACATTGAAGGACTTTGTCAGAGACACGCTGTCGCAGATTACCGAGGGCGTGACCGCGTTCGAGGACGCGTCCGATGCAAAGGCCCGGGTCGAGGCCGGCATCAAGGGCAACCTGGCAGGCGACGCGGCCGCATCTGCCGGGCTTTTATATCTCGGGGCGGGCAAGGGGTTCGCAACAGTCGTGAAGTTCGACGTTGCGGTGACAACCGAGGAGACCGAGGCGGCACATGGCAGTGCCGGCATCAAGGTTATCCCGTTCAATATCGGCGGCGGTCTGGATGCCAGCACCGCGAACACGTCGGTCAGCCGCGTGCAGTTCAATCTGCCGTTATCGCTATCGGACCCTGGCGAGACCCCTTAAGAGGACCGGCACCGGACGGTCTACCGTGAGGGGATAGCGCGGTCGGTTATCCCAAAAATGTGGACAACTCTGCCGGTTCCTGTATCCATTTGTCGCATAATGTATATTATGGATATAAATAGATAGCCTGCGGTATAACTCAGTGGATATCCAGAACCATGCCGTCATAGCCCGGTTCCACGCCTTCCGGGCACCGCGCGCACAGATCCGCGTAGTCGGATTCGAAATTCATGTGTGTGAAGATCGCCCGCTTCGGTTTTACGCGGTCGATCCATTCAAGCGTACGGTCGAAATGCGCGTGCGTCGGGTGCGGGTTTTCGCGCAGGCAATCGACGATCCAGACCTCGACTCCTTCCAGCGCCGCGAACGCCGCGTCGTCCAGCAAGGCTACGTCCGTCGAATACGCGAACTTGCCGAACCGGAACCCGGCGCTCTCGCAAATGCCGTGATCCTGACAGAACGGCAGCACCTCAACACCCTGAGCATCGAATGGCGCCCCGTAGGCGATCGGCCGGGCTTCTGCCGAGGGTTTGTAAAGCTCGGCGTCGTCCGATTCGTCGAGCTTGAACAGGTATCCGGCGCTGCGCTGCAGGCCTTCAAGCACGTCCGGCGTCGCGAACACCTCGAGCCGGCGTTTGGCGAGAAAGCTCAGGGTGCGCAGTTCGCCCAGTCCGCCGACATGGTCGTAATGCAGATGGGTAAACAGGACGGCGTCTATCCGGCTGATGTCGTTCGATAAAAGCTGGTCGCGGATATCCGGCGACATATCGACGAGGATATTCGTGTTGTCCTGCTCGACGACGATTGAAGGCCTGCTGCGGCGGTTCCTGGGGTTTGAGGGATCGCAGTTTCCCCAGCGATTGCCGATGACCGGCACGCCCTGGGACGGCCCGCAGCCCAGCATCGTGACTTTCATGGGCTTGCCGGACGTGTCGCCTTGTTAAAAAGACGAAAGAAGTTTTCGGTCGAAGTGCTTGATAATGCGTCATTATCTATATTTTTAATCTCGGCGACCTTGGCTGCGGTATCGGCGACGAATGAGGGTTCGTTCCGCTTTCCGCGGTTCGGGATCGGCGCCAGAAACGGCGCGTCGGTTTCGACCAGAATACGGTCCACCGGCACGTCTTTTGCGATATCGCGCAGGTCCTGGGCGTTTTTGAACGTCACGATGCCCGACAGAGAGATATAGAACCCGATATCGAGCGCCCTCTCCGCCAGTCGCCGGCCGGACGAAAAGCAGTGCAGAACGCCGGGGAAGGCGCCCTTCCCCATTTCGTCCTCGAGGATATCGGCCATGTCATCGTCGGCATCGCGGGTATGAACGATCAGCGGCAGGCCGGTTTCGCGGGCCGCGGCGATGTGTGTCCGGAAGCTGGTTTTCTGCAATTCCCGGGGGCTGTTGTCGTAGTAGTAATCCAGCCCGGTCTCGCCGATCCCGATGACCTTGGGGTGCGCCGCACGGCTGACGAGGTCCTCGACCGAGACGACGGGTTCTTCCTCCGCCTGATGCGGGTGAATTCCGACGGTGCACCAGATATTCGCGTCGCTCTCCGCAATCGCGCGAATCCGCTCGAACCGGGTCACGTGGGTGCAGATCGTCACCATGGTGGCGACACCGGCGTCCCGGGCGCGCTGAATGGTTTCGTCGCGGTCTTCGTCAAAAACGTCGAAATCGAGGTGGCAGTGGCTGTCTACAAGCACGCGAAGGAGCCTTCATGTTGTGTGGCGCATTGTGTCTTTGCGCATGTTTAGCACAACATGAGGGGGATTTCATGAAGAAGGGGCCGCTCCTGCGAACGGCCCCTGCTCCGTGTCGTCAATGGCGTCGGATCGGCGTCAGAAGCCGAGCGCCGCCTTGGTCTTGTCGATGAGCGGTTTCGGTGTGGCGAGCATCTTCTTCACAGTCGCCTCGACCACTTCGCCGCTCGACCACATATTCAGGAGCCGGCGCTTCTTAACATCGGCCTGGAATTCAGGGTCGTTCATCGTGGCAACGAACGCCTTGCGCAGCGCGGCCACGCGGTCCGCCGGGACGCCAGGGGGTGCGACGAACGGCCGGCCGAGTGCCGCCCGCGACGAGATCAGGCCGAGAATCTGCTTCTCATCGTCGTTCCGCGCGAATTCGGTCAGCAGCGGGACGTCCTCGAAGCCGGCGAACTTGCGGACCCCGACCTGAGCCAGGATGCGGATCTTGCCTGATTTGAGCCATTCGGGCTTGCGCACGACCCAGCTCAGCAGCGGCCCCGCCCTGCCCTGGCTTTCACCGCGTTCAAGCGACAGGTCCAGCGCACCGCCGCCTTTGTACCCCATGACGAGTTTGAACTTGGTCCCGAACATGGTGTTGACGATCTGCGGGTCGTAATACGATTCCGATCCTTTTCCGGTCCCGGCATAGACAACCTCATGATTTTTGGCGTCCATCAGCGTCTTTACCGGCGAGGTACCAAGCACAGCAAAAGAGCCGTTCATGTCGGAGGCATTGCCGAGATAGTTGAAGTTTGCGGCGTCGTATTTGACGCCCTTGGGCCGCAGCATCTGCATCAGCGGAAACGGGTTGAGCGGCAGGCAGATCACGGAACCGTCCTTCGGCGCGACAGAATAGCAGTAGTTTGTCCCCTTCAGCCCGCCGCCGCCCGGCATGTACTGATAGATCACCTTGGGATTGCCGGGCACGTGCTTGCCCAGACGGTCGCCGACGGTACGGGCGTATAGCGCGTTCAGCCCGCCCGAGCCGGAAACGACGAGAACGGTAAGCGTCCGTCCCTTGTAAAATTCCGCGACATTATCGGCCGCCGCCGGTGCGGAAAGGCCGGTTGAAACAAGTGCTACTGTGGCAACGCCCGCAAGGTATGTTCTTATTGTCATCGTGTTTTCTCCCGATTTTAGGCGGCTCACGCGAACCATCGGCGGGAACCGCAGATGAATTGTGGCCATATTCGGAAGATCGATGCAAGGAAACCGCCGGAAACGGTTCAGAGATCCTGGTCGAACCTTTCGACCCTTGCGAGCTGGGGAAACGCTTTCCAGCAGATGACGGCAACGATCATCGAACCGACACCGCCCACGAGAACGGCGGGAATCGCACCGATCGCGGCTGCCATCGCCCCTGCCCTGAATTCCCCGATTTCATTCGACGCGCCCGTGAACACCGAACTGACGGCGCTGACGCGGCCGCGCATGTCGTCGGGCGTGGCGATCTGCATCAGCGTTTGGCGAATATTGACGCTGACCATGTCGGTCGCGCCGAGAATGCCCATTGCCAGCAGGGAAACCCAGAGAATATCCGAGACGCCGAAGACGATGGTGCAGATACCGAAAACGAGAACGGTCCCGAACATGATCCTGCCCACCGACCGTTCCAGCGCGATTTGTGTCAGCATGATACCGCTGATCAGCGCGCCGCCGGCCATCGCACTGCGCAGGAATCCCGCGCCGGCCGATCCGGCATCCAGGATATCCTTCGCGAAAACGGGAAACAGTGCGGTGACGCCGCCCAGCAGGACCACCAGCATGTCGAGCGTGATGGCGCCGAAGATGATTTTCTTGTTGTAGACGTAGCGCAGCCCGGCCAGCAGGGTCGTGAATGTCGTCGGCTGGCGTTGTCCGCGTTCGGTACGGGTGCGGATAAACGCCGTCATGGCCATCGCGATGAGAAGGCCGACAGCCGCCGTTGCGTAAACGATTTCCGGTCCGACAAGGTAGTGAATGCCGCCGAGTGCCGGTCCCACCATCTGGGTGATTTTGTTCACCGTGGAGTGCCAGGCGACGGCTTTCGGGAAGCTCTCCGCGGGAACCAGATTGGGTACCAGCGAACTCACCGCGGGTTGATGAAACGCCCTGCCCGTCCCTTCGAGCACGAGTATCGCGAAAACCGGCCATACGGCCTCGATGCCGGAAACAGTATAGAAATACAGGAGAACCGCACCGACGACGATAATGCCGTAGGTCACCACCAACACCACCCGCCGGTCGAAGAGATCGGCGACATACCCGGTAACAAGGGCAAACCCGATTGCCGGGGCGAAGGTCGCCAGACCGATATAGGCAAGGTTCATAACATCGCCGGTCTGGTCGTAAACCTGATAGGCGATGGCTACCATCATCATGTGCAACGCCATCCAGCCGAAGCACTTGCCGACAATCAGCAGGCAGAAATCGCGTTCGCGCAGGGGCGACGCCCTTTGCCCGCCCGTCTTATCGGTCAAAAGAAATCGCTCCGGCTTCCAGGGTCAATCCGTTGGCTCTTCTTCGACAAACCGTGGAAAAACAGGCGCCGGTTTCGGCAGGTTCGTTCCGGGCGCAAGCGCGCTGCCCTGCCCGACATGCGTGAAATCGCGTGCATCGGCGGGAACCGACAGCTGATCCAGCATCACGGATGCGGAATCCGGCATAAAGGGCTGAATATACAGGGCAAGGTGGCGGATCGTTTCGGCCAGTACAAACAGCACCGTGTCGCGCCGGGCGGGGTCTTCCTTGTGAAGCGCCCAGGGCGCCTGCTGGTCGACATAGGCATTGGCAGCACGCACGACCAGCCAGATGGATTCGAGCGCTTCGTGAAACGCCTGATTGTCCAGATGCGTGCGATACGCCTCTAAAACGGCGGTAGCCTGCGAGAGCATTTCACTATCGGCATCCGTATATTCAGCCGGTGCCGGCAGCACGCCGTCGCAGTAGCGCCCGACCATGGACAGGGTGCGCTGGGCCAGATTGCCGAGATCGTTGGCAAGCTCGCTGTTAATGCGGTTGACGACCGAACGGCGGGAAAAGTCGCCGTCATTGCCGAACGGAACCTCGCGCATCAGGAAATAACGCACCTGATCGAGCCCGTAGGTCTCGACGATCTCGCGCGGATCGATGATGTTCCCGACAGATTTGGAAATTTTTTCGCCTTCGTTGGTCCACCAGCCATGGGCATAGACGCGCTTTGGCGGCGCAAGCCCGGCGCCCATCAGAAAGGCCGGCCAGTACACGGCGTGGAAGCGCAGGATATCCTTGCCGACCATGTGCAGGTCCGCCGGCCAGAATTTCGTGTACTGCGCGGATTCCTGGTCGGGGTAATCGACCGCCGTGATGTAATTGGTCAGCGCATCGAGCCAGACATACATGATGTGTTCTTCATCGCCCGGCACGTCGACGCCCCATTTGAAGCTCGTCCGGGAGACAGACAGGTCGTGCATGCCGCCTTTGACGAAGCTGATCACTTCGTTGCGCCGCGATTTCGGGGCGATGAAATCCGGATTCTCGTCATAAAATTTCAGCAGCGGTTCCTGCCATTTCGACAGGTCGAAGAAATAGCTCGGTTCCTCGACCCACTCGCATTCCGCGCCCGACGGCGCGATTTTCTTGCCGTTAGGCCCGTCGGTGAGTTCGTCTTCGGCATAAAACGCCTCGTCGCGAACCGCGTACCAGCCGTTATAGGTGCCGAGATAGATATGGCCGTTTTCCTGCAACGCGGTCCAGATGGCCTGACTTGCCGCTGCGTGGCGCGGTTCGGTCGTGCGGATGAAGCCGTCATGGCTGAAATTCATGAAATCGGCGAGTTCCCGGAAATTCTGCGACACCCGGTCGGTAAAGGACTGGGGATCGACCCCGGCAGCTTCGGCCGATTTCTCGACCTTCTGGCCATGCTCGTCTGTGCCGGTCAGGAAATAGACGTCAAACCCGTCCAGCCGTTTGAACCGGGCGAGCACGTCGCAGGCAAGCGTCGTATAGGCGTGCCCGATATGCGGCGCGTCGTTGACGTAGTAGATCGGGGTGGTGACGTAGTAGGTCTTGTCGGAACTCTTCTGGCCGGACATGGATTTTCCCTGGGAGGCCCCGGAGAATTCCAGAGGGCCGGTTATCGCAATGCGGGTTTATACACCCGTCCGGGCCACGTTTTCCATGGTTGCGAGCGCATTGAGCATAACCTGTTTGCGATCCAGGTTCGCGCTGTCCGCCTTGGCGAACAATCCCGTGTTTTTCTCCCATGCGTCGATCCACTGATCGGGGCGCGCCAGCGATTGTAACCGGGCCAGCGCGGCCGCCTCTGCAGGGCCGTATCCGCGGGCGGCGAGGTCTTCGCCCCGTGCTGCGGCCGCGACGAGATCGGCAAGACTGCGGGATGCCAGGTCGACCGCGGTTCGCCAGGCGGCATCGGCATCGCGCCGGGCGACCTTGTCGGCGAACTTGTGAGCGGATTTCATATCGAGCGACGGCAGGCTGCTCATAATCGCGATCAGGTCCCGTTGCAGGGCGACGCCGCCGCTATCGGCGAGATCGAGTGCCCTGCCGATGCTGCCGTCCGACAGCCTCGCCAAAACGCCGCGGTCCTCTGCGCTCAGGTCGGGACGATGTTGAGCGACGAGGCCGTCGACCAGGTCCGGGGCGAGGCCTGACAGACGAAGCTGACAGCATCGCGAGCGGATTGTCGGCAATAACCGGCCCGGCGCATGGGTGATCAGCAACAGCAAAGCCCGCGGCGGCGGCTCTTCGAGCACTTTGAGCAGAGCGTTCGCGGCATTCGGATTCATCTCCTCGGCGCCGTCGACGATGATGACGCGCCAGCCCCCCTCGCCCGCCGTCAGCGACATCGTGTGTCCGACAGAGCGGATCTTTTCGACCGGGATCACCGACTGCATCCGCTTGCCGTCATCCGACATGCCACGCTCTATGACCTGCAGGTCGCCATGACCGCTCGCCGCGACGCGTCTGAACACAGGGTGCTCTGCGTCGATCGCCAGCGAATTCAGGATAGCCGGCATTTCTGCGTCGCCAAACAGGGCGTCACCGCCATCCGGCGAGGAATCGCCGCCCCCCGCAAGCACAAACCGGGCAAACCGATAGGCAAGTGTCGCCTTGCCGATACCCTTGGGGCCGCTGATCAGCCACGCATGATGGAGCCGCCCCGAGGTCCACGCATCGATTATCTCACGCTCTGCGTGCTCATGGCCGACCAGATCGGGATTTTCGCGGGGGTGAAGTCTGTCGCTCATGGTCCGAGAGTGACTCCGAGGCGGGCCTGGACGCAATCGAATATTCGTGCCGTGACGGTATCCATGTCGCTACCGGCATCGATGATCGCGCAGCGACCGGGGTCTTTTTGCGCAATTTCCAGAAAACCCTGGCGAAGCCGCTCGTGAAATGCCGTGTCCATTTTCTCGTAACGATCGGGACCGGCGCCGCGCTCGAGCATACGGGCAATGCCGGTTTCAACAGGGATATCGAGGATCAGGGTGAGGTCCGGTATAAAGTCGCCGAGAGCGATTTCGTACAACGTCTCGATCGCCTTCATATCGAGGCCCAGACCATAGCCCTGGTAGGCACGCGTGGAATCGGCGAACCTGTCGCACAGCACCCATTGTCCCTCGCGCAGCGCCGGGGCGATCCGCGTCGTGTAGTGATCGGCCCGCGCCGCGAAATGCAGGAGTGCCTCGGTCGCCGGGTCCCATTCCGCCGCCGGATCGAGCAGCATGCCGCGAATGGTCTCGGCGCCCGGCGATCCGCCGGGTTCGCGGGTCACGGTGACCGTCAACCCGGCATTTTCAAGTGCTGTCGAAAGGCGCCGGATCTGGGTCGATTTACCCGCCCCCTCGCCGCCTTCAAAGGTAATGAATTTTCCCGATGACATCGGGCTCAGGACGATCCCCAGAGTACATGCTTGATCGCCGCCCCGATGCGGCCGACGAATCCGAGCTGGCCGACATCTTCCGCTGCAAGCAGGGGAATTTCACGTGTCCGGAGATTGGGCGCGGAAACGACGAGGGTCGCGAGTTTCTGGCCCTTGCGGACCGGCGCGGCGACCGGATTGTTCATCTTTACGACGACCTTCATTTTGTCGCGCGCTTCGCGTGACAACGTCAGCTTCAGATCTTCGGGAATCGTCAGCGAGACTGCCGGCGCATCGCCAAGCCATATATCGGCTTTGGTGATCACGTCGTCCTTTTTGAAGAGCGCATAAGGCTTGAACGTCCGAAATGCCCATTCCATCACGCGCAGTGATTCCTGAGACCGCTGGCGAATGCTCGTCAAACCGTTCACGACCATCACGATACGCCGGTCGCCGCGGACCGCTGAAGCGGCCAGGCCGTAGCCGGCTTCTTCCGTATGCCCGGTTTTCAGGCCGTCGGAACCGATCTCCCTGTACAGCAGCGGGTTCCGGTTGCTTTGCTTGATCTTGCTGTAGGTAAAGGTCTTTTCGGCGAAAATCTTGTAGAGTTCGGGAAAATCGTTCACCAGCCGCTCGGACAATACGGCCAGATCGCGTGCGGACATGTAGTGATCTGGATGGGGCCAGCCGGTCGCATTGGCGAACCGGCTATTGGTCAGGCCGATTTCCTTCGCCCGGCGGGTCATCATCTCGGCGAATGCCTCTTCGCTGCCGGCCAGGCCTTCGGCGACGACAATGCAGGCATCGTTGCCGGACTGGACGATGATGCCGCGCAGCAGGTCGGAAACCTTGATCCTGTCGCCTACCTTGACGAACATCTTGGAGCCGCCCTTGCGCCAGGCTTTCTCACTGACCAGGAACGTGTCGTCGAGGTTCAGGGAACCTTTTTTCAACCGATCGAACACCATATAGACCGTCATCAGCTTGCTCATCGATGCAGGCGGCATCGGCGTATCCGCCGCTTTGCTGAGCAGCACGGTATCGGTTGCAAGGTCCACGACGAATGCATTGCGCGCCGGCGTGTCCAGCCCCTGGGCCTCCGGCGCGGATGCGGGGACTGCGATCAGGGTGGCGAGTAAGACGGAGAGCGCGGGAATCAGGGAACGGAGCAATTTAACCTCGGCAATTCGTGGTTCGTTTAAGTGACGTTCTCACATGCAAAAATGGCGGCCATATGGCGCTATCCCGTCAGTCTACAACGATACGTGACTGCGGGAAGCCGGCCGATATCAACCGCGCGAGCACCGCGTCGGCATTGTCGAGTGTCTGAAGCGGGCCGATGCGGACACGGTAAAAGTCACGATTTCCAACCTTGGCCTTTTCAACCCAGGCCGGACCGAACTGCGACAGGCTCGTCCGGACCCGCGACGCATTGGTAAAATCGGCAAAAGCGCCGGCCTGAACGAAAAGCCGGTTGACCGCCGGCGTCGGCACCGTCTCTACGGCCTGGTTTGCTTCATCGGGTAGATCGGCTAACTGCGGTTGCGGCGAGACCGTCCGATCCCGCCGGGCGCGTGTGGCAGCCTGGCTGCCCCGCAGAGGCTGTGACTGAACCGTCTGTTTGGCGACAGCCTGACCGGTGATCTTTTCACGCGCAGGCACGCGTCCGTTGAGGGCCGCAAGTTTCAGCTGCCGGCTGTCATCGGCGACGATTTCAACCCGGACACGCGCCGTGCCCTCGCGTTGAAAGCCCAGCAGTTGCGCCGCCCGACGCGATACGTCGATTATTCTCCCGCGGGCAAAGGGCCCGCGGTCATTGATGCGGAGCCTGAGCGAGCGGCCGTTACTGAGATTGATGACCCGCACCATGCTCGGCATCGGCAAGGTGCGGTGCGCTGCCGTCAGGTCGTTCATGTTGTAGGTTTCGCCATTCGCGGTTCTGCGACCGTGAAATTTGGCGCCGTACCACGATGAAATACCGGTCTCGACGTATTTGAAGTCTTCTGCGGGGTAATACCATGTCCCCTGAATCTGGTAGGGGCGCCCGATTTTATAGCTGCCTTTGGTTTTGGCGACGCCGGAGCTGCCGGGGGATCCGGAAAGTTCCTTGGCACTGTGGATGACAAGTTCCGTCTCGGCACAGGCAGACACCAGGAACATGCATCCGGTTATGGCAGCCCAGCGACCGGCCCGGAACCGTCTCATTTCCGAAGTTCTCCCTGTATGCGATCGCTCAACGTGCCCACGGTCACCGCGTAGAGGTGAGCGCAGTTATACGCCATGATGGCCGAGTAGTTGCCGTAAACCAGGTAGGCGTCGCGGCCGGTCTTGCCGTCCGGCAGCACGAGCGCGGCTTTAAGGTTTCTGGTCGGCAGATCTCTGCCGCCAAGCCTGCGAACGCCCAGGTCTTGCCATTCGGCGAGGGTTTTCTGCGGGTATGTCCGGGCGCGGCATCCCGGCGCGGCGCGCCGTTTCGGTTCTCCGAAGGAATTTACCAGGCCTGCAGGGATTTCAACCTTGCGCCCCCAGGTCTGGCTGTCGCTCCAGCGGTGTTTGGCGAGGTAGTTGGCGATCGAGGCGAAAACATCGCCTTCGTTCTTCCAGATATCGCGGCGTCCGTCGCCGTCGAAATCCTCGGCGAACGCAAGATAGCTGGACGGCATGAACTGAGGCTGGCCCATCGCGCCGGCCCACGATCCGAAGAGACTGTTCACATCGATATAGCCGCGATTGACCATCTGAAGCGTGGCAAAGAGCTGGCGCTTGAAGAATTGCGAGCGCCTTGCGTCATATGCGAGCGTTGCAAGAGACGAGATCAGCGGCACGTCGGCTTTTACCGCTCCGTAACGGGTCTCGATCCCCCAGATGGCGAGGATAAAGCGCGGCTGGACACCGTATTTTTTCGCAACCGCATTGAGCAGCGCTTCATGTTTTCGGGCCTTGGCCGCACCGGCTTTCACGTTTCGCGGGGTAACGACCCGGCCCAGATAGGTCGACAGCGTCAGCTTGAATTCGGACTGGCTGCGGTCCCGCTTTATGACCCGCCGGTTCGGCTTAACGTCGGCCAGCGCTTCGGCGACGACTTCCGGGCGAATGCCGCGTTGAAGCGCTTCTTCCCGAATGCCCTGGAGCCACGTATCGAAATCGCCTTTTGGGTTCGGCTTGTCCTGTCCCATGACAGGCGACGTAAACAGAACAGTGGCGATGAAGGCGGCGATGTATCGATTCATAACCGATCAACTAGTAGCTAAAACGGGCGCGTCAATGTTAGTGCCACAGTGAAATGCGACTCGCGACTCAATTGTCCGCAAGGGATTCCTGCGACGGGACCAGGGTCGGCGTTCGGCCGAGAACGCGATAGGCGATCAGGCCGACCCATTCGCGCATCGCGCTGTTCAGTGACGACAGGCCTCTCAGCGGCCGGAACCGCAATTCGAAACCGCCAAGCCCGGCGGTGACGTAGTCGACCGGATACGCCATGACATTCCATCCGGCCTGGCGGAATACGCCCATGGCCCGGGGCATATGTGCCGCCGAAGTGATGAGAACCCATTTGCGCCGGCTTGCATCGTCGCCGACGATTTTCTTGCTGAAAAGCGCGTTTTCATAGGTGTTCCGGGCACGGCTTTCGTAGATGATCCCGCGATCCGACAGCCCCATCTGGTTAAAGAAAAGCCGGGCGGAATCCGCTTCTTTCAGACTGGAATCCAGGAGGGCCCCCGACCCTCCCGAAAAAACAAGCCGCGCGGCGGGAAAACGGCGCGCGAGGTGGACGAATTCCGTCAGCCGCTCCCCGCCCTCCGTCAGCGACGGTTGTCCGCGCGCCGCTGTGAGATACTGATTGATCGTTCCGCCCAGCGTAACGATTCCTGCGATATCCGCGGGGATTGCGGGATTCGTCGGAAACCGGCTTTCAAGATCGGTGGTCAGCCAGAAGCCGAGCGGAATCATCCCCTGCAGCAAAAAGATGCAGACGGTTGCGGCGACGATCCGCCGGCCTGTGCGGTGGAATCTGCCGAAGAGCAGGACTGTTCCCAGAACAAGGAAAAATATGAAAATGTTCGCCGGATTCAGGATCAGCCAGACAATCTTGGACAGAACGAACATGCGGGAACTGCGGCGCCTCTACTGGATAACGGTGTCTTCTGGCTTGTCTTGCCAGCATGACCTATATCATTCGTCTATCATGAAGTGTGCAAAAATCCCCTCCGCAATAGATCGCTGCCGATGACCGAGGAGCAACGATCGCGCTCCGGTCGAAAGGCCGAACCGGGTTTCGAATGGGGGGCGCTCAAATCGCTGGCACCCTATCTCTGGTCGCGTGGCGGCACGGAGGCAAAGGTCCGGGTCGTAACCGCCCTGCTCCTTCTTGCGGCCTCGAAAGTCGCAACGGTCTATATCCCCGTGATCTATGGGCAGGTCGTAGATGTGCTTGGCGGCAAGGACGACGCTGTGATTGTCCTTCCGGTGGCATTGATCGTGGGGTTCGGCGTTCTGCGGGTAGCATCCATCGCCTTCGCGGAACTTCGCGACGCGGTATTCACCAAGGTCGCGCAGCGCGCGATCAGAACGGTTGCGCTCGAAACATTCGAACATCTGCACCGACTGGCGTTGCGGTATCATCTGGAACGCCAGACCGGCGGGCTGTCCCACGCAATCGAGCGCGGCACCAAGGCGATCGATTTCCTGCTCCGGTTCATGCTGTTCAATATCCTGCCGACGTTGCTGGAGATAGCACTGGTCTGCGGCATTCTCTGGGGCCTGTTCAGCATCTGGTATGCGATTGTCACGCTCGTGTCGATTGTCGTCTATATCGCCTACACGATGATCGTGACCGAATGGCGCCTTAAATGGCGCCGTGAGATGAACGAGACGGATCAGCGGGCGAATACGAGAGCGATCGACAGCCTGCTGAACTATGAAACCGTCAAGTATTTCGGGAACGAGCAGTTCGAAGCCGGACGATACGATCAGGCCCTGCAGCGTTATGAACGCGCATCCGTCATCAGCAAGACGAGCCTGTCGCTGCTCAATATCGGCCAGGCCTTCATCATCGGGCTTGGTCTCACGATCATCGTCCTGATGGCCGGTCGCGATGTGGTGGACGGACAGATGACCATCGGCGATTTCGTGATGGTGAATACGTTCCTCATCCAGCTCTATATCCCGTTGAATTTTCTGGGTTTTGTCTATCGCGAGATCAAACAGTCGCTGGTGGATATGGAATCCATGTTCCATCTGCTCGATACCAATCAGGAGATCCGCGACAAGCCGGATGCGGCGCCGCTGGCCGCCGGCGACGGTGCGGTTGAATTCGACAATGTTTCCTTCGGCTACGATTCCCGCCGCGGTGTGTTGAAGAATGTCAGCTTCTCGGTCGCACCCGGAAAGAAGGTCGCCATCGTCGGTCCGAGCGGCGCCGGGAAATCCACAGTCGGCAGGTTGCTGTTCCGCTTCTACGAAGTTGACGACGGTGCAATTCGCATCGACGGCCAGGATATCCGCGATGTTCAGCAGATAAGCCTGCGCCGCGAAATCGGTGTGGTTCCTCAGGATTCCGTCCTGTTCAACGATACCATCTACTACAACATCGCTTATGGTCGTCCCGATGCAACGCCGGCAGAGGTCGAAGAAGCTGCGCGGTTGGCGGCGGTGCACGATTTCGTCATGGCGTCCCCCGACGGGTACCAGACGGTGGTCGGTGAACGCGGACTAAAATTATCGGGGGGTGAAAAGCAGCGGGTTGCGATTGCCCGGACGATCCTGAAAGGCCCGCGCATATTGCTGTTCGACGAAGCGACATCGGCGTTGGACACGCGCACGGAGCGCGATATCCAGACCGCGCTGCAACTCGTCTCGAAAGACCGCACGACGCTCGTTATCGCCCACCGTTTGTCGACCGTGATCGATGCGGACGAGATAATCGTGCTGAGCGATGGCGTGATTGCCGAACGCGGCCGGCACGGGGACCTTGTCGCCAGTGACGGAATTTATGCCGCGATGTGGCGCGAACAGCAGCAGGCGGCCAAGCGCGCGGAACTGGTGGGCAAAGACGCAGCCGCAGACTAAACCTCCAAACCCCGGTTAGGCGTCGGCTTTATTGTCGAGGCAGTACAATTTTCGCGGATAGTTCATCCCGGTCGTCCTTACCGGTCTCAAAGACGCCGCCGTGCAGTTCGACGACCGTTTTGGCGATCGAGAGGCCGAGGTCGACGTCGCTGTGAGCGGAATCGTCCGATACATGTCTTACAAAATAAGGATCGCTGGGTTCACCTGAATTGGCAGCGATGCTCTTCGGATGGGACAGGCACCTGACGTTGATCGTGACGGTGTCGGGCCTGCTCTCGATCCTGACCAGAATTGTTCCGCCGGGAGGCGCCCGACGGATCGCTTCCGCCAATATGTCCCGCGCCGCCTGGAGGAGCCTTTTTGCATCGAACGTCATGAAACAGGCCGGGCCGTCGGCTTCGAGCTCGAGATTTATCCGCCGCGCCCGGGCGACCCCGAGAGATGCTTCGTGGGCCTCGGCGAACAGGGCGACAATATCTGCTTCCTGGCGGTCCATCGTGGCAAGGCCGCTTGTCATATCTGCCGTATCGAGCAGCGCATTGACCATATTCAGCAGACGAAAGGCGCTTTCATGTATGCCGTCGAGATATTCGCAGTGCCGTTCGTTCTCGATCTTGCCCGTCGCTTCCGACAGCATGAGTTCGGAGAAGCCGATGATCGCGTTCAGCGGTGTCCGGAATTCGTGGCTGATATTTGCAAGAATCGCCGATTTTGCGACTTCGGCACCGTGGGACCGGTAGCGAAGCTCCTGTATTTCCTCGCGCAACGCGCCCGACAGCGCCGCCCGCCTGTTCGTTACGAGCGGGTGATGCGGACGGGCCTGCTCCGGTGGCATCTGACGGTCGACGGGAACAGGCGTCAGCCCGAGAGATGACCGATCGTGAGGCCGAGTTCGGCGCGCCGGGTGGGACGTGTCGTGCATTCCAGGGTCCTTCTACCGGTGCATCGTTTTTCAATGCACCCGTAGCGGATCAATGCAAAAAGCGTGCCAAACAAAAAATTCTTTGAATTCAGCGCGCTAAGCGAACACCGGCACGAATCATACTGACCCCACTGTCTCAAATGGAGAAAGAGTCCCATTTTGCACGAACCCCAGGACTGTCATGGCTAGAGGCTGAGCGCGGTTTCAGTGCCTTGCCTGATTGCCCGCAGCGCATCCAGCCCGGCCGATTTCTCGGCGCCGCCGATCAGGGTTGCCCGAACATTCCTGGAATGCAGTTCGGTGAACAGGCGGTTTTCCGATTCCTGACCGGCACAGACCACGATCGTATCGGCTTCGATCAGCTGGTCTTCCCCGCCGACGCGGATATGAAGTCCCTCCCCGTCGATTTTCGTGTATGTCGCCCCGGTGATATTCCGGACCCCGCGGGATTTGAGCTCGGCACGGACGACCCAGCCGGTCGTCAGGCCCAGTGTCTTGCCAGGGCGGCTATCGCTCCGCTGCAGCATCACGATCGAGCGCTCGGGCGCCGGACGTGCCGGTTCGCCCCCCCCGCCCGCCGTTTCGTGCGCCCGGTCGATCCCCCAATGATCCAGGAAGCTGTCGATGGAAACCGGCGAGGAATGGGGACTGCTAAGATATTCGGCCACATCGAAGCCGATTCCCCCGGCTCCGATAATTGCGACCCGTTTGCCGACCGGTTTCGCGTCGGTCAGGGCGTCCATATAGGTGATGACATTGGCGCCGTCCGCACCTTCGACGTCAAGCACGCGGGGTGTGACACCGGTCGCAACGATTACATGGTCGAAATTCGCCTCGTCGATCTCATCGGCCGATACCCGCGTATTGAGCCGGACCTCGACCCCCGCGGCCGGAAGCCGGTTGCGGAAATAACGGATGGTTTCATCGAAGTCCTCCTTGCCGGGGATCCGTTTGGCCAGGTTGAACTGCCCGCCGAGTTCGTCGGCCGCGTCATATAGCGTGACCGTGTGGCCGCATTCCGCCGCGGTCAGCGCTGCGGACATCCCGGCCGGGCCCGCCCCTACGACCGCAATTTTTCCCGGATTCTTGGCGGGGCGGATAGCGATATCCAGTTCGCGTCCGGCAAAAGGGTTGACCAGACAGGAGGAGGCTTTGTCGGCGAAGATGAAATCCAGACACGCCTGGTTGCAGCCGATGCAGGTATTGATGGCGTCTGCCTGCCCCGTTTCGGCCTTTCGCGCGAAGTGGGGATCGGCGAGCATCTGGCGGCCGAGAGCGACCACGTCGGCATCGCCGTCGCGGAGTATTTCTTCGGCAGTCTCCGGCGTGTTGATCCGGTTGGTCGCGGCGACGGGAATACCGACAGCCTGTTTGATACGCCGCGCCGCGTGCCGCCAGCCACCGCGTGGCACCATATGGGCGATTGTCGGTATACGCGCCTCGTGCCAGCCGATACCGGTCGTCAGAATATTGGCGCCCGCTTTTTCGATTTCGCGCGCAAGCGTTTCGGTCTCGGTGCCGGTCAAGCCGCCTTCGACAAGGTCGAGGGCCGAAATCCGGTACAGAATGATAAAGTCCCGGCCGAGGCGCTCGCGCGTCCGGCGGACGATTTCGATCGGAAACCGGATGCGGTTCGGGAACGATCCGCCCCATTCATCGGTTCGGTTGTTGGTGCGCTCTGCGCAGAATGTCGTGATCAGGTATCCCTCGGACCCCATTATCTCGACGCCGTCATACCCGGCCTCTTTCGCCAGTTCGGCGCAGTTTACGAAGTCCTCGATCGTCTGCTCGACTTCGGCCGTCGTCAGGGCATGGACCTCCCGTGGGTTGATGGGGGCCGGAATATCGGACGGTCCGACAAGATCGTCGACCTTCGCATATCGCCCGGCATGGAGTATCTGCAGGACGATCCGGCCGCCTTCGGCATGCACGGCCCGCGGGATGGCCCTGTGTTCATCAAGCTGGTCCGGCGAATTAAGGAAGTGCGCACCGGCATCCATCACGCCCTGCGGGTTTGGCGCGCACCCCCCGGTCACGATCAGCGATGCCCCGCCGCGTGCCCGCTCCGCATAAAAGGCTGCGGCGCGCTCCGTCTGCCGGTCCATCAATTCGAACCTTACATGCATCGACGCCATGAAAATGCGGTTCTTCAGCGTCGTAAAGCCGAGATCGAGCGGCTCGAAAAGATGGGGATAGGCTGCGTTGGTCATGGAAATCCCGTCGATGAGGAGGAGAGGCGGTTCGAAACTATCACACCGGACCGGTCAGAAAAGCACCCGGCCAGGCATCCGGCGCGGCACGCTATGCGGCCGAAACGGGAAAATATTTGCCCAGCCAGTCCCGCAGTACAGACACGACGCGAGGATCGTCCTCGGTGAACATGAAATGATCGACGTCTGCCATCAGGTGCAGGTCTGTCGGATTGCCGGCGCGCTTAAACATCTCGACCGATTGTTCTGTCGGCGTGACCGAATCCTCGGAACTGTGGAGCAGGAGCAACGGGCGCGGGGAAATGTTGCCCACCACGTCGTCGGCGACAAACTCGTACATGCTGATAGCGGTATCGGCCGGGAACATCATGACCGAGCCGGGGGCAAGATTCGTTCGCAGGTGCTCCGGTATCGGGACGATATCGTAACGCGGCACCATCAGTGGCTCGCCGGTCTCCTGGCGGTGTTTTCTGCCGCGTTCCATCATGTCGGTAAATTTCGCCCAGGCCTCGTCCCCGACATGCTGGTTGCGGAACTTGCGGGCGCCATCGCCCCAGCCCCCCGACGAGATAGCCGCGGCCACACGTTCGTCGACGCCGGCGGTGTAGACCGTGACGGCCGCCCCGAAACTCGAGCCGATCAGGCCGATACGGTCTGCGTCCACGTCGTCCCTGCCCTGCATATAGGTGATCGCGGCTTTGGTATCCTCGACCTGCTCGAGACAGTTGATATGGTTTTTTTCGCCATCGCTGTCGCCGCAACTGCGCATGTCGAAGCGCAGGGTTATATAGCCCCAGTCGCAGAATGTCCGCGCGGGCCAGATGCAACTGCTGCTTTCCTTGTTACTGCCAAAGCCGTGAAGGACGCAGATGGCGGGGCGCGTCTCCCCCGGTTTCAGGTCATCGGGTGTATGGACGATGCCTGAAAGCGTCAGGCCGTCCGAGTTGAAAGTGATCGTCTGTTCCATGGGTGTTTCCTTTGAAGTCCGCTTGGCAGCGTTCTGAATTTCGATATTATGCGGGCACGATCGCGTATGGCGAAAATATAACAAGCGCGGCGCAAATGGGAGACTTCAGAATGCAGCCTTGGGTGAGATCGGTGTGGCGTGGCCTCGCCGCCTTCATGACGTTTATGGCTCTGCTGTGGAATATCGACTTCTTCCAGTATTTCGGTTTCGCCTTCGTCAACGAGCAGTACTACGCCTTCATCATGGCGCTCGCCCTCGCGGTGGTTTTCCTGTCCGTCCGGATCAACCGCGACGAGGAAGGCCGGGTGCCCTGGTATGACATCGTTCTGGCGCTGGTTTCCCTTGTCACCCTGTTCTACGTGGCGGTGAATTTTTTGTGGCTGCGCGACGATGGCGGGCTTGGCGGCAATACCGATCTCGGAATCGCGATCGGCGCGGTGCTGATGGTACTCGTCCTGGACGGCCTGCGCCGTTCTGCCGGCTATGTGATGCTGTTCGTTGCAGGCATTTTCGTGCTCTACGCGCCGTTCGGACACCTTGTCCCCGGTCAGCTTGTGGGCGCCGAGGTTTCCATGGCGAAGCTCGCCATAAACATGGGCTTCAATACCAACGCCTTGTTCGGTATCCCGCTTCAGGTCGGCACGACGATCGTGATTATGTTCATCCTGTTCGGCAATGTGCTGATGCAGGCTGGCGGCGGTCAGTTCTTTACCGATATAGCGATGGCGACCGTTGGCCGCCGGCGCGGCGGCGCGGCGAAGATTTCGGTCGTCGCGTCCGCTCTTTTCGGCACCATTTCGGGCACGGCGGTCTCGAACGTGGTGACCACCGGCATTATCACGATCCCGCTTATGCAGCGATCCGGCTACCGCGCGACCCATGCGGGCGCGATCGAGGCCATTGCGTCGACCGGCGGCCAGTTCATGCCGCCGATCATGGGCGCTGCCGCGTTCCTGATGGCGGAAACGCTGGAGATTCCCTATGCGGAGATCGTGATCGCGGCAATTGTGCCGTCGCTGCTTTACTATTTCGCGGTGTTCATCCAGGTCGACCTGATTGCGGCCAAGGAGGACATTACGTTCATCCAGGACGATATGCCGAAGCCGATGGAAGTCCTGCGCGATGGCTGGCACTTCGTGTTGCCCTTTGCGGTGCTTATATACACGCTGTTCGAATTGAACATGCGCCCCGAACAGGCTGCAATCTTCTCGACCGCGACCCTGATTATATCGTTCTTCAAGGGGTATCGCGGCGAAAAGCTGAAAATCGGTGATCTCTACGATATCTTCGCCAAGACCGGCCGGGTCGTGATCGAGTTGCTCATGATCACGGCAACCGCCGGGTTCGTGATCGGCATCCTGAACCTGACGGGTCTCGGCTTCGCGCTGACATTCGCGCTGATCGGTATCGCCGGCGAAAGCCAGCTTGTGTTGCTGCTCATCGCCGCCGTTGTCTGCATCGTGCTCGGAATGGGCATGCCGACACTGGCGATCTACGTCCTGCTCAGCGCGCTGATTGCCCCTGCCCTGATCGAAGCCGGTATGGAAGCGGTGCCAGCGCATCTGTTCATCCTGTATTTCGGCATGATGTCGATGATCACGCCGCCGATTGCCCTTGCCGCCTTTGCGGCGTCGACATTGACCAAAGCGGATCCCATGGCAACCGGGTTTGCGGCGATGAAATTCGGCTGGACCGCGTATTTCGTGCCGTTCCTGTTTGTTTATTCGCCGACGCTGATCCTGCTGGGTGAGCCTGCGGATATCGTGATCAACGTTACAACGGCGGTCATCGGAACCTATTTCGCGTCCCTGGGCGTCGTCGGTTACCTCTTCCGGCCCCTGAACCCGTTATTCAGGCTTTTACTCATCGCGTCAGGCCTTGCTGCGATGCTGCCCTATGAGATTCTGGAAATCTCGGCGATTCTCAATGGCGGCGGCGTCGTGATCGGTATTCTGATCGTGGTTCTCGAATTCGCGACGACCCGGCGAAACGCCCGCCAAACAGAAACATCTTGACGCAATTGATCCCACCGCTAAGGATCGAGACAACGCAGATTAATGAACACAATGAAAATAGGGAGTGAACAATGAATAAACTGACATTCGCAACGGCCCTCGTGGGCGCGGTCGCCTTTTCGGGCGTCGCCGCCGCGCAGGTAGCGGTATTTGCAACCAACCCGCAGGGCAGCCTCGGTTATCGTACCGGCATCGCTGTCGCCAAGACCGTGACAGCAAAAGCGCCGGGTGTGACCGGACGCCCCCAGCCAATGGGCGGATCGACGACCTACATCCCCATCGTGAACCGCGGGGAGGTCGGCTTCGGTTTTTCGAATGGCATGGAGACGTATTATGCTCATAAAGGCATCGGCACGTTCGAAGGTCGTGCCCAACCGAACCTGCGCATGGTCGGCCGCATGTTCCCGCTGCGGACGGGCATCGCCACGGTCGCCGATTTCGGCGCCACGACGATCCACGATCTCAGGAAGCTGAAAGGCAAGCGGATTACGTCCAAATACACGTCGCTGAGCATTATCGAGATCTTCATCAAGGGTGCGCTCGCGAACGCCAATGTGCCCTACAGCGATTTCGTCCAGGTACCGGTTTCCGGTTTCGCGAAGGGCATTTTCGCTCTTGGCGAGGGCAAGACAGATATTTCCTGGATCAGTCTCGGCTCCGGCGCCGGCCGCAAGGTGAACACGCAGCTGCGTGGCCGCGGCGGTTTCGTCTATCTCGACATGGACACCAGCCCGGAAGCGCATGCCCGTTTCAAGAAGGTCATGCCGGCGGCCAAGATCGTTCTGGAATCCAACACCAAGATGCCCGGCATCAAGAAGCCGACGCACATCGTCGAAATCGATTACGTGCTGTTCACGCATAAGGGCATGGATAACGAGACCGTCTACAAGGTCACCAAGGCGCTGGCGACCAACAAGCCGCATCTCGCCAAGTCCATGGGGGCCTTCAATCGCCTGAAGCCCGAAACCTTCGCCGAGCCCCAGATGGCGCCGTACCATCCCGGTGCGCTCAAGGCCATCAAGGAACTTGGTCTGAAGATGGGCAGCTAAGTCCGCGAGGGCTTCGATTCAGGGGGCGGCGGGCCGGTAGGTTCGCCGCCCCTTTTCTTTTTTTGGTTCAGGCTGTGGCAACTATTTGCTAGGAACATCGCCCGGATCCGAAAAGATCCGGCGTCGGACGGACGGGTGGCCGAGTGGTTGAAGGCACTGGTCTTGAAAACCAGCAGGCGTGCAAGCGTCTCGTGGGTTCGAATCCCACCCCGTCCGCCATATTTATCTGCGCTACCGCCCTTCGGGCTACCTGAGCGCCTGGCTCCGGGGTCAAACTATGTCCCACCCCGTCCGCCATTGATTCGGCGCGGCCGGCCTGCATGAGCCACCTGCGCTTAACGCAGCGGGATCAGCGGCCCAGCAATCTGTCGAATAACGAGCGGCGGCGGCCGACCCCGTCTGTTTCGGGGCTTTCCTCCGTTCCGGAGGTTTCCGGAATCGCAGGTTCGTTCCGCGAATGGGCGTTTTCCGCGTCTATTTCACGCGCGACGGAATCGACGGTATCCTCATCAACTACAGGGCTGTCTTCCATCGCCGCATACAGGAGCATCCTTCCGCACAGCACGTTGATCTGCCGCGGGACGCCATCCGTCATTCGATGAATCATTTCGAACGTGCCGTCCGCGAAAATGCGCTCGCCGTTCCAACCGACCATTCTCAGTCGATGCTCGATGTATTCACGGGTTTCCGCAAGGCTGAGCGGCCCGAGATGGCAGGTGGCGATGATCCGCTGGCGGATCTGATCCATCTCCGGGCGGGCGAGCTTGTCGCGAAACTCCGGCTGGCCGAGCAGGATGCACTGGATCAGCGGGCGGCTGTCGCGCTGGAAATTCGACAACATGCGTAGCTCTTCGATCGCCTCGAACGGCATGTTCTGCACCTCGTCGACCACGAGAAACACGTGTTTGTTCTGCTCGCGCTGGACGACAAGAAACGCTTCAATGTCCTTCAGGATCGACGCCTTGTCGCGGTTTTCCGACGGCACGCCAAAGCTGCGGGCTACTATGCGAAGCGTATCGTCAGAGCCCAGCTGGGATGTGACAATGTTGGCAGAGACAAACTTGTCCTCGTCTATCTGGCTCAGCAGATGCGCGACAATTGTTGTCTTGCCCGCGCCGACGTCGCCGGTGATTACGATGAATCCGTCTCGTAGTTTGAGACCATAGGCGAGATAAGCCATCGCCTGCTTGTGGCCGCGACTTGGATAAAAAAACCTGTGATCGGGACTGAGCTGAAACGGCAGATCTGTCAGTTGGTAGTGCGTTTCATACATAGATCATCTCGGCAAGGAAGAGCGGAGAGTGCAACGGGAAGATTAGCAAAAGCCGGTTAACATGCCGTTGAAGGTTATCGATATCGAGGCCGCAGGTTCATTCGCCGGAGCCCGAAACCGGGATACTACATTAGATAGAACGTTAGCCGGCCAAGCCAAGGAACAGGGACGGAAATCGCGCGGTGCCGGCCGGCCAGTCAAGGAGGTGTCGTCACCCGCGCCGAAATGCGGGGATATACCTGGTCCGGCCTCACGCAGTCGGGAAAACCGGTTTATGCTGCCGGGGTGTGACACTTCGGGGAATAGCAGCAAATGCCTACCAACCGCGACCTGGTCATTGCGACCGTGAAGGAAAACGTCAGTCTCAGTGCTTTCGACGTGGCGACAGGCGAAATCGTGGCCACTGTACCGGTCGGTACCAAAGACGTCGCCAAACCGCACGAGATCGCCGTCACCGCGGACGGAAACCACGCCTTCGTCTCGCTATACGGGGACAAGGACTACGGCCCGAACACGCCGGACAATCGTCTTGGCGTTGTCGATCTGCGTGATTTCACCTTTGCCGGGCACATCGATCTCGGTCTGTACAAGGGACCTCATGCGCTCATGACCGACCGGGACGGCAAGATCTGGGTCACCGTCGATCACAACCGGTGTGTGCTGGTCATCGATCCGGTCAGCCGGGAAATCGAACGGACGATCCATCTTGAAGTGCCGGGGCATTTTCTCGCGCCGTCGCCGGACGGCAGCACGATTTATTTTTCGGCCAAGGAGTACCCGGTTGTTGTGGCCGTGGATGTCGCGAGCAAGACCATTGCCCACCGGATCGCCCTGCCCGTTGGCGGACAGGCGCTCCGCGTATCGCCGGACGGGCGGCGGCTTTATGTCGGCGATTTTCATCGCCCCCTGCTGCACGTGATCGATTGTGCGGCGGCGGAGCTGATCGAGACCGTGCCGCTCACCGGCGTGCCGGGCTGGCCGTTCAATGCGCTCGACGGCAAAACCGTCATCGTGACGACCTATGACGAACCCGCCGATCGCGGCTATGTCGAACTGCTCGATGCGTCCAGCCTTTACGACCGACGGGTGATCGAGCTGCCGGCGGAGCCGTTCCATGCCCTGCCCCTGCGCGATAACCGCCATGCACTGGTCGCGCTCGCGAATGGCGAGATTGCAAAGATCGACCTGATCGCCGGCACGCTCGTGGATGGCGGTTTCAGTGCAGGCGGCACGATGCCCGAAACCCTGCTCTATCTTGACCCTCCGGCATAGAAAAACCCCGCCATTTCCGGCGGGGTTTCTGCAATTCGCGAGAATGCCCTATTCGGCCGCCGTTGCGACCGAGCCTTCATAATCGCGGACGACCGGGTCCCCTTCGGGAAATATCCCGCGTTCCATGATCCATTTCTGGGTATCGGCGTAGATTTCATTGCTATAGGGCTCGAACACGATGCGTTCGCCCGGACCGAACAGACGCGTATCCATCTGGTCATGGTAACGGAGCGGAAATTCGTTCTTGTAGAAATGCGTATACTTGTGGGCATGCAGATCGAGATCCGACTGCGCCCGGCGCAGTGCCTTGTAATACTTTTTGACGTCGTCGAGGTCGGCCTTGTCGTCGATCATTGCCGCCATCATGAAACTGGTATCGACAATCTTGCGAAAGCCAAGCTGTTCGAGGAAGTACATCGGTCCGCTGAATACATTGACCGCAGGCACCTCGCCGTCGATCAGGCTTTCCATGCGGCTGAACAGCAGCCCGTCGGAAAATGACAGTTCGATCTGGTCGGGTTCGAGGAACATGTCGAGCGCCTCGATCGTTGCATAATGGCTGCCTGACTGATAGCCGACCGAGATCGGGACGCCGGCCAGGTCTTCAGGCCGCCGGATATCGGAGTCGGGGCTGACGTAGATACCGCACGGGGCGACCGAATAGGCTTCCGCGTAAAGCAGGCCATGGCCGGCCCCGGCGGCCATATTGACGGTCCAGTGACAGGCGGAGCTCACATCGCAGGTCCGACCGCGTTCGAATGTCTGATATGCGCCGACCTTGTCGCCGAGATTGCTTTTCTTCGCTTCCTTGGAATTAAGCTGTTCGGCGAATTCGTATTCGAGCCCTTCGTCGGCGAAGTAGCCTTTGTCTTCGGCGATCCATTCATGCAGCCGCATATGCGGCCCGATGATAAACTTGCTCATATTTCCTCCGGCAGTGTTGTTGGTAATTCGGTATCATTTGATAGTATATTGGTCGACGAAATTGTCAATGCCGGGCTGCGCCCATCGTCACGCCGAGGTATCTCATGGTATAGCTAGCCCACGTAGCCGATTGGAGAGAACATGGCCAGCAACCCGCGCATTCCCTACCAGATGTCGTCCGAAAGGCCGCCGCTTGACGGTATCGACGGCAAACCGCTGATTGTCCACCTGGTCGTAAATGTGGAACACTGGCTGTTTGACCAGAACATGCCGCGGAAATACCTGACCGCGCCGCACGGGCTGGAACAGATTCCCGATATACCCAATTTCAGCTGGGCGGAATACGGCATGCGGACCGGCATGCCGCGTCTGCTCCAGTGTTTCGAGCGCCGCGGATTGCCGGCAAGCGTGAGCCTGAATGCAGGCGTGATAGAGGCCTATCCGTCCTGTGCCGGGGCGATGCGCGACGCGGGGTGGGAGTTTATCGGCCATGGCGTGCACCAGAAATCGATCCAGGGCGAATCCGACGAGCGCGATGTGATCGCGCTCGCCATGCAGATGATCGAGGATTTTACCGGTACGCGGCCGCCGGGCTGGCTCGGGCCCGGGCTGAAGGAAACCTTCGACACCCCGGATATCCTGACCGAACTGGGCATCGAATATGTGTTCGACTGGGTGCTGGACGACCTGCCCTGCTGGATGACCACCAAGAACGGGCCGTTACTGTCCCTGCCCTATACGCTGGAACTGAACGACAGCCCGCTCTATGCGGGACAGCAGCAGCATTCGTCGGAAATCTACGACCGCCTGGTGGATACGCTCACCGTGTTCGATGTCGAACTGAAAACCCAGCCGCGTGTTTTGACCCTCGCACTGCACCCTCATCTTATCGGGGTCCCGCACCGGTTCGCCTATCTGGAGCGGATGCTGGATCTGCTTCAGGCGCGCGACGACGCCGTGTTCGTCGTTGGCCGTCAGATTGCTGACTGGTACAAGGCAGCCTGTCCGCCACCTTCGGAAAGCTGAACTGAAAGACGGGCTGCAACGTTTCCTCGCCGGGCGGCCCCTGCTAATCTGGCGCAAAACGGATGGGATGAGTTTTGGCACGTATTTCGACCACTCTGAATCAGGATATCAAGGTCATCAGTCTTGTGTGCTTTCCGCACATGATGAGCCATGTCTACTGGCTGGTGATACCGCCGATGTTCCCCGTGTTGATGTCGGTCTATTCGCTCAACTATACCGAGGCCGGCGCTATCATCACGGCCTTTGCCGCCGTCACGACCATCGCGCAGACTCCTGTCGGCTTTCTGGTGGACCGGATCGGCGCGCGGACGGTGCTGATCTGCGGTCTAGCGCTTGAAGCCGTGGCGATCGGGATGTTCGGGGTGGCAACGGCGTACTGGCAGATGCTGGTCCTGGCGGGGATCGCGGGTGTCGGGCATACGGTGTTTCATCCCGCCGATTACGCCATCCTTTCGGCGCGGGTCAGCGAAGAACGCATGGGCCGGGCCTTTTCGATCCATTCCGCAACCGGCTATGTCGGCTTTGCCATCGCGCCGATTTTCATGACCGGTGTTGCAGCGCTCTGGCACTGGCGGG
>CAXBMQ010000033.1:0-41839 GCA_963977005.1 uncultured Rhodospirillaceae bacterium
GCTACGACTTCGTCCGAAACGCGGGTATCGGGCCGGGCTACGCCTATGACGACGAAGACGGTCACGGCACCCATGTGGCGGGCACCATCGCCGCCGAGGGCGATAACGGCATCGGCGTGGTCGGCGTCGCGTGGGACGCGCAGCTCATGGCCGCGAAGTTCCTCGATGCCAACGGCGACGGATATTCATTCAATGCAGTCCGCGCGGTGCAGTACACGACCGCAAACGGCGCCCATGTCACGAATAACAGTTGGGGCGGCGGTGGCTATAACAGCGTCCTGTACAACGCGATCGATGATGCCCGACTCGCCGGCAACCTGTTTGTCGCCGCGGCCGGAAACCTGGGGCGGAACAACGACACGACACCCTACTACCCCGCAAGTTATACACTCGACAATGTCATCGCGGTCGCGTCGACGACGTCGACGGATGCGCGGTCGTCGTTCTCCAATTACGGCGCGATCTCGGTCGACCTGGCGGCGCCGGGCTCGTCGATTTACAGCACCACAAATGGCGGCGGTTACGGCTATAAAAGCGGCACGTCCATGGCGGCGCCCCATGTGACGGGCGCGATCGCGCTGATGCTGTCGGCCGACCCCACGCTGACCTACACGGAAATCCGCGACGCGCTGTTCGGCTCGGTCGACGCGGTGTCGAGCATGAACGGCATCACGACGACCGGCGGGCGGCTGAACGTGGACGCGGCGCTGGCGGCGATTATGCCCGGGGTTCCGATCAGCGACGTCCTGCTGCCGGATTCGCTGGTGGATGAAAACGCCGCCGGTGCGGTTGTCGGTGCGCTGTCCGCCGTCGACGGCGTCGGTGCCGTCACTTACAGCATCACGTCGGACCCCAGCGGGCATTTCGAGATCCGCGGCAGCGATCTCGCGCTGAAATCCGGCGTCTCGCTGGACCATGAGGCGCTCGATAGCTACAGCGTGACCGTGGTTGGCACGGATGCGGACAGTAACACGGCGTCGAGCATCTTTACCGTCACCGTGGGCGACGTGAACGAAGCGCCGACCGGTATTTCCGGCGACGGCGCACCGAGTATCGCGGAAGACGCCGGTATCGGCACGGAGGTCGGCACCTATACCGCAACCGGCGATCCCGATGACGGCGACACCGCGACGTATACACTGGTTGACGACGCAGGGGGCCTGTTCGCGATCGATGCGGCGACCGGCGTGGTGACGGTCGCCGGGGCGCTCGATTATGAGACAAGCACGTCGCATTCTATAACTGTCCGGGCCACCGATAGCGGCGGGTTGACCGTTGATCGGGTCGTCTCCGTGTCGGTAGCGAATGTGAATGACACGCCTCTTTTTTCTGCCGGTGATGATGTTGTGGACTTTGGCTCGGTCGTTGACGGAAGCTACTTCGCCGGCACGCAATACGACGGACTGGCGGGGAATGACACCGTCATCCTGGCCGGCAGTGCGGCGGCCGCGGCGGCCGCCGGCTTCGATCCTCTGCAGGCTTTCTCGGCGGGCGCCGGCGACGATGATGTCACGGGCGGTGCTCTGGACGATATCGTCGATGGCGGCGAAGGTGCCGACACCATTTCCGGCGGAGCCGGCGACGACACGCTGTCCGGCGGCGCAGGGGCGGATATTCTCGATGGCGGCGCTGACCGGGACCGGGTGTCGTATTCTGCTTCAGCGGCCGGCGTTACCGTCAGTCTGATGCCCGGGGTTCTGGGTATTGGGGGCGATGCCCAGGGCGATCAGCTCAGCAATTTTGAAGATATCGGCGGTTCCAGCCTCGACGATCACCTGACAGGCGACGATGGCGAGAACCGTCTGGACGGCGATGGTGGCGACGATGTGCTCGTCGGCCGCGGCGGTTACAATTATATCGACGGCGGCGCCGGGACGGACGAGATCGATTATTCCGGTGTGTCTTCGCGGGTTTATGTCGATCTCGCCAATAACTGGGCGCAGGAAAACGGTTACGGGGCCTTTCCCGGCAACTGGGACCGCATCTACAACGTTGAGAACATCCGCGGGTCCGATCACAACGACCTGGTTGTCGGCGATAGCAACGCCAATACATTTTGGGGCGGTGCCGGCGACGACAAGCTGGAGGGCCGCGGCGGTGCAGATTTCCTGTATGGCGGTGCGGGAAGCAACGACACGCTTTCGTATTTCGGGTCTGCTTCGGCGGTGACGGTAGATCTGTCGACCAATACGGCGTCGGGCGGAGATGCCGCGGGCGATACGATCGGCGAATTCGAGAATATCGATGGGTCGAACGCCGCCGGGGACACGCTGACAGGCGATTCAGGCGCCAACAAGCTGATCGGTCGCGGCGGCGATGATGTCCTGAACGGCGGCGCCGGCAATGACGACCTGGACGGCGGCGCCGGAAACGATCGTCTCGACGGCGGCGCGGGGGCGGATACGCTGCACGGTCATCTTGGCGACGATACCTATGTCGTCGACGATGTCGGGGACACGGTCATCGAATGGGGCAATGAAGGCACCGACACGGTTGAAAGTTCGATCGACTACAACCTCAACGGATACCTTGAAAACCTGATCCTGACCGGCACGTCGGATATCGACGGCACCGGCAATAGCGGTGCGAATACCATCTCGGGCAACAGCGGCGACAATGTCATTGCCGGTGGCGCCGGCGGTGACTTGCTTGACGGCGGCGCCGGGAACGATACGCTTTCTTATTATTCGTCCGTCGACGGCGTAAATGTCGATCTTTCGACAGGCGCCGTCTCGGGTGGAGATGCTGCCGGAGATACCGTCTCCGGCTTCGAAAACGCCTCCGGATCGGATGGCGGTAATGATGTTCTGGTCGGTGACTCCGGAGTCAATACGCTCTTGGGGAACGGCGGAAACGATCGACTGGAAGGCCGGGACGGCGCCGATCTTCTTTATGGGGGCGCTGGATCCGATACCGCGTGGTACGCCGATTCGTCCGCCGGCGTCACTGTAAATCTCGCAACCGGCTCAGGTTCGGGCGGCGAGGCGGACGGGGATCAACTGTTCGATATCGAGAAAGTCGTCGGATCGGCTTTTGACGATGTGATTACGGGCGACGATCTGGGCAATCGGATTGACGGCCTGGACGGCAATGACCGGTTTGTCGGTGCGGGTGGACAAAACTATTTCGTCGGCGGCGACGGGATCGATGAACTGGACTATTCGGGCGTTTCGTCGGCAATCAGCGTCGAACTGCGGAATATCATTGCTGCAGATAACGGTGAGGGTAGCTGGGACCGAATCTATTCCGTGGAGAATGTCCGCGGATCCGGTTTTAACGATACGATGATTGGCGACGACGGGGTCAACGCGCTCTGGGGTGGCGACGGTGCCGACAAAATCGAAGGGGACGGTGGCGCTGACGTCCTCGATGGCGGTGCCGGCCGCGATCGTGTGTCCTATTTCAGTTCGGCGGCCGGTGTGACGGTCAGCCTGATGTCCGGGGTTCTGGGGATCGGTGGCGATGCCGCAGGAGATCAGCTCAGTAATTTCGAGGATATCAGCGGCTCCGGTTTTGCCGACCATCTTAGCGGGGACGGTGGCGATAACCGGCTGGATGGCTATGGCGGCGACGATGTTTTTGTCGGGGGTGCCGGCCACAACTATTTTGTCGGCGGCGCGGGCATTGACGAAATCGATTATTCCGGTGCCTCGGCGCGCGTTGTCGTAAACCTCAGCCAGGATTGGGCGCAGGACAACGGCGAGGGTAACTGGGACCGCATTTACACGGTCGAGAATATCCGCGGGACGGCGCTGGGCGATAACATTGTCGGCGATGCCGCGGCCAATGAGATCTGGGGCGGCGACGGCGCGGACGTTCTTGAGGGCCTCGGCGGGGCAGACACGCTTCACGGCGGGGATGGGGCGGACACGCTGAGCTACTACAATTCGGCCCTGGGCGTCACCGTCGACCTGTTGACGGGCGCTGTATCGGGGGGCGATGCGGCCGGTGACCAGATCGACGGTTTCGAAAATATTTCGGGCTCGAATACGGGGAACGACACGCTGACCGGGGATTCGAACGCCAACCTCCTGCTGGGCCGCGGCGGCAACGACGTGCTGGACGGAGGTGCCGGTGCGGACCTGCTTGTCGGTGGGGCGGGCGACGACACATACGGTTTCAGCCGTGGCGGCGGCACGGATATCGTCGACAATATCGGCGAAAGCGCGTCGGATGATGTCGTTCTCTTCGGATCGACCATCGACTACGATCAGCTCTGGTTCCGTCAGGTGGGGAACGACCTCGAGGTCTCCGTGATTGGGACGACCGACAGCGTCACGATTGACGAATGGTATAGCGGGACGTCCAACCGGCTCGATTTCGACGACGGCAACGGCTACACGCTCGACGCCGCGAACGTGGATGCTCTGCGAAGCGTGATGGCAAGTTTCGATCCGCCTGCGATCGGAGAAACCGAGTTGAGTTCAAGTGCGACCGATTATTCGGCAGTGATCTCGGCGATACCCACCAGCTGGCAAACCCCCTGATACGGATATCCGGCTCGATTCGAGCCGGAGCCCCATACCCGGAGATTCCGGTGCTCGCACCCACCAAATCCCTTCGGTTCGCAGGGAGCCTTTTGCCGAACAGTTGGCGCGGGCCTGGCTGACCGATCAGTGATCGCTGCGATGCAGAATCCTGTCGGCAAGACCGGTCTCGTAGGCCTGTCCGTCGGCGGAAAGCGCTACGGCCATCGGAAACATCGACCGGGCAAGTCCCTTGCGTTCCAGGGCCTTCCAGACCGCCTCGTTCTTCAGGCCGGTGGCGTCCGCGCTCATGACTACGGCGTCGCCGCAATGAAAATGGTTGCCGTGCGGGCTCGGCAGGTTGTTGATCAGCACCTCGCCCGATTTTTCATCATGGGTGGAGGTTTCCGGAAACCGGGCAAGCTGCTGCAGGATAGTCAGCGTCTTGAGCTGAAGGGTGTTGAGTTTGAGCGGGTTTTTCTTCGGTGGCATGTAATTCTCAACCGGCTGTGATGGCAGAATAAAACGATGTGTCGCGGCCCTGAGCCCTGAGGGCGCGTTCGAGCCGCACGAGCAGGGCAGTCAGTTCTGCCGCGTCGTGGGTATCCAGAGATGGGCCGGGCGCCCGCGTTGCGGCGCTGGCAATCACACCGCGCCGCCGCAGGGTTTCCTTGCGGATGGCGAGCCCGACGCCGATCTGCTGTTCGTACCGCATCAGGGGCAGATAGGCGTCGAACAGGTCCTCGGCCGCTACGCGTTCGCCCGCGGCAAACATCTCGCAGACCTGTACCAGCATTTCAGGAAACGCGAAGCCGGTCATCGCACCGTCGACACCGCGGGCAAGTTCAAGCGGCAGGAACACGCCGCCATTGCCGACCAGCACGCTGATGCGCCGGTGCGCCCCGGCCGACTCTGCTTTGCGAAATTCGGTGATCTTGCGCAGGCCCGGCCAGTCCTCGTGCTTGAGGACTTTGAGCGACGGCAGATCGGCGAAAAGCTTTGTCAGCAGCGGGGTCGAGAACCACACGCCCGTGGTCGGCGGGTAGTCCTGAAGCACGATCGGCGTGTCGCCGAGCGCCTTGCAGACCGAATGAAAATAGCCTTCGATCTTCTGATCGGTGTTCAGCCCGCCCATCGGGGCAACCATCACGCCGGCGGCGCCGAGTTCCATCACCTGGTTGGTCAGGTCTTTCATCGGATTGAATGCGGGCGATGACACGCCGACAATGACCGGCACCTTGCCGTCGACCGCGGCCATCACCCGTTTGGTAAATGCGACCGATTCTTCGGGCGCAAGTTTATGCGCCTCGCCCATGATGCCGAGGATCGTCAGGCCCGATACGCCGCTATCGAGATAGAATTTCACCATCCGGTCAGTGCTTTCAAGGTCGAGTGCG
This sequence comes from uncultured Rhodospirillaceae bacterium, assembly GCA_963977005.1. GTDB lineage: Bacteria > Pseudomonadota > Alphaproteobacteria > MPNO01 > UBA830 > CAXBCP01. The sequence continues at coordinate 5,864 of CAXBMQ010000033.1, forward strand.
CCGTCCTCGGCAAACGGCGTCGCCGCGATGGCAAAGACGCCTTTGGCGCTTTCGTCGAGTGTGGGCATGGTCGGTCGAATCCTCTGAGCTTCGGGGCTTGTTCTGGTTTCGGCAGGCTACACCCCGTATGCTGTGCTCGGCAAACCTGAAGGGACATTTATCCGGTATGGCGGAATACGATCTGGTTATCCGCGGCGCACGCGTCGCAACGGCGAGCGACGTTTTCGAGGCCGATATCGGCATCAAAGGCGGGAAAATAGAAGCGCTTGGCCGGTCTTTGGGGGCTGGCGCGGAAGAGGTCGATGCGACCGGCCTGCTGGTGACCCCGGGTGGGGTCGACAGCCATTGTCACGTCGAGCAGATCTCGTCGACCGGTATCTGGACCGCCGATGACTGGTTCACAGCCACCCGCTCCGCCGCCTGTGGCGGGACCACGACGATCATGCCCTTCGCGTGCCAGCACAAGGGGCAGTCGCTGCGCGAAGTGGTGCAGGAATATCACGAACTGGCCGGGCCGAAGGCGGCCGTCGATTACGCGTTTCACCTGATCGTCTCGGACCCGACCGCGCAGGTACTGGGCCAGGAACTGCCGGCGCTGATCAAGGACGGCTATACCAGCTTCAAGATTTATCTCACCTACGATGCGCTGAAGCTGTCCGACCGCGAATTTCTTGACGTGCTGGCCGTTGCCCGGCGCGACGGGGCGATGGTGATGGTCCATGCCGAAAACAACGACATGATCATGTGGATGGCCGAACGGCTCATCGCTGCGGGTCTTACCGCGCCCAAATATCATGCCACGGCGCGTCCGATGCTGGTCGAGCGTGAGGCGACCCACCGGACAATTGCGCTTGCCGAGCTTGTCGATGTGCCCGTGCTGATCGTTCATGTGTCGGGTAAGGAAGCGATCGACCAGATCCGTTGGGCACAGGGCAAGGGACTGAAGGTCTATGCCGAAACCTGCCCGCAATATCTGTTCCTGACAGAGGCCGACCTCGACAAGCCGGGGCTCGAAGGGGCGAAGCATATGTGCAGCCCGCCGCCGCGTGACGAAGCGAACCAGGAAATCGTCTGGGATGCGCTGATCGAGGGCATTTTCGAGGTGTTTTCGTCCGATCACGCGCCGTACCGCTATGACGATCCCGAAGGGAAACTCAAAGCCGGGCCGGGCGCCCATTTCAAGCAGATCGCCAACGGCGTGCCGGGTATCGAGGTGCGGATGCCGCTGCTGTTCTCGGAAGGGGTGCTGAAGAACCGGATCAGCCTGCCTGAATTCGTCGCGCTGACGGCGACCAATGCCGCGAAACTTTACGGGCTCTATCCGCGCAAGGGCACGATTGCCGTTGGTGCCGATGCCGACCTGGTGATCTGGGACGAGAAAAAGCAGGTCACCATCACCCAGTCGATCATGCACGATGCAATGGATTACACGCCGTATGAGGGACGCGAGGTGACCGGCTGGCCGGTCATGACGCTGCTACGCGGCGGGTTCGTCTGGCGCGACGGCGAATTCACCGGTGAAGCGGGCGGCGGCATGTTTCATGAATGCGACACGCCGCCGGCGCTGGCGGCCCCGCCACGCCTGCCGACCGCATTCGATCCGGTCGCCGGCAAGCTGGCGGATTAGGCGTCAGACGCCGCGGATCATTCCGCCGTCGACCTTGACGACACTGCCGGTGATATAGCTCGCATTTTCGCTCAGCAGGTAGACCGCCGTGTCAGCGAATTCCGCAACACTGCCGTAACGGCCCATGGGAATCGTCGCCTGGGACGCCCGCGCGATTTCTTCCACGGATTTGCCCTGTTTTGTGGCGGCCGCGGCGTCGATCTGGTTGACGCGGTCGGTGTGTATGCGTCCCGGGGCGACCGTATTGACGGTCACACCGTCGGGGGCGACTTCGCTGGACAGGGTTTTTGCCCAGCCGACCTGCGAGGCACGAATCGCGTTCGATATGCCGAGATTGGGGATCGGTTGCACAATTCCGGAGCTTGATACGACGAGAATGCGCCCCCAGCCGCGTTCGCGCATGCCGGGCAGGAAAGCGTTCACGATAGTCAACTGATTGATGAACATCGTCTGGAACTGCGCCGCCCAGGTCTCGGCCGTCACATCGGCAATGTTGCCGGGGGGCGGGCCGCCACCGTTGCAGACGACGATGTCCAGATCGCCGAAATCGGCTTTGAGCGCCTTTACCAGGGCATTGATCGATTCCGTGTCGGAGAGGTCGAGTGCGTATGCCCGGCTGCCCGATATGTCGGCTGATGTTGCTTCCGCATCGGCGATTTTACGACCGCAAATCGCCACATCGGCGCCTTCTGCGGCAAGCCGGGCGGCGATTCCCTGTCCCATGCCGCGGGTCGATCCCAATACGAGGGCGCGTTTTCCCTTCAGTCCCAGATCCACAGGTCGTCTCCTTCCATGATGTCGTTTGCCCTGTGCGCACGGCACGGGCCCCGGTGCAAAGCTCTATGTTCCGCGCGAGCGGATTCCCGTATTCTTTAGCATAGATCATGCGGGACGGAACGATGGCGGATAGTACGACACCTGGCGACTGGGATTTGGAGACGGACCTGCTGGTTGCAGGCGCCGGGCCCGGCGGCATGACGGCGGCGCTGGTGGCCGCATTGGAAGGGCTCGATGTTATCGTCTGCGAGAAGGCGACGCAGGTGGGCGGTACCGGCGCGACCTCGGCCGGGACGTTATGGATACCTGGCAATACGCAGAGCCGCGAGGCCGGGTTCGAGGATTCACCGGAACAGGCGGCAAAGTATCTCGACAGCCTGATCGGCGACGACCGGACAAGCGAGCACCGCCGGGTCTACCTGCGGGACGGACCCGGCGTTATCGATTACCTGGCTGAAAAAAGCGATGTGCGATTCCTGCCCTGCGGCATGCATCCCGATTACCGGAACAATATCGCCGGCGCCGGTTCCGCGGGCAGGGCGATCATCCCGGAAAATTTCGATGGCAGGCTGCTCGGCGGGGACTTCGCCCGGGTCCGTCCGCCGATCCCCGAATTCATGCTGATGGGCGGGATGATGGTCGGTAAGCTCGACATCGTCAGCCTGCTCGGGCGTTACCGGTCGCTGGCGCATTTCAAACATTCCGCCTCGATCGTGCTGCGCTACCTGGCGGACCGTCTCCGCTTCCGCCGCGGGACCCGGCTGGTAATGGGCAATGCGCTGGTCGCGCGGCTGTATTACAGCCTGAAGAAACGTAACGTTCCTGTCCTGTTCGAGTCCCCCATCGGCGAATTTATCCGCGACGATGACGGTGCGGTACTCGGGGCCGTTCTGAATGCAGCCGATGGGAAAAAACGGGTACGCGCGCGCCGGGGTGTCGTGCTGGCGACCGGCGGTTTTGCCCATAACCCGAAATACCGGGAAGCCTTTATGCCCCATCCCACACCGCCTTATTCACTCGCCGCAGGCACGAACGCGGGCGATGGCCTGTCCCTGGCAGAGGCTGCGAGCGCTGTTGTCGATTCCGGCAGCCATCAAAGTGCCGGGTTCTGGACGCCCGTGTCGGTGACCCGACGCGATGACGGCACTGAAGGCCTGTTTCCGCATCTCGCGATGGACCGCGCCAAGCCGGGGCTGATTGCGGTCAATTCGGCGGGGCGCCGGTTCGTCAACGAGGGCGTGTCCTATCATGACTTTGTCGAAGCGATGTACCGGTCCCATGAGAGTACCGACACGATGCCTGCCTGGCTGATCTGCGAGACGCGTTTCATCGCCAGGTACGGTCTCGGCGCGATCCATCCGGAAACGCGCAATCTGTCGAAGCATGTCCGGGATGGCTATGTGACGGTCGCGGACAGCCTGGAGGCGCTGGCCGGTAAAATCGGTGTCGATCCCGCGGGGCTGCAGGACAGCGTCGCGCGGCACAACCGGTTCGCCGTTGCCGGCGTCGATGAGGATTTCGGAAAGGGCGACCTGGAACTCAACAGGTTTAACGGCGATCCGGCGCACGGCCCCAACCCGTGTCTCGCGCCGATTGAAGAGGGTCCGTTCGCGGCCATGGCGGTCTGGCCCGCCGAAATCGGGTGCAGCGTCGGGCTCTCGACAGATCCCGATTGCCGGGTGCTCGATGGCGCGAACGAACCGATTGAGGGGCTCTATGCGTGCGGCAACGATATGGGCTCCGTTATGTCCGGTGCCTATCCCGGACCGGGAACGACGCTAGGGCCAGCGGTCGTGTTCGGGTGGCGTGCGGCGATGCACGCCGCCGGCAAACCCGCCCCGGGCGCGGATTCGGCATGACGGGATTTCGGGATCGTCTGGAATGGGATTCCGAGAAGGGCGCCATTCACGACCGGGATATCCCGTATCTGCTGATCCGGCCGGACAGCCTGATGGGTATTTTTGCGTTTTTGCCGGAATCCGAACGTGCCGTCGCTTTCGAGGCCTTCGCCCGGTCGATTGCGCATTTTGGCCGGGGGTCCGCGGAGAGTTACCGGACGCTGGGCGCCGAACAGGCGGATGCTCTGATTGAGACAATTGCCGCGACGGCACCGCAACTGGGCTGGGGCGTCTGGTTTCTCACCCGCTCTGCGGCGGGGCTTTCGCTGAAGGTCGAAAACAGCCCGTTTGCCGCCGGATACGGCGATAGCGACGTCCCTGTCTGCGCGCCGATCCGTGGCATGCTCGAAGCGGTCGGCGGCCTGGTGGCGGGCGGGCCGGTTACCGCGCGGGAGACAGGCTGTGTATCCCAGGGCGCGGCCGCCTGCACGTTCGAAGCGATTCTGGCATGAATATCCTTATCCCGGATACGATTTTCACCGACGACCATGCAATCGAACGGGCGGCGGCAGCCCCGCTGGAGATCGATATCGGCGATGCCCGGAAACCGGCAGATCTGACGGCTGATACCTGGTCGGGCGCCGATGCGCTCGTTGCGCACCATCTGATGCGCTATGACGAGACCGTTGCCGAGCTTGCCGTCAACGCCCGTATTCTGGTCCGGGTCGGTGTCGGTGTCGACAATGTCGATCTTGCGGTCTGGACAGCGCGCGGTGTGCCCGTCTGCAACGTGCCCGACTATGGCACCGGCGAGGTCGCGGACCACGCGCTTGCCCTTGTCCTTTCCCTGTTCCGGGGAACCGTTGCCTATCACGGGCGGATTTTGAATCTGCCGGGCGACACCGCGTTCGACCGGATGCCGATACCATCCCCGGTTCGCCGGATCGCCGGGCTGAACTGCCTGGTTGTCGGATACGGTGCGATCGGCCGCGCTTTTGCAGATCGTGCCCGGGCGCTGGGGATGACGATCGGGTTTTACGATCCCGATATTGCGCCCGGGAGCTGGGATGTGACCCAGATTCATCGGTTCTCGACGCTGGAAGAAGGCCTGGCGGTGGCTGATGTCGTGTCGCTGCATCTTCCGCTGACTGAACAGACATCGGCTCTTATCGGCGCAAAGACGCTTGCCGCGATGAAACCCGACGCGGCCCTGATCAATACGGCCCGTGGCGGACTGGTCGACACGGATGCCGTCGCCGATGCCCTGCAGGCAGGATCGCTGGGCGGTGTCGGGTTGGACGTTTTTCCGACGGAACCGCTGCCGGCGAATGACAGGTTGCTGACCGCGTTGAAGAGTCATGAAGACTGGGCGCGGGACAGGGTCGCGATCACGCCCCATATCGGCGGGGTGAGCCCGCAGTCGCTCGAAGAACTGCGCCGCCGTGCGGTCGAAACCGCCCGCGATTTCCTGATCGACGGGACGCTTGCGAACCGGATCGCCTGACGGTCAGGCGCTGTCGCACTTCGCCCGGGTCGTCTTGTCCCGGAATTCCAACGCGATGGGCGTAGGGAAAAGACTGCGCTGCCGGAAGGTCGCGTGGTTCTCTTGCACCGGGAAGCGTGCCAGGGAATTGCCCCCGATGGGGTGCCTATTGTTGACTGGCCAATTGTTGATGATGCGTCAGTTCGGTGGATATGACAGTATAAGAAAACAGAGTTCGGGCGTAGTTGCTGAAAACACGTATCGAAAACCTTACAGGGGCACGATGATGAGAACACAATTCACGCTGTTTGCCGCGCTTTCCATCGGGGTCACGACATTCGCCGGTGGGGCGGTGGCTCAGACAAAGCTTTCGCTGGTCCATCCCTTTCCGGATTTTCTGGTGTACACCAAAAGCTGCAAGGCCATGGTGGCGGCGATCAATTCGGCCGGCGGGTCGGATGTTTCCGTAGACATCAAGGGCGGCAGCGAGGCCGTAAAGATGTTTCAGCAGCCCGGCGCCGTCAGCAAGGGGTCGGTTGACATGGTTTGCACCCCGGCGGCGTTCTACGCGCAGGCGATCCCGGAAAACGAGGCGATTTCCACGTCCCCGTCTTCGCCTGCCATCGTGCGCGCGAACGGTGGCATGGCGATCATCGATCAGCTCCATCAGAAATATTTCAAGGTGAAGTATCTCGGCTGGGTGGATTCCGGTCCGGGCTTTCACATCTACATGCAGGACGCACCGAAGTTCAAAAAGACCGGATTGCCGGATTTTGCCGGCGTAAAGATGCGCGACAATCCGATCTATGGCGCGTTTTTCCGCGCGCTAGGCGCGACGACGCATAACATGTCTTCGAGTGCCGTCTATTCGGCGCTTGAGAAAGGTATCGTCAATGCATCGGCCTGGACGTCGATCGGCCTGATCGCCTTCAAATGGGACAAGTTCCTGCGCCATCGCCTGGATCCGAAGTTTTACCAGACCGATATCGGCCTGATCATGAACCTGAAATCCTGGAACAAGATGACGGCGAAAGCGCGGGGTATTGTGCAGGCAACGGTCATTGCGCATGAAAATTCGAGCCGTGCGGCGCGTCTTGCCGAGGTCGATAAAGAGCGCAAGCAGCTGGTCGATGGCGGGATGAAACTGCACGACGTGCCGGCGGCGTCCGAATATCTCAAGACGGCGATCGAATCCGCCTATCAGCGGATGGAAGAGCGTCTGAAAAAGCGTAACCGGCCGCTTGATTCCATGCAGAAACTGCGCCCGCTGTATCAGCAGGCCGCAACCGACTGACGAGAAACGGGCGGGTTCGCGACCTGCCCGTTTCCGCGATGCTGGGGACGATCGACACATATTACGCGCGACTGCTGCGCGGCATGGCCGCGCTGGCGGCGATTTATCTCGGCCTGATGATGGTTGCCATCGTCTATTCGGTGCTGTTCCGTAGTCTCGGCCTCGAATATTCCAGTTATTCCTTCGTGTTCATCGAATACGGTTTTATTTACACGCTGATGCTCGGGGCGCCCTGGCTCGTCCGTATCCGCGGCCACGTCTATATCGAAATCGTGACGGCGGCCGTCTCGCCGCCAGTGCGCAATATCCTGTCGCGCGTTGTCGCGGCGCTTTGCTGCCTGGTGTGCGCCGTGCTCGCGTTCTATGCCGGCGCACTGGCCCTCGAAGACTATTCGTTCGGGGAACTCGACGTTCGTGGCTCGCGCGACATCCCGCGCTGGATCGTCACTGGTGCAATGCCCGTCGGGTTTGGCTTGATGTCCGTCGAATTCCTGCGTTTCGTGTTCGGCCGCGAAAACATGCATACGGGGCAGGCAGGCGTCCATGAATAGGGCGGCACTCTGATGGAGTGGTACTGGACGCTGGCAAGCCTGATCGGCGCGATCCTGGTGCTGATGGCGATCGGTCTGCCCGTGGGCATCGCGTTTATCGCGGTCAACGTCGTCGCGGCGACGGTCTATATGGGTGGGTCGGGGGATCTGTTCGAGGTCGCCGAGCGCGGCGTCGGGGTTCTTGCGGGCAATGCATTCGAATCGATGACGACGTTCGCGCTCGTGCCGATTCCGATGTTTCTGTTGATGGGCGAGCTGTTTTTTCACACCGGCCTCGCCAACCGGATGTTCACGGCGGTCGAAAAACTGCTCGGCCGTGTGCCCGCGCGGTTGTCTTACGTGACCGTTGCCGGCGGGACGGCGTTTGCGACGCTGTCGGGCTCGTCCATGGGGTCCACCGCGCTGCTCGGCACGCTGATGGTCCCCGAGATGAGCCGGCGCGGCTACAAGAAACACATGTCCATCGGCCCCATCCTGGGGACCGGCGGGCTTGCCATGATGATCCCGCCCTCTGCGCTGGCAGTCCTGCTGGGCACGCTGGCGGAACTCGATATCGGCAAACTGCTGATCGCCGGTATCCTTCCCGGCCTGATCCTGGCGTCGATGTACATCGTGCTGATCTACGTGATGGCGAAACGGGACCCGGATGCCGCGCCGGCCTACGATATCGATTTCGTGCCGTGGTCGACCCGGCTGAAACTGCTGTGTACCGATGTGCTGCCCATGGTGTCGGTCGTGATCGGCGTGATCGTCCTGATCATGGCGGGCGTGGCGACCCCGTCCGAGGCGGCGGCATTCGGCTGTCTCGGGGTCCTGATACTTGCCCTGTTGTACCGATGCCTGACATTCAAATCGACCTGGACATCGATGGAGGGTGCCGCCCGGGTAACGATCATGGCGCTTCTGATCATTTTTGGATCGGCGACCTTCAGCCAGATACTCGCGTTTTCCGGGGCATCGTCGGGGCTGATCGGGTGGGTGACGCAGTTCGACGTCGATCCGCTGGTCATGTTGCTGGTCATGTTCGGAATCCTGCTGGTCCTCGGCATGTTCATGGACCAGCTCTCGATGATGCTGCTCACGGTGCCGATTTTTTTTCCGCTCGCGCTCAAGTTCGGCTTCGATCCGATCTGGTTCGCGGTTATCGTGCTGCTGGCGATGGAGATCAGCTTTACCACGCCGCCATTCGGCCTGCTTCTGTTCGTAATGCAGGGCGTGTCGCCACCCGGAACGAAATTCAGCGAAATCTGCTTCGCGGCGATTCCCTTCATGGCCTGCGCGATGCTGCTCGTTGTACTGATCGTCATATTTCCCGGCATCGCCACCTGGCTGCCCTCGCTCGGCAGTTGACGTTGCTGGACTCACTGAAAACACCGGATTACAGAGCTTAAATGGCCCAGACCCTAGCGCAGAAGATTATTGCTCACGCGGCCGGCCTTGACGCGGTCGCGCCCGGCGAGATCGTGACCTGCAAGGTCGACCTTGCAATGATCCATGATTCCGGCGGGCCGCGCCGGGTACAGCCGATCCTCGAAAAGCTGGGCGTCGGTGTGTGGGACCCTGCAAAAGTCGTTCTGATATCCGATCACTACGTCCCCGCGGTGGATGCCGAAAGCGCACGCATTCTCGATCTGACGCGGAAGTTCGCCGCCGCGCAGGATCTGCCCAATTTTTACGACATGCAGGGCATTTGCCACGTCGTCCTGCCGGAGCGGGGACATCTGAAACCCGGCATGTTTGTCGTCGGCGGCGACAGCCATTCGCCCACCGGGGGCGCTTTCGGCTGCTTCATGTTCGGCATCGGGGCCACCGATATGGCCGGCGTGCTGGCGACGGGCGAGACCTGGGTTCGGGTGCCCGAGACGATCCGTATCGAGGTCACGGGCGGTCTGCCGCTCGGCGTGAGCGCCAAGGATGTGATGCTGGCCCTGTGCGCGCGTCTCGGCATGGACGGCGGCGACTACCAGGTCGTCGAATATGTCGGCGACACAATCGCCGCATTGCCGATGCCGGAACGCATGACTTTGTGCAACATGGCGGCCGAGCTCGGCGCGCAGACCGGCCTGATCGCCGGAGACGAGACGACAGCCGACTTTATCCGCAATGCCGGGGCCGATCCGGGCGATATCGCCCGCTGGCAGAACGATGCGGATGCGCCCGTGCGCGCGACGCACGTCATCGATGTGGCCGCGCTCGGCCCGCAGGTGGCGGCGCCGCACAGCCCGGCAAATGCCGGTCCGGTCGCGGAGACGGCAGGCACAAGGGTCGACCAGGCCTATATCGGCGCCTGTACCGGCGCGAAACTGATCGATCTGCACATGGCGGCAGAGGTTTTGAAGGGCCGCAAAGTGGCAAGGGGGACGCGATTGCTGGTCGCCCCGGCATCGCAGAGAGATATGACGGCGGCGGCTGCCGACGGCACGCTTGCCATCCTGACAGAGGCAGGCGCGATCATGATGCCATCCGGCTGCGGAGCGTGTGCCGGCTACGGCGCGGGCGTGCTGGCCGAGGGCGAAGTCTGCATCGCGTCGACAGCACGAAATTTCAGGGGCCGCATGGGCGCGACGTCGTCCGACGTCTATCTCGGCAACCCCTATACCGTGGCGGCGGCCGCCGTTGCGGGCGAAATCCGGGATCCGCGGGAGTTCCTGGTATGAGTGCGCCGGGTATCATCGACCGGGCCAAAGTCTGGGCCTATGGCGACAATGTGGATACCGACGTGCTCGCCCCCGGTCTTTATATGAAAAGCCCGCTTGAGGAGATGGCGAAGCATTGCCTCGAGACAGTCGATCCCGGATTCGTGACGAACGTGCAACCCGGTGACGTGATCTGCGCCGGGCGCAATTTCGGGATGGGCTCGTCGCGCGAACAGGCGGCGCAATCGCTGGTCTATCACGGGATCGCCGCAGTCCTTGCGCCGTCTTTTGGCGGCATCTTCTACCGGAACGCGATCAATCACGGGCTGATGGCGCTGGTCTGTGCCGATGCACCGGATATCTCTGCCGGTCACCATGTCGCCATCGACGCGGTGTCCGGTACTGTGCGCGATCTCGACAGCGGTGCGGACTACCGCTGCGATCCGATGCCGCCGCATCTGCTGGCGATGCTGGCCGATGGCGGGCTGGTGCCGCATCTCGAGAAACGATTTGCCGGAAAGGAAACCGCATGAGCGTTGATCCGGTAACGCTTGCCGTCATCAAGGGCAGGCTGGAACAGATTGCCGACGAGATGGACGTGACGCTGTTCCGTGCCGCTTTCAGTCCCGTCATCGCCGAAGCGCGCGATGCCTCCCACGGCATCTACGAGGCAGGGACCGGCGATACCCTGATACAGGGCAAGGAAGGCCTGCCGATTTTCGTCGGTGTGATGTCGTTTGCCGTGAAGACGGGGATTGCCAAGGCCGAGGCCGATGGCGGCGCCGAAGACGGCGATATGTGGATATTCAACGATCCCTATGCCGGCGGGACGCATCTGTCGGATTTCAAGATTGTCCGGCCCTATTTCCGCGACGGCGAATTGTATTGCTGGCTGTCGTCGGCGGGGCACTGGCACGATGTCGGCGGCGGCGTGCCCGGCAACTACAATCCATCGGCGACAGACTGCTTCCAGGAGGGCTTCGTGATGCCGCCGGTCAAGCTGATGGACCGGGGCGTCATACGTCCCGATATCGTCTCTGTCCTGACGGCGAACAGCCGGCTCCCCGGCAGTTCCTACGGCGATCTTATGGGGCAGATCAACTCTCTGGACCTGGGCGTCCGGCGGATGGACGATCTGCTCGACGAATACGGCAAGGAGACGGTGCGCGACGTCTTCAGCGAGTTGAAGAAGCGGTCCGCCCGCCAGATGCGCAGCCTGATCGGCGATCTGGCCGACGGCACCTATTCGACCGAGGAATTTCTCGACAATGACGGTATCGTCGACGAACCGCTCAAAATAGCGCTCGACCTCACGATCGACGACGGCACCCTGACGTTCGATTTCTCGCGATCCGCCGATGCATGCGCGGGACCCATCAATATCTCGGAATCCACGACTATCGCCGCAACCTATGTGGCGCTCAAACATGTGTTCCGCGACGTGCCGGCGAATGGCGGCGTGCTGGAGCCGATCACCTTCGTGATTCCCGCAGGCAAAATTCTGTCGGCAGTCGCGCCGCGCCCGGTGGGCGGGTACACCGAGACGATCCTGCGGCTGATCGATATCGTGTTCAGCACCTTTTCCAAGATCGATCCCGGAATTGCGCCTGCCAACAGTTATGGCACCATCAACGCCGTATCGATCAACGGGCGGCGGCCCGGGCAGTCGCGTCCCTGGGTGTTTTTCAGCTTTTTCGGTGGCGGTCTCGGCGGCCATTCGGACGGCGACGGGCTGACCCATGGGAACGCCCCGATTTCCATGGCCACCATTCCACCGGTGGAGATCCTTGAATCGGTGCTGCCTGTCGCGTTTACGCAGTGGGCAATACGTCCCGATTCCGCGGGTCCCGGCCGCCACCGGGGCGGTTTGGGGGCTATATACGAGATCGAACTGCTTGAGGAGCGCGGCACCGGGTTTGTCTTCGCGGAGCGCGGCAAGTTTCCGCCACGGGGGATCGTCGGTGGCGGAGATGCGGCGGCCAATTTCGTGAGCTACGACCAGGATGACGGCCCCAGGATACCGGAAATGACGTCCAAGGCCGTCGATATCCGGCTGAAAAAAGGCCAGCGTATTCATATCGAATCGCCGGGTGGCGGGGGATACGGACCGGCGTTCGAACGCGATCCCGGGATGGTGGCCACGGACGTCCGGCTCGGTTTCGTCAGCCGGGAAAATGCGGCAGCACAATACGGCGTCGTCCTGACCGCCGACGGCACGGTCGATGCCGATGAGACCGACGCGGTGCGCCAGTCGATGGGGCGCGCATAATGGCCGCATCCCGAACGGCAATCGTTGGCGTCGATGTCGGTGGCACGTTTACCGATATTTTCTGGCTCGATGAAGCAACCGGCGAATGCCGTGTCGCCAAGGTACCGTCGACGCCCGAAGATCAGTCCCGTGGATTTATCGAGGGGGTGGTTGCCGGGGCGGGAGAGAGCGGCATTCCGGCGCTCGCCAATGTTGTTCACGGCACGACCGTCGGCACGAACGCGCTGCTTGAGCGCAAGGGGGCGAAGACGGGCCTGATCACGACAGCCGGCTTCCGCGATATCCTTGAAATGCGCCGCCGCGACCGGCCGGAAATCTGGGGGCTGCGCGGCTCCTACACGCCGGTCATTCCGCGCGACCTTCGGATCGAAGTGGGTGAGCGCGTCCTGGCCGATGGATCGGTCCGCACGCCGGTCGATGTCGATGCCGTGTCCAGGGCCGCGGCAGACCTTCGCGCCGCGGGTGCCGAGGCGCTCGCGATCATGTTCGTCAATTCCTACGCGAACCCGGAGAACGAACGCGCCGCGTATGAAGCCGCCAAGGCCGTTTGGCCAAACGGGCACATCACGGTTTCCAGCGATATCCTGCCCGAGCTGCGGGAGTTCGAGCGCGCCTCGACAACCGCGCTCAACGCGACGCTCCAGCCTGTCGTCGGGCGTTACCTGCAAAATCTGGAAACGTCCCTCGCCGATGCCGGTTTCGCCGGCGACATCCTGATCGTCCAGTCGAATGGCGGGGTGATGAGCGTCGAGACGGCCCGCGAGGTCCCGGTGCGGACGGCGCTGTCCGGCCCCGCCGCGGGCGTGATCGCTGCAGCCCATATTGCAGAAGCTGCGGGGTTTCCCAATATCGTGACCTGTGACATGGGCGGGACAAGCTTCGACGTTGCCCTGGTGGCGGATGGCGAGAGCGCGCTCGCAGCACAGACATCGATCGATTTCGGCCTTGTCGTCCGCACGCCGATGATCCAGATCACGACGATCGGTGCGGGCGGCGGCTCGATTGCCTGGGTCGACCGCGGCGGTATCCTGCAGATCGGCCCTGAAAGTGCCGGTGCCAATCCGGGGCCGGCGTGTTACGGGCTCGGCAACGACAGGCCCACGGTTACCGACGCGAACGTGCTGCTCGGGCGCATAAATGCCGAGCGGCCCATTGGCGGGAAAATAAATACGCTCGATCTTGAGGCCGCGTCGCGGGCGATTCAGACCCATGTCGGCGAACCGCTCGGTCTCGACGACCTGGCGGCGGCGGAAGCGATCATCCGGGTCGCGAATTCGCGCATGTCGGGCGCTATCCGGCTGGTGTCGATCGAACGCGGTCACGATCCGCGAAAATTCACCGCGATGCCGTTCGGCGGAGGCGGCGCGCTTCACACCGGCGCGCTGGTCAACGAGGTCGGGCTGGCCGGTGCGCTTGTCCCCCGTTTTCCGGGTGTGACCAGCGCCATCGGCTGCGTGATCGCCGACATGCGCCACGATTTCGTCCAGACGCTGAACACGCTGCTCGACGATCTCGATCTGTCGCAGCTGACAGCCGAGATTGCGCGCCTGGCGGGCGAAGGCCGGGAACGCCTCGCGACTGCCGGCGTGACGCTGGAAGAGACCGAAGAGATCGTCGAACTCGACATGCTCTATGTTGGGCAGACCCATACCGTCGTTACACCCGTCCCGACCGGGACCGACAGGCTGGATGTCCTGCGCGACGCGTTCGAGGCTGCCTATCGCCGGGAATATGGCCGGATTTTGGATGGTATTCCCTGCCGGGTCATGAACCTTCGGGTGTCGGTCATCGGGCGTCGTCCCGGTTTCGACCTGTCGGTGCTGGCGCCGTCGGCGGATGCGTCGCTCGAAGCGGCCGAACGTCCGGGGCGCAAGGTTTACGTTCAAGGCGCCTGGCACGACGCCCGTGTCTACGATCGGCTGATGCTGCCGGTCGGCACCGTGATCCCCGGTCCGGCAATCCTCGAACAGCCCGACGCGACGACGTTCATCGATCCCGGGCTTGCGGGACGGGTAGATAGTTTCGGCAATGTGATCGTCGAACGGCAGTCATGACCGTCGTGGTCGACGAGCGCATCGTTTTCGATGTCGAGATACCGGTCATCGTTATCGGCGCGGGAGCATGCGGAATCGTCGCCGCCCTCGCTGCCCGCGAAGCCGGTGCCGAGGTGCTGATCCTCGAGCGCGACGACATTCCACAAGGATCGACCGCGCTGTCTTCAGGCATGATCCCGGCCTGCAATACACGGCTTCAGCGCGCGCTTGGGATCGACGATCCGGTCGATCTGCTTGCTGCCGATATTCATCGTAAATCGAAAGGCAGGGCGGACGCGCGGGTGGTCGATGCGGTCTGCCGTGAATCGGGTCCCGCAATCGAATGGATGATCGACCGGCACGATGTGCCCCTGCAGCTTGTCGACGGATTTCTCTACCCCGGTCACAGCGTATTTCGCATGCACGCGCCGCCCTCGAAAACCGGCGCCGAACTGATCGGGTCGCTGACGAATGCCGCCGCGGCAGCCGGTATCGATATTCTGACGAATGCGCGGGTAGCCGATTTGATTGCCGCGACGGACGGCACGATCCGCGGGGTGACAATCGAGCGCCCCGACGGGTCGACCGACCGGGTTGGTTGCGCGGCGCTGGTACTTGCCTGTAACGGATATGGCGGCAACCCGGCAATGGTCCGCGAATTCATTCCCGAGATTGCCGATGCCGTTTTCGCCGGACATACCGGCAACCACGGCGATGCTGTCGTCTGGGGCAGGGCGCTCGGCGCCGGTATCCAGGACATGGGCGCATATCAGGGGCATGGATCCTGGGCGTCGCCGCACGGCATGCTGATCACCTGGGCGGTGATGACCGAGGGCGGTATCCAGGTCAATTCGGACGGGCAGAGATTTGCCGACGAGCACCAGGGCTATTCCGAGGCGGCTGTCGACGTGCTGGCGCAACCCGGCGACATCGCCTGGAATGTCTACGACCAACGGATTCATGATCTCGGTATGACGTTCGAGGATTACCGGGCTGCCGAGGCCGCCGGAGCGGTGCGCCATGCAGATGATATCGATGGGTTGGCAGCGGTCTGCGATCTGAATGCCGGTCGCCTCGGTGCGACCATCGGGGCGTGTGCGGGATACGCCCGGGGAGAGGGCAACTGTCCGTTCGGGCGCGATTTCGCATTCAAACCCGCCCTGTCGGCCCCGTACTATGCCATCCGGGTGACGGGAGCGCTGTTCCACACACAGGGCGGGCTCGCAATCGACCCGGGCGCAAGGGTATTGCGGGACGACGGTACGGCTTTTCCGAATCTGTTCGCCGGCGGCGGTGCGGCGCGTGGTGTTTCGGGCGACGCCGTTTGGGGGTATCTGTCGGGCAACGGTCTGCTGACGGCGGTCACACTGGGCCGGATCGCCGGGCGTAACGCCGCCGCACTGGTTTCTACCGGCGCGGGGTGTTGATTCTTTCCATACGCTAGCGTACGGAGATAATTCAGGCGCTGTAACGCTATCCAATATCGGGAAACCGGACGATGAAGTATGAAAAAATTGGCCAACCGGTTCGACGCCGCGAAGATGTTCGGCTGCTGACTGGGAACGGGCGCTTCAGTGACGATTGGTCGATTGACGGTCAGGCCTATATGGCGGTCGTACGTTCCAGTCATGCCCATGCGGTTCTCCAGGACATCGATACGTCCGCCGCTGCATCGATGCCGGGGGTGCTCGGGATCTTTACCGGCAAGGATTGTGCAGCCGACGGTCTGTCCCAGATTCCGCACAGCCCGCTGCCCTCGACCAAACACGACCAGAAACTTCATGGGCCGGGCGGGGTGGACCCGTTCATCGGAAATCACATGCCCCTGCCGGCGGACAAGGCGCGGTATGTCGGCGAGGCGCTTGCCGTCGTCGTCGCGGAAACGCTTGCGCAGGCGGAGGACGCTGCCGATGCGGTTCTGATCGATTACGCGCCGCTCCCCTGCGTGACCGACACCAAAAAGGCCGCCGAAGCCGGTGCACCGTCTATCTGGGACGAGGTTCCGGACAATATCGGGATCGAGACGTTTTTCGGCGACAAGGACGCGACAGATGAAGCCTTCGCATCCGCCGAACATATCGTGGATATGGAATTCTACATCGACCGCGTCACGGGTGTGCCGATGGAGCCCCGCGCCGCACTCGGCGATTACGATACCGGGACGGGCCGGTACACCATTTATGCGGGGTCGGGCGGATCGGTCCGCCAGAAACGCGAGATCGCCGAAGTGCTCGGCGTCGATGCCGACGATGTCCGGGTGATTTCAAAGGATGTCGGGGGAAATTTCGGGACGCGGAACCGCCTGTATGTCGAATTTCCGCTGGTCGGCTGGGCATCTCGCAAGGTCGGGCGGCCGGTCAAATTCACCTGCCGCCGAAGCGAATCCTTCATCAGCGATTATCAGGGCCGCGACCTTGTCAGCAAGGTGTCCCTCGCCCTCGATGCCGACGGCAAGTTCCTGGCCATGCGGGCGGACAATCTGAGCAATGTGGGGTCGCGCATGGTGTCGCTGTCGCCGCTGAGCAAGGGGTCGGGGCTGATAACCGGTTCCTACGATATTCCGTCTGCCCATCTCCGGTCGCGCGCGGTGTTCAGCAATACGCCGCCGACGAATGCCTATCGGAGTTCCGGTCGCCCCGAAGTGACGTTCGCGATCGAACGGCTGGTGGAAACCGCCGCCCATGAGCTCGGCTTCGATCCGATCGAGCTCCGCCGTCAAAACCTCGTCTCATCCGAACAGATGCCGTACCGGAATGCCGTCGGAATGACCTATGACAGCGGCGAATATGCCAAAAGCATGGATATGGCGATGGAACTTGCCGATTGGGACGGCTTTGCCGCGCGCAGGAAAGAGGCGGAATCCCGGGGCAGGTTGCTGGGCCGCGGTTTCGCGAACTACGTGGAGTCGTCGATCGGCACCCCGCGCGAGCAGGCCGAGATCCACGTGCACGCCGATGGCGGTATCGATCTCGTCATCGGTACCCAGCCAAGCGGGCAGGGCCACGAGACGAGCTTTGCGCAGGTCGCCGCCGAATGGCTGGGCGTGCCGGTTGAAAAGGTTACCGTTATCGTCGGCGATACGGATGTCGTGAAGGTCGGTGGCGGGTCGCATAGCGGCCGGTCGATGCGCATGGCAGGAACCGTGATTGTCAAAGCCGCGGACGAATTGATCGAGAAGGGCAAGCGTCTGGCCGGTATCGTTCTCGAAGCGGCCGAAACGGATATCGAATTCGCCGACGGGGTTTTCTCGATCAAGGGAACGGATCGCGAGATCGGCCTTTTCGACCTGGCGCAGGCTGTTTCGGACCGGACGGATCTGCCGGAATCGCTGGCCGGTGGCCTGTCGGTCATTGAAGACAACGTCATGGAAACGCCGGTATTCCCGAACGGGTGCCATATCTGCGAGATCGAGATCGACCCGGACTCGGGCGCGTTCGACGTGGTGCGTTATACCACGATCGATGACGTTGGCCGGGCAATCAACCCGTTGATCGTCGACGGTCAGACCCATGGTGGTATCGTTCAGGGCGCGGGTGAGGCGCTGGGCGAGCTCTGCGCAATCGACGAACACGGCCAGCCGCTGGCGGGATCGTTCATGGACTATCATATGCCGCGGGCGGACGAATATCCGTCCTTTGTCACGGCTTTGAACGAAGTACCGTCACCGACCAACCCACTTGGCGTCAAAGCGGGTGGAGAAGGCGGTACGACGCCCGCCCTCGCGGTGCTGGTAAACGGGTTTGTGGATGCGCTGCGACCTTACGGGGTGCGCGATATCCGGATGCCGGTCACCCCCAGAAAAATCTGGGAGCTGCTTCATGCCGGCAACTCCAATGATGCGTAATTGCGTCTTGCGCCGTGTCAGCCGAGCAGCAGAAACGGCGCGAGAACGATTGCCCAGCTTGCCGCAGCGCAGCCGAGAAAACAGACAAGTTTTACGCGGGATGACCAGCCCGTATCGGACGGCCGGCGTTGAGCGGCGGCCTGGGCGACGTCGGGATGGCTGAGAACTGCTTGTTGTGCCATGGGACTCTCCTTGAGTTGTCTAAAATTTGACGAAAATCCCCTAAAGAACGGTTAAGCCCGCAATCCTTCGCATGGCACTATGCAGCGCAATTCGTCGGACAGGGCTACCATACGGTCACGGATGGTTCTAAATTGCCGCAAACCTGCCGGATACATCCGCGAACACCCAGAACGGAAGCTGTTGAAACAATGGACATTGCCCGATGAAAGCCGCTGCCTTTGACTACGTCCGGGCGTCATCCGTCGATGAAATCTGCCGACTGCTTGCAGAGGCGGGCGACGAGGAACGCAAGATTATTGCGGGTGGGCAGACGCTCGTCCCGTTGATGGCGATGCGCATGGCGCGTCCCGACATGCTGATCGACATCAACGATGTCGCAGAGCTTGCCGGTATCGACGATCATGGCGATTACGTGTCATTCGGTGCCGGAACGCGCCAGCGTGCGATCGAACGGTCGGGTATCGTCTCGGGTCGTTTGCCGCTGGTCGCCAAGGCGGTGCGCAATGTCGGGCATCAGCAGACCCGCAATCGCGGCACGATCGGCGGCAGCATCGTTCACGGCGACCCGTCGGCCGAACTGCCGCTGGCGGCGCTGGCGCTCGAGGCGACGATGGTACTGCGGTCGACCGCCGGTGAGACAGAAATGGCGCTCGACGGCTTTTTCGAAGCGGCCATGGTCACCAATATCGAACCGGATCAGCTCCTGACCGAAATACGTATTCCAGTCTGGCAGGACCCCCGGACCGGCACGGGCTTTCATGAAACCGCGAGCCGTCAGGGAGATTTCGCCATCGTCGCCGCAGCCGCGCAGGTTGCATTGGCGGATGACGGCACGATTGCCCGCGCGGCGGTCAGTGTCGGCGGTGCCGCACCGTCGCCGGTGAAGCTGCACGCGCTCGAAGCGGCGCTTGTCGGGAAATCCGCAGACGGACTCGATGACGTGATTGCGCTGGTCGACGACGAGATCGAGCCGGATACCGACGTTCACGCGACCGCGGATTACCGGCGCCGCGTAACAAGAAAGCTCGTTTCCCGGGCGATTGCGGATGCTGTTACGGAGGCCGGCAAATGAAACAGGTAGAAGTCACGCTGAACGTCAACGGCAAGGATCGCACGGTGACGATTCCGCCCAGGATGACGCTGGTCGATTGCCTGCGCGATATGATGCGGCTCACCGGCACGCATGTTGGCTGCGAGCACGGCATTTGCGGTGCCTGTTCGGTCTTTCTGGACGATGAGCCGATCCGGTCCTGCCTGATGTTCGCGGTTCAGGCCGAAGGGCACAGGATCACGACCGTCGAGGGCTTGCTGAACGAAGACGGTTCATTGAGCGATCTGCAGGACTCTTTCTGGGACTGCCACGCGATGCAGTGCGGCTATTGCACGCCCGGTATGCTGGTGGCGAGCGAAGCGCTGCTTGCCGAGAACCCCGACCCGACCGAAGACGACATCCGCGAGGCAATCAGCGGCAATCTGTGCCGGTGCACCGGCTACCAGCAGATCGTCGAAGCGGTACAGATGACGGCGAAGCGTCGCCGCGAAGGAGCCGCACATGGCTGATGCCCCCGCAAACCTGCCGAATTACCGGTACGTATCGCGCAAACGGCGGACCAAGGAAGACCGGCGTTTCGTCAGCGGTCGCGGCAAATACGTCGCGGATGTCGAAGTGCCCGGGATGAAGCATGTCGCGATCCTGCCGAGCCCCCATGCCCGCGCCAATATCGTCAGTATCGATACCAGCGCGGCGCTGGCGTTACCGGGGGTGCACTACGTGCTGACCGGCGACGAGATTGCCGAAGCGACGAATTCGCTGTTTCACGGCCTGGACCTTCCCAATGTGATCTGGCACCCGCTGGCCGTGGGCATGACCCGCTATGCCGGCGAATGGGTGGCCGCCGTTGTGGCGGATTCCCGCTATGTCGCCGAAGACGCCGCGGAATTGATCGAGGTCGAATACGAATCCCTGCCGGCGGCCGTCGATTCCGAAAAGATGCTCGACGAAGACCAGCCGCTTGTTCATCCGGCGCATGGCACCAATGTTCTGTTCCGGAAAACCTGGGAATGGGGACCCGTCGCCGACGATTTCGCGAGCGTGTCGAACACCGTCAGCTACCGCGCCCGCTGGGGCCGGTCGTCCACCGTGCCGATCGAAACATTCGGCGTGGTCGCCAAGTGGGATGACGTGCATGAAATCATGGATGTCTGGGCCTCGATCCAGATGCCGCAGTACCAGGACCAGATAGCCGCGGCGCTGCGCATTCCCATGAACCAGGTGCGGGTGCATAACGATGTCGATGTCGGCGGCTCCTACGGGGTCAAGCGCGGTATCAAGCACACGGTGCTGGTCACGTATCTGGCGAAAAAACTCGGTTTTCCAGTGCGGTTTATCGAAGACCGGCTCGATAACATGTCGGGCGGCGACGCCCACGGGCCCGACCGGATTTTCGATATCACGATGGCGTTTGACGACGACGGCGTCATCAAGTCGATGAAAATACGTGCACTTGACGATGTCGGCGCCTATCCCGGCCGCGCGCCGTTGCAGCTCGGCAAGCCGATAACGGCCCTGTGCGGTCCGTACCGGGTGAATTCCATCGAATACGAGGCGATCTCCGTTACGTCGAACAAGACAGGCCAGGTACCGGTGCGCGGTTTCGGCCAGTCGCCGACCAATTTCGCCGTAGAGACCGGCATCGAACGCGTTGCCAAGCATCTCGGGCTGGACCGAGTCGAGGTACGGGGACGGAATCTGGTTCGCAAGGACGAGTTTCCGTGGAAAATTCCGCCCGGATCGAAATACGATTCCGGCGATTTCCATGCGGTGCTCGAAGGTATTCTGAAAACGTCGAACTGGGACGACCTCATGGCGCGCCGCGATGCGCTGCGCGCCGACGGCAAGCTCGCCGGTGTCGGTATCGCGACCTGCCTGGAGCCGGGCGGCGGAAACAATATTTTCGAATATCTCTTCAACCCGAAGCTGGAGATCACGACCTTCGTTGAATCCGTTCTGATCAAGGTCGAGCCGACCGGGGTAATAACGGCCGTAATGTGCACCACGACCTCGGGACAGGGGCACGAAACGCTGGTGTCGACGATCGCCGGCGAGGAACTGGAACGCGATCCGGACACCATCCGCGTGGTCCACGGCGATTCGCTCGAAGCCCTGCCGACCCGCAGTCCCGTCGCAAGCCGCATGGCGATTGTCCTCGGTACCGCGACGTCCAAGGCGGCGCGCGACATCAAGGCAAAGATGATCACGATTGCCGCCCACGATCTCGGCGTCGAAACAGATCAGGTCGAATATGCCGACGGCGAGTTTGCTGTGCGCGGCGATCCGGCGAGCAAGCTGACCTGGGCGGAAATCTGCCATATCGCGCATAAACAGTTTCACCGGATGCCGCCCGGTCACGAACTGGGGCTTCAGTCCTATGCCGTCCAGCAGGTGCCCGGTGCGGGCGGACTGCCGGATGAGAACAACGAGGTGCCGCTATATCCGTGTTTTTCGTTCCAGGCGCATGTCCCACTGGTGGAAATCGATCCCGATACCGGCAAGGTGAAGGTTCACGACTATTTCATCGGTCATGACTGCGGGACGGCCATCAATCCCGATATCGTGCGCGGCATGATCATCGGCGGCGTCGCCCACGGCATCGGCGCGGCATTGTACGAGAAGTTCGAATACGATGCCGATGGCCAGCTGCTTGCCGGCACGTTTGTCGATTATCTTCTGCCATCGGCCCACGAGATACCGCCCGTGGTGGATGCCGAACACTGCACCCCGTCGCCGATGACGTCGCTGGGCCAGAAAGGGTCCGGCGAAGGCGGTTATCTCGGCGCGCCGGCGGCAATAGCATCCGCGGTCAACGACGCCTTGGCGCCGCTCGATATCGAGATAAACGAGCTGCCGATCCGGGCCCGGGACATCGAAGCCGCGATATACGAAAAGACCAGATAACGGACATCCAACGGAAATAAGGGAGACGAAAATGAGCGACGATATTTTGCTGGAACAGGACGGCCGAATCCTGCGGGCGACATTCAACACGCCGCCGGATAACGGTGTTTCGGACATGATGGCAGGGGCGTTTTCCGAGGCGATCCTGTCCGCGCACGAGAACTCCGACATGGTGCTGCTGCGGAGTTCCGGCCCCGATTTCTGCACCGGGCGTGTGCGGGATGCCAGCAAAGGCCCGCCCTCGCCCGAGGCCTATAGCCGCAGGTCGGAATACGATCCGATTTTCAACTGCTACCGGTCGATCAAGGATGCGCAGGTGCCGGTCGTGGCCGTCATCGAGGGGCGCTGCATGGGGTTCGGGACGGCGGTGGCGTCAGTCTGTGATGTTTCCTTCGCCAGCAGCACGGCGACGTTCAATATCCCCGAGGTCGGCCACAACGTCATGCCGACGATGGTAATGTCTGCGGTCTATGACCGGATGCCGCGCAACGCGATTATGTGGATGACGTATTCGACCGATTTCATCGACGCCGAGCGTGCTCTGACCTACGGGCTGGTGAGCCAGGTGGTCGATGCGGACAAGCTGGACGCCGAGGTCGACCGGTTCTGCGAATTGCTGATCAGCCGTCCGCGTCCTGCCATTCTCGGCTTGAAGGAATATCTGCGTTCCGCACCGCGGATGGACGACCAGGGCGCGCTCGACTACGCGCGCAGCATCCATTCCATGGTGAATACCGCTGCCGCCATGAAGAAAGACCACTGACAGGCAAAAGCCGCTACAGCGTCGCTCGCCGGGAATGCGCCCGCGATGCGACGGTCTGCAAAGAGATGAAACCGGTGGGCCCTGCTCACCGGTTTCTTTTGCGCAGGTCGTTGGCGTAATCGACCATCGCCGCATCGAGCGAAAATGCGGGCGTCCAGCCAAGCTCGATTGCGGCGCGGCTGACGTCGAGCGGCGTGTCGCGCGATATCGGCGCCTTGCCCGGTGTGATCTCGATTTCGAACCCGGGGACCGCGACTTTGACCGCATCCACAAGCCGCTCGAACGAGATGACCTCGCCATAGGCGAGGTTATAAACAGCCTTTGGCGGCAGCCCCGACGCGGTTGCCGCAAGATCTACCGCGCGTCCCATATCCTTGGCGTAGATATATTCGAACGCCATGGTCTGTTCTTCGGGAATGACGGCGGGAATACCGCGGATGCCCGCTTCGACAAGGGTCTGGACCTTCTCGCCACCGCCTGAACCGGCCCAGAAATGGCCGGTGCCGAAAACGTTCGCGGGCCGCAGCAGCACCAGTTCGAACCCGCATTCGACCTGATAGGCCTCAAAAATGAGTTCCTGCGCCGCTTTGGAATTCGAATAGGCCGCGCCGCTGCCGCGGTGAAAGCTCTCGTCGATTCTGTCGGGTGTCGGCTGGCGCCAGTCGTAGACACCAAAGGTCGAGATATGGATCAGTCGTTTCACGCCGGTCAGCTTGACGGCTTCGGCAACCGCCATCGCGCCGCCGACATTCAGGTCGTAGCCCGCGCTGAGCGGTTTCGATACGCGCTTGCCGATCAGGCCGGCGGTATGGACGAAGGTGTCGGTTTTGTGAGTCTGGATCGCATCGATCAGCGCCGGCAGGCTGCGGGCATCGCCGGCGATAATCTCGTAATCGATGTCGCCGAGCCGGGCGGCAAGGTAGTCTTCCCGGGGCAGGGGATCGAGAAAAACAATCTTTTCGCCGCGTTTCGCCGCCTCGATCGCAAAAGCCGTTCCGATCAGGCCGGCGCCCGTTACCAATGTCGTCATGTTTTAAGTCCTTCGGTACCGTTCAGCCGTAATACTGGCCGTCGAGATATTCGACCGGGACCGATTTATTCTTCTTGGAATCGCCGCGCATTGGGTTTCCGTCGGCGTCGATCCGGTCGACTTCTGGCAGCTTCTGGTAATTGGGAGAGCCGATCCGGAGCATCACGAGGGGCTCGCCGGGAATGGCGGTGAACCAGTACATGTTTCCCTTTGGCAGCATGATGCCCTGGTTGGCCTCCAGAACCGTTTCTTCGTTTTCGGGTCCGTAAAACCGGACACTGCCCTGAAGAACGATAAAGCTGTGATCTTCGCCGGGGTGGGCATGCAGTTCGTTCTCGCCGCCTTCGGCATATATTTTGAGTCGAATCGACATGTCCTCGGTTGCGGCAAGCGGCGTATCGGTGCGCCCTTTGGCAAGCAGTTGCCCGGCAACATTGAAGACTGTCGGCTTCGTGTTGGCAGCAAGTTCCGACTGACGCCGTTTGAGTTCGTCCGACCCTATCGCCGGGGGGAGAACTTCGCGGGTTGCTGTGGCCATATTTCTATCCTCCATCAATTCGCACCCGTTGAGCGTTGCCATACGCTCGCGTATGGTTCGCAGGGCTTCAAGCTTAAGCCAATCTTTATCGGGAACGCAATCAGCGGGGGCACACGCCATGTCGGATGACAAACTGATCCGGAAATCGGACACGAAATACCAGTCCGATGTCATCGTCGATCTGATCAAGCAGTATGGTTTCAAGCATATTTCCCTGAACCCGGGGGCTAGTTACCGCGGTCTGCACGATTCGCTGGTCAATTACGGCGAGAACGATCCGCCGATGATGATCTGCAATCATGAAAAGATCGCGGTGCAGATGGCCCATGGCTATGCCAAGGCGACCGGCGAGCCGATGATTGCGATCGTTCACAATGTGGTTGGCCTGCTGCACGCACCGCTGGCGATCTACTATGCCTATATCGACCGGGCCCCCGTCTTCATCATGGGGGCCACGGGGCCGACCGATGAGGGTATCCGCCGGCCGTTCATTGACTGGATCCATACGGCAGCCGTGCAGGGCAACGCCGTGCGGGACTATACGAAGTGGGATTACCAGCCCGGCAGCGTCCACGGTATCCCGGATTCATTCGCGCGCGCCTATTCGATCATGATGGCCGAGCCACAGGGTCCGATCTACATGTGCTATGACGCGGGCATCCAGGAAGCGCCACTCACCGAGGATATCAAGCTGCCCTCTCCCGATGCCATCCGCGTCACGACGCCGTTGGCGCCCGACAGGACTGCGCTGGAACAGGTCGCGGACCATCTGCTCGCCGCCGAGAACCCGATGATCCTGGTCGAATATGCAGGGCGCATGCCGTATGGCTACGACTACATCGTCGAATTCGCGGAAACCGTGGGCGCCGGCGTATCCGATATATACAAACGCCTGAATTTCCCGAACCGTCATCCATTGAATCTCAGCATGGACGGCACGGCGTTCGAGGGCGCCGATCTTGTGCTGTGCCTCGATGTTCGCGACTGGACGCGCGGCACCCATGTCATCGATCCGGAGACCCGGGAGGTCCAGGACAAGACGGTACCCGGCAGCAAGTGGATCGATATCGGGTTCGGCGATATCGAGATCAGCAAATGGGCGATGGATTACAACAAGCACCGGGACTGGGATGTGCGGGTCACATCGGATGTCGTCTCGGCGCTGCCGATCCTGACGGATATTTGCCGCGAACGCATTGCCGGCGATACGGCGATGCAGCATAAAATCAGCGAGCGCAGTGCCGCCATCGGAAAGCGTCACGATGCGCTGTTCGCCAAATGGGCGGTCGATGCCAAAGACGATTGGGATGCATCGCCGATCACGCTGCCGCGGCTGGCGTCAGAGGTGTGGGATGTCATCCAGGACGAGGACTGGGTGCTGACAGCGGGCGAGCTGCGAAACTGGACGCGCAAGCTGTGGAATTTCGACAAACCCTACCGCCATCCCGGCCGGTCGCTCGGCACGGCGACCCAGTTCGGCATATCGCTTGGCGTGGCGCTCGCCAACAAGGGAACAGGCCGCCTTGTGGTCGATCTCCAGCCCGACGGCGACCTGATGTTCGATCTCGGTGCGTTATGGGTTGCCGCCAAATACGAAATCCCGATGCTTGTCGTGATGTATAATAACCGCGCCTATTACAACGACTGGGAACACCAGAAGCACGTCGCGCATGCCCGCGGTACCGCCGAGGAACGCGCTTATATCGGTATGGATCTCGACGGGCCGGAACCGGATTTTGCGCAAGCTGCGAAATCCATGGGTTGGTGGTCGGAGGGGCCGATCGAGGATCCGGCGGATATAAACGGTGCCCTCAAACGGGCGATCGAACAGGTCAAAGCGGGCAAGCCGGCCCTGATCGATACGATCTGCCAGCACAGATAGAACGGACAGAAGGGACGCTGAAATGGAACGGAAACCGATGCTGCCGGCCGTCGAAAGGTTTGTCGCCGACATGCGCACGGCTTGCGAGACGATCGATGGCGACGAGAAGTGGCAGCGCTGCCGGGAACTTCTGGCCGACCTGTTGAAAGACCCCGAACTGCAGAAGCACGCACATGACTGGCCGGTCGGCGGGTTTGACGGGAAAAAAGTCGACAACCTGCTGTTTTACGAAGATCCGGACCACGGGTTCGTTATCAACGGACTGATCAAGAACCCGGGCGGACTTGCGGTGCCGCACGATCATGGCAAGGCGTGGACGATATACGGTGTGCTTGCCGGTGGTGAGCGGATCGTGCAGATGACGCCGGGCGAAAAAGGTTTCGAGGAGGGGGAAGCAAGCGAGTGCGGACCCGGCGATGTCGATATCGTTCCCCCGTGGCGTATCCATGCTGAATATGCCGGCGATGAGAAGACCATCGCCGTCATCGTCCGAAGCCAGCGGTCAGGCACCTTCGAGCAGTACCGGCATAACGCCGACGGCACCAAGACAAAATTTGCCGGCCCGAACCAGGTGCCTTACGAGCTCGGATAGGAAACGGGGAGTCCCGGCCTAGTCGGCGTTGTTCTTCGCCCGTTCCTGGCGGTCCCGGCCCTGATTTTGCTCGCGCCAGTTGTTGTCGGTTTCTTCGAGATCGAACACGTAGCTGTAGCCGCCTTCCGGATTTGTCAGGATTTCCCACCAGTTGTCGTCGCGGTCGATGATGTACATCGCGTAGGTGCCGTGCTGATGGACGGGCTTGGTGATCTTTTTGATGCCGTAATTTTCCTGCTGCTCGAGCGCAACCCGGTAGGCCTCGTCGACCTCTTCCTCTGACTTCATATCAAGCCCGAAATGGCTGTAGATGCCGGCAGAAGTCTCGCCCTTGGTCTTTACGCAGGCGATCGTGGTGGTGCTGTTCAGTCGAAGCATCAGCGAAACGGCGCTGGTCTGGGTTACTTCGAGCCCCAGGAATTCCTCATAGAACCGTCGTGCCTCGTGCAGGTCATGACTCTCGACGGTGCCGTGAGACAGCAGGGCCGGCTTGAGATGCGACCCGGTATTGGCGATTTTTTCTGCGACGGCCATCGGCTTTTCCCTGGTGAAGTTTCTGATCCGGAAACGTTAACGGCCAGAATATTTGAAGTAAAGAACCCGGTTCGGCGCGTCACTTCGGTCCGCGGATTTCCTCGGGCAGGAACGGGAACGCCGACAGCTCGTGCGACTGGCTGACCGCGCGCGCCTCTTTCACAAAGCTGGGATCCAGCTGATCGAGAGATGACACCCCGGTCAGTCCCATGGCGTTCCTGATCTCCGCTTCCATGATCTCCAGGGCGCGAACCAGGGTCGCCTGGCCGCCGGCGGCAAGCGCCCAGGCCTGGTAGCGGCCGAGCGCCACCACATCGGCACCGACGGCGAGAGCCTTGAGCACATCCGTGCCGCGCACGATGCCGCCATCGACAACGATCTCTGCCTCGCCCTTGGCAACCTCGACGACTTCTTTCAGGATTTCGAGCGTACCGTCGCCATGGTCGAGCTGACGTCCGCCGTGGTTGGAGACGTAAATCGTATCAACCCCGTGCTGGATCGCGAGTTCGGCATCTTCCGCGGTCTGGACGCCTTTCAGGATGAACGGCAGGCCGCCGCGTTCGCGCATCCTGTCCATCCAT
The DNA here is from genome assembly GCA_963977005.1 of uncultured Rhodospirillaceae bacterium. GTDB lineage: Bacteria > Pseudomonadota > Alphaproteobacteria > MPNO01 > UBA830 > CAXBCP01. The sequence continues at coordinate 34,274 of CAXBMQ010000033.1, forward strand.
TCCCAGGTGAGTCCGGCCTGGAGGGCGCGGGCATTTTCGCCGTAACGCTGGATGCTCGGCGGCCGCCATCCGGTGATGAGCTGGCGTTCGCGGCGACCGTAATAGGCGGAATCGACGGTCAGGCAGATCGCGGCATAGCCGGAATCGCGGGCGCGATCGATCAGCGCATCGACCCAGGCCTCGTCGCCCCGGATATAAATCTGGAAAACCTTGGGATGGTTGGTCGCCTGGGCGATTTCCTCGAGCGCCGGCTCCGTGACCGTGCTGACCAGGTTTATCGTCCCGAATTCGGCGGCGGCCTTTGCAACCGCGATGCCGCCCTCTGGCGTGACCGTCTGAAGCGAGCCGATCGGCGCCAGCAGGCAGGGAATCCGCAGCTTGTGTCCCATGAAGGTCCGGGCGGTATCGATTTCGCGCACGTCGCGCAGAATACGTGGGCGCAGCGCGTGACAATCCAGGCAATGGCGATTGCGGCGTAACGTCGTCTCGGTCTCGGCCGCGCCGGTGACATAGTTCCAGACCGACCGGCTGGTATTGTTGCGGGCGGCGACGATGATTTCGTGCATCGTGGCGTAATTTTCCGACATGCTGATATGGCTCTCTGGCTGGTGTGTGCGGAACAGTTGTTGAAAGAACAGGTTGTCGCCCGATCCGCGCCGGAATCCAAGGCCGTTGACGCATAAATCTAGTCGGAGGAAGGTGTCCCAATTGAAAAGTTGACAATTCAATGTTTTCAAACAAAAGTGAATTCAGTTGGATCGATAAGAATTCGACACTGATAGGGGCGCCGCCTGAATCTTTGAGTGCGAACAGGATTCGTCGGCGCCGATATTTGGTGTTAGCATTCCGCAAAATCAAAAATATGGGAGGACGCAAATATGCCTAACAACACTAAAACGCTGATGATCGGCGCGCTGCTTGCCGGCGCAATGACCGTTTCGACGCCTGTCACCGCGAAAACCGTCAAGATCACCGTGGCGGCGGCACCGCCGCCGCTGGTAACCTTCGTGGGTGCATTCAAGAATATCGTCACCAAAAAAATCGATGCACGTCTTGCAAGCCCGGAAGGAAAGGGTTTCAAGATCGAGTGGAACCATGCCTATTCGAGTTCCCTTGCCAGTTTTCCGGAAGTGTTTGAAGCCGTCGAGGAAGGGATCGCGGGCGCAGGTCTGATCCTCAAGAATTTCGAACCCTCGAACCTGCCGCTTGAGGCCTATCCGGTTCACATGCCGTTTGTCGATATGAGCCGCACGCAACTGCTGGAAATCGATCGCAGACTGCGCAAAAAGATTCCGGAAATGAACGCGGCCTATGTCAGGCACAACCAGGTTCACCTTGAAAGCGGCCCGAACGATTCGATGCAGCTTTTTACGAAATTTCCGGTAACCAAGTTCGAGGATCTGAAGGGCCGCAAGCTCGGCTCGAGCGGCACGTTCGCCCAGTGGCTTCGTGATACCGGCGCCGTGTCCGTGAATTCTTCGATGAACCAGTCGTTTACGAACATCAAGAATGGCGTTTACGAAGGCTATCCGATCTCCGAAATCCTGTCCTTCGTCTACAAGACCTGGTCGGCTGCGCCGTATTATACGAAGGTCGATTTCGGTCCCGCCCTGACGGCGGGTGTGACGTTCAACGCGGATGTCTGGAAGAGCATGCCCGAACATGTCCGGACGATCATCACCGAGGAAGTGGTCAAATGGCCGACCTACCTCGAAACCATCGACGCCAAGAAACGCGGTAAGTTTGTCGGTATCATGAAGAAAAAGGGCGTGAAGTTCAGCGTGCTTGCCGATGCGGAACGCAAAAAATGGGCGATGGCACTTCCCAATATCGCCAAGGAATGGGCCGACCGTCTTGAGGAAAAAGGCCTCCCCGGCAACAAACTGGTCAGCACCTACATGGCCGAAATGCGCGCCATGAACGTCAAAATCCTTCGCGATTGGGACAAGGAATAGGCAGACGGGCCGGCTGACGGCCTAGTGGGTTCCTGATGGCGGAGTCTGATTCACCGACGGCGCAACAGCCGGGCCTGCCGGCCCGGCTGTTCGACGGTGTCGTTTCCCTGTTTAACGGCGGCGGCAGTATCTGGATATTCTGCCTGATGTCGATCCTGTGCGCCGACGTCTTCAGCCGCACGCTTTTTAATGCGCCGATCAACGGCGTGCCGCTTCTGGTCGAACTCTCGATCCTCGTCATCATGTTCATGCAGTTGCCCGCCGCCATTCGCAGCGGCAGGTTGACCCGGTCTGACATTCTTTTGGCCCGTCTGCTGCGTGACAAGCCGTCCCTGGGGTTGAGCCTGCGGGCGGCCTATGACGCGCTCGGGATCGCGCTGATGGTGGTCGTGTTCGTCTATACGCTGCCGACGTTCGAAAAGGTCTGGCGGCGCGATACGTTTGAAGGTCTTGAAGGCGATTTCGCCCTGCCGGGCTGGCCCTTCAAGCTGTTGATTCTGGTTGGCGCCGTGATGTGCGCGGTTCAGTTCTGCAGGTCCTTGCTGGGAGGAATCGACGAGCTGGTCGCGCTGCGGCGGCAGAATACGTTCGAGGGCAGGGGCATCGCGCGGACCTTCGTCGCGGTGGGCATCGCTTTCGCCGTCCTGTGGGCCATCTCGAATTATACCGAGATAAGCGACGCCGGTATCGGCGTGATCTCCATCGTGTTCGTTCTCTTCTTCGTCTATGTCGGCGTGCATGTGGGCGTCGCCCTGGCCCTGATCTCCTTCATCTGTGTCTGGCTGGTCCGGGGCGATATGGACCTCGCCGGCAAGCTGCTGGCGCTGTCGATCGGCGAGAGCATGAAGCATTACGAATTCGGGGTGATCCCGCTCTTTGTGTTCATGGGGCTGCTGGTCAGCATTTCGGGAATCGGCAGCGATACCTACGACGTGGCGAACCACCTGTTCCGCAAGATGAAAGGCGGGCTGGGAACGGCGACGGTTGGCGCCAATGCCGTCTTCGCCGCCGTCACCGGCACCAGCATTGCATCGGCATCCGTGTTTACGAAGGTGGCCGTGCCGGAAATGCTGCGGCTCGGCTACAGGCCGCGCTTTTCGGTCGGGGTGGTCGCGGGATCGTCCGTCCTCGGCATGCTGATACCCCCCAGTCTGTTATTGATCGTGTTCGGCATCCTGGCGGAACAATCCATCGGCGACCTGTTTCTCGCAGGCATCATTCCCGGGATCGTGCTGGCCGTGGCCTACTGCGTTCTGATCTGGGTGATGGCCACCTACTTCCCGGACAAGGTGGGGACCGCGCAGGCGCTGAACACCAAACGTGAAACCGGCATGACCGGGGGCATGGCGGCCCGCAAGAGCCTGCCGATCGTCCTGCTGATCGCGCTGGTTCTGGGCGGTATTTACGGCGGGCTGTTCACGGCGACCGAAGCCGGCGGGGTAGGCGCCCTGGGTGCCCTGGTCCTGACCCTTGCAAAGGGCGAACTGAACCGCGCCAACCTGTGGGAAGCATTATCCGAAACCGGACACGTGACGGCGGCGATCTGTTTCCTCCTGGTTTCTGCCCATATCTATTCCCGGATGATCGCCCTGACGGGTATTCCCAATATCATGGAAGAATGGGTGAATGCCTCCGGACTCGGGCTGACCGGTCTGCTGGCAGTCTACATCATCGCGATTGTGCTGATGGGCACGATCCTCGATGCAGCATCCATCATGCTGATTACCGTCCCGCTGATGATCCCGGCCCTCTCCGGGTTCGAGATCGACCTGATCTGGTTCGGCATAATCACCATTCTGGCGGTCGAGATCGGTCTGCTGACTCCACCCCTGGGGTTAGCGTGTTTTGTCATACACAGTAACCTGCAGGACGATCGCATCCGGATCGAGGATGTGTTCTGGGGGGCAGTGCCGTTCGCGATCACGATGCTGCTTGTACTGCTGCTTGTCGTCGCGGTTCCCGAACTCGCGACCGCGCTTATCTGACCCGAAAAAAACAATCAGGGAATCCCGTCTGTGAAACTGCTGACAATCGATACCGCCCAGGGCGGCAATCCCGGCGTCGTCGTTGGCGACAACCAGGTTCTCAACCTTACGACGGCGCCGGATTCGGTCATCTCCGGCTGGCGGCCCGCTTCGATCCGGGACGTTTTGGAACGGGGCGACGAAGGGCTTGAGGGCGTAAAGCGTATCGTTGCCGCCGCCGAGGCCGATATGGCGGCCTGCGCAGGGTCTCTCTCTGCTTTTGCGGATACCGATTTTGCGCCGCCCGTGCCCAACCCGTGGCTGATTTTTTCGGTCGGCATGAATTACGGCCGGCATCTGGCCGAGATGGGCGATACGCCGCGGCCGGCGCACCCGGCGGGCTTTATAAAGACGCGGGATTCGCTGCTCGGATCGGGCAAGGCGATCCAGGTGCCGCCGCAATGTCCTGACATGATCGATTACGAAGGTGAGTTCTGTTTCGTCTTTGGCCGCGAATGCCACCGCGTAAGCGAGGCGGATGCGATGGATTACGTTGCGGGCTACACGATCGCCAACGATGTCTCCGCGCGGGACTGGATTCCCGACATCAAGGCGGGCGAGCCGCCGTTCGGTCCGATCCATGGCTGGGAGCGCAATATCCTCGGCAAGAATCTGCCCGGTTTCACCCCCTGCGGGCCGGTGATCGTCACCAAGGACGAAATCGCCGACCCGTACGATCTGCACCTGCAGACCCGCCTGAACGGCGAGGTGATGCAGGACACGAAAACCGACGACCTGATTTTCAAGCTGCCTGAAGTCATTTCCTATTATTCGCAATGGTACCGGTTCCGTCCCGGCGACATCGTGACGACAGGGTCGCCCGCGGGCGTCGGCGTCGGGCGTAATCCGCCGGTCTTCATGAAGGCGGGCGACACGATCGAAATCGAACTGGAAGGCGTCGGTACATTGGTCAACACGCTGGCCTGATCGCGGGGAGACGGATAATGGCGAAAAAGCCGGCGGCGACGAAGCAAAAGCGTTACGGCATGAAGATCGAGGAGCCGGTCTTCGTCACCATGCGGGACGGTGTGCGGATCGCCTGCCGGGTCTACCGGCCCGATGCGCCGGGTGAATTTCCCGCCCTGTTCGCCGCGTCTCCGTATCAGTTCGAGACAGACGACCTGCCGCATTCGACCATGTTTCTGTGGCGCGAGGTCGGGCCGGTGGAATGGTACGTCCGCGACCAGGGATATGTTTACGTGCACATGGATGTGCGCGGGTCCGGCCAGTCGGACGGTGTGTACAACCTGCTCGACGCCCAGGAACAGCAGGATTACTACGAATGCATCGAGTGGGTCGCGCGCCAGGACTGGTGTACCGGTAAGGTCGGCGGTCTCGGCCAGTCCTATTACGCGTGGTCGCAGTGGTTCATGGGGATCGTCAACCCGCCGAGCCTGAAATGCATCGCGCCTTATGACGGTGCTGTCGATATGTATCGCGGCACCGCCTATCACGGCGGCATGTACTGCGACTTCATGGCGATGTGGTACCAGATGATCCGGGTCAATAACCTGCAGCGCGCGGCGAACGGACCCGGCGGCCAGTACATGCCGCTCGATCTCGCCGGTGAGATGGCGAAACACCCGACCTATGACGACTGGTGGCGCGAACGCTGCGCCTGGGAACGGCTCGACGAGATCGAGGTACCGGTTTTGTCGATCGGGCACTGGGGCAAGATGGGGCTGCACCTGCGCGGCAACATTCTGGGCTACGAAAACGTCAAATCGCCTAAGAAACTGGTGGTCACCGGTGCGAAGGATGTGTTCGAGGCGCACGATCAGTTCGACCATATCTCGTACCACGAACAGGAATTGCTGCCGTTCTACGACTTTTACCTGAAGGGTAAAAAGAACGGCTACGACAAGCGGCCCAATGTCCGGCTGCATGTCGGCGGGCGCAACGAATGGCGCGAAGACGCAGCCTGGCCGCCAAAAAATGCAAAATACACGCCTTTCTATCTGAACCGGAAAAACTCGGGCAGCGTCACCTCGCTGAATGACGGATCGCTGTCGACGCAAGCGCCGAAGGCAAATGGCGGGTCGACCGCCTACGATTATCCTGACCCCGGCTGGAAGCTGGGTACGGTCGGTTTCGGCCCGCACGGACCGGACCCGGCGAGGAGGGTCGTCACGTTCACGACCGCGCCGCTCGACAAGGACCTGGAGATCGCCGGGCCGATTATTCTCGAACTCCAGGCGTCGTCGACCTGCACGGATACCGATTTCATCGTCAAGCTGTCCGACCAGCATCCGCAGTCGACGGATGACCGCGACGCCGGAAAACAGCCCTCATTCAATGTCGTCTCAAAGGGCTGGCTGCGTGCTTCCCACCGCGAGAAGGACGATAAAAACAGCACGAAATACCGGCCGTTCTACACGCACAGCAATCCGCAGCCGATCGAGCCCGGCGAAATCTACAAATTCGAGATTGAGGTCATGCCGTGTGCGTACCGGTTCAGGGCGGGCCATCGCATCCGGCTGGAAATCGTCAACGGCGATTCGCCGCTGACGGACGCGATATTTACCCACCAGTATCTCTACTACAAGGTCGGCAGAGATACGTTCTGGCATAATGCGAAGAACCCGTCGCGTCTGATGCTGCCGGTGGTGCCGGCCAGATAACCGTCAGACGAGCAGCAGCAGGCCGCCGAAGATGCACATGTTGTTGGTCATCAGCAAGAAATGATAGGTGCGGATCATCGGCTCTTTCATCTGCCAGAAGCGATGATGCAGCCCGGTGGCCAGCAACGTGAAGATCATCAGCAGAACCGCGCCGACAGACGTGTGCCAGTCGGCCAGCACCAGGAATGCGCCGCTAAACTGGATGGCAAACCCGAGAAGCAGACAGGGTACCGCCGGAAGCCCCTGAACGTCGATCCGCTGCACGTTCATATCCCACAGCTTGATGTTCTTTATCCCCATCCAGATGAAATAGACGGCAATGACGATCTGGCCGGCAGCGTGCGGAAACGAATGGTCGGCATACATGGCGGAAACTCCCTGTGCTGGGGCGTTTCTATCGCGAAGCAGGGCGCACTGCTATAGTCGCCGGCATGCGCCTCGGATATTTTACCCAGCCCGTTCATCCCCCCGCGAAGGATTACCGCCAGGTTTTACAGGAAGACCGTGCGGCGATTCTTCTTGCCGACGAACTCGGCTATGCCGAAGCCTTTATCGGCGAGCATATCACGGACCGCGCCGAGCCGATTACGTCGAACCTGATGTTCATCGCCTCGCTCGCCCACGAAGCGACGAAGATTACCTTCGGCACCGCTGCCGTGACGTTACCGTCCTATCATCCGGCCATGGTCGCGGGCATGTCGCAATGATCGACCACATGACCGACGGGCGGTTCATTTTCGGTATCGGTCCGGGCGGATTGCTGTCGGACGCCGAGATGTTCGAAAGCATGGATGTCGACCGCAATGCCAAGATGCTGCAGTCGATCGATATGATCCTGGCAATCTGGAACGGCGAGCCGCCATACAACCTGCAGAACGATTACTGGACGGCGACCACCGAGCGTACCCTCAATGCCGATATCGGCCAGGGGATTGTCTCGACGCCGTTGCAGAAGCCGCATCCGCC
>CAXBMQ010000034.1:0-41531 GCA_963977005.1 uncultured Rhodospirillaceae bacterium
GAGCGCTACAATGGCATTGTAGAGGTCGTCGGTTCGATTCCGTCTGGCTCCACCAAGAAAAACAAGGGCTTAGCCGGAAACGGCTGAGCCCTTGTTCGTTATCCGTTAACAAAAAATTTGACGCGTCCGTCGCGAATTGGGCGGTTAACACCTGCTTTACCATGTTTTTTCACCACACTTTAAAACCGGCGGCATAGGATTCGGGCCATATCAAATCCGAGTCCCCCATGCCCCCTTTCGCGGCGGAAGCACAGAAGGCCCCGAGCCACCGGACGGAAAAGAGTCTGCTCGCGACCGTCGCCGCGATTGCGGTTGGAACGGTTTTGCTCGTCTGGTTCCTGCTGCGGATCGTCACCGTCGATATTCTCGAGCACGAAGCCACGTTGCAGGCCCGCAACTGGGCGCAGTTCATCAGCAACGACGTCGAAGACATCAATAAATTCCTGTCCGGGAACTCCACCGCACCGCGCGATTTCGAGGTTCTGAATACGGCACAAAACGCCGGGGGGGTGTTCAGCTACCGGATTCTGGGTCCTGACGGAACGGTAAACATCGCCTCGAACCCCGGCGCCGTCGGCACGACGGTCGAAACCGCTTTTTTCCGCGATATCGTGTCCGGGGGGCGGACATACACGCAGATCGGGTTTAGCGACGGGACCGGAGATATACCCCGTGCCTATGGTGAAGCCTTTGTGCCGATTATGCGGGACGGCACCTTTATCGGTGCCATCGGCACCTATGTCGACGTGTCAGAACTTGCGGCAAGCATATCCCACAAATCCCGGATCGCGCTGATCGGCCTCAGCTGTATTTTCAGTATTTTCTGTCTGGCGCTCGGGGTTATCTATGTCCGCCAGACGAAAAGCCAGCGAGCCTATCTGAGCGCCCTGGCGGAAAGCGAAAGCAGCCACCGGCAGCTGGTCGATTTCATGCCGTATCCGATGATTGTCCATGTGGACGGCGGCATCGTGTACGCCAATGCCGCGATGCTGGAGAAATTCGGCTATGACGATCTGACAGATGTCGTTGGCGTGAAGTCCTGGGATATCGTTCACCAGAGCCAACGGGACAGTATCCGCAACGGCAGAATGCGGCGAACCGACGCCGGCGAACGGAATGCACCCCTGGAATTCCGCTTCATCTGTGCAGACGGGTCGGAGTTTCACGGAGAAGCTGCGGCCGCGCCGTTCATTTGGAACGGGCAGAATGCGGCTATTGTCGGTATCGTGGATCTGACGGACCGCAAGAAAATCGAACTCGCCCTGCGCGACAGCGAAACCCGCTATCGGTCCCTGCTCGACATCATGCCGGACGGGGTACGGGTAAACCGCGACGGTCGCGTAATTTATGCCAACGAGGCCGAGGCGAAAATCCTCGGGGCGATATCGTCCGACGACCTGATCGGGCGGCCGGCGAATTTCATGCCGGCTGAAGAAGCCGAAAAAGTACGAGCCCGGCAGGAAATGCTGGACCGGCAGGAAATAGCGGGCTGGCGTCAGAATTCCCGTATTCGGCTCGACGGATCCCGGGTCGCCGTTGAATCGGCGGCGATTCCGATCGAATGGGATGGCGAAAAGGCCAATCTTCTCGTCACCCGCGACATCACGGAAAAGCAGGAAGCCGCCAGACGTCTCGAAGAAAGCCAGATGCGCTACCGGCGCCTCATCGACGCTTCACCGGACGCAATACGGGTGCACGTCGACGGAGCAATCGTGTTCGCCAATGCCGCCGCCGCGGGGTTATTCGGTGCAAAAACCCCCGAAGACCTGATGGGCATGAGAAGCGACGCATTTTTCCATCCCGACGATACGGATGAGCTGCGCGATATGCGGAGCAGCCTGAGCAGGCTTGAATCGAACGATTGGTACGAAACCCGGCGGGTCCGGCTTGACGGGTCCGTCGTCGAGGTCGAACTGGCCGGCCTGCCGATCGACTGGGACGGTCAGGACGCCCATCTCATCATATGCCGGGACATTACGGCCCGCCGCCAAGCGGAACGGCTCAATACGCGCCTGGGCCGCATCATCGACGAGTCGACCAACGAAATATATGTGTTCGACGAACGCAGCATGAAGTTTCTTCAGGTCAACCGCGGCGCCTGCGAGAACCTCGGATACACCGCCGAAGAAATGATGCAGATGACGCCGCTGGACATCAAACCGGAGTTCGATGCGGAAAATTTCGAAGACATCCTTGCGCCGCTGAGATCGGGAGAACGGGCTTCAATCCGGTTCGAAACCATTCACCGGCGCAAGAACAGCAGCTATTACGATGTGACGATCAATCTCCAGCTGATGCGCAACGAAACCCCGCCCGTGTTCGCCGCGATCGTGCAGGACATAACCAAGCGAAAACAGGCCGAGTTTTCACTCAGGGTCGCGAAAGAGGAAGCGGAGTCGGCGGCCCGGACCGCCGAATCGGCGAACCGCGCGAAATCGGAATTCCTGGCAACGATGAGCCATGAAATACGGACGCCGATGAACGGTATCCTGGGAATGGCGAGCATGCTTCTGGAGGGACCGCTGGACCAGGATCAGCGGGACCAGACGGAGATAATCGCAACATCCGGCCAGGCGCTTCTGACGATCATCAACGATATCCTGGATTTCTCGAAACTCGAGGCCGGCAAGCTCGATCTGGAATCCGTGCCGATGTCACCGGCATCGACGTTCGAGGGCGTGATCGAACTGATCGAAAGCCAGGCCGGCGACAAGGGACTGGAAATCGCCACATACATCGCGCCGGGGCTGACGGGCCGGTTTCTGGGCGATTCCGGCCGGATACGTCAAGTCCTGCTGAACCTCGCCTCGAACGCGGTGAAATTTACGTCACGCGGCACGATTTCCATATCCGCAGACATCCTCAAAGAGGATGACAGGACGGCAACATGCCGCGTGGAGGTCGCCGATACGGGTATCGGCCTGAGTGCGGAAGCCAGGAGCAAGCTGTTCGAAAAATTCGTTCAGGCCGAAGCATCGACAACCCGCCGCTTCGGCGGTACGGGACTGGGTCTGGCGATTTGCAAACAGATTGTCGAACTGATGGGCGGCCGGATCGATGTCGAGAGCGTCGAGGGTGCCGGCAGCACTTTCTGGTTCGAGGTCGAACTGGAGCGCTGCCGGAATGAACCGCCGCATGCGAAACCGCACGAAACGCCGCCGCAGGCGAATAATACCAAGCGCGCGCTCGTCGCCTACACAAACGGTGTCAGCGGGTCCGCGCTTGTGCGCCAGATGGAAGCCTTCGATTTCGACGTCACCGCGGTTATCGATTCGGACACGGCGAACGCAGAGATCGAGACTGCGGCAGAGAGCGGTACGCCTTTCGATGCGCTCCTGATCGATCAGGACATAGACCGGACGAACGGCGCCGCGATATGCAAAGCGTGGGCGCAGCATGCGCGGGCGGATACCGCGCGGAGCATCCTGATAACCAATCGCGGCCTCTCCGGAGAGGCGGCGAGGCAGATGAACCCCGACGTCGACGGCTACCTGACCAAGCCCGTGCGGCCCAGTCGGCTATTCGCGGCCCTCGCATCCGGTCCTGACACGGGAGCCAGCGGTCCTCCGGAGACGGCGCCCGGAGACGGTAAGGCAGCGCAACCTGAAAGCGGGGGGCTGCGGATCCTGCTCGCGGAAGACAACAGTGTGAACCAACGCGTCGCCATGGCAATGCTGTCCAGGGGCGGCCACGAAATCGATATCGCCAATGACGGGGTCGAGGCGCTCATGATGGCGTCGCGCAAGCAATACGACGTCGTGTTGATGGACGTTCAGATGCCGAATATGAGCGGGGTCGCCGCGACCCGGAAAATCCGGCGGCTCCCGGGGCCGAGCGCGGACGTTCCCATCATTGCAATGACCGCGAACGCGATGGTCGGCGATCGGGAATCGTACCTCGCCGCCGGAATGAACGATTACGTTTCGAAACCGATCGATCCGAATATGCTTTCTGCCGCCCTGAGCCGTCAAAGCGGGCGTGAAACGACGGCGAGCGTTATCGCGTCACCTGCACCACCCGCCGCGCAGCCACCGGAACTCGATCCTTCAGCACTGGAAGACGTGCTGTCGGAGATGGATTCGCTGCTCGACACCGAATAATCGAAGGAAAAAGCCATGTTGATCCGCGACCTGCTCAACAACAAATCGGACATACTCCTGACGGTTCTGCCGGACACCGATATCCGCGAAGCGGCGGCACTGATGATCGATCAGTCCATCAGCGCCCTGATCGTGCTGGCGGATAACGGGTCTCTTGCCGGCATCCTCACGGAGCGCGATATAGCCCGGTATTTCGCGGCGGGGACGGTTACGCCGACGACAGTGTCGGAGGTGATGACCAGCAACCTGATCACCTGCACACCGGAGCACGAGGTAGGTGAGATCGCGAATATCATGTCCGACAGCAACATTCGCCATGTTCCCGTGGTTGTCGACGGCGGTGTTATCGGCGTTGTCAGTATCCGCGATATTGTCAGGTTTCATCTCGCCGACCTTGAAACCGAAAACCGCACGCTGCGCGATCTCGTCGCTGTGCTGGACTGATAAGGGCCTTCGCGCCGCCGCTACGCGCATGCTAAAATACCGGCTGTGCACCCGCAAAAGACGGGGCACGAACGGGAGCACGCCTTATGTCCGGTCTGATCGAAGCTTTACGCGAAATCGTGGTCGCAAATCGCATCCTCGCGGCGGAGGACGTGGTGGACGCCTTCGGCCATGTCAGCGTGCGCCATCCGGAAAATCCCGACCACTATCTGCTGGCGCGTTCCCGCAGCCCCGAACTTGTCACCATGGACGATATCATGGAGTTCACGCTCCAGGGCGATATCGTCGGTGACGACGACCGCAAGCCCTATGCAGAACGCCATATACACGGCGGTATTTACGAGAAGCGGCCCGATGTCCGGTCGGTCGTCCACAATCATGCCCAGGCGATCATCCCCTTCAGCATCACCAAAACACCGCTGCGGCCCGTGATGCATGTCACCGGCGTCATCGGCGAACAGGTACCGGTCTGGGATATCGAAGACAAATTCGGCGGCACGTCGCTGCTGGTCACGAATATGGATCAGGCGCGCGACCTGGCGGAAACGATGGGCCCGGCCAGCGTCGTGCTGATGCGCGGTCACGGCTGCGCGATTGCCGGCGGCGGGATCAAGGAAGTCGTCCTGACGGCGATCTACACACAGGTGAACGCCAAACTTCAGTTACAGGCAATGCCGCTGGGCGACGTCAAGTATCTCAGCCCGGAGGAAATAGAACTTACCCCGGAAACGTTGATCGGCCCCCTGGCGATGGAGCGTGCCTGGGAATATTTCGCCCGCAGGGCCATGGGCAACGAGTTCTGAACCCCGCTCCAGGCATTCCCGGGTGACGACCGAAAGCGGACGCACGCCGTTTGCCGACACGGATTTCGCCCGCATCGACGAAATGCCGGACGAGCTGTTTTACACCACGCCAAGGCTGGTAACCCATATCGACGCCGACGCCTGTGCAGCATTGTCGGCATTTTATGCGGAAATTCTACAGGACTGTGACCGGATTCTCGACCTGATGTCGAGCTGCGTTTCGCATCTGCCGACGGCATTGGCGCCGGATCGCGTCGTCGGACATGGCATGAACGCCACCGAACTCCGCGCGAATGCGCAGCTTGATGAATTCTTTGTTCAAAACCTCAATAAAGCGCCGGCCTTGCCGTTCGAGGATGCATCATTCGATGCCTGCCTGATTGCCGTATCGGTTCAGTATCTGGTCGATCCGGTCGCCGTATTTACCGAAATCGGCCGGGTGCTGCGCGCGGGCGGACACGTCGCGATATCGTATTCGAACCGCATGTTTCCGACGAAAGCCGTCTCGATCTGGCGGAGGATGGACAACGCCGGCCACGGACGGCTCGTTGGCGATTACCTGAACGTTTCGCACATGTTCAGAGACATCTCCGTCTCCGATATCTCGCCCCGTCCGGGCCAAACCGACCCCCTCTTCGTCGTAACGGCCCGTAGGTTATAACAAGGGCGAATTTACATTATAAAAAATGCAGATGAAACAACAGAAACGTATATTGCAACAATACATAGAACAATATTGGGGTCCGGACGCGCTATAATGCTGATGTTTTTCCCATTTGATTTATACATACAACCACTCCATATAAATTTATACAGATATGTTATTACAAAACCTATTTATACGCCGTTTATTATATTTAAAATATCATGTTTATTATATAGATATTTATGACGATTTTTATCGAAATTGATCCGATTAACCGGGCCCGCCCGGCGTCCCCGTTAAGACTATTTTCAGGCGATAATGCGTTAATAGAGGTCGATACCCTTTGTCTGGAGTAATGTAGTGAAGGACCTGTACGAGCTTGCGAAGCAGTTTGTCTGCATGATCATTGCGGCGACGCTTTCGCTGACCGTATCGGTCGTCGAATCGATGCTGTCGCGGCGTCCCGAGTGGCTGGAAAAAGTGGCGCTGCTCGAAACCCAGATGCGGGCCCTGTCGAATGGCAACGCCACCGGCGCCGGGACCGGACAGGGAACCGCCAAGCCTTCGGGCGAAGCCGACGCGGCGGAACCGGGGGGAGACCTGCCCGTCGATCTCCAGGGACTGGTGGACGGCTATTCCAAATTGCTGGAGTTCACCCAGTACGTGAAAATACGCGGGCTGATGCTCGATCCGGAATTTTGCGAGCGGGTGGAACGCGAATGGACCGTGAAGACCCTTCTTTCCTACATGATCTCCGCAGAGAAATCGCTGAAGGAGCAGGCGTCCGAAGCGCATGACCAGGCGGCAGCCCTTCTTTCGGCCCGAAACGAGGGTTGATACGCCGCTAACGGAAGGCCGCCACCTTGAATATCCGAGAGCCAAACCACATATCCTGTTCAACGGGCGCCTCTGAAGGGCCCGGTAACGTGATTACTCGCTCAGATGAGGAGAATCGATATGGCGCGTCTCTCGCTTTTTAACAGCCCGTTCCTGCTGGGGTTCGACGATCTCGAACGCGCGCTCGACCGGGTATCGAAATCATCTTCGGACGGATATCCGCCCTACAATATCGAACGCGTGGGCGAAGACGATATCCGGATTTCGCTCGCTGTCGCCGGGTTTGCCAGGGACCAGCTTTCGGTCTCGATAGAAGATACCCAGCTGGTGATCCGCGGCCGACAGGTCGACGATCCCGACCGGGAATTCCTGCATCGCGGTATAGCCGCACGACAGTTTCAGCGGTCGTTCGTACTGGCCGAAGGTATTGAGGTCGTCGGTGCGGAACTCGATAACGGGTTGCTGCACGTCAACATCAAGCGGCCCGTGGTCGAAACCCAGACCCGCACGATCGAAATCAGGACGTCCCGGGAACCGCAGCGCCCCGATCTAAGGGCGATTGATATAGAACCGGAAGAAAAGGCTTCCTGAGCGAAGCAATAGCCGGCCGGAAGAGGGCCTGGCCACAATGCAGAAGTGGAGCAGTAGAATGCAGCCTAGTGAAACAGAGTTTAACCCGATGTCCGCGACCGATTTCGAGATGCTCGGCATGGATCATGTCGCCTATGTCAAACAGGTATCGACCGGGAAGTCGCCCAAATTCGCCGTCTATGCGGCAAACGGTGCGGAAATTGCGCTGATGGATGCGGATCGGGACGTCACGTTCGCCGCCGTCCGCCAAAACGACATGGAGCCCGTCAGCGTTCACTGAGACAGTGCCGCGACCGCCGCCGTCAGGCGGCGCGGCTTTGGACGTCCGCCGTCAGCAAAGAATAGATTTTTTCGGCGCCCGCGGCCGTGCGGAGTTTCTCGCAATGCGCTGCATTCCGCAGCACCCGGGAAATCCGGGCCAGCGCCTTTAAATGATCCGCCCCCGCGGATTCCGGTGCCAGCAAAAGAAAGATCAGATCGACCGGTTCGTTATCGACGGAATCGAAGTCGACAGGCGTCTCAAGCCGGGCAAAACAGCCATAGAGCTTTTTAAGGTCGGGCAGCTTGCCATGCGGGATCGCGATACCGCTGCCGACACCTGTCGTGCCGAGACGCTCGCGCTCCAAAAGGACATCCAGAACCGCACGGTCGGCGAGACCGGTCGCGTCCGACGCCTTGCGCGCCAGTTCCTGAAGGGCGTGCTTCTTGCTCGAAGCCTTCAGCGATGTAACGACGCAGCGCTGATTGAGAATGTCTTGGATTTCCATGATCGATCTCCACCCGGCCTTCAGGCTGTCGTCCCGTCCGTCTCCGGGTCTATCCATCCGATATTACCGTCCCTGCGCAGGTACACGACGTTCACGCGCTTGTTTCCTGCATTCAGAAACACCATCGCAGATCTGTCCGACAGATCCAGCCGCATCACCGCTTCGCTAACCGACAGCGTTTCGAGCTCTGCGGTGGTCTCCGCGATGATGACCGGATTGTCGCCCTGTTCGGCAAGACCCGATTCCTGGTCCTGACCGGTATCCTCGTCGTCGACCGGCGGAGCGATGACATATTGCTGGGCGTTCCGGGGGTTCTGCTTTGCCTCGGACTTTTCCTTGCGATGGTGGTCGCGCAGGCGCCGCTTGTACCGTCGCAGCCGCTTTGCAATACGCTCCAGCGCGAGGTCGAAGGCAGCGTGCGCCGTTGCCCCCTCGCCATGCGACTGGACGATGATTCCGCGGCCGGGATGCACGGAAATGTCGATCCGCAATCCGCTGCCGGCCCGCGACACGGTAACGTTCGAATCGATGCCGCTGTCGAAGTATTTTTCGACCACATCTTCCAGATGATCCTCGGCATAGGCCGGAAAGGCATCGCCGATATCGACTTGTTTTCCTGAAACTGTAACTTTCATGCACCATCATCCGTTGGGCGAAAACACCCCCGACAACGTTCGGCAGGGGCGCATCAAATTTAACCGGCCACAGAGCCTTTGAAGTTCGCTAAAAAACCGAGAACCCTGCACCTCGGCGCGCGACCGTCGTTCAGGGCCGCGGAAAATAACACCGGTCCCAGCTTAGTCAATACCGACCGGCACGGCCAGCGCTTAGACCTGAAGCGCCTTTTCCCGGCGCCGCTGCACCGATGACGGTATATGCATCGCATCGCGGTATTTTGCGACGGTACGGCGCGCAATATCGATCCCCTCGTCGCGCAGGATGTCGACGATCCGGTCGTCGGAAAGCACGCTTTCATGCGTTTCGCGATCGATCAGCGCTTTTATCCGGAAACGGATCGATTCGGCGGATCTCGATTCGCCGCTTTCGCCCTGGCCAATGGCGGAATTGAAGAAGTATTTCATTTCGAAGATGCCACGGCTCATCCCGAGATACTTGTTCGCCGTCACCCGGCTGACGGTGCTTTCATGCACCCCGACAACCTCGGCGACGTCGCGCAGCGTCAGCGGCTTGAGAAATTCGACACCATCCTCGAAAAACGCTTCCTGCTGGACAACCAGTTCGGAGGCGACTTTCAGGATCGTCTCCGCGCGCTGGTGAAGCGCCCGCACGAGCCAGTTCGCGGATTGAAAACGGTCGCTCAGAAATTCCTTGTCGTCCTTCGTGCGCGCATGTTTGCGGACAATCGAATAATAGCGGTTGTTGACGAGCACACGCGGCATCACGTCGCTGTTCAGTTCGACCAGCCAGCCCGACTTGTTGCGCCGGACGAACACGTCCGGCACGACCGGCTGGGCCACATCGTGATCGAATTCGGATGCCGGGCGCGGATTCAGTTCCTTGATCTCGGAAACCATCTGCACGAGATCTTCATTGTCGACGCCGCAAAGCCGGCGCAGTTGGGCAAATTCCCGCTTCGCCAGGAGTTCGAGATTGTCGAGCAGGGCCTGCATCGCCGGGTCGAGACGGTTTTTCTCGCGCAGCTGCAACGCCAGACACTCGGACAGGGAGCGCGCAAAGATCCCCGGCGGGTCGAACTGCTGACACCGGGCAAGCGTCGCGTTGACGCGGTCCATGGAACAGCCGAAGGCGATTGCGACCGGTTCCAGCGAGCCGGACAGCCAGCCGTTGTCATCGAGCATATCCATCAGGCGGCCGGCGATCATGATGTCGACGGGGTCCTGCAGGTCGATATTGATCTGACCGATCAGGTGATCGCGCAGCGTCATCTCGTCGGCCGCCACGTTTTCCATGCCGGTCAGTTCGTCGTCGAACCCGCCGCCGCCGCTACCCGACGTGTTCCACAGAAGACCTTCGCCTTCCCCTTCGCCGCCCGGTGCTGCACCGTCGGAAGCGGATTCGGGCTCATAGACGTTTTCATAGTCGGTATCGAGCGCCCGCTCGTCATCGCCCATGCTCTCGGACGTCGCATGATCGGAAGCGTCGGGCACCGTGTCGGAATCGTCGAAAGACGGATCATCGGGGCTGACCGCGTCACCATCGAAATCGGCGCTGTCCGTCTCGCCGGCGGTGTCCCCGGTATCGGACTCCCTGTCGGCGGCGTCGGCGGAAGAGTCCCCAGGGGTAGCGTCCCCCTCTAGGCCGCCATCCGCGTCTTCGCGTTCGAGAAGCGGGTTCTGCTCGATTTCCTGTTCGATATAGTCCGTGAGTTCAACATTGGACATCTGCAGCAGCTTGATTGCCTGCTGCAGTTGAGGCGTCATTACCAGAGATTGGCTCTGACGCAGATCCAATCGCGGTCCGAGCACCATAAAGGCTTATCCTACATACACTTAGTGATGTCTTACAGGCTGAATCTTTCACCAAGGTAAACGCGTCTAACATCCTTATGCGCCACAATTTCCGAAGGCGCACCCTCCATCAGTACAGCACCGTCATGCAGGATATACGCCCTGTCGACGATATCGAGCGTTTCCCTGACGTTATGGTCGGTAATCAACACGCCGATACCGCGATCCTTGAGATGGGCGACGAGGTTCCGGATGTCGTCCACCGCAATCGGGTCGATGCCGGCAAACGGCTCATCCAGCAGCATGAAGCTGGGATCCGATGCGAGCGCCCGGGCGATCTCGACACGGCGGCGTTCGCCGCCGGACAGCGCCAGCGCCGGTGTCCGGCGAAGATGACTGACGGAAAATTCGGCGAGCAATTCTTCAAGACGGGCTTCGCGCCGGGCCGGATTGTCGTCTGTGACCTCAAGCACGGCCCGGATGTTGTTTTCAACCGTCATGCCGCGAAAGATCGATGCTTCCTGCGGCAGGTAACCGACGCCCAGCCTTGCCCGGCGGTACATGGGCAGTCCGGTAACGTCGTGACCGTCCAGCGCAATCGATCCGTAGTCCGGGGCAATCAGTCCGGTAACGATATAAAAGCAGGTTGTCTTGCCGGCGCCATTGGGCCCCAGAAGTCCCACGACCTCGTCACGATTGAGGTGCATGCTGACTTCGCGCAGAACCGGGCGTTTCTTGAAGCGCTTGCCGATCTTGTGGATCTGGAGGCCATCGTTTTCGGCAACCAGCCGGGGAACATCGCCGTTTGTGCGGGCGCCGATAACGCTTACCGAAGCGCTATCGAGACCGTTTCGCCCCGTCTTGTCCGAATCCTTCACTGCGCCCCCTGCGTGGTCCTGCGATCGCTGTTTTCCGGTTTTCCGACTGCCTCGGGCGTAAAGATACCGCGAACGCCCCCGCCCTTGCCGAACAACCGGCTGACACCGGTATTCAAATTCACTTCTGCGTACTCGCCATTCAGCTGGTTTGTACCACGCGTAATCTTAACCGATCCTGTTAACTTCGCGATACCGGTTTCGACGTCGTACACGCCGCGGTTCGAACGCACGATTTCGTCGGGCGTGGTGATGACGATATTATCGAAGGCGTCGACCTGTCGGACGCGCGACTTGCCCTTCGCATCTTTATAAAAATGGGCCGTCAGGACGTCGGCGCGCAATTTGTTTTCACCGCGTTCGGCGATGGCGTTGCCGCGCGCGACCGCGAGATTTCGCTTTTCCCAGTATTCGAGACTGTCCCGCGCGGTAATCCGGTCGGTCTCTGTCTCCATGCGGACATTCCCCGTCAGCACCAGGATACCATTATCGACATCGTAGACGCCTTTGTCGCCAAAGGCCCGCTGGGTCGGGCTGACGATCCGCACCTTTTGGTCGGCATCGATTCGCCAGATGGTCGTGCCGCCGCCCTGTTTTTCGCGATAGTAAGCCGTCAGCGTCTCCGCATGAACCGCAACGTCGCCCTGGGCGGCGCGGGCGTTCCCCCGGGCGATATAGGCCTGCGTTTTCTGCTGCCACTCGATCCCCTGATCGGCGTTTATTTCAAGCGGCGTGTTCCGCGACTGCCCCGGGAGTCCGATCCCCTGCGCCTGCACCGTTGCGGAAAGCGACACCGCCGCCAGCATCGCAACCAGCAGAACACTGGCGGATACCGACCGGCGTGGGAACGTCACCGGACACCCTCTCATTTCGACGCGCCGGATTTCGGGGATGGGGGCTTCGCCGCATCGGGATACACCAGCAACCGGGATTTGCCGGTGAAGAAAATGCTTTCCCCGGTGCCGGCGACCCGAAACCCTTCCGCCTCGATCGTGCCGAACGGACCCTGCCCGCGAATCGGGGATTCGCCGCTTGCCGCCGACGTGCTGAAGTTGAGCCGTGCCGTCTCGGTACGGAATTCGTAGCCGTCGTCATGGAACAGATCGACCCCACCCGACAGGTCGAGTATTTCGTCGTCGCGCCGGAAAACGCCCCTGGGCGCGGCGATCGCGACCCACGAATCGCCCGCCAGCGTCACGTCTGCCTTCGGCTGCGCGAGTTCCACGCCATTGTCGTCGCTCCCGGCCTGCACCACGGATTCGGCGGTAATCGAAAACGGGCGGTTTTCGCTGTCGACCCCGGTAAAGCGCGCGTTGATGACCCGCTGTCCCCCGGCGGTCTCGACCTTGACGTCGGATAATCCGATCGCGAATTTTTCAGGCTTGGATTTCAGTTCGGGCCACACGACCACCAGCATCATGACAACGCCGGCAACAACCGGTAGCGCGTATTTCGCGAGCAATACGAAACGGCTGTACCCCGACCGGTAAAGCGGCAGCTGCCGACCCGCTTTGCCGGCAGAGACGGCGGGCGCGGGCCGGGCCGGATCTGATGCATCACGCAGTGGAGCCACCATGGATCACGAAAGGCCTTTCCGCAGCACGTCGTGAATATGAATGATACCGACCGGCGTGCCATCGGCGACAACGAAATAATTCGTGATCTTGTTCTCGTTCATCATCGCCAGTACCTGGGCGGTAAGGATATTCTCGCTGACCGCTTTGGGATCGGGTGTCATGACTTCGGCGGCGGTCATCGCCAGGATATCGTTTTCCATATGGCGCCGCAGATCGCCATCCGTAATGACACCGGCAAGCTTTCCGGCCGGCGTCAGCACACCCACGCAGCCAAAACGCTTCGCCGTCATTTCGATGATGGTCTCGGTCATCGGCGAATCGAGATCGACAAGCGGCATCTCGTCGCCGGAGCGCATCACGTCGACGGCCATCGTCAGGCGCGACCCGAGTTGCCCGCCCGGATGCAGCAGCCGGAAATCGTCGTGCGAGAAACCGCGGCGCTCCAGCAGGGCGACCGCGATGGCGTCACCGAGGGCAAGCATCACCGTCGTCGATGTCGTCGGTGCCAGGCTGAGCGGACAGGCCTCGGGGCTGTCCGGCATCACCAGCGGCACGTCCGCGGCGTTCGCCAGCGCGCTGTCCGCTTTCCCGGTCATGGAAATAAGCGGAATGCGCTGCAGTTTTGCATAGGCGACGATGTCCGACAGCTCTGCCGTCTCACCCGAATTCGATAGCGCGATAATAGCGTCATTGGCCGTAATCATCCCGAGATCGCCGTGGCTCGCCTCTCCCGGGTGAACGTATTGCGCGGGTGTGCCGGTCGATGCGAGCGTCGCGGCGATTTTGGTCGCGATATGGCCGCTCTTGCCCATACCGGTGACGACAACGCGGCCGGAAACCGCCGAGATCAGGTCGACGGCACGCGCGAAATCCGCGTCGAGCGCATCGGACAGGGCACGCAGGCCGTCGATCTCGGTCTGGAGTACGCGCCGTGCCGACCGAAGCGCGGCGTCCGTCGCATCGGCCGTCTTGTCCAGAATAGTGCTTTCGCTATCAGCCATTGTGGGACCCGGAGAATTCAATCAACGTAATTTCAATCGGTTATCGTATCCGAATCCGCCGAATCCGGCGACCCCAAACGCGATCCCGCAGCGCCCCGCCGATTCCGGCCCACGGGGGCAAAAGCGTTCAGGCACCGCGGCGATTGGCGGCTCGCTGCATAGATAGTGTCAGTGGGCGAAAATATCGAGCTCTGGCCAACCGGCAAGATCGAGCTCGGCGCGGCGCGGCAAAAAGTCGAAACACGCCCGGGCCATGTCCTTTCGGCCCTCGCGCGCAAGCATCTCGTCGAGCTTCGCCATCAGCGCGTGCAGATGAAGCACATCCGATGCGGCATAGGCCATCTGCTGGTCGGTCAGTGTCTCCGCGCCCCAATCCGACGACTGCTGTTCCTTCGAAAGTTCGACCCCGATCAGTTCGCGACACAAATCCTTCAGGCCGTGCCGGTCGGTGTAGGTGCGCACCAGCTTCGACGCTATTTTCGTGCAGTAAACCGGCGCAGCCGACACACCCAGAAAGCGGCTCATGACCGCGATGTCGAAGCGGCCGAAGTGAAACAGCTTCAGCACATCGGGGTCCGCCAGAAGGGCGCACAGATTGGGAGCATCGAACCCCCCGGTCGAGAATTTGACGAGATGGGCGTTGCCGTCGCCCGCGGAAAGCTGCGCGACACAGAGCCGGTCGCGGTGCGGATTCAACCCCATGGTCTCGGTATCGATCGCAACCACCGGTCCGAGATCCAGGCCGTCCGGCAAATCGCCATGGTGGAGTTCTATCGCCACGGTCCGTCCGTTCTCCTGATCATGTCTTCAGAAAACTGTCGTCTATCGGGAAAATGGTGCCCAGGAGAAGACTCGAACTTCCACGACCTTGCGGCCACTGGCACCTGAAGCCAGCGCGTCTACCAATTCCGCCACCTGGGCATTCGTTTTGCCGTCTTCAGCAAAACGAAGCGAGGGTATGCAATTCGGCCTCTCCAATGTCAACAGGTTTTGCCGTTTTGGTTGACGCCATATGCCTCACTCTTTATTAGCCCCCTTGGACGTAATTGGCACGCAATTGGCGGAGGCTCTGAACAGATGGATGTCGTTACCGTATTCGGGGCGTCGGGTTTTATCGGTCGTTACGTTGTCGGCGAGATTGCGAAATCCGGTGCCCGGGTCCGCGCGGCGGTACGCCGGCCGGACCGTGCGAGCTTCCTCAGGCCCATGGGCGATGTCGGCCAGATCACGCCGATCGCGGCCAATATCCGCGACGATGCTTCTGTCGCCGCCGCGATCGACGGCGCGGATACGGTTATCAATCTGGTCGGCATTCTTTTTCCGGGCAGCAAGCAGACCTTCCAGAGCCTTCAGGCCGACGGCGCCCATCGTGTCGCGCGCGCCGCCCGGGCGGCAGGGGCCGAGCGGCTTGTCCAGGTCTCCGCGATCGGCGCCGACGCCGAATCCGACTCCGATTACGCGTCGACGAAAGGCATCGGCGAGCAGCTGGTGCAGCAGGCTTTCCCCGGCGCAAGCATCGTGCGTCCGAGCATCGTTTTCGGGCCGGAAGACGATTTTTTCAACCGGTTTGCCGCACTCGCCCGCTTCACCCCTGCCCTGCCGCTGATCGGCGGCGGCCATACGAAATTCCAGCCGGTCTATGTCGGCGACGTGGCCGACGCGATTGCGGCGATTTGCAAAGAACCCGGGGCGGCGGGACAGACATACGAACTGGGCGGGCCGCAGATATACAGCTTCCGTGAACTGATGGAGATCGTGCTCAAGGAGATCGACCGCAAGCGCCTGCTGGTGCCGGTACCCTTCCCGATCGCAACCGTCCAGGCGGCCATACTCGAATTCGCGTTCCTGTTGCCCAGGATGCTGAACCTCGGCGCGAACCCGCCGGTGACGGTCGACCAGGTCAAGCTGCTCCGGCATGACAATGTTCTGACGGGCGACCTGCCGGGTCTTGAAGATCTCGGGGTCGACGCAACAGGGCTGGAGACAATCGTGCCGGCCTATCTGCGGCGTTACCGTCGCGGTGTCTGGCACACCTGACACCAGGCGCCGACGGGCGCCGGGACGGCCCGCGCCGTCCGGCGATCCGGTACCTAGTTATAGGCCCAGACGAGAATCGCGGCGCCCAGAAACAGCCGATAGATCACAAAAGGCGTAAAGCTCGCGGCTTTCAGCCAGCTCATCATCAGAACGATCGCGATAAACGCGGCGATAAAGGCCATGGCACCGGCGACGATGGCGTCGGCCAGAACGTGCTGCGCGTCCTCCTCAATCAGCTTCAGCGTCGCTGCGGCGCCGGCGGCGAGTATGGCCGGGATCGACATCAGCATCGAAAAACGCGCCGCTTCGGTCCGTTCGAAACCGAGCCAGCGGGCCATCGTAATCGTCGTACCGGCGCGGCTGGCGCCGGGAATAAGGGCAAAAATCTGGGCGATTCCGATAATAAAGGCGCGCCCCCAGGTCATGTGCTCTACTCGATTGATCGTGACAGTGAACCGGTCGGCGAGATAGAGCAGCACACCGAACCCGATCGTCGCCCAGCCGACGACGACGGCGCTGCGCAGCAGGTCGCCGACATGGGTAAAGACGAACCAGCCGACGATCACCAGCGGTACTGTCGCGACGGCGAGCTGCGCCATCAGTTTCAGCCCGGGATTCCGGCGGACGTTCCCCGGCTTGCACACCCCTTTGAGCATCATCCAGATATCGCGCCACAGATACGCCATGACAGCGCCGAGCGTGCCGACATGGACGGCAACGTCGATGACCAGCCCCTGGTCCTGCCAACCGGTGAAGCTGGGGATCAGAATCAGGTGTCCCGACGAACTGATGGGCAGAAACTCCGTCAGCCCCTGGATGAGGGCAATGACGGCAAGCTGGACGAGTGTCACGGGATTCTCCGGGCAAAGACGGTTAATACGCCTATACTCCATGGTCTTCCCTAACGCCAAGTAAAACAATTGGTCTTGTTTTGGTACTATCTACGCGAAAACGGTCCGAAACATAATTTTACGGCTCCGCTATCCAGCGAGCGGTTGCAATTTAAGTCATCTATATTGACCTAATACGTGCTTTTCGCTGGCTTTTGGACGAAATCGGCGCTATAGTCCGTTCAACCTGACAATTGAACCTAGGCACGCTGCCCAGAGCCGGGCGGGCGCGAGGGGACCATATGCCCAATAAGCTCCTGAAATTCGTCGATCTCGCGCAAAGGACGCCCGAAAAGCGGGCCGCAGATGCCCGTCGGCAGGATTTCGATGAAATTTATAACCGGTTCGACCCCGACGCCGCGACGGAGCAGGCAAGCCGGTGTTCGCAATGCGGCGTGCCGTTCTGCCAGGTCCATTGCCCGGTCCATAACAATATACCCGACTGGCTGATGCTGACGGCCGAAGGGCGGCTGGAAGAGGCATACGAGGTCTCGGCCGCGACCAACAACCTGCCGGAAATCTGTGGCCGTATCTGTCCGCAGGACCGCCTGTGCGAAGGCAATTGCGTTATCGAGCAATCGGGTCACGGCACCGTCACGATCGGTTCCGTCGAAAAATACATCACCGACACGGCTTTCGAGCGCGGCTGGGTAAAACCGGTATCCCCGCCGCGCGAGCGCGGCAACTCGGTCGGCATTATCGGCGGCGGCCCCGCAGGCATGGCGGCGGCCGAACAACTGCGCCGCAAGGGCTACGAAGTACACGTCTACGACCGCTATGACCGGATTGGCGGGCTTTTGATATACGGCATCCCCAATTTCAAGCTCGAGAAAGACATCGTCGAGCGTCGCGTCGACCTGCTGGAACAGGGCGGGGTGAATTTTCACCGGAACTTCGAAGTCGGGCGCGACGCAACCCTGGACGATATCCGCGACCGTCACGATGCCGTGCTGATCGCCACCGGCGTATACAAGGCGCGCGACATCAAGGTGCCTGGCGTCGGACTGGATAACGTGGTGCCGGCGCTCGACTTCCTGGTGGCTTCGAACCGCAAGGGCCTGAACGATTCCGTGCCGGCATTCGACGACGGCAGCCTCAATGCAGAGGCGAAGAACGTCGTGGTGATCGGCGGCGGCGACACCGCGATGGATTGCGTGCGCAC
Source organism: uncultured Rhodospirillaceae bacterium (assembly GCA_963977005.1). Taxonomy (GTDB): domain Bacteria; phylum Pseudomonadota; class Alphaproteobacteria; order MPNO01; family UBA830; genus CAXBCP01. The sequence goes on from CAXBMQ010000034.1 coordinate 18,160, forward strand.
GGCGATACGCCAGGGCGCGAAATCCGTTACCTGCCAGTACCGGCGCGACCGGGCGAACATGCCGGGATCGCGCCGCGAGGTGCAATATGCCGAGGAAGAAGGCGTCGTCTTCGACTGGCTGGCCGCCCCCGAGGCATTCCTCGGAGACACGTCCGTGTCCGGTGTCCGCGCCCAGCGCATCCATCTCGGCGTGCCCGATGCGTCGGGGCGTCAGTCGCCGGAACTGATTCCGGGGTCCAGCTATAATGTCGACGCCGATCTCGCGATCATGGCGCTCGGCTTCGATCCCGAGAACCTGCCGGCGTTGTTCGGTGCGCCGGAACTTCAGGTCACCAAATGGGGCACGGTGCGCATCAACCATCGTACCATGATGACCAACCTGGACGGCGTATTTGCCGCCGGCGACATCGTCCGCGGCGCGTCCCTGGTGGTCTGGGGCATCCGCGACGGGCGCGACGCGGCCGAGGGCATCCACAGCTATATCCAGACACAGGCGGCGACCGGCGCAGCCGTCGCGGCGGAGTAAGCGAGATGAAAACCGGACAGGACAGAGCAGCCGCAGCGGATCGGTTTGTGGCACGGTACGAGCGCGATGCGGATCGGCTGCGCGACGAAGCCGCCGTCGAGGTCGACGGCCGGGACGCCTGCGGCGTCGGCCTGATCGCGGCGATTGACGGCGAACCAAGCCGGCAGGTCGTCGAGGCCGGCATCGAGGCGCTAAAGGCGCTGTGGCACCGTGGCGCCGTCGACGCCGACGGCATGACCGGAGACGGCGCCGGCATCATGGTCGAAATACCCCAGGATTTTTTCCGCGACCATGTATCGCGCACGGGACACACGGCAAGCGCGGGGCCGATCGCCGTCGGCATGACATTCCTGCCGCGAACCGATCTTGAAGCGCAGGAACGCTGCCGCTTTATCGTTGAATCCGAAATACTGAAATTCGGCTATCCGATATACGGCTGGCGCCAGGTTCCGATCGACGTCACCGCGCTGGGCGAGAAGGGCAACAGCACGCGGCCCGAGATCGAACAGGTGATGATCGAAGGGCCGGCAGACGCCGACATGGAAAAGTTCGAGCGCGACCTTTTCGTCATCCGCAAGATTATCGAGAACCGGGCGCAGCAAGAGAACATCCGCGATTTCTATATCTGCTCGCTGAGTTGCCGGACGCTGATCTACAAGGGCATGTTCCTCGCCGAACAGTTGTCGGCGTTCTATCCGGATCTGCTGGACGAGCGCTTCGTGTCGCGCTTCGCCCTGTATCATCAGCGCTATTCGACGAACACTTTCCCGACATGGCGGCTCGCCCAACCCTTCCGGATGCTCGCCCATAATGGCGAAATCAACACGCTTTCCGGCAACGCCAACTGGATGCAGAGCCACGAGACCCGACTTGAAAGCGAGGTGTTCGGCAAGCATGTCAGCGACCTCAAACCCGTCATCGCACCGGGCAATTCCGATTCCGCGTCGCTCGACAATGCGTTCGAACTGATCGTCCGTGGCGGCCGCTCTGCCCCGATGACGAAATGTCTGCTGATCCCCGAGGCGTGGTCGAACAAGACGACCATGAGCCAGGAACTCCGCGATTTTTACAGCTATTGCAATTGCGTCATGGAGCCCTGGGACGGGCCGGCGGCGATCACGGCAACGGATGGCCGCTGGGTGCTCGGCGCCGTCGACCGCAACGGTCTGCGGCCGATGCGCTATACGATCACGATTGACGGGCTGCTGATCATGGGATCGGAGGCCGGCATGGTGCCCGTCCGGGAAACTGAAATTGTGGAAAAGGGCCGGCTCGGCCCGGGCCAGATGATCGGCGTCGATCTCGCCGAGGCGAAGCTCTATCACGATGCGGACCTCAAGCATCTTCTCGCGACATCGCGTCCGTTCGGCGAATGGGTTCGGAACATCGAACCCATAGACGATGCCATCCGGCCCGATGAAGCCGCGGAGCCGGAATTTGCGGGCGACGAGCTGCGGCGGCGCCAGGTCGCGGCGGGCTATACGCTCGAAGAGCTCGAACTTCTGCTTCAGCCGATGGCCGAGGAAGGCAAGGAAGCCGTCGGCTCGATGGGCGACGACACGCCGCTCGCCGTTCTGTCGGACGGCTATCGCGGGCTGCATCATTTCTTCCGCCAGTCTTTCAGCCAGGTCACCAACCCGCCGATCGATTCGCTCCGCGAATACCGCGTGATGGGTCTGAAGACACGGCTCGGCAACCTCGGGAACATCCTCGACGAGGACGAAAGCCAGACGCGCCTGCTGCAACTGGAAAGCCCCGTTCTGTCGAATGCCGGGTTTGCCGCGATGCGCGATCTGATGGGCGATGCCGCCGTCGAACTCGACTGCACGTTCCGCCCGGAAAAAGGCGAACACGCCCTGCGCCGCGCGGTATACAAACTGCAGCGGGTCGCCGAAGACGCCGTCCGCGGCGGTGCCGCCCATCTTATTCTGTCGGACAAGGCCATCGGGCCGGGGCGCGCCGCGATACCGATGATTCTGGCGACGGGCGCGGTTCATACGCATCTGGTGAGCGAGGCGCTGCGGACCTATACCTCGATCAACGTACGGAGCGCCGAATGCCTGGATACGCATTATTTTGCGGTCCTGATCGGCGTCGGCGCCTCGACCGTAAACGCCTATCTGGCGCAGGAAACGATCATCGACCGGCATCGCCGCGGATTGTTCGGCGACGTGCCGCTATACGATTGCGTCCAGCGCTATCGCAAAGCGGTCGATCAGGGCCTGCTCAAGATCATGTCGAAAATGGGTATCTCCGTCCTGGCGAGCTATCGCGGCGCCTACAAGTTCGAGGCCGTGGGCCTGAGCCGCTGGCTGGTGTCGAGCTATTTCCCCGGCATGACGTCGCGGATATCGGGTATCGGTCTCGCAGGACTGCAACTGAAGGCCCGCGAGCTGCACGAACGCGCTTTCAGCGAAGACGTCACCGCGTTGCCGGTCGGCGGGCTCTATCGCTACAGGCGCAGCGGCGAGACCCATGGCTTCGAAGGCACCCAGATCCACACGCTGCAGGAAGCCGTCGCCACGGATTCCTTCGCGACCTACAAGAAATACGCCGAAGCGGTACGCCAGTCGCCGCCGATCAGCCTGCGCGACCTGATGGAATTCGATCCGAAACGCGACCCGGTGCCGATCGAGGAGGTCGAATCGATCACCGATCTGCGCAAACGCCTTGTCTCCCCCGGGATTTCGCTGGGGGCACTCAGCCCCGAAGCGCATGAGACGCTGTCGATCGCGATGAACCGTATCGGTGCAAAATCGGATTCCGGCGAAGGCGGCGAGGATGCCTCGCGTTACAAGCCGCGCGCCAACGGCGACAATGCCTCCAGCGCGATCAAGCAGGTCGCGTCCGGCCGCTTCGGCGTAACGGCGGAATACCTGAACAATTGCCGCGAAATCGAAATCAAGGTGGCGCAGGGCGCCAAACCCGGCGAAGGCGGCCAGCTGCCCGGCATCAAGGTATCGGAAGTGATTGCCAGGCTGCGCCACGCCACGCCGGGCGTCACGCTGATTTCGCCGCCGCCGCATCACGATATCTATTCGATCGAGGATCTGGCGCAGCTCATCTACGACCTCAAGCAGATTAACCCCGACGCCAAGGTCTGCGTGAAGCTTGTCGCCCAGACCGGGATCGGCACCATCGCCGCCGGCGTCGCCAAGGCGCATGCCGACGCGATTCTGGTATCCGGCCATTCCGGCGGTACCGGCGCCAGCCCGCAATCGTCGATCAAGTATGCCGGGCTGCCGTGGGAAATGGGTCTGTCTGAAGTCCACCAGGTTCTGACGCTGAACCAGCTTCGACACCGGGTCGTGCTGCGGACCGACGGCGGGTTCAAGACCGGCCGCGACGTCGTGATCGCGGCGCTTTTGGGTGCAGAGGAATTCGGTATCGGCACCGCATCGCTTGTCGCAATGGGCTGCATCATGGTGCGCCAGTGCCATTCGAATACCTGTCCGGTCGGCGTCTGCACCCAGCACGACAAGCTGCGGGAGAAATTCGTCGGCACGCCGGAAAAGGTGGTCAACCTGTTCAGCTTTATCGCCGAGGAAGTCCGCGAAATTCTGGCGTCGCTGGGCGCCCGGTCGCTGAACGAAGTCATCGGCCACACGGAACTGCTGATGCAGGTCAGCCGCGGCAGTCCGCATCTCGACGATCTCGACCTCAACCCGCTGCTGGTCCAGGCCGACCCGGGGGACGACGCCCATTACTGCACCATCGAAGGCCGCAACGAAGTGCCGGAGACGCTGGACGCCCAGATGATCGAAGACGCACGGCCCGCGCTCGACGGCGGCGAAAAGATGCAGCTGCAGTACAACGTGCGCAACACGCAGCGCGCGATCGGCACCAAGCTGTCCTCGCTGATCACCCGCCGTTTCGGCATGCACGGGCTCCAGCCGGGACATATCACGGTCCGGTTGCGCGGATCGGCCGGACAGTCGCTCGGCGCCTTTGCCGTGCAGGGCCTGAAGCTCGAGGTTCTCGGCGACGCGAACGATTATGTCGGAAAAGGCCTGTCGGGCGGCACCATCGTCGTCCGTCCGCCGACGGCCGCACCCCGCAAAACGAACGAGAACACCATCATCGGCAACACCGTTCTGTATGGCGCAACCGGCGGCAAGCTGTTTGCGGCAGGCCAGGCCGGCGAACGCTTCGCGGTCCGCAATTCGGGCGCGGAAGTGGTTGTCGAAGGGTGCGGTTCGAACGGCTGCGAATACATGACCAACGGGATCGCCGTAATCCTGGGACCCGTCGGCGACAATTTCGGCGCCGGCATGACCGGCGGCATGGCGTATGTCTACGATTCCGACGACAGCTTTATCGACCACGTGAACGACGACACCGTTATGTATCAGCGGATCCAGACCCCGTATTGGGAGAACGTCCTGAAGGGTGCCATCGAGGAACACCGGCACGAGACCCAGTCGCCCTTCGCCGAGCGCATGCTGAACCACTGGCATACCGAGGTCGATAAATTCTGGCAGGTCATTCCGCTTGAGATGGTCGACCGGTACGAGCAACCGGTGAACGCGGCGGAACAGGACACGTCGCTGCCTGCTGCGGGGTAGCCGCAGGTTAGCCGTTTCCGCGACGCACCCGTTTAGGTAGACTGCCGACAATGCGTACGCTTTATCACCTCTGGCTTTCGCCGTTCAGCCGCAAGATCCGCATCGCTTTGGCGGAGAAAAAACTCGACTTCGAGCTCAAGGCGGAAAACCCGGCGGAACGCCGCGCTGAGTTCCTGGCGCTGAATCCGGCCTGCGACGTACCGGTTCTGGTCGAAGACAGCGGCCCGGTCATTTCGAATTCGGCGGCGATCGGCGAATACCTCGAAGAAATATGCCCCGACCCGCCGCTCTATCCCGGCGGCCCCTCGGAGCGCGCCGAAATCAGGCGTCTGATCGCGTGGTTCGATATCAAGTTCAATACCGAGGTCACCAACAATCTCGTCGGCGAAAAACTGATGAAGCGGCTATTGCGTCAGGGAGCGCCCGATTCACGGGCCATTCGGGCGGGACGCGAGAACTTTCACATTCACATGGATTATATCGCCTGGCTGACCGAGAGACGGAACTGGCTCGGCGGCGAAGAGTTCTCGATGGCCGATGTGGCGGCAGGGGCGCATCTGTCCTGCCTCGATTACATCAACGACGTGCCGTGGAGCGATCACGAACCGGCGCGCGAATGGTATGCCCGGCTGAAATCCCGTCCCTCTTTCCGGGCGATCCTGGCAGATCACATCCCGGGCGAGCCGCCGCCCAAACACTACGCCGATCTGGATTTTTAGCTGCCGTTGAAAACTTGCGGGAATTCCGCCCCTGCGTGCGCGCTCAGGAAATCCGGTCGACCGAATCGCGAATGATCTCCGCCGTGCGCCGGTAGTGATCCATCAGGATCTCGACGGCAAGATCGGCATCGCGGTTGACGGCGGCATCCATGATCGCCTTATGCTCGTCCAGTTCGTTTCGTCGCGGATAGGCCACACGGATAGCAAGTTGACGATACCTGTCGGCGAGATCGTTCAGCTGTTCGCAATAGGAAATCAGCCACCGGGAGCCGCAGGCACCGATCAATGCCAGATGAAATGCCCGGTGCAGAATTTCCCAGTCGGGGTTGATGGCATAGGTAACCTGATCTGCGGACCGGGGTGTCTTGGATAACCGGTGAAAGGCGAGGACCAGCTGTTCTTCCCAGGCATCGTCTCCGGCGGCGATGGATTCGCGAAGGGCGGTTTCCTCGAGCCAGCATCTGGTTTTGATCAGCTCGTCGAGCTCCGCGACACTGACCTCGGCGACGCGAAAGCCTTTCTGGTCGACACGCATCACGACTCCGTCGACCGACAGCCTGTTCAGCGCCTCCCGAATCGGACTCGCGCCGACACCGTACCGGTCGCGGAGATATTCGACGCGGAGCTTCTCGCCCGGCGGCAGGTCGCCTTTCAGGATGTCCCGTCGCATCATATCGTAGACGGAACTGGCAAGTGTCCCCGCCGCTCCCTCGGATTTCCCCGGTATTTCGGGTGTCACGCTCGCCACCGGTTTACCGCTCCCTCGTAAATGTCGACAATTTGTACCTTGTTATTGCAAAGGGGGCTATCATCTATAAATATCTAATATACATCGTGTTTTGCCATAAATATCGATATTTTGTTGACCGGTTAACGGTATCGCTCTTATGCTTCCGAGAGAAGGCCGGTTCGCGGTGAGACACAAAGCGGTAACGTTCGGTCGCTAAACTGGCGTAATGGCGGCAGCCCCCACGCTGCCGGGAAAAGGAAATAGCATGACGCGTGTCAGTGTCAGTCAGATGTTGAACGCCCTTGTCGATCTCGGGCGCACCTATCTCGATCGCCCGTCCGCTGCCGGCGGTGTCGACGCGCTGGTCGCGCAATGTCACGACTTGGTTTCCGCCCATGGCGAGGCTTCGGGCACGGCCCTGGCAAGCCGGATTCTGGACAGCTATCTCAGCCTTGACGATGACGCGCGGTTCGACGTCCTACTGCGCCTCGGTGCCGATTTCGCGCCTGACAGCGAAGCCCTGTCCGCGGCTGCCCGCCGTTATGCCGACACCCCGGACGACGACACATACCGGGCACTCGCCACGGCAATCGAAGCGCCCCGCCAGGAGTTGTTTCGCCGCCTGAACATGGCGCCGGGCGGCACCGCCGCGATCGTCGGTATGCGCCAGCTGATCCTGTCGCGCCTTCGCGAACATCCCGAAATCAAACCTTTCGAGCAGGATCTCAAGCACCTTCTGTCTTCGTGGTTCAACCGCGGTTTCCTGCAATTCGAACAGATCGACTGGCGCACCCCCGCCGTCATCCTCGAAAAACTGATCGCCTATGAAGCGGTACACGAAATCCACGGATGGGACGATCTGCGTCGCCGGCTTGCGGATGACCGCCGATGCTTCGGCTTTTTCCACCCTGCATTGCCGGATGAGCCGCTGATATTCGTCGAAGTCGCTTTGACCCGTGGACTGGCCGGCGAAATCCACACCCTGATCGAGAACCGCCCCGAAGACCAGGCGGGTGAAAAACCGGACACCGCAATTTTCTATTCGATCAGTAACTGCCAGACAGGACTGGCCGGGATCAGCTTCGGTAACTTCCTGATCAAACAGGTTGCCGATGCCGTCAAAAACGAGTTCCCCAATATCAAGCAGTTCGCCACCCTGTCGCCCATCCCCGGCTTCAGAAAGTGGCTTGACGACGTCCTGGTCCACGACACGCCGGAGGGGTTGAGCGAAGACGACATCGACCTGCTCAACCGGAGCGACTGGCGCGAAAACGAACTGATCCGCCAGCCGCTCAAGCCCGCGCTGATGAATCTGTGCGCCCGGTACCTGGTCGCCGAAAAACGCAATGGACGGCCCCTGGATCCCGTCGCCCGTTTTCATCTGGGCAACGGTGCAAGCGTGGAGCGGCTGAACTGGTCCGCAGATCTGTCCGAAAAAGGGATAGAGCAATCGGCAGGAATGATGGTCAACTACCTGTACGATTCCGACCAGATCATCTCCAACCATGAAGCCTATGTCCGCGACGGCACGGTGGCGGCATCTTCCACGGTCGCCAAACTGGCGAAAAGCAGGGACTAACCCCTGTCGCCCGTTACGGCGTCGTCGCCGGCGCTTTCTGCCTGGCAAGATTGTCGCGCGCCGCATCCGCCGCGGGCGACTTTGCCTCCAGGTCGATAACACGCCGCCAGTCCGCCGCGGCGGCGGCGGTGTCGCCCCGCAGGGACAGGATGTTGCCGCGCTCCAGCAGCGCATCCACATGGCCGGGTGCCAGTTCCACCGCCCGGGCAATATCGTCCTGCGCAAGATCGAGATTCTCCAGCTTGCGCCAGGCCGTCGCCCGGAACACCAGCGCATCGACCCGCTGGGGGTCCCTGTCGATCGCGCGGTTCAGGTCATCGATCGCATCCCAGTATTCGCCGATGCTGGCCCGGGTAATTGCCCGGTCGAGCAACAGCTCGATCTCGGGGCCCGCAAGTTCGAGCGCCCGGGTCTGCGCCGACAACGCCTCGGTCGTCCTGCCGGCGATGAGCCATGCCTGGCCCGCCTGCGCGAGCAGCTCCGCCTTCAGCCCCTTGCCCGGCCGGCGGGTTGTCGCGGCGAGCGATTCGAGGCGCCGGGCCGCTTCCTGATAGGATCCGCTGTTCAGCAGCGCCACCGCCGCGCAGTGGCGCGCGCCTTCGTTGCCGCCGTCGCGCTCCCAGGCAGCGGCGGCGGCGATCGCCTTTTCGGGATTGCTGCGCGCCAGGGCCATGCAGGCAGTGTATTGCTGCGCGGCGGATGGCGGTGTCTGACCCGACGGTGTCTGGGCAGGCGCAGACCCGCTCAGGAGCAGCGCACCTGCGATCCCGCAGAAAACGGCGCGCGACCATAACCGTTCAACTTGCAGCCGGATTGTCATACGTCTTAAAGTCGCGGCCCCGTACCGCGAAGGCAAGCCAATAAAATGTCTATCCCGTCATGACCGACCCCGGAACGCTTTTCTGTTTTGGACTGGGATACAGCGCTATGGCGCTGTCTCGCCGTCTCGACGCCGCCGGCTGGACGATCCGCGGTACGTGCCGCAAACCGGCGCGACAGGCGGCTCTCGGCGCGCTCGGCATCTCGGCGGCGCTGTTCGACGGCGAGGGACCTATGGACCCGGTGGAACTGCTTCAGGGCGCCACCCATATCCTGCTGTCGATCCCCCCGGGGGAACACGGCGATCCGGCCTTCAGGCATCACGCGGACAATATCGCCGCCGCGGGCACGGTAAAATGGGTAGGCTATTTTTCCACGACCGGTGTCTACGGGGACCGGGACGGCGGCTGGGTAGACGAGACATCCGACCTGCGCCCGGGCAGCGATCGCAGCCGCCGCCGCGTCGACGCGGAACGGGACTGGCTGACCTGGGGGGATCGCCACGACATTCCGGTACAGATATTCCGGCTGCCGGGTATCTACGGTCCCGGGCGGTCGGCCGTCGACCAGGTCAAGGCCGGTACTGCCAGGCGCATTTCCAAACCCGGCCATGTTTTTTCGCGCATCCATGTCGAGGATATCGCGACCGTGGTCGCCGCATCGATCGCGCAACCGGAACCCGGCGGCATCTATAATGTGTGCGACGACGAACCGGCGGCGCCGGCCGACGTCGTAAGCTATGTGTGCGAATTGCTGGGCCGGGAACCGCCGCCCGAAATTGCCTACGAGGACGCCGACATGTCGCCCATGGCGCAAAGTTTCTGGTCGGACAACCGCCGCGTCCGCAACGACCGGATCAAGGACGTCCTGGGCGTCGAACTTGATTTTCCGAATTATCGTATCGGTATCCGCGGCATTCTCGGGCTCGGCGGTTAAACGTCGTCGATTTCGGCGAGCAGGTCGTCCAGCGTGACCTTCAGCCGGGCGATATCCTGATCGCGCGACAGCCGGTGATCGCCGTCCTTGACCAGAAATATGCGTACATCCTCGGACAGGATTTTCTCGGCGATTCGGCTGGTGGTCATCCACGGCACCGAATCGTCGCGCATGCCATGCAGCAGCCGCACCGGGCAATGCAATGCAATCGGCCGGCGCAAAAGAAGGTGCGACCGACCGTCCTCGATCAGGTCGCGGGTAATCGTATAGGGCTCGTCGCCGTATTCGGAAGGTTCGTAGTACACCCCGTCGCGTTCGAGGGTCGTCCGGCGCGCGTCATCGAACCTGTCCCACATCAGGTCCTCGGTGAAGTCGGGCGCCGCGGCGATGCCGATCAGGCCTGCGACACGGTCGGGGCGGGCCAGCGCCGCCAGCAGCATTATCCAGCCGCCCATCGACGATCCGATCAGAACCTGCGGCCCGTCGGTGCAGTTATCGAGCACCGCAATAGCATCCTCCGCCCACGCGCCGATGGTGCCATCCGCAAAATCGCCGGATGATTCGCCGTGCCCGCGATAGTCGAAGCGCACGAAAGCGCGGCCCGCCGCCCGGCAGTAGCGTTCGACTTCAACGGCTTTGGTGCCCTGCATATCGGACATGAAGCCGCTCAAAAACATTACGCCCGGTGACTTGCCGTCGAGCCGCCGGTAGGCGATTGTGGCGCCGCCGTCGCGTGCTAGGATTTCGGGCGGCCTGTCGCTACTGTCGTTCATCTTTGCTGTCGTTCATGGAAACCACATAACCGTCATGACGCCTGCCGAAGCAGAAATTCCGACAAGTCATAACGCCTCCGCCGGCAATGCGGAAGCGCCCGCCGTGCTGCAGATCCTGCCGTCTCTGAAAACCGGTGGCGTCGAGCGCGGCACTGTCGATATCGCGGCGGCGCTTACGGCGGCGGGCTGGCGCGCCGTCGTCGCCTCAGCCGGTGGGCCGATGGCGCATGAAATAGACCGTGTGGGCGGAACCCATGTCACCCTACCGGTCGACAGCAAGAACCCGCTGGTCATGCGAAAAAACATCGGCGCAATCGCCAATGTTATCCGCACGCATAATGTCGACATCGTTCACGCCCGCAGCCGGGCGCCGGCCTGGAGCGCGCGCAGTGCGGCACAGCAATGCAACGTGCCGTTCATGACAACGTTTCACGGCACCTATAATTTCAGCAATCCGGCCAAAAAGGCCTATAACGCGATCATGACGAAGGGGGAGCGCATCATTGCGATCTCCGACTTCATCGGTCGGCATATAGAAGAAAACTACGGCGTGGCGCGCGAGAAGATCCGTGTCATCCCGCGCGGGATCGATATCGAAAGCTTTAATCCGGACGCGGTGTCTCCCGAACGCATGATCCAGCTCTCGCAGGCATGGCGTCTGCCCGACGACGCGCCGGTAATCATGCTGCCGGGCCGGCTGACGCGGTGGAAAGGCCAGGGCGTCCTGATTGAGGCGGCCCGCCGCCTGGCACGCGACAATGTGCGCGTTTTGCTGGTCGGCGACGATCAGGGGCGTACCGCCTATCGCGACGAGCTCGAAGCCCAGATCGGCCGGATCGGTGCCGAGGGCATTATCCACCTGACGGGTCCGTGCCGCGACATGCCGGCAGCCTATATGCTGGCCGATGTCGTGATATCGGCATCGACCGACCCGGAGGCATTTGGCCGGGTGGCGGCAGAAGCGCACGCGATGGGGCGTCCCGTTATTGCATCCGACCACGGCGGCGCGCGGGAAACCGTTATCGCCGGCGAAACCGGCTGGCTGACGCCGCCCGGCGATGCGGATGCCCTCGCGCAGGCGCTGCGCACGGCCCTTGCGATGACCCGCGAAGAACGCGATACCGTCGCCCGGCGCGCCATCGCCCATGTGCGGGACAATTTCACGAAACCCCGGATGTGCGCAGCGACGCTCGCCGTTTACGAAGAGCTTCTGCCGCGCCCATGACCGAGCGGAAAGGCCGTCTTCTTGTCATCAAACTGGGTGCGCTGGGGGATTTTGTGCTGGCGACCGGCCCTTTTGCCGCAATTCGCGCGGCACACCCGAACGACGAAATCGTTCTGCTGACGACGGCGCCCTTCGCGGAGTTTGCCCGCGCCAGCGGATATTTCGACGAAGTCTGGGTCGACGAACGCCCGTCCCGGATCGCCCTGATCGCGATCCAGCGCTTGCGCCGCCGGCTGCGGGGCGGCCGCTTTTACCGCGTCTACGATCTGCAAACGTCGAGCCGGTCGAGCTGGTATTTCCGGCTGATGCGCGGACTTTTGCGGCCGCAGTGGTCGGGTATCGCTTTCGGCTGTTCGCACCCGCATGCCAACCGCAAGCGCAATGCCATGCACACGATCGAACGCCAGGCCGAACAGCTGGCGATGGCAGGCATAGCGGAAACGCCTTTTCCCGATCTGTCCTGGGCGACGTCGGACACGTCGCGCTTCAACCTGCCGGCGCGTTTCGCCCTGTTGATTCCGGGCGGCGCCGCCCACCGGCCCGGCAAGCGCTGGCCCGCCGACAGCTACCGGGCATTGGCCGAGATCTGGCTGAAACAGGGCGTCACACCGGTGATCATCGGCGGCCCCGACGAGGCGGATCTGGCCGATCAAATCGCCGGCGACACCGATATCCGCAATCTCGCGGGCCAGACATCTTTTGCCGACATCGCTCAGCTTTCGCGCGAAGCGGCCGGTGTTGTCGGCAACGATACGGGGCCGATGCACATCGCGGCGATTTGCGGCTGTCCGTCGGTTGTCCTGTTTTCGGGCGAATCCGATCCGTCCATCACCGCCCCCCGCGGGGCCGATGTCCGGGTCCTTCGCCGCGAAAATCTGGGGGATTTGCCCGTATCGGAGGTTGCCGAGACGTTAAGTTTGCGTTAAACGCCCCGCTCTATGGTCAACCCGTGAGCGCGATAAACAAATCATGAGCAATGTGGCGATTACGCTGCCCGACGGCAGCGTGAAGCAGTTCGACGGTCCCGTGACCGGGGCGGAGCTGGCAGCGGCGATCGGGCCGGGCCTGGCAAAGGCCGCGCTTGCCATCAAGATCGACGGCGAAGTCCTGGATCTGTCGCGCAGCATCGATGCGGACAGCGCGGTCGAAATCATCACCCGCAAATCCGACGAAGCGCTCGACCTGATCCGCCACGATACGGCGCATGTCATGGCCGAAGCCGTGCAGGCGCTTTATCCCGGCACGCAGGTCACGATCGGCCCGTCGATCGAAAACGGATTTTACTACGACTTTGCCCGCGAAGAGCCGTTTACGCCGGACGACCTGGAAAAGATCGAAGCCAAGATGAGGGAAATCATCAAGCGCAACGATACCTTCGTCCGCGAGGAATGGGACCGCGACGACGCGGTCCGCCATTTCACCGATATCGGCGAAAAGTACAAAGCCCAGCTGATCCACGACCTGCCGGCCGACGAGACGATCTCGATCTATCGTCAGGGCGACTGGATGGACCTGTGCCGCGGGCCCCATCTGCCGTCGACCGGTCATGTCGGCAAGGGCTTCAAACTGCTCAAGCTGGCCGGCGCGTACTGGCGCGGCGATTCCAATAACGAGATGCTTCAACGCATCTACGGTACGTCGTGGCGCGATGAAAAAGAACTCAAAGCGCACCTCACCATGCTGGAGGAAGCGGAAAAACGCGATCACCGCCGGCTCGGACGCGAAATGGGCCTTTTCCATTTCCAGGAAGAAGCCGTCGGCAGCGTGTTCTGGCACCCCAACGGATGGATGCTGTACCGCACGCTCGAAACCTATATCCGCGCACGGCTCGACAACGCCAACTATGTCGAGGTCAAGACACCGCAGCTGATCGACCGCGGCCTGTGGGAGGCGTCCGGTCACTGGGAAAAATTCCGCGACCACATGTTCACCGCCGAGACCGAGGACGAGCGCGTATTCGCGCTGAAGCCGATGAACTGCCCCGGCCATGTCCAGATATTCCGCCAGGGCATCACAAGCTATCGCGACCTGCCGCTGCGCATGGCCGAATTCGGGTCGTGTCATCGCTATGAGCCGTCGGGCGCGCTGCACGGGCTGATGCGGGTGCGCGCGTTCACGCAGGACGACGCCCATATCTTCTGCACCGAAGACCAGATCACCTCGGAAACCGAGGCGTTCTGCGAATTGCTGCTCAGCGTTTACAGGGATTGCGGCTTCGAGGAAGTCGTCGTCAAGTTTGCCGACAGGCCTGAAACGCGCGCCGGCGAGGATGCGGTGTGGGACCGTGCCGAAGCCGCCCTGACCGAAGCCGTCGAGGCGTCGGGGCTGGACTATACGCTGAACCCGGGCGAAGGCGCTTTTTACGGCCCGAAGCTCGAATTCGTGCTGCGCGACGCTATCGGCCGCGACTGGCAGTGCGGCACGCTGCAGGTGGACTTCGTGCTGCCCGAACGGCTGGATGCATCCTATATCGGCGAGGACGGCGAGAAACACCGTCCCGTCATGCTGCACCGCGCGATCCTGGGATCGTTCGAACGGTTTATCGGCATCCTGATCGAGAACTATGCCGGGCGCATGCCGATGTGGATGGCGCCGGTACAGGCCGTGGTCGCGACGATCACGTCGGATGCGGACGCTTACGCGATCGAGGTCCGCAACGCGCTGGACGCGGCCGGTATCCGCGCCGAGATCGATATCCGCAACGAGAAAATCAATTACAAGGTGCGCGAACACAGCCTGGCCAAGGTGCCGGCAATGCTCGTGGTCGGACAGCGCGAGATCGAGGACCGCAAGGTGGCGCTGCGACGTCTCGGCGGCAAGGATCAAGAATTCCTTGCGCTGGACGAAGCCGTTGCTAGACTTGCGGAAGAAAGCAGAAGCCCGGCAGAAAAATAGCGGCGACGGAACGGAGAAGACCGGTTCCGGAAGCCGGTTCGGCCCGGCCGGAACGATCATACTCACTTAGACGTTGTTACCCAGCCAGAAGTTGGCACCCGGAAGACGAACTTAACAGAAACAATCAGAGGAGAAATTCGATCGCAAGACATACAAGCATGGAGCCGCCCGTAAAGGACGACCGGCCCATCAATGAAATGATTCAGGCGGCAAAGATCCGCCTTATCGGCGCCGAAGGCGAACAGATCGGCGTTGTGACGCGGGACGACGCGCTCGACCGCGCGGCAAACCTGGGCCTCGATCTTGTTATCGTGGCGGATAATGCGGATCCGCCTGTTTGCAAGATCATGGATTACGGCAAGTTCAAATACGAAGAGCAGAAAAAGAAGAACGAGGCCCGTAAAAAGCAGAAAACAATCGACGTCAAGGAAATCAAGCTGCGTCCGAATATCGACGCCCACGATTACGACGTGAAGATGCGCGCCATGAACAAGTTCCTCGGCGAAGGCGACAAGGTGAAGGTCACCATGCGCTTCCGCGGACGCGAAATGGCGCATCAGGATCTCGGCCTGAAGGTCCTTCACCGGGTCCGGGACGACCTGGAAGAGCTGACCAAGATCGAACAGTTTCCGAAAATGGAAGGCCGCCAGATGGTGATGGTGCTGGCGCCGAAGTAAGAGCACCGGGGCTGCGGGCGCAACCCCCACCGCGCCGAAACGTCTCGAAAAGAATGCGCCCCGGACATCGTCCGGGGCATTTTCTTATGCTTGCTATGCGGACCGGAAAACCGGAACGGCAGCCGTCAGTGTCCGCCCGACGGGGTCACGCCCGCTTTGAGGACAAATTTCTTGTCGCAATACGGGCATTCCACCTCGCGGTCCTCGAGCTTGAGAAAAACCTTCGGATGTCCCAGCGCACCGCCACCGCCATCGCAGGACACGGAGATTTCTTCGACTTCGACAGTTTCGGGCGGTTCGGGCGCCTGCGCCATGGTGTATTTGCCTCTCAGCAGCGTTGACCGTAGTTTCGCCACGATGATACCCAAACCCGGCGCTGCGTGAAAGCCGCATGCGTCGCGCACCCGATCCGGATAAAACAGAAAGCCGTATACAAGCCGTATGACAGATCCAAGCCCCGATACGCCTGCGGTTGAAACGACCGGGCTGCACAAGATATATCCCGGCGTCGACGGCCCACCAAAAGAGGCGTTGAAATCCGTCGATCTGTCGGTGCGGCCCGGGTCGGTATTCGGCCTGCTGGGCCCCAATGGCGCCGGTAAATCGACGTTGATCAACATTCTGGCCGGACTGGTCGTCAAGACATCCGGTTCCGCGCGCATACTCGGCTGGGATATCGAGCAGGACATGCGCCAGGCACGCACGTCGATCGGCATCGTGCCGCAGGAACTCAACCTCGACGCTTTCTTTTCGCCACGGGAAGTCATGGAACTGCAGGCCGGTTTCTACGGCGTCCCCAAGCGCGAACGGCGGACCATGGAAATCCTGACCGCACTGGGACTGGACGACAAGGCGGACGTCTATGCGCGGTCGCTGTCGGGGGGCATGCGGCGCAGGCTTCTCGTCGCGAAAGCCCTTGTGCATGCCCCGCCCGTGGTCATCCTCGACGAGCCGACGGCGGGCGTCGATGTCGAACTGCGTCAATCGCTCTGGGATTACATGAAGGAGCTGAACGATGCGGGCACGACGATCCTGCTGACCACCCATTACCTCGAGGAAGCCGAGGCGATGTGCGACGAGATCGCGATCATCAATCACGGCGAGGTCATCGCCCAGGACACGACACCCGCGCTTCTTGCCCGGCTCGACCGCAAGGAAGCGCATATCACGGTCGACCGCGATATCGACACGCTGCCCGGCGGGCTGTCGGGCCCCGGTGTCGACGCCGAAATAAAATCACCCCGCGAATTGCTGATCCGCTTCCCGCCAAGCCAGGTGCATATGGGCACGCTGCTCGATGCGGTCAAAAAGGCGGGGCTTGAAATCGCCGACCTGTCGACGCGCGATACCGACCTGGAGGAAATCTTCGTCGCCCTGACCAGCAGCAGCGGCGACGGATTGCCGCCGCGCCGGGATGGCGACCGCCAGGCCGGCTCGATTGAAAAATCCAGGAGCGGACCGACCCCGTGAAACCGGTATACCGGGTTATTTATCGGGCAATCGCCGTCGCCGCGCTGGTATCGGTTGCCGCCTGCGCGCCGCGGCTCGAACCGGCGGGCCCCGCCACCCGGGCCGCCGCATTGCTCGAGAACAGGCTGGTTCAGGCCGACGGTGCCGTGTTGCCGCTGCGATCCTGGCTGCCCGACGGCAACCCGCGCGCCGTGATCGTCGCGCTGCACGGCTTCAACGATTATTCGCGCGCCTTCGAAAAACCGGGGAGATACCTGGCATCCCGTGGTATCGCCACGTATGCGTTCGACCAGCGCGGCTTCGGCGCAGCACCCAACCGCGGGCTCTGGGCGGGGCACGATACCCTGGCCGCCGATGCGGCGGCAGCGGTCGCCCTGATTCGCGCCCGTCATCCGGCGCTGCCGGTTTTCGTTGCCGGCGAAAGCATGGGCGGTGCGGTCGCCATGATCGCCGCGGCGCGGGGCGAGCTCCGGGCCGACGGGCTGATCCTCGTCGCGCCGGCCCTGCGCGGCAGGCGCTATATCGGCGCTTTCCCCCGGGCGACGCTCTGGCTCGGCGCGCGGACCATCCCGTGGTACCCGCTGACGGGCCAGGGGCTGCGCATTCAGGCGTCCGACAATATTCCGATGCTGCGGGCCCTCGGCGCCGACCCGCTGATTATCAAGGAAACCCGCATCGATGCAATCAAGGGCCTGGTCGACACCATGGATGCCGCCATCGCGGCGGCGCCCGCGGTCGAGACGCGATCGCTGATCCTCTACGGCGCCCGCGACGAGCTGGTGCCGCGAAAACCGACCGTCGACATGATCGCGGCCCTGCCGCGGGGGAACGGCCATCGTCCCGCTGTCTACCGTTCGGGCTGGCATCTGCTGCTGCGCGACCTGAAGGCGCAGGTCGTGCTGGACGATATCGTCGCGTGGATTGCCGAGCCGTCCGCCGCCCTGCCATCCGGCGCAGACAAGGTCGCCCGCGACGCGATTGCCGCCACAATGGCCGAAATGCCTGCCGGGACCGCGTCACAGGCCCGGGACCGATAGTTCACCATTCCGATTGCCGCGCGCGCGCGGTCGCGCTATGTTCCGCCCGCTTCGGACCGGTCAGCAGGCCTGATCGCGACGACAGGGGCACCCGTAGCTCAGCTGGATAGAGCGCTGCCCTCCGAAGGCAGAGGTCAGAGGTTCGAATCCTCTCGGGTGCGCCATTTTTCAACAGGCAAACGTGCTATGCACAGGTCTGCGGTCTGAGGGCGGAAAATAGGGGTTGGCGTGACTCGGACGCGCGCCTTAGACTCCGCCGATGCGTACCGGGCAAAAAATTGCAGCACTTTAAGAATCGGAAATTCCCGCTTGCGTCGGCTGTTCTCGGTATTTTCCTGCTGAGCGCCGCCCCGACGCTGGCCCAGCTTCAGCAGCTGCCCGGCAGTGCCGAACCCGGCCGCCAGGCACCGCGCCCGCCTGCTTTGCCACCCGCGCTCACCGACCTTGAATGGAGCGTGCAGTTGCCGCCCGGTGCGGAACCGCCGCCATCGCTGAAAGCCGAAACGCTGACCCTGAAGGATATCCGCCTGATCGGCGTGACGGCCTATTCGCGCGCCCAGCTGATCGACCTGTTCAAAGACGACCTCGGCAAGACGATCACGTTCGAGCGGTTCTACGCGATTGCACGGGCGATTCAGCAGCGTTACCGCCAGGATGGCTATATCCTGAGTTTTGCCTACATCCCGCCGCAGACGGTCGAAGACGGCATCTTCACGATCACGGTCGTCGAAGGGTTTGTCGAATCGGTCCGGATCGGCGATGTCGACGGCACCCTGAAGGATACCCTGGCAGACGCGCTTGCCCCCATTACGGCGTCGAGGCCGCTAAATGTCCGGACGCTGGAACGCTACCTGTTGCTGGCCAACGACCTTGCCGGCGTGAAAGTCACGGCGGTGCTGCGCCCGTCCAAAATAACGCGGGGCGCGACGGTGCTGGTGGCGAAAGTGCGCCGGACCCCGGTCAGCGGCGGCGCGACGATCGACAACCGGTCATCGGATTTTACCGGACCCTGGGGGTCGAGCGTGTCGGCATCGGCAAATTCCCTGTTCGGGACCGGCGAACGGCTGGGGCTTACCCTGTCGGAAGCCGGTTGGCTGAAGGAAAAGCAGGCGATCTCCGGGGTATATCAGCAGCCCATCGGCACGGAAGGGCTGCGGATCGACACCGGGGTCAGCCAGACCGAAACCGAACCCGGCTCGACGCTTGCGGAATTCAATGTCGAAACGTCGACCCTGGAAATCACATCGGATATTTCATACCCGGTCATTCGCTCGCGGGCGCAGACCCTGTCCATCGGCGGCGGTTTCACCTTCCGCAATTCGGAAGTGGACCTCCTGGGCCAGCCGTTCAACGAGGACCGGCTCCGCCTGCTGCGGGCAAACGTCAATTACAGCAACGGCTCGGTGCTGGGCGGCAGCACGCGTATCGTCCTCGGCGCGACCCAGTCATTGCAGGTCCTCAACGCCACCGATCCCCGCTCGGATTCAACATCGCGTGCCGATGCCGATATGGATTTCGCCAAGCTGAACCTCGACGTGATTTATGCCAGACCGCTTTTCGCGGGAATTACCGCCCAGATCTCGGTAACGGCGCAATACGCGACGCGCCCGACACCGGCATCGGAAGAGTTTTCGCTCGGGGGCGACGGGTTCGGCCGCGCGTATAATTCAGGCGAGCTGAGCGGCGAAGACGGGGTCGGCTTTTCGGCCGAAGTCAGCCGCAGCCTCGGGATCAAATCCGCCTATCTGCGTTACCTGAACGGCTATGGATTCTACGATATCGGCAAGGTCTGGGACCGGGCTTCCGCATCGTCGCTCGGACCGGCGGATTCGCTGGCCTCGGCAGGTGTCGGGCTGCGCGCCGGCCTGCCCTACGGATTAACCCTGCGGCTCGAATACGATCACCCGCTGACCCGCGAACCGAGCCACCAGAACGGCGAAAAGAACGGCCGGATATTCTTTTTTGCGAGCTGGGCCTATTAGTCCCGTCGGAGCGGTTTTCGCCCGTTCTTTCAATGGTTAACCGCATCTTAAGCCCGCCCGCAGCTTAACGGGGCATAAACCTAGTCTGTTCATAATAAAACCTGCCGAACATGGCGTTCGGACAAGGTTTTTGAGTGGTCGAGAGTAAACAAATACCGCGGTCACATCGCCGATCTGGTAAAGCGCCCCGGCAACGCTCCGGCTGGCGCCGGTTTTGTGACGCCTGCGAACTGGGGTCGCGACTGCTGGTCGGCCTTGTCCTGACCGGCTCGATCCCGCTGCCGGCCCTTGCGAACCCTGAGGGCGGCACCGTCACCGACGGGTCCGCGACAATCACCCAATCGGGCAACAGGGTCGACGTTCACCAGGCATCCGACCGCGCCGTGATCGACTGGCGGTCGTTTTCGATCGCGCCCGGCGAGATCACCCGGTTTCACCAGCCCTCGGCAGGCTCAATCGCGCTGAACCGCGTCACCGGGGCGGATCCTTCCCGTATTTTCGGCACGCTGCGCGCAAACGGCCGGGTCTTTCTGATAAATCCGAACGGAATCATGTTCGGTGCGGGGTCGCGCATCGACGTCTCCGGCCTTGTGGCGACGACGTCGGATATCCGCAACGAGGATTTCATGGCGGGGCGGATGGAATTTTCCATCCCGTCGCTGAACCCCGAGGCCTCCGTGGTCAATGAAGGCCAGATCAGCATCGCCGATGCCGGCTACGCCGCCCTGGTCGCCCCCCATGTCCGCAATTCGGGCGTGATCAACGCACGGCTCGGCCGGGTAACGCTGGGCGCCGCGGATGCGTTTGCGATCGACCTGTACGGCGACGACCTGGTGACATTCCGGGTCGGCGTCGGTCGCACACCGCTGGACGCCAACGGCAAGCCGGTCGACAGCCTTGTCGACAACCGGGGCAGCATCCTTGCCGGCGGCGGGGTCGTGCGGCTGGCGACACATAACGTCGAAGCCGTCGTCCGCAACGTGATCAACACGGACGGCGTCATCTACGCCGATACCTTCGAACGCAAGGGCGGCCAGATTATTCTGGGCGCCAGCGGCGCCGGCGCGGTCCGGGCGAATGGCACGCTTTCGGCACGCGGCGGATCGGTGGAAATCGCGGGTGACGAAGACATCTCGCTGACCGGAACACGCATCGCGGCAAGCGATGTGGCAATTTCCGCCGATGCCGACAAATCCGGCGCAGGCGATCTGAACGCCGGCGAAAGCGGTGGCGACGCCATCCTGACCGATATCGATATCGACACCGCCGCGGGAGGTAATACGGGCGGCAACGCGGGCGGCGAAACCGGCGGCTCTGTGTCCGTGACCGGCGACCGTGTCGCGTTGCGCGGCGGCGCCAGTATCGATGCGTCGGGCGCCACGGGCGGCGGCAATATCCTGATTGGCGGGAACTTCCAGGGCAGCGGGACGCTGCGCAACGCCGATGCGACGATCGTCGAGGCCGATGTGACGCTGAACGCGGACGCGGGTAAGACCGGCGACGGCGGGACAATTATTCTCTGGGCCGACGGCTACACCCGATTCCACGGCGATATTTCGGCCATCGGCGGCCTGACCGGCGGCGACGGCGGATTCGTCGAAGTGTCGGGCAAGCAGAATCTGGACTTCGTCGGACATGTCGACACGACGGCGGCGATGGGCAATCCGGGCACGCTGCTGCTCGACCCGGTGAATATCCTGGTGTCGGCCCTCAACACCGAAGGCGCCAGCGGCGGCACGATCCTGTTTGGCGATTCCTCCATCGTCGATCCCTGGAATGTCAGCCCGGCGGCGCTGGATGGCGTCGGCGGCAACATCCTCCTGCAGGCGACCAACAACATCACGATCAGTTCGGCCGTCAACCTCACCACCGCGGGCGCGACCTTCACCGCGACGGCGAATAACGACATCGACGTCAATGCGAACCTCACAACCAATGGCGGGGCGATTACGCTGACCGCCGATGCCGATGGCAGCGGTTCGGGCGAGGTCACCATACCAAACGGCACCTCCGTCACCAGCGGCAACGCGGCTATCCAGATTACGACCAACGATTGGTTTCAGGCAGGGACCCTCGATGCCGGGACAAATACGCTTACTTTTCTGATTTCTGACGGCGGTTCCATCGGAATCGGCAACAACTCCGATATGTGGATTTCGGGATTCGAACTGCAGCAGTGGACGGCGGCCAACGCCGTCATCGGCAATGCGACCAACGGCGATATCACCCTCAAATCCATTTCCGCCGCCGAAAGCAACAATATCGGGACGCTGACGCTGAACGCGACCAATGCGGGATCGTCGATCGACGATGCCAGCGGGGCATCGACGTTCAACGCCCTGGTTATGAATGCCGGCAATACCATCAACCTTTCAAGAGATATTGTTACCGACACGGGCGGACTGACTGCCAACGCGGCCAACGGAATCACCTTCAACGGGTCGGTGACAACTGCCGGTGCGGCGGTCTTCGATGCGGATAGCGACGACAACGGGTCCGGCACCTTCACCATCGGCGGCGGTGACGCTATCAATACTGCCGGCAATACGCTGTCGGTCACGGCGGACGACATCAATGTTACCGGAACCATCAACACAGGCGCGGCGGCGACGACGATCCTCGTCTCCGACGGCGGCACGATCGGGCTCGGCGCCACGGCGGGGAACCTGACAATATCGGGGGCGGAACTGCAGAACATCATGGCGACCGGCCTGACCATCGGCGACGCAACCAACGGCAACATCACGGTCGACGGTATCACCGCCGCCAACAGCAATAATATTACCGGATCGGTGACCCTGAATGCGACGAAAGACAACGCTTCGATCTCGTTCTCCGGCACCGCGTCGACCTTTAACGCCGTCGTCGCAAACGCCGATGACGGTATCAGTATCGGTGTCGACCTCAGTACCGATGTCGGCGGGCTGACTCTCGAGGGGGATGCCGACAACGCGGCGGACACCAACGACAATATCACGTTCTCCGCCGGGACCTCGCTGGCGTCTTTCGGCAATATCGCGCTGGACGCGACAACCGGAAAGATGACCGGCGCGGGCGGGCTGACCCTGAACGCGCGCACCGGCATTGCCGTGAATGACAATCTGACGACCCTCGGCGCCACCGTCATCAATGCCGACAGCAACAACAACGGCGCCAGCAATTTCAGCGTTGCCGCCGGTGCCGCGATTTCCACGAGCGGTAATACGCTCTCGGTAACCGCGCCGGACATCGTCCTGACGGGAACGCTGAACAGCGGCGCCGCGCTGACAACCCTCATTGCGTCCAATGGCGGCACCATCGGCCTGGGCGCGACCGCCGGGACGTTCACCCTGTCCGGCGCCGAATTGCAGAACATCACGTCGACCGGGCTGACCATCGGCGACACGACCAACGGCGATGTCACGGTAGACGGCATCACCGCCGCCAACAGCAACAACAT
>CAXBMQ010000035.1:0-40283 GCA_963977005.1 uncultured Rhodospirillaceae bacterium
TGTCGCATCCCTGGAAAGTGAGAACAGCTTCCGGTCGGAGTTTTTCAACAGCCTCGGCTAAAGCGGATAAATAGAGAAACGCCAAATTATG
Organism: uncultured Rhodospirillaceae bacterium; assembly: GCA_963977005.1. Taxonomy (GTDB): domain Bacteria; phylum Pseudomonadota; class Alphaproteobacteria; order MPNO01; family UBA830; genus CAXBCP01. Next base: position 92 of record CAXBMQ010000035.1, read on the forward strand.
TCTGCTTTTGGTCATGAAAACAGACATTCTGGCCAGTTGGGCTGAATCAACCCTCACCCGTCTCCACCGCGATCCAGTCAAGAAACGCAGGATTACCGACACCCACCGGCAGCGCGACGATGCACGGGCAGTCATAGCTGTGCAGTTCCCGCATTTTCGCCGTCAACGTATCGACCAGCGCCGTTGTCGTCTTCGCGAGCAGCACGGCCTCCCCGCCTTCCCGCACCGCGCCCTCGAAGGATCGCCGCACGAAGTAGCTATCGGGAGATATTGTCAGGCCGGGCGTTTTCGCCTTGCGAGACCGAGACCTATCAACCCAAGACCGAACGTCGCGACGATTCCGGGTTCGGATATGGCAGCGGTTTCGCTGCCCTGGGTCGTGATCGTCGCCGAAAACAGCAGGCCGGACGGCGTGCCGACATCCGTCATATTGATATAAAGAGTATTTGTGCCGGTCGTCAGCAACGGCGCGATGTCGTTCCGGAAGATATTGTCCTCGAACGTGAAGTGCCCACCGGAAGTCGATCCGGACAGCGCCGTCCCGTTAATGAACAACCCTTCGTTGGGCCCGCCGAACGCCGCGCCCAGACCGTTATCGACGGAGAAGTCGAAATCGATCTCCGCGGCGGTGATAAAGGCGTCGGTAATCGTGAAATCAATCGCAAACAATACACTGGAGCCGAGAGTCGCCCCGCCGCCCGCTGGCTGTCCGCCCTGAACGAATTGCGGAATATCGGTAATCCATTGCGCTGCCGGGTCGGAGAACGTCGCCGGGTCTATCCAGCTTGAATTGCGCGGGACGATCCGGGCCTGGGCACCGTTCCGGGCAGCGGCAAAGTCGGCGGGGGTAAAGGTGTTCGGGAAGAACGTGTCGGCCGGCCCCACCAGCATGGTTATCGCGGAATCGACACCGTTGAGCGGGCCGTTGCCGCTCCGCAGTTGGATGATCTGGTCCGCTTGGGCGGCAGATGACATGAACGCGACCGCGACGGCGGCGGCTAACAGGATGGACTTGATTGAACGAACCATGCCTTGTTCTCCTAGCTATCACACACCGCGAAAACAAGCAAAGTTCGTGCCAACTCAATTTTATCTTTTAGAACAATGTCTTACAATTTTGCGCGCGCAGCCACGCCCTGATTTTGTAAAAATTCCCGACGATTAAAAAGGTTAATAAAGGCGCCTTACGCGCAATCGCAATTTCGGGTCATGGCTGAGGGCAGACGATAAGAAAACCGCCCGAGTGCGTCGTTGTCGTCGCAATAACATACATTCTGAAAAGAAACTCTGCGTTGCCCCTACCCCGTCTCCGCCGTGATCCAGTCGAGAAACGCAGGATTACCGCCATCCACCGGCAGCGCGACGATGCACGGGCAGTCATAGCTGTGCAATTCGCGTACCTTCGCCGTCAACGCATCGACCAGCGCCGCTGTCGTCTTCACGATCAGCACGGCCTCCTCGCCTTCCTGCACCGCGCCCTCCCACCGGAAGATCGACGTCATCGGGCCCAGCACGTTGGCACAGGCGGCGAGCCGCGCCTCGACCAGCGCGCGCCCGATGGCGCGGGCCTCTTCCGGGCCGTCGGTCGTGATGTAGATCAGGCGAATTTCCGGCGTATCGGGCATTTAAGTTCTCCGAGGTTGGCAATATGCCGTTCAGGATATTTGAAATGCTTGATGGTTGGGAGCGTTGTGACGCAGCGATGTGGTTCCTACCTGATTTCCCAGAATGTCACCCCGGCACAAGGCCGGGATGACAAGCGCATTCGGGACAGCGCATTCCGGGCTTAGACCGGCGAAGCGAAAAGCGGCCCCGTCAGCTGAAAAACGGATTGTCGCCCAGCGCGTGTTCGGTGACGTCGACCACGCCCTGGATCGTCGGCACCTCGCTCAGGATAGCGTTCTGGACCCCCTGTTGCAGGGTCACCGCGGATGCCGAGCAGCCCTGGCAACCGCCTTCCATGCGCACATAGGCGACATGGTCGGTGACATCGACCAGGCTGATCCGCCCGCCATGGGCGGCGACGGCAGGATTTATCTTTTCGTCCAGCAACGCGAGCACGGCCTCGGCCTCGGGGCCGGTCGGTTTTTCCTCGGTGCCGTTGAACACCCAGTCGGGAATCTCGGCCTGCGGCGCTTCGCCGATCCAGGTGACGGCCGAGACATCCGGCACGTGATGGGTGATGATATTGGTCATCATGTCGCGCTTCTTCGCGCCGCCGCCGCCGATAAGCTCCAGCGTCAGCGTGCCCTCTGCGAATTTCTTGAACAGCACTTCGCCGCCATAGGCCTCGACGGCCGGGCGGATACGCTCGTCCAGCAGGTCGAGGATTTGCGCCGTCACGGCATCGGTCACGACCGGGTCGCCGGAACCGTAATGCTCCATGATGGCGCCGAGGATCGCGGGCTTCAGGATATACCATTCGCTGCTCGCCGCGCGACAGATCGTGATGTCATCAAGGGCGAGCGAGACGGCGTCAACGCCATCGATTTTCAACAGACGCCGGGCCAGGGGCGAAATGTCCGCGGCGACAGCCGGATCGACGGGCTCGGAGCCCATCGGCAGGACGGGCTCTCCCGGCACGAAACGCATCAGCATCGCATCGTCCAGCGGGTGGGTCTGGATAAACATTCTGGCCTGCCTTTCGGGGCGTTACGCGCCGTAACGTTCTTCGACGTATTTTTCGACCAGTTCGCGGAATTCGTCGGCGATGCCGGGACCGCGCAGCGTCATCGCCTTCTTGCCGTCGATGAACACGGGCGCCGCCGGCTCTTCGCCGGTACCGGGCAGGCTGATGCCGATATCGGCATGCTTGGATTCGCCGGGGCCGTTCACGATACAGCCCATCACCGCAACATTCAGTTCCTCGACGCCGTCGTATTTTTTGCGCCATGCCGGCATGCGCTCGCGGATATGGTTCTGGATACTCTGGGCCAGTTCCTGAAACACGGTCGAGGTCGTACGCCCGCAACCCGGGCAGGCCGCGACCAGCGGAATGAACGAGCGCAACCCCATGGTCTGCAGCAGTTCCTGGGCGACGATGACCTCACGCGTGCGGTCGCCGCCGGGCTCCGGCGTCAGCGATATGCGAATGGTGTCGCCGATGCCGTGCTGCAACAGGATCCCCATGCCGGCAGCGGAGGCGACGATGCCCTTCGACCCCATGCCCGCCTCGGTCAGGCCGAGATGCAGCGCGTAATCGCAGCGCGCCGCGAGATCGCGATACACGGCGATCAGGTCCTGCACGGCGGAAACCTTGGCCGAGATGATGATGCGGTCCTTCGGCATGCCCAGTTCAATCGCGCGTTCGGCGGAGGCAAGCCCGGACACGACCATCGCATCGCGCATGACCTGGGCGGCGTCCTTCGGATTACCGGCGGCCGTATTCTCGTCCATCATCCGGGTCAGAAGTTCCTGGTCGAGCGAGCCCCAGTTGACGCCGATACGCACCGGTTTTTCGTACCTGTTCGCAACCTCGATCATGGTCGAGAACTGGGTATCGCGTTTTTCACGGAAACCGACATTGCCGGGATTGATCCGGTATTTGGCCAGCGCTTCGGCGCAGGCGGGGTTATCGTCGAGCAGCTTGTGCCCGATATAGTGAAAATCGCCGACGATCGGCACGTCGATGCCCATCAGCATCAGCCGGTCGCGGATATGGGGTACCGCCTTTGCCGCCTCGTCGCGGTCGACCGTGATACGCACGATCTCGGAGCCCGCCGCCGCCAGGGCGGCGACCTGCTGTACCGTGGAATCGACATCCGCCGTATCGGTATTGGTCATCGACTGCACGACGATGGGTGCGCCGCCACCGACGGTCACGTTTCCGACCTTCACGGCGACGCTGTCGCGGCGCGGCGATTTTTCGAAAATTCCCTGGTCGTTGAGGTCGTTGATGGCGTTCATGGCTGGTCCGTCTTTCCTACCCTGCCGATATAGCGCGATCCGGCGCGGAGGCCAGCGGCGCGGCGGCATCTATGCGCGCCAGCAGGTCGTCATAGCCGGTGATCACCGGAAATTGCGGAAACTCGTCTATCACGTTCTGCGGCGGGCGGAACAGGAACCCGGCATCCGCCGCATCGAGCATCCGCGTGTCGTTGTATGAATCGCCGGCGGCACAGGTGAAGAAATTAAGCTTCCTGAAGGCTTCCACCGCAGCACGTTTGTGATTGTCCATGCGCAGCTCGTACCCCGTCAGACGGCCCGAGGTTTCGTCGACCGTCAGGCGGTGACAGAACAGCGTGGGCGCGCCCATCTTGACCATCAGGGGCCCGACGAATTCGTAGAACGTGTCGGACAGGATCACCAGCTGATGATTGGCGCGGACGGCATCCAGGAAATCGCGCGCGCCGGGCAGCGGCTCGATCCCGTCGATAATCGGCTGCAAAGCCTCGATGCCGAGGCCTTCGCGCTCGAGAATATCGAGCCGGTAACGCATCAGCACGTCGTAGTCCGGCTCGTCCCGGGTCGTGCGCCGCAGATCGTCGATCCCGGTGCGTTCCGCCAGTTCGATCCATATTTCCGGCGCGATCACGCCTTCCATGTCGAGACATACGATTTTCACTAATTTGGCCCGATCTGTTCCCTTTTGCGGGGTATAGCAGGCACGCGATTCAGCAGCAAACGGATTACGGTCGATATCGATTGCAAACCGCAGCGATCGGGGCGACCCTCAAGGCCATGGACACGGTCGAGAACGCCCCGGCAAGCGCCGCACACCTGATCGCGACAGCCCGCGCGATGGTACCTGCCCTGCGGGCACGTGAAGATGCGGCAGAGACGGCGCGGCGGGTACCCGATGAAGCCATCGCCGAAATGCGCGCCGCCGGCCTGTTCCGGGCGTTCCAGCCGGCGCGCTACGGCGGGTATGAACTCGATCTCGACCTGCTTCTGACGATGGGATCCGAACTGGCGCGCGGCTGCGGCTCGTCCGCCTGGGTCGGCAATCTCGCCATGGTGCATCAGTGGATGATTGCCGGGTTCCCCGAACAGGCACAGGACGATATATGGGGCGATACGCCGACGGGAAACCCGAATGCGATCGCGCTCGGCACCTATGCGGCGGCGGCCGAAGCCGCGCCGGTAAAGGGCGGATTCCGGATATCCGGAAAGTGGCCGTTTGCCAGCGGCTGCGATCACGGGGACTGGGCGCTGCTGGGCGCGCGGTTTGCACCCGGGACAGGCGATAAGACAGTTCCCGGCCTGGTGCTGGTGCCGCGGGATGAATACGAGATTATCGACGACTGGCATGCCGTCGGCCTCGCCGCGACGGGCAGCAAGACCATTGCCTGCGACAACCTGTTCGTACCCGGCCACCGCCACGTGCTGTTTCCCGATCTTGCCAGCGGCCGGGGGCCGGGACGCACCGTCAATACCGGCGCGATATACGGCGTTCCCCTCCTCGCTGTCCTGCCGGTGACCATTGCCGCCCCGGCGCTCGGCATTCTTGCGGCCGCGATAGACGATTTCACCGACAATACCCGGGTGCGCGAAACCCGTGGCGCTGTCGCCGGCGGCGGTCACAGCATGGCCGGTTTCGCCAACGTCCAGAGCAAGCTTGCCGAGGCCGCGGTGGCACTGGATGCGGCGACGCTGCTGCTGCAACGCGACATATCGGAAACGCTGGCGATTGCGAAATCGGGTGGCGATTTTTCCGTCGATCACCGTATCCGCAACAGGCTCAGCCATGGCTATGCCGTCAAACTGGCGGTCGACGCGATTAACGGGCTGTATGCGGTTGGCGGCGGGGCGGAATTATACCGCACGGGGCGGCTGCAGCGGGCGTGGCGCGACATCAACGCCATCGCCCATCATATCGGGCTGAACTGGGATGCGATCTCGACCATGGCCGGTCAGCACCGTCTCGGGCTGGAACCGCAAGGGCAGTACTGATACCGCACTGTCTGACGGAACGTATGGACAGGCTTATTTCTGCATACGGCGAATAATATCTTTTTCGGCTTTCTCACTGCCATACTTCCGGTCGAAGCGACTCTTGCGAAGCTGAAACATGTTTTTGGTCCGGGTCTGAGCCCCGCCCTTTGACGCCTTAAGCTTCTTTGCGTGCTTTCGTTCATAAAGCGTCCGGGCAAGCGCATCGGCGGGCGCGTTTCCGGGTTTGGTCGACAGAACCTGCGCGCCGGCGATGTTGTCCACCGCATCCACCAACGGCATCGACACTAAGCCCAACACGCAAAGCGCCGCCGCGATCAGAAATCTCATGGGTGTTCCCCCGTGTCTGCGATTCCGTATCACTATTCTGCCGGTAAAGACTGAACAAACCCTGAAATCGTGGCGGTCGCCGCATACGAAAAAGCCCCGGATCGACACCCGGGGCTTTTCGCCTTCGCGATGCAGTCTCGTTAGCCACCGCGCTTCCATGTTCCGCCGGCCGTGAACTCCATTTCGGCGCTCAAACCGATCTGGGTTGCGATGGCGATGCCAAGGAAACGGGGCTTTTTATCCGTGCTCCACCACAGGGTGATGCCGAGCCCGCCCTTGATAGACGCCGCGCCGACCATGCCGAACGAACCACCGCTCAGCCCGGCATAGTCGTCGCGCCACAATCCGACCTCTATGCCGCCATCCGCCCCGGCCGAATTGCCGACCGATGCCGCAGCGGCATTGTAGAACTGTTTCTTACGCGTCTTCGTTACTTTCCGCGCGTAATCGACATTATCGATGGCAAGCATCATCGGTGTCAGCGTCCCGCCAACGACGAACGATGCATCGGCAATGATCGCGACGGACGTTGTTTTGAACGCCAGCGCATTCCGTATAGCCCGGTCGAGTGCGTCGCCCCTCAGGTTTTTGATGGTTTCGGACGCGGTTGGAAGTTTCGGTTTATCGATACCGAACTTCGCGAAGATCAGACCGGTACTTGTCGACGTATCCGCCACCTGGATTCGGTCTCCGCCATCGAAAACGGGTTGAAGGATCGACGCCCTGCGCATCGGCAACGACGCCTTCTTCTTCGTACCGTTCTTTACAATCCACTTGGTCAGGGGCGACAGAATCCGATTGGCCACCCTCACGCGCTGTGCATCGGTTTTCGCGTTCGTGAGAGATTTGACCATCGCGACCGGCTTGATCTTTTTGAGCGCTGTCATGACCTGCTTCATGTCACGGTCGTATCTCTTCTTGATCTGCACCGCTTCCTTCTTGGCCCAGGCCTCGAATTTCGGATTCCGTAATTTGTTCGGGTCGACCTTCACTAAGACACAGGCACTTTTCCGTGTGTGCAGTTTCGTGCCCGGTACGGCGCTGCGCGAATATCCCTTCGGGCAGGTGTAACAGGCATTTTCCAGACCGTTCCGGAATGCGCCGGCCCGACAGCCGAAGGTGCCGCGTTTCTTGCTCTTCGCCGCATAGGATTTGCCCGGGATGGTTTTCTTGCAGGCCTTCGAAGAATTAACCGCATGGACGACTGTCCGGCCATAGCCCTTCGGGCACGACCAGTATTCGCCCTTGTTGCGCGGATCGAGAAACGCGCCCGCCGGTTTGGGGTTTTTAACCCCGCCGTGTTTCTTTGCTTTGTATAGTTTCGCGCTGATGCGCCGATAGCAGGCCTTGCTGCTGCTCACCGACGATGCCGAGCGTTTGTATCCGGACGGGCAGGAATAGCAGGCGCCGAGCAGGCCATCGCCGCCCTTGACGTCCCAGAACTTGCCACCCGGACAGCCCTGACCAACGCGGGAGTTCTTCCGGTATTTAGACGCCTTGGCATAGACGGTTCGCGCCCGGCGTTCACACGCTTTTGAGCTTGTGACCGCATGTAGCACCGTGCGATGGGTACCGGCCGGGCAAGACCAGTATTCTCCGCCATTGCGCGGATCGATGAACGCGCGACTCGGCTTTGTCTTGAAAAGACTGCCCTTGTAGGTCGCCTTTTTCCAAAGGGATCTAGCCTGCACGACGCGTTCACACGCGTTCTTTGCATTGATCGGAAAGATCGTCCGCTTGTAGCCTGAGGGGCACGAATAACAGCTTTTGGTCAGCAGGTGCCGGAAACCGGCGCCCTGCCCGCCGGCTGCCGGATACTTGCTTTCGCAGTTTGGCCGCCCGGCAAATTTCGCCTTCGAATGTTTGACGGTGATAACCTCGCCGGCGGCGTTCACCGGCGGCGCGATATAGGCGAATGAGAAAACGATAAGCGCGAACGCGCAAAGGAGATGAGTGATTTTCATAGAGCCCCCCCTGAAAATCAGATGCAAAACTGATCCCTTTATACGGATCGTTAGGTGAACCCTAGCTGAACAAACAGGACTCGGCTAAGTCGCCACAAAAAAAACGGCCCGGCAAATGCCGGGCCGTCATCCATCCGTTCAAGCCCACAGTGTGCTTACTTCTTGCCCTTCGTGATCCGGGTCAGAAAGTTGCGCGTCGCAAAGACGTGCCGGTTCTTGGCCCGGGCGCACGACGTGCGAATATCCTTTGCATTCGCAACCTTTTTGCTGATGCGCAGCGCTGCAAGCGATCCCGTTACCCGGTCGGCGCAGGCGACGCCGGCCGTCACGCGACCGAGGAAACCGGCGGTGGCGATAATCGGGCGTCCCTTCGCACCGGCGCAGGCGCGTTTCATGTTTTCCGCAGAGGCGGCCTTCGGATTCAACCCGGACTGAACAACGGCCTTGCGGGTCATCGCGGGGCATACCTTGACGATGGCCGGCGTCGCGACGCGCTGGCCGACCTTGGCAGCAGCGACATACTGGCGAAGTGCGACTGCCGTGCTGAGGACGGGCCGCATGCGGTTCTGCCGACAAATACCCTCGGCACGCTGCTTGGTGAGAAACTTGGGCGATACCCGAAGAACCTTGGCTGACGCCCCCACGCGTTTGACGCAATTGGCCATTGCGATTTGCGGTTTTGCCTGGGCCTGAGCCGTCTGCGCGGTGCTGCCCGGTACCATCGACGGTGCGAAAGCGACCATGCCGACCGCAGCTGCAAGAATTAATGTTTTCATATCGGTTTCCTTATACTCGTGAATGGCGGTCGAAAGCTGCCCGAGACTGCCCGCGGAAAAACTGCCGGCAGACCTTCAGGCCTATTCTTGAATAGCCCCCGCCCCTGAACAGGCCGAAGCCTGTATTCCCTTTTTACCGGCCTGTAGATGAACAATGGCTGAACGGACCAGGCCCCTCAAGTGACAATTCTGCGGCATCGAAGCGCGACCGGTCGTCATTAGAAATCCGAAAGCGTTCATATTTGTCGTCCGTCGCCCGCCCCTGCCCCCCCGTTATACAGCTTAACCCGCGATACCGGCTCCGCTCAGCTACGATGCAAATCTATCTGTTGACTCTTTTTTGTTTTCATATGAAAATATTTCAAATTGAACACAGTGAAGGATCGTCCCGATGGCCACCGTTCAGAAACTGAGAGACGTCACCCCCGATGAACTGATCCGGCGTGCGATTGCCCTGCGCCCCGTCATTGCCGAGAAAGCAGCGGAAAACGAAGAAAACCGGCGCGTCTCTCAGGAAATCGTCGACGAAATCCGCCGGCAGGACTTCTATCGCATTCTGCAACCGAAGAAATTCGGCGGTCTGGAGTATGACGGAGAAACCGCCATCCGCTGTGTGCTGGAATGGGCGTCGGCCGATACGTCGACCGGCTGGGTCTGCGCGCTTGGTGTCGTTCACCAGTGGCTTGTCGCCCAGTTTCCGCTTGCGGCCCAGGAAGACGTCTGGGGTCAAGACCGGGGCGCGATCGCCTGCGGATCGTACGCGCCAACCGGCCAGACCATTGCCGTCGACGGCGGCTATCGCGTGACCGGCAGGTTTTCTTTCGCCAGCGGCGTCGATATCGCCGACTGGGCGATCATCGGCGTGTTTTTCCCGCCGGAGAAAGAAGGCGACCGGCCGGTGCCGGGCTTCACGCTGGTTCACAAATCCGATTACGACGTCGACGACGACTGGTTCGTCATGGGGCTGACGGGCACCGGATCGAAAAGCGTGGTTTGCGAAGACGTGTTCGTACCCGCCCACCGCCGGGTCGATTTCGCGGACCTGACCAACGGCAATTCGCCGGGTTATCAGGCGCTTCAGTCGAATCTGTACCGCTATCCCCTTCTGTCGATCGTCGCTTACGGCATTGCATCGCCGGCGCTGGGTGCGCTGAACGGCGCGCTCGACGCGTTCCTCGATGCCATGAACGGGCGCGAGACCCGGGGTGCGGTGGTACTCGGCGGTCCGAAAGTGAAAGAGTTCCAGGCGGTCCAGATGCGGGTCGGCCGGGCCGTGGGCAACCTCAAAGCGGCAAAAGCGATGCTGTTCGCACAGCTGGAAGAATCGCGCGCCAAGATCATGGATCGCGGCGAAGTGCTCGATGTGCAGGACCGGCTCGACAACCGCCTCGTACAGGCAAAACTGGTTGAGCTTTCGGTCGACGGTCTGGACGAGCTGTTCGGCGCGGTCGGCGGCCAGGGGATCAATACCTCGCAGCACGTCCAGCGCGCCTGGCGCGACGCGCACGCGATCGCCCATCATATCAGCTTCAACTGGGACGCCATCAGTTCCATGTACGGTCAGCATGCGCTGGGGCTCGATCCCCAGGGCCAGTTCTGACATGGTTGCCTACTGGATCGCGGCGCTCAGCGCCGAAGACATGGCGCCGCTAAAGGATTACGCGGCGCAGGCGCGGATCGCCGTCGACAAGTACGGCGGGCGGTCGCTGTCGCGCCTGGGCCGGTTCGAGCTGCTCGAAGGCGACTTTGTCGGCGACAAGATGGCCGTGATCGAATTCGACACGATGGAACAGGCGGTCGCCTGCTACAATTCCCCGGAATACCAGAAGGCGAAGGACCTTCGCGACGGAAAGACCGACGCGGTCTTCTTTGTGGTCGAGGGCACCGAATAATGACGGGGACCAAAGCGGAATTCCATCTCGAGCAGTTCCTGCCCTATCTCGTCCACCGCGTGGGGTCCAACCTCGCCGAAGGATTCGAAGACGGTTTCGCAGAAGCCGGGCTCTCCCTGCAGGAATGGCGAGCGCTTTCCATCCTGTACGAGTTCGGGCCTCAGACCATGGGCGAAATCGCCCGGCGTACAAATATCAACGCGTCCACGATGACGCGGCTGGTCGGCCAGATGGAAAAGCGCGATCTCGTCAAGCGCGAGCGCCCGATCGCCAATCAGCGCACCGTCTTTGTGCGCATCCTTGCCGACGGACGCGCCAAGGTCGAATTCCTGATTCCCAAAGTACTGGACTACGAACAGGAACTTACCGGCTGTTTCAGCCCGGCGGAATTACAGACGCTCAAGATGCTGCTGGCGAAGTTCTTTCACAGTCTGACCGGCGAGACCGAAACCGACGAGGATCGCCTGACCGGGTAATCGGCCGGCACCCTAAATCCGATCGACAGGAAAATGCAGCCTTATCGTTGTACCCACACCCTCTGTGCTCTCGAGCGTTAGATATCCCTGGTGTGTTTCGAGAATGGAATTTGTGAGCGCCAGCCCGAGCCCGGTGCCGCGCCCATGCCGGCTTTCCATCGTCGATCCCTGCCGATAGGGCAATAGAACGTCTTTCAGTTCGTCCGCCGGAATGCCGCAACCGTTATCGGTGACGGCGAAGACCAGTCGATCATTCGCCAGCTCGGCCGAAATCCTGATGACGCCGCCGCTTTCCGTAAACTTGGCGGCATTGGACAACACATTAAGAAGCGCCTGAAGAACAAGTCGGCGGTCGATGACGGGATCGGGCAAATTTTCCGCCAGATCGACGGTCAGCCCGATGCCGGCGGCCTCGATCTGGCCCGACATGATCGTCAGCAGATCGTCCACCAGGTCATTTACCCCGACCCGAGACATATTCGGTTCGACTTCGCCCGCTTCGAATTTCGACAGGTCCAATAGATCGTCGATCAGGCTCAACAGATGTTTACTGCTCGTATGGATATCGTCCGCGTAGCCGGCATAGCGGGTCGCGGTCGAACCGTCCATTGGCCCGAGCAGCTGATCCTTCAGAAGTTCCGAAAAGCCGATGATTGCATTCAACGGCGTCCGTAATTCGTGGCTCATTTCCGCAAAGAAAAGCGATTTCCGAGCGCTTGCACGTTCGGTGGACGCCGCGAGCGTCCGATAACTCTCCAGATTCCGGACGAGTTCACGCGCCTTTCCATGATTGGTCTGGGCAAAGCCGATCGCGCGCCGAAGCAGTGCCGGCGACAGCGTGTTCTTGTCAATGAAATCGACGGCGCCGGCCTCGATACCCTGACGCTCAGTCGCCCAGCCGAACTGGCCTGTCAGAAGAATCAGCGGGGTGTCGCATTCCCGCCCGCCCGCGGCGGCAATCAGATCGGTACCGCGGTGAGTGCCCAGTTGGTAGTCGACAAAGGCGACATCGAAAACATCGCGGCGCAGCGCCTGAAGGCCATCTTCGAAACCGAAGCAATGTTCGAGATCTATATCCTGCGTGCCGATCTCGTTGGCGACCTGTTCAAACAGAAAGGCATCCGCATCGGAATCATCAACAATCAGTATCCGGAGAGCCGTATCCGGGTCGCTCCTACCCCCCGGGTCTGAGATTCTTTCTGAAAACACGACCAACACACCTCAGGTTTTATTGAAGGCAATCAAGCGTTACACGACCGGTTCGCCGTACTGAAACTTCATGATGCGTTAAAATTCTTTAACGGAATGTTAATGCCACCAATGTCGCTAGATAGCGACGAAGCGTTGATCGACCGTCATCAGGCGATCACAAGCCGGCGCACGTTTCTCGGCAGCCACATCGAGACGGTCGTACCGATACCGATCTCGCTCGCGACCTCCAGCCCGCCCTGGTGCAGTTCGACAATCGAACGTGCCAGCGGGAGCCCCAAACCCGTGCCCCGCTCCCGCCGGGTTTCCAGGTCCCCCGCCTGATAGAACGGTTCCAGCACGTGACGGACATCATGCTCGGTCATACCGCATCCTTCGTCCGTGACCGAAATAACGATATTGGGTCCTTCCAGCCGGACCTCGAGCGTCACATGGCTGCCCGGCGGGCTGAACTTCAGGGCATTGGCGACGATATTCAGGATCGCCTGCGTGATCAGCCGTTTGTCGGCGAACAATTCCTCGTTTTCCGGCGGCAGCCGGGTCTCCACCGTTACCTTCGCGTCCTTTGCCTGGGGACCGGTCATGCGGGCGACGTCATCCACGATGTCCTTGAGCCGAACGTTCGACGCCGCAATATCCAGCTTGCCCGCCTCGATCTTGGAAAGGTCGAGCAGGTCGTTGATCAGGCTCAGCAAATGTTTACCGCTCGAATTTATGTCGCCGACATATTCGCGGTACTTGTCGGCCCCGGCCCCTTCCATGCTGCCAAACAGCTCATGCTGAATGGCCTCGGAGAAACCGAGAATGGCATTCAGCGGCGTCCGCAGTTCGTGGCTCATACTGGCCAGAAATTTCGACTTCTCGCCGTTCGCCTGCGATGCGCTCTCTGCCAGTTCGCGGTAACGCTGTTCGTTCACGACCAACCGGCGCGTGGTTTCGTGGTTGAACCTGGCATAGCGGATCACCCGCCGCAGCAGCGACGGGGACATCTCCAGCTTTTCCAGTACGTCCACTGCCCCGGCGACAAGGCAGGCCTGTTCGTGATCGGCATCGTGTTTGTCGGTCAGGAGGACCATCGGCGTCGAGCACAATCGCCCTCCGGCCCGCCGGATGACGTCCATCCCGCTTCGGCCGTCAAGCGTTGCGGCGACGAATGCGATATCGAACCGGCCGGATGCGATCAGGTACAGACCGGTTTTGGCGTCCGTCGCGGTCACGAGATCGAATGTCTCGCCGGTAATGGTGTCCAGCGTGCTGCGAAACAGGGCGGTTTCGGACTCGGAGTCCTGGACGAAAAGCACCCTGACCGGGGCCTCCCTGTACGCCGGGATGGAGAATAGCGGCAGATCCGCCAGTTCATCGATCATCGCGTCTTGTGCATGCGCCATAATATGGGCTCCTCGAAGCACGGGGAGGATCTTTACCTCTCCTTAAGGCACATTGGACGCCATATCCGGTTAACAGGACGTTAAGAAAACGCCGGGTATGCGAATCGGTATATGAAAACAATGGCCTAAGCCGCGTTCCGCGGCGCAGGAGCGCCCGCTCAAGCACCTATCATATGTCGATAGATTCAGGCCCTTCACCACCCAAACGTGTTGCACAGCCACCGATAATCGCACCGACGACCGCCCCCTCGACGACAAACCAGAGCGGCGTATTGAGTGTGCTGCCAACCCCGAACATGGCAATCAGAACCGCCTCCATCTGTTCGTAGGCAAAGAACATGAGCACGAAATTCATCCAGCCGCCGATCAGGGGCGCCCGCACCCACCACGGCATCGGGAACATCAGGACAGGATGCCGCGAGAAAATTCCGTACACCCCGATCACCGCGCCAACGGTGGTGTACCAGAGCAGAATTCCCCAGCGCAGCTGCCAGGACACGTCCGGCACCAGGAACGGCAGGACGATAAAGCCGGCAAGACCGATGGCGAAGCCGATGGCCTTGCCGATCGCGATACGCACGATAATCGATGGGTGGTCGGTCATGATTGCCTCTTCCGGTGGTTCATCCGGGGCAATCATCACAGCCCCGGGATACGGGCGCTTTGACCTCGATCAAGCGTGCGTTTCCCGGTCTCCACGGCGGGCGGTACCTCAGACCTGTCGCGCGCCCTTCCCCGCGGGCAAACCGCGGGTGCAGCGCCGGACGACGATCGAGGCTGTGCCGATAGGTGTCTGAAAATCAGGGTTTCAGCGGATAGTCCCGTTCCGGATCGATGCCGCAGGTCTCGATGAACTTCCTCACCTGCATCACTTCTTCCTTCGGCAGGCTGTGATGCGCGTGGCTGAAATTGGCGCTGTGCCCGTTCAACGCGACATGCAGCTTGCCGGACTGGGCGGGTTTCATTTCCGCCCCCAGTTCGCCGAAGACGCTTTCGACGTCCTTCAGCGAGATATTGGTATTGATCGGATGGGCAAACAGCGTGTGCAGGATTTTGCGATGGTGGTGGTTCATGGATGCCTCGGCTAAACGGGTATATCGACTAAACCGGACCCTATCGCCTCCGCGGACGCGTAACATTGATGTGAATCAAACCCGGAAACGGAACGGTACGACCGACTGCACCCGAAAAGCGTGATCAGACCCCGAGATACCGGTGCTGCACGTCCTCGTTCGCACTGAGCTCGGCGGAGTTGCCTTCCCAGACAATCTGGCCGCGTTCGACAATATAGTGGCGGTCGCCGATACGGGTAAGGGCATCGACATTCTTGTCGATCACCAGGATGGACTGGCCGCGTTCCTTCAGGCCTTCGAGGCATTTCCAGATTTCCTCGCGGATCAGCGGGGCGAGACCTTCCGTCGCTTCGTCGAGGATCAGAAGCTTCGGATTGGTCATCAGGGCGCGCCCGACCGCCAGCATCTGCTGTTCGCCACCCGACAACTGGTTTCCCATATTGTTCATCCGGTTGCCGAGATTGGGGAACATGTCAACGATAGCGTCCACCGACCATGGCTCGGCGGCGCCCGAACGATTTGCGGCAGTCGCCACCAGGTTCTCACGGACCGTAAGGTTGGGAAATATCTGGCGACCTTCCGGCACCAGGCCCAGCCCCAGCTTTGCAAGCTGGTAATCCTTGAGGTTCTGGACCTCCCTGCCCTCGAACGTGATTGAGCCGCCATGTGTCGGCACCATGCCCATCAGGGACCGGATGGTCGTGGTCTTCCCCATCCCGTTGCGCCCCAGAAGCGACACAACCTCGCCGTCGCTAACGGAAAAGGACATGCCAAACAGCACCTGGCTCGTGCCGTAAGACGTTTCGATGTTTTTCACCTCAAGCATGGCGTTTACTCGTCTTCGCCGAGATACGCGGCGCGGACCTCGGCGTTGTTGCGGATTTCTTCCGGCGTGCCGGTCGCGATGCCGCGTCCGTAGACCAGCACGGTCACACGGTCTGCCAGGCTGAACACGGTGTCCATGTCATGTTCGATCAGCAGCATGGAATACCGCCCTTTCAGGTCTTTCATGAAGGCGCGCATGGTCTCGGATTCTTCCGTTCCCATACCTGCCGTCGGCTCGTCGAGAAGCAGCATCTTCGGGCTTGTCGCAAGTGCCATCGCGATTTCCAGCTGTCGCTGTTCGCCATGCGCCAGATTGCCCGCGAGCACCAGCGCTCGGTCGGCCAGACCGACATCCGCCAGGATCTGCCGGGCCGGCTCGACAAGCCGTTCGTCCGTCGATGCACGCTTCCAGAACCTGAAACTGTGCCCGGCATGTGCCTGCAGGGACAGCGCGACATTTTCCTGGGCCGTAAAATTCTTGAACACGCTCGTAATCTGGAAAGATCGCGCGAGACCGGCGTGCGATCTCTGGGCCGCCGGCATCCGACCGATCTCCCGCCCGTCGAAGACGATGCTGCCGGAATCCTGACGCAGCATGCCGGCAATTTGCGCGACAAATGTTGTCTTTCCGGCACCGTTGGGTCCGATCACCGCGTGAATTTCCCCCGGCATCACGTCGAAATCGACATGGTCCGTCGCGGTGACACCGCCGAAGGTTTTGACAAGTTGCTCGACCTTGAGGATCGGATCAGTCATCGGACATGTCCTCCTTCCCCGGCAGAATTCCCCATAGACCTTTCTTCGCGAAAAGAATGATGATCAGAAGCATCGGACCGAAGATGATCCACCAATGCTGCGTCAACGCGGCCAGGACATCTTCGAGCAGCAGAAAAGCGGCTGCTCCCAGGATCGGCCCGAACACTGTCCCCATGCCCCCGAGCAACACCATGATCATAATCTCGCCCGAGCGTGTCCACCGCATGAATTCAGGCGTCACGAACTCTGTCAGGTTTGCCAGCAAAAAGCCTGCCACACCGCACATCGCGCCCGAAATGACGAAAGCGACAAGACGGTAGCGGAACACCGGGTAGCCGATCGCTGTCATCCGCGCTTCGTTGGAATGACTGCCGCGGATCACCATGCCAAAACGGGAATTCACGAACCGCCACGACAGGAAGGTGCAAATCGCCAGAAAAAGCAGGATGAGATAATAGAGCGTTGTGTTGTCGTCGAGATCGATCCAGTCGCCGAATACGCTACGCGCCGTGTTGATACCGTCGTCACCGCCATATTCCTCAAGGCTGATACCCAGAAAATACAGCATCTGCGTGAAGGCGAGCGTGATCATGATAAAGTACAACCCACCCGTCCGGAGCGAAATCGCGCCGATAAAAGCAGCGACAACGCCCGACCCGACAATGGCGATGATCAACTGAAGCCAGCCGTTCTCGATATCGTAAAAATTCAGGATCGCGACGGCATAGGCACCGAGGCCCAGATAGGCTGCGTGCCCGAAACTTATAAGACCGCCATACCCCAGGATCAGGTCAAGGCTGATCGCCGCAATGGCGAAGATAAGCACCCTCGACGCGAGAGACAGATAGAACGGCTCTTCTATCGCTTCGAAGAAAGGCGGCAGAACGATCAGCAGTCCGAAAAGCGCAAAGAGAAACGAGAGTTTTAACTTGCTAAGCATGGCGATTAACCCGTCCGGGCCGGAAACAGGCCCTCCGGCTTGAAGAACAATACAGCCGCCATCAGGATGTAAATCAGCATAGACGACAGTGCCGGGCCCGCGGTTTGTGCCGTATCGACAGGCACAATCAGGGTCAGGAGGTCAGGCAGCGTCGAGCGGCCGACCGTCTCGAAAACGCCGACGATGATCGATGCGACGACGGCGCCCCGGATGGACCCGATCCCGCCGACCACGATGACGACAAACGCAAGGATAAGCATTTCCTCGCCCATGCCGGGCTCGACGGAGAGTATGGGTCCCGCCATAACGCCCGCGATAGCTGCAAGAGCGGCGCCAAGACCGAAAACCACCGTATAGAGAAACCGGATATTCACCCCAAGCGCCCCGATCATCGTGCGGTTGCTGGCGCCCGCCCGGATGAGCATTCCGATACGCGTCTTCGAAATCAGGAAATAGAGGAATATGGCAACAAGCACCCCTACCCCGATGATAACAAGCCGGAACACCGGGTAAGGCACCCCCGGGATAATCTCGACGTTTCCGTCGAACATTTCCGGCAGCGGCATCGATTGCGCTTCCGCACCCCAGACGAGACGGACGAATTCGTTGAAAAACAGAATCAGTCCGAAGGTCGCAAGAACCTGGTCCATGTGGTCGCGCTGATACAGCGTGCGGAGCGCAATGACCTCGAGAACCATACCCGTCAGCAACGCCAGCGGAATGGTCAGGACAAGCGCGAGCAGGAAAGACCCTGTCAAACCAACAAGCGTTGCCCCATAATAGGCACCCAGCATGTAGAGCGAACCATGTGCCAGATTGACCATGTTCATGATTCCGAAAACCAGCGTCAGGCCGGCGGAGATCAGAAAAAGAAAAACCCCGAATTGCACACCGTTCAGCGTTTGCTCCAGCAGAAGCAGCAAACTCATTATCTCAGCCTCTAAAATATACCCCAAGTGCACGCCACCGGGTCATACAGACCGGCGGCGGAAGCCCGGCAAATTATTGAATATCGTCTGAAAAAGCTAATCCGGCACCGAACGTCTGCATCTGGGATGAGACGTTCGGCACCGGATAACCGCCTGTGGCGGGAAATGGTCCTAAAGCTTCAACTTCTTCTTCAGCTTGTCCATTTTGCAGGCTTTGTAATAGGCGTCCTTGTGATTCTCGAAAACGACGCCGCGTGTCACGATCTTCGGATCACCGTTGGCATCGGCGATGACTTCGCGCTTGTAGAAAGTCTGAATCGGCACATGGTTGATGTTGTAGGTGAATTTGCCACGGATCGACGGGAAAGCCGCCTTCTCCATCTGCTCAATCATGCCCTTGCGGTTGCTGAGATCTCCACCGACGGCCTTGATCGCATCATCGATCATGAACGGCATGTCATATGCCTGACCGGCGTAGCTCGACGGATGGTAGCCGTATTTCTTGATGAAATCCCGGATGAAGCGCTGGTTATGCTCGGCCTTGTCGTCGAGGTTCCAATAGTTGGTGTGATAGGTCCCGATGGCGTTCTTGCCGTGCCCCGGCAGCGACAGATGGTCGATCGTGTGAGCGCTGTAGAACGGAATCTTCAGACCTGCTGCCTGATACTGTTTGGTAAAGGCAATGCCCATACCGCCCGGCATAAAGCCGAAAATCGCACCCGGCTTCGTGGCACGGATTTTCGAGATTTCGGCCTGAAAGTCCGTCTGACCGAGACGATACAGAATGCGCCCCTTGACCTTGCCCTTGTAATACCGCTCAAAGCCGCGGAGCATATCCTTACCGGCCTGATAATTGGCGGACAACAGGAAGACGTTATCGATCTTCTCGTCGGTCATCAGCTTGCCCATGGCTTCCGGCATCTGATCGTTGTTCCACGATGTCGAGAAAAACAGCGGATGACAGTTCTTGCCGGCCATGTTCGCCCAACCTGCGTTGGTCGTGATCATGATCTTGCCTGCTTTCAGAACGACGTTCTGGGTCGCGGCAAGAACGTTCGACCAGATAATACCGGTCACGAAGTCGACCTTGTCTTTCTGGAGCATCTGGACGGCAACCTGGCGGCCGACATCGGGTTTCACCTGATCGTCGCCATATACCATTTCGACATCGAGACCGCCGAGTTTGCGACCGAGGTGATCAAGCGCAAGTTCGACCGCATCTTTCTGATGCTTGCCGAAAACGGCAAGGCCGCCGGAGAACGTATTGATGAAGCCGATTTTCACCGTATCCGCCTGGGCCGCGGGCGCCCCGGCAAACGCGGCAAGCGTTGCTGCCAGAATAAGTCGTTTCTTCATAAGAGTCCCCTTATTTGCTATATTGGCTCTGTTCAGTTTCTTCCGGATGGTAGCGTATAGATCAATGCTCTTAAAGCCCCGGTCGGCAATAAGTCGAAACATTTTCAATCGGTAACATGCCGATTCAGGCAGGCCCCATGGCTATTCGAACGCTATTTACCGCCCTCTTCGCGCGCCCTGTGCCGCCCGCGTTCACGCCCGACCTTCCCGGCGGCGAAACCGCTGTTCTGGCGGCCGAAATGCAGGCCTGCCTCAACCGGACCGGCGGCACCCTGGCGACCGCGCGCCGCATCGAGGCACTGGCCGGCCTGTTTGCCGGGCTGTCGCCAACCGGTAAAGAGCGTTACGTCGAGACCCTGCAATCGCTGGATGCCCGCGGCGGAAGATCGGTGGCCGATCGGTATTCGGATATCGAGGAAGCCGAACTTTTCGGTCGGCCGAGCAGCAAGCTTGCCATGCTTGACGCGTTCGAAACGCCGGTCCGCCGCATGCTGGCCGCCCTGCACGGAACAAAAAACGGGATCGCCCTGATCGGCGAGATCGCGACCTTCGCGGATGGCGATCTCAAAATTAAAACAGAAGAATTATTAACGAAGACAGACAGTTAAACTGCTTTTCCGATCCGGGAAATGATCATAACGCCGCCCGGGCTGCCAGCCGGACGGCCTCGAAAAAATCGAACAGGCGGGCGACGTAATGCGCGCGCACCCGGAAATCGCCCGCCCCCCCGTCCAGCAGGTCGGCCTCTATGGAATCGACCAGCTTTTCGAGCCGCCGCCGGTGAATGCCCGATGCGCGCTGCACCGGATCGGCGACGATGCCGGCAAACGCGGCGATGACCGATGACAATGCCAGCAGTCCCGCCGTCATCCCGGCCACGAGCTGCCAGGACGGTTGCGCCGGAAACATCGCATACCATGCCCCGCCAAGACCGGTACCGAGGGGAAAGGCGATAATCGCCGCCTGCTGCGCGAAAATAGCCGCCAGGGCGGGACCCAGGGTGAAGGCCGTCGGCGTCAATTGCTGCGCCACGAGCCCGCCCACGCCCGCCGATGCCAGCGCCGTCGCGATCTCCGCCGCGGCCACTCTCGCCCCGGTATAGCGCGCCATGCTTTCCGTCAGCCGGGCATTGAACGCGGTATTGTCCCGGTGTTCGGCGGCCAGTTCCTTTGCCGCGTCCATCGCACGGGCTATTTCGGGCTCCGCCAGCAACAGGTCGGCCAGCGCGTCGCGATCCGAAACCCGGTCGCCGGCACGATGCGGCAGTTCCAGAAACTCGGTCCACATCAGCCAGTCGATCTCGCGGGCAACCGCGGTCTGCAACTGGGTGGGGATACGGCGCAGCCGGTCCGCGATGCTGCTCTGACCGATCCTTTCAAAAAGCGCGCAAGCCAGCATTTTCAGTAGATGCGGCAACGCCAGCGCCAGATTCAACGGTGCCCGGACCAGATCGGCACCAAGCGCGGCGCGATGCATTCTGACAGCGCCGCGAAAACTGAAATGGCGCCGCGAGAAATAGCTCATCCGGGTCCGGCGCGTATCGATATAGCGCCGCGCCGCAGAGCGGAACGCGCGTTCGATCGCCGCACGGTCGACATCGAGCGCAACCAGGGCGGCTTCCGGGTCTGCCGAGTCGGCCGGATTGCGATCGAATTCAGGTTCCGCGCCGGGCCCGCTATTGTCTGGCGTATCTTTATCCATTGCGCGGAATGTGGCGTATCGTGGCGCCGGTGTCATCAGGACGATCGCACGGCATACGCCCCCATCACGGAGGTTGAATGCACCGGCCGGTCCCACTAGGTTCGCGCTCACGGGTTCTTCGGGAACCATTTTCGCCGGGAGCAGACAATGAAGTTCAAAACAGCCGCCGTTCTCGCGCTCGCCGCAGCGCTCCTATCCATGCCGGCTGCCGCGCAGGATGCAAAACCCAAGGTCGGTGAACGCTTCGGCGACTGGGTGTTCCAGTGCCAGGCGCTGTCGGCGACCGAGAATATCTGCGGGATGATCCAGACGGTCATCGACAACAAGACCAAACGCCAGATTGTCGGTATCGCCGTCCGGTATGCGGGTAAAGGCGACAAGAAACGCCTGGGCATGTTCGTTACCGTCCCCCTCGGGATATATCTCGGCGCCGGCATCGGCGGCAAGATCGACACTTCCGAGCAGTTCAGGTTCAACCTGCAGAGCTGCAACCAGCGTGGCTGCCAGGGCGCGACCGAGATCAAGGCCCCCATGCTGGCCGACCTGAAAAAGGGCGAGCGCCTTATCGTTGGCTTCAAGGCGCGGGCGGATAGCAAAACGATTGGCGTGCCGGTTTCCCTCAAGGGCTTCACCGACGGCCTCAGAGCGATAGACGCACAGTAGATCGCAAAGGCGGGCCCGGCAGGACAGAGGAAAGCAGGACCGCGATGGCCGTGCCTCCCGATCTGCTGGATACGATCCCCGTTGTCGCGGATCTGCAGGGCGACGCGAAGGTTAGCCTCGCCGCGCGCTGTACCCTGCGCACCTACACCCAGGCGCAGGAAATTATCAGCAAGGAAAACGACGCGCGCGACGTCTATTTCATCACGTCGGGCGGTGCGCGCGTCGTAAACTGGTCCGCGAGTGGCCGCGAGGTGAGTTTCGAGGACATCCCTGCCGGCGGCATGTTCGGCGAACTGGCCGCCATCGACGGCGCCCCCCGCTCCGCCACCGTCATTGCCCTCGATGCGACCGAGGTCTGCATCATCGATGCCGCCTCCTTCATGGACGCGGTCCTTGGCAATCCCGAAACGTCGCGGCGGCTGATGGAAAGGCTGACCGCGATCATCCGGCGGTCGACCGGGCGCATCTTCGATCTCAGCGTCTACGGCGCCAATATCCGGATATATGCCGACCTGCTCCGCCTGTCAGAGCCCGCACCGGAAGACGGCAATTGCGCGATCATCATGCCGATCCCGGTGCATTCGGATATCGCGGCCCGGGTCTCGACGACGCGGGAGACCGTTGCCCGCGTTCTCGGCGATCTGTCGCGCCGCGAGATCGTGATCCGCGAAAAAGACCGGCTCATCGTGCCGGACACCGACCGCCTGGCGGAAATGGTCGAGGACTGACAAGCCGCCGCCAACGACGCCATCCGGTTTGTGCGACGCAACTAATTATATTGCACTGCAGCAAACCCCTCTGATATAAAGATTTTCCCGGATCGCATAGGTATCGGCCGGGCAGCCCTTTCGCAGGCAGACAGACCGATTCCGTCGGCATTGCACGCGCTCCGCGCCGCGAAACCAAATGGAACGGCACCATCGTTCCGTAGGGCTAAGGACACAACCGGAACTTAGATGATGTCATTCCATGCGTACCGGGACCAATGGCTCGGCAACGTTCGCGGCGATATTCTCGCCGGTCTTGTCGTTGCGCTCGCGCTGATTCCCGAAGCGATCGCGTTTTCGATTATCGCCGGCGTCGATCCCAAGATCGGCCTGTATGCGTCGTTCTCGATTGCCGTCATCGTCGCCATAACGGGCGGACGCCCGGGCATGATTTCGGCAGCGACCGCGGCAACGGCGGTCCTGATGGTCACGCTGGTCAGGGAACACGGCCTGCAATACCTGCTTGCCGCCACCGTTCTGGCAGGCATCCTCCAGATAATCGCCGGGTTCCTGCGCCTCGGCTTTGTCATGCGGTTCGTGTCGCGTTCGGTGATGACCGGCTTCGTCAACGCGCTGGCGATCCTGATCTTCATGGCGCAACTGCCCGAACTGATCGGCGTGCCATGGCTCACCTACGTCATGGTCGCGGCGGGCCTCGCGATCATCTATCTGTTTCCGTATCTGACCAAGGCGGTGCCGTCTCCGCTGATCTGCATTATCATTCTCACCGCGGTCGCAATCTTTTTCGGCTTCGACGTGCGCACCGTCGGCGACATGGGCGAACTGCCCTCCACCCTGCCCGTCTTCCTGATCCCCGATATCCCGCTGACGCTGGAAACGCTGACGATCATCCTGCCCTATTCGGCCGCCGTCGCCGCGGTCGGCCTGCTGGAATCGCTGATGACGGCATCCATCGTCGACGAGTTCACCGACACGACCAGCGACAAGAACCGCGAATGCATCGGTCAGGGTCTTGCCAATACCGCGACCGGATTTATCGGCGGGATGGCCGGCTGCGCCATGATCGGCCAGTCGATCATCAACGTGAAATCCGGCGGACGCGGCCGGCTGTCGTGTTTCTGCGCCGGCGTGTTCCTGCTGTTCATGATCGTCGTGCTCGGCGACTGGGTGAAACAGATACCGATGGCCGCCCTGGTCGCCATCATGATCATGGTCTCTATCGGCACGTTCAGTTGGTCTTCCATCCGGAACCTGAAGGACCATCCGCGCTCGTCGTCGATCGTCATGCTCGCCACCGTCGCCTGTGTCGTGCTGACCCATAACCTCGCCATCGGCGTCCTCGTCGGCGTGCTGCTGTCCGGCATTTTCTTCGCGTGGAAAATCGCCCAGATATTCCGCGTCACCTCGACCCTGTCTGAAGACGGAGCACACAGAACCTACGTGGTCCAGGGACAGATATTCTTCGCGTCGGCGGACGCGTTCTCCGCCGCCTTCGATTTCCGTGAAGCGCTGGAAAAGGTTACGATCGATATCAGCCACGCGCATATCTGGGATATTTCCAGCGTGGCGGCGCTCGATATGATCGTTCTCAAATTCCGCCGCGACGGCGCGGAAGTCGATATTATCGGGCTCAACGAGGCCAGCGAAACGATTGTCGACAAACTTGCGATCCACGACAAACCCGGCGCGCTCGAACGATTGCTGGGGCATTAGATGAGACCGGTTACAGGGCGGGGACGATACGTGAAATGAGCAGGATCATCGCGCTTGTCGATAGTTCGATCTACGCGCAAAGCGTTTGCGATCACGCGGCATGGATCGCGGCGCGCACCGGGGCCGGTGTCGAGCTTCTCCATGTGCTTGGCCATCGCCGCGGTGCAGGCGCCCCGAACAATCTGAGCGGCAATATAGCGCTCGGCGCCCGATCGACCCTGCTCAAGGATCTCAGCGACCGCGACGCCGAAACCGCCAAGGTGTCCCAGAAAAGCGGCCGGGTCATTCTCGATGCCGCGAAATCGCGGCTCGAAGCAGCCGGCGTAAAGGACGTCACCGCCCGCCTGCGGATCGGCGATATCGTAGAGGAAGTCGCCGAGTTCGAGGCCGGCGCGGACCTGATTCTGATCGGCAAACGGGGGGACGCCGCCGATTTCGCGACGCTCGATCTCGGCTCCAACCTGGAACGCATCGTCCGTTCGTCCCGCAAACCGGTCGTCGTCGCCGCCCGCGCCTTCACGCCCGTCGAACGCTTCCTGATCGCCTTCGATGGCGGGCCGAGCAGCCGGAAAGCCGTCGATCATGTCGCGGCAAGCCCCCTTTTCACCGGCCTGTCCTGCCGATTGCTGACCGTCGGCAGCGATACCCCCGAGACACGTGACCGTCTTGCACAGGCGACCGCCACGCTGGAAGCCGCAGGTCTCGACGTATCGGCAGAGATCGTGCAGGGACCGCCCGACCTGCTGATTGCCAGCGAGGTCGAAACCGGCGGGATCGGCCTGCTCGTGATGGGCGCCTACGGACATTCCCGGATCCGCCGCCTGATCATCGGTTCGACGACGGCGGAAATGATCCGGCTGTGCAAGATCCCGGTGATGCTGTTTCGCTGACCCCCGATGGTTGCCTGACGACGGAAAATCGGGCTTTCACCCCCGCCCGTCAGGGCATAAAGTGGACGCTGATGCAGAACCTTCGGGGTAGTACGTGATATGCGTTTGATCAGTAAATTTGCCGCCGCGACGATATCGTCACTTCTTGCAACAGCCGCTCTTGCGATGCCGGCCGGCGCAGCCGTTCTGTTCTCCGACAATTTCGATTCCGGCGCTTCCGCTGCCTGGGGCAACGAAGCGGGCAACTGGCGCACAGCCGGCGGAACCTACGATGCCGGCGCGCCCGACAATAATCCCATCACCTATACCGGCGTGACGACCCTGCCCGGCCTGACGAACTTCCGCCTGCAGGTCGATGTCAACGCGCTCGATGACGGGGGCGTCTGGCTGAGAAGCTCGTATAACGGCGGAAATGTCAGCGGCGTGCTTCTGGTGACCGGTGGCAACAACGGCAGCGCCGACACGCTCTACTGGCATACCGTCGTAAACGGCGCTTTTAGCGCGCCCCAGGCGTCAACGTTTATTCCGGGGTTGCAAGGGTCCGACATAAGCCTGACTGTCGACGTGATCGGCGACGACTATGCCGCGTTTGTCGATGGAAGCCCCGTCGCCGCGACGACCCTGACGACAAACCTGTTCGCCTCCGGTTCTGCGGGTCTGTACGATTTTTCACCGATATCGGGCGCGGCATCGCCCCGCGGCCAGACCTTCGACAATTTCTCGATCAGTACGTTTGAGATACCGGAACCTCTCACGGCGGCAATTCTGGCGGCAGGTTTCGCCGGACTGATCGCGAGACGCCGCATCGCCTAGCTACCGGCGTCAGTTCTCCGCCTGCCAGTCCCACGGCATCACAAACTCGCCCTGCCACAATCCCCGCCGGGCCATGGCGGCCCTTTTTTCAATCGGCGCGAAACGCGCATGATCGCGCGGCGCGGCAAGTGCCCAGCCGGTATGAACCATGCCCTCGGACAGCTCGTATCCTCCGGCATAGCAGCGCGCGACATCCGTTGCCCCCTTTACGGGACGGCATGTGACATGCACCCCGGCAACGAGGTCCATCAGGGCCGTCGCCGATATCCGCCCGCAATTGTAATCGCGCCGGCGGATGGTGCAGGTTTGCCGTGGATCCGGCGCATCTATTCCCCAGAGCCTGAAACGCTTGCCGCCGACCACGAGCGTCTCGCCGTCGATGATTTTGGGCACGCCCGTGATGTCGGCGGCGAATGCAGACGGCCCCGCCAATAGACAGGTCGCTATCAGGATTGTTCTGAGCATGCCGCTATTGAAAGCGGATCCCTGCTTCACGTCCACTCATAAGCTGGTGATCGATCCGACAAATTGTGGTCTATAGACACAGAAACAGGGGAGAAAACCGATGACACGGGACACGCTCAGCCTCGACGGGCGGGTAGCTATGATCACGGGCGCCGCGCGGGGAATGGGACGCGAACACGCTTTGCTGATGGCCGAACGCGGGGCGGACATTATCGTGAACGATCTGAATCCCGACACCGCGGAGGAAACGGCGGAGGACTGCCGCGCTCTCGGCCGCAAGGCGACGGTCATGGCCTGCGACAATACCGATATCGAACGGTTCGTCGCGCTGATCGGCGAGCACGAGGCCGAACACGGCCGTGTCGATATCCTGGTCAATAATGCCGGCATTCAGGGCAACAAGCTGACGATCGAGGAAATCGACGAGGAAATCTGGCATGCCATGACCGATATCAAGATGAAGGCGTCGTTTTTCGCCGTCCGAGCGCTGGTCCCCGGCATGAAGGAGCGCAGGTACGGCAAGATCATCAACACATCGTCGATTTTCGCGATGGAGGGCAGCTTTTCGATGTCGCACTACACGGGCGCCGCCTCGGGTGTGCTCGGGTATGTAAAGGGCTGGGCGCGCGAGCTTGCGCCCTGGAACATCTGCGTGAACGCCGTCGCGCCGGGAACCGTCGCGACCGAACTGACCATCAACTCGATGGGATGGGACGTGATCAGGGATTTCGAGAAAACGGTGCCGATGGGACGCCTCGCGGATAAAAAGGAAATCGCGTACGCTGTCGCATGGCTGGCCTCACCCGAAACGGATTTTCTGACGGGCCAGCTTATATCCCCGAACGGCGGGCAAACCATCGTCGGGATATGAAAACGGGAGGGAACGAATATGACAGATCAGAAATTATCGATCGTCCATGCGGATGAAAGCACCTTTGTTGCCGACGGTCTGCGCAAGTGTTTCGAGTACCGCGACCTCGGCATCAATGCGGCAACGGGCGGCAATTTCCACGCCCATGTCATTCGCGCCGTCGACCAGGAAGAAGACGGAATCGGACTGCATCGCCATAACGAGATCGAATTTCAGATGGTCTATATTCTGAAGGGCTGGATGCGGTTCTGGTACGAAGGCGAAGGCGAAGTCGTGGCGCGTGAAGGCACCTGCATTCTGCAGCCGCCGAAGGTGAAACACGATGTGCTCGAATGGTCGGACGACCTGGAGCTGCTCGAAATCACGTCCCCCGCGGACTTCACGAGCGAGGCGCTTCAGGCCGTCGAATAACGACAAGCGTCCCATAAAAACAGAACACTTCAGGGAAAACAGACACATGCTTAACGCAGCGATTATCGGCCTCGGCTGGTGGGGAAAAATTCTGACGCAAACGCTGGCCGCAAGTGACAAAATAACGGTCGTCAAGCTGGCCGATGTCAACGCCGGGGACGGCGCCGCTTTCGCCGCCGAGCACGGCATTCCCTTCACCCCGGACTTTGCCGCCGTCCTGGCCGACGACAATGTCGACGCCGTGATCCTCGCGACCCCCCATTCGCTACACGAGGAACAGATCACCGCCGCGGCGGCCGCCGGCAAACACATCTTCTGCGAAAAACCTTTCTGCCTGACCCGCGCCTCGGCGCTGCGCGCGATGGAAGCCATCGAAAAAGCCGGCGTTCACGTCGCCATCGGGCATGAACGCCGGTTCGAACCGCCGATCATGGATGCCATGGCGCTCGCCCGCGACGGAAAGCTGGGGTCGCTGATGCATATCGAGGCGAATTTCAGTCACGACATCTTCGCCGTCCTTGACGATACCAACTGGCGGCTCAAGACGGAGGAAAGTCCGGCAGGCGGGCTGACGGCGACGCTGATTCACCTGATGGACCTGTCGATCAGCCTGTTCGGACAACCCGACCGCGTGCTCGCCTCCGTCGAATGCCACGGTGATGTCGTCAGGAACGGCGACACACTGACGGCCCAGGTCAAATTCGAAAACGGCCGCACGGCGTCTCTGAATGCGTTTACCCATACGCCGTTTTTCTCGCGGCTCGCCATCTTCGGCGCAAACGGCTGGGTAGAAGTGCGCGACAAGGCGCACGTCCAGGCGCCCGAAGGCTGGCTCTTCACCACCTGCTTTACGGATGGAAAGGCCGAAACCGTTGAATACGAAGTTGCGACACCCGTGCTGTCGAATCTGGAATGTTTTGCCGCTGCGATCGCCGGCAAGGCCGACTATCCGAATACACCGGAACAGATTGTGCAGAACGTCTCTCTGCTCGAAGCCATTGTGAAATCGGCCGCGACGGACGAGATCGTCAAAATCGAAAGGTAGCGTGGCGGGACGAGCGGCCCTGTCAGGCAGGCTTGCCGGCGTTGATTTTGAAAAAGGTTCTGAAAAGCACGGTCAGTTTCTGGTCTATATCGGCGTCCGTTTTCACATCCCAGCGGGTGCCGCGTTTTTCGAACAAATCGGGATAGCTGGTCATCTCGCTTTCGGCGATCGCGCGGAATCCCATTCGCGAATCCGGGAACCGCCGCCGGGAGATCTCTTCGTCCTGCAGTTTCAGAATGCCGGAATGACGGGAATCTGCCGAGATCCTCGCGAACGTATCCTCCACCGCATCGGCTTCGCCTTCAAGCAGCTGCATAAAATTACCGTTGTAGTGCAACAGCATTCCGGTGACCCCGGTACGGGCATTGTTTCGCCCACTGGCCCTGGCAATTTCTTCCAGTTCAGTTTCGCGGTATTCACGCGTGCCCGAACTTATATATACAATCTGTCGCAATGGCATAGCGTTTCCGACGGCGTTGAAGAACCGACGACAGCTTAACCTTGAGAAGTAAAAAAACCGTAATTTTTTGTGTAGGTTGCATAAGACGTCCTTCGCGCGCGAGGGCCTCTTGTAGGTCTTGCCCCCCGTATCCACGGCTTTAATGGTCCGAAAACCGATCGGGGGAGATGGCCTGGTCCGCGCTATCCCGATATCGCGGGACGCGCCGAGAGCCGTCGGTGCCAGTCGGCGACGTTCGCACAGGCTTCGGGGATCGGCAGGCGCCGTGAAATACCGAAATCGATCGCACAAAGAGCCGTAATATCGGCAAAACTGAACGCATCGCCGGCAAGAAATTCATTCCCGCCGAGCTGTTCGTCGATCTTGTCGAAAAACAGACCGAGCCGGAAATGCCCGCGTTCCGCCAGTTCGGGGATTTGCGGAATCTCCCGGTCGTATCCCGCAAGGCCGCGTCCGGCGAAAAGTTTATGCGTATTACGGAACACCTCGGATACCGCCATCAGGCCTTCCCACTCGGCCAGCCGGTCCCACATCTCGACGATCGCGATCTCTTTCGGGCTGCGGCCCATGAGCGGGTTTTCCGGATAGACCGCCTCCAGGTACCTGCAGATGGCGGCAGCCTCTCCGATCCAGTCACCGTCATCGAGTTCGAGCAAAGGCACACGCCGATGCGGATATTTTTCACAGAATTCGGCGCTCAACCGGCCCGGATTGTCCGGCTCGCTTGCTTCGACGACCTCCAGATCGATCCCTTTTTCGGCGATAAAAATTTTTGCCCGGCGCGGGTTCGGCGCGGTCATCCAGCTATAGAGCTTCACGGTCGTTCCCTCCGTTGGCGTTCGCTGTTGCCGATGATACCGTTGCGCCGCAAAATTCAAAGGGGGCTTCATGGCCGGGCGGGACGACAGACGGGATTATATCGTGATCGGGGGCGGTTCGGCAGGCGCCGTGATGGCGGCGCGGCTGAGCGAAGTGTCGTCCAACAGCGTATTGCTGCTCGAAGCAGGCCGGGACACGCCCCCCGGCAACGAGGGCGACGAGGTCCGCGATACATTCTACCGCGCCGTCTATAACCGCCGGAACACCTGGCCCGGGATCATGGCGCAATGGCAGCCTCTGCCCCATAACGATCCCGATGCCGTGCCCGCTTTCCCCTACGATCAGGGCCGCGTCATGGGCGGTGGGTCGTCCGTTAATTCAATGGTCTCGATCCGCGGCATGCCGGGCGATTTCGAGGAATGGGAAGCCGCCGGCGCAAAGGGATGGGGCTGGAACGGCGTCATCAAATATTACAAAAAGCTGGAGACCGACACCGATTACGGCGACGATCCGCGCCACGGCGATGACGGCCCTATATCGATCCGCCGTCACAAGCGCGCGGACTGGCCGGGGTTTTGCGACGCGATCGCCTCCGAACTGCATCGACGCGGCTACGGTTACGTTAAAGACATGAATGTCGAGCCGCGCGACGGCGTCTGCTCGGTCGCGCTCAGCAGCAGGCCCGGCCTGCGCCAGTCGACGGCGATTTCGTACCTGACCGCAGATGTCCGCGCGCGGCCCAATCTGGAGATCCGCAGCGATTGCTTTGCCGAGCGCCTCGTCTTCGAGGGCACGCGCTGCACGGGTGTGGCCGTGCGCTCGAACGGCGTGACGGAAACACTGTACGGCACCGAAATCGTCGTTTCGGGCGGATCGCTGCAATCCCCTGCCCTGCTGATGCGGTCCGGCATCGGCCCGGCGGCGTCCCTCAAGGAACACGGCATCGATGTCATCGCCGACCGCGCCGGCGTCGGACAGAACCTGCACGAACACCCGACCTGCATTCTGGCAGCCCATCTTCGCTTTAACGGTATGCAGAATGCAGGCCTGCGCGCGGCCGGCAACGCGGCGCTGCGTCATTCGTCAAAGCTCGAAGGATGCCCGCCCCACGATTTCTATACCGCTATCGCCAACAAGGTGAGCTGGCATCCGCTGGGCACGCGGATCGGCGGGGCGATCGTCGCCGTTGTGAAGCCCTATTCGCGCGGCGCGGTGACCCTCAAAAGCGCCGATGCGTCGGTCAATCCGCGCGTTGCGTTCCATGTGCTGGAAGACGAACGCGACATGATCCGCATGAAAATGGGACTGCGGCTGTTCTATGAGATTTTCCACAGCCCTGCCGTGCGCGAGGTCACGACGGAGGCCTTCCCCGCCGCGTTCTCGGCGCGGGTGCGCGAACTGAACCGCGAAACCCGCGCCAACTGGTGGAAATCGTTTGCCGGATCGCTGCTGATGGACCTGCCCGGCCCGTTCCGGCGCGCCGCGCTACGGACGCTGATCGCGCCGGGCCCGACGCTTGCCGAAATCTTTGCGACCGATGAGACGCTCGAGACCTGGATCCGCGAGAACTGCCGCGGCTTTTTTCATCCCGTCGGCACGTGCCGCTTCGGCGCAGCCGACGACCCCCTGGCGGTGGTCGATCCGGCGGGCCTGGTTCATGGCGTTCAGGGCCTGCGCGTTGTCGATGCGTCCGTCATGCCCACCATCACGCGGGCCAACACGAATCTCACGGCCATTATGATCGGCGAGAAAATTGCGGATATGGTGAAGGGTGAAACATAAGAAAACGGCCTTGGAATACAGCCCTTTAGGTGCGGCTCCCTGCCGCCCGCGCTCGCAACAAATCGTTTTACTTCGATCTGCTTTCCTGAGATATAATTCCGCTGTTGGCGACGAATACGAATATTTGGGGTTGGAATGTTTATGCGATTGAAAGCGCTAGCAGCAGCAGTGCTGCTTGCAGCGACCTTCGGGCTGTCCGGAGTTACGCCGGCGAACGCCCTGATTATGAATGCGGGGCAGTCCGTAACGGTCGATTTCGACTTATCGGGTTCGCAAGTGGTAATCGATGCCGCAGCGCAGCCCCTGACCCTGACCTTCAGCTTCACGACATCGGCAATCGATGCTCTGGACGACCCGGCGGGGCAGATTACGTCCCAGTATCTGGGTATCGGGCCGGCTCCGGTCGTCGTCTCCGGATATAGTGCAACGGGCATAGAAACGACGCTCGGCGACCTCAGCCTCTCGCTGGGCTTTCCCACAACCGATCTGGTGGGGTCGATCCAGTTCAGTCTGACAGAGAGCATCGATCTGATTGGCGTATCGTTCAGCGCCCAGGATTTCTTCGGCGACCAGATCATTCCGACGACCGCGCTGACTCTTCCGCAAACGGCAGACGCGCAGATTTCAGAGCCGGGCCTGGCGACGATTTTCGGTCTCGGGTTCGCCGCGATGGCGTTTGTGCGGCGCAGGCAGATCGCCCGTAGCTAGTCAGGGTTGGCGCCCGACCGCTCCTTCACGCTCCAACAGTTCTTCCACCACCCGCCGCGCGTAGACCGCGCCTGCGTCGGAATGAATGTTCTGCCACCCCGCCTGCGTGCCGACACGGCTGAGAACCTCCTGCTGGCGGTTGAGCACCTCTATGTCCTCTTCGAACACCGCCTTTGAGCCCTGGTACATCATGTCGGTCACGGACTGCTCCGGATTGAAATTGCGCGGCACCGCCCAGAAAAAATGCGTCGATGTATCGGTCTCCGGCGTGATCGCGCATAACACCCGGTATTCAAGCCCGTCATCCGGATCGTCGGTGCCCGCTGGCGTGGATTTGCTCTCGATCACGATGGCCGCGGGCGGCCGGAAAATAATGCGGTGCATCCGGTCGATCAGCCCGTCATAGCCTTTCAGCTTTTGATAGAAGGGCGGCGACGGGCATTCCGGCATGATCCGCTCGACCGTGACCGTCTCGCCGGCCCGCTCGGCATTCGCCGGGGTTTCGGATACAGCATCGGTGCCGATCGTGCCGCGATGGACGTAGGCTTCGTGGGAGAGATCCATCAGGTTATCGGCCAGAAGCTGGTAATGGCAGTCCAGGTGCATGTAATCGCCCACCGGGTACCAGTCCGGATCGTCGTTCCAATGGAAATCCGGGATCAGGGCTTCATCGGCATCTTCGGGTGCCCCCATCCACACCCAGATCAGCCGCCACTTCTCGACCACCGGGTAGGTTGCGACCCGCAGGCCATCGGGCGGCGTGCCTTGCTGCGCCGGTACGCGGAGGCACTGCCCGTCCGCGCCGAATTCAAGCCCGTGATACAGGCATCTCACAGTATCGCCGTCGCGTTCGCCGGCGGACAAGCGGGCCGAGCGGTGCGGACAGATATCCGACATCGCCGCGACCACCCCGCTCGCGGTGCGATACAGTAGAACCGGCTCTCCCAGAATCCAGCGTCCGAGCAAGGCACCGTCCTCCAGTTCAGACGGCATTGCAGCGACATACCAGAAGTTCCGCAGAAACATGGAAGCCTCCCATTGCGACAAGTCGAGGTTCGCGGGCATTATGAATTCAACAAACCTGCGCGCCAAGCGCAGCGCATCCGGGAGAACGTCATGGCACGCATCGCATTTATCGGGCTCGGCAATATGGGCGGGCCGATGTCGGTCAATCTCGTCAAGGCGGGCCATCAGGTGCGCGGCTATGACATTGTCCCCGAAAAAGTCGCGCGCGCCGCCGCCGGCGGGGTGGAAG
Source organism: uncultured Rhodospirillaceae bacterium (assembly GCA_963977005.1). GTDB lineage: Bacteria > Pseudomonadota > Alphaproteobacteria > MPNO01 > UBA830 > CAXBCP01. The sequence goes on from CAXBMQ010000035.1 coordinate 34,222, forward strand.
CCGCGTCCTCCAATCCCGATGCGGCAAAAGACGCCGAATTCGTCTTCACCATGCTGCCGACGGGCAAGGAAGTCCGCGCGGTGCTGGTCGACGAAGACGAGGTGCTGGACGTGATCGGCCCGGATACAATCGTGGTCGATTCGTCGACCACCGACCTCGGGGCGACCGACTATATCCACACGCACGCGGCCAGACGCACGATTGCGCTGATCGATTCCCCGGTTTCCGGCGGCATGGCGGGGGCCGAGGCGGGAACGCTTACCTTCATGGCGGGCGGCGATACCGCCGCCATCGACCGGGCCGAACCGGTGTTTCTCGCCATGGGTAAAAAGGTCGTCCGCGCCGGCGGCCCCTCCGCCGGACAGGCGGTAAAAGTCTGCAACAACATGCTGCTCGGCATTTCCATGGTCGGCACCTGCGAGGCCATCGCACTGGGCGAAGCCGCCGGCGTGGACCACCAGGTGCTGTTCGACGTGATCTCGACCTCGACCGGCAATTGCTGGGCGATGAACGTGAACTGTCCGATGCCCGACATGGTCGATACCGCGCCCGCCAACCGCGGCTACACGCCGGGATTTACCGCGAAACTGATGCTCAAGGACCTTGCCCTGTCGCAGGAAGCCGCCGCCAAAACGGGTGCTGTCACGCCGCTCGGCGAACATGCGCGGGCGCTGTATGAAGCGTTCTGCAACGAGCGCGATGGCGAGGTTGATTTCTCCGCCATGGTCCAGATGATACGGGACATGCAGCGCGGCTAGCGCCGCTCCCGCCAAGGAACCACCATGACCAACAGCCCTACGCCTCTCCTCCTCGTCGGCTCGATCCCGCTCGGCGACACGGATGCCGTTCTCGATGCGGTCGCAGCCACCGTCGGCACCCGCCTGACCAGCGTGCCGGACGGCGAGACGGGCGTGCGGTCGAACTGGATCGGCTGGCAGCATGCTGTGTTCGCGCTCCAGGACGCGCTGGAACAGGGCGCGGAGAAAGAGCGGGATTATCAGCTCAATCCGCCCTACCGGTTCAAGCCGGGGAAGTCGGCCGCCGATATCGATTTCGGCGATCTCGGTTTCGCCCGCGAGGCGATCAAATCCTACGCGGCCTTCGTCGCCCGCCGCGCCGCGGGGCGATTTGCGTCCGACTGCCGGTTTCAGGTCTGCCTGCCGACGCCGTTTGCCCCGGTGTTTTCGTTCTGCTCATACGACATCCAGGGCGATATCTACCCGCTGTATGAGCGCGCCATGCTGATGGAGATCGATGCGATCCGCCTCGCCATCCCGGACAAGGACCTCGCGATCCAGTGGGATGTCGCGACCGAGATGTCGATCTTCGAAAAACTGCACCCGGTGCCGTTTCTGGGCGACGACCCCGCGCCGTGGCTGATTGCCACCCTCGCCCGGCTCGGCGACGCGGTGCCGGATACGATCACGCTCGGATATCACCTGTGCTACGGCTCGATGGGCAACAGGCACTGGAAAGAACCGGATGACCTCGGCAAATGCGTTTCCGCTGCCAACGCCATTTCAAAAGGCGTTACGCGCAGGATCGATTTCTTTCATGTGCCGGTGCCGATAGACCGCGACGACGACGCCTATTTTGCGCCGCTGGAAAGACTGACGGTGTCGGATGACACGCTGATCTATCTCGGCCTGATCCACGGTGCGGATGGCGCGGATGGCGCGGCCCGGCGCATCGCTGCCGCAAGAAAGCACCTGGACCGGTTCGGCCTGTCCACCGAATGCGGCTGGGGACGGATGGACGCGGCGGAGGTGACGCCGCTGCTGGAGTTGCACGGGACGCTCTGAATCACACACGCGTCATCCCGGCCTCGTGCCGGGATCCAGACAGCTGAAATCACGAAAACGGACCAACTGGACCCCGGGACAAGCCCGGGGTGACAATGAGAGATACGGCAGGTGTCCGGCCCACGCGGGTCCGACGTCTGCGAGCCTAGAAATTCACCCGATCGCCGCCCTTGAGCGCCAGACGCTCGCGCGCTTCGGCAGGGGTTGCAACCTCGAGCGACAAATCCTCGACGATGCGTTTGATCTTGGCGACCTGGTCGGCATTGGATTCAGCCAACTGGCCCTTGCCGATATAGAGCGAGTCCTCCAGCCCGACGCGGACATTGCCGCCCATGATCGCACCGCTGGTCACGAAGTTCATCTGGTGACGGCCCGCCGCGAGGATGGACCATTCGTAGTTTTCCTCGCCGAACAGCTTGTTGGCGATACGCCGCATGTGGGCGAGGTTCTCGAGGTCGGCGCCGATGCCGCCGAGAATCCCGAAAATCGTCTGCACGAAGAACGGCGGCTTCACCAGTCCACGATCGACGAAATGGGCGAGGTTGTACAGATGGCCCATGTCGTAGCATTCGAACTCGAAACGCACGCCATGGTCTTCCCCGAGCGTCTTGAGCACCCATTCGATATCCTTGAACGTGTTGCGGAAGATGAAGTCCCGCGTCATCTCGAGATATTCGGGCTCCCATTGATGCTTCCATTCGTATCCCTTGTCGAGAATGGGAAACAGGCCGAAATTCATCGAGCCCATGTTGAGCGAAGTCATTTCCGGGCTGACCGCAAGGGCCGCCTGGCAGCGCTCTTCCAGCGTCATGCCGTGACCGCCGCCGGTGGTGATGTTCACCACCGCATCGGTTGCCTGCTTGATCCGCGGCAGAAATTCCATGAATACATCCGGCGACGGCGTCGGCCGGCCGTCAATGGGATCGCGCGCATGCAGATGCAGGATCGACGCACCCGCCTCCGCCGCCGCGATGGCGTCTTTGGCCACCTCATCCGGCGTAATCGGCAGATGCGGCGACATGGTCGGGGTGTGGATCGCGCCTGTTACCGCGCAGGTGATGATAACTTTGTTGTTCTTGGCCATGTCCGTTTCCTTTTGCTGTCGATCAATCCCTGGCGGTATATCCGTCCATCGCTCGCCACCGCCACCGGCCCGCAATCATCGCCAACCGGTGTACGAGAAGGATCATATCATGTTCGACGAGGTCAATCGAACCGGGTTGACCGTCAATCGAGAAGCCATGAATATTTTTCACGAGCGCGGGCACGTTGTTCGGCGCTAGGCTTGTTGATCGGCAGAAATGACTTGCGCATATGAAAAGGACGGCAGGCGTCGACGATAGCACGGTTATTTCTCAGGTCGCCGACCGCCCGGTTTTCTGCCGTAAGCAACGGATCCGCCGGCGACGTCCACCCTCCCTTGAAGAAATCGATATCCTCGACCGGATCGGCCAGAAACAGAAATGCCCATAGCAGTTCGTCGAGATTCGAAACATCAATATCGTCGTCCACAACGACGAACCACTTGCACGCATAAGCCCCCAACAGACAGGACGCCGCCGCATGGCCAGCCTGCTTCGAATGTCCGGGATACCGTTGCTTGATCGAAACCCCCACAAGCATTCTGGCCCCGCCAACTTCGTGGCACCAGACGGACGAAACATCCGGCACACCCGCGTCGGTGAGGTTTTTCTTCATCATTGCCGAGCGCAAAACCGCATTGTACCGGGAATATTCGTCCGGCGGCATCTGCGGCGGCATACCGAGAAGGACCGGGGAATTCCTGTGGCAAATCGACGTCACCTCGACCAGCGGACGCTGTCGGCCGCTTTCGGTATAGGTTCCCGTCCAGTCCCCGAACGGCCCCTCCGAGACCACAGAACTTGGATGTACAAAGCCCTCGATTACGATTTCCGCGTTCGCGGGAATCGGAAGGCCGGTCGTCGGCCCTTCAACCACCTTTACGGCCCGCCCGCGCAGACCACCGACGACGTCGTATTCGGAGACCCCGGCCGGGTGTTCTGTCCCGCCCATCATAAACATCAGGGGATCACCCCCCACCACCATTGCCACGGGCATCGGCTTGTTTTTCGCCGCCCATAATTCATGGTGAAGGCGTCCGTGTTTGCCAGGGGCCGCGTTATAGGCCACGGTTTTTTTATCACGCACCATAATCCTGTATGTGCCGAGATTGATCCACCCCGTTTCAGGATGTCGCGAAACATTGAAACAACCGGTCCCAATATAGCGACCGCCGTCCTGTTCGTGCCATTTCGGAGCAGGAAACAGATCCAGGTCGATGTCGTCTCCGGTAAGCACGTTCTCAAGCACGGGACCGTCGGTAACCTTCTCGGACGAAATCGGCTCAAGCTTGTTCACGCACGAATCGAAATAAGCTTCGCTGAGTTCTGCCTTGGTCAGATGTTCCGGAAACCCGAGGGTCAGACGCATCCGCTTACCGCCGAAGATATTGGTGAGCACACGGAACCCGCTCGGGCTGCCTGGAATCTCGTCGAACAGAACGGCGGGGGCATTTTCGTCATGCGAAACGATCTCCGCCGCCATACCGATTTCTTCTTCGCAGTTTGCGCCGGCAACACGGCGCAGTTCTCCGAGCCGGTCGGCAAGATCGATCCAGTCCCGCAAATCGTCGTACTCAAAAATATGCGGTAGATTCGTGCCGGAAATGGCTGACTCCATTTTAGTACCTGTAAATGTTGTGGTAGATGGCGCCGCGACCCGGCCCAACACCGGATCGCGGATACCGGTGTCGCCCCGATCTACTTGCCGAGGATCTCTTTGGCCCGTTCGATGATCTCCGTTGGCGTATCAAGGGTTTTCGCGACAAGTGCTTTGACCGCGTCGCTTCCCTTGACCGAAACGACCAGCTTTCTTTTTTCTGCATCCTTAAGGAAGGCCGGATCCCGGAAAAGTGCTGCAAGGCCATCCGAAAGGATTTTTACGCGATCCTGCGGAACACCGGGCGGTGCGACGTAGATCCGACCGAGCGTAGACCCAGAACCGAAAAATTCGAAGAGCTGACGGTCGGCGTCGTTCCGGGCGAGATCGACGAGGCGCGGGACGTCCTGCAGGTCGTCGTTCTTTTCAAGCCCGCTTTGCGCGATGAGGGCGATTTTCTTATCCCGCACCCAGTCGGGCTTGCTCGATTTCACGCCGTCCCATGACGACGCACGCCCGTTGATCTCTCCACGGACCATGGCGGTCGCCAAAGACGGCATCCCCTTATATCCCGTGACCACCTTGAACCGCGTACCGAGCAGGGCGTTCATTAGCGTCGGCGTGATAAAGGTCTCGGAACTTTTGCCGGTCGATCCGACAACCAGAACGGTTTTGCGCGCGCCCTCGAGCGACGTCGCCGGGGCCTGACCCCAAATATGCAACACGCTGTTGATAGGGCCTGCGCTGACGAGCCAGTTAAATTTTGCCGGATCGTAACGCAGTCCCTTTCGGTTGAGCACCTTGTTCACAACGATATATTTCAGAAGAATTCCGATTGCCGTGCCGTCTTTCGGCGCAACATTGTATAGATAGTTGGCCGCCTTTGCGCCGCCCGCCCCGGGCAGGTAATGCACGACAACCGTCGGATTTTCGGGCAGGTGACGGGGTAAATGCTCTGCCGTCAGTTGTGCATAAGGTCCATAGGATCCCCCTGCCCCTGCCGCAACGTAAAGTTTGATGGTCTTACCTTTGTAGAACGGTTCCGCTGCGGTTGCAGAATTGGGGGCTAACAATGCCATAGCAGCCAGAAGTACAGAACTGCTCAGGGCGGCGCGATAAAGCGTAGAAAGCATAATTACTTTTCCTCCCGATTGATCTCGCTCCGACCACAGCCCGGCATCACATACGTGACCGTCCACGATCAGGCAAGACATCGAAACACGCTTAATTATGAAACGCAAACACCTGAAGACGGGAAATCACGACAGGAGATAATGTGAAAATGAATGATCTTGGACCGATTATTCGGTCTGTCGGGTGCGCTAAAAAAGGCTGCTTATTCACAAACCCCAGCGTCTCCGACCGCGTTCCGCCCTATATATCAGGAGGACATCCGGTTAGTCGTTGATGACCGCGACCGCGCGCGCCCAGCCGCCCGATGCGCCTTTTATCTTGGTCGGGAAGCATATTACGTCAAAGCCGGTGGACGGCAACCGATCGAGGTTTCCCATCTTTTCGATCTGGCAATACCCCTTCTCCATGCCCGCCTTGTGGCCTTCCCAGATAATCGACGGATCCTTC
>CAXBMQ010000036.1:0-39843 GCA_963977005.1 uncultured Rhodospirillaceae bacterium
AATGGTGGGATGGTCTTCCGGCCGGCATCCGCAACCAGCTTTCGACGATCATGACGGAAGTCACGGCGGCCCGGAACAAGGCAGCGTTCGCGGTTAACGAAGCCAATAAGATGAAGATCATGGAATCGGGCGGCACGATCCGCAAGCTCAACGCCGCACAGCGCAAGGCATGGGTCGATGCAATGAAACCCGTCTGGAGCAAGTTCGAAGGCGACATCGGCGCTGACATGATCGAAGCCGCCCAGGCTGCCAACGCCGGCAGCTGATCGGGGTATTCCCCTTGGCTATCCGAAAATAACCACCCGCGGCCGGTACGCACCGGCCGCGGATTGCTACTGAACCGGGCTCAACCGCTGCCAAAAAGCGGAGACAGGCCAAAACGGGGGAACGACGCCATGTCGGGAGCGGGTCCTAATGCGCATCGCAGCGCGACGGACAATTTCGAAGAAACGCTGATCGCCATATTTCTTGGCCTGATGACCCTCGTGACATTCGCAAACGTGGTCGCGCGATACGTCTTTAACGATAATATCCTCTGGGCGCTGGAAACCACGGTTTTTCTCTTCGCCTGGCTGGTTCTTCTCGGTACATGCTACGGCGTCAAGAAATCGCTGCATCTCGGTATCGATATCCTGATCGCGCGGCTGCCCGAGCGTCCGCGCAAGTTTTTCGGCCTGATCGCCATCGCCGCCTGTCTCGCGTTCAGTATCCTGCTGCTGATCGGTAGCTGGGAGTACTGGTACCCGTTTGCGACCAAGCGCGCCTTCCTCGAGGTAAACGATATCCCGATGCCTGGGTTTCTGCAGTTTCTCAGCGACTGGCTGAATGAGGGCGAAAAATACGAGAAAATCCCGCGATTTATTCCCTATGCCGTATTGCCGATCAGCATGGCATTGCTGACCTGGCGGTTTATCCAGGCGGGAATTCGCATCATGCGGGGCGAGATACACACGATTATCGCCTCGCACGAAGCCGAAGAAATGCTCGAAGAAGCGGTAGCTTCCCGGGAACCCGGCCAGAAAGCGGAGGGCTGAGCCATGGAAGTCGCCCTGCTCTTCGGCATGGTCATCGGCCTGATGATGATCGGTGTGCCGGTTGCCATCAGCCTCGGTCTGTCGAGCGTCGTTGTCCTGATGGCCTACTCGGACGGATCGCTGGCCTCGGTTGCGCAAACGCTGTTTTCCGCATTCGACGGCCACTACACCCTTCTCGCCATTCCGTTTTTCATCCTTGCATCGAGCTTCATGTCGACCGGCGGTGTCGCGCAGCGCATCATTCGCTTCGCCATCGCCATGGTGGGCCATGTGCGTGGCGGGCTCGCCATTGCATCGGTGTTTGCCTGCATGATGTTCGCGGCGCTTTCGGGGTCGTCGCCGGCGACCGTGGTTGCCATCGGGACCATTGTCATCGCTGGTATGCGGCAGGTCGGGTATTCGAAGGAATTCGCCGCCGGCGTGATCTGCAACGCGGGAACCCTCGGCATCCTGATCCCGCCTTCGATCGTGATGGTGGTCTACGCCGCGGCGACCGACGTGTCTGTCGGGCGCATGTTTCTGGCCGGCGTCGTCCCCGGCCTGATCGCCGGCGGCATGCTGATGATCGGCATCTATATCGCCGCCCGCGTGCGTGACCTGCCACGCCAGCCCTGGGCGGGCTGGGGCGAGCTCGGTGCCGCTGCAGGTGGTGCATTCTGGGGCCTGCTGCTGATCGTGATCATCCTCGGGGGCATCTATGGCGGCATCTTCACGCCGACCGAAGCTGCCGCCGTCGCAGCGATTTATGCTTTCCTGATTTCCAACTTCGTCTATCGCGACATGGGACCGTTTGCCGAAAAAGGCCGCGGCGGCCTGATGATCGCATGGCGGACCCTATCCTCGCTCTGGCATGCCGACACCAAGCGGACGCTGTTCGAGGCCGGCAAACTGACCATCATGCTCATGTTCATCATCGCCAACGCGCTGATCCTGAAACATGTGCTGACCGAGGAAGGCATTCCCCAGTCCATCGCCGAAGGGATGCTGGCCGCCGGTATGGGACCGGTCATGTTCCTGATCGTGGTCAACATCCTGCTACTGATCGGCGGTCAGTTCATGGAGCCCTCCGGCCTGCTGATCATCGTCGCACCGCTGGTCTTCCCGATCGCCATCAAGCTCGGTATCGATCCGATCCATCTCGGCATCATCATGGTCGTCAACATGGAGATCGGCATGATAACGCCGCCGGTGGGGCTGAACCTTTTCGTCACCGCCGGGGTCGCCGGCATGTCGGTGATGAGCGTGGTCAAAGCCGCCCTGCCTTGGGTCGGCATCATGTTCATCTTCCTGATCCTGGTAACCTACGTGCCGTTTATATCGACCTGGCTGCCGACCATGTTGATGGGACCGGAAATAATTACAAAGTAGTGACGGGACGCCGCTTTCAGGCCGTTCCCATCTTGCGCCGGTGCATACCCATGCCGATTTCGTCCATCTTCACGCGATCGCGCAGTTCCTGTTTGCGGTGTTCGCGCGCGTCGCGGCTCGCCTGGGCAACCTCATAGGATTTGAGCTCCCGGTAGGCGTCGGCAAGATCGTCCTTGGCGGCCGATATCTGGAGTTGCAGATCGGCAATGCTGCCGCGCAGTTTTTCCCGCTGCGCCATGGTACCCGCCAGAAAAGCGCTGAACGCCTGGCTGGATTCCAGGCTGTCGCCCGAATTGCGGCCTTCACGTTCGATATCGGCCTGAAGCTGGTCGACTTCGTCCGAAAGACGCTCGCTCAGGATCTCCAGTTCGGTCACTTTCCGCCGCTGCTCGTCGACTTTCCACTGATTGAGCTGAATCAGCCCCGGTAGTCCCTTCATTGCGTGCCTTCCCCAAGGATTTGTTCAAGCATTGTGTATCCGGTCGCTATATCCGTTCCGTCGCCCTTGTCCTGGCAGAGAAACGCTTCGAGCGGTTCGTGAAACTTGATCGCTTCATCCGTTCGCGCATCGCTGCCCGGGCGGTAGGCGCCAAGGCGGATCATTTCCTCCATATCGTCATAGGCCGACATCAAGGTCCGGGCGCGGAGAATAAGATCTCGTTCCCGGGCATCGTTACAGCCCGGCATCGTCCGCGAGATACTGCGCAATACGTTTATCGCCGGATAGCGCCCTTTCTCCGCAATACCGCGTTCGAGAACGATATGACCGTCAATGATAGAGCGTACCGCGTCGGCAATCGGCTCATCATGGTCATCGCCTTCCACAAGCACGGTGAAAAGCCCCGTGATCGTTCCCTCTCCCGCGCCGGGTCCGGCGCGTTCCAGAAGTTTCGGCAATTCGGCAAAAACCGTGGGCGTATATCCCTTGCTTGCCGGCGGCTCGCCGGCGGACAGCCCGATTTCACGCTGCGCCGTCGCGAACCGCGTCACGCTGTCGATCATGCACAGCACGTCTTTACCCTGATCGCGGAAATATTCGGCAATCGCCAGGGTCTCGAACGCGGCCTGGCGACGCATCAGCGGCGATTCATCGGAAGTCGCGACCACGACAACGCTCCGCGCGAGCCCCTCTTCGCCCAGGCTTTCCGCAAGAAACTCTTTCACTTCCCGTCCGCGCTCGCCGACCAGTCCGATCACGTTCACATCCGCTGTCGTATATTTTGCGAGCATCGACAGAAGGACGGATTTCCCGACGCCGGAGCCCGCAAAAATGCCCATGCGCTGACCGCGGCAACATGTCGTAAAAGTGTTGATCGCGCGAACGCCGAGATCGATCTTCTCACCCACCAGTGCCCGCGTATGTGCAGGCGGCGGCGAGGCACGCAACGGGTACGACCTGTGGCCTTCGCCCAGCGGGCCAAGACCGTCGACCGGCTCGCCCATGGCATCGACAACACGCCCGAGCCAGCTTTCGTCGGGCCGGATCGCGGTCTGGGCCGGCAGGATTTTCGCCTTACAGCCCGGACCGATACCTTCAAGAGAGTGAAACGGCATAGCCAGCGCTTTGCCGTCGCGGAAGCCGATCACTTCACACAGCACGTCGCGGCCATTCCGGGCGCTGACGGCGCAGCGGTCTCCGACACTGAGCGATTGCGGCACGCCGGCGACCTCGACCAGCATGCCCTGAACCGCGGAAATCCGCCCGTAAACGACACGATCGTCCAGTTGTTCGATTTCGTTAATGATCGTTGAAAATATCTGCTCGGGATCGGGCAATGCGGTCTGTGCTAGCAAAACTGTGAATTCTCAATAAGTTAGGCTGGACAAGTATCATGCAGGACCGGTATTTAAATTTGGTAAAGTCGTTAAATAGGGTCGGCGGTATACGCTTTGTTAACCATCTGGGGGGCATTATGACCGCATCGTTAATCAATTCGGTTAAGGGGCTGTTCGATCAGTCCGGGGGAATTTCATGAGAGTACTTCTGGTCGAAGACGATACTTCGACAGCGAAAACCATCGAAATGATGCTGAAGTCCGAAGGTTACATTTGTGACTGTACGGACCTTGGCGAAGACGGTCTCGAAATCGGAAAAATTTACGATTATGACCTGATTATTCTCGACCTCATGCTTCCCGATATGGACGGGTATGAAGTCCTGCGGCGGCTGCGGTCTTCCAAGGTAAGAACGCCGATCCTTATCCTCTCCGGGCTCTCCGAGCCCGATCAGAAGGTAAAAGGCCTCGGGTTCGGCGCCGACGATTATCTGACCAAGCCGTTCGACAAAGGCGAACTGGTTGCCCGTATCCAGGCGATTGTCCGCCGGTCGAAAGGGTATTCGGAATCGATCATCCGGACCGGCAAGATCGCCGTCAATCTGGACACCCGCACGGTTGAGGTTAACGGCCAACCCCTGCACCTGACCGGCAAGGAATATGGCATTCTGGAACTGCTTTCGCTGCGCAAGGGAACGACCCTGACGAAGGAAATGTTCCTCAACCACCTATACGGCGGTATGGACGAACCGGAGCTGAAGATCATTGACGTTTTTGTGTGCAAACTGCGCAAGAAGCTGTCGACGGCAACCGGCGGCGAGAACTATATCGAAACCGTGTGGGGTCGCGGCTATGTGCTGCGCGATCCGCTGGACGAAGGCGTCAATGTCGATGCCGACGAAGAACCGACCCGGGCAACCGCCTGACAGAAATGCCCTCACCGAATGGGTTCAAAAAAAGACCGGTAATTGCCGGTCTTTTTTTTATGCTGTTACCAGCCGATTGACAGGTCCGGTCGGGTCGACATGACCGTAGCCGGGCAAAAAGTGGATTAATTCCGCTACTTGACGCCGGCGGCCGAAAGCGGCGCCGCGCCGACAGCCGGAGCATTCGATGCGAGTTGGTATACACCCCGCACACCGGTAACCGGCTGATAATCCGACGTGATACCGATCACGCTCTCGGCACCGCCAAGGAAAAGCGATGCATCCGGCGTCGAGATATCAGCCATACGGCTCAGGATCGCTCCTTTTGTGTCCTGATCGAAATAGATCAGGACGTTACGGCAGAAAATGATATCGAACTTGCCGAGAACCCCGTAGCTGTCGAGCAGGTTAAAAGTCTGGAACCGAACCATTTTCCGAACGTCTTCGGATATCTGCCAGGCTGTCTCTGTCTGCGTGAAATATTTCACCAGGAGCTGGATCGGCAATCCGCGCTGGACCTCGAACTGCGAATACGCCCCCTCTTTCGCCTTCTCGACGATCTCGGTCGACAGATCGGTCGCGAGTATCTCGAAAGCCATATCGCCGAACTTGTCCTTGTTCTCGAGCAGCATCATCGCGATCGTATAGGGCTCCTGCCCGCTCGAACACGCCGCGCTCCAGATTCGGATACGGTTCTGTCCCTTCGCTTTGCGTGCTGCGATCATCGGCGGCAAAACATGGTCCTTCAGATTGTCGAAGGGTTTCTGATCGCGGAAAAAGAACGATTCATTGGTGGTCATGGCATCGGTGACGCACGTCTTCAGGCGTTCATCCGCGGTCTTCCGCAATGCCTCGATCAACTCGTCGATACCTGCCATGCCAAGATCCCGCGCGACCGGTGTCAACCGGCTTTCCACGAGATAAAGCTTGTCGGCCGACAAAACGATGCCGGACCGGGTTTTCAGGAAGTCCTTCAGATACTCGAAATCCTGCGGGTTCATGTTCAGGTTCTCCGCATCAGATTAATTGCACGAGGGGCTATTTGGTCGATCGGCAGAATTTCAGCACAGAGACCGGCATTGGCGACCGCGCCGGGCATCCCCCAGACCACGCTGCTTTCCTCGTCCTGAGCGATCAGTGTTGCACCGGAGTCGACCAGCGTCTCCGACGACGCCAAACCGTCATGCCCCATCCCGGTCAGCATAAGGGCCAGAGTCGCGGAACCGAATTCCTTTGCGACGCTCCGGAACAACGGTTCGACAGATGGCCGACAGTAATTTTCGGGCGGATCCTGGTTCAACCGGATTACATGGCCGCCGCCCGATTTTTCGATATACATATGAAAATCCCCAGGGGCGACATAGATTCGCCCGGCTTCCAGCGGCTCGCCATCCACGCCCTCGGCGCAACGCATATTCGCTACCTTCGACAGATGTTCGGCGAGAATACCGGTGAAGGCCTTCGGCATGTGTTGCGCGATGACGACCGGCAAATGGTCGATATGCCCTTTGAGACCTTCAAACACCTTGAAAAGGGCCTGGGGGCCACCGGTCGAACTGCCGATTGATATAATTCTGGGCGGCACATTCGATACAGGGCGCTTGGTAATTGGCACCGCCGACACGGCTTTTTTCTCCGCAGCCGAGGCCACCGATGCACGCGTGGCAGGAGCCGCCGCTGCTCTCAGAGCCGGTTGCGGAAGCCCACCGAGTGCCTTTATCTTCTCGACAAGTTCTCGTTTGAAGCTGTCGGCCGAATGGATTTCGTATTTTGCCGTCGGCTTGGGAATATAATCGGCAGCCCCTTTTTCAAGCGCTTCGAGGCTGATGGCAGCGTTTTTCTCCGTCAATGTCGACGCCATGATGATCTGTACGCCCGGCTCCATTTCGAGAAGTTTGGGCAGGGCCGTCATCCCGTCCATGACGGGCATTTCGATATCCAGCACGATCACCTTGACCGGCGTTTTGGCAAGCGCATCGATTGCCTGCTGGCCGTTGGACACGGACGCCACTACCTCGATTTCCGAATCGGCCTCGAGCGTGCGCCGGAAAATACCGCGAATAACAGCGGAATCGTCCACGATCATGACCTTCAGACGGCCTGACTCTGCGGGCCCGTCAGATGGGACAGAAGTCGCCTGGGAGGCCGACATCAGATCAGTCCCGCCTGCAAAAACTTGGATTCCACGGTACCGCCGTCGAACGGCTTCATGATGCACTCGTTGGCACCCGCCGTGATAGCTTCGCGGATATGCGCTTCGTCGTCCTCAGTGGTACAGAAAACGACTACCGGGGCTTTACCACCCGGCAGTGTTCGCATTTCCCGCAGGAAATCGATACCGTTCATGACAGGCATGCTCCAGTCGAGCAGCACGGCATCCGGCATGCGGTCACCGCAAATCTGCAGCGCATCCTTACCATCCACAGCCTCGACAATCTCGAACTCGAGATCCTTGAGAATCTTCCGCGCGACCATCCTGACGACCTTTGAATCGTCCACTACCAGACAAGATTTCATTCTACTCTTTCAGCCTGAAAAAATTTACGCCGCTTCTTCGCTGGCGTTGAAGGACAGGAGCGTCGATACGTCGAGAACGACCAGCAAACCTTTTTCCAACCGGTAGACGCCCTCGCTATAGGTACGCCACAGAGAATCCAGCGTTGCCGGGTTCCGTTCGAAGTTCTTTTCCGAGACTTTCAGGACATCGCCGACATCATCGACGATCAGGCTGTAAAGCTCATGCTGGTGCTCGACGACGATGCTCATCGTCCGCGCTCCTTCCTCGCGTTCGGGCAAACCCATCCGAATACGAAGATCGATCGCTGTAACTATCCGGCCGCGCAAATTCAGCGAGCCGGATACTTCCGGCGGCGCCAGGGGGATCGGCGTGATCCGCTGCGGCGCGAGAACGTCCTGAACCTGCAGAACGGCGATGCCACACATCTGGTCGCCGATAGACGCGGTTACGAACTCACGCGTTGCGCCATTATCCTGGTCTGCATTCGAGACAGGTTTTTTCGAATTTGCGGTCATGCTGCGCCTTTCATCTTGACGATTGTGTTCGACAGGGATTCGAGGAGCGCCTCGCGATCCTGCTTTGGCACGTAATCGACGAACCCGACTTCGCGGCCCGCGGCGATATCCGCCGGCGACGTCCGCGATGAAAGCGCAACGATGGGTGTCTTGGTCCACGCACCCTTTTCACGGATCTCGCGCGCCAGATCGAAGCCGTCCATACCGGGCATTTCGATATCACTGACGATGACATCGAAGACTTCTCCGGCTTCCCGCATCGTGAGGGCGTCGTCGGCATTTTCGGCAGTGAGGACATCGTATCCGGCGGCCCGCAGAAGCGGAGCCATCAGGTTGCGGAAAAACGGGCTGTCATCGATCAGCAACACACGTCCATTGACGTTCCCGCTTTCGGCGCCTTCGTCGGTCCTGCCGAACCAGTCGTGATAGGCCCGCGTGAGATAGCTGGAAGCATCGATGATTTCGGTGGCTTTCCCGTCAACGATCGCGCTGCCGATCACACCTTCGGTACCCGTCTTGATTTCGATGTTGAGATTCTCTTCGACGATATCGAGGATTTCATCGACCATCAGACCCATACTGCGATCGCGGTCGGTGAATACCAGGACCGGCTGCCGGCCTTCCGTCTGGCGCTCGAAGGTCTCGGTCACAGGCAGTAACGGCATCAACTGACCGCGATACTGCACAACAAGCTGATTGTCGGAGGTCTCGACCTTTTCGGCGTCAATCTCTTCGAGCCGCGCAACCAATGCCAGCGGCACCGCCTTGGGCTCCTCGCTACCGGCACGGAACACGAGCAACGCCGTACGTTCATTGCGGCCAGCATTGACAACCTCGGAGCCTTCTTCCTCGGTCGGGTTGGTCGCCGAGATGTTTCCGGTGGCCGTTGCGATACCGTTCGGGTCCAGGATCATGATCACGCTGCCGTCACCAAGAATGGTGTTCCCCGAATAAACGCTTATGTCCCGCAGGATCGGAGCGACCGGTTTGACGACGATTTCCTCTGTGTCGTAGACCGCATCGACCACAATACCGAACGTGTAGGGACCGACCTGTGCCACGACAATAAAGCTGTCGCCGTTCTCATCGGTCATGCCATTGGTGTCTTTCCGTTCGGCATTTGTTGTCTGCGGTACCGGTTCGGCCCCATCTGCATCGGACACCGCATCAGCGTCGGCATGCTGGTTGTCGATAGCACTCAGCAGATCATCGGATCGTAGATTCAGAAGGTTCGGCAGCGAGACAAGTGGCAAGAGCCGGTCACGCAAGCGGAGAACCGGTGTTTCATTGACCTTTTCGATCCGGTGATCCGATGCGCTGGACACCCGGACAAGCTCGACGACACTGAGCTGCGGAATGGCGAACTTCTCCGTGCCGCACCGCACGATTAGCGCGGACACGATCGCAAGTGTCAGCGGGATCTTGATGATAAACGTGGACCCCTTGCCCTCTTCCGAGCGCAATTCGATCTGACCGCCGATTTTTTCGATATTCGTTCGGACGACGTCCATGCCAACACCACGGCCAGACACGTTCGTCACTTTCTCGGCGGTGGAGAATCCGGCTTTGAAGATGAACTGCTGAATTTGCTGATCGGAGTAATTTTCAAGCTCGGCTTCTGTTGCAAGCCCGTTGGTGACGATTTTTTCCTTCACCTTCGCGATATTGATACCGCGACCGTCGTCGGCAATCTCGATAATGATATGCCCACCTTCGTGATAGGCGTTCAGCGTTACCGTACCCGTTTCCGGTTTGCCCGCCTTCAACCGGTCGGCCGGTCCTTCAAGTCCATGATCGCCGGAATTCCGGACCATATGGGTCAGGGGGTCCTTGATCATTTCGAGAACCTGGCGGTCCAACTCCGTATCGGCACCGAGCATCTTGAGTTCGATCTTTTTATCGAGATCGTTTCCGAGATCGCGGATAATACGCGGCAGCTTGTTCCAGGCGTTCCCGATCGGCTGCATCCGGGTTTTCATCACCCCTTCCTGCAGGTCGGTGGTTACGTGGCTGAGCCGCTGTAGCGGAACCTTGAATTCGCTATCCTCATGGTGACGCACCATCTGGAGCAGCTGGTTACGAGTCAGCACCAGTTCGCTCACGGTCGTCATAAGGTTTTCAAGCAATTCGACATTGACGCGGATCGACTGATTGGCGACCGACGTTTCCTTTGCCGCCGCCTTTTCGACCTTCTCCGGTTTCACCTCTTCGACTTCGACTTCGACTTCGGCTTCCGTTTCGCCGGCGGATACCTCTTCGGCTTCGGCACCGGATACGAATTCGCCTTCGGACGCCGCAAAAACCATCATCGCATCGTCAATCACCGCGGGATCGATTTCCAACAGGGTCATTGCCGCCGCGAGATGATCTCCGACCTTGTTGAAATGCGGGCCGCTGAAGCCGTTTTGCGCGAGTTGGGCAAAAAACGGCTTCAATGCATCGTTGAAGTAGTCATCCGGCCCACCGAATGCCTTGATCATGTATTCGACGGTGTGGCCCTGCATCCGGACCATATCGACGCCTGCAAACAACGGCGCCAGTTCCTCGTCGGCCATGACTTTGCCGTACATCAGTTCAATCGCCGCATCGATCGCCGACGTCGCGCCTGCGCGTTCGTAGATCGAGCCTTCGGCGGCGGGAGCATCTTCGGCGACAGCGGTCGCTTCAGCGGGTGCCTCTTCGGCGGGTGCCGGTTCAGCCGGTGCTGCTTCGGCGGGAGCGGATGCGGCTCCGCCTTCCTTGCCGGCGCGGTACATCGCGTCAAGCTGGGCGATAAGCTCTTTGTCGTCTCCCGCCGGCTCGGATTCGGTTTCTTCAAGAACGGCGACGATTTCCTTGATCCGGTCCAGAGCGGCAAGGATCAGGCTGACCGCTTCGGGCGTAACCTCCTGAACCCCGTCGCGAAAATTCCCGAGAACGTTCTCGCTGGCATGCGCAACGGATTCAAGCCTGGACAGGCCAATGAATCCGCAAGTGCCCTTGATCGTATGAACCAGCCTGAAAATATTGCCAAGCAGTTCCGGATCATTCGGATTCTGTTCCAGTTGGACGATTTCAACGTCCAGGTTGTCCAGGCTTTCAACGGTTTCGGTGAGAAACTCTGTAAGAAGATCGTCCATAAATCGCCCTGTCCTTAGCGGCTATTACTTTGCCCGGTAGGACACGGTGTCCTGCCGACAAGGCAATATGGGGCAATTTAATTAAAATCCGGTAAAGCAGCTCTCACCCACGATTCCCGGTTTTTCAGGCGTTTTATCGGATCAACCGCCTATGTCAGCGACAAGCTTAACCGTGTCGGTCGTGCTGTCGTGGACGCTCAGCGTGCCGCCGGCTGCGGCAACGACCTGACCGGTGAAATAGGTCTGAATCGACCGCGGTGTGAGCGTTTCCACGACCGTCCCCTCTGAAAGGGTCTTCAGGCTGTCTTCTTCGACGCGAGCACCCTGCCCGGCGGCAATTACCTGAACGCCGCCATCGTCGAACGATACCGTAATATCGCCACCTCGCGGCAACGCTTCGATACCCATCAGGACCATGTTCATCGCCGATTTGATCACCAGCCGCGGCAGCATCCGCTCACGGTCCGCGGGCCAAGTTATCGAGGATTTTTCATGCTTTTCAAGCCGGACGGTCAGATCGGCTGCGTTGCCGATACCGATTTCGCCGTCGGGGTCGCCGCCAAGCCCATAGGCCAGCCGGAAGTATTGCAGCTTGCCGGCTCCCTCGGAGGCGCTGTTCATAAGCAAATCGCGGATATCGTTCAGCATGTCGCCCGGGTCGTCATCCAGCAATTCCATACCATTGTTGATCGCCGTCACAGGGCTGATCAGGTCATGACAGATGCGTGAACAGAGCAGTTCGAGTACCCGAAGATCGATCATGTATGACATGGTTTGTCCTTTTCCGTTGCCGGATAGCCGGCGATGGCGGCGATTTGAGTTATCAAAGAAACTGACACGGTATTAACGAAACCGTAATTTCCTGTAAATTGATCGAGATAAACAGAAAGTTTGGCGGATGTTACACAATATTATTCCCGGTACGCTGGTGCGGCATCCGTCGCAGGCGGATTGGGGTATTGGCCAGGTGCAGTCGGTCGACGGTGCGCGGATTACCGTGAACTTCGAAAATGCCGGCAAGCATCTGATCAACGGCGATGTCGTCGATCTTGTAACCGTTCGGGAAGACGAACTTGATGGCTGACGGCAACACCGACATTCTGAAATTCCGCGGCCCCGGCCGGGGCGGCAAGGGGGCTTCCGCGCCCAAGGGCCGCCAGGTCGACCCCGACGCCGCGGTGGAGATCGCCGCTCTGCTCGGCGACATGCCGCGCCGGCGCGACCTGCTGATCGAAGCACTACATCTGATCCAGGACGCGTATCGCTGCCTGGCGCGCGCCCACCTTGTCGCGCTCGCCGCCGAATTCCGCCTAGCGATGGCCGAAGTGTACGAAACCGCGACGTTTTATCACCATTTTGACGTGCTCGGCGATGACGACGCACCGCCGCCCGAAATCACCCTGCGCGTTTGCGATTCCATCGGATGCGAACTCGCCGGCGCCAAAGACCTGTTCAAAGACCTGAATGACCGTTACGGCGACACCGTCCGCGTTCTTACCGCTCCGTGCATGGGCGCCTGCGACCGGGCGCCGGCGGTTGCCGTCGGCCAGAACCAGATACTGAACGCCGATGCCGATCGGGTCGCGGACGCCATTACCAACAGGAAGACATCGCCTTCCCTTCCCGGTCATATCGACTACGACACCTACCTGCTTGAAGGCGGTTACAAGACGCTGAGGGACTGCCTGTCCGGGCGTCTCACGGTTGAGACGGTTGTTTCACACCTGGAACAGGCGGAACTGCGCGGTCTCGGCGGCGCGGGATTCCCGACCGGGCGAAAATGGAAGATCGTTTCCGGTTTTCCCGGCCCCCGTCTGATGGCAGTCAATGCCGACGAAGGCGAGCCCGGTACATTCAAGGACCGGTACTTTCTGGAAACCGATCCGCACCGTTTCCTTGAAGGCGTGCTGATCGGCATGTGGGCGGTCGAGGCCGAGGAATGCTTTATCTATCTGCGCGATGAATACCCGGCGGCACGCCAGATCCTGCTCGCCGCCATCGCGAAACTGGAAAAGACGGATCTGCTCAAACCCGGCACCCTGCATCTGCGGCGCGGCGCGGGCGCGTATATCTGCGGCGAGGAATCGGCGATGCTGGAGAGCATCGAGGGCAAGCGCGGTCTGCCGCGTCACCGTCCCCCCTTTGCCGCAGAGGTGGGCCTGTTCGGCCGCCCCACCCTGATCAACAATGTCGAAACGCTTTTCTGGGTACGCGATGTCCTGGAGAAGGGTCCGGACTGGTTCGCCAGTCACGGACGCAACGGACGCAAGGGAATACGCACGTTTTCGGTCTCCGGCAGGGTGAAAGAGCCGGGTGTCAAAATCGCCGAGGCGGGGATAACGCTGCGCGAACTGATCGACGAGTATTGCGGTGGCATGGCTGACGGTCACACCCTGAAGGGCTACCTCCCCGGCGGTGCCTCGGGTGGCATCCTGCCGGCATCGAAGGACAACCTGCCGCTCGATTTCGGCACACTTGAAGAACATGGCTGTCTGATCGGTTCGGCCGCCGTCGTCGTGCTGTCCGAACAGGACAGTGCCGCGGATGCCGCCCTCAACCTGATGAAATTCTTCGAGGACGAATCCTGCGGCCAGTGCACGCCCTGCCGCGCGGGCTGCGAAAAAGCAGTAAAAATGATGTCCGCGCCGGATTGGGACCGCCCCCTGCTTGAAGAACTCAGCCGGACAATGACGGATGCGTCTATCTGCGGTCTCGGGCAGGCCGCGCCAAACGGATTATTGTCGGTCTTTCGGCACTTCCCCCAGGACGTAAAATAGGAAATCATCACCTCATGCCCCTGGACGGAAGCAACACCGAAGTCACCTTCACGCTGGACGGGCACGACGTCACGGCACAACCGGGCGAATCGATCTGGCAGGTCGCGCAGCGCCAGGGCACCGACATTCCCCATTTATGCTACGCTCCCGAACCCGGCTACGCCGCCGATGGCAATTGTCGTGCCTGCATGGTCGAGATCGAGGGCGAACGCACGCTCGCCGCTTCCTGCATCCGCCGTCCGACGGAAGGCATGGTCGTCAACACCGCCACCGAGCGCGCGGAATCGTCGCGCCGCATGGTGTTCGAGCTGCTCGCCGCCGATCAGCCCCCGCGCGACCACGCCCATGATGCCGGATCGAAATTCTGGCAATGGGCCGACAGGCTCGGCATCGACGACAGCCGTTTTCCGGCCCGCCTGACGCCCGAACCCGACCTGTCGCACCCGGCTATGGCGGTCAATCTGGATGCCTGTATCAACTGTACGCTTTGCGTCCGCGCCTGCCGGGATGTCCAGGTCAATGACGTCATCGGCATGGCCCATCGCGGCGCCGACGCGAAAATCGTTTTCGATTTCGACGACCCGATGGGCGACAGTACCTGCGTTGCCTGCGGCGAATGCGTACAGGCCTGCCCGACCGGCGCATTGCTGCCCTCGACCGTTGCCGCGCCCGAGGGCCGCATACAGCCGGACCGCCAGGTCGATTCACTGTGTCCCTATTGCGGCGTCGGCTGCCAGCTGACCTATAACATCAAGGACGACAAGCTGCTGTTCGTCGACGGTCGCGACGGACCGTCGAACCACAATCGCCTCTGCGTCAAAGGCCGGTTCGGCTTCGATTACATCCATCACCCCGACCGGCTGACCAAGCCCTTGGTCCGAAAGGAAGGTCTTGCCAAAGACCCAACGGTCCAGCTGGATCCGGCGCGCCCGCTGGACTATTTCCGCGAAGCGACATGGGACGAAGCGCTCGACCTCGCGGCAGCAGGCCTGAAAAAAGTCATCGACGAACGGGGCGGCAATGCGCTTGCCGGATTCGGTTCCGCCAAGGGATCGAACGAAGAAGCCTATCTTTTCCAGAAACTGGTGCGGACCGGCTTCCATACCAACAATGTCGATCACTGTACCCGGCTCTGCCATGCGTCGTCGGTTGCCGCGCTGATGGAAACCGTCAACTCGGGCGCCGTCTCAGCGCCGTTTTACGATTGCGAGAAGTCGGATGTCATCGTCGTCATCGGCGCCAACCCGACCGTAAACCACCCCGTCGCCGCAACGTTTTTCAAGAATGCCGTCAAAAACGGTGCGACCCTGATCGTGATGGATCCGCGGGGCCAGGCGCTGTCGCGTCACGCCACCCATATGCTGCAGTTCAAGGGCGGCAGCGATGTCGCCCTTCTCAACGCGATGATGCATGTCATCATCGAGGAAGGCCTCGCGAACGAGAACTATATCGAGGGCTATACCGAGGGTTTCGACGACCTCAAAAAACACGTCAAAGACTTCCCGCCGGAAAAAATGGCCGGTATCTGCGGCATCGACGCAGAGACGATCCGTATTGTCGCCCGAAAATACGCCACCGCGCAGAACAGCATCATCTTCTGGGGCATGGGGATTTCGCAGCACGTGCATGGGACCGACAATTCCCGCTGCCTGATCTCGCTCGCCCTTATGACCGGCCATGTCGGCCGCCCGGGCACCGGTCTGCATCCGCTGCGCGGCCAGAATAACGTGCAGGGCGCGTCCGATGTCGGTCTGATTCCGATGTTTTACCCGGACTACCTCGCGGTCGGGTCCGAAGACGTCCATGCAAAATTCGAGGATTTCTGGAACACCGAGCTGGATCCCGCCCCCGGTTTGACGGTCGTCGAAATCATGGGCGCCATCCATGCCGGCGAGATCCGGGCGATGTATATCATGGGCGAGAACCCCGCGATGTCCGATCCGGATGCCGGCCATGCGCGCAAGGCGCTCGCCTCGCTGGATCATCTTGTGGTGCAGGACCTGTTCCTGACCGAGACCGCCGCACTCGCCGATGTCATCCTTCCCGCGAGTGCATTCCCCGAGAAGGACGGCACGTTCACAAACACGAACCGTCAGGTGCAGCTGGGGCGCAAGGCCCTGCCGCTCCCGGGCGACGCGAAACAGGATTTATGGATTATCCAGGAAATCGCCCGGCGCATCGGGCTCGACTGGAACTATGGCGGACCGGACGAAGTCTTTGCAGAGCTGGCGCAGTGCATGCCGTCGAAGGACGGTATCACCTGGGAACGGCTGGTGAACGAAAGCTCTGTCACATATCCCGTCGGCAAAGACGGGGTCAGCCAGGAGATAATCTTCCGCGAAGGGTTCCCGACCGGGAACGGGCGCGGCCGCTTCGTGCCGGCCGACGTTTTACCGCCGGACGAAGTGCCGGATGACGACTACCCGCTGATCCTGACCACCGGCCGGGTGCTGGAACACTGGCATACGGGATCCATGACACGCCGGGCGGAAGTCCTCGATCGTATAGAACCCGAGGCGACCGCCAATCTGTCGCCGCGCGAACTCGGCAAGCGCGGCCTGAAACCGGGTGAGCCCATCCGGGTCGAAACCCGCCGTGGCGCTATCGAATTGAAAGCCCGCGCCGACCGAGACGTGCCAGAAGGCATGGTTTTCATTCCGTTCTGTTACGTCGAAGCCGCCGCAAACCTGCTGACGAACCCCGCGCTCGATCCGTTTGGCAAAATTCCCGAATTCAAGTTCTGCGCAGCGCGGATTTCAGCCGCAGAAACAGTGGCGGCGGAATAGCGCCGATACTGCCAGGAAATTCGGGAAACCCTGAGTCAGCATGGCTTGTTACCCCCGGCCGGGTGTCGGGGTTCAGGTGGCATCGCGCGTGGCTGACAGACCTGTCGCACCGAAACGGTCCCGCAACGACTTGCTCTGGTTCTGGCTAGAACCGACCCAGCACGGTCCGGGCGAAGTCCAGTTGCAGCGCATCCGCTGACAGCGCGGCGGTGCGCTCATGACGCAGGGCCTCGTCGTCGATATGGGCCTGAATGAACGCGTCGAGATGGATATCAGGGTCTAGGCGCCCGCGAATATGCTCAAGCACTTCCGGTTGACGCATGGACCGGAGAGTCCGGCCCACAGCGCCGATTTCCGCCAGCGCGACCGGGGCGCCATCGACATTCAGGCAGCCGACGACAGCCGTATAGGCATAGGCCCGGTCCAGCGTTTCGCCCGCGTCTGCGATCTCGACGCGCACGTTATCCAACTGGTCATAGGTGTAGTTCCGCTCGGTCTCATGCATCCGGTTGAGCTGTGCGTCATCCAGCCACAGCACATACGTCGTCACCCGGGTGCCGGGCGACGGGTGAAACGTCGACGGTACCGAGCCGTACCCGGCGAGATGCGCCGCATAGACGGAATCGAAATCGTCCAGCAGCCCGCGCTGGATCGGAATTTCGACATGCCCCGGCAGCACGCTGTATTTGCGCGCCAGCTGTTCGTGCGACTGGTTCGAGCCGGCAGCCAATACCGGCGTCCGCCCGGTTCGGTCGAAGCCGTGGTCGTCGAGATCGTGCGGCTCCCCGTTGCGGAACACATAAGAGCGGCCGGGGACCGGAAACGGGTAAGTTTTGGCGTGTGTAACAGGATCGTTCATACCCGGTATAGAGCCCGAATCCGGCGCGTGTGTACAGGTCGCGGATTGTCCCGCTTGACCGTTATCCCGGCTTCGGGCAGAACCGCCCGACCATGGCCTATGCCAATCTCCGCGACTATATCGACCGCCTCGAATCCGAAGGCCGGCTGGTGCGTGTCCCGACGCCTGTATCGACCCGCCTGGAGATGACGGAAATCCAGACCCGGCTGCTGGCCGAGGAAGGCCCGGCGGTTCTTTTCGAAAATGCGACCGATGCAGACGGCAACCCCTGCGGCATGCCGGTACTGGCCAATCTGTTCGGCACCGTCGAACGTGTCGCCTGGGGCATGGACAAGACGCCGGAACAGCTTCGCGAATTCGGCGAACAGCTCGCGTTTCTGCGCCAGCCCGAACCGCCCGGCGGCTGGCGCGAAGCAGTCGAGATGCTCCCGCTGCTCAAGACCGTGATGGCGATGAAGCCGAAAACCGTCTCCCGCGCGCCGTGCCAGGAAGTCGTGCTGACCGGCGACGATATCGATCTCGCCAGACTGCCGGTCCAGATGTGCTGGCCGGACGAGCCGGCCCCGCTGATCACCTGGCCGTTGGTCGTCACCGCCGGCAGGAACGGAAAGCCCAATGTCGGCATATACCGGATGCAGGTGACCGGGCGCGATACCACGATCATGCGCTGGCTCGCCCATCGTGGCGGCGCGCATCATGCCAGCGATGCGGCAAGCGCGGGTGCCGACAGCATCCCCGCTGCCGCCGTGATCGGCGCCGATCCGGCCACGATCATCGCCGCCGTCGCACCGGTGCCCGAATCCATGTCCGAATACCAGTTCGCCGGGCTTTTACGCGGCGAGAAGGTGGCGCTGGTCGACTGCAAGACGGTGCCCCTGAAAGTGCCGGCGGAAGCCGAAATCGTCATTGAAGGCCATGTCTCGCTCAGTGAATCGTCGCTTGAAGGGCCATACGGCGACCATACCGGCTATTACAACGCGGCCGAGCCCTTTCCGGTGTTTACCGTGTCCGCGATCACGATGCGGAAGAACCCGATTTACCTGACGACGTTCACGGGCCGCCCGCCGGACGAGCCCTCGGTGCTGGGCCGGGCGCTGAACAACGTGTTTATCCCGCTGCTTGTGCAGCAATTCCCCGAAATCGTCGATTTCTGGCTGCCGCCGGAGGCCTGTTCGTACCGTGTCGCCGTCGTGTCGATCCGCAAAGGATATCCGGGTCACGCAAAGCGGGTAATGATGGGCGTGTGGTCCTATCTTAAACAGTTCATGTACACCAAGTTCGTTATCGTCGTGGACCACGATATCGACGCGCGGAAATGGGACGATGTGATCTGGGCGATTTCAACCAACGTGGATGCCGCACGCGACGTGACAATGATCGAGAACACCCCGATAGACTATCTCGACTTCGCGTCTCCGGTAGAAGGACTGGGGTCGAAAATGGGCATCGACGCGACCGCAAAGATGCCACCCGAAACGACGCGGGACTGGGGCCGCAAGATCCGGATGTCTGACGATATTATCGACGAGGTCACGCGCAAGTGGCAGGAATACGGTCTGCCGGGAAGCGGCGCGCCGATCTGGAAATCAACCGACGACAAGAAATAGACGGGTATCAATTTATGGCCGACGCCGACAATCAGCTGAACCTCCTGTCCGACCTGCTCGACGCGGCAAAAAAAGCCGGCGCCGACGCGGCGGATGCCGTGGTCTATAACGCGGCATCTCTATCGGTTTCCTGCCGTATGGGCGAACTCGAAAAACTGGAACGGTCGGAGAGCAACGATCTCGGGCTCCGGGTGCTGATCGGCAAGCAGCAGGCAATGGTGTCGTCTACGGATTTCGATCCGTCGACGCTGGATGAAGTCGTCGAACGCTGCGTCGCCATGGCCAAGGCGGCGCCCGAAGACCTCTATTGCGGGCTTGCCGACCCGGACCAGATCGTCGTCGATCCACCTGTCATCGATATGTGCGATGACACCGAGCCGACGAACGAGGCGATGATCGAGGCGGCCAGGACGGCAGAAGATGCCGCCCGCGCAGTTCCGGGCATCACGAATACCGAGGGCGCGGAGACCGGCTGGAGCCGGGCGCAAATCGCCATCGCAGGTACCAACGGCCTGGCGCGAAGCTATGCAACGTCGAGCCACAGCCTTGCGGCCTCCGTTCTCGCGGGCGAGGGTACGGCGATGGAGCGCGATTACGACTACACGTCGGCGGTCTATTATTCGGACCTCGAAGACCCGGCCGATATCGGCCGCAGCGCCGGCGAACGCGCCGTCAAGCGCCTGAATGCCCAAAAGGTCAAAACCCAGCAGGTGCCGGTGATATACGATCCGCGCGTATCCGGCGGGCTGATACGACACTTCGCCGGCGGCATCAACGGATCGTCGATTACCCGCGGGACCTCGTTTCTCAAGGATTCGATGGGCGCGAAAATATTCTCCGACCGGATCAACATCATCGACGATCCGCACCGTCCGCGCGGGTTCCGCTCGAAGCCGTTCGACGCCGAGGGACTTGCCAACGGGCGCAGCGCCCTCGCCGATAACGGCGTGTTGACGACGTGGGTGCTCGATCTGTCTGCGGCACGCCAACTCGGTCTGGAATCGACCGGTCACGCGTCGCGCGGCACCTCTTCGCCGCCGTCGCCCTCGGTCACCAATCTATACATGGAAGCGGGCAGCCAGACCCCGGCCGAGTTGATGGCCGACATCGAAAACGGCTTTTACATCACCGAACTGATCGGGATGGGGATCAACATGATCACCGGCGATTACAGTCGCGGCGCGACCGGATTCTGGATCGAGAATGGCGAAATTACCTATCCGGTTAGCGAAATGACCATTGCCGGCAACCTCAAAGACATGTTCGCCAACCTAGTCCCGGCGAACGATCTGAAATTCCGCTATGGCACCGATGCCCCGACAATCCGCGTCGACGGCCTCACGGTTGCCGGCGTCTGACCGGCTAAACATCTGATTTTCAGAATAATATCAAATAATTGGCCGGATTCGCCCGGCGTGGTATTCTGAGTCCCGGTATTGCCCTCACGCGAAACGGAACCCGCTCCTTTGGCTGATCCTGTTCAGGTGCCCGACACGGGCCACGAACTGACCGATGACGCACACGCAACGTCCGACGCCCTTGTCCGGCGACTGACGAAGGAACAGTTGTGGCCGCAACGCGGCCGTATCGCCCTGACATTCGTCTGCATGGTGCTCGTCGCCGGTTCTTCGGCGGCAATGATCTATCTGCTGAAAGACGTCGTCGACCAGGTGCTGGTCTCGCGCGACCGCGAAATGCTCTATCTGCTGCCCGGCGCTATTATCGGGCTTGCGCTGGTATCGGGCATTGCCGGGTATTTCGAAGCGGTGAACATGGAAGTGATCGGCCATCGCATGGTCGCCAATCTTCAGCGGCTGATGTACCGCGGCGTGATTTTCTCGGATCTGCAGTTTTTCCACGACAACTCGGTCGGCCGGCTGATTTCCCGATTTATCAACGACGTGGGCATGCTGCGGTTCTCGGTCGCCAAGGCCCTCACGGGCCTTGTGAAAGACTCCCTGCTTGTCGTGTTCCTTGTCGCCATTCTGCTTGTTCACAACTGGTTTCTCGCACTTCTGACCGTTGTGATCTTCCCGCTGGCGCTGTATCCGATCGTTCGCATCGGCAAACGCATGCGCAAGATTTCCCGCAACACGCAGGTCGAAACCGGCGAAATGACAACGCTGCTCGACGAAACATTCCAGGGGGCGCGTCACGTCAAGGCGTACACCATGGAGGAACGGGAAACGGCACGGGCGACCGGTGCTATCGAGAAAGTCTACGAATTGTCGCGCAAGGCCGCCCGCGTTCAGGCAATCAGCCGTCCGCTGATGGAAACCCTGGGCGGCATCGCGCTGGCGCTGGCGATCCTCTATGGCGGATCGCAGGTGATCGACGGTTCGATGACCACCGGCGAGCTTGCCTCGTTCCTCGCCGCCCTGCTCGCGGCCTACAAGCCGATGAAGAACATCGCAAACCTGAACGCGACGCTTCAGCAGGGGCTCGCCGCTGCCCAGCGGGTGTTCAGCGTCCTCGACCTGGCACCCTCGATAGGCGACCGGGAAGGTGCCGTGGTACTGGACAATATCCGCGGCGATATCCGGTTTACGGACGTTCAGTTCCGCTACAACGACAAGGGCACCGCGCTGAACGGGATCGATCTCGATATCCCTGCCGGCAGGACCGTTGCCCTTGTCGGTCCATCGGGCGCCGGAAAATCGACGATCCTGAACCTCATTCCCCGGTTCTACGATGCCAATAGCGGGACGGTGACCGTAGACGGCCATGACGTCCGCGATGTTGCACTCGAAAGCCTGCGCCGGAACATCGGCCTTGTCAGCCAGGAAATCTCGCTGTTCGACGATACTATCCGCGCCAATATCGCCTATGGCCGCCCCGGCGCCACGGAAGAAGAAATCACCCGGGCGGCGATCGACGCCGATGCCCACGATTTCATCATCGGGCTGCCGGACGGTTACGACACGCATGTCGGCGGGCGCGGCGTGAAACTGTCGGGCGGCCAGCGGCAGCGGATCGCGATCGCCCGCGCCATGATCAAGGACGCGCCGATCCTGCTGCTGGATGAGGCCACCTCGGCGCTCGACACGGAAACCGAACGCCAGGTCCAGGCCGCCCTTGCGCGACTCAAACAGGGGCGGACAACGGTGGTCATCGCGCACAGGCTGTCGACCATCGTCGATGCCGATACGATTTTCGTGATGGAGGACGGTCGCGTCGTCGAAACCGGCACCCACGAAGAGCTCCTGTCCAGAGGCGGTGCCTATCACCGGCTCTATACGATGCAGTTCGCCGGCGATGACAGCACGGACGGGCCAGACGCCGCCGACACGGTCGTCACAGACACAGACGCCGGGCCGCCGGCCGCTGCGCAGGCCTGAACGATGGCTGCCGCCAGCCGGCTGATGCGCCGCCCTGCCGTCAGCAAAGCCCTGAGCTGGCTCGCGGCGCGCTACATACGACTGGTGTGGATCACGGGACGCTGGCGGATCGAGAACGCCGATATCGCGGACAGGATGATCGCTGACGGCACGCCGTTCATTGCGTGCTTCTGGCACGGACGAATGCTCATGATTCCGAATGCCTGGAAATACGATTCAAGGATGAGCATCCTGATCTCGCATCACCGCGACGGCGTTTTCATCTCGCGCACGCTCGCACATCTGGGAATCGGCACGATCGCGGGGTCATCGTCGCGCGGCGGCGGCGGGGCTCTGGTCAGCATGGTCCGTGCGCTTAAACGCGGCGAATACATGGGCATTACGCCAGACGGGCCACGCGGGCCCCGCATGCGGGCGGCGCCGGGAGCCGTTGCGGCGGCCCGGCTGTCCGGCGCGGTTCTTCTGCCGGTTTCCTACGCCGCCACGCGGCGCCGGGTCCTGAATTCGTGGGATCGGTTTGTGATCCCCTTCCCTTTCAGTCGCGGTATCGTCCGGCTCGGCAAGCCCATCGAGGTCCCGCGCGACGCGGACGATGCCCGTCTTGAATCTGCCCGACAGCGGCTCGAGCATGAACTGATTGCCCTGACGACCGCGCTCGACGCCGAGCTCGGCGTCGAGCCCATCGAGCCCGCCCCCGAACTCCCCAGGCCGGAAAGCACCGGACTTGCCGCCAAAGGCGCCGTGGAATGAGCATCGCCGCGTATCGCGCGCTGACCTGGGCAACCGGTCCCTTGATCCGCCGGTACCTGCAGCGACGGCTGGACGCCGGACGCGAGGATCCGGACCGGTTCGCCGAACGGTTCGGAGACGCCTCGGAATCGCGTCCGGCAGGGCCGCTGGTCTGGGTACATGCCTCCAGCGTCGGCGAGTCGCTCTCGATGCTGAGCCTGATCGAACGCCTCCACCGCGAACGCCCGGAGATCGCAATCCTCATCACCTCCGGCACGGTCAGTTCGGCGCGTATTCTTGAAAACCGCTTGCCCCAGGGAGTGATCCATCAATTTGTCCCGGTCGACCGGATGTCGTGGGTGCGGCGGTTCCTTGATCACTGGCGCCCGGACCTCGTGCTCTGGGTCGAATCCGAATTCTGGCCGGGTGTCCTCTCCGAAGTGAAAAGCCGCGCTATTCCGGCGATGCTGATGAATGCACGCATTTCGGCCCGGTCCTGGCGGGGCTGGCGCCGCGCGCCCTGGATGATCCGCCGCATACTTGCGACCTTCGATCTCTGCATGGCGCAGACGGAGCTCGATGCGGAACGGCTGCGCGACCTGGGTGCCCGCAACGTCGCCTGCCCCGGCAATCTCAAATTTGCGGCCGAACCGCTGCCGGCCGACGACGCAGCCCTGGCGGCACTCGAAACGTCGATGGCGGCCCGGCCGCGCTGGCTCGCGTTCAGCACCCATCCCGGCGAAGAGGAAACAATCGCCGCGGCACATCGTATTCTGACCCGCAATCTGCCCGATATCCTGACCATGATCGTCCCCCGGCACCCCGCCCGGGGCGCCGAGATAGAGAAAACCCTCGCGGAGGCGGGCGATGCGGTCGCGGTGCGGAGCCGCAACGGAACCGTCTCCGGGATGACAGGGTTTCTTCTTGCAGACACGATGGGCGAGCTTGGCCTGTTTTTCCGGCTGACCGACATCGCCTTTGTCGGTGGGTCCCTGGTCCCGCATGGCGGGCAGAACCCGATCGAGCCTGCCCGGCTCGGCTGCGCGATTGTTCATGGTCCTCATATGGAGAATTTTCTGGCGATCGAGGGCGAGCTCAAAGCTGCCGGTGCATCGGCCCTGGCGACGAGCCCGGAGGAAATTGCCCGCGAAGTCGGCACCCTGCTGTCCAATGCGGGTCAGCGCCAGCGCCGCGTCGCCGCCGCACGATCAGTCGCGGACGGCAAGTTCAGTATTCTCGACGCCGTGTTCAGCCATCTCGACCCGGCGCTGAACCGGGTTTCGCCGGCCCAACCGATACAGTCATCCCGCGATGCGCGCGCCTGAGTTCTGGCGCCATGGCGGTCTGCTGCCGGCCCTCTTATCGCCGGCAAGCGCCATATGGCGTCACTGCGCAGCATCGCGCATACGGCGCGGGGTGCCTGAAAAGGCAGGGGTGCCGGTGATCTGCATCGGCAACGTCGTCGCCGGCGGTGCGGGCAAGACCCCGGTCGCGATGTCCGTCGCGGAAAGCCTGCTGCGCCAGGGGGCGAAGCCCCATTTCCTGAGCCGCGGCTATGGCGGGACGACGGTTTCGCCAACCCGGGTCGACCCGGCACATCATTCTGCCCGCGACGTCGGCGACGAGCCATTGCTTCTGGCCCGTCATGCCCCGACCTGGGTTGCACGCGACCGCGTGGCAGGGGCGAAAACAGCCGCTTCGGCCGGGGCAGATGCCATCATCCTCGATGACGGCTTCCAGAACCCCGCGCTCTACAAGGATCTCTCGATCCTGGTGGTCGATGGCGGCTACGGGTTCGGTAACGGGCAGGTGATGCCGGCGGGGCCACTGCGCGAAGACCTCAACGGCGCGATCGGACGCGCCGATGCCGTGGCCATCATCGGCACCGACAGCCAGCGTATCGGGATTTCCATCTCGGACGACAAACCGGTCCTCGCGGCACGGTTCGTCCCCCGGATCGAGGATGACGATCTTTCCGGCACGGCCGTCCTGGCCTTTGCGGGAATCGGCCGCCCCCAGAAATTTTTCGACACCCTCGCCGGGATGGGCTGCAATCTTGTTGCAACGCGGGCCTTCGCAGACCACCACCCGTATACGAGCGATGAGGTAATGCAATTGCTGGAGGAAGCTGCGGCGGCAGGGGCCGTCGCCGTCACCACGGAAAAAGACGCCGTCCGGCTGCCCGCCGAATCCCGCGACATCGTGCGCACGCTGGGCGTGACACTTGAATGGCGCGACCCGGGTGCGCTCGATAGACTTGTCTCTTCGGTGCTGTCCCCGCCCCCAACCGCGAAAGTATAGATTTTGGCGCGCTATTCCGAGCGTTTCTGGCAAAAGCCGAAATTCAAGCATTACCTTGAATATGCCGCGGCATGGCCGCTCCACGCCGTTCTCAGCCGATTGCCTGTAAACACTGCATCCAACATTCTGGGTTGGACCGGTCGCAGGATAGGCCCGCGGCTCGGCCTGAGCGACCGGGTCCGTGAGAACATCCGCCATGTCTGGCCGGACCTGCCGAAGGACCGGGTCGAACAGATCGTCGTCGGCTGCTGGGACAATTTTTCCCGCGTGAGCAACGATTACTGGAGCCTCGACAGGATCCGGGCCGATCAGGATAACCGGATCGAGATCGTGGGCGCCGAACATCTGCATGCGCTTCGCGAGAGCGGAAAATCGGGCATCCTGTTTGCCGGCCATATCGGCAACTGGGAAATGGTCACCCTGGCAGCGCGAATGCATGACCTGCCGCTCACCGTTGTCTACCGGCCGTTCAACAACCCGTTTATCGATGCGCTCGTCCGCGACTGGCAGCGCGGCAGCGGTGTCGAACTGATCATGAAGGGCCGCGAGGGTGCCCGCCGGATCACCCAGGTGCTCAAGGGCGACGGACACACGATCATGCTCGTCGACGTGCGGATGAACGATGGCGTCAAGGTACCGTTCCTGGGCGTTGACGCCATGACACCGTCGGCGCCCGCTGCCCTGGCCCTGAAATACGATGCGCTGCTGGTGCCGGTGCGCGTCGAACGAACGGGGCCGGCCAATTTCCGCGTGACCGTCGAAAAACCCAAGCCACCGGTGGATACCGGTGACCGGAATGCCGACATTCTCGCCACGACAACGTGGATCAACGACCGCATCGGTGCCTGGATCGAAGACCGGCCCGAACAATGGATGTGGTTTCACCGGCGCTGGGGAAAGAACCCGAAACGCCCCGACTGAAGGCGGCGAAGTACGACTATTTCGGCATTGGCCCGACCAGCAGACGGGGGTCAAGCCGCTCCTGGAACCAGTTGATGCGCCAGTCGAGATGCGGCCCGGTCGACCGCCCGGTCGAACCGACACTCCCGATGCGTTCGCCCTGCTTCACTGCCTGACCGAGTTTTGCATCAACGGCGCTGAGATGCGAATACACCGTCGACAGACCGTGGCCATGATCGACGATCACCGTCCCGCCGGTAAAATACATGTCCGTGTTCGCCAGCGTCACCGTACCGGAAGCGGCAGCGACGACGGGTGCCCCCTTGGGCGCCGCTATGTCGATTCCCAGGTGCGGACGCCGCGGCTCTCCGTTCAGGATACGCTGACTGCCGTAAACGCCGGAAATGCGCCCCTTGGCGGGCCACACGAACCCGCCGGCAAAATGCGCGACGGGCGTAAACACCGCCCGCGCCGCCCGGATTGCCTTGGCTTCGGCGCGAATCCGCAACAAGGCGGCCGGCGACGGTGTCACCATCTTGCGGGGCAGACCGTCAATCCGTTGTATGCGGTATTTGCGCTGTTTGATTTTCAGCGTGCGAACCAGCCGCTTTCCATCGGCGGCCACCGACTGAAGAATCGCCGTTTCCGGTGCGTCCCGGCCGAAACCGAGAACAAAGCGGCCGTCCGGCGTCACCGTGACAAGCCGGCCATTCAGGCTGATCTTTGTGCCGGGATCGGTTTGTCCCTGTACCAGCCCGCCCTGAACAAAGTCGCCCTTGAGATCGGGTTGCGCAGCCGATACCGGCATAGCAACCAATGAAAAGACCAGAAGGGCGATAGCCGCTTTCACCACTAGAATAACGATCCCTGTCCGGCGTCGGGTTTCCCGGCGGATTTACCGGCTGATTTACCGGCAGATTTCCCTGCCGACCCGGCGGCGGGCTTGGAGGGTTTCGCGACCTTCGGCACGGCTTTCGGCTTCGGTATCGACTTGCTGGCCGGGCTGCTTTCGTCGAGGATAGATGCGGCGACATCGCCGTCGGAGAAATGGATAGAGACGGTCTGGCCCGGCGACGTCGATGCAGCCTGCATGACGGGTTCTCCATCGGCATCGCGCACGAGCGCAAACCCGCGGTCAAGAACCCGCTCGTAGGACAGACTGTTCAGCAACTGCCCCGCGGACTTCAGCGACGCATCCGCGTTGGCAATCGATCGGGCAATGCCGCCGGACATACGTTCCACAGGCGACAGGCCTTCGAATCTCGTCGCCCGGTCGCGTACCAATGCACGCAGACCGCCGATCAGGCGACCATCGAGTTGTGAGACATCGCGTCCCGCGCGGTCCAGTATGTCCCGCGGATGGCGCAGCGATGCACTTGCCGTCGCCAGCCTCGCTCGGGCACGCTCCGTCTGGCCGGTCATGCCGTTCGCCAAGCGTTCGGTCTGGTTGTCGAGCGACTGCATCGCTCCTTCAAGCAGTTCGACCGGCCGCGGCAGGCCTCTCGACAGCCCCTCTATGCGGGTGCGACGGTCCTCGATCAGCCTTCCGGACGCTGCGATCAACCGACGTTCGTCGTCGAGCACCTGGCCCAGCAGTTCTGCGCGGACGGGCACCGCCATCTCTGCGGCTGCGGTCGGCGTCGGCGCGCGCCTGTCAGACGCATAATCGATCAGTGTCGTATCCGTCTCATGCCCTACCGCGGAGATCAGCGGGATCTCCGACCCGGCCGCCGCCCGTACGACGACTTCCTCGTTGAACTGCCAGAGATCTTCAAGACTGCCGCCGCCGCGCGCGACGATCAGCACATCCGGCCGCGGCACTTTTCCGCCGCGTTCCAGTGCATTGAACCCGTTGATCGCCGACGCAATTTTCGCCGCCGCTCCATCGCCCTGCACGGGCACGGGCCACATCAGGACATGGCGCGGGAACCTGTCTGCCAGACGGTGCAGGATATCGCGGATCACGGCACCGGTCGGCGAGGTCACCACGCCGATGACGTCAGGCAGGAACGGCAGTTTTCGCTTTCGGTCGGTGTCGAACAGGCCTTCTGCAGCGAGCTTCTTCCGGCGGTCTTCGAGCAATTTGAGCAGCGCGCCCTCGCCGGCCAGTTCGACCGATTCGACGACGATCTGGTAGCGCGAACTCTTGGGATAGGAAGATATCCGGCCGGTCGCGATAACCTCCATCCCCTCTTCCAGCTTCAGCGACAGCTTGCCCACCGTGCCGCGCCAGGCGACGGCGTCCATGGCCGCATCGGCATCCTTCAACGTAAAGTACAGATGTCCGGAGCCGTGATAATTCGGTCGCCCGACCTCGCCGCGCACGCGCACGCGCCCGAACGCGCCCTCGAGCGTTTGCTTGATCGCCTGCGAAATCTCTCCGACGGAGAGCTCGACGAGATTCCCGCCGGGGGCGGGTTTTTCACTGGAATCGAAGAATTGATCAGCCATGACGATTCGCATCTTATGGCATCTGATGAGTCGTGTGCCAATGTTGTGCGGATTAATTCAGGGAAAGCGGGAATGAAGGTACTTGTTGTCGGTGGAGGCGGACGCGAACACGCCCTGTGCTGGACGATTTCAGGCTCCCCCCTGGTCGATACGCTTTGGTGTGCGCCTGGAAATGCCGGCATTGCGCAGGATGCGAAATGTGTCGATATCGCTGCCGATGATATTGATGGGCTGGTGGCCTTCGCCGTCGAGAACGGTGTTGATCTGGTTGTCATCGGCCCCGAAGTCCCGCTGGTGCTCGGGCTTGCCGATCGGCTGCAGGCTGAAAATATCCGCGCCTTCGGCCCAAGCGCTGCGGCAGCAGTTCTCGAAGGCTCCAAGGGATACATGAAAGATCTGTGCGCCCGCTACAACATCCCGACGGCGGCCTATGGCCGGTTTACCGAAGTGGCTGCGGCAAAGGCCTTTATCGCCGAACGCGGTGCGCCAATCGTCGTCAAGGCGGATGGGCTCGCCGCCGGCAAGGGCGTCATCATCTGCGAGACCGTGAACCAGGCCAACGCGGCTGTCGAAGACATGCTGAGCGGAAATGCTTTTGGCGCCGCCGGCGCCGAAGTCGTCGTCGAGGAATTCATGGAAGGCGAGGAAGCCAGCTTTTTCGTGCTTTCCGACGGCGAGAACGTCCTGCCGATGGCATCCGCCCAGGACCATAAACGGGTCGGCGACGGCGACACGGGGCCCAACACAGGCGGCATGGGTGCCTATTCGCCCGCGCCCTGCGTAACCGAAGAAATAGCGGCAACGGTCATGGAGAAAATCATCCTGCCGACGGTCGCCGGCATGAAAGCCGACGGCAATCCCTATCAGGGCGTGCTCTACGCGGGACTGATGCTCACCGAAGAAGGCCCCAAACTGGTCGAATATAACTGCCGGTTCGGCGACCCGGAATGCCAGGTTCTGATGACCCGTCTGATGTCCGACCTTGTGCCTGCGCTGGTCGCCGCGTGCGACGGCGAACTAAAGGATTTCGATCTCCGCTGGTTCGACGAAGCGGCGCTGACCGTCGTAATGGCCGCAAACGGTTATCCGGGCTCATACGAGAAGGGCACGGTTATCGGCGGACTGGACAAGGCTGCCAAGATCGCCGGGTCGCTCATCTTCCATGCGGGAACGTCGACAAACGAAAATGGCGATATCATCGCGACCGGCGGACGGGTGCTGAACGTCACAGCCAACGCGACAACCATTGCCGAAGCGCAGGAGCGCGCTTACAAGGCAGTCGACCGGATCGACTGGCCGGCAGGCTTCTGCCGCCGCGATATCGGCTGGCGCGCGGTCTGACGGAACAGGTGGCCTGACGGAACAGAACGCGCCGATGACAAAATACACGCTCAGCGAAACGGCCCGGATTTGACAGGCGCCAATGTAATCTGATACCCGGGCGCCCAGATTATATTGCAGTGCAAAAAGAGCCAAATGACGAATCTGAAACGCTTTTCCGGTCTCGAGACCGGATATTCGGGCATGCTGTACCCGATGGAAACCGACCATATGCAGCATGCCAATGTCCGCTATTACAGCCGGGCATTCAACGAAACCGCATACTATATGTTTACGTTCGCAGGCATTACGCCGGAATACATGCGCAGAAACAACCTGGGTATGGCGGCGGTCGAGGAACACAGCTATTACCGCCGCGAAATCCACCCGGGCGATCATGTGGTGGTCAAAACCTGCTTTATCGATTTCAGCGAAAAATGGCTGCAAGTCTGGAGCGTGATGATAAACCGGATGACCGACGAGATATGCGCGATCAACGACCAGCGCTGTCTTCATTTCGATACCGAACGCCGCAAATCGTGCCCCTTCCCTGCGGATATATACGCCCTGGGCAAAAGCATGGTACGCGACCGGCCCGAGGTGTAGGCCGACAGATCGGGTTCCGACAGGACACTCTCGGGGGTCTGTTCGACAGTCCGTAATAGACTCCGCCTGCGGCTTTGTGAAAAGATCGGTGCCGGATAAAAGAGGAAACCCTGATGTTCCCCAGAAATTGCTGGTATGTCGCGGCGCACGCCCATGAGATCACGGAATCCCTGTTCGCCAGGACCCTGCTCAATCAGGCGGTTATCTTCTGGCGCGCCGCCGATGGCGGGATTGCAGCCCTTGAAGATCGTTGTCCGCACCGTCTCGTCCCGTTGTCCACCGGCAGGACGGTGGACGGGCTCGTCGAGTGCGGGTACCACGGGTTGCGGTTCGATACGGATGGTGCCTGCGCCTTCGTCCCGGGGCAGGACCAGCCACCCAAGAACACCAAAGTCAAAAAATTCCCGGTCGCCGAACGTCATGCCCTGATCTGGATATGGATGGGCGAGGCCGCTCTTGCCGATGAAAACCTTATTCCCGATCTTCACTGGATGGACTCACCGGGCTGGAAGGCAACAACCGGCTACCTGCATTTCAATGCAGATTACCGGCTGGTCAATGACAACCTGCTCGATCTGTCGCATGAGACCTATATTCACAAACACACGATCGGAAACGATGCCGTCGCCGACGCGCCGGTGGTCACCGAAGTGATCGGGGACCGGATCGTGCGTGCGCATCGCGAGATGCCCGATATCGAGCCGCCGCCGTTCTTTGCGCTGGCGCAGGGCCATGACGGGCGCATCAATCGTTGGCAGATCGCAATCTACATGGCGCCGGGCTTCAACATGACGGAGGTGGGATTCCATGCAGTGGGCACCGATCGCGTCGAGGACCATTTCATGATGCGGCCCATCCACCTGATCACGCCGGAAACCGACCATACGTCCCACTACATCTGGGGACTTGCCCGCAACTTCCGCCTCGACGACGACGAGCTGCATCAGAAAATCTATACGTCGACGCAGCAGACCTTCAGCGAAGACCGCGAATTGCTGGAAATGCAGGATCGTCGCCTGCAGGAAGAAGGCATGCCAAAACTGCCGCAGATGGCGGTGAAGGTGGACAAGGCACCTGTCACCGGCCGCCGACTGCTAGAAGCGATGATCCGGCGCGAAGCGGAAGACCCCGGGTATTGCGCGATACCAATCGCACTTGCCGACGACGACAGGGTTACCCAGCCATTCGCACAGGCCGCAGAGTAACACTGCCGGGAGCCGGTTGTATTTCTCCGCCCCGATGGTGGCCGGCCGGTCATGTGCCAGGTTGGCGTGTGCGCTGCTCCTGGCGGCATCGGTCGCGGGCTGCGAAGCCGATATGACGACAATGGACCTCCGGTCGCTCGAAACCCGCGCCGCCCATCACGATGCGCTGGCCTGCCCGGCGGGGTTCTGCCGGGTCACCGCAGATTTTGACAGCCCCGATTTTCCCGTTTCCGAACAATCATTGATGACCAGGGTTCGGGAGATCATTGCGCAGGAACCCCGCACCCGCCTTGCTGACAAAAACGAGACGCTCAACCAGCTCGTTTTCGTTCAGCGAAGCCGTGTCTTCAGATTTCCCGACACGATATGGATCCAGCCGGTGCGGCGCGGAACGGTCGCATCCGTCATCATCTACAGCCGGTCGAAATACGGGTATGGGGATTTCGGCGCCAACAAGCGGCGGGTCCGCCGCTGGCTGGGAAAATTGTCGGAAAATATCGGGACGGCGAAGGCAGGGCACTAGCCGGCGGTCTCTCTGGAGGCAGCCTCCCGGGCGCGGCGCCGTTGTCGCGATTCGTGCCGCGCGAGCAGGCTCGATGCCGTCACGATCAGCGCCCCACCGACCCACACCCAGATTCCCGGAAATTCGGCAAACAGGAACCAGCCGACGATGGCCGCCCAGACCAGGCGCGCGAACACAACCGGTTCGACCGCCGAAATATCGGCGATCTTGTATGCCGTCGTCAGCAGCATATGGCCACAGCTGCCGAGAAACCCGATCATCATCATGAAAAAGAGCTGTTCGATGGTCGGCGTCTGCCAGACGAACAGAATGGCAATTCCCGACGGCACCATCATCGTGAGCGACAGGTAGGCGACGATGGTGGACGGCTGGTCTGTGCGTGACAGCGACTTGGCGATCAGTTTCGAACAGGTCACACAGAGCATCGACAGAAAAATCAGCACCATGCCGAGATTGATCTC
Source organism: uncultured Rhodospirillaceae bacterium (assembly GCA_963977005.1). Lineage (GTDB taxonomy): Bacteria > Pseudomonadota > Alphaproteobacteria > MPNO01 > UBA830 > CAXBCP01. The sequence goes on from CAXBMQ010000036.1 coordinate 33,119, forward strand.
CTGCAGCCCCGGACGGACGATAATCAGCGCCCCGGCAAACCCAACTGCCAGCGCGGCCCAGCGGGGACCGCGAACGCTCTCGCCCAGGATCACCATCGCACCCAGCCCGACGAAAAGCGGGCCCATCAGCGACAGCGCCGTCGCGTCACCCAACGGCACCAAGCTGAGCGCGGTAAACCACATCAAAAGCGACGCGCCGTTGAATACCCCGCGAACCATGTGCAGCGGAAACCGGCTGGTCCGCAGGACCGACAAGCGGGATTTGAGCAGGATCGGCGCAAAAAAGACGAAACCGAAAAACGCGCGAAAGAACGCGATCTCCATCGCATCCAGGTCTTGCGACAAAAACCGTACCGACCCATGCATCGACGCGAAAAAAGCGCCCGAAATGACCACAAGAATGATGCCGCGCACCGTGGGCGACACGCTCTCCATTTCTTCAATGTGGCGAATGGGGTTTTTGATCTGCATTTCCCTGCCAGATACGCATTTGCCTCGCGATGCGTCAATATTGGAACCGTTGGCTACTCCCCCTGCCGCTAAGAACCGTGTAAGACATCTGAAACTCTGGGGAGACGCGATATGAGACCGAACAAGATTCAACAGGCCTGGACAGAGGGCCGTGCCGCGGTAAATGTATTTCTCTGCATTCCCGCCTCATTTCCCGCCGAGATCATGGCGTCGCTCGACTGGGACGGTATCACCATAGATATGCAGCACGGGGTCACCGATTATCACAGTGCGCTGCACATGATGCAGGCGGCAGCGCGTTACGATCCGGCGCCGATGGTTCGCGTGCCGTGGAACGACCCGGCAATCATCATGAAGTCGCTCGATGCGGGTGCCTATGGCGTAATCTGCCCGATGATCAACACACGCGACGAATGCGAGCGCTTTGTCGGCGCCTGCCGATATGCACCGGCCGGGTACCGGTCCACGGGGCCGGTGCGGGCCAGTTTCTACGCCGGGGCGGACTATCACGAACACGCCGACAGTACCGTCCTGACCTTCGCGATGATCGAGACCCAGGAAGCGGTCGATAATCTGGACGAAATCTGCGCGGTGCCGGGACTCGACGCCGTGTATATCGGCCCGTCCGACCTGTCGGTCTCGATCGGCAAGGGGCCGGGCGGCGACCAGCGCGACCCGGACGTGATGGAACGCATCGATGCTACTCTTGCCGCAACGAAACGCCATGGCATCAAGGCCGGCATTCACACGATGACGGCGGCCTATGCCAACGAGATGGTGGAAAAGGGGTTCGATCTCGTGACGCTGTCCAGCGATTTCCGCCTGATGATGGCAAGTGCCGCCGCCATACTTTCGGATGTGAATCTCGGCGGCAAAGGATAAACTTTCGCGCCAAAACCATCCTGTACAAACCGGAGGTCAGCATGGCGAAGGAACCGCAATACAACCGCAGCGCCGAAGATATCGGCAATGTGGTCGCGATGGAGCACGTCAATGTCTGTATTCCGGACCAGAGGCTGGCCACGCTGTTCTATATCACCGGACTCGGACTGACGCGCGATCCGACGCTGGTGACCGGCGTGACCAACATGTGGGTAAATGTGGGGCGTAACCAGTTCCACCTGCCGACCCGGGAACCGAACGTCGTTCGCGGAACCATCGGGATTGTCATGCCGAACCGCGACCGGCTGCTGAGCCGCCTGAAAGCGGTAAAGGAACCGCTCAAAGACACCAGGTTTGCGTTCAAGGCAGCGAAGGGCCACGTCGATGTGACCTGCCCGTGGGGAAACCGGTTCCGCATTCATCCGCCCGGCAGGCGGTTCGGCCGTGTTGCATTGGGCATCGCCTATATCGACTTTGACGTGCCGCCCGGCAGTGCGAAGGGCGTCGCGCGTTTCTATTCCGAGATCGTCGGCGCACCGGCCGCGGTCAAATCCCCGGGCGGCGTCTCCGCCCATGTACAGGTCGGATACGAACAACACCTTGTCTTCACGGAGACCCGCCGGAAGATCGCGCCGTTCGACGGCCATCATATCCAGATATACATCGCCGACTTTTCCGGACCATACGAAAAGCTGCGCGAACGCGGGCTGATTTCGGAAGAAAGCAGTCAGCATCAGTACCGGTTCGAAGATATCGTCGATCTTGATACCGGAAAGGTCCTGTTCACGCTCGATCACGAGATGCGCTCGCTGACACACCCGCTTTACGCACGGCCGCTTGTGAACCGAAACCCGGACCAGACCAATCAGATGTTCGGTGCGGGCCACGAACACCGATCCTGGGCCTTGCCCTATTCAGACTGAATCCCGCCGGACCGCCCTGCGGAAGGTCGCGATGCCGGATTCCGGCAGCCGACTAAGGCCTATCTGCGCGCGTCGCCCTATGCATATAATCGTTTCCGACAATTAACAGGGGGAACGCAGATGCTTCGAACAACCGGACTTCTCGCCATTGCAACGGCCGCGGGACTGATCGCCACCGGCTGCACCCAGACACCGGATAGATACTACGATTTCACCCACAAGATTCCGCTTTTTGCGCCGACAGGCGGCGACATCACCAAGCCCGACCTGGCAAAGCCGTTCAAGGATTCCAAGGCGGTCGCAAGCTTCGGCTTTCAGGCGACCCGCAAGGTGAAGGATCCGTTCAAAACCCAGAAAGGCTTTTTCCAGTGGGGTTGGTTCCATTTCGACGAACACTACACAACCCACCTGGATTCAACTGACCATTACCTGAACAGCGACACCTCCAAGAACGCCGACAAACGCTCGGTAGAGGAATACACGCTTAAGGATATCATCGGCCCGATCGTCTATATTGATATCTCCGCCCGCGTCGCCAGGGAGCTTGCCAAAAACGGCGGCAAGCCGTCGCCCAACCCGGCAGTCACCAATTTCAGTGAAACCACCGGTGCCACCGTGATGCCGTCGGATATAGAAAAGGTGGCCGACCGCATCACCGACCGGTCGTGGATTGTCGTCCATTCCGGCTGGGACAGGCATTTCGTCGGCGACCCCCCAAAGGATCCGTTCCTCCACCCCTATATCAACGGGCTCAACTATCCCGGGTTCGGCAAATCGGCCGTCGAGAAGCTGATAGAAATCGAAAACCGCAAGGGCGTGCGCATCAACGGCATCATGATGGATAACCTGTCCATCGATTCCGGCGAATCCGGCCGCGGTTCGGACGGCAAGAACCCGTTCGGCGATGGCTGGTACGCCCACCAACTCGGCCTGACGCGCGGTTGGAAACTGCTGGAAAACGCGAAGGGTACGGGACAACTCGCCGGTGAAACGGGCGACTGCACGCTGATCGCCGGCGCAATCCGCCTCACGTCATCGACCGGCGCCCCGGCACGGGTGATTGCCACCTGCCGCTGAGCGACACGGAACCTGTCGGGCCGAGCCGACGTCTGCTCACACGTTGTAGATGTCGATCGGCCCGACGATCCGGTCGTCGTGAATGAATATTTTTTTCTCGGCGATGCGTATCCCGTCCGCGGTATCCCGCAGGCCGTACTCGTACAACCCGCCGCGCACAGATCCGCTGCGCACCCGCGCGTATGAATGCACCATCCACGTGGCAGAGACCCGGATCAGCCCATCTGTTTCCCCGTGCACCAGCACGTTGGTGACCAGATGCGCCGTGTGCGGCAAGGGATCGGTCGCATACGAATCGTGGCCTTCGATGCGGAAGATTCGCGCTTCCAGCCCCGCCTTGTCCATGTACATCAGGCTGACGTCGTTGTCGGGATCGTCGGTCCAGCCCTCGTCGCCGTCCATCGCCGGCGCCCAGTAGATGGCATCGTCGGTAAACAGCGCGAGCCAGTCTTCCCAGTGTTTGTTGTCCAGACACCAGGCCTCGCGGTAGAGGAGTTCTTCGGCAGCCGCCCTGAAACCGGTCATGACGACAACCTCGCCGCCCATTCCCGCCAGAATGCGAAAAACGGCGTTTCCACTTCGCGGCCCGGGTTGCTGTTCAGCGGCGTGACCCCCAATTCCTGCGCCGCCTCATCCGCCCCGTCGACAAGCGTTTTATGACCGAGCGCCAGGTCGTTCCAGCCGTCTTCCAGCGCTTCCGAGCCCGTCTGGGCGCCTTCCATCGCGCGGACGTCGTCAGGTACGGCAAGGCTGGCGGGAAAGAAAAAATCCTCGTATTTCCGGATGCGGGCGCGGCGCGCATCGGGGGCTTCGTTCTTCGGCGCAATACACCACGTCTCGATCTCGGTCAGCCCGACTGCGACCGGCCGCCAGACACGGATACAACTCGACGCCACATCGTTGAGCAACAGGTTTGGAAACACCGTCACCGTGCGTCCGCGTTCGAGCATCCATTTGACCTTGCCTTCCGGATAGCGCTCCAGCAGGGCGTCGCGCTGCGGCCATGAAGGTCCGGCCTCGGGATTTCCCCGGTCAGCCCAGTTGATCATGTGGCCGTTGCCAACATCGTATCCACCGGAATTGATCTTCTCGAGGCTCAGGATACGGCTGGCCTCCGTCTTGGCCATGCCGTCATCGCCGCCGGGCGCCAGCGTTTCCCGGTAGCCGACGGTGGTGGCAAAATTACGGTGCACGGTCGCGACGTGGTAACCGTCGGTCGAATTCTCGGTCTGGAGCTTCCAGTTCGCTTCCATCATGTAGCGGCTTTCACCGCGCAGAATTTCCATGCCGTCGGGCGCCTGATCGGTCATCAGGTCGATAAACGGAATTGCACCGCCGAGGAATTCTTCCAGCGGCGGCGCATCGGCATCCAGACAGCCGAACAAAAAGCCCTTGTAGGATGCAAACTGTTCGATCGGATGCAGATCCGTGCCCATGCGGGCAAGATCGTCGGGCCGGTAGGCTTCGTCGCCGCCGCGGACCAGCGTACAGGCGCCCTCGGCGTTGAAACACCAGCCATGGTAACGGCAGGTCAGCGTTTTTGCGGAACCCGATGTCCGCCCCGTCAGTCGGGAGCCCCGATGGCTGCACACATCGTAGAAACAGCGGATTTCTTCATCTCTGCCGCGGATAACGAAGACCGGCTGTACGCCGATCCGTGTCGCAACGTAATCGCCGTGATGGGCGACCTGACTCTCATGGCAGAGATACAACCAGGTCCGGCCGAAAATTTCAGCCATTTCCCGGTCGAAAATCGCCGGGTCGGTAAACGCCGCCCGGTGGACCCGAAAGATGTTTTCATCCGGCCTGTCATCGACCAGTTCCCGTGCCGGCGTCATGAGTTCCTCCGCTTTCCTGAATGCAAAACCGACGGCCATCATTTGTCGACGGCCGTCGGTCTGTCAAGCAGGCGTCACGTCGCACCGGGTCAGGGGGCTAGAACCAGCGCGGGACGGCCTGCCTGTAGGCAAGATAGGAATCGCCGAATTTGCATTCGAGGTAATCTTCTTCGCGCAGGACAACGCCGAAATGCAGCACCCCGAACAATACGGGCAGTAGCGCGACCACAGCGGGTGCATTGGCGATCACGCCGATACCGGTATAGATCAGCAGCAAAGCGATATAGATCGGATTACGGGTGCCGGCATAAGGTCCACGCGTGACAATCCCCTCAGTCGCGCGCCATGTTTCGATCGATGTGCCTGCCGCACGAAACTGCCGCATGGCCGCTGCCATCAGCGCGACACCAGCGATCAGCAACCCGGCTCCACCGAGATACTGCACCGGCTCGTACAAAAACGGCGCCAGCATGAACTGATCGAGGACGAAACCGGCCCCAAGAAACGCCACCGCAATCCGCGGTGGCCGTGCAATCACGTCGGGTCTGTCGTGACAAACGTCGAAATCCCCCAGCGGGTCCGAATATCTTTCCATTTATCCCTCCTGTGCCCCCTTCTTGCCCCTCTCCCGTCGTGGGAGAGGGGCCTGAGGGTTGCGTGGTGAAAACGGCGGAAGCGGGCGTTACCGGCGCCCGCCGCCGCGGCGGACCATTTTGTCGAGAGCGGCCTGCTGCTTTTCATCCAGCGTCGCATACAGCTTGTCGAAGGCGGGGCGCACGGTTTGTACGACCTCGAGACCGGCTGTCAGCATGGTCTCCATCCGGGCGAACTTCCCGGTCGCCGTCTTCTCGCGACCGTTTTCCTTCATTGCCTCACAATGCTTGCCGATGGTCTCGCTCCCGTTGCGCAGGGCGGCGGCCAGTCCGTCCCAGGCGACTTTCTGTTCGCCCTTGAAGGTGAAAAACGCCTCGGCAAAGCCGATTGCGTCCTCGACCTTTTCGGCACGCCGGTCGCTGCAGATCATCCTCATGCCGTGGCGTCCGCCACGATGATGACCGCGATAGCCACCGCCGTGCCCGCCGGACGCCATGGCCGACGAGATCAGTTCGAGCTTGGCCGTGTTCATTGTCTGGGGAGCGACGCCGGAAAAAGCAAAGGCGGCACCGCCGATACCGACAATCGCGACCGTTCCAAGCAGTATTTTTTTCGTACGTGACATGTTTTTCTCCATCTGTTGAGGCGCTCTCGGGAAAAAATGCGGCGCCGACCAACTGAACATAGGAACGCCCTGTAACGCCTGCATGTCTGACAAACGGCGATTTTGTAACGCACGGTTACAGGTTTCCCGCCTGTAACACTCCGTTACAAAAAACCATCCCTTCAGGCGGCAAACCCCGCCTATATTGACCGTATGAACGAGCCCACAGCCCATATCCTCGTCGTTGATGACGACCGCGAAATCCGCGACCTCACGGCCCGTTTTCTGCGCAAGCACGGCTTTCGAGTAGACGACGCCGCCAACGCCAAGGAAATG
>CAXBMQ010000037.1:0-37230 GCA_963977005.1 uncultured Rhodospirillaceae bacterium
CGACATCGTCATAGGGCGCGCCGGTCTGCGACAGCCGCTCCGCGCAGGAGATCTTTACCCAGACATCCTCGTTCCGCATGAAATCGAGCAGCAGCCTGAAGGGTTCCGAGTCGAGCCCGTCGGCAACCTTGACCCTGACCATGTGGTCGAACACCACCGGCAGTTTGAATTTGCGCAGGTCGGCATTGAATTCGACGATGTCCTCGGCCTCGATATAGATCACGAGATGCCAGCCCAGCCCGTCGATCTTCTCTGCGATCCGGTGGACCCTGTCGAAATTGGGCGGCCCGCTGAGGTGGCGCGCAAAACTGAAGCGGATACCGCGGATACCGCCTTCATGCAGGGCTTCGAAATCCTTGTCGGTATAATCTTCATCGACGATCGCCACACCGCGCCAGCGCCCGTTGGAGGTCGCAATCGCGTCCAGGGTCGCCGAATTATCGGTGCCGTGGCATGTCGCCTGAACGATGACGGAGCGGTCAAACCCAAGCAGACCGTGAAGCTCCCGGAGTTTTTCCTTCGGGGCATCGACCGGCGTGTAGGTGGTCTTGGGATGGTAAGGGAATTTATCGCCGGGACCGAATACATGCACGTGCGCATCGCAGGCACCGGGCGGCGGGGTGAACGTTGGTTTGCTGGGATTGGGAAGCGGCGGGGGCGGATATTTCATGTGGACCAGACCGGTTATGAGCGTCCCACCGGTTTTAGGACGAGGAGGCCTTTAGCGGCAAGGCTTTCCTGTCGGCCGTTGTCAGCAGTTGGGCGATCCGCCCGTCTGACCGAGGTGATAGGCATCGTAGCGGATTCGCTGCACCGCATCGTATTCGATCAGCTTGTTGATTCCGGCCACAATCGACCCGCCGTATCCGACCGGGCCCGCCGAGAGATTGCGCCGGTCCGGCGGATAGTCGGAGATCAGTCCCACAAGGTAGTCCTGTACGAAGGCAAGATTATTGCACACCGCCCGCGCGCCGTTCGTTCCCCGCACGATCAGCGTCGCGACAACATTCCCGTTCGCGGTAAAAATGGCGCCCAGGGTGACGAAATTCTCTTCTTCGTTTTCGCGGTAGCGCTCTTCGGCGCGTGCGGAATCGATTACCCGGTCGGCCGCATCGATGACGGCGTGGGCTGCCCGCCCCGCCTGACCGCTATTTCCCGTGTTCTCGAGATACATCCAGCCGGCGGCAGCGAGTGCGACGACAACCAGAACGGGCATACCGTATTTGAATAACTTGCCCAAAACCTATCTTTCACATTGAAAAATATGCCTGTTTTCTACAATCACGGCGTAAAGAAATCGTGAAGACCGCCCCGCACGGACGACAGGGAATCCGCTCTGGAGATAGGGCAATGACTTCCCTATGCTTCGACCATGACCGAAAAATACATTTACAAGATTTGCGCCAGGACCGAATGGGATGCGGCGGTCCAAGCAGGTGTTTATCATGGCAGTGCTGTCGATAAAAAAGACGGCTTTATCCATTTTTCGACCGCCGAACAGTCGGTTGAGACGGCCTCCAAGCATTTTTCCGGCGTTCGGGGGCTGGTTCTGGTCAAAATCGACAGCGCCACACTGGGAAGTGCGCTCAAATGGGAAAAATCGCGCAATGACGAGTTGTTCCCGCATCTTTACGCCCCCCTTCCGACCGCCGGCGTGAAATCGGTCGCCGATCTGCCCCTGGGAGAGGACGGGCGGCATGTTTTCCCCGCGATCGACTGACGGCACAGGCCGGGCTAACACATGACGTGAACCGTGATATGCTCGCCCGGATATGACGACCGATCAATTCCGCGACGACCTGACCGCGCTGCTGCCGCGTTTGTGGCGCTATGCGATGGTCAAGTGCCGAAATCCGGACCGCGCGAACGACCTGGTTCAGGCGACCTGTGAACGCGCCCTGTCGCGCAGCCACCAGTTTCAGGCCGGCACGCGGCTCGACGCCTGGACCATCACGATCATGCAATCGATCTGGAAAAACGATCTTCGCCGGGAGTCCATTCGCCGTGGAGAGGGCTTCGTCGATGCCGAGGATGCCGGCCTGGTCGATATGCGGGAATCCGCCGAAGGGAAGATTTTCCTGTCTGAGGTGTTACAGGCAGTAGACAAATTGCCCGAAGCCCAGAAAGACGCGGTTTATCTCGTTTACGTCGAAGGGCTGAGCTACGAGGAAGCGGCCGCGACGCTGGAAATTCCTGCCGGAACGCTGACCAGCAGGCTGGTCCGGGGCCGTACGAAAATTGCGGAGATGATAAGCGATCCATCAGAGCGGGAAAGGAGTAGCGAGTAGCCATGACGATCTCCGATGAGAAACTGCTGGCTTATGCCGACGGCCGCCTGTCGCCGGAAGAGATTGCCGAGATCGACCGACTGTTGCCCGAAGACGAACAGGCACGCGAAATCCTTGCCGCCCTGAAGAAATCGGACCTGCCCTACCGGGAGGCCGCCGAAACCCTGATCGACATCCCCGACCTTTCCCATCTGGAAGCCCTCATCCGGACGCATCGCGCCGCGCCGCGCCCCTCGTTAATGAGCCGTTATGCGCCGATTGCGGCATCGGTCGCCGTGTTCTTCGTCGTCGGCCTTCTTGCCGGACAGCACCTCTTTCCAACCGCGCCGCCAAAGCCGTCGCAATGGGCCGTCTGGGTCGACCGCATCGCAAGCTATCAGGCGCTCTACACCCGCGAGACCCTTCCCATGGGCAATCCGCCGGTCAGCCGGAAAACCGGGCAGATGCAACGCGTCGCCGATCTGCTGGGGGTTCCTGTCACGGCACCGGACCTCGCCGCGCTCGATGCCGACTACAAATACGCAAAGATTTTAGCGATCGACGGCAAGCCGCTTGCCCAGATTGCCTATCTGCCGAAATCGGGCGAGCCGTTTTCGCTTTGCCTGATGAAGACAGACAAGGCGGATCACGCCCCCCGTTACTCGACCGCCCATGGGCTCAACGTGGCATCCTGGCGCTCCGGCGGCATCGCCTATGTCTATGTCGGCAAAACGCCGCGGGACGTCATGGACCGCTATATCGGCGCGATGCGCACCCAGATCGGCGCCTGAGTCAAAAAAGCACCGCCGACGGATGATTCCGTCTGCTCGCGTGTTCATTACGCACAGAACGACGAACAACGCGAGCGGTCGCCCACCGGCCCTCTCGTTCCGCCTCCGATACCGGTCCCGGGCAGGAAACGGTATCGGGGGCGGATCCACCCCGCCGCACCCTTTGCAGACAACCGGAATTCTCTTTATTCCTTCATGGGAACACGGAGGGAACCAAATGACCAATGCTGTCGGCGAGGACTACGGCGCGATCGATATCGTCTGCAACGCCTTCACGCCCGAAACCCTGAACAACGGCTGGATGTCGACAGATAAGGGTTTTCGCGAAAAGGTCCGGGTAAAACCCGAATACCGCGACGGCGTTTCCGCGGAGGACTATATCGCCATGATGGACCGCTGCGGGATCGAGCGGTCGTTTCTGATCGCATCACGCTCGGGCGACCTGCGGATCCAGGGTTCCGCCCACATGCCCACCGACTACATTGCCGGACTGGTCGAAAAGTACCCGGACCGGTATTCCGGCCTGATCGGTATCGATCCGTCCCGGATCATGGAAAGCCTGGCCGAGGTAACGCATGCCGTTCGCGATCTCGGTTTCGTCGGCGCGCACCTGTATCCCCACTGGTTCGACGAGGCGCCCGATGCCGCCAAATACTATCCGTTCTATGCCAAGTGCTGCGAACTCGATATTCCGGTCCAGATGCAGGTCGGGCACTGCCTCGTTTATAATCTGCATCGCCGCCTGCCCAGCGTCGGCCGTCCGATCTGCCTCGACCGGATCGCCATGGATTTCCCCGACCTGAAACTGGTCGGCATTCATATCGGCTATCCGTGGTACGAAGAAATGATCTCCGTCGCCTGGAAGCATCCGAACGTCCATATCGGGCTCGATGCCTACGCGCCGAAGCACTGGCCCGACGCCACCCGCCACTACATGAACTCATTCGGGCAGGACAAGGTCATGTTCGGCACGGACTGGCCGGTGGTCGATCCGGAACGCGCCATGAGCGACGTCGCCGAAATGGACTGGAAACCCGATGCAAAACGTAAAGTTTTGCGCGATAACGCGTTGAAACTATACGGCCTTTGATTTCAGTCGTCGGCAGGTAAGAGCGCCTTCAGATACAGCTTCTGCACCTTGCCGAGATCGCTCTTGGGCAGGCTTTCCAGCGGGAAAATGCGCTTGGGGCATTTATACGATGCGAGCCGTTCGCGACAATACGCCATCAGGTCGGCCACCGGGGCGTCGCCGGTCACGAAGGCGGCGATCTCCTCGCCCATTTCGGGAGACGGCCAGCCAATCACGGCAGCGTCGGAAACGCCCGGATGGGACAACAGCACCGCTTCTATTTCCGCGGGATAGATATTGGCGCCGCCGCGGATAATGACCTCCTTCGACCGCCCCGCCAGGAACAGGTAGCCCTTCGCATCGAGGCGCCCGAGATCGCCGGGGTAGAACCAGCCGTCGCGATAGGCCTCCCTGTCCGCTTCGGGGTCGTTGAAAAAGCCTGAGGCAACGCCCGGACCGCGATAGCGTATCCGCCCGATTTCGCCGGTCTTCACCGCCCGGTGAGCGTCATCGACAATCTGGACGCGGGTGTTGAACACCGCCTGGCCGACCGAGCCCGCGGCTTCCGGCCCGTGCTCGGGGCTCAGGATCGAAACGCCGCCGCCCTCCGTGGAGCCGTAATAATTGATAAACGCCGGACACAGCCGCCGCATGACCTCTCTCCGCTCGTCTTCGTGCAGGATCGCGCCGGTACACAGAAGCAGGCGAAGACCGGGGAAGAGCAGCCCGTCTCCCTGCCCCTCCGCCAGAAGACGCCGCAGGATCGTCGGCACCAGCAAGGTGGTCGTCGCCCGGCTTTCGCGCGCGGCCTCGATCAGGTCCCGGGGGCCATAGGGCGGCGGAAACATGATCACCGTACCGCCGGCCCAGGCCGCGCTCATCGTGAACGACCGGCCGCCGCCGAAATACAGCGGCGTCGCCGACAGGTAGCGGTCGTGCTCGGTGAAGCCCAGCGAGACGAACTGCGTCACCCAGCGCGCCCGCATCTGGCGGTGGGTCAATGCCGGGCCTTTCGGCGTGCCGGTCGTGCCCGACGACAGCGACAGCGCCATGGGCAGCGTCTCGTCTTCCGGGAAATCCCGGTCGGGGTTTTCGGCCTCCGCGGCCGCCCTGAAAGCGTCGTCCAGAACAACCGCACCGGCCAGCGGATCGCCCGGCTCCGCCAGGACATGCCCCGCGCCGAAACCGCCGATCACATTCGCCTTCTCCGACACCGACCAGCGGTGATCGACCGGCAGAATGATCCCGCCCATGCGCGCAATCGCAAGGTTCGCGACGATATGATCCGCGCTGTCCCGCAGGGCGACGCCGATAACATCCCCCTTGCGCAGGCCGAGTGCCGTCAGGTGCGCCGCCCAGAGGCGCACGCGCCGTGCCAGCACCGCATGGGTGAGGACCGTATCTCCCTCGACGATCGCGGGATGATCGGGCTTTCGCCGGGCCTGATGGTCGAGCATGGACGCGATGTTTGCCATGAGCGGATTTCCGGGTTGGGTTGGGTTGGGTCGGGGCTGGTTCGCTACCCGATAGCTCTGCTACGGTCGGGCGCGAGCGTCAACCGGGAACCGCCGGGAGTCTTCATGGCCACTTCGGATAAATCACGGAACAAAGCGGATAATATCGTGTTCGCGCCGCGCGCCGCTCAGGTCGTAGAGCGCGAAGAACGGTTCCGGCGCACGGCCGACCTGATCGTCGACCGCCACCCCGCCTATCGGCGCATAATGCGCGACGCCGGACTGAGCCGGGCCGACATCGCCACGACGGGCGATCTCGACCGGTTTCCCGTGACATCCAAGACCGACTACATGACCGCGCCGGCGGATTACCGCCTCGATACAACCGGGCTTGCCGACGACGAACGCGCCCTGTGGGACGTCATGCACACCACCGGCACGACGACAGGCGTGCCGACGCCATTCTTTAACACGTCGTATGATTTCTACCGGATACTCACGGTGCAGGAAGGCATGATGCGCCTGCGGGGCATCGGGCCGGACGACAGTATCGCCAACCTGTTTCCGCTGACGGTCTGGCCGCACGGCGCCTATGCGCGTGTCCCGCATGCCGCGGCGGCAATGAAAATTCCCGTCATCAGCGCCCTGCCCGGCAATCCGTCGGAAAACTTCGCCCACGGCAGCAACCTTGACGAGGTCGTCGCCATCGTCGCCCGGTCGCGCGCGACCATTCTCTGGGGCGTGCCGAGCTATGTAAGGCGGGTTCTGATCCGCGCCGGCGAACTGGGGGCCGGTTTTTCATCCGTCCGGCACGTGTTCGTGACCGGCGAAAGCACGCCGGAAGCCATGCGGACGGATTTCGACACGCGTCTCGCCGCGTTGGGCGCGAAAAATGCATTCGTCTCCATCTCGTATGGCGCGACCGAAATGCAGGGCGGCATGGTCGAATGCGCGCCGGGATCCGGGTTTCACAATCCCGCCCCCGACCAGTTCCTGATCGAGATTGTCGACCCGGAGACGCACCGGCGCGTCCCCGCCGGCACCCCCGGGCTTGTCCTGCTCAGCCACATGGACCGGCGCGGCACGGTTTTGCTGCGCTATGCGCTGGGCGATATTTCAGCGCTCGCGACGGCGCCGTGCCCCCATTGCGGGTCGGAGACCGACCGTCTGGTGCTCACACCGGCACGCGCGGATTCGCTGATAAAGGTCAAGGGTACCCTGATCAACCCGGCCCTGATCGAGGAAATCCTGATCGCTCATCCGGCAATCAGCGAATACCAGATCGTCTTTGAGCGTGAAAACATGTCTGACGCCCTGTCGCCGGACCGCCTGCGCGTCCGCATTGCCGGTCCGCCGCCGGAAGCGCTGCCGGCAATCGGCGACAGCATCAAATCCGCGACCGGCGTGACGCCGGCGATCGATCTCGAGAACGCGCAGGAAATCTATGCGGCCGGCGACACGCTCAAGAGCCGGCGCATCGTCGACAGTCGCTGACAGGACCGCCGCAAACGACGGCAGAAACAGAAAGGGCGGTCCGAAGACCGCCCCGTCCGGCCATCTGCCGACGCCTACAGTTTTGTCGGATCGATCTTCGAATAGATGTGATCGTACATCAGTTTCTCATATATCGCGGTCGCCTCGTCCAGCTTCGACGGATCGGGACCGGCTGCCGCCAGCATATTGCTCAGGCCCGCATCGGCGACGATCTTGGTCCATTTCTCGATGCGCTTCTGGAAATCGCCGGCGATGCGTTCGGCGTTCTTCGCCTTCAGCTTCTTGGCGTTCCTGATCGCCGTCGCGAGCTCGTTTTTCTTGTGCTCGGCCCAGACTTCCTTGATCTTGGCATCCGCCGGATTGACCTGGATACCGACCTTGGCTGCGAGCTGCTTGGCCGCGATATCGTCCCCGATATAGCCTTTGACGACGGTCCGCGCGATGGCGCCGGGCAGCGCCTTCCACATGGTGCGCTTCTGGTCCGGCGTATAGGCATCCCACGCCGCCCGGTTCATCACGACCAGACCCAGCCCCGAATAGGACCCGAATTGGTAGTTCAGCACCGATTTGATCGAATCCTCGATCGGATAGGACTTGATCCACGCCATGGGTCCGATGATGCAGTCGATCTGGCCCCGCTTGATGGCTTCCGGCACGTCCGACATGGTCATCGAAACCGGTGTGCCGCCCAGTGCGCGCGCCCAGCGGCCGAGCGCGCCCGTGGTGCGCAGTTTCAGCCCCTTGGCATCGGCGACCGTCTTGATATCGGGCTGCCGGCACAGCAGCGAATAGCCGCCGACGCCGTAACCGGCGAGATAGATCGTCTTGTTTTTCCCGTAATCGGCGAGGCATTCGGGGCAATCCATAAAGTAGGTCTCGAGCGCGGCGCCGTTCATGATCAGCTCGTTCTCGCCGAGCATCAGCATGTCGGCGATGATGAAGGCATGCTTCAGGCTGGTCCGCGCGTAGCTCGGCACGATCAGCCCGGCTTCGGCAGTGCCGTTGCCCACGGATTTGAGGGTCGCCTTGGCGCTGAACAACTGGCCGCCCGCAACCAGTTTCCACGGCATCCCGGCCTTGGTCAGCTCTTCGAGCATGGGGCCGATACCGTGGCGGTTCACGTTGTGCTTGGGCGGCAGCCACTGGCCGTAAGTGTAGGTTTTCTGCGCCATCGCGGATCCCGCTCCGGCTGTCAGGAAGCCGGCAATGGCCGCTCCCGCGAGTGCATATCTCAACTTCATGTCTTTCTCCCTTGCTTTATGCAGTTCAGAATTCGACGTCCGTTTCGTTGCAGTAACTCCGGTTAAACAATCAGTTCATCAGGCTGGGCAGATAGAGCGATATCTGCGGGAACGCGACCAGCAGCAGCACCACGACGACCTCGCAGACAATAAACCAGGCCACGCCCTTGAAAATCGTCTCCAGCGAGATGTCCTGCCCCACCACGCTTTTTATGACATAGACGTTCAGCCCCACCGGCGGCGTCAGCAGGCCGATTTCGATATATTTCACGACCAGCACGCCGAACCAGATCAGGTCGAGATTCAGCGCCTCGAACATCGGCAGCAGCAACGGCAGGGTAATCAGCAGCAGGCCCAGCGGGTCGAGGAACATGCCGAGAATGACGTAGATAATGGACGCGGCGAGGACGAGCAGGATCGGGTCCGCCGCCCAGCTGCCGACCATGTCCCTGAGGAAGCCCTCCGCGCCAGTCATGGCAAGGAACCGGGTCAGCAGCACCGCCCCGATAGCGACCCAGAAGATGCGCGCCGTGCCCGACAGCGCCTCGAACAGGCTGTTGCGGAACACGGTCATGGTCAGGCGGCCCTGCAGGAACGCGATCAGGAAGGACGCAAAAGCCCCGAACGCGCCCGCCTCCGTCGGCGTGAAAATGCCGCCATACAGCCCGCCGATGATCACGAGGATAAGCGCCAGCAGCGGCCAGACCTCTCCCAGCGCCTCGAATTTCTCGGCGCGGGTCGCATCCTGCGCCTGCGCCGGACCGAGCGACGGATTGATCTTGCAGCGGACCATGATCATCGTCGCATAGATCAGCGCCGTCATGACGCCCGGCAGAATACCGGCGATGAACAGCTTGCTGATCGATACCTCGGCAAAGATGCCATACAGCACGAACGCGATGGAGGGCGGGATCATCGCCCCCAGCGTGCCGGCACTTGCCACCGTGCCGGTCGACAGGCCCGGATCGTATCCCGCCTTGGTCATTTCCGGCACGCTGATGCGCCCCATTGCCGCCGCCGTCGCCGTGCTCGACCCGGACGCGGCGGCAAAGCCGGCACAGGCAAAGTTCGCGGCGACCGCAAGTCCGCCGGGCAGACCGCCCAGCCATAATCGCGCGGCCTTGAACAGCGCCGTGGAAATCCCTGAATTATGCGCCACCGAGCCCATCAGCAGGAACATCGGGATCGCCGAGAACGACCAGTGCGCCGCGAAATCGAACGGCTCGGTGCGCAGCATGCCGCCGGCGACGCTCCAGCCCTTGAGCGCGGCGACGCCGAACATGGACACGATCATCAGCGCGAACCCGACGGGTACCCGCAACGCGATCAGCACCAGCAGAGCCCCCAGTCCGGAAAATCCGATTTGAAGCTCTGTCATGTGCTCATTCCCAGTGGACCGGCGGGCGCTTGCCGAACGCGACCATGAAATCGTCAATCAGGCGGATCAGCAGGTATATCGCCATCAGCCCCATGCCGATGGGCAGCAGAAACCGGTTCGGCCAGATCGTGATCAGGTCGTCGGACGTTTCCCACATCTCGCCCTCTTCGAAGCTGATCAGGGCGGCGAACCATGTTTCGCGCACGAACCAGATCATGAAGACAAAGCAGACAATCCCGACAACACCCTCGAGGAACGCGAGGCTTCGGGGCCGCATGCCGCGGGTAAACAGTTCGACGAATATCTGGCCTTCGTGATGGGACACGTAGGCGAGCGGCAGGAAAGTCACCGCGACCATGTAGTAGAACGAGACGATTTCGATCGTGCCGTCGATCGGGGCGGAGAAGATCTCACGCATCGCGACGTCGACGACCACCTGGAACATGATCGCCAGGATCGCCACACCCGCGATCCAGGAGAGTATATTGGTCGGTATCTGTATCGACCTGTGATCAGGCCGCATGATCCGCTCCCCGTATTTTTCGCGCGACCGTCTTCGCGACCGCTTACAGGAAAGAACTATGCCTGAAGCAGGATAAAACGCAAATACCAGTTATTTGCATTTTGTCTGGGCGCAGCAATTGTGCTGCAAACGCAAAGCCCCACCCCTGCCGCAAACCCGTAACAGTGCTATATTGCGCTCACAGGTTTGCATTCAGGGAAGCGACTTCATGGCCGATACACAGCTTCAGGACCGCACCGTAAAAGGTCTTCTTCAGTTCACGATCCCCACCGGCGAAAAGCTCGTCACCCAGGTCAGCGAGACCGGCGGCGGACGCACCGACCCGAAGACGGGCAGCTACGAGATGAAGGAAATCACTATCCATGACGGCCGCCCCTATGCCGACGAACTCGACATGGAAGTTCAGGGATATGAATTCCTGAAGTCCGATACCGCCGTCACCGACTTCACCGACGACGACCAGGTCCGCGAAATCTACTATCCGGAGCTCGAAAAACTGTTATTGGAGAGAACCGGTGCGAAACGGGTGCTGATCTTCGATCACACGATCCGTATCGGAGATCCGGCAAAGCGCGAAGCGCTCGGCGTGCGCGACCCGGTGCGCAGCGCCCATAACGATTTCACCGACCGCTCGGCGCCAGCGCGGGTGCGCGACCTGCTGCCGGCGGACGAGGCCGAGGAACTGCTGAAAAACCGGTTCACGTCGATCAATGTCTGGCGGCCGCTCACCGGCCCGGTCAAGACCGACCCCATCGCCATCTGCGCCTGGGACAGCATCGGCGAGAACGACATGATTCCGGCCGAGCGGAACTACGGCAACCGCATCGGCGGCATCCTCAACCTGTCCTACAACCCGGCCCAGAAATGGACCTATTTCCCGGACATGGAACGCGACGAGGTCATCCTGCTTAAATGCTACGATTCGGAACGCGACGGCCGCGCGCGCTGGACGGCCCACGCCGCCTTCGAAGACCCCAACGGCCCTGACCCGTCCCTGCCCGCCCGCGAAAGCATCGAGGTACGGACGCTGATCTTTTACTGAGGCCGACGCCCCTTGCCGACAGCGCGTGAGCAAAAGACGTGTATGACACACACGTACATCCCGGGCAGAGCGTTAACGCAAATTTTTCCGTCTTCCCCGATGTTTATCTTTTGGTCTCATTAGCTTCGAATGACGCCGACTGACATTGGCCTATGTCGAATTGAACATCGGCGGCGACTAAATTACCGCCTTGTTAACGGTCATGCCCATAGTCTGGATATCGTCGTTTTTGCATCCGCGGATTTGCACTCATCCCCAGAAATAACTTCCATCAAAAGACGCCGACGAGGATCCTCATGAAAATCTCCGCTTCGATTCTATCTACATTTTTATGTCTGCTCGGCGGGAGTTTTCTCGGCTCCGAAGCGATGTCCGCCGGATTTGCCGAATGCAAAACGGCCGAATGTTCTCTGCCAAAAACGACTGCGCGCTATTTCGTGCGTTACGGCGGGGACCGTTCCTTTTCCTATATGGAAACACAGGGGCAGAAGACGCTTCAGTGCGACCAGCCGTTTATGGGCGACCCGGCGATTGGCAAAACCAAAGAATGCGGTTTTCTACAGGCACCGGCGGATTCGGAGAGATGGTCCAATTGCGCACCGCAGGGCGGGCTCTGCAATACCAAAATAAGCACGAATGAAGTTCGGCGCGTCAGATTGGGGTACGGGAAAACCTGGGTATATTTCTATACAGCCCAAAAGGAATTCCAATGTGGCCTGCCCTATATGGGCCTCGGTCAGGAACGTGTCTGTCAGATATCCAGCAAAAAATTCAAGGCCGGTTGGAAAAAGTGCGCAGAAGAAGGAAGCCCTTGCAAGCTGGATGGGAACGGTTTGAATCTGCTCCGGTATATCGAAAAAAGTGGTTCAAAACGTCATTTAATGCAGCTGGTATCCGGCAAGGATTATCTGTGTTCCATCAATACATTCCGGCGCGACCCGGCACCCAACGCCCACAAGGTGTGTGAAACGGCATCCCTGACACCGGTGGGTTCAGATACGATCGGCAAAGCGCTTGATAGAGAGTTTGCGACCGAGGACGCCAAACTCGCTGCTGCCCGAAAAAAGGCGACACAAAAAGAACAACGCGCTGAAACAGCTATGAACACGGTTAAGCAAAAACGAAAGTTTTCGTCCTGTGTGAAAAGCAATACTTATGAAAAACCGAGTATAACCAGGGTTATAGACACCATTATCGGCGGCAAGAGTATAATGACTGTCGACAAGAAAACGCTACCGAACTCCATTGGATGGCGTACCTGCAACCTCGGGTCCGGGACGAATACTTATTTTTTCAGTTACGGAAACAAGTCTTCTTCAAGTTTCGTTTACCAGGAGACCTCCGGGCTGAAGACCATGCCATGCGATCACAAACTCCAGGGCGATATTGCTCCGGGAAAGAATAAAACCTGCTGGTCGCATAAACCGAAAACGATGCCCAGTGTAAAATGGCGTAAATGCGCAACGCACGGCAAAGTCTGCAAAACCGGTCTGAGCACCTCGGAAATAAGCAAAGGGACATACCTCAAAGCCCGTTACGGCAAAGGCTCCAAGTGGGTTTATCGATATGTATCCGGTAATTTTACGTGCGCATCGGCCTCAATGGGGATGGGCATGGATTACGATCCCGCACCCGGTGTCGTCAAAGATTGCCAAATTGCAACAAGCACCAAAGCCACGCCCAAATGGACGGAGTGCGCAAAAGAGAACGAGACCTGTACCCTGCCAACGGATAAAACCGCTTATCTCGTTCGCTTTGGAAGTAAAGGAAATGACCAGACTTTTCACTCAGTCGTTTCCGCAAAAAGCTTCAAGTGTTCACTCGGTCAGTTGGCCGGAAGAGAGACATACGCAGTTAAGACGGTCAGGGCGGGGGCCGCCGTATTCGGGAGTAATTCGGCACTGGTAGCGCGCTATGAAGCGGGGAATGTCGTTGATCCGGCCCCTGGAAAAGCGAAATTCTGCGCCTTCGCCATCCCTGAAGACGGGTTCAGGCCGACATATTAAGCGGATGAAATCGTACTCCGGACTGATTGAACGCATTGTCGCGACAGCTCCTGCACTGCCTTCGATGCTCTCGCCGGCGCCGATGCATCATCCCTGACCGCCGGTCTGGTTTTTTACTAGGAGGTCAAGACAACAACGAACGCCAGTAGGTCGTAAGGAGCCCCCTTGCCGTACAATGACGATCAAGCACAATTTCCAGTTGCTCTCCCAATAACTGGCCCGAAAAATGACTTTCGAGTTCACCTCGAATCACCTCAGTATCATTTTCAGAAATGTTCAAAGCACTCCCATAGATTCGTGCGTCGAAATTTAGAGCATCAGTTGAGACGAGCTTTAAATTTTGCGGATGATAAGCGAAGCCCAAAAAGACAACCTGTTGTGCATTGTTCATCGCACTTTTGAGACGCTTGATCTGCGCTCTGTCATTGTAGTGTTCTGAGTAAGTCATGATTTCTTTAGAGACGCGCAACAGCGCGTGCGCATCCGCTTCATCACCGAAATGAACGGCACAATCGCTCTGTTTGTGCAGATAAGGTAACTCCCCTACCTGTCCATAGGGATGGATAAAGTCTACCTCATTAAGTAACGAAGCAGCGTCCTCATGACCCAAACCATAATAATTTATGATAGAATTAAACAAATAATGCTCAAGACATCTGTCATAGTTAAATATTATAAACTTCACATTTTCAAAAAGTGTTTCTATATCTTTCCTATTTTTTCCCTCATGAAGCATCTGAAAAAAAATTGGATACCAAGTGTCGGAAACAAATTCAAAATTGAGCGCAATATCTTGATGTCCAGAATGGTGCCTCAGTAAACTTGATCTTTCCGCTTCCAAAACCTCATGTGCAATAGCCAATTTTCCGCATATTTCAATTTTTTCATCATCACTGTGCGAATCGATGAAGTTATCAATTGAAATCGCGTTTACCATTGCCGAGGAAATGTGTTTCGCAGCATTTAAATATTCTTGAAAATTTGTGGGCAATTGGGTGCGTTTTGAGAACCAACTTATAGCTTCTAAGATTACCTGATTACCACTTTGCTGCAGCCCCTGATCAAATCTGAAGCCCAGCGAGTCCGCAATTTTTGTTTTAAGTTGAGACCCAACCGGCAAGTTTGCTTCCGCACTCGCTCCCGCCCCAATCACAAAGACAGTTTTGGAACTGAACACGGGAAATCAGTCGAACATCGCGACGCAGTCGATCTCCACGTTCACACCGGCGCGGTGCGGTGTGCCGCCAATGCAGGTGCGGGTGACTTTTTCGCCCTGCATGAATTCGGTGAAGGCCGCGTTGAACTGCTGAAAATCGCCGGCGTCGCGCAGGCAGACCCGCATGTTGACGACATTGGTGAAATCCGCCCCCGCCGCCTTCAGCACGCCCTGCAGGTTGGTCAGGGTCTGGCGGGTCTGTTCCTGGATATCGGTGGACACGACCTCCTTGGTTTCGGGATCGAGCGGCCCCTGCCCCGATACGAACATCATGTTCCCCCACTTGATGCCCTGGGCCAGCGGCGACGGCGTCGCCTTGTCGCTGAAGCCGGTCGTCGGCGCAGTGGCGGAGGTGATGATTTCCTTGGGCATGATGGTCGGTCCTTTTAAACGGTGGTTTTATTCGCATGTCATCCCGGCCTTGTGCCGGGATCCAGTCTCTTATGTACACGGGCGGCGCTCTGGGCCCCGGCACAAGGCCGGGGTGACAACAGAGGCGCGGCCGGATTCAGTCCCGTCCCGGATGCACCGCGCCGCAGGCATCGCAGGTCCGGGCTTCCTCTGAATCGAAGAAGTTCGAATAGGCCTGTGAGACGGGGTCCTTGGTGTAATCGTCGACGACGAAGAATTCCTCGTGGATCAGGGCATCGCAGTCGGGGCAGAACCACTGGAACGTATCCGTCTCGCCCGGCCGCCGCATGCGTTCGCCGACCAGCAGGAACGCATCGGCCGGAAAGCGCGGCGAATGGGGAATCCCGGCGGCGGTGTAAATCGTCTCGCCCTCTTTCAGCACGGCAATTTCCTCGCTGCCGTCGGGCTTGCGGTAATGCAGGTTCATCGTGCCCCTGAGCATCGTCATGTGCTCGTCCGACGGGTTGATATGAAACTCCGAGCGGTATTCGCGGCCGCGGGCGATGAACATCAGCGTGTCCTCGCTCTGCCAGAGCACCTTGACGTATTTTCCGGTCTCGGCAAGTTCCTTGGATATCGCCTCGTGGTCGGCTATCGGCATGGGCAGCATGGTGAAATCTCCTGTTTCGGTCGTTCAGGCAGCTTCGCGGGAAAGCGCGCCTTTGCCGAGGATAATATCCGACGCTTTCTCCGCCGTCATGATCACGACGGCATTGATATTGCCGCCCGGCAGGTCGGGAAATACCGAAGCATCGACAACGCGCAGGCCGTCCAGCCCGCGTACCTTCATGTCCCCGTCGACCACGGCGCGTTCGTCCGTGCCCATCCGGCAGGTACTGACCGGATGATAGACCGTGCCGAGGGTTTCGCGCACATAGGCGTCGATGGCCTCGTCGTCGTCTTCTTTCACGTGCGCGCCGGGGGCGAATTCCTCGCCGCGCAGCTCGTCGAAGGCGGGTTGCAGCGCCAGCTTGCGCATGATGCGGAAGGATTCCCGCAGCACGCGTTTGTCCTCGTCGGTCGACAGGAAATTGTTGACGATACGCACCGGGTCCATGGGATCGGCCGAGCGCAGGCTGACCCGCCCCCGGCTTTCGGGGCGCAGATGGCAGGACCGGAAGGCGAAGGTCTGTTCCGACGGCGCGATGATACCGGGGAACCACTGGCGCGCGGTCATCGACATCGGCCGGAAGAACATCTGGATATCGGGAATTTCGAGATCGGGCCGGCTTTTGACAAACCCGGTCAGCGAGGACGGCGGCGAGGCCGCCATCCCGGTCCCGAACAGCTTCACCCGCGCCACGTGGAAAGCCAGCCGGTCGAGCCGCAGTTCCTTGTGAAACTGGGAGCCTTTCGAATAGTAGTATTCAAGCCCCACGGCGGGATGATCCTGCAGGTCGCCACCGACCCCGGCGAGGTCGTGGGTCACCTCGATGCCCATGTCGCGCAGATGATCGGCCGGTCCGACGCCCGACACCATCAGCACCTGCGGCGAGTTGATCGCCCCGCCCGCGAGAATGACGTCCCTGCCCGCGGCGACGCGGCGGGTCCGGCCGTGCTGGACGTATTCGATTCCGGTCGCACGCTTGCCATCGAAAATAATCCGCGTGACATGCGCCTGTACCTGGACCTCGACATTCGGGCGTTTCATTGCCGGGCGCAGATAGGCGACGGCGGCACTCTGGCGGCGGCCCTTGACGGCATTGACCTGCAGCCGGGCGAACCCGTCCTGCACCGCGCCGTTATAGTCTACCGCCTTCTCGTACCCGGCGCTTTCGACCGCCCCGAAGAACGCATCGAAAATCGGGTCTTCTACATCGGTCGTGCGGATTTTCCATGGCCCGTCGGAGCCGTGATAGTCGTCCTTGCGGTCCTGGAAGGATTCCGCGCGCTTGAAATAGGGCAGCACGTCGTCATAGGCCCAGCCGCCCAGCCCCTTCTGCCGCCAGCGGTCAAAATCGCCCGCGTTGCAACGCACATAGGCCATCATGTTGATCGAGGACGACCCGCCCAGCACCTTGCCGCGCGGATGGAACAGGCGGCGGTTGTCGACATGCGGTTCGGGCTCGGATTCGTAGGACCAGTTGTATTTCGGGTCCTGCCACACCTTGCCGACGCCGAGCGGCATGTGGATCATGAAATCGGTGTCGCGCTTGCCGGCCTCCAGCGTCAGCACCGTGTTCGCGCCGCCGTCGCTGAGCCGGTTGGTCAGCACGCAGCCCGCCGAGCCCGCGCCCACGACGATGTAATCGACTGTCTTTTCGAAATCCGTCATCCGGCCATTCCCCACAGGATTTTTTCAAACGTTAGCAGCCAAATGAAGGACCGACAACGGGCCGGCAGCGCAGGACGGTTCAGGCGAGTTTAAGCTCTGTGTTGAGATAGGAGATGATGTCGTCGGATTCGTACAGCCAGGTATCGTCGCCGGCCGCGGTCTTCACCCGCAGGCACGGCACCTTGTGTTTCCCGCCGCCGTCGATGAGCGCCTGTTTGTGCGCTTCGTCGTTGCGCGCATCGCGCAGTTCGATATTTAGCGCGTGGCGGCGTATCTGGCGGCGGACCTTGACGCAGAACGGACACGCATTGAACTGATAGAGCGCAAACTGCGCGGTTTTGTCATCCAGTTCCTTTTGCGCCGCGGCATCGCGGGTGACCGGTTTGGGGCGGGTCAGCAGGTCGTATCCGAGGACGAGGCGTCCCAGAATCCATCGAACGAAATTCATCTCATGCTCCGGCGGGTATTTGGCGGAAAATTTTGCGGATACTACTCACCAAAGTCGTCCGCTCGCAATGGCCACGCCGCCGCCGGCCGGCCCTATTCTATCCGGTCAACGGCATGGGCGGATCATGCAGAACCGGCAAATCGGCGCGGCGGGGGTACAGCGGGCGATCGCCAATTCCCCTTCCGGCGAAATCATCGAAGCGATTGAAGCCTGAGGCCTGACTTATCTGTCAGGAGTGTTTAGAATTGTGAATCTAAGAAGAAGAAAGTGGTTCTATCGGACAGTGTTGAACATCACGCGGTCGCTAATCTGTCGGTACTGTCTGACGAGGCTCGGATCACGTCGAGGTCCGCATCCTGAGGGCCTGTTCAATCCTAACCACGAAAACCTGGAGGAAGAATTATGAAACCAATCGGTAGATTTATGCGTGGGAAACTGGTTCCGGCCGCGATGGCGGCAGGAATAGCCCTTAGTTCACTGGGATATTCCCAATCGGTTCAGGCGGCGGACGCCAATCTCAAGATGGCGTTTTTCGCAAGCCCGAAACATCCCGTGTGGTCCGTTTTGATGGCTCCCTGGGGCGAGAAGGTTTCCGCCACGAATGTGGGGCTGAAGATAGCCGGCTTCCCCGGCGGCCAGATTGGCGGCAAACCGCCAGGCGCCTTCAAGAGAATCGTGAACGGTATTTCCGATATCGAATTTCACATCCCCGGCTATACGTCCACTTTGTTTCCACGCACACTCGTGATGGAACTGCCGCTGCAATACGGCAACTCGGTCGATGCGACCAAGGCAATGTGGCGGGTTTACGAAAAACATATCGCCGCTGACTTCAAGCGCGTGAAGCTTCTGGCATTGTGGGGCACCGACGTCCCGGTGGTAATGACTAACAAGCTCGTCCGCACGCCAACCGACCTCAAAGGTCTTAAACTCAGAACACCTTCGCGAAACCAGGCGGCGATTATCAAGGCATTTGGAGCGATTCCCGTCGCCATGCCGATGCCCCAGACCTATGGCGCCCTGGAAAAAGGTGTCGTGGATGGCGCGATCGTCGGTATATCGGTGGTCAAGAGCTTCAAACTGGACGAAGTCGTCAAACATTACATTGTCGACCTGCCGATGGGATTCACGCCGCAGTTCCTCGCAATGAATCGCGATGCCTACGACAAGCTTTCACCTCAGCAAAAGGCCGCGATCGACAAGAACAGCGGTCTGGACCTCAGTCTGGTTGGCGCAGAATCCTACGAAGAGTCGCGGCGGCAGGGTATCGCGGCGGTCACCAAGCGGGCCGACACCTCAATCACGAAACTCACCGATGCCGAGAAGCAGCTCTGGGTTGAGAAACTTCAGCAGGCTTCCAAAACCTGGATCGCCGAGTTTGAGAAAAACGGCCTCCCCTATGGCCAGATGGTCGCCGACTATCTGAAGAAATAGACGTGTCTGAACAAAATGACATGCTCGTCCGTGCCACTCGGCTTGCGGTTACGACAGCAGCTTATATCGCGGGTATCGTACTCCTCGCGCTGATGCTGTTGACCGCAGCCGATGTGGGCGGACGGTATTTCTTCAACAGCCCGATCACGGGGGTCTTCGACATAACGCATTTCGCCGTATTGGTGATGGCGTTTCTCGGCCTGGCTTATTGCGGTTTCGAGAACGGGCATGTCGCTATCGACATTTTCTACAAGCGACTTAAGCCCGGCGCCGCACGAATGCTGAACCGTTTTATCAACCTCGCGGGGAGCGTCCTGTTCGGCCTGATTGCATGGCGCACGATGGTCCAGTCGGTCGATGTGAAGGAATTCAACGAGGCGTCCCAGCTGATCCTCATCCCGTTTTATCCGTTTTATTATGTGCTCGCCCTTGGAGCCGCGCTTTTCGCCGCCGTGATGATCGTTCGCATTTTCCGTCCGGCAACGGAAAACCCGGACGAGCAGCCGGGAGAATAAATTGTCCCCCACTGTGATCGGATTGTTGACGCTCGGCGGGTTGTTCATCCTCATATTCCTGCGTTTTCCGATCGGGATCGCGCTGGGTATCGCCGGTACGGTCGGCTACTACTCGCTCAATGGCATGGATAGAACCCTAGCATTGCTCGGCACGATCCCGTTTGAGATTTCCTACAATTACGACCTGAGTATTATCGCGCTCTTCGTCCTCATGGGTAATTTCGCGATGGTGTCGGGGATGAGCCGGGAGCTCTATGCGATGGCGCGCAGCCTTGTCGGTCACTGGCCCGGCGGCCTTGCATCGGCAACCATCGTAGGCTGTGCCGGCTTCGCGGCTGTGTCAGGGTCCAGCCTTGCATCCGCCGTCACGATGGGGCGCGTCGCGTTGCCGGAGATGAAGCGGTACAATTATCATCCCCGGTTGGCGACAGGGAGTGTCGCGGCGGGCGGCACCCTGGGGATTCTCATTCCGCCCAGCACGGGATTTATCATCTACGCCCTCCTGACCGAAGAATCGATCGGTCAACTCTTTCTGGCCGGCGTCTTACCGGGCATTTTGCTGACCTGTCTGTTTGTCATCACGATTTCGATTATGACCCGCCGCAATCCGGCAATCGGCCCGCGGGCCGACCGGCATACCTGGCGACAGAGGTTCTCCTCGATGGGCAGCGCATCGGCGCTGATGGGGATCGTCCTTGTCGTTTTGGGCGGCATTTACCTTGGGGTATTTACGCCGGTAGAGGCCGCAGCCGTTGGCGCATTCTCGACGTTTGTCCTCATGGTCATTCGCCGGAGAGTCAATTTCGAAAGCATGAAGTTCTGCGTGCTGGAGACCATCAAAACGTTTGCGATGGTTTACCTGATTCTGATCGGCGCATTTATCTTCAATCCTTTTCTGGCAATTACCCAATTGCCTTCCGACCTTGCCGCCTGGATCGGGGCGATGGAGCTGGCGCCGGTCGTCGTCCTGGTCATGATCATATTCGGCTATATCGTCCTCGGGACATTCCTCGAGGGGTTCGCCATCATGGTGCTCACGATCCCGATTGTTTTTCCGATGATCGTCAGCCTCGGATACGATCCGATCTGGTTCGGCGTGCTCCTGGTCGTGGTCCTGGAAATGAGCCTCATCAGTCCGCCGCTCGGTCTGAATGTTTTTGTCGTCAAGGGCATCGCCGACGGGGTGCCGATGGGAGAGATATTCCGCGGCGTGCTTCCCTTCTGGGGCGCCATGCTGGTGTGCACGGCGCTGCTGATCCTCTTTCCCGACATCGCGCTGTTTTTGCCTGAATCGATGATTCCCTGAACCTGATGTCCCGCAAAAATCGGTGAGAAAAATGACTGCTGTATACCGGAATTTCGACCCGGCAGAGCTGTGGCGCGAATACGATATCGAAGCCACGGTGACGGATCTCGGATCCTATCTTGGACGCTACGCCGACCTGACTGCCGAGATGAAGCGGACTCTCCGCTGCCATGAAAACGTTGCTTACGGTTCCGGCGATGCCGAGACCCTCGATTTATACCCCGCCCTTCCCGGCCCGGATTTATCGCCGGCGTTCCTTTTTATCCATGGGGGGTATTGGCGTCTTGGCAGCAGGAACGGATCCGGGTTCATGGCCAAGACGCTCACGGAACGCGGGATCGCCTGCGCGTCGATCGATTACGGCCTGGCGCCCGACGTGTCAGTCGACGAAATGGTCCGACAGGCGCGCGCTTCGGTGGCCTGGCTTTATCGCCATGGCGAAGAATATGGTGTCGATAAGGATCGTATTTATATCGGCGGTTCATCGGCAGGCGCGCATTTATCGGCCATGATCATGGCCCCGGGCTGGCATCAGGGCGCCGACGTTCCGCTGAACCTGGTAAAGGGGGCTATATTGCTGAGCGGCCTCTATGACCTGGAGCCGCTGCGTTTCTGCGAGCCCAATAGCTGGCTCAGGCTGGATAGCGACGCGGCGCACCGCAATAGTCCCATACACAATCTACCCGCAAACGAAATCCCGCTGCTGATCGCGTATGCGTCGGAAGAAACAGCCGAATTCAAACGCCAGAGCGTGTCGTTCGGCGCAGCCTTGACCGATCAGGGATTTGCTTGCGAGGCCCGGGAATTTTCAGGCCTCAACCATTTCAACCTCGTCGGCGAACTGACGAAGCCCGATAGCGATCTGACGCAGCAGGTTCTCTCTCTGATCGATGGCAGCGCCCGGGCCTAATTCCATGACAGCCGACAGCGGCAAGTAGCAGGCATAGCGCATGCGGGTCCTCACCCGCATTGCGACGCGCCGGGCTGGCAAAACATGCGGCCACAGCATGGGGAATGTCCCCGCATACTGTGCCGACCCAATTTAAGAAATGGCGCGCCCGGAGGGATTCGAACCCCCGACCTACGGATTAGAAGTCCGTTGCTCTATCCAGCTGAGCTACGGGCGCCGCGCGGGATTTCCTATCACACTTCCCGATCGGGTGCGAGATGGCTTGGTTGTTCCCCGTCAGCGCCCGCGCATCGGGCGGCTTTTGCGTCTTAACGGGCGCATCGGCGCTGTGTATCGTCTGTCCCGGACAGTATCTGAGCGGGGAACACGCACATGGGCGGCAAGCTTGACGGCAAAAGGGCCATCGTTGTCGGCGGCGGCGGCGGGATCGGCGGTGCGGTCGTGCAGCGGTTTCATGCCGAGGGCGCCAGCGTCTGCGTGATCGATGCCGACGGGGACGCGGCGCAGCGGGTTGTCAGTGCGCTCGGCGATGAAGACGGGGGCGGTATCGTCTTTCCCTTGGCGGCCAATATCGGCGATGAGCAAGCCACGAAAGATGCCGTCGCCCAGGCCGTCGAGACGCTCGGCGGGCTCGATATCATCGTGCATTCCGCGGCAACGCGCGAGCCGACAGCGACCGTCGAGGACACCGAACTTGCCGACTGGAACGAAGCCCTGCGGGTCAACCTCACCGGTATCTTCCTGCTCTGCAAATATGCCATCCCGCACCTGCGCGCTGCGGGCGGCGGTGCGATCGTGAATATCGCCTCGCAGCTCGGCACGGCCGTCACGCCGGGCCGCCCCGCCTATCACGCCACCAAGGCCGCGGTGATCCACCTGACCAAGGCCATCGCCATCGAGAACGCCGCCGACAATATCCGCGCGGTAACGGTCTCTCCCGGCGCGATCGAGACCGACCGCCTGCTCCACCGCCACAACGACATGCAGACGGTCCGCGATCTGCTGACACCTGCGCACCCCATCGGCCGCCTGGGGCTGCCGGCGGACATCGCCGGCGCCGTGCTGTTCGCGGCCAGCGACGACGCCGCCTTCATGACCGGCACCGACCTGATCGTCGACGGCGGCTATACGGCGGTCTGACGGATGACGCATGTCCTTATTACCGGCGCGGATTCCGGCCTCGGCCTTGCCCTCACGCGGGTATTCACCGATGCGGGAAGCACCGTCGCGGCGCTGTGCCGCCAGTCGACGCCCGAACTCGATGCCCTCGCCCCCGACATTCACGAGGGCGTCGATGTGACCAATGCCGCCGCCGTCTACCGGGCCGCCGCCGAAATGGGCGACAGGACCATCGACGTACTGATCAACAACGCGGGCATCATGATCGAGGACAATATCGACCGCATCGATATCGCCGCCGT
The DNA here is from genome assembly GCA_963977005.1 of uncultured Rhodospirillaceae bacterium. Lineage (GTDB taxonomy): Bacteria > Pseudomonadota > Alphaproteobacteria > MPNO01 > UBA830 > CAXBCP01. Next base: position 23,202 of record CAXBMQ010000037.1, read on the forward strand.
GCGCGCGCAGTTCGAAGTCAACGCGCTGGGCCCGCTGAGCGTGGCGCTGGCATTCCGCAAGCGGTTCCGGCGGGGATCCCGCGTCGTCAATATTTCGAGCCGTCTCGGTTCGATCGCCGATAACGCATCGGGCGAGGATTACGGCTACCGGATGTCGAAGGCCGCGCAGAACATGCTGACATCGAACCTGAGCATCGATCTTGCAAAAGACGAGGTCATTGTCGCGGCGCTCCATCCCGGCATCGTCGCGACCGGCATGACGGGTGGCAAAGGCACGCCCGCGGACGAGGTCGCCCGCGATCTCAAGGCGGTAATAGACACGCTGGACGAATCCCGGTCAGGCCAGTTCCTCGACCGGTTCGGCACACAAATTCCCTGGTAGCCCCGCCCGGGCGGGATCAGACGAAGATCAGGCTTAATTCCGGTACGGCGATCAGCAGGATCGTCACCAGCAGCATGATGAACGCGAATGGCATCGCGCCCAGGAAAATCTGGTTCAGCGTGATCCGGTCGTCGTTCAGCGTCGCTTTCACCACGTAACAGGTTATGCCCAGCGGGGGCGTTAACAGGCCGATCTCGACGGCGATCACCGTCACAATCCCGAACCAGATCGGGTCGCCGCCGAACTGGGCCAGCACCGGCAACGCCAGCGGCAGGATAATCAGCATGATCGAGATGGAATCGAGGATCATGCCGAGCAGGATCAGCACGATCACGTAGAGAATGATGAAGCCGGTAAAGCCGAGGCTGGTGCCGCCGATGAAATCGCCCATCTGCTGCGGCAGACCGGACAGCGCCAGCATCCGCGCGTAAATATTCGCCGCGAGAATAAGAAACAGGATCGAAACCGTAATGTGCCCGGTCTCGACAAGAACGCCCCAGAGCGTTTTCCAGTCGAGTTTTCGCTTCAGCAGGCCGATGATCAATGCCCCCATCGACCCCGCCGCCCCGGCTTCCGTGGGTGTAAATATCCCGCCGTATATGCCGCCGATGACAAGCCCGACCAGAGACAGGATCGGAAACAGCTTCAGAAAGGCGGAGAGGATCGATTCGGTATCGGCGTCTTCGTCTTTCACGGTGACATTGCCGATCCACTGCGGACGCCAGGTCGCCATGGCGAGGATCAGCAGGGCAAAAGCGGCGGACAGAATCAGACCGGGCACCACCGCGGCAATAAACAGAATGCCCACGGACTGCTCGGCGAGGAAACCATAGACAATCAGCAGCAGGCTGGGCGGGATGAGCATCCCGAGAACGGAAGACCCGGCAACGACGCCGACGGAAAACCGCGCGGTGTATCCCTGCGCCATCATTTCCGGTGTCGCGACCCGTGTGAACACGGCCGCCGACGCGATGGACGACCCCGTTATTGCCGCAAAGACCGCATTCGCGGCGACAGTGGCGATCCCGAGTCCGCCCCGCACCCGGCGCAACGCCCAGCGCGCGACCTGGAACGTTTCCCGTCCGACGTCTGATGCGCTGACAAGCAAACCCATCAGCACGAAAAGCGGGACCACGCCGAAGAAGTAGTTCTTCATGTATTCCGCGCCCGCCTGCGGCAGCATCCGTTCGGCAATGATCGTATTGCCTTTCATCATCCAGATGCCGCAGAAGCCGAGAACGATCAGCGCAATACCGATCGGCATGCCCGCATAGATCAGGATCAGCATGCAAAGAATCGACAGGATGCCGATCTGCGCGTTCGTCAACTCTGCCGATGTCAGCAGATAAATCACCGTGGCGAAGCCGGCGAGCGCAATCAGCCAGCCGTATCCCCGCTTTCTACGCGTGCCGTCTTCATCGGCTGCCTTGACCGCGCGGACGGTCCCGCTGCAATCGCGGAGAAACCGCAGCACGAATTCGAGCCCCGTCGCGCCGGCGCCGACGACCAGAAGCAGGTAGAACGGCCAGACAATAAACGTGATCGTTCCCGGCACGCCCGCGATCTCGTTTTCGGCCCAGGCATCCGCGAACTCGAACCAGAACCCGCGCACCATGACGACGAAGACCAGGATGCCGAAGAAATTGAATATCGCGTTGAACAAGGTCCCGGCTAAGGGGCGTTTAACCTCTAGCCAGTCGATCAGCAGTTCGGCACGCGTAAACCGGCCCGCATGGAGCGTATTTGCAAGCTGCAGATATATCGTCCCGGCGATCGAGAACGCGATGATCTCGGGCACGCCGTTGAGCGGATGATTGAAGACATTGCGCGCGAAAATATCGGCGCAGATCAGGAACATCATCCCGAACACCCAAAGGGTGCCGATGCTGTTCATCAGATTGGTAAAGGCGTTGAACAGGGAAACGGGGCGTCCGAACCAGGACGCCCCGCCCGCTGCGTCACCCGTATTACCGGGAGGACTCATCGTTAGGCTTTTCTAGTTACTGACCTCCGCTCAGAGGCCTTTATCCCAGTCGCGAAGCGGTTTCTCGCCGCCGGCCCGAACACCGTCCATGAAGGCCTTCATGACAGCCTTCGCGGGAATACCCTTGGCTTCGTTTGCGTCGACCCATTCCTTGGCAATATTGGGCATGCTTTCCGCCCATTTCCGCCGTTCGGCCTGCGGGAACTTGGTCACCGTTGCGCCCTGCTTCGCCATCAGCTTCAGGAAAAGGCCGGCCTTCTGCTTGATAATGCCGGACTGGATTGTCGAATATTCCTTTCCGAGCTTCCGGAACATGTCCTGCATGTGCGCGGGCAGCGAGTTCCAGGTGTCCAGGTTCATGGTCAGTGCGCCCGAAATCGGCCCGCCCATGTCCACCTCGGTGATGTACGGCGCCACTTCGTGAAGCTTGAAGGGCAACATGCCGGTCGTGATCACGATACCGCCTTCGGCGACACCGGTCTTCACGCCGTTATAGTAAACCGGCAGACCGCCATTGACGGCGACGGCACCGGTCCCGCGAAGCCAGCCGGCAAGCGCGTCGGGTCCGTAGATCTTCTTGCCCTTGAGATCGGCCATCGTTTTCAGGGGAAACTTGGTGAACAGATTGTACGTGTCCGCCGCCTGCACGCCGAGGAAGACCTGATTATGCTTCTTCCAGGCCGCATTCATTGCCGGAATATTCTTGTGAAGGTCTTCCCCCACCTGATTCAGGATATCCAGATTGCCGGTCGCGAAAGGCGCGTAGAACGTGACGTTCATCAGCGGCATCTTGATGGGTTCCCACAGGGTCCCGACCCAGCCGACGTCTGCCAGCCCGTTCTGCACGCCCTCGAGAGTGTTCTTGAAATTGTAGAGCGCGCCCGCATAGGCCTCGGTCCACTGGATGCTGTCGCCTTTGCCCATCGCTTTCAGACGTTCAACCGACTGCGGAACGAAATGATCCTTGATCGTCGCGACCCATGGCACGATCGGCGGATGACTGGAACCGGCGGTCAGCTTGTAGATTTTCGCCGACGCGCCTGTCGCGCCCAGCGACAGCGCAACAGCGCCCGCCGCGGCGGACACCATAAGTGTTCTCGTAAGTGCTTTCATAAGGTTTCCTCCTGCAAAGAATGTTTTTTAATGTGCAAACGTTTGCACATGGCGTTGTAATTGACCGCATTATCACGGAATATCGTGGTCATGCCAACCGGTTATCCGGAATAAACGCACGGTGGCGACACCGACGCACAGCAGGGAGAAAGACAAATGGCCAAGACGCTGATCAAGGGCGGGACGATTATTTCAATGGATCGCAAGGTCGGGGATTTCGCCAGGGGCGACATCCTGGTGGACGGCGACAAAATCGAGAAAATCGCCAAGTCGATCCGCGCGCCGGGCGCAAAAGTGATCGACGCCGCGGGCATGATCGTCATGCCCGGCTTCGTGAACGCCCATATCCACACTTGGCAGACGGGCATCCGCGGCGTCGCCGGCAACTGGTCGATCCCCCAATACCTGCATGAAATGCATGCGCGGATCGCGCCACGCTATACCGCAAACGATACCTACCTCGCCAATCTGGTCGGCGCCCTTAACCAGATAAACGTCGGCGCGACGACGATCTTCGACTGGTGCCACAATAATGCGACGCCCGGCCACACCGACGGCGCGATCCGCGGCCTCGAGGAATCCGGTATCCGCGCCCTGTTCGGTCATGGCTCGCCGAAGCCTGACGCAAAGGAAGGCGCCCTGCCCTTCACCCATATTCCGCACCCGCGCAGCGAGCTTGAACGCCTGCGTAAGGGCGCGCTGTCGGACGATGACGGACGTATCACCCTGGCGATGGCCGCCCTTGGCGTCGATTTTTCGACGTGGGAAGTGACCGAGCACGATTTTCGCCTCGCCAAGGAAATGAACCTGATTATCAGCACCCATGTCTGGGGCGCACCGACACGGCTGAACCCCGACGGATACAAGAAACTTGCCAAGCTCAAGCTGCTCGACAAGCGCCATAACATGGTCCACGGAAATTATCTGTCGGACGAGGAATTGAAAATCGTCATCGATTCCGGCGCGTCGGTGACGATCACGCCAGAGGTCGAAATCCAGATGGGCCATGGCGCGCCGCTGATCGGCCGGGTCCGCGCGCTCGGCGGCAAACCGTCGCTCGGCGTCGACGTCGAATCCAACATTTCCGGCGACATGTTCACCGTGATGCGCATGGCCCTGCAACCGCAGCGGATGCTCGACAACCAGGCGACGGCAAAAGCCACCAAGGCGCCCGCGCAGGTCCTGTCGATCAAACCGCGCGAAGCGCTGCAATGGGCGACCATCGATTCCGCCCGCGCCATGGGGCTCGACCGGAAAATCGGCTCGCTCAAACCGGGCAAGCAGGCCGATATCACGATGCTCAACGGCAACGACCTGAACCTGTTCCCGGTCAACAACCCGATTGAAACCGTGGTCTTTCATGCCAATGCCGGCAATGTCGATACCGTGATGGTCGCCGGAAAGATTCTCAAGCAGAACAAGAAGCTTAAATTCCGCGGGCTCGACAGGAAAATGGAACAGCTCGCCCGGTCCGGCAAAAAGATCCTGAAGGGCGTGAAAATGGCGGCGTGACGATGAGTCCGGCTTTTCCGGAACCGTTTGCTTTATTCCCGCGTTGTTGGAACGAGACCACTTGGAATTTTGCGACGGAAACCGGAAATGGCGAAAAACCCGAAAGTCACCCTAACGAACCCTGAACAATATGAAGCCCTGAGGGAACAGGGTGCCAGCAAGGAAAAAGCGGCGCGTATTTCGAATTCCGCCGGCGCCGGGAAAAGGGGCGGAAAATCTCCGCCCTATGAAGAGTGGACGAAGGCCGCACTTTACGAGAAAGCCAAAGAGATCGGCATTGACGGCAGGTCTTCCATGGCGAAAGACGAATTGATCGAGGCCTTGAGAAACGGATAAACCCGGTTCGTTGGTCCATCGGATAAGGAGCGCGGACGGTTAAGCGATCAGTTCGCCCGCGGCCGACGCATGGCACGCCATCAGCGCGTCGATATCCAACCCGGCGATCGTCCCGTGGACAACGCGCCATTCGCCGCCGACCATTACCCGGTCGGCCCGGTGCGCGCCGCACAGGATCAGCGCGGCGAGAGGGTCGCCCGCGCCCGAGAAACGCGGCTCGTCCAGCCTGAACATCGCAATATCGGCCTGCTTGCCGACGGCAATCGTGCCGATATCGTCGCGCCCGAGACAGCGCGCCGACCCTGCGGTCGCCCAGCGCAGGACATCCGTGTGGCTGACCGATGCCGCGCCGTAGCGAAGGCGCTGGACCTGCAGGGCCTGGCGGGCTTCCTGCATCAGGTTAGAGGCATCCTCGGAGGCCGAACCGTCGACGCCGATGCCGACCGGCGAGCCCGCCCGCTCCAGCTCGACCGCCGGACACATTCCGGAGGCAAGCACCATGTTGGACCCGGGACAATGCGCGATGCCGACCCCCGCCTTGCCCAGCCGGGCGATTTCATCGGGGGTGAAATGAATGCCGTGGGCGAGCCAGACACTTTTATTCAGCCAACCGACCTGCTCCAGATACTCAAGCGGGCGGCATCCGAACGTCGCTTCGCAGAAAGCGTTTTCGTCCTCCGTTTCCGCGAGATGCGTGTGCAGACGCACGTTCCGGTCCGCCGCCAGCACCGCCGTATCGGACATAACCTCGCGCGTGACCGAAAACGGCGAACACGGCGCGAGGGCGATCTGGACCATCGATCCGGGCGCCGCATCGTGAAACGCATCGATTACCCGCGCGCTGTCCGCCAGAATCGTGTCGCTGTCCTGCACCACGGAGACCGGCGGCAGGCCGCCATCCTCAACCGACAGGTTCATCGAGCCGCGGGTCAGCGTGACGCGCACCCCCATCTCACGGGCCGCCCCTGCCTGGATATCAACCGCTTCTTCAAGCCCGTCGGGAAAGACGTAATGGTGGTCCGCCGCTGTCGTGCAGCCCGACAGCAGCAGTTCCGCAAGCGCCAGCCGCGTCGCCACCGCGAGGTATTCCGGCGTCAGCCCGGCCCAGACCGGGTAAAGCGTCTTGAGCCAGTCGAACAATTCCTTGTCGAGCGCGGGGCCGTAGGCGCGCGTCAGGGTCTGGTAGAAATGATGATGCGTGTTGATCAATCCGGGCAGGACGACGTGTTCCGACGCATCCACGACCTCGTCGCACGGCGCGCCCGGTTGCGCGCCAGCGACCAGGCATTCGGTAATAACCCCGTCTTCGACGACCATGCCGCCCGCACAGCCCTCGGCCAGAATCGCAAGCGGCGTTTTGATCCATATCCTCATCAAACCAGTGTAGCGGATTCGGCGATACGCGTCTGGACATCAAAGATGGGTTTCTCCATCCTCGCGCGTCATGTCTCATCTTGAATATTTTCCGTCGGACTACCGGGACGGCCGGTCCAGGTTCCTGGCCGCCGCCGCCGAAGCCGGCGCGCGCATCGCAACCTACGATGCGGGCTCGAGCGGGCCGGACGGCGCGCCGGTCTATACCGATGTCGCCCTGCTTGGTCCCGACGACGCCCCCAATGTATTTTTGTGCAATACGGCCACCCACGGCGTCGAGGGTTTCTGCGGATCCGGCATCCTCACGGGCTTTCTCGCCAGCGGCGAAACGGCGGCCCTGCCCGACAACGTGCGGCTGGTGTTCATCCATGCTCTGAACTGTCACGGGTTCGCCTGGGTCCGGCGCGTGACCGAGGAGAATGTCGATCTCAACCGGAACTTTGTCGATCACGACAAGCCGCACCCGAAAAATGCCGAATACACAAAGCTGCATCCGGTCATCCTGCCCGACGACTGGGACGACAGCACGGTGGCGGCATCGACGGAAAAGCTCGAACGCTACGCGAGCAAACATTCGCTCTACAAACTTCAGTCGGTGCTGACCGGAGGTCAGTACGATCATCCCGACGGAATTTTCTTCGGTGGCATGGAACCGACCGGCGCGCAGCACCGGTTTCGCAAGATCGTCGAAGAACACGTCGTCGGCGCCGCGCATGTCCTGTTTCTGGACTGGCATACCGGGCTCGGCGCCTACGGCGCGGGAGAGCTTCTCGGCATAACGCGCCCCGGCAGCCCGCATGGCGACCGGGTCAGCAAATGGTTCGTCAACGGCCTTGCGGCCCCGGCCGAGGGGCAATCGCTATCGGCGCCGCTCAGCGGCACCATCGGCTCCGGCCTGCGGCGGCGGCTGGCCGATACGGAGACCGATGTCACCAGCCTGACCGTCGAATTCGGGACCTATTCCGTGCGCGAAGTCCTGATGGCGCTGATCGCCGATAACTGGCTGCATGCCAAAGGCGAGATCGACAGCGATGTCGGGCGCGCCATCAAGGCGCAGGTGCGCAAGGCGCTATATCCGGACGAGGACGACTGGAAAGAACTCGTCTGGGTCCGGGGCCGCCAGATCCTGCGGCGCGGCATGAACGGGCTCGGCGACCTCTGATATTCGCGGTACCGGCCCGCTCCCACGCAAGCGGAAAACTCCGCATAAAAAACCCGCGACGGATTTCTCCGCCGCGGGTTTCCTTCGGACGCCTCCTCCCAGAAGCGAGAGGGCTGTTCTAGCCCTTCATGGCCGCCTTCACGCGTTCCGGCGTAAAGGGCATCTGTGTCAGGTCCGCACCGGTCAGCGCGCGCACGGCATTGGCCACGGCCCCCGCCGTTGGCGGCAGGCCAAGCTCGCCGATACCGCGCGGTATGCCGCCCTGCGGCATCACCTTTACCTCGATATTCGGCACGTCTTCCTGACGGAACACCTCGTAGTCGTGGAAGTTGCTCTGCTGGACCGCGCCGTTTTCCAGCGTGACCTTTTCTTTGATCGACTGGCTGAGCCCGTAGATGATGTTGGACTCTGTCTGCGCGACAATATTGTCGGGCTGCAACGCAATCCCCGGATCAAGCGCCATCCAGAAATTGTGGACCCTGATCTTGCCGTCATCGTTCACCGATACCTCGGCGATGCCGGCAACGTTGGCGCCATGCAGCTGGGATACGGCGACACCGAGAGCGGTCCCGCTGCGCTTGCGTTTCCAGTCCGCCATCTCGGCAACGGCTGCAAGGACCTTTTTGGCCTTTTCGTCGCTCAGCAGTCCCATGCGGTAATCGATCGGATCGACCTTGGCCTCAAGCGCGAGCTTGTCGACGGTCGCTTCGCTGGCGAACTTGGTATAGCCCGCCCCGATGCCGCGCCAGGCCGAAAGCCGCGCACCGCGCTTTTCGTGGACATGGTCGGCCAGCCAGTTGGGGATGCCGTAATACGGAATCTCCGCGCCGGCCATGACAAGGATATCCTTGCCGCCGGATTTCTTGAGCCGGCCCGGATTGGTGTAACCGATCGCCGATTCACCGACGACGCGGTGTTTCCAGCCCACGACCTTGCCGTCCTTGTCCATTCCGACATCGATCCGGTGCGCCGTCATCGGCCGCATGCGGCCCGCCGCGAGATCGTCTTCACGGCTGTAGATCACCTTCACCGGCGTACCGCCGCCCATGATCTTGGACAACAGGACGGCATCGACCACGAAATCGGGTTGCGCGCGCCGGCCGAAGCCGCCGCCGATAAGCTGCGGGTGCACCTTTACGTTGGCCGGGCTGGTTTTCAGAACCTTGGACGACACCAGTTGCGCAATCGTCGGTCCCTGGGTCGATGCCCAGATTTCGGCCGACTTCCCGTCGGGGCTGACGCGCGCGGTCGCGTTCATCGGCTCCATCTGGGCGTGGTAATTATGCTCGCTGGTATATTCGAAGGTCTTTACTGTCGCCGCACCTTTCATGCCGGCGGCAACATCGCCCTTGCTTTGCCAGGTCACGGCCTCACGGGCCGGGTCCGCCGCGATTTTGAGATAGTCGCCCATCGCGGTTTCCGTCGTGAAGCTGTCGCCCGGCGCCTTGGACCAGTTTACGTCAAGCGCTTCGCGGCCGCTCTTGGTCGCCTCGACAGTGTCGCCGATCACGGCCACGCCATAGGGCAGCTTGATGACCCGCTTGACGCCCTTGATCTTCATGATCTCGACATCGTTGACGGAAAGCGGCTTTGCCTTGGACACCGGCGAACGCTGAATCGCGGCATAGACCATGCCGTCGATCTGGACGTCCATTCCGTATTGGGCTGACCCGTTGGTCTTGGACGGCACATCGACCCGTCCCGTATCCTTGCCGAGAAGGCGATAGTTGCCGGCGTTCTTGACCGAATCAGGGTCGACCTTCGGCATTTCCGCCGGTGGCTTGGCAAACGCGGCAATCTGGCCGTAGGTCAGGCTCTTGCCGGATTTGTGGACCACCCTGCTCGGTTCGGTCGAGCATTCCGACGCGGGAACGCCCCATTTTCCGGCCGCTGCATCGACCAGGACCTGTCGGGTCTGCGCACCCACCATTTTGAGGGGGTCCCAGTAGCCCATTACCGAGAGCGACGCGACGGTATACTGGATGCCGCCGAATTTCGGATTGCCGTAGAGCTTGTGGTTCGCCGGCGCCGTTTCGACCGAGACCCTGTCCCAGTCGGCATCCATGTATTCGGCGACGATCAGCGGCAGACAGGTCATGATGCCCTGCCCCATTTCCGCGGCCGGCGACATGATCGTAATCGTATCGTCGGGCCGGATGGTGACATAGGCGTTGACGGTGTTGTCGCCGTCGCGGCCCGTTGCCGCAGCCGCCTCACTGACCAGACCGGTGACGGTCATGGCAAAGGTGAGTCCCGCCGCGCCGCCGACGAATCCCCGCCGGCTGACCTTGAGTTCGGGAAGCTGGATCTTGCTGATGTCGTTCATGACCTAGCCCTCCTTCGCGGCGCGCTGCACGGCGCGCACGATGCGCGGATACGTACCGCAGCGGCAGATATTCGAATTCATGTGCTGTACGATCTCGTCGCGCGATGGCTGCTTGTTCGTCGCCAGCAGTTCCGCCGCCTTCATGATCTGGCCCGACTGGCAGTAACCGCATTGCGGCACCTGCTCGGCAACCCATGCTTTCTGAAGCGCATGATCGCCGTTCGGCGCGAGCCCCTCGATCGTTGTGACTTTTTTGCCGGCAACATCCGACAGCGCGGTCTGACATGAGAACACGGCCTCTCCGTCGACATGCACCGTGCAGGCTCCGCAGAGGCCCGCGCCGCAGCCGAATTTCGTGCCCGTCATTTTAAGATGTTCGCGCAGCGCCCAGAGCAGCGGCGTGTCGTCGCCGGCGCTCACGTTCTGGGCTTTCCCGTTAACGGTAAAAGCAACCATGGCAGAATTTCCCTTCGCCTATCCGGAATATGAATTTTTTTTGCGGCCTGTTCGGCATCGCTTTTTTATTTAGGCAAAAATTCTATCTGCGTTTCTGACGAACGTCACGCGGATTCGACGTCGCACGCAATTTTGATGTTTCGGATTGTAACGGACGAAAACAGCCCAAGCGGTCCAGTAGGTGCCCGATAGCCCTCGACGGCAGGCGGGGCAGTCCCTAATGCGTCCAGTTCTTCTCGCGGGTGTAGCTGAAATTGTCCGCATAGGATTTCCGATGCAGACGCCGCGTCCTGGGTTCGATCACCTGATAGGACAAACCGCGCTTCGTACAGAAGGCGATCGCATCGTCGCGGCTGTCGAACCGCATTTTCACCTGATTCCGGGTATCTCCGTGCCCGACCCAGCCCATCAGAGAGTCATTTTGCACCTGCGCGCCCGGCTCGAACTCAACCAGCCAGTACTTGGTCTTCCCGCGGCCGGACTGCATGGCATTCTTGCGGGGCTGGTAGATTCTTACAGCGGGCATATTCAGCGTTCCTGAAGTTGGTTTGGCAGCGAGTTAGCCGTTCGCCGGGCGATGCGTCAAGTTGCAAAATTGCGGCCAAAATGCTAATCAATGGTAAGAACTAAAAGCAATATCGTTCGATAGTTTTTATAGCTCTCGAACGTGTGGATTAGGTTCTCCACGTTAACGTTCCTTTATACAGAGAGGCACTACATGATTGGTAAAAGTAAGATCGCGCTGATTGGCGCGGCGCTTGGCGTAACGGCGATGCTCGCCGCTCCGGCCAAGGCGCAGGACTTCGACTTCAAAGGCAAGCAGATCAAGCTGTTGATCGGCTTCGGCTTTGGCGGCACCTACGGCAAATATTCCCGTATGTTCGCGGAGCATCTGAAGAACTACATCCCCGGCAACCCCAATATAATTGTCGAATCGCGCCCCGGCGCAGGGGGCCTTCTGGCGGCCAATTATGCGGCCAAGGCGATGCCGGCGAACGGTCTGAACTATCTGGTTCCGCCCGATAGTGCAGTCGTCGTCCAGCTCATGCGCCCGAAGAAGGCGACATACGATATGAGCAAGTTCACCTGGATCGGCTCGGCCAACCAGACGAACGTGATTCTCGTGGTCCGCTCCGATACGGGCGTCAAGAAATGGGAAGATCTTCGCAACATCTCGGTTCCGATGGGATCGACGGGTCTTGCCTCGACGTCCACCATCATGCCCGGCCTGGTCAACAACATGCTCGGCACGAAGATGAAGATCGTCACCGGCTACAAAGGCTCGTCCAAGACCGGCCTGTCGGTCGAACAGGGCGAAAACCGCGGTTCGGCCTTCAACTGGCTGTTCTGGAAATCCAAGTATGAGCGCTGGTTCCAGGGCGACAAGCCGTTTGCCCGCGCCATCCTCCAGCTCGGTCACTTCAAGGACCCCGAACTGCCGAACGTCCCGATGATGAAGGAAGTCACGGACCCGAAATACCATGACGTTCTCAAGTTCATCGGTTCGCTCGGCCTGATCGGCCGTGGGCTTGCCGCACCGCCCGGCACGCCCGAGGGTGCGATCAAGATCATGCAGACCGCGTGGGAGAAAATGGTCAAGGATCCGAAGTTCCTTGCAGATGCCGAGAAGCGCAAGCTACGCGTTATCCCGACGGATGCCGCGACCATTCAGAAAGTGGTCAACGAATCGATCGCGAATACGAACCCCGATGTCGTGAAGCGGGCCTCCGCGCTCGCCTATGAAGGCGCCGCGAAGCTCTAAGAGCCTTCGCGCTTAACCTGCGAACAAGGCGGCCCCTCCTTTCCGGGAGGGGCCGTTTTCTTTCCCGGTTTCAACCCCGCCCGCCCGCGGCATGCAGCGACTGCATGCGGCCAACGACTTTTGCCGAAGCCGATCACATTGTCTCGCCCGCGGACAAACGCTAGAAAATATGTAGAAACTTAACCAAATCGAGGGGGGAACTTTTCAGCAATTATCCGGCGGCTTTACAGGTTGCCAGAATACAAGGATGGAGTTTGCGAATGTTCCCGTTACAAAAAGCCGCCCTCATAGCGGCATCCGTCGGCGCCTTTGCGCTGAGCAGCGCACCGGCGACGGCGCAGGATTTCAATTTCACCGGTAAACAGATCAAGATTGCAATCGGCTTCGGCGTCGGCGGCACCTACGGTCAGTATGCCCAGTTGATTTCCCAACATATCGAAAAGCATATCCCCGGAAATCCGAATGCAATCGTCGACTCGCGCCCCGGCGCCGGCGGCATGCGGATGGCGAACTATGCCGCCAAAGCGATGACTCCCGACGGATACAATTACATCATGCCAGCGGACACAGCAGTTCTGGTGCAACTCATGCAGCCCAAGAAAGCGCGCTATGACATGAGCAAGTTCACCTGGATCGGCACCGCGAACCAGACGAACGTGGTCGTGGTCGCGCGATCGGATTCCGGCGTGAAGCGCTGGGAGGACCTGCGCGAGCGGGAAATCCCCATGGGAACGACCGGTCTGGGGTCGGTTGCCACAATCGTGCCGAAACTGATGAATGGTCTGCTGGGCACGAAGATCAAGGTTGTCTCCGGCTATCGCGGGTCGGCCAAGGTCGGTCTGTCGATCGAACAGCAGGAAACAATGGGCGCCGCCTTCAACTGGCTGTTCTGGAAATCCCGTTATGAGAACTGGTTTACCGGCGACAAGCCCGAAGCTACCGCCCTTATGCAGGTCGGCTATTACCGGGACCCCGATGTCTCGGCCTCGGTGCCGATGATGAAAGACGTTGTTGACGCCGCGGACAAACCGCTTGTCGAATTCGTCGGCGCGCTCGGCCTGATCGGGCGCGGCCTCGCAGCCCCTCCCGGCACACCGAAAGCGGCGATTGCCGTTATGCAGACCGCGTGGAACAAGATGGTCAAGGACCCGGCCTTTATTGCGGATGCGACGAAGCGGAATCTCCGGGTGGTCCCGGCGGATGCGGCGACGGTTCAGAAAGCCGTGAACGACGCCATTGCCAACGCAAAGCCGGAGATGGTGCGCCGCGCCAGCGAAATGATCTACGGAAAATAAGCGAGCGTCAAAACGGTCTATTAGACAATTCGGCCCTCCCCTATGCGCTTTATCGGGGAGGGCCTTTTTAGTATGCTTGCTTTCGAATTCCTATCCAGACAGTTCGGGAACCAGATGACCCTCTACAAATACAACTCCGCCGACAACCACATCGATCAACGCTGGATTCCCGCAAATCTGTGGCAGGACCGCGTTGCCGAAAAATTCAGGCAGGCGGCACCGAAAGTTGTCGAAGACGACGGTATGTGGGTATGGGAATGGGAAGGACGCATTTTCAGCGGCCGTGACGGTGGTGCTGCCGACAGCCCGGACAACCGCAAATCTCTC
>CAXBMQ010000038.1:0-34673 GCA_963977005.1 uncultured Rhodospirillaceae bacterium
GTCTCTATCGCTTCAACAAGGCTATGGCTTAGAGATTATGAGTCCACTACCTAGTCGCCGCCGCCATCCGCTTCGAGAAATGTGTCGGATTTGTCCCAGGTGTTTTCGGTGCCGCAGGCCCGGCAGAGAGACGTCGCGCCCTGAATGTCGACCCATTCGAAGACGAACCAGTCTTCAAACGTCAGGCCGGTATAAAGCTTTCGCTCGCATTTGGAACAATTGATCAGAACCCGGGGCATATTGTCCTCCGTCGGAAGCCATCTGCATAGTCTGGACCCGTGACGACCGGTGGGTCAAGCGGGGCGCTGGTGTACCGGTTCGGCCGTGTGGTAGTAAATTCGCCGGTCAACGACAGGGAATGCCCCGTGAAACCCGGCAACAGTATTCTTTCCAGTTTCGGTACGACGATATTCGAAGTCATGTCGCGTCTTGCCCAGGAGCACGATGCAGTCAATCTCGGCCAGGGATTCCCCGACGGCAACGGTCCCGACGATGTGGTCGAGGTCGGCGTAGATTATCTGCGCAATGGCGTGAACCAGTATCCGTCGATGTTCGGCATCCCCGATCTGCGCCAGGCGGTCGCCGAGCATGCAGACAGGTTTTACGGCCTCGACATCGACTGGCAAACCGAGACGATGGTTACCTCCGGCGGCACCGAGGCGCTCGGCGCCGCACTGCTTGGCCTGATCGAGCCGGGTGACGAGGTTATCCTGATCGAGCCGCTTTACGATTCCTATCTGCCGATCGTGCAGCGTGGCGGCGGTATTGCAAAGCTGGTGCGGCTGGAAGCGCCGGGCTGGGAGCTGCCGCGCGCGGAACTGGAAGCGGCATTTTCCGACAGGACCAAGCTTATTCTGGTCAATACGCCGATGAATCCCTGCGCCAAGGTTTTTGGGCGGGATGAACTGGAATTTATCGCCGCACTCTGCCGGAAGCACGATGCCTTCGCGGTCTGCGACGAAGTATACGAACATCTTGCGTTCGACGGCATGCCGCATATCCCGATGATTGCCCTGCCGGGGATGCGCGACCGCACGGTGCGCATTCAGTCTGCCGGCAAGATTTTCTCGCTGACCGGCTGGAAAATCGGGATGATCACGGCCGCGCCCGTCGTACTGACACCCATTGCCAAGGCGCACCAGTTCCTGACATTCACGACGCCGCCCAACCTGCAGGCGGCGGTCGCCTTCGGGCTGCGAAAGGACGATGCCTATTTCGCGGCATTGAACGCCGATATGCAGGCGCGGCGCGATCATCTCGCAGACGGTCTCCGCGATATCGGCTTCAACGTTACGCCGTGCCAGGGCACCTATTTCCTGACCACCGATTTCCGGCCACTCGGCTATAACGGCACTGATGCCGAATTCTGCAAATACCTGACGGTCGAAGCAGGGGTGGCGGCGGTCCCCATGAGCGCGTTCTATACGTCGGATGAAGCGGGCTATTTTGCGCGTTTCGCGTTCTGCAAGACGGCCGAGACCATCGATGAGGCGATCCGGCGCCTGAAAACCCATTTCGGATGAATTTGACGGTGCGAACCGTCTTGACGCCCGGCGGTGTGGGGGCTACTTAGACCGCCGGTTCTTGCGGTGGCTGTAGCTCAGTTGGTTAGAGCACCTGGTTGTGGTCCAGGGGGTCGAGGGTTCAAATCCCTTCAGCCACCCCAAAACCGGTTTACCCTGAATATTGTCTTGCGAGTGGATGGGGCGTCAGTCGGCAATGTCTGAACAAATGCCCGCCACGTCCAAGCCCGATATGCTGATCTTTCCGGTCCTGCTGTGCGCAACGTTGTCGCTGGGGCTTGGCGTTTTCCTGCCCGTGGTCGAAGTCAGCAATCTTGCGATCTTTGCCACACGGTTTTCGATTGCCGAGGCGGCCTGGGAACTGGTCGCCGACGAACAGTATCTGCTCGGCTTCGTCGTGATTGTATTCTCTGTCGTCTTTCCGCTCGGCAAGATTCTCGCCGCGGCATTCCTTTGGCAGCGCTACAAAAAGACCGGCGCGGCGCCGGGCCGATGGATCGGCTGGCTCGAATTCTTCGGGCGCTGGTCCTGCGCGGACGTGCTGCTGGTCGCCATGGCGATCGTTGTCGCCAAGACCTCCGGCATCGCGAATGCACGAATGGAGATCGGCATGTGGTTCTTTGCCGCCTCGATCGTCCTGATGGGGATCGGCGTGTACCGCTTGAAACGGGTGACCGCGAAGGGCTGACTACGGCGGGCTGAGGGGGAGAGAGCCGGCAGGTGTCGGCTATTTGTCCTCGCCCGGATACGCGATCAGCCCGGGCATGCCATCGACATGGCGCACGCGGTCCGCACCCTTCACGATCTCCAGCGTCATCGCGCCGATACCGGCCATCGTAAAGGTCATATGCTGGCCGACCTGCGGCCATTTGTGGATGTCCATCGAGCAGCCCATGCCGATGGTGCCGGTGCCGATGACATCGCCCGGATAGATGGTCTCGTTATCGGAGACATAGGCGACGAGATGTTCGGCCCAGAACGAGCGCGGCTCGCCGGTATTGCCTTCCCACCATGTTTCGCCGTCGACTGATACGCTGCAATCTATGTTGCGCTCGTCGATTTCGTCGGCGGTCACCAGGCAGGGCCCCATCGGGGTGCAGAAATCCTTGCGCTTGTTCGGCCCGAACGGCTCGCGTTTGTAGCCGTCGCGACAGCTCGGATCGATCAGGATCGTGTAGCCCGCAATATGCTCTTTCGCTTCCTCGAACGTGAGGTTGGAGCCCTGTTTGCCGATGATGATGCCGAGCTCGATCTCGAGGTCTAGGCGCTCGGTATAGTAGGGGAAGGGCACCGGGTCTTCGGCACCCGTGATGGTGTCGCAACTGCCCTTGTAATAGGGCGGCGTGACGTACCAGTGTTCGGTTTTGATGAACGGCACGTCGGCTTTCGACATATGGGTATGATAAATCGAAAAGTCGCGGAAGGCACCCGGCCGCGGAACCGGTGCCAGCAATTTAATTTCGCTCCGGGGGAATACCAGCCGTTCGCCGTCAATCCCCTGCGGGTCGGCATCGTCTTTGAGGCATTTTCCAATCCAGGTTACGGCGGCTTCCGCCGCCTCGCGGGATTTATGCGCGCCCTTGAGCCAGCCGATCATATCCGGCGGGCAGCGCACGGCGGCGAGTTCCCGCGGCGTCGGCTCGTCCGTCTCCTGGGCGAGATAGGCGGTGTAGCAACTCGTCAGGTCGGCAACGCGCCCGGTTTCGTCGCCGTCGATCGGTACACCGATGCGGCGTGCGCGCCCGATTGCGGTATTCACTTCAAAGCTGACAAGTTTCACGGTTCGGCTCCCCAAATCATACGGCGGTTCGTCTGTGAAAAGTCTAGACCACCCGGTGCAACAAATCTTCCCCGTCGCGCACCCGGCGGCAGTTTTCGAATGCAATGCCAAGGCTGCGGTCGAGCGTCTCGGGCGTGATCCACGCGATATGCGGCATGACCACCACGTTATCGAGCGCGAATAGCGGGTTTTCTGCCGGTGCGGGTTCCACGGTAACGACGTCGAGACCGGCTGCGCGCAGGTGGCCCGAGGTCAATGCCTCAAGCAGTGCCGCTTCATCGACCAGTCCGCCGCGCGCCGTGTTCACGAGCACGCTGCCGTGTTTCATGGAGGCGATCGCTTCGGCGTCGATCATTTTCTCGGTTGCGGGCGTGAGCGGCAGGTGCAGAGAGACAATGTCGGAGCCCGCCAGCAGCGCCGGTAGGTCCCGCCAGTCTGCATCGGCATCGGCCTTTTGCGAGGTCGCGGTGTACAGAACGGTCGCACCCATCGCCTTCAGGACAGGCGCAAGACTCCGGGCGACATCGCCGTATCCGACGAGCCCGACGGTGCGCCCGGCAACCTCGCCCAGGCCGTCGAAGGAATCGAGGTCGGCGGTCCAGCCGTACCCCGCCCGCATGCGCGCATCGTAATAGGGGACACGACGCAGGGCGGAGAGCATCAGTGTCAGCGTCATCTCGGCGACCGCACGGGAATTGGTGCCTGGCATGTTGCAGACCGCTATGTCGTTTTGTTCGGCAGCGGCGAGGTCGATGGTATTCACGCCGACGCCGATTTTCTGGATCAGGCGCAACGCCGGTGCGTTGGCGATGACGTCGGCGGTGACGACCTCAAGAACGTGAAGCAGGATTTCCGCGTCCTGCATCGCGTCCGCGAACGCGGTTTTGTCGCCCTCGTCGACAACGGCGACGTCGAGCCAGTCGGGGGCGAGCGCCTCTATCTGGCGGCAAAACCCCGGGCTCGCGCGGTATTGCAGGACTGCCTTCATGTCCCGGCGAGGACCGCCCGGTCGCCGAGCGCTTCTTCGATCCGCAGCACTTCGTTCCATTTCGCCATCCGCTCCGACCGGGCGAAGGAACCGACCTTCAGCTGCCCGGCGTTCCAGCCGACCGCAAGATGGGCGATGGTGACGTCTTCGGTTTCGCCGGAGCGGGCGGAGATGACACTCGCCCAGCCGACTCTTTTCGCGGCATCGAGGGCGGCTTTGGTCTCGGTGACGGTACCGGCCTGGTTCGGTTTGATCAGCGCGGAATTGCAGATGCCGGCATCCGCCGCGTTGTCGATACGTTCGGCATTCGTGACGAGGAAATCGTCGCCGATGATCTGTACTTCGTCGCCGAATTTTCGCGTGAACTCACGAAAGGCGTCGGGGTCGTCCTCGCCCAGCGGGTCTTCGATGGAGACGATCGGATATCGCCCGATCCATCCGCCGAGCATATCGATCATACCGGCCCCGTCCAGTTCGCGGCTTTCAAGCCCAAGCCGGTAGACGCCGTCCTTGCCGAATTCCGATGCGGCGATGTCCAGCGATATGGCGACGTCTTCGCCCGGCTGCATGCCCGCCGCCTCGATGGCGCGGGTCAGCATGTCGAGTGCTTCCTCGTTGGTATCGAAGTTCGGCCACCAGCCGCCTTCATCTGCGACGCCGGCAAGCTTGCCGCTATCAGCCATCAGTCTCCCGGCCGCGATATAGACCTCGGCGATCATCTCCAGCGCCTCGTCGAAACTTTCCGCGCCAACGGGAATCGCCATGAAGTCCTGTATGTCGACCCTGCCGCCGGCATGGGCGCCCCCGCCGAATATCTGGATTTCCGGCATCGGCAGGCGCACGTCTGCGCCATCGGCAAGATATTGCCACAGCGGCTTTTTCTGGCCGTTTGCCGCGGCGTGAAGTACGGCCATCGAGACGGCGATCGTTGCGTTGCCGCCGAGCTTCGATTTCGTATCGGTATCGTCGAGATCGATAATCGCGAGATCCACCGCTTCCTGGTCCTGCGAATCCATCCCTTCGATCAGACCGGCAATCGTCTTGTTCACGTTGTCGAGCGCATCGTCGACACCGTAACCGCCAAAATCGTCCCCGCCGTCACGCAGGTCGACGGCCTCGTGCATGCCGCGGGATGCGCCCGCCGGTGCGATGGCGCGGCCGATAGCGCCACCGGCAAGCCGTACCTCGGCCTCGACCGTCGGTCGCCCCCGGGAGTCCCATACGCGGCGGCCTTTGACTTCGGCGATTTTCATTTCCGTATTTCTTCCCTGTATAGGTCGCGAATATCCTGCAGCGTTTCCGGCTGTCGAAGAAGCGCCGATGTCGCGGCGCGCCGTACCTTGTTCCGGTCTGCCTCTTGCGTGATGTACTCCACCGGCGACGCGCCGTCGATACGCGCGAGTAAAAGTCCCGGCAACAGTGCGGCGGTCCGGTGTTCGAGCTCCTGCGCCGGTTCCCAGTCCACCGACGCCAGATAAGCATCTGCGAGCGAGCCGAAGCACGCCAGGAAATCGCCGGTCGATGCCGGCGTCCAGATACATTTCAGCAACAGGTGGTTGATGCAGAACGCCAGATCGAAAGCCGGGTCGCCGTACCAGGCGCATTCCGCATCCAGGAACACAGGCCCGTCCGGCCCGATCAGGATGTTCTTCGGGCTGACATCGCCATGGACCAGGACCTTGCGGGTCGCCGCCGTAATATCTGCGAGTCCGGTTAGCCGGTCGGCCAGACCCGGGTGGGCGTCGGCTGTGCGCAGCAGATAAGGCTCGATCCGGATCGGCAGGAAGATGTCGTCGGTGGCAAAACGTTGGGCGATATCTGCATCGCCCGCTGTCGCGGCGTGAAGTCGTCCCAGGACTGCCCCGACGTCCGCGGCGACCGAAGGAACGGCAACACCGTCGCGCAGCTGTTCCTTCCACACCGGGTAGGTTGCGGGATCGAGATACGCCATGGCGAACATGCCGGCGTCGCGGTCCTCCGCAAGCAGGCGTGGCACCGCTGCAGGCGCGATCCGTGCGGCCGTGCGCATCCAGTCGGCTTCGAACGCATTCCGCTCGACGGGCGCGTGCCAGACTTTTTCCGTTTTTAACCGGGCCAGTGCGCGTTTGACGCAGACGGTGCCCGCCGCCCCGTCCACTTTCCAGATATCGGACGACACGCCGCCTGTCAGCGGGGTCATTGCGGGCGTCTCGTCGGCACCGACGAGACCTGCTTTGCGCAGGAAGAGAAGGATATCGGTGTCGGTCATGCTGCCCGGCTTCCGCCGGGCTGGAATATCCGGCAGGCAAGTTTATAGGCGGGCAGGGTGAAGACCGTAATCATGATAATCCGGATGATATGATATGCGGTGACTAGCGGCACCCCGAGGTTGAGGACCGCTGCTGTCAGGCTCATTTCCGCGAGCCCGCCCGGGGCGGTGGCGGCAATCATGGCGGTCACAGCGATTTCGGTCTGATCGGCAATAAACGCGGCGAGCAGCAGTGCGGCGGCCATCATGGCCACGGTGGTAATCGCGGATGCCAGAATAACGCGGGGCGCGGCGGTCATCGATGCGCGGTCGAAGCGTTCGCCCAGCGCGATACCGATAAAGACCTGGGCGACGTTCAGCAATTCGCGCGGCATTGCAGAGAATGTGACCTCGAAAACCGTCAGCAGGCTGGCAAATGTCGCTGCGCCCAGCATCCAGCAATTGGGGACGCGCAGCCGGTATAGCGTCAGGGACGATAACAGGCAGCAGACCAGTAAAAGCACCAGCCAGGGGACATCCACGATGGCGGTAAGCGGCACGAAAATATCGTCTCCGGTTTCGCCGAAGAAGGTCAGCGCCGGCGGAATGGACAGGATGACGATCGTCACCCGGGTGAGTTGCGACAGTGTCGGCTGTACCGGCTGGGCGCCGAACCGGTCGCCGAGGGCCAGCATCTCAGCCATTCCGCCCGGAACATTGCCGAAAAATGCCGTCGCGCTGTCGACCCGGGCGATCTTTACCAGAACGATCGCGCTCAGGCCTCCAAGTCCGATTGAGACGACGGCAACAAGAACCATCCACGGCAGATGAGCCGCGACAATCCCGGCGACGACCGGCGTGAAATACAGTCCGATGGTGGTACCGATAAAAATCTGACCGGTCTGGCGCCCGCCGCGGGGACCCCGGATTCGCCAGCCGAACAGGTTCGCGCCGGCGACCGCGAACATCGACCCGAAAAACCAGGGCAGAGGGGCCTGAACGAGGGAGAACAGCCACCCGCCTGCTGCGGCGAGCGCGAGCGTCGGCAGGCACTGCACGATGTTCCTGAAAGTCGCGGCGATCTGCTTCATCCGGACCGTTAGACGGCATGCTCCGGTCGATGTCAAACCTGCGCCGCATTGGCGCGCGAGGGTATTGATCGCCCCGCCAAAGCCGCCATAGTGCGCGCAAAGGAGATCGATATGACCGATACGAAAGATCGCTCGCTCGAAGGCCGGACAGCACTGGTAACGGGTGGCGGCGGCGGCATGGGGAGCCGGCACGCCACGATGCTTGCCGAGCGCTGCGCGCAGGTCATCGTA
Organism: uncultured Rhodospirillaceae bacterium; assembly: GCA_963977005.1. GTDB lineage: Bacteria > Pseudomonadota > Alphaproteobacteria > MPNO01 > UBA830 > CAXBCP01. The sequence goes on from CAXBMQ010000038.1 coordinate 7,841, forward strand.
CTCGACCGCGATCGGGCGGGTGCGGAAGATGTCGTTGCCTCGATTTCAAAGGACGGCGGAAAGGGGCTCGCCGTCGCGGTCGATGCAACCGACATACCGGCCTTTCAGAAGGCGATCCGCGATGCGGCTGCTGCGTTGGCGCCGATCGATATTCTGGTCAATAACGCGGGCATTGGCGGGCAGGGCCTCGCCATCGAAGATATCGACGAAGCGACCTTCGATGCGATGGTGGCGGTCAACATGAAGGCGTCGTTCTTTGCGACGCAGGCTGTCGTGCCGGCGATGAAGGAACGCCGGTACGGCAAGGTCGTCAATATTTCGTCGAATTTCGCGATGGGTGGCGCGCCATTCGCCTCGCACTATGCAGCGTGCAAATCGGCGCTGTCCGGTTTCGTCAAATCCTGGGCGCGGGAACTGGCGCCGTGGAATATCGCGGTCAACGCGGTGGCGCCGGGTATCATCGAGACGGGGATGACGCTGAATTCCATCGGCAAGGAGCGGGTGGACGGACTGGCGGCGGAAATCCCGATGGGGCGGATCGGCACGCTGGATGACATATCCTGGGCGGTCGCCTGGCTGGCCTCGCCGGAGGCCGACTACATGACCGGTCAGGTTATTTCCCCCAACGGGGGGGCGACCATCGTCGGTATCTAGCGGGCAATAAGCGGAAGACAGAAAAAAGGCGGGGCAAATACCCCGCCTTTCTCAGGTCATTCCGGAAACAAGCCGGACGGCTATTTGCAGGGAAGCGGCGGATGCGCTTCGAGCATCGACCACTTCTTGTCTTTCATGGTCAGAATGTAGCCCGGCAGCTGTGCGTCGCCGTTTTTGTCGAAGCAGATGCCGTTGCCGATGACCAGGTTATCGTAGGTCAGGGTGCCGAGCGTGTCGCGGATCGCGGCGCGTTCAGCGACAACCTTCGACGGATCGCCGGTAACCTTGGCTTCTTCCATCGCCTTTTTGAGCACATACATCGTGTCATACGCGCTGACGTCCACGTGATGTGGGAACGGCTTCGTGATGCCGAGCTTGGCGGCGCCCTCGACGAATTTCTTCGTGAATTCGCGCGATTTGTCATCGCGGTCATAGAAGAAGTAGGTCGCGAAAACCGAGTCATCGCCCAGACCGGCAAAGCCTTCGATGATTTCCGGGTCGGCCCAGATCTGTCCGCCGATCAGCGGCGCGTTGATGCCTTGGCGGCGGAGTTCCTTCAGCACCCGGATCGCCGGGCCGGTGATGGTCGCAACGCCGATATAGTCAAGTTCCTTGCCCTTGAGCTGGGAGACCTGCGGGGCCACGTCGAACGCCTTGAGCGAGAAGCCGAAAGGACCGGTGATCTTCACGTTTTCCTTTTCGAAGATCGGCTTCATGATGAAAAGCCCGACCGCCTTGGAAACGACGTCATCGGTGCCGTACATGATCGCGATCGACTTCTTGAGCGCATTCCGACCCTTGAGCGTTTTGACGACGCGCAGCATCTGGATGTATTCGCTTTCGGTCATCCGGAAGGCATAGGAGAACTTGTCGGCCAGTTTCGGTGCGGAGGAGGCGTTCGGAATCTGGACGATCTTTTCGCGTTCGCCCGCGGCGAAGGCGACGCGCGCTTCGCTCGACGAGAACGGGCCGATGACGGCGAGCGCCTTGTCGTCACGTGCGAATTTACGAACCGCGACCACGGCCTGCTTCGGGTCGCCGGCGGTATCGAATTTTACGATCCGGACCTGCTTGCCGTTGATGCCGCCTGCCGCGTTGATTTCTTCGACGGCGATATCCACCGCGACTTCGGTGGTCTTGTTGATGGTCGAATACAGACCGGTCCGTCCATAGCTGAGACCGATCACGATTTCATCTGCTGCCACCGCCGGCAGCGATGCGGTGAACAGGCCGGCGGCGAGTGCGCCGGCACCGAGCACCGTCGATTTCAATATACGTTTCATTTTTCGAACTCCTTGCTTTCCCTGTAGAAAATATCGGTTGAAGTTAGCCCCATATCAGCCTCCAAGATAGGCTTCTTCGAGGCGGCTGTCGTTTACAAGATCGGCCGCCGCGCCGGACAGCACGACCGCACCGAGTTCGAGGACATACCCCCGCGCTGCGGTTGCGAGCGCCATGTTCGTATTCTGCTCCACCAGGATCATCGTAAGGCCGTCCCGGTTCAGATCCCGGATCAGGCCGAAAAGCTGCGAGACGAGGATAGGGCTAAGGCCGAGCGACGGCTCGTCGAGCATCATGAGTTTCGGCTTCGCCAGCATCGCCCGACCGATGGCCAGCATCTGCTGTTCGCCGCCTGACAGTACCGACGCCGGCATGTTGCGGCGCTCGGCAAGGTTCGGGAATCTTTCGTAGATTGCCTCGGTCTCGGCGGTGACGTCGTCGTTCCGGCAATAGGCGACCATCAGCAGGTTTTCATGCACGGTCAGGCTGACGAATATCTGGCGGCCCTCCGGGACCAGGACCAGCCCCGCCTGAACCCGGCGCGGCGCAGACCAGCCTGCGATATCCTCGCCATTGAAGACAATGCTGCCCTCGGACTTTTCGGTGCCCGAGATCGCTTTGAGAAGCGAACTCTTGCCTGCACCATTCGCCCCCAGAACCGTAATTATCTCGCCTTCTGCCAAGGACAGGTCGACATCGCGAACCGCATGGTTCCGTCCGTAGCGGACGTTTATTCCTTTCGCATCAAGAAGCATCGGTCGTCTCTTTCGCAGGCTGTGACCCGGATTGCGGCCCGGGCTGTGTATCGTCGCGGCCCAGATAGGCCTCCAGAACGGCAGGGTTCTGGTGCACTTCGTCGGGCGTTCCTTCGAAGATTTTCTGGCCGAAGTTGAGCACCACGACGTGATCGCACAGGTTGCGGACAAAATGCATGTCGTGCTCGACGACAAGGATTGTGACGCCGGAGGCGGAGACCTTTTCGAGCAGTTCCTGCAACTGGCGCGTCTCGATCTCGTTCAGACCCGCTGCAGGCTCGTCGAGCAGCAGCAGCTTGGGTTGCGATACCAGCGCGCGCACGACTTCGATACGTTTCTGGACGCCGTAGGGAAGGTTTGCGACCACTTCGCCGGGATAGGTCCCGATACCGGCATTCGCGAGCGCTTCTTCGGCCTCCTGACGCCATTTGTTCCCGGAGAAAAGGCCAAGCGGAAACATCAGGCTTCCGAAAGACCGCGCCCGGGCGTGCTGGCCCAACATGACGTTTTCGACCGTCGACAGATGCGGCATCAGACGGATATTCTGGAAACTCCGCGACATGCCATGGATCACGCGATCCTGCGACGGTACGTGTGAGATATCCATCCCGTCGAGGACAACGGTCCCGGCATCTATCGGATAAACCCCCGTCAGCAGATTAAAAACCGTCGTTTTTCCTGCGCCGTTGGGTCCGATCAACGCCGTACGACTGCCGCGCCGCACGTCCAGCGAAACATCGTCAATGACTTTCAGGCCGCCGAAGCTTTTGTGAATGCCGGAGATTGTCAGAACGTTATCGGTCATGTCCGTTTACTCCGCCTCGCCCGTATTTTTCGGCCGCCCGCCGGTAAACAGGGACGCCACCCGGTCCTGCATCGTGCGCGTGACGACGCCTTCGGGCCGAACCACCATCATCAGCACGATAAAACCGCCGAAGAAGATGAACCGGCTGTCGGCCAGCCATGTCGATCCGATTTCGATGGCGAGATTGCGGATCAGTTCCGGAACGACGGTGAAGAATATCGCCCCGACCAGGGGACCCCACGCCGTTTGCGTTCCGCCAAGCAGGACATATAGAAGAATGTAGATGCTGAGCAGCACGTTAAAGGACTGCGCTTCGATATAATTGTAATGATGGCCATAGAGCGCGCCACCGAGGCCCATCAACATACCGCCGACGGTGAAGGCGGCGACCTTCGCCATCCGCACGTTGACCCCGAACAGAACCGAGACGCTTTCGTCGTCATGGATCGACCGGAGCGCGAGGCCGAGCCGGGTCGACATGAAATAAAAGCTGAACAGGATGACGGCGATTGTGGCGATGACGACGATTTCGACCGGTGCATGGGCATCCACCGGCATGCCGGCCGCGGCTCCGAGGAATTCCATGTTGATCGTCAGACCGTACACGACCTCGGCAAAGGCAAACGTGGCCAGCACCATGTAAACGCCGCGGGTGCGCAATATCGGAAAGGCAATCACGAAACTGACCGCGCCGGCGAACAGCATCGCCAGGACGATACTGATCAGCATCGGCAGGCCGAGCCCGTCGGACAGGTTGAACCAGCCGCTGGCATAGGCACCAAGCGTGATGAAACCGGCAGCGCCGAGGTTGAGCTGACCGGATGCTGCCGGCAGGAAAATCCCGTAGGCGTAGATGATGCTCAGGCACAGGATTATGAGCTGTGACTCGATATAGCCGCTCATCTCAGAATTTCCCTTTGCCGATTGCGGAATGGCCGAACAGGCCCGTCGGCTTGAAGATCAGGATGATCAGGAGCAGCCCCCAGATTGGCACCTTCACGAAGTCGGCGCCGACGATATAAATCGAGAAAACCTCGAGGATGCCGACCATCAACCCGCCGATAACCGCGCCCCACACATTGCCAAGACCGCCGAGTACCATGCCGGCGATTGCGACGGTGGCAACGGTATCGCCGATATAGGCATCGACCGTGGTGTAGTTGATCGTGAAAAGAACACCGGATATCGCGCAGAGTAGGCCGGTAATGACATAAACGATCGGCACGATCCGCAGCACGTCGACACCCATCAGGGTGGCGGTTTCGGGGCGTTCAGCAATCGAGCGCAGGGCACGACCGAGTTTCGTTCGACGGATGATGTAGTGGAGAGTGAACACGATCCCCAGCGACAGGATAAGGCTGATGACCTGGGGATAGCTGAACAGCAGTGAGCCGATCCTGAACGTGGCGTCGCCGAACGGCGAGACAACCGTCAACGGATCTGAGCCGTAGGCGCTGATCACCATGTGTTCGAACATGATCAGGAAGCCCAGCGAACTGACCAGGGGCAGGGCATGTTCCGTGGCGTCGCCATACTTGGCTTTCATATAACGGTACGTGAAGCGCTCGATGATCAGCGAGGCGAGCGAGACGACGACAATGGCGACGATAATTCCGGCAATCCACATATTGGCTTCGCCGAAAATGCCGGTCAGCGTCTCGTTCCCGAAGGGCAGGTTACCCGTCATCGTCGCCCACATCATCATGGCCGCCACCATGAAAAGTGCGGGGATCGTGAAATTGAGAAAGTTGAGCATGCCGATGATCAGCGTGAAGGCGACGGCCACCATCACGTAAAGACCGCCGAGCATCAGCCCGTTGATAAGTTGCTGTAATAAGAGCATTTCAGATCTTGGCCGTTGATATGTTGAGGCTGTTCGGGGGAGATGTGGCCGGAACAGCCGTTGTCGAGGCTGTCCTTGTCGGCATCGCGTGCCGTTTACGTCCTGCGCCCGGCCAAACGTGGAATTTGGTCGGTTTTGTCAGTATCGTCACGAGGTTGTAACTCCCTGTTGGCTTCAGCTTGACCGTATCCATGATGCGATGCAACAGGTTTTGGATGCGATGCAACAGATTCTGCAGTGCGGTAAACGGGGCCATAGATACGACGATGCGATGCGATGCGCTGGCCGCGCTGACATACAGGTTAGAATCTCAGCGTCGGGAATTTTTACATATTCGCATTTTCACTGTGGTGCAAAGTTCCTACTAAACTGATTTTAAAGAGTAAAATTTCTTGGCACGATTTTTGCTTCTATTGAGTTCAGATGAAACAACGGCACTGTAAGGTGCCTATCGGGAGCGCCAAGAATATGAATAAGTGGATTTCAGGGATTCTCGCCGGAGCCGGTCTGCTGGCAGCGCTTTCAGCGACAGCGCAGGCGACGACCGTGTACAACGTGCAAAGCACCAGTGCGATCAACTGCGGTTCGGCTCCCCATGGTCTCTGGACCGGCCAGCAGAATTTTTCCGGCGGCAGCTGCGGTAACTACTATGACATCGCCGGCGTTTTCACCGTCAACGACGACGATGCCGACACGAACAACTGGACCGGCAGCTTCAATGCATTCGCGATCAACCCGCAGGGGACGACCGCCAATATCCAGCTCACATTTTTGGACTTTGCCGAAACCGGCAATTACAAGAAAGAAAACGGCGCGAATTACGACGTCAACACGGATACGCCCGACATCGACTTCTTCGAATCGATTGCCGGTACGATCGAGATCGACAGTGTGACCTACACGGTTTCCGGTTTTGCCGGCGGTTTTGCCTTTCAGTGGGGTCCGGGCGGCAACGCCAAGGATGCCAACGAATTCGGTGGGTCGTCCTGGCTGCTGATGGCGGGACCGGGTGGGCAGCTCCCGGGCCACTGGGACCTCAACCTGACCTTTGCGTCCCCCAACACTACGACCGACGTGCCCGAACCGGGGGCGGTTGCGGTCTTCGGTCTTGGCCTGCTGGGCCTCGGGCTGGCGCGCCGGAGGATGCGCAAAGCCTGATTGATCGACAAACAGGATTTAAAAAAGGCTCCCCTTTCGGGGAGCCTTTTTCGTTGATCTGAATTCGGTTCAGGACTTTCTTTTGCGGTTGCCCGGCTTTTGGTTCTCGGGGGACTGGGTCCGTCCTTTCCGACGTTTCTTCGGCGGAATATGGCTTTCGTGATTCTTGAGATACCACTTCGCGATTTCCTCGCGCGTGGTCCACCAGACATCCGGAAACTGCTTGGCGTAATCCAGAAATTCGCGAACGCAGCGCGCCCGGAAAGGTTGGCCGACGACATGGGGGTGCAGTCCGAGATTCATCAGGCGGCCGCTCTGGGCACCCTCGGCGTAAAGCGTGTCGAATTGCTCCTTGAACAGATCGAACGCTTCGTCGGTCGTGTTGCCGCGGCGCATGAAGATCATGAAGTCGTTCACTTCGTTCGTATACGGGATCGACACGATGGGGCCGTGATCCGTATGGATCAGGTATGGCTGGTCGTCATTCAGGTAGTCGGTCGTGTAGAGCAGTCCCTGTTCGGCGAGGATTTCGACCGTCGACGGATTCCCGCGCAACGACGAGGACAGCCAGCCGGTTGCGGGTTTGCCGACAACATCGTTGTAGACCTTGAGCGTCTCGAGCACGAGTTCGCGCTCGCCTTCCTCGTCGAAATAATAGTTCGTCAGCAGGTCGGACTGTACGTAGTTATGCGCAACCAGTTCCCAGCCGCGCTCAACGCAATGCTTGATCGCCTGGGGACGCTCGAGTCCCATTTTGGCGTTCATCGTGCAGCTTACCGGGACACCGGCGCGTTCCGCGATGTCAAACAGTCGCCAGATACCGACGCGCTGACCGTATTCGCGCCAGGTGAAATTGGGGATGTCCGCTACATTTCCCGGCAACGGGTCGGGCAGGATGGCCGGACCGCCGGCGTAATACGGGCCATCGGTATCTTTCGTCAGATCCCAGTATTCGAGATTGAAGGTCACGATAACGGCGACGCGCGCACCGTTCGGCCATTTCAGCGGTTTGCGTTCCGGCATCGGAACGAAGTCGTAATACATGTTATCCCCATATGGCGGTTTGCGGTTCGACCGTATTTGTAAACGATCGCTGCAGCGGTTAGAACGAAATTCCGCTATATTCAGCGGGCACAGAACGGAATGAGGCAGCCATGGCAACGCAGATGTCGACCACAACCGATATGCTTCCCGCAGCGGAAACTTTCATTGCCCGGGTGCGCGATCTGTTCGGACAAGGTCTGGAGGAACGGGAAATCTGGACGCAGGCGTGCGATTACCTGCGCGACCTGCTGGCGGACGGCGACCTGAAGCGACATGCCGAATCATGGCCCGACAGCCTCGCGGTGGAGGGAAAGCCCGGGAACCTGCTGTTTTACGAAGACCCGGATTACGGGTTTGTCCTGAATGCCCTGATCAAGGCGCCAAACCTCCAGACTTCGGTGCACGACCACGGCAAGTCGTGGACGCTTTATGGCGTGCTCGAAGGCGGTGAAAGCGTCACCCGTTTCGAGCGCACCGATGGCGGCCCGCAGGTGCCTGAAACCGCGACCCTGAAAGAGGCTGGCAGCCATGACGTCGTGCCGGGCTATATCGACTTCGTGCCGCCGTGGGAAATTCACCAGGAAACGAATACCGATCAGCGCACGATCGGGTTTATCGTCCGCAGTCAGCGTTCCGGCACTTTCGTTCAGAATCGGTTCGACCCGGAGAGCGGGGCGGTGGACCAGTATGACGGTCCGGTCCAGATGCCCTACGAATTGAGCTGACCGTTTTATTTAGTCGAGGCCGCCGGATGCCGGCTGCGCTGACGGTTTCCTAGCTTGTGCGTTTAATCAGGTGATACCCGAAATCTGTCGTCACGACGTCGCTCGTGGCACCGACCTCGAGCGCAAAAGCCGATTCCTCGAATTCCGGGACCATCATGCCCCGGCCGAAGCTTCCCAGGTCGCCGCCCTGGGCAGAGGACGGGCAGTCGGAATTCTGGCGCGCGACGTCGGCAAAATCGCTGCCACCGTCGATTTCAGCTTTTAACTCAGCGATCTTCTGTTGCGCTTCTTCCTGCGACCGCGTTGCCGTTGAACGCAACGATCCGTCGTACATGAGAAGAATGTGCGATGCCCCGATCTGATCAGACATTTTTTTTATCCTTTCGAATTTCCCTGTTCCGGTTGAAGGTGCGTTTATGCGCCGCCCCGGCGTAATTCTGTTTTTGGTTTTTATCCCGCGCTGGATGATTGCACGGCTCTCTAGCCTACGCGGAATGACTGCCTACTTCCACCCTTTGATCCGCTCCAGATCTTCCTTTGTGTCGAGATCGGCAGCCAGGCCCGGTCGCCGGATGACCTGAACCGGGATGCCCAGTTTCTGCGCGGAATCGAGATGACGTTTCATGCTGTCGGACCCGAAATGGAAGGGGAGCGCCTCTGGTGCGGGGACGCTCAGGGCATTGGTCCCGGTTTGCAGATGATCAGGCGCAATCCCGATACTGTCTGTGCGGAGCAGTGCTTCGATATCCCCGGATATCAGCTTCGGCAAATCTGATGCAAGAAATACCGTGCGCCGATCGGGAAGGTGCGAAGCCGCTTCGGACAGTCCGGCATTCAGCCCCTGGGTCGTCTGACGGAGAAAGTGCACGGCGCAGGAAGCGGCGATATCGGCGATCGCTTCGTCCGGGCTCACAAGATAGATATCGATGTATGTTTCGCAGGCCATCCGGGTTTTCAGCGCCGTGTGCAGGACATGTTCCGTAAGTCGCCGATTGAGGGCCTCACGCTCGGCTGGCGATAGGACAGATGCCAGCCTGGTTTTGCCCGCGGCGAGACCCTTGACCGGAATCACGACATTGGCGCCGCGCTCGGTATTCGGCGTCATGGAACATCCTGCTCGATCCGGTTCACGCCTGTCGTCATAGTGTCGCTGCGAAGGCAAGGACATCGCTCGCCAACCGCTCTTTGTCTTCGGCGGTTTTCATGATCGTGTCGGTTACCAGAACCTCGATGCCAAGCTCGATGAGCTCCTTCGCGGCGCCGGCATCCGCAGTATCGATGACGATTGCCGTCGCGAGCCCCTTATAATGATTTGCAATCGAAAGGACGGACGGGTTCTCGCCCAGTTCCGTCATCATCTTGGCGGCCGGCCCCTTGATCGCCAGCCCTCCGACAATCGGCGATACCACGATAACGGGAATTCCGGCGTTCGAGACGTAGTCGGAAATTGCCGGGACTGCGAGGATGGGCCCGATGCTGACATAGGGATTGGATGGACAAATCACAATCGCATCGATTTCGCCAGAGTCGAACGCGTCGGAGAGGGCGGGCGATGGTTGCGCCTGCCGGGCGCCGACGAAATCGAATCCCTTTACAACAGGCGCACACTGGCGCCTGACGAAGTATTCCTGGAACGGCAGATCGCCGTCGGCTGTTCGGACGACTGTCGGTACCGGATCGTCCGTCGCCGGAAGGATCGGGTGGAAAATACCGAGCCTTGCAGCTAGGTCGCCGGTAATGGCGGAGAGGGGTTCTCCGCATTGAAGCCGGCGGGTGCGTTCTACATGCGTTGCAAGATCGCGGTCACCGAGCTGGAACCAGGTGTCGCCGCCTATCCGCTTCAGCGCTTCCATGAAGTTCCAGGTTTCGTTCGCCTGGCCCCAGCCGGTTTCGGGGTTGGCGACGCCCGCCAGCGTGTACAGAACAGTATCCAGGTCGGGGCAGATACGCAGCCCGAGATGATCGAAATCGTCGCCGGTATTGACCACGATGGTCAGGTCGGCGGGCGGCAGTACCCGCGCCAGACCGAAGGCGAGTTTCGCGCCGCCGACGCCCCCTGCAAGTGCGAGAAACATCAGCGTTACCTGAACAGATCGAATTCGCGCGGTCGAACGAGGTCCGCCGCCGTTCCGTCGCCCGGAGCCCAGTCGAGGCCGCGGATGACGACGATCGGCAGGCCTTCATCACCCTGACCCATCAGCAGTGACGCCGCCGCAGCGGCTTCGTCGGCGATCGCGATCTCGCTCGACTGTAATACGTCGCCGGCACGGTCGGGTGCGCCGCGCCGGTCCTGCAGCGCCGAGAGCCCGAACGAGCCGATTGCGGTCCCGGTCGTACCCATCCGCCACGCGCGTCCGAGGCTGTCATTGACGATAACGCCGACCCTGACCCCGGATTGCGCCAATATGTTCCCGGAGATTGTTTCCGCCGACCGGTCGGCATCAACCGGCAACAGCACCGCGATGTCAGTGCCGCCTGCGTTCGAAAGATCGATACAGGCGTTTGCGGCAACGCAGCCGTTTCGGTGGCGCGCGATGATTAGCCCGTCCCGTTTGCGCAGGATTTCGGAGGATTCCCGGAGAATCAATTCGACGACCCGGGGGTCTTTTCCGGTTTCGTCAGACAACGCGACGGCTTCCGGCCCGGGGGCAACATCATCCAGCGCGACGGTTCGTCCTTCGGCCTTGGAGACGACTTTCTGGGCGAACACAACGATGTCGCCATCCTGCGGCGTTTCACCGAGTGAAGCGACGGCGTCCAGAAAGACGGCGGCAAGGTCGGTGCCGGTGGCGATTTCAGGCACTGTGTCTGGTGCAAAGAGCCTTAGCCTGCGGGCGGGGGCGGACATGGTCGGGTAACCCGGATCAGAGAAACGATGGCCGAGTCTATACGGTCAATCTAATGACGAACAGCGTTGGGCAGCGGTAGGACGCGAAAAATATCGAATATAAACGTCTCGAAAGCCGCTCTGAATAACGTTAAGATTCCGCAATGACAAACGGTACCGAGAGAAAAAGCGACGACGAAAAGTCCAGGCAGGAACTTATTGCGGAGTTGCGGGATCTCCGTTCCAGACATGCGCGGGCCAATATCGGCGTTTCCACCGGGGCGAACACGACGCAGGTGATCAACGACGCGCTGGACGCTGCGCCCGCCATGGTCGCCCTGATCGATCGTCAAAAGAGATACACGTTCGTCAACGAATCCTATGCGCAGTGTTTCGGTCTATCGGTAAGCGAAGTGATCGGGCGCACTGTGGGCGATGTAATCAATCCAGGCGCCTACGACGTCTTTTTCCAAGCGTTTGAGCGTGCCATGGGCGGACAGGTCGTTTCGCACCGCAATCTGTTCGAGTTGGATGACGGTGAAGAACGTCATGTCGAGGCGCGTCTCGTGCCGCAATACGGATCTGACGGCGAGGTGGTCGGCTGTTTTTCCATTCTGTTCGATATCTCGGAACGGATCGCCGCCGACGACACCCTCCGGCGTAGCGAGGAGCTATACCGCAGCCTTGTCGAGATTTGCCCCGATGCGGTCTACGTGCATCGGAACTTCGAACTCGTCTTCGTGAATCCCGCCGGTGCCAGGATGTTTGGCGCCGAAGAGCCGGACGAACTTGTCGGCGAGCAACTGCTCAGGTTTATTGATCCTGCCAATCACGACCTTGCCATAAATCGCTATGAACGCCTTCTTTCCGGTATTCGCCAGGAGCCGCAGGAATTCGTCATGCGGCGAATGGATGGTTCCGTGTTCTACGCGCGTACGACCATGGTCCCCGTGACGTGGAAAGACGACATTGCGGTTATGATCGTTGCGCACGACATTACCGAACGGCGGGAGATCGAGGCGGCCCTGACACGCGAGCGCGCCGAGGCAGATCGCGCCAGGGCCAGCCTGATGGATGCCATCGATAGCATCCCCGAGGCCTTTGCAGTGTTTTCCGAAGACGAGCGGATTGAAATTTACAATAAGAATTATGTCGACCGCGTCTGGCCTTTTGCCAAGGGAGCGGTCGACACGACCGCCAGGTTCGAGGACATGGTGCGTCAACAGACGCAGAACGAGATGAATTTACCGCCCGATCACCCGGAAGTGGAAAGCGTGGTCGTGAAGGCGCTGGAACGCCACCGGAACCTGCCCGCAACGACAGAGATGCGGCGCGCGGACGGGAGGTGGATCAGGCAGTCCAAACGACGCACGGCGGATGGCCGGGTTGTGGCCGTTTATATGGATATCACCGATGCCAAACGACGCGAGGCGGAGATCGCAGAAAGCGAGGAACGCTACCGCAGGGTTGTCGAAGGATCGCCCGACGCGATCGTTGTGAGTTGCGATGATAAAATCGTCTACGTAAACGAGGCGGCCGTTACGTTGTTCGGAGCGGAATCCGAGGCAGCGCTCCTGGGCCTTTCGCGGAGCCGGCTCCGGATTGCCGGAGAGGAAGGCCTGCCCGAAATGCGGTCGAGCGGGCCAGGGACGGCGGAGCAACGGGCGCAGATCGAATACCAGAAACGTCTTCGGCTCGACGGAACGGTTGTTGACGTAGATGTCTCGTCTGTTCGAATTCTGTGGTACGGCGATGACGCTCTGTTGACGACCATGCGGGACGTGACGTCCCGCATTCGCGCCCAGGCGGCGCTGGAAGAGACGGAGCGCCGGCTGGCTGCCGCCGCATCCAATTTTCCGGGCGCGATTTATCAGCGCGCGATGGATTTGGATGGGAACATTACCTATCCGTTCGTTTCGCGCGGTATCAAGGAACTGATCGGCCTGGAACCGGAAGAGATCATTGAATCGCCGGAGCTGCTGATGGAGATCGTTCCGTTCGAGGTCAGGAGCCGTGTCCGCGAAGCAATCGAGATCTCGGCGCGGGATATGTCGCCCTTCGAGATCGAGGCGCCGGCCTTTACGCGTAACGGCGACCGCGTCTGGCTCCGCAGCGTTGCGCGCCCTCGGCCGGGGGTCGACGGCGGTGTCATCTGGGACGGTGTTTTCCTTGACATCACGGAACGCACGCTGGCGCGCCAGGCTTTGCAGGCCGCGAAGGACGAGGCCGAAACCGCGAACAGGGCAAAATCCTATTTCCTCGCGAACGTGAGCCACGAATTGCGGACGCCGTTAAACGCCGTCATCGGTTATTCCGAAGTCTTGCGCGACGAGATTTTCGGGCCGATGGAACACGAAAAATATCACGAGTACAGCAAGGATATTCATGCCAGCGGTACGCATCTTCTCGAACTGATAGAGGACATTCTGGATCTCTCCAAGATCGAAACCGGCAATATCGTCGTTGACGAGAAGGAAATCGATGTCGCCGGGATGATGGAGGAAACGATGCGGATTGCCGCGCCGGCGGTCCAGAAGGGCAATTTCGATTTGTCCGTCGATATCGCGTCGGATTTTCCCGTACTGCAGGCTGATGAAACCCGCCTGCGGCAGGTGTTGCTCAACCTCCTGTCGAACGCTTTCAAGTTTACGCCGGAAGGCGGCCGGATCGCGGTCTCGATCGATATCAACGATGCCGGCGAGCCGGAATTCAGCGTGCGCGATACGGGAATCGGTATTGCCGCGGCGGATATTCCCCACGTTCTGGCGCCGTTCGGGCGGGTCGAGCAACCGACGGTGGACAACGAGCGCGGTACCGGCCTGGGCCTGCCGCTGTCGAAATCGCTGATCGAGATGCACGGCGGGGCATTCCGGATTGCAAGCACCCTGGGTCAGGGAACGGAAGTAACGTTCACGCTGCCGGCGCATCGGGCGGTCTATCGGACTTCCCTTGTCGCCGGCTGAAACGTCGGATGAACCAAAATACCGGATATCCCGGTCAGAGGAGAACCTGAAGGTGCCATACAGTCGCCGCGGCTATCACGATATCGGCGGGGATCCCCGCCACCGGAAGCCGGTCTCGACCGAAAGCGGGACACCGCCGCCATGGGGCACGCTGACGGATGCGCTACGGAACGCCCTTGGCGACAGCTACCGCCTTCACGAACAGCGCCGCAAGATCGAAGAACTGGGCGAGGAAGTTTATGACAGTGTGACCTACTACGAAATCCGGGTGATCGCCTTGCTCGAGATGTCGGAAGAACGCGGGTTTCTGTCCCGCGACGAGGTCGAAGCAAGGATGAAGGCTATCAAAGAGAGGAGAACGTCAGGTGACGCGTGACTTCGAGGACCACTGCTGGCGCGATATCGTTTCGGATGAAATCCTGCGGGTCTACGAGCCCTATCACCGGGAGGTTTACGTCGGCGAACGGCCGGCGCTGCTGGCAATCGATCTGTACAATCTTGTCTATCGGGGCGGCGCGCGGGAGCCGCATGAAATAATTGCCGAGCATCCCAGTTCCTGCGGGAAATACGCATGGGACGCGGTCGAACCGACAAAGGCATTGTTCGCCGCTGCACGAAATGCGGGGATTCCCGTGCTTTACACGACCGCACCGACGACATCGTCCGTGGTCGCGACAAACCGCCAGGCGGGGCTTGGAAGCAGTGACGAGGACTATGAAATATTCGAAGCGTTTGCCCCGCAGGAGGGCGATATCATGATCGTCAAGGAGCGTGCCAGCGCATTCTACGGCACGCCCATTCTGCCCGAACTGAACCGGCTGGGTATCAAAAGCCTGATCCTCTGTGGCGAGAGCACATCAGGATGTGTCCGGGCGTCTGCGGTCGATGCCTATTCGGCGGGCTATCATGTGACGCTGGCCGAAGAATGCGTTTTTGACCGGTCGTTGCTGTCGCACAAGGTCAATCTGTTCGATCTGCATCACAAATACGCCGATGTCCTCGGGGTCGACGAAATCGTGACGCATCTGGAGCGGTCCGAGCGCGCTGCCTGAGAGTAGGCCGAGTGCGCCGCGCCGTCACACCATGATGGCGACGATCAGAAACGTGCTCGCGATTGCGGCAATGGCGCTGCCCCGGTTTACCTGCCGGTGGATACGCTTCGCACGTTCCCGGCGGAAATCGAGTATATGGGAGGCGGACTGGGCGGTATCGATTGCCTGGCGGCGTTCTTCGCGACCGCGAAGCTCGTTTTCGAGCAGGGAGACGCGCGTCCCGATAACTTCGCGAAGCTCGGTATGCGACATGCGGCGAAGCCTGTCGAAACCAATCATCATTTCACCGACAAGGTCGTCGTCGGCAATCTGGTTTTCCGGCTGATCGTCCTGGTTGTTGGCGATCATATCGGCCGGCATGGGCGTTCCCGAAAGGGCGTCGGCTGTGGCGGCTTGCATCTGTTACTCCTGGATTTGATGTGTTGTCGTTACCAATGCAGGAATCGTGCCAAACAATAATTGTTTAAAATCAGTGTGTTAGGGATAGGCGGCGAAATGCTCCGCCCGGTCGTTGACCCAAAGTGACGACCGGGCGGCATTTATTGCCGGTTACGACGCTTCATTCATTGCCCCGGGTTACCTGCCTTCAAACGTCGGGGGGCGCTTTTCGAGCATCGCGGTGACCGCTTCGAGGTGGTCGTCGGTCGTATGACAGATCGCCTGCAAGGCGGCGCAGTTATCGAGGAAGTCGAAGAGGCCGGAGCTCAATGACTGACGGAGCAGGGATTTCAGCATGCGGGCGGTCACGGGTGGACGTCCGGCAATGGTTTCGGCGAGTCCCATGACCCGGGGCATAAGCTCGTCCGGTTCGACGCATTCGAGCGCAAGCCCGATCTCAGCCGCTTCCGGGCCCTCGACAATCCGGCCGGTGAAGATAAGCTCGGCGGCACGCTGCAGGCCGACGCGGCGCGGCACGATCCAGGCGCCGCCGTCACCGGGGATAATGCCGACATTGATGAAGGTTTCGCCGAACTTGGCCTTGCTTGAAGCAATAACGATATCGCAATAGAGCGCGAGGTCGCAGCCGGCGCCGATAGCCGGTCCCTGAACGGCAGAAATAGAAGGAATATCAAGGGTGTACAGCGCTTTCGGTACTTTTTGGATGCCCTCTATATAGCCGCGGCGGGTGCCGGCGGCGCCCCCGCCGAAGATGCCCTTTTTGTCCTTCATATCCTTGATGTTGCCACCTGCCGAAAAGGCGGAACCCTCGGCCGAGAGCACGAGAACGCGCGCGTCCTCGCTGAGTTGCGTCCGCTCGATCGCATCGACGATCTCGTCGGTAAAATCCTGCTCCGAGAAGGCGTTGCGGATATCGTCCCGGGCGAGCACGAGATGTGCAATGCCGTTTTCGATGCTAAACCTGATATTCGTGTAGTCCATGACAATGGGCCCCTATACTTGTTTGATCCCCCGCGGATAGGGGGGAGGCAGGTTCGTGTCAAGCAACGCGGCGCGGTTGCGGTGGTTGTGGGCCCGGGACGGCAAAAAGCGGGAGTGGATTTCGTGCAGCACCATGAATTGCTGACGACGACGCAAATGTACGACGCGGATCGCGCGGCGATGTCTGGCGGCGTCAGCGGAGAGCGTTTGATGGAGGCGGCGGGGCGGGCCGTTGTGGCCGAAATACGGCGCCGATGGGCGAGCCGGCCCACCCTCGTCGCTTGCGGGCCGGGTAATAACGGCGGCGATGGCTTTGTGATAGCGCGCCTACTTAAGGATGAGGGATGGCCGGTGACGGTTATCCTGCTTGGTGAACGGGGGGCGCTCAAGGGCGATGCCCGCCTCAATGCTGACCGCTGGGACGGCGACATCCTGCCATTCTCGATCGCGGCGCTGGACGGCGCGGCCCTGTATGTCGATGCGCTTTTCGGCGCCGGGCTCGCGCGTCCGCTGGATGGCGTCGCACTGGAAGTGATCTCGGCGATGGCCGCGCGTGACGTGCCGTGCGTCGCGGTCGATGTCCCGAGCGGCGTCCACGGCGATACCGGCATGGTTCTGGGAGGCGCCGTCGCAGCAGACCTGACGGTGACGTTTTTTCGCCGGAAACCGGGACATTTGCTGATGCCGGGCAGGGCGCGTTCGGGCGAGATCGTCGTTGCCAATATCGGCATCCCGGAGGATGTGCTGGACGCTATTGCGCCGCAGACTTACGCAAACGGACCGGCGCTCTGGTTGTCGCAGTTCCCCTGGCCGCGCGCAGAAGATCACAAATACACGCGCGGGCATGCCGTGATCGCCGGCGGGGCGGCGATGACGGGCGCCGGTCGGCTGGCGTCCTGGGCAGCAAGACGCATCGGTGCGGGCCTGGTGACGGTGGCCGCGAGTCCGGAGGTTTTGCCACACTATACGGCGGACGCCCCGGGCCTCCTGACCCTGCCATTCAGAACGGCTGACGAGTTCGCCGGTATCCTGTCGGATTCACGAAAGAACGCGGTGCTCGTGGGACCGGGTGGCGGAGTTAACCGGACCACGCACGATATAGTCGTCGCGGCCGCAAAGGCCGGAAAATCGGTTGTGGTCGACGCCGATGCGCTCACCGCGTTTGGCGAGTCGCCGGGAGAGCTTTTCGATGTGCTGCGGGACACCGACGCCGTTTTGACCCCGCATGAGGGCGAGTTTTCGCGGCTGTTCAAGATGACCGGCGATAAACTGACTCGCGCGAAAAAGGCGGCCGCGACGGCCAATAGCGTGGTCCTGCTGAAAGGGGCCGATACCGTTATTGCCGCGCCGGACGGCCGTGCCGCGATAAATTCCAACGCGCCGCCCACGCTTGCGACGGCGGGGGCAGGCGATGTTCTGGCCGGCACCATACTGGGGCTGATCGCACAGGGGATGCCGCCATTCGAGGCGGCGTGTGCCGCCGCCTGGATATCGGGTGATATTGCGGCAGCGTTCGGGCCGGGATTGCTCGCCGAAGACATCTTTCAGGGTATTCCGGCTTCGCTGGCGCGTCTTCAGGCCTCGGCCCGGCAATATTAACCTTTGTCATGTCGTGTCGTGTCCGATAAAAATCGGGAAAACATCTCCTGTTGCGTGTGTGGATAAACGCAATAATTATTGAATATCAAAATGTTAGGGGTGTTCGGTTAACTATTTGTTAAGGAATGCCGGTCACAATCCGGTAACGATCGGTCGGGAAGGTTCGATTTGTCCAACGAGAAGCAAGAGGTCATGAACTGGCTGAAAAACGATAACGGGCGTTCGCTGAGCAGCTTCTTTTTCAAAAGGGGAAGCAAGCTGGAATACGTGCGCGCCGGATCGACTTTTCAACGCGTTCATCGCGATCGCATGGTCGAGACGGCGCAGGTTCTGTCCGTCGGCACCGATTCATACGGAATCCCGCATGTCCGTTTCCAGGTCAGTTTCCGGCGGCCGAACCAGAGTCGTTTCGACGGCGGCGGGCGGATGCTGGCGTTGAAATCCTTCGCCGACCAGTACCGCGAGCGTGTATCGGCCCTCGAAGCCTGAACCAGGCGCGGCGAGCCCGCTATCCGTGATCTGCCGACCCCGTCGTCGACAGTCCCGTTCTCTTTACTCCGGCAGCGCCGTGGTCTCTCCGAGCGGCAGTGCGGTCTCGTATTTCACGCGGTTCAGCGCAAAGCTCGATTTGATGCTGGAAACACCCGCGATACGGGTCAGGTGGTTCTTCAGAAACCCCTCGTAAGCCGTGACGTCGGGAACGACGATGCGCAGCAGATAATCGGCGTCTCCTGTCATCAGATAACATTCCATGACCTCGGGTCGGTCTGCGATAACCCGCTCGAACGCCTCAAGCGCCGTTTCTACCTGTCGTTCCAGCGTGACCTGGACGAATATACTAAGGGCGTACCCGGCGGCGCGCTGGTCGAGGATAGCAGCATAGCGATCGATGATGCCCGCGCTTTCGAGTTCGCGAACGCGGCGAAGGCACGGCGACGGGGACAGGCCTACCGCCGCGGCGAGCTCTACGTTGCTAATGCGTCCATTGCGCTGAAGCTGATCGAGAATTCGTTTGTCGATTGCATCAAGTTCCATTTCACGAGTTTATGCCATGAATAGAGATAAGAGCGCTATAAAATTGCGTGATCGATGGAATCGGCCGTCGGGTTCGCAAGATATCGAAGGGCGCATTGCGCTAGAATGGCGCGAGAACGTGAACAGGATATATCAGGCATGGCCACCAACCTTCGATTGACGGATACGAGCCCGGCAACATCGGCGTTATTGGATAAAATGACCGCCCTTCGGGCGCTTGAGCGCAAGGTGCTGTGGCTGTCGAGCTGGATGATCCACAATGCCAATCATCTTCGTCCCGCCCGGGACGGGCTCAAAGTGGGCGGTCATCAGGCGTCCAGCGCGTCGGTGGCGACGATGATGACGGCGCTCTATCTCGATGTGCTCCGTCCCGAGGACAGGGTGGCGGTCAAACCGCATGCATCGCCGGTCTTCCATGCGATCCAGTATCTTCTCGGGCATCAAACCCGGGAAAAGATCGAAGGTCTCCGCGCTTTCGGCGGCGCGCAGTCCTATCCCTCGCGGACCAAGGATACCGACGATGTCGATATTTCCACCGGATCTGTCGGCCTGGGCGCCGCGCACACGGTATTCTCCTCGATTGTCCAGGATTACGTGCGCCTCAAGGGGATGACCCGGGACGATCTGCGCGAAGGGCGAATGATCGCGCTGGTCGGCGATGCCGAGCTCGACGAAGGCAATATGTACGAAGCGCTTCTGGAAGGCTGGAAGAAGGATATCCGCAATGTCTGGTGGGTGATCGACTATAACCGGCAAAGCCTCGATTCGGTGATCTCCGACCGCCTGTTCGGGCGCATCGACAAGCTTTTCGAGAACATGGGCTGGCGGGTCGTAACACTGAAATACGGCAAGCTGCTGGAACGTGCCTTCGCGCAGCCGGGCGGCGATGCGCTGCGCAACTGGATCGATACCTGCCCGAACTCGCTCTACGCCGCATTGACCTTCAAGGGCGGGGCGGCCTGGCGCGAACATCTGAAAAAGGACCTGAAAGGCGTCGCCGGGATCAAGGGCCTGCTCGATAGCCATGACGATGCTGCCTTGCACCGGCTGCTGACAAATCTGGCGGGCAACGACCTTGAGGCATCGCTCGAGGCGTTCCACGGCGTCACCGACGATATTCCGACCTGTTTTATCGGTTACACGGTGAAGGGGTTCGGGCTGCCGTTCGCCGGGCACAAGGATAATCATGCAGGCCTGATGAACGTCGAACAGATGGAAGCGTTTCGCGATGAAATGAACATCGATGCGGGCGAAGAGTGGGACAGGTTTGCCGGGCTCGACGTCGATCCCGCGACACTCGGGGAATTTCTCGAAGATGTGCCGTTCGCGCAGTCCTATCCGCGCCGCTTCGAGACGCCGAAGGTGGAAATTCCGCCACAACTGGCCGTCGCGCTGCGACCCAGGATGGCGACGCAGGACGGCTTCGGGCGCATTCTGAATGAAATCGCCCAGAGCGACAGCGATCTTGCGGACCGGATCGTGACCACTTCGCCGGACGTAACCGTCTCGACGAATCTCGGCCCGTGGGTAAACCGCCGGGGCATATTCAGCCGCTCGGAGACGTCGGATACCTTTGCCCAGGAGGCGGTCGTATCGGCACAGAAATGGCAGATGTCGCCCGAAGGGCAGCATATCGAGCTTGGGATCGCGGAGACCAACCTGTTCCTTCAGCTTTCGGCGCTCGGCCTGTCGGGCAGCATGTTCGGCGAACGGCTGCTGCCCATTGGCACGGTTTACGATCCGTTCATCCGGCGCGGGCTCGATGCGATGCATTACGGCTGCTACCAGGATTCGCGCTACATGCTGGTGGCGACGCCGTCGGGCATCACGCTCGCGCCCGAAGGCGGCGCGCACCAGTCGTCCGAAACGCCGCTGATCACACTGGCGCAGCCCGGCATGGCCGCGTTCGAGCCGGCCTATGTGGATGAACTGGCCGAGATCATGCGCTGGGGGTTTGAGTATATGCAGGCGGATGACGGGGGTGCGGTCGCGCTGCGTCTGTCCACCCGGGTTCTGGATCAGCCCGATCGCGAAATGACCGACGACCTGCGGAGCTCGATCACGCGCGGGGGATACTGGCTGAAAAAGCCGGAGCAGGGGACCGAGCTGGTCATCGCCTATTGCGGCGCGATCGCGCCGGAAGCGATCGCCGCGCATGAGGATATACTCGAAGATATCCCGGGCGCAGGTCTGTTGGCGATCACGTCGCCGGACCGACTGCATGCCGGCTGGATCTCCGCCCGTCAGGCCCGGCGGTCGGGGAATCGGGCGGCAACGGCCCATATCGAGGGATTGCTGGACGGCATTGCGGACGATGCGGCCCTGGTGACGGTTTGCGATGCGCATTCGGGCACGCTCGGCTGGCTCGGCTCCGTCGCCGGGCACCGGATTTACCCGCTGGGAGTCGACGCATTCGGCCAGTCCGGGGACCTGCAGGACCTCTATCGGCACTACGGGATCGATTCCGATGCGATTCTCGATGCAGCAGCACGGGCGTGCATCCGGCGTCTGGGATAGCCGGTCCGGGACGTTAACAATTAGGTACGATACCATTGCCCGGGCGTTCCGATTGATGTAGACCCCCGCCACCATTTGCTTTGGTTGACGGAAACCGACGTGACCATTAGGTGTGAGCCCCGTTCTGCGGGCGTGGTGGAATTGGTAGACACGCCAGATTTAGGATCTGGTGGCGAAAGCCGTGGGGGTTCGAGTCCCTTCGCCCGCACCAAATATCCAGGTCGGATTCGTCCATAATTTGTCGGTCGTCGGACCGACGGTGAAAGAGAGATCTATGCAGGTTACAGAAACCAGTAGCGAAGGCTTGCGGCGCGAGTTTTCGGTTGTCGTTCCCAAGGAAGACATTGAAGGACGGATGAACGCGCGCCTGACCGAGGTCGGCGCTACGGTGAACGTCCCCGGCTTCCGGCCCGGTAAAGTGCCGCTGACGGTTCTGAAACAGCGCTACGGCGATGCCGTTCGTGGCGAGATTCTGGAACAGACGATCCAGGACACCATCCAGAAGACGATGGATGAGAAGGAACTGCGCCCGGCAATGGAGCCGAAGATCGACCTGGTCACGTTCGAAGACGGTGTGGATCTCGAATACAAGCTGACCGTCGAGGTCATTCCGGAAATCGCCCCGATCGATTTCGGCACGATCGAGCTTGAAAAGCTGACGGCCGAGATTCCCGACGAGGACGTCGAGCAGTCGATGAAACGGCTTGCCGAACAACAGACGACCTTCGCCGCCGAAGAGGGGCGCGCAGCTGCCAGCGGCGATCAGGTGGTGATGAATTTCGTCGGCAAGATCGACGGCGAGGCGTTTGACGGCGGCTCGGCCGACGGTATGGAGCTGGAACTCGGCAGCGGGCGATTCATTCCCGGTTTCGAGGATCAGCTGATCGGGGCGAAGGCCGGCGAAAAGAAAGAAGTCAACGTAACCTTCCCGGACGATTACCAGGCGGAAAACCTGAAATCCAAGGCGGCGGTTTTCGACGTGGAAGTCACAGAGGTCCGCGCCCCTGCGGCGGTCGAGATCAATGACGAGTTCGCAACCTCGATGGGGGCCGACAACCTCGATGCGCTGAAAGGCATGGTGCGCGATCAGATCGGCAACGAGTATACGCAGGTATCGCGCGCCCGTCTGAAGCGGGAGTTGCTCGACCAGTTGGCCGACAAGGCGGATTTCGAAGTGCCTCCCGGCATGCTGGATGAAGAATTCGAGAGCATCTGGAAGCAGCTTGAAGAAGCGAAGGAGAAAGATCAGCTCGACGAGGATGACAAGGGCAAGTCCGACGACGAACTGCGTGAACGTTACCGCGAAATCGCGGCACGGCGTATCCGGCTCGGGCTTCTGCTGTCGGAAATCGGACGGGCGAACAATCTGACGGTCAGCCAGGACGACCTGAACCGGGCGATGGCCGAACAGGCACAGCGTTTCCCGGGGCAGGAAGCGATGGTGATGCAGTATTATCAGGAAAATCCCCAGGCGATGCAGGAACTGCAGGCCCCGATCTTCGAAGAAAAGATCATCGATTATATCCTGGAACTCGCGAAAGTGACCGAACGTGCGGTCTCAACGGAGGAATTGCTGGCCGACCCGGAAGAGGGCGGTGCAGCGGCGAAAAAAGGCAAGGCCAAGAAAAAGGCGAAAAAGAAAAAAGCCGCCAAGGCCAAAGGAAAATAGGCAGTCAAGGTTGGGATGACGACCTGAAGGTTGAAACCGGCACACCCGATAATGACGGGCACGCCATAACATCGCTGGAGATCGAATGTACCTCGGCAACGAAGATACCCGCATGAACGCCCTTGTTCCCATGGTGGTCGAGCAGACCAACCGTGGCGAACGCGCCTATGACATTTATTCCCGTCTTCTCAAGGAGCGGATCATTTTCCTGGTCGGCCCCGTGGAAGATCACGTCTCGAGCCTGATCTGCGCGCAGCTCCTGTTCCTCGAATCGGAGAACCCGACCAAGGACATCTCGTTCTATATCAATTCGCCGGGCGGGCTGGTAACGGCCGGTCTCGCGATCTACGACACGATGCAGTATATCCGCCCGGAAGTTTCGACCGTTTGTATCGGCCAGGCGGCGTCCATGGGTTCGCTGCTGATGGCGGCGGGTGCGGCGGGCAAGCGTTATTCGCTGCCCAATTCGCGGATCATGGTACATCAGCCGTCGGGCGGATTTTCCGGTCAGGCAACGGATATCGAGATTCACGCGAAGGAAATCCTGTCGCTGCGGGCCCGGTTGAACGAAATCTACGTCAAGCACACTGGCCAGAAGCTCGATGTGATCGAGGAAGCGATGGAACGGGATCGTTTTCTGGCGCCGGAGGATGCAAAGGCGTTCGGCATTATCGACGAAGTCGTCTCCGACCGACCGGTCCCGGCGGATGCTCCAGACAGCCCCGCCGATAAGGAAGATTGATCGGATTCGTTACCTTTCGTTAACGCATTGTTGATGTCTGTCGACGCACAATGCCTCTTTACGGGAGAGAATCGCGAACTATATGAGATTTTCCGCAATGTGCGCACAAGCCAAGGAAAACCGCCGACTTTCACCGCAGGTTTGCGGATGGACGGTTGCGGCAGCCTTGGTTAACATGCGCCGGAACCACCTAGGCTTTCAGGGGTATCTATGAGCAAGTCCGTCAGTGGCGACTCGAAAAACGTTCTTTACTGTTCTTTCTGTGGCAAAAGCCAGCACGAAGTCAGGAAACTGATTGCCGGGCCGACAGTGTTCATCTGCGATGAATGCGTCGAGCTTTGCATGGATATAATCCGTGAGGAACACAAGACGACGTTGGTAAAATCGCGCGAAGGCGTGCCGACACCGAAAGAGATCTGCGGTGTCCTGGACGATTACGTCATCGGTCAGGCCCATGCGAAGCGGGTACTGTCGGTCGCGGTTCACAATCATTACAAGCGATTGTCTCACGGTCAGAAAAACGGCGATGTGGAGATTGCGAAATCCAACATCATCCTGATCGGCCCGACCGGTTGCGGTAAAACGTTGCTGGCGCAGACGCTCGCGCGAATTCTCGACGTGCCGTTTACGATGGCAGACGCAACCACGCTGACCGAAGCCGGTTACGTCGGTGAAGACGTCGAAAACATTATCCTGAAACTGCTGCAGTCCGCGGATTACAATGTCGAGCGGGCGCAGCGCGGTATTGTCTATATCGATGAGGTCGACAAGATTTCGCGCAAGTCCGACAACCCGTCGATCACGCGCGACGTGTCGGGCGAGGGCGTTCAGCAGGCGCTTCTCAAGATCATGGAAGGCACCGTCGCTTCCGTGCCGCCGCAGGGCGGGCGCAAGCACCCGCAGCAGGAATTCCTGCAGGTCGATACAACGAATATCCTGTTTGTCTGTGGCGGTGCGTTTGCCGGTCTCGACAAGATAATCGGCGAGCGCGGGCAGGGTGCCGGTATCGGTTTCGGTGCCGATGTCCGCAGTCCCGACGACCGTTCAACCGGCGATATCCTGCGCGAAGTGGAGCCGGAAGACCTGCTGCGCTTTGGGCTGATTCCCGAATTCGTCGGCCGCCTGCCGATCCTGGCGACCCTCGAAGACCTTGACGAGAGCGCCCTGGTCGAAATCCTGACGACGCCGAAGAACGCGTTGATCAAGCAATACAGCCGTTTGTTCGAAATGGAGGACGTTAAGCTGACGTTCAGCGATGATGCGCTATCCTCGATCGCTCAAAAAGGCATACAGCGCAAGACGGGCGCGCGCGGTCTTCGGTCCATTCTCGAGAGCATCCTGCTTGAGACAATGTACGAACTGCCGGGTCTCGAGGGCGTCGAGGAGATTGCAATCAATGGTGAAGTTGTCGAGGGGCGGGCTCAGCCGCTCTATATTTACGCCGACACGCGCGAAGAAAGCGGAACGACGGCCTGATTCAGCCTTGCTTGATTTTACGCCGGTGCGGGCCATCTTAATCATAGACGCGGCGCACTCTGACGTGCCGGCCGCAATAGCGTAGCAAGGAAAGAACAGATATGTCGGATACCGCCAAAACAGCGATTTTTCCGGTCCTTCCCCTGCGGGACATCGTTGTATTCCCGCACATGATCGTGCCGCTCTTCGTCGGCAGGGACAAGTCCGTAAAAGCACTCGAAGACGTCATGCAGGACGATAAGCAGATCCTGCTTGTGGCGCAGAAAAACGCCGGACAGGACGATCCTTCCGTCGAAGACATCTACGAAATGGGCACTATCGGCACGGTGCTCCAGCTGCTCAAACTGCCCGACGGGACCGTGAAGGTGCTGGTCGAAGGCAGCCAGCGTGCGAAGATCGTCCGCTATACCGAGAACGATGATTTCTTCCAGGCCGAGGCCGAACTTCTCGATGATGTCGTCGATGACGACAAGGATCTCGAAGCACTCAGCCGCTCGGTGGTCACGCAGTTCGAACAGTACATCAAGCTGAACAAGAAAATTCCGCCCGAAGTGCTGGTATCGCTCAATCAGATCGAAGACCCGGGCAAACTGTCCGACACGATCGCATCGCACCTGGCGCTGAAGATTTCGGAAAAGCAGGAACTGCTTGAATTCGTCTCGGCCGGCGACCGGCTGGAGCGCGCCTATTCGTTCATGGAATCGGAAATCGGCGTGCTGCAGGTCGAGAAACGGATCCGCAACCGCGTGAAGCGGCAGATGGAAAAGACGCAGCGCGAATATTATCTGAACGAGCAGCTCAAGGCGATCCAGAAGGAACTCGGCGAGACCGAGGACGGCCGCGACGAGGCCGGTGAATTCGAAGAGCGGATCGAGAAGACCAAGCTGCCGAAGGAAGCCAAGGAAAAGGCGACCCAGGAGCTCAAGAAGCTCAAATCGATGAGCCCCATGTCGGCGGAAGCCACGGTTGTCCGCAACTATCTCGACTGGATTCTCAGTATCCCGTGGAGCAAGCGCTCGCGCGTAAAGAAGGACATCAAGGCCGCGGAAAAGATTCTGAACCAGGATCATTACGGGCTGGAAAAGGTCAAGGAGCGTATTCTCGAATACCTCGCCGTTCAGGCCCGCGTCCGCAAGATGAAGGGCCCGATCCTCTGCCTTGTCGGTCCGCCCGGTGTCGGTAAAACGTCACTCGGCAAGTCCATGGCAAAGGCGACGGGCAGAAGCTTTGTGCGGATGTCCCTCGGCGGCGTGCGCGACGAGGCCGAAATCCGCGGTCACCGGCGGACCTATATCGGTTCGATGCCGG
>CAXBMQ010000039.1:0-32527 GCA_963977005.1 uncultured Rhodospirillaceae bacterium
TGGAGGCCCGCTAAGGATTTCCGAATGACCGACGCGCCGACACAGAATTCCGCCGACGGCGAGGCCTTCGCCGAACTTCGCCAGCTTGCGCAGCTGCGCGGGGAAGGCCCGATTGTGTCGCCCAATCCGCTGAGCCCGCCGGCGGCGGGCCGTGGCGATCCGATCGGTACGGTCGAGGCCGTAAACGGCGAAGTCGTCTCCAGCCGCGTCGATCAGACCAGCGCCACGCTCAAACCCGGCGATCCGATATACGAAGGCGACATCGTCGCGACGCGCGGCGGCGGCGGCGTTCAGATCGACTTTGCCGACGGCACCGTCGGCCACCTCGGACCCGAGGCGCGGATGCTGGTACAGGATGTCGGCACCGGCACGGGCTCGACCGCGCCGGTCGTATTCGTGATAAACGGGCCGTTCAGTTTCGCCAGCCCGCCCGGCGGCACTGCCGGCGCCAACGTACTCACCGTGCGGACGCCTGTGGCATCTGTCCGGGTCGAAGGCGGTCGGCTGATCGGCAAGGCCGCACCCGAAGCGGTCGACAACAAGTTCACCCTGATGCGGAATTTCGACGGCACGCTCGGCCGTGCGGTCGTGGCGACGGCCAGCGCGTCTTTCGTGCTCGACAGCGAACTGGCCTCGGCCCAGGTCGTCAGCCTGTTCCGCGCGCCGTCCCAACTGCCGACGCCCACCCTGGCCGAAGCTCAGGAAAGCGTCGGTGGCTCGGTGTTCGACTGGCTCGGCGCACCGCAGGCCGGCGAAGACGGTATCGACGGCGCGGAAGGCGGAGAAGGCATCGGCCGGATCTCGGTCCTGTTGCCCAACGACCCGCAGTTGAGTTTTTCCGAGGAGCCGGCAGGGTCGCTCAACCGCCTGACGAATTCGGCCCCCGCACGACCTGCGGCGCAGGAAACCCCGACGACGCCCGTCATAAATCGCGAAAACTCTGTCGATCTTCCGTCGACGCCGGATGCGCCGATCAATATTTCGGTCCAGTCTTCGTTTGTCGGTGCGCAGTCATTCAGCGGGACAGCGGGGTTCGATAGCTTCACCGCGCAGGCGGACCCGTCAGCCGCAAACACGGTGACGATTTCGCAGACCGCCGACGGCAAGGTGTTTCTGACAGACGGGACGAACACGATTTCACTCGACGGGTTCGAGGAACTCGACATCAACCTCGGGACGGCGAATGACAGTATTAATATCGGCGATCTGTCGAATACCGAGATCGCGGATTCGACAGTCCGCATAGATCTCGGCGCAGGCAACGATACCGCCGATGCGACCAACGCGAACCGCCGCCATGTCATCGACGGCGGCGACGGCGACGATACGATCACGGGCTCGTCGCGCGGCGACGATCTCAACGGCGATGCAGGGAACGATACGCTTAATGGCCTCGCCGGCAAGGACACCATAAATGGCGGCGCCGGGGCCGATATCATCAATGGCGGCGCCGACGACGACACCATCACCGGCGGGGCGGGGAACGATACGATCGACGGCGGCACCGGCAAGGATTCCATGACCGGCGGCGCGGGCGACGATTCTTATACGGTCGACAACGCGCTGGACACCGTGACGGAACTGGCCGGCGAGGGCACGGATACGATCTCGACGGGCCTCGGTTTTTCACTGCCCGACAATGTCGAGAATCTTGTGCTGACGGGCACCGGCAATGTCGGCGGAATCGGTAACGGCCTCGCAAATACACTCACGGGCAATTCCGGCAGCAACACGCTCGACGGCGGTGCCGGCGCCGATACCCTCCAGGGGCGGGCCGGCAATGATATCTATATCGTTGACAATGCGGGCGATACGATTGTTGAGACCACGGGAACCGATACCGTTCAGGCGTCCGTCTCATTCACGCTGGGTACGAATCTTGAAAACCTGACCCTGACCGGCACGGGCGACATCGATGGCACGGGAAACGCCGCCGCGAACACGATTAACGGCAATAGCGGCAACAACCGGATCGACGGCGGGGCGGGCGCCGATGCCATGACCGGCGGTGACGGCAACGACACGTTCGTGATCGATAATGCGGGCGACACCGTGTCGGAATCGGCCGCCGGCGGCACGGATACGGTCGAAAGCAGCCTGTCTTTCACGCTGGCGACGCATTTTGAAAACCTGACCCTCACGGGCAGCGGCAATATCGACGGCACCGGCAACACGGCCGCCAACACCCTGACCGGCAACAGCGGCAACAACACGCTGGATGGCGGCGCGGGGGCGGACACGATGGACGGCGGCGCGGGGAACGACACCTATGTCGTCGACGACGCGGGCGACACGGTCGCGGATACAGCGGGCGGGACCGACGTTGTGCAGTCCTCGGTGACGTTCACGCTGGCAACCGGCCTGGAGAACCTGACCTTGACCGGCGCCTCTGCCATCGACGGCACCGGCAATGCCGGGGCCAACACGATCACAGGCAATTCGGGCAACAACGTGCTGACCGGTCTTGGCGGCGACGACACCTATGTAGTTCAGAACGCGGGCGATACGGTGGTCGAAGGCGCGGGTGCCGGCACCGATACAGTCCAGAGTTCGGTTGCGTTCACGCTGGGTGCGAACGTCGAAAACCTGACCCTCACGGGCAGCGGCAATATCGACGGCACCGGCAACACGCTCGCCAATACGCTGGTTGGCAATACCGGCAACAACACGCTGGATGGCGGTGCGGGCGCGGATGCGATGGACGGCGGCGCGGGAAACGACACTTATGTGGTGGACAACGCGGGCGACACGGTGACCGACACGGCCGGCGGGACCGATACGGTGCAGTCTGCCGTTGCCTTTACATTGGCCAACGGACTTGAAAACCTGACCCTGACGGGAACCGACAACGTCAACGGCACGGGAAATACCGCGGCCAATACGCTCATCGGTAATACCGGCAATAACACGCTCGACGGCGCCGGTGGCGCAGATTCAATGTCGGGCGGGGCCGGCGACGACATCTATATCGTGGACAACGCCGGCGATACGGCCACCGAAGGCGCCGCCGCCGGGACGGACACGGTGCAGAGCGGTGTTACGTTCACGCTGGGCGCGAATATCGAAAACCTGACCCTCACGGGCAGCGGCAATATCGACGGTACCGGCAACGCGGACGTCAATACGCTTACCGGCAACAGCGGCAACAACACGCTGGATGGCGGCGCGGGGGCGGACGAAATGACCGGCCACAGCGGCAATGACGTTTACGTGGTCGATAACGTCGGCGATTCGGTGGTCGAGGCGGGCGGCGGCGGCACGGACACGGTCGAGAGCAGCATCACGATTTCGGCGTTATTCGCCGAGGTCGAAAACCTCACCCTCACGGGCGGCGGCGCGATCAACGGCACCGGCAATGTGCTGGGCAATACGATTACGGGCAATAGCGGCATCAATGCGCTTGCCGGCGGAGCGGGGGACGATACCTATTTCGTCCAGACGGCGGGCGATACGGTCATTGAGAACGCGGCCGAGGGCACCGATACGGTGAACAGTTCCGTCACTTTCACGCTTGGCGCCAATGTCGAAAACCTGGTCCTGACCGGCAGCGGCGGGATCAACGGCACCGGTAACGGGGATGCCAATACGATCACCGGCAACAGCGGTAACAACGTTCTGTCGGGCGGTGCCGGGAACGACACCTATTTCGTCCAGAATACGGGCGATACGGTCGTTGAGAACGGGGCCGAAGGCACCGATACGGTGAACAGCTCGGTCACGTTCACGATTGCCGACGCCGATGTCGAGCACCTGACCCTGACGGGCAGTGCGAATATCAATGCCACCGGCAATGCGTCCGCCAACACGCTGACCGGCAATAGCGGCAACAACGTGCTGACGGGCCGCGGCGGCGCGGACGCGCTGGTCGGCGGTGCGGGCACGGACACGGCCTCCTACGCCGGGTCGGCAGCGGTCAACGTGAACCTGTCGACCGGTGCGGTCTCGGGCGGCGATGCGGTTGGCGATACTTTCAGCAGCATCGAAAACCTGACCGGGTCGTCAAACGGCGATACGCTGACCGGCGACAGTTCAGCCAACCGCATTAACGGTGGAACCGGTGCCGATACGCTGACCGGTCTTGGCGGCAATGACGTTTACGTGGTCGATAATGTCGGCGATTCGGTGGTCGAGGCGGGCGGCGGCGGCACGGACACGGTCGAGAGCAGCATCACGATTTCGGCGTTATTCGCCGAGGTCGAAAACCTCACCCTCACGGGCGGCGGCGCGATCAACGGCACCGGCAATGCGCTGGGCAACACGATCACCGGGAATAGCGGAATCAATACGCTCACCGGCGGAGCGGGTGACGATATTTATGTCGTTCAGAATGCGACCGACACGGTTGTCGAAAACGCGGCGGAGGGCACTGACCGCGTCAACAGTTCGGTGACATATACGATCAGCGATGTCGATGTCGAAAACCTGACGCTGACGGGCAGCGGCAATATCAACGGTATTGGCAACGCATCGGCGAATACGATCACCGGCAATTCGGGAGACAACGAACTGTCCGGGCTCGGTGGCATTGACGTGCTCAGCGGCGGAGACGGCGCCGATACCCTGAATGGCGGCACCGGAAATGACGCTCTGACCGGGGGCGCCGGTGCCGATACGTTTGTGGTCAGTGCCGCGTTCGACAACGACACGATCGCTGATTTTGTTGTGGGAACGGATAAGATTGATCTCACCGCGGTCACTCCGGGCAGTTTTGCCGACCTGCTTGCAGCGACCACGGATGTCGGGGGCAGTGCGGTCATTACACTAACCGGTGGCACGATTACGCTGACCGGCGTGTTGGAGGCGGATCTTAGCGGCAGCGACTTTATCGGGCTCACCGGCATAACCGGTACCATCGGCGACGATACGCTTGTCGGCACGGCGGGTGCAGACGTAATCGACGGTGGAAACGGGAAGGATACTATCAGCGGCCTCGGCGGTGCGGACAACCTGATCGGGGGTAACGGTATCGACACGCTGGCCGGCGGCGAAGGGGCCGATACCCTGACGGGTAACAACGGAAATGACGATTTTTACTATGGCGCCACTTCGGAAGGCGGGGATACGGTTACGGATTTTGCGTCGGGCACCGACGGTTTCGTCTTCCTGCAATCCGCTTTCGGCGGCGGCAGCCTGTCTGCCGGCACATTGGACGCATCGAATTTTTCGATCATCACCGAAGCCTATGACGGAACCAACGGCACCAGCGCCGCGGCGACCGGCAATACGGCAGGGTTCGTCTATGACAGCACCAATGGCGTCCTGAGCTACGATTCCAATGGCAACGCTGCGGGGGGCGGGTTCACCATCGCGACCCTTTCGAGCGGTAGCGTCGCCGCGAGCGATATCGAGATAACCGCCGCGTCGCCGGTCTGACGCCATGGCCGATACCGAGGTCGCCACAGGAACCGGGACCGATCCGGAAAAGGTCAGCAGATGGCGGGCGATTTCCAGCAGGTTGCGCTACGTGGCGCTGGCGGCCGTGGTTGTGGTCTTTGCCGGCAGTGCGGCGCTGACGCTGATCAAGATCCGCACCGAATACGAAGCGGCGGTCGCCGAGTACAAGACGACGCTGTGGTATGTCTCGCAGATCGAGTTCGAGTTTTCGAAATTCCTGAACGCGCTCGACCAGTTCGGCACCGGCGATGCGGCCGTCTCCAAACCCGATCTTATCCAGCGGTTTTCCTCTCTCTATGCGCGTTTTCCGTCGCTTGTGAGGGGGATCAAGACCGCTGATGAGGGCAACGTCGCCTATCTCGACGAGGGTCTGCGCCAGCTCGGCATGATTCTTCAGTCGTTGCGTCAGCCTGTACAAAACCTGGAAACCGGCGACCTGCGACGGTATTTGCAGCTGCGCGGCGTCATCGAGCAGGGACTGCGCCCGCTGCGCGTTATGATCGCCGAGACCGAAAGGCGGGAAAGCCTCAGATTCCGGCAGCAGGGTGACCGGATCGATCCGTTTTTTACCGAAATTACGATTTACGCCGTCGGCGTTGCCATTGGCGGTGCGTTGCTGATTATCCTGCTGATCCGGCAGGTGCGCGAAGCCAATACGCTGCGGACCTTTGCAGAACGGGCACAGACAGAGGCCGAAGCCGCCAACGAGTCGAAGTCCCGCTTTCTCGCGATGATGAGCCACGAGATTCGGACACCGATGAACGGGGTGCTGGGCACCGCCAGCCTGTTGCGCGATACGCGGCTGGATGACGAACAGCGCGAATACGTCGACACCGTTAGAAATTCCGGCCAGGCGCTGTTGAGCGTACTGAACGACATTCTCGATTTTTCCAAGATCGAGGCCGGCAAGCTCACCATGGATGCGACGGATGTTAAATTGCCGTTGCTGGTCGAAGAGGTTGCGGCGCTGATCCGCGCCGGTGCGGGCGACAAGGACGTCGAGATTTCCACCGACATTGATACCGGTGTGGCCCGCGTGATACGGGCGGATCCGGTTCGTCTGCGCCAGATACTGTTCAACCTGGCCGGCAATGCGCTGAAATTTACCGAGCATGGAAGTGTCATCATCCGCGTCCGGTCGATTACGCAGGGCGGTGGTGTGACGCAGTTGCGGTTTGAGGTCCAGGATACCGGTATCGGAATATCGCCGGACCAGCAGAGAACGCTGTTCGAGGAGTTCACGCAGGCCGAAAGTTCGACCGCGCGTCGCTATGGTGGAACCGGGCTCGGTCTGGCGATCTCGAAACGCCTCGTTCATGCGATGGACGGCGAGATCGGCTGTCGCAGTGAACCGGGCAAGGGCAGTACGTTCTGGTTCGAGGCCGTCTTCGATATCGGGGAAGCCTCGGGCGACGAACAGGAGGCGCCGAATATCGACGAGGCGCATCTGTCGCGTTTCGCGGATGCGAAACTGCTCCTGGTCGAAGACGACCGGATCAACGAGCTGGTCGCCACACGCATGCTTAACCGCGCCGGGCTGTCCGTCGAGGTTGCGCGCGACGGCGCCGCTGCGCTGGATATGGCCGCTCTCGGGGATTACGATCTGATCCTGATGGACGTTCAGTTACCCGATATGGACGGCTTCGAGGTCACGCGCCAGATCCGCGAAGCGGATGAAGGCCGCCCCGGTGTCCCGATATTGGCAATGACCGCCAACCCCATGGACGACAACCGCCAGGCCTGTCTTGCCGCCGGCATGGATGGCTTCATCGCCAAACCCATAGACCGGGCCCTGATGATCGAAACCATCGATTCCCATTTGCGCCGGACCGGGCGCGAGGCGAAATCCGCTGCTCCATGGCCGGGCAACGCTTCGGAAAACAGCGCGGTGACAGCGTCCCAAGTGCAGCCACCGATGATCAACCGCGAGATTTTTCTGCAATTCGCCAACGATGTCGGACCGGAACACCGGGACATGCTGGTCGAGGAATTCGCGGTAGAGACTGCCGACAAGATCGAGACGATCGGGGCGGCGGTGCGCGACGGGGATTTTGCAGCGGCGCAGCGGCTGGCGCACAGTCTGAAAAGCGGCGCAGGTACCTTTGGTGCGACGGCCCTGCAGAAATGTGCGGAAAGCCTCGAAGGCGCCGGTGCCGACAGGAACGCGGAAGACCTCGCGCGGTACTACGACGAAATGGTACCGCTCGCGCTGCGTTCGGTCGATGAGGTCAAAAGCGTCGCGTCTTCGAGCTGACCGGCCCCGTCCGACGGTCGCGGTTGCGCTTATTTTGCGAGGTTAAGCGTCTCGGGCGTCAGGCGCCCGGTCTGGAACAGTACCCGGTAAGACGCAAGAATGTGGTTGAAGGTCGCATTCGTATAGCGCAGCCGTGCCGAGTTCAGTTCGTTCTCGGCATCCAGCACGTTAATGACGGATTCCCGCCCGGCCTGACGCAGTTTTTTGCGCGCCTCGAATACCTCGGACGCGATATTGACCGCGTTTTCCAGCAATTCGCGCTGTTCACGCGACGTGCGGTACCTGCTCCAGGCCTGACGCACGCGGTTTTGAACGTCACGGTCGACGAAACGCCGGCGGTCAAGTGACGTGCCGTAATTTTTTGATGCCTTTGCCGAACTGGCGGAGGTCAGAAATCCGTCGAAAAGGCTCCAAATTGCGCGGACAGTGACCTGTCCTTCCCGGCGGACTCCCGGAACACCATCGACATTTTTCTCCCACGCTCCTTCTCCGACGAGATCGATTCTCGGCCAGTATGTAGATTGAGCGACCGTACGCTCCTCCGAAGCGATATCGACGTCACGGTTACTAATTTTTAATACGACGTTCTCGCTGTTCGCGACCGCTAGTGCCGCGTCTACTGTCTCGGGCAGAGAATCTCTCGGAATTTGGGGCCGGCTCATCTGCGCGGGTGTTGCTGGCCGATTGAACAATTCGAGGTATACGGAATGTGCTTCTCGCAGGTCGCCCAGCAACGATACCACCCGTTCACGGGCAAGCTGCAAACGCGACTTTGCCTGTAACACATCGACTGCGAGCCCAGAACCCCGCTCGACGCGGGCAGATTCCAAATCAAGCTGATCTTGCAGGGTGCGTTCATTCCTTTTTGCAATATCAAGCAACCGCGACTGCTTCAGCACGTTGATATAACTGCGGATACCATCGAAAAGGACCGATTGTTCGACGACCCGCAGGTTCAGCAATGCCCGCTGTTTGTTAAGCTTTGAAATTTCAACGTCGCTATCGGTCGCAAACCCGTTGAACAAATTCTGCGTAATCGTGAGGGTCGTAGACCGCCGGGTATCGAAAAAATCTTCGCGTTCGGTGCTCCTTCTCGACGGACTGTCAACATACTCCTGTCCGACATCGCCAGACAGGACCACACCCGGAAGGTATCCGGATCGGGACTGTCGAATACTATCGTCCGCAGCGCCGACGACCTTTCTTTCCCCCTGTAACCGAGGGTGCGTCGCCAGTATGTGGCGAAGTTCCTCCTGCAATGAGCGCGCAGACGCATCGCCCGAAATCGGTACGATCCCAAGTCCCGACAGGAAGAGGCCGCAGGTCAGCAGAGCGACCGGCATCCCCGCGATTATTCCGCGTTGTCTCATCATTGGTATTTTATGCAATGCCAAAACCTGACGTAACTCGTAAACCATTGTAGTATAACATAAACCCTAAAACTATCCGAGCGTCGCTCCAATTCGTGGGCGGAGCAGCGTAATTCTGCGGAGTTGTCCGAATGGCCGCTCACTGGCTGTCTGATATCCTGAAACAGGTCCGGCCGGCATTCACCCAGATACTGGTGGTGTCCGCGTTCGTGAACCTGCTGGCGATCGCCGCGCCCGTCTTCGTGCTGCAGGTATACGACCGGGTCGTGATACATGCCGGTATCAGTACGCTTTATGGCCTGGTGATCGGTGTGCTGGTCGCTATCGTCTTCGATTTCGTCCTCCGCCAGTTCCGCGCCCGGTTGCTGCAGCGCGCGGCGCTCGAAATCGATATCGGCGTCAACCGGCGGGTTCTCGACAAGCTGATGTCGGTGCCGTTGCGCGTGCTTGAATCGCGTCCCGTCGCACAGTGGGACATCCTGTTCCGCGATGCCAATGCCGTGCGCGACACGCTGTCCGGGCCAACGGCCGTGGCGATCGCCGATCTGCCGTTTGCCGTGATCTTCCTCGGCGTCATCTACGCCATTGCGGCCCCCGTTGCCTGGGTGGTCCTGGTCCTGATTCCCGTCTTCGTGCTGATCGCCTGGCTTGGCGCACGCAGCCAGACCGCGCGGACCCGTGCCGAACGCGATGCGACACTTGCCCGCGACGGGCTGGTCGGCGATCTGATCGCCGGACGGACCACGATCAAAAGTCTCGGCCTGGACGGTGCATTCGCCGACCGCTGGGAAACGGCCCATGCGGCCGCCGTCGAGCGCGGCCTCGACCGCGGGCGAACCGGCGATAATTTCGTCAATACGGGCCTTGCCGTCAGCGTCATCGCGACCGTCGCGATAACGGGTGTCGGCGCTCTCGCGATTCTCAATCAGGAACTGACAATCGGTGCGTTGATCGCGACGAACATGCTGGCCGCACGCATTATCATGCCGTTTCACCAACTTGTCGGTACCTGGCGGATGGCCGCCCTGTGCCGCCAGGCAATCGGTCGGCTCGACGAGCTGTTTGCGCTCCCGTCCGAGCGCGCCGACAGCTCTGTCGTGTTCGACCGCCCTGCAGGAAAACTGGTTTTCGACGGTGTAACCTTCCGCTACGCGCCGGAAAACGACCCGGTGATCGACGAAATCCGTCTTACACTCGAAGCCCGCGGGCTTTACGCGATCATGGGAACCAATGGCAGCGGCAAGACGACCCTGCTGAAGCTCGCGATGGGGCTTTACGCGCCGGATGACGGGCGGGTACTGGTCGATGATGCCGATATCGCGCAGTTCAGCCGCCGTGACCTGACCCGCTGGATCGGTTACGTGCCGCAGGAAATCCGGCTGTTTTCCGGCACCATACGCGACAATATCGCCGCTGCGATGCCCGATGCGCCGGATGAAGACGTCATCCGGGCGGCGAAGCTGGCGGGCGTGCACGAGTTCGTGGCGGCGCTGGCGGACGGGTACGGCGCGGATGTCGGCGATGGCGGTGCGGCCCTTCCCGGCGGTATCCGTCAAAAAATAGGGATTGCCCGCGCGCTGTTGCGCCAGCCGCCGGTGCTGCTGATGGACGAGCCGTCGAGCAATCTAGACCGTGACAGCGAGGCCGCCCTTGCCGAAACCCTGCGCACATTATCGGGCGACCATACGATCGTCATGGCGACACACAGCCTGCGCCTGCTCAGCGCCTGTCACAGTATCCTGGTACTCGAGCGCGGCAAGATCCGTACCGGCGGTCCGGCTGACAAGATCCTGACCGAGATGTTTCCTGCAGCAGCGGCTGCAGCGGCGGCCAGATCATGACCGGCGCGCTCGACGAGGTGCTTGCGCGACGCCCGCAGCGCGGCTGGGGGCTGGTGTCGCTGTTGATCATCGTCTCTCTCGGGGCGGTGGTGGTCTGGGCGTCGTTCACACGGCTGGACGAGGTCGCCGTCGCCGCGGGCGAGGTCGTGCCGCAGGGGCAGACCAAGGTTATCCAGCATCTCGAAGGCGGGATCGTGCGGGAGCTTGCGGTCCGGGACGGCGCGAAGGTAAAGGCCGGCGATACGCTGTTGCGTCTGACGCTTGGCACGGGACTGGTCAACCGGGCCGAATTACAGGTGCGCCGCGACGGTCTTGCATTGCGCCGTGCGCGCCTTGCCGCCGAGGCCAGTGGCGAAGGGATCGTCTTCCCGGCCGATGCGGCCGCGCGGCAGCCGCAGCTTGCCGCGTCCGAACGCGCTGCTTTCGACGGCCGCAAGAGAGAGCTGGCGACCGCGACGTCGGTGCTGGCAGAACAGGTATCGCAGCGCCAGTCCGAAATCCGCGAATTGCGGGCGAACGACGCGGCGCTTCTGGCGGAACTCCGCATCAACCGTGAGAAACTGCGAATCTCGTCCGACCTGCTGAAGGACGGGCTGACGTCGCGGCTTGACCACCTGGATGCGCAGCGCGATGTCGGGCGGATCGAGGGCGAACGACGTGCGGTTACCGAAAAAATCTCCAAGGCGAACGCGGCGCTTGCCGAGGCCCGGGCCCGGCAGCGCGAACTGGGAGAGAAATTCGCCACCGACGTCCGCGCCGAACTGGGCACGGTCGAAGTGGATCTCCGTCGCGCCGACGAACTGATGACCGAAGCCACGGCGCAGAAGGGCCGTACGGAGATTCGCAGTCCGATCGACGGTACGATCAAGAACCTGCGCTACAACACGATCGGCGGCGTGGTAAGGCCGGGCGAGCCCATCATGGAAATCGTGCCGGAACGCGACCGGCTGGTCATCGAAGCGCGCCTCGATCCCGCCGACCGCGGCTACGTACGTCCCGGTCAAAGCGCCATCGTCAAGCTGAGCACGTATGACTTTGTCCGCTATGGCGGGCTAGAAGGCCGCGTTGTGCGTATTGCGCCCGACACCGACAGCGCCGCGTCGACCGGTCGCCCGTTCTTCCGCGTTGTCGTCGAAACCGAAAAGACCTGGCTCGGACCGGAACAGGGCCTCCTGCCGATTTCGCCGGGCATGGAAGCGACCGTCGATATCAAGACCGGCCGGCGCACGGTGATCGACTATCTACTGCGTCCGATCCTGAAACTCCGTTCCGAGGCGTTCCGCGAACGCTGATCGTACGCCCGCGGCGTTGGCATCCGGATGCGGTGCAGGATGGGCCGGGGCGATTTTCATTTTGTAATCGGTTTATCGGAATCGAAATGTAATTCGATCCATTTCGCGACAAACCCGGTCGCGAAACGCGATATTACCGGGTCGGAATTTTGTCCCAAAATTGACACAACCATTTGGAAAACATGCGTTTTTCAAAAAAATTAACCTGTTTTGCAAAGCTGGCACGCTTCTTGCATTTACTGCGTTGTGATCGCGACGAGTTGGCATATAGCGCGGTCCGTAAGAAGGAAGTTTCACAATGAAACAAGAGACCAATTTGGCAACAGCCGAGAATATCGTGACCGCCATTTGCGTCGGGGTTGGCGCCCTTCTGGTGGTTCTGGCGTTGCACACGCTGTCGACCGTGAAGTCCGTCAACGCGTCGAATCCATACGGGTATGGCGTGAACGGGACACTGGCGTCTTTCGACAATGTGCCGTCGAAGAAGGCAGGCACGTATGCGAGCGAGATTTCAGAAGAGAAATGAATTCCGGGGCAGGTGATTTGAACGACCGGTTCTAAGTCAGGGCCGGCATGGGATCCGCGGCAGAGGATTAGGTGCGACCGTCGATGTGTATCGAGTACGTCGGGCGCGCCGCGGACCAGAGTAGGAAGCGTAAGAGTAAGTATGCGTGACGCATTCGTGTAGCGAGTTCGAGTAGTAGGAATGCGTTTACCGGGTAGCAATTCGGGGGCTTGGTCTCTCACAGAGATCTGCTTGGGTTGGTCCCGTCGAAGAGATGGTGGTGCTGTTGGGTCACCGTCGCCGCGGAGCCATGAGTAGTCGAGAGTAGTAGTAAGGCTTCGATCCAACGGCGCGTCCGCCATCGGGAGGGAATCGGGAAACCGGTTCCCTCCTTTTTTGTGGCGGGTTCCGTGCGGGACCGGAAGAGCGCTTATCCGAGTTCCGGCCCGGCGGGAGAGAATACCCGTTCCTTCTTATCAAGCGGCCGGTCCGAACCGTGCAGCATGCGGATGTAGGGCCGCTGAAATTCGAAACCGCCTGCTTTCAGCCAGTCCAGATAACCGCCGTGATAATCCATCGCATCGATGAGCAGCGCGTCCGGCCCGGACCCGGCATTCGCGGCTGCGGCGACAAGCGCTTTTGCCGTGGCTTCTTCGCCCGCGATAACGGGACCGATCTGTGTCCATATCCGGCCGTCGCGAGCGAGCGCGAAACCTGTCAGCGTGTTGTCCTTCCACGCCCCCATTGCACGGGAAGGTTCCCGCCGCCGCAGGTGATGGAGAAGGGCGGCCCGGTCGCCCGCAAAGACGGGTGCGTCGAAGGCAGCAACGGCATCCATGTCGGCTTCGGTCAGCGGGCGGATATCGGTTCCGGCAGGCGGCAGGGCGGTAAGCGTTGCCCGCTCCGCGACCATTCGTTCCAGACCGTACACGTCGACGAATCCGATCCTGCGATAAACCTCGCGTCCCGCCGGGGTGGCGTCGAGACCGGGCACGATGCCATCGGCCTGCAATATTTCGATTACCGCGTTCATCAGGTCGGTTGCCAGCCCCAGGCGCCGCCAGTCGGGTGCGACGAGCACCATGCAGACCCAGCCGAACTGTCCATAAGGCAGGGCAATGGCCGATGCGACGAGTTTGCCCTGCCTGTCGGTGAGCCCGATTCCCGGGCCATTTTCCAGCATGTAGGACCAGTCGGCTTGTGTCTGGTTCCACCCGATTTCGGTCGACAGAAGATAACCCCGTTCCGCGTCGGCCACCGACAGGTCGGCCCGAAACAGGCTCGCGACGTCGGGCGGGGTCGTGTCGGGAGGGGCCATGTCAGAACGATCCGTCACGGCTGTCGAATGCCGTGGGCTTGTTGAGATTTTCCCGGCCGTTCGAAATCCAGTCGGCGAGCCAGCCGATCATGACATCGACCGGGACCTGTAACGGGCCCAGCAGCGTATCCGAATAGGATGCATCGACGAGCCAGCCTTTCGTATCCTCCGTCCCGCTAAACACGGGCGATTTGCCCATCAGCTTGCCGAACGCCGTGGCAACATCGCGCACCGCGACCACCGGGCCGGTAATGTTGATCGGGCTGGTGGGGGTCGTGCAGTGGCCGAGACAGCGCAGAATGCGGCTGTTGGCTTCGCCCTGCCAGATGACGTTGGCGTGGCCGGCAGTCAGATCGATGGTCTCGCCCGCAAATACCTTGGATCCGATATCCCACAGGACGCCGTAGCGCATGTCGATGGCGTAATTCAGCCGGATCGCGCGTCCGGGCGTGCCGTATTTGGACGAGAAATACTCGAACATGCGTTCGCGGCCGAGACAGGATTGCGCGTACTCGCCAATCGCACCGGGAACGGTCTGTTCGGTCACGTATGGCCCGTCGACATTGACCATCGGATAGACGTTACCGGTCGAGAAGGCGACGATCCGGCTGTCGCGATAGGCTTCCGCGGCAATTGCCGGCACATGCACGTTCATCGCCCAGGTCAGATCCGGGCTGCCGCTGCTGCCGAACTTGCGGCCGGCCATGAAAACCACGTTCCTGCATTTTGGCAGCGCCGCGACATCGTCGGCGTTCAGCAGGTCGCACTTGATCGGTTCGATATCCCAGGCGGCGAGTTTTTCCTCGAGACCGGGTTCCGAAAACCGGGCGACGCCGATCACGTTCTTGTCGGGGGCGGCGCGCTTCGCCATGCGGGCGAGGGTCGGGCCCATCTTGCCGCCGACGCCGAGGACGATAATATCGCCGTCGAGGGCCGCAAGATCGGCGACGAGCGCGTCATCCGGCGTTGTCATGTAGTCTTCGAGTGCCTCGACATCGTCGAAGCCACTTGGAAATTGATCGGCGGGAAATTGATCGGCGGGAAATAGATCGGCGGGTAATCCCTCGGAAGGAGCGTCTGACATGCTGTTCGGTTGACCCGGCTTGTTGCATCTGATTTTCTCGCGGC
Source organism: uncultured Rhodospirillaceae bacterium (assembly GCA_963977005.1). Lineage (GTDB taxonomy): Bacteria > Pseudomonadota > Alphaproteobacteria > MPNO01 > UBA830 > CAXBCP01. The sequence goes on from CAXBMQ010000039.1 coordinate 15,103, forward strand.
GACTGTAGGGGGCGGGCAGGAGTCCCGTCAACACAACCTGCCGAACCAGGCGAACAGGAATTCCGGCCATGGCACTTCATCGCGCAGATATCCCGGCAGCGGTCACCGATCTGCTGTTCGCGGGCACCGCGATACCGGCACACCCGCTGGCACTCAACGCGTCACGGCAATTCGACCCGCTCCGGCAGCGCGCGCTCTCGCGCTACTACATCGATGCCGGTTCGGGCGGTCTCGCTGTCGGCGTACATGCCACCCAGTTCGAAATCCGCGATGTGGGTCTTTACGAACCGGTGCTCGAATCCGCGATGGAAACGGCGAACGACTGGACACCCATCGGCGGTGCCCGGCCGTTGATCATGGTCGCGGGCCTCGCCGGCGGCACCGCGCAGGCGGTTCAGGAGGCCCGGACGGCCGTGTCGATGGGCTACCATGCGGGACTTCTCAGCCTTGCCGCGATGAAGGGGAGCAGCGACGAAGAGTTGATCGCGCATTGCGAGGCGGTCGCCGCCGAAATGCCGGTGGTCGGATTCTACCTCCAGCCCGCGGTCGGCGGGATTCACCTGTCGGTCGATTTCTGGCGCCGTTTCGCTCAAATCGACAACGTCATCGCGGTCAAGACCGCGCCGTTCAACCGCTACCGCACGCTCGACGTGATCCGCGGCGTGGTCGAGGCGGGCGCGGAAGAACGGGTTGCGATCTACACGGGCAATGACGACCATATCGTGCTGGACCTTCTGGAGCCCTTTACGTCGCTGCGCGATGGCCGGGAAGTGCGTGTGCGTATCCGCGGCGGATTGCTGGGGCACTGGTCGGTGTGGACGAAACGCGCGGTCGAACAGCTCGCGCGCATCCATACGGCGATCGACACCGGCGTTATCGACGCCGACCTTCTGGCGCTCAATTCGAAGATCACCGACTGCAACCGGGCGGTGTTCGATGTTGAGAACGATTTTGCCGGATGCATTCCGGGATGCCATGAAATTCTGCGCCGTCAGGGACTTCTTGAGGGCACATGGTGCCTGAATCCGGCAGAAAATCTGAGTCCCGGTCAGGCGGAAGAGCTGGACCGTGTGCAGGCCGGGTATCCGGAGATGAACGACGATGCTTTCGTCGCTGCCAACCTCGACCGCTGGCTGGCCTAGGAACGCCGCTGGTCAATACCGTTTCAGAGGATTCTAGGGGAGGGTAGGGGGAAAGGGCAGCGCCGTTCCGTACGGGCGGAATTAGGGTGTGAGAACTCTGCGGGATGGTCGATTGAATGTAATTGGCGATCAGAAATCGACCGCTAGGCGCCTATTTCCCCGACTTTCTTCTATTGTCGTCCTTGCAGAGCATTTGGCAGTTTTCGGCAGCCGTTTTGCCGCCTTCATGCCAGGGCGTTATATGATCGCCCTCCATTTCGTTAATTTCGAAATGTTCGTTACAAACCGGACAAACGCCTTTCTGGCGCTCGTAGGCTTCTCGCTTCTGGTTTTTGCTGAAGGCCCGAATATTCAGATGCCTCTCTTTTTCATCGAGAACGTATGAATAAATTCCTTTCTTATTAGTCACGTCCTCATCTTCCATGAGCTGTGAAATCTCAGATTCGAGCTTCTTAGAATCAAGTTCGTGCTGCTTGAACGAATTGTAGAGGTTGCCCCAGTCGATACCCTTCATTTCTTTTCGGTATATTGGGAATGTAGCCTGCACCCATGAAACTACGGATTGGAAGAATAACCATAAGTTGTTGGCATTCGGCTTGTGCTGATGTTGCGCCATGTAGACTTCGATGCGGTCTTCGCTGATCCACTTAATAGTCGTTTCCAGATAGTCCTGGCGGATCGCGGAACCGTTCAGATAGTCCCCGCCCAGCCCGTAGGCTGGACAATTGTTTTTACTGAAATACCGTTTCGCATCGGTCACCCAGGAACCCGCGTATACTGCGTTTCTCAATTCCTGGTCGGTCAGTTTTTCGCCCGCGATGTTGATTGTTTTGAACCACTCCAGCTTCTCGCTATCCGTGCCGCTGCAAAGGTATACCATCAGTTTGTAGCTCAGGATTTGCTCTTGCTCGTCGTTCTGCAAATTGTGGAAATACCGGCCGTCGAAAGCAAAGTCGCCCTCTACATACTGGCAAAGGGATATGGTGCGTTGTTGTCCGTCAATGATCTCCAAGTCGCCGTCTTCACGTACAGCCCAGTACATGACGTTCAGCGGAAAATCCTTCGAAACGGTGTTTATGACAGCATCGCGTTGCTTGTCTTTGTAGATGAACTCCCTCTGATAGGGTGGCCGAATGTCCAGTTTGCCGCCGTATCCCACAACGCCGGCTTCATCATTGTCTTCATAACCGGCGGTTAGCTCGCGAACGGTAATTTCCTTGAGTTCAATTTTCATAAACTCAAACTCTTTACATTCTTATTTCTTATAACAAGTCGATCATACAGTCTTCGGTATGTACCGTCGTTGTTCTTAAGATAAAAACGCGGACCCCCCTGCGAATAGGTGCCTTTTTCAGCGATTTCAGACATTGGCTTTCCTAACGTCCTACTTGAACCTATAATTTCAAATTGATCTAGGTTGTGTTTGTCCAGAAAAGTTACAGGCACACCCATGTGACCCTCATAATCCATAGGAATATCCTTGGTCTTGCCGACTTCAATCGCGTGATAGTTTGCGTAGGTCGGATATTCTTCGGGACTGTAGCGCTTGTATAGTATGAGCTCTTCGTGGCGCTTAGAGATATCCAGATTGGTAAACCAACAGGCATTGCCCATACTTCGCCATTTCTGACCATCGGGATCCTCCCAATATCGAGTTTCCCTTGGTTCATAGTAGTCTGGAACCCTAAAGGCCATGTCACCGCTCTTGTTGCCTAGCCATATTTTACTTTTTGCGATTAGGTCGGAAATCTCCTTGTAGGTGATCGCATTTTGATTCCCGACAATTACAAACTTCTTGTCGTGCTCTATAAGTTGAGCAACATACTCTCGGAACAGAGAAAAAGGCGGGTTTGTGACCACGATGTCGGCTAGTTTCAGCAATTCAATGCTTTCCTCACTTCGGAAATCGCCATCTCCTTTCAAGTACTTGATTCCGATTTCATCAAGGTCCGGCACATTGTTGCCGTTTTTGTCTCCGTTATATTCCAGGTAAATGGCCTGTTCAGAATTATTACGGCTGAACTGACTCATGTCTTGGTTCTTAAAGCAGGTTGTGATGAGCTTCTTTAGCCCTAATTTTTCGAAGTTGTATGAAAAATAGTGGAAAAAGTTGCTCACACGTGGATCGTCACAGTTGCAGTATACGACCTTGCCTCTGAAATGCTGTTTATAGTGATTCAGCTCTTTCTCTATGTCCGAAAGCTCTGTGTAAAACTCGTCTTGCTTAGAATTTTTAGCTTGATGAAAACTTCGGTTTTTTGCTTTGTCGGTCATAGCAGAACGCCTAGCTCCTTTTCGGTATCATAGTGCATTTTACTGTTCTCGCGACCTTTTCCGGGTCCGTCCGAAACTCGGATATCTCGGTGCTTTAGCCTCTGCGGCTAGCGCGCTGGCGAATCCAATACCATGCGAAATCCATAAAAACCATCCTCAATGTTTGCGTTTTGTTCTTTTTTGCATTAGGCTGAATCCGATTGCACGGAACAGGCCGTTTTGAACACGGCCCGGCTGAAACGCCGGGCGCGTGCCGACAGGCGTGTCCGCAAAGTCCGTAACCAGCGAGCGTCTTTCATGCACCGAACCGATTCCGCCGTCCCCGCCTGTAGCGCATCTGTTGCGCGGCTTGCGCCAGCCCGGGCAGACGGTCCAAGCTGCCGGATGACAGCCGGGGTTTCCGAGGTGGCGCGATGCGGGCCTCTTCGGGTGCATGGGGTTGAATTGCGTGTTTTCGCAAAACCGGAGAATGCGCTAACGGTCCACCGCCGCTGTCTCGATCAGTTCGACAGACGGGACTTGCCAATACGGGTAATCGGTATCATCGGCCAAGCATACGGGAACGCGTTCGGCCTGACTATCCTGGCCGTTTCGTCGTCAGGTGCCGGTACGCGCGTTTCAGAGCCCGGGTCGACCGCAATAGCCGTGTGCCGAATCTGCACGGGAGCGTAAATTGTCGGCAATCCCGACCGGGGCCGGGCCGCCGGGCCGTTCAGGTGGCACCGGGGGCGTGATCGCCGTTCGATCGCGGTGCTTGGCATAGAAAGCGTGGATAAAGAATGACAGCAGATCCTGCACATACGATCGATTTGTACGGTACCGCCGCAACGCACATGGTCACCCGTATCCCGCGCGTTCGGGGCGATGCGCCAGCAGGTGAGGTCGCCGCCTCGCTTCGCGGCGAGGCATTCGACAGCGCCGATACGGTATTCGTTGTCGACCGCGATGGAAGGCTTGAGGGAATCGTCCGTATCAACGACCTGTTTGCCGGCGGCGACCGCCGGATCGGCGAGATCATGCAGCCCGAGCACGAAGCGGTGCGCGCCGGTGACAATCAGGAAGCGATCGCGTTGCTTGCAATCAAGCTGGATATGATATCGGTGCCGGTCGTCGACGAAGAAAACCGGCTGATCGGCGCCGTCCCGCCCGAGGCGGTATTCGGTATTCTCCGCAGCGAACACATGGAAGACCTGCAGCGGCTTGCCGGCATCGTGGCGCATTCGGAGGGCCCGGACGTCGCGCTGGATGCCCCGATCGGGGACAGGATCGCGCGCCGGCTTCCCTGGCTCGTCTTCGGACTGTTCGCGTCTGCGATCATCACCTTTGTCATGACCAGCTTTGAGAGCACGCTGCAGAAAAACGTCGAAGCGGCTTTTTTCGTCCCGGCCCTTGTCTACATCGCGGGCGCGATCGGAACACAGGCGGTATCCGTCGCTGTCAGGGGGCTGTCTACCGACGATGTTTCCATTGGCCGTCTTCTGCGCGACGAACTGATTATCGGCCTGGCGATCGGCCTGTCGCTCGGGGCAATCGCCTTTCTGTGCGTGATCGGTATCTACGGGAACGCGATGCTCGCACTGGCGGTCGGTCTGGCGGTTCTCGGGGGCGGCGCCATGGCAGCCATCGTCGGGTTTGTCCTGCCGCTGGGGTTCCGCCATTTCGGGTCCGATCCCGCGCTCGGCAGCGGACCCGTCTGTACGATTCTCCAGGATGTTACGAGTTTGTCTCTCTATTTCGTGCTTGTGAGCGCCCTGGTCATGTGACGGTCGGCGTATTTGCGGCCGAAACCGGTTGAGCGAAACTATCGTACGATTGCGACCGCAAACCTTGCCTTCCAGTGGGTCAAATGGCACCTATAGCGCCCATTCTCCGGAAGGATTGCGATGACTGCTTTTATCGATGCCCCCACACTTAAAGCGATGATCCGGGACGCCCGCATATCGGACGCAGAACTTGCCCTGCTCGACGTCCGCGAAGCCGGCCAGTTCGGCGCCGATCATATGCTGCATGCCATTCCCTGCCCCTACAGCATCCTTGAGACCCGCGTTCTGTCGCTGGTGCCGCGCACATCCGTGCCGATGGTCCTGATCGACGAGGCCGACGGCACGGCACAAAAGGCCGCGCGTCGTCTGGCCGGTATGGGCTATACGCGGATTTCCATTCTCGAAGGGGGCAACTCTGCCTGGGCGGCGGCAGGCTTCGAGGTCTTTCAGGGCGTCAACGTGCCATCAAAAGCGTTCGGCGAGGTTGTCGAACACGATGCAAATACGCCGCGTATTCCGGCGGAGGAACTGAACGCCATGATGGCCCGGGGCGAAAACATGGTGATTGTCGACGGACGGACGCCTGCGGAACACAACCGCATGTCGATCCCCGGCGGTATCAGTGTGCCCAATGCCGAGATGATCTACCGAATCCACGATCTGGCGCCGGACCCCGAAACCACGGTGGTCGTCAACTGCGCGGGACGCACGCGCTCGATCATCGGCGCCCAGGCGCTGATCAATGCGGGGCTGCCCAACAAGGTCGTCGCGCTCAAGGCCGGAACCATGGGCTGGACCCTGGCGGGGTTCGATCTCGAAAACGGCTCCACGCTGCGCTATCCCGACGAGATGTCCGATGAAGGTGCGGCGAAGGCGGCGGAATATGCCGCGGACGTGATGAAAACATTCGATCTGCCGACCGTCGATCGCGAAACGCTCGCCGCGTGGCAGGCAAGCGACGACCGCACGCTGTTTCTGCTGGACGTCCGCGCGGTTGAGGAATTCCTTGAAGGGCACATGCCGGGCGCGGTTCATGCGCCGGGCGGCCAGCTCGTGCAGGCGACCGACGAATGGTGCGGTGTCTGGGGCGCGCGTGTGGTTCTTGCCGATAGCGCGCCCTGCGCCCGGGCTGCGATCACCGCCCACTGGCTGAAGCAGATGGGCTGGGATGTATATATTCTGGACGGCGGCCTGACCGCAGACGACACGGTCGAAAAGGGACTGCCGCCACGCCCGGCGGCGGGCGCGGTGGATGTGCCGGTAATAGCGCCGGCCGATCTGTCAAAAGCCATCGGGGCAGGGGCGGCACTTGTCGTCGATGTCGATCATTCCATGGACTATCGCGACGAACACGTGCCGGGTGCTGTCTGGTGCCCGCGCTCGCGTATCGACCGGCTGCAGGTGCCGGCAGGTATGCAGGTTGTGTTCTGTTCGGAGCATGAAACCCGCGCGCGGCTTGCCGCGATCGATCTGGCGGAGGTCATCGATACCCCCATAGCCGTATTGCAGGGCGGTCGGGAAGGCTGGAAGGCCGCCGGCCTGCCGCTCGAGGAATCGCCCGATACGCCGCCGGACGAGGACTGCATCGACTACCTGTTCTGGGTGTCGCGCCGCCACATGGGCAGCGACGATGCCGCGCGCGCCTATCTCGAATGGGAAGAAAACCTGCCGGCGCAGATCATTGCCGACGGCGATGCGCGTTTCACGGTGATGACGCGTTAGATTAAGTCGCGGCGCCGGCCCGCGCCGCCCGATTAGGGATAAGAAAATGACTCTCGAACTTGGATACCTTCTGCCGACCCGCGAACGCATCATGGTCGGCAAACACGAAACCGGCGATATCATCGCCCTGGGCGATCTCGCCGATCAACTCGGCATCGACAGCGTCTGGATCGGCGATTCACTGCTTGCCAAGCCGCGCCACGACCCGCTGACCCTGATCGCGGCCATCGCGGCGCGCACCGAAAAGGTGAAAATCGGCACGGCGGTGCTGCTGCCGATGCTGCGCAACCCGGTATTGCTGGCCCATCAGGTCGCGACGCTCGACCAGATAAGCGAGGGCCGCGTGATCCTCGGCATCGGCACCGCGCGCGACGTGCCCGCGATCCGCGCAGAATTCGAAGCCGCCGGGGTGCCGTTCGAAAAGCGTATCGGGCGGATGCTCGAACAGATGCGCCTGTGCCGCGCGCTTTGGTCGGGCGAGCCGGTCGACTGGGACGGATTGTGGACCATCAAACAGGGCGAGTTGGCGCCGAAGCCGTATACGCCCGGCGGGCCGCAAATCTGGTCCGGCGGCGGTGTCGAGGCCGCGCTCAAACGCTCGGGTCGCTATTTCGACGGCTGGTTTCCGTCCGGCGCCGGCACCGGCAGGGACTGGACCGAAGGCTGGAAGGGCGTGCAGAAATTTGCAAAGGAAGCGGGACGCGGTACGTCGCAGATCACCGGGGCGGCCTATGTGACGCTTGCCGTGCATGACGATCAGGCAAAGGCGGATGCCGAGCTCGATTCCTATCTCGAAGGATACTACCTGCGCCCGGCGGACGAAATCCGCACCCAGCAATACTGCTTTGCCGGCAACCGGGCAGGGGCGGTCGACTGGCTCGGCGAATTCGTTGCGGGCGGTGCATCGCATGTCAGCGTGCGCTTCACCGGCAGCGACGACGCCCGTCAGATGGAAGAGCTGGTCCGGATCAGGGAAGAGCTGGGTTAACCCGGCCAGGCGGGAAGACGGTCGGGGCGGGCTACTCGCCCGCCACCACCCTGTTCCGCAACACGCCGATCTTCTCGATTTCCAGCTCAATCTCGTCGCCGATTTCCAGCAGACGGTAGTGTTCGTGACCGGATCCGCCGCCGATGGTGCCGGAGCCGAAGACTTCGCCCGGCCAGATCGTCTCGTCGCGGCTGACATGTTCGATCATCCGCTCGAAGCTGTGGAAGATGTCGCCTGAATTGCCGTGTGACAGCAGCTCGCCGTTGAGCCGCGCCCGCATGTCGAGATCGTAGGGATCGCCGATTTCGTCGGCGGTGACGATGCAGGGACCGAGGATGTTGCCGGTATCGAAATCCTTGCCCTTGGCAGGTCCCAGCTGGCCGCGCATTTCCTCGATCTGGGCATCGCGCGCGCTGACATCGTTGAAGATCGTATAGCCAAAGATGAAATCGCGGGCGATTTCCTGCGAAATGTTCTTGCCCTTGCGGCCGGTGACGAAGGCGAGTTCCAGTTCGTAATCCAGCTCGTGCGTGAAGGACGGGTAGACAATATCCTCGCCGGACCCGATGACATTCAACCGGTTGCATTTGAAATAGACCGGCTGGTCGAACCAGACCGGTGGCGGGTCGAGCTGGCCGCGCTTGCGGTATTCCGCCATTGCGGCGGCGGGGTCCTTTTTCTTCGCCGCCGATTTCATGAAATGAACCTCGCGTGCGCCGCGGGCATGGCCTTCGAACGCCATGAAGTCCCGCATCTGGCGGGGGCGCGGCAGGGGAGAGCGCAAACGGACGGAGCCGGCATTCAGCACCGCTTCGACCGGGGCGACATCAACCAGTGTCTGTGCCGCCGTCAGCCCCGCGCCGCCGGAATCGATCAATGACAGCATCGAGGCGAACATCTTCGTCTGCTCGCCGTTCACTGTTTCGTACGCATGGGCAAGATCGATAATGCGTGCATCGTCTTCGATATATGCGCCGATCCGGTCTTCGCCGCCCTCCGACCGCGTGAATGTGACAAGACGCATCAGATCGCTCCTATACGGGATGCGATGGCGTCGCCATAGGCGCCCGTGCCGAGCGGTCCGCCAAGATCGGGTGTGTGCGTGGCGCTGTCGGCAAGCAGGTCGTCGACGGCACGTTCGGTCGCTGCGGCCGCTTCGACAAGCACGTTGTTGCCTGTCCGGCGTCCGATCCAGTCCAGCAGCATCGCCGTGCTGCTGATCAGCGCCGCGGGGTTGGCGCTGTCCCGGCCCGCGATATCGGGTGCCGCACCGTGAGACGCCTGCGCGATGGCCATATCGTCCCCCGCATTGATCGACGGGGCGAGGCCGAGCCCTCCCGACAGCTCGGCTGCTTCGTTCGACAGGATGTCGCCGAACATGTTGGTCGATACCAGCACGTCATAATCGCCGGCGTTGCGCACCAGCAGCGACGCCATGGCGTCGACGAGAATTTCCTCGACCTCGATTTCAGGATAATCGGCGCAGACGGCCGCGGCAGCCTCGAGAAACAGGCCATCGGACAGCTTCAGTACGTTGCTCTTGTTGACGATGGTCAGGCGCTTCTTGCGGGTCATGGCAATTTCGCAGGCGGCGCGGACGACCCGTTCCGATCCGTGCCGTGTGATCTTGCGAACGGCGAGTGCGAGGTCGGGGGTCGGCATGAACTCGCCGCCGCCGGCGAACATGGTCCGGTCGGCATAAAACCCCTCGGTGTTTTCGCGCACGACCACCAGGTCCATTTCGGCCAGCGCGGGGACTCCGGGCCGGGTCCGGCTCGGGCGGATATTGGCATATAGATCGAGCTCGCGCCGGAACGTCGCCGACGGGTTGATACCGCCCTGATCAGCCGGCGGATATGCGGCGGTGTCCACCGGGCCGAGGATCACGGCATCGACGGTGCGTGCATGGTCGATCAGACCGTCCGGCACGGTGGAGCCGTGCTTTGCCAGCGCCGCTTCGCCGACGTCGCGGGTTTCCAGGGCCACATCCAGACCGAATTTCATATCCAGCGCGGTCAATACCTTTTCGGTGGCCGTCATGATTTCCGGCCCGATGCCGTCGCCCGGCAGAAGGAGTATTTTCATCTATGGGTTCCGCTTTTCGAATCCGTGGATAATGGGCTACGCTCTGCCCATGTCCAGCAGCTTTGTCTACCAGCCTCACGTGCGGCAGTCCGACGGAACGGTCATCACGCCCGATATTCTGATAGAGCGTGTCTTCGCCTCCGGGGCCGATGGCACGCTCATACCGGCGCCGGTGTCCCGGGTGACGTCTGCCACGGTCCTGCAGCAGTCGGCAGGGGCGCCGATGGGGGCGCCGGCGATCGTGCTGGTGGCCGCAAGTTACGGCCTTCTGGTTTCCGTCGGGGCGATTCTGGAGGATATCCTGGCCGTTGCACGCGCCGCCTGGCGCTACGACGATATCGGCAACCGCTATGGAGATATCGAGTTGCAGTCCTGGACCGTTCATGCAGGGAAACGGACTGCGTTCGTGTCGGAAAGACTGTCGGCGCTGACATCTCCTGCCGGGGCCATGGGCGCCCTCGGGAATGCGGCGGGTCTGAAACCGGGAACGGCGGTGTTCGTCGGCCACCCTGTGCCGCTGGGCGAGAGCCTGCCGGTGGAGCGGTTCGAAGTGGTGCTGGACGCCGGAAACACGCAACTTCAATACGGGTTTGGTCTCGAAGCCCTTGGCTGAACGACGCTGTGGGGCTGTAATCGCAACAGTGAAAGGCTAGCGCGGAAAATGGCAGGAAGGGTTTGTTTGCAGGCGGTTTCACGGCCTTTGGCTGTCAGCCTGATTGTCGCGCTGCTCAGCGCCTGCGCTGGGCTGGAGCTGAAAACCGAACGCCAGGTGGCGCGCGAACGCGTGGCTGCCTATCTCGCGGCGCACCCCGATACCGACAGGGCGACTGCCGATGCGATCCGGCAATTCCGGGTACGCGAGGGGATGACGCTGCCGCAGGTTCAGGCGGTCTGGGGCGCGCCGCACGAGGTTCGCAAATGGCGCAACGGGAAAATAACCCATTGGCAGTTCCCGTGCCGCTGGCCGGCACATTGCTACCCGGGGGATACGCGCGGCGGTATCGTCGAACCGCAGTATACGGAGGCATATTTCGAAAATGGACGGCTCGTCCGGTGGTGGTCGCCTTAGCGCATATGGGTTTGCGCCTCGGTGCTTCTGTGCCGCCGGTATTGAAATCGCCTTACGGAATTCGCATGTGACCATCAGGAAGGGTGCGCTTCCTCGCTACATCCGGGAGACCGGCGATGCATTTTTCGAGAAATGGAACTGCCGGACTGAATGTCCGAATCAGCCGGATGTTTCCGCGACGACAGGCAGGTCTTGCCATGGTCTGTTGTCTCCTGGTGGCCGCCTGTTCCGGCCAGGCGCTGGTCTCGGACCGCCAGGTCGCCCGCGACCGGGTGGATGCCTATCTTGCGGCGAATCCTGCCACTGACCGGAACACCGCCACCGCCATGCGCCGTTTCGAGCTGCGCACCGGTATGACGAAACAGGAAGTCGTCGCCGTCTGGGGCAGACCGGTCGAGATGCAGAAATGGCGGTCGGGCACGGTAGATCAGTGGTTTTTTGCCTGTGCGTGGCCCAACCGCTGCGAAGCACCGGACAGGGATGCTTTCCTGATGGGCCCGATCAGGCCAGAGGCGTTTTTCAGAAACGACCGCCTGTATCAGTGGTCGTCGCCCTGACCGGACGATGCTGAACGCGTCGCCTGCCGATCGGGTACGTTGTCCTGCAGATTGACGACACGCAACGACACCATCTGACCAGACATTGTCGGGTGCGGGGTCAGCGAGGCTTTGTCCGTGCGAAAAATCGTTCAGCCTGTGTTCATCGTGACCGGTTCAGTTTGCATTGATTGATCCGGTCTGCGCTTTATGGCGGCGTCAAGAAGAGCAAAAACGGAATGGGGCGGAGATCATGAAGACCGGAAAAACACTGTCGGTAATTCTGCCCGCACTGATATTGCTGGCGCCCGCGGGCCCGGCGGTGGCCGGCAAAGCTGCCGTGGCGGGTGAGGTAGCGGTGGCGCTGACGTCCGAAATCGTCACGCCGATCATCGCCGAACAGATCATGCAGGGCTTTGGCATCAGCGGCGGATCGGATGCGATCGATTACGACCGTATCCGCGATATCGTCGAAGAGGTCGTTGCCGACCAGAACAAGAAACAGACCATGTCGCGCCTGCTGGGCAATCTCGGCGGCGTGAAAAAGACCGTCGCCGATCTTCTGAAATATGCCCGTGCCGACAAAAAAAGCGCAACGGCCGAAGAGAGCACGAACGACCGCAAGGTTCGGGAGCTTATTGACGGTCTTTGGACACCGCTGAACACGGTCCTTGCCGAATTCGAGGGGAAATATACCGGAGAATCTCACGGGCTTCTGAGAGCGTATGGCGAAGCCTCTCATCTGAAGCTGTCGATGACAGCCCTTCAGCTGGTTCGCGCGAAATCCGATCTGCAGGCATTTGAAAAAAGGGTGACGAAGGCAAAAGGAAAGAACAAGAAGACACTCAACAGGCTTATCAGGGACCGGAAGCAGGCTGTTAAAGGACATGCTGCGGTATATGCCTCACAGGCTGCGGCGGAGATGAAGTTCGTTCATGCGCTGTCGTTCAATGACCGTGCGAAGATGACGACGGATTACATCAAAAGAAATATCGATGACTTCTGCAGGGTACCAATGCGGAAGCCTGCCTTCAGGGACAGGGCCGATTGGGATCCCTATGACCCGGCAGGTGGCGAAACAAACCGCTACGGCGCGGCGCGCTACTATCTGCGGAATACCATGACAGATAAGCCTTTCCCCTCTTCTTCCCAGATTTCCAGGGTGCGCGGTCCCCTGCCACACAAAGCTTTCCTCGCAGCTATGATCAAGGGCGAGGAATTCTACGAATACAAAAAATGGTCGACATGTGACGTGAACAGGAAAAATTATCTTGAGACGGCTCTGCCGGTTGCCATGTTCTATCAGACCGAGGCCCGTTTCGGCATTCGGGAAATTTACGACGTTCTTGAGCGACAGCGTAAAACTGCGCTGAAATTCGCGAAGACGCTCAAAATCCGGAAAGAGAATTTCAGATCCCCGGAGAGAACGGAGAATTTGAAGCTGGCGAAAGCCTACAGCAGGCCGTAATTCGCCGAGCCGTCTGCGCGGCGGTTCAGCCCCACACGTCTTCGGCGATCTCCAGCATCATCTTCAGCTTGGCCGATTGTTCGTCGAACGCGATCTTGTTGCCGATATCTATCGAGGCGAACCCGCATTGCGGGCTGAGCGCGAGGTTTTCGAGCGGCAAGACCTTGGCCGCTTCATCGATGCGGGCGCGGATTTCTCCTGCGTCTTCCATCTTGCCGGTCTTGGTGGTGATCAGCCCGAGGACGACCCTGGTGCCGTCGGGCATGAAGCGCAGCGGCTCGAACCCGCCGGAACGTTCGTCGTCGTATTCGAGGAACCAGGCGTCGACATTGACGCGCGGGAACAGTTCTTCGGCCATGGCGTCGTAAGAGCCCTCGGCGATCCACTGGCTCTGGGCATTGCCGCGGCACAAATGGATCGAGATACAGGTATCGTCGCGGCGCTTGGCGATACAGTCGTTGATCACATCGCCGTACAGACCGAGCAGTTTGTCCGGGTCCTCGCCGATGGCCGCGGTGTTGGCCCGCAGATGATCGTCGAGAAAATACGTCAGCACCGGGTCGTCTATCTGGATGTACTGGCAGCCGTGATCTTCAAGGGCGGCGATTTCCGCCTGGTAGAGCGCCGCGATATCGGACCAGAAATCGTCCATCGAGGGATAGACGTCTTGCGAGACCGCCTTGCGGCCGCCGTGGAAATGGATACGGCTCGGCGACGGGATCATGACCTTGGCGGTTTTCGACGTACAGCGGTTCAGGTAGTCGAAATCGTCGATTGATATCGTTCCGCCGCCCCCGATCCTGCCAGTGGTCAACACGTTTTTCGGCACATAGTTTCCGCCGTGTTCGGGGTTCTGCTGGAACGCGTTATCGGTGTCCGGGTCGCTGATCTCGATGCCGTCAATGGCGGAGATGAAATCGATCCACCAGTTTTCGCGGCGGAACTCGCCATCCGTGATCGCTTCCAGTCCGATGTCTTCCTGCATCTTGACGCAGGCGGCGATCGCCTCATCCTCGACCGTTCGCAGTTCGGTCCGGGTTATCTTGCCGGCCTTCCAGTCTTGCCGTGCGTCGAGCAGGTTTTGCGGGCGCAGAAGACTGCCGACCTGATCGGCATGGAAGAACGGTTTGGCAGGCATGAGGGACCTCTTGTCTGGGTTAGTTACGGATGCCCGATTGTTCGATGGCGAGGGGGACCGCGTCAACACCCAGCGGCGCCATCAGATGGACGCCGGCAATACCGTCTATCTCGGCATAGGCAGCGATCAGTTCCGCGCAGATGGCCGTGCCCTCGGCTTTCGGATCGGTGGCGGCGTCCAGCCGGTCGATCAGCGTATCGGGAATAGCGGTGCCCCAAAGGTTCTCGCGCATCCATCTTGCGGATTTCGCCGAGGCCAGCGGGCCGATGCCGATCAGTACGCCGGCGCGCGCCGAAATGCCATGTGCGACCAGTCCGGCCGCGTATTTCCGGACCATGTCGACGTCGAAGCAGAACTGCGTCTGAAAAAAGCCGGCACCGGCGTCGATCTTGGCCAGCAGACCGTCGGGCTTCCAGCGGTCGTCCGCCGGGTCCATCGGCGTGTCCGCGCCGCCGATAAACAGCTTCGGCGGAGATTTGATTTCGCGGCCCGATGGTAACGTGCCGTCGTCGCGCATCCGTTTTGCGCATTCCATCAGGTCGCGGCTTTCATAATCGAAGACGGGCTTGGCGTCGGGCTGATCGCCTGCCGACGGATCGTCGCCGCGCAGGATCAGCAGGTTTTCGATGCCCAGTGCCGCGCCGCCCAGCATATCCGACTGAAGGGCGATCCGGTTGCGGTCGCGGCAGGTGAACTGCAGGACGGGCTCGATTCCGTGCTGCAGCAATAATCCTGCAGCAACGACGCTGGACATATGCGCCCGCGCGCTGGCCCCGTCGGTGACATTGGCGGCGTCGACATGGCCTTTGAGCACCGACGCCTTTGACAGCAGGTCGGCGGGGTCGGCGGATAGCGGCGGTGTTATTTCCGCGGTGATTGCGAAACGGCCGGCGGCAATCGCGTCTGAAAGGTTGCTCATCAGTCGCGCCGCTTAGAGACGACGAAGGATTCGTCGTTGAACCACAGGCCGTTATATTCCCGCAGCACGTCGCTGGTCGCTTCGAGATACTTGTTGTCTGTCATGGCCGCTTCGAGGCGGTCGTCCTCGATCTGGGAAACGTAGACTGCCGCATTCCAGGCGGCCATCAGCGTTGATGTGCCGATTGACGAGCCGATTTCGGTCGGCAGGGTATGCATCACGTAGCGGAACAGGGCACGCTTGTCGGCCGCGGCGGTAAAATTGAGATCGCGTCCGTCACGCCCGAGTTCTCTCTTGAGGGCCTGCAGCAATGTCTGGCGGTTGTGGTGAAACGGGTTCTCGTCCGGCCAGACACGCTGGATGATATCGAGTCCCGGGTCGTTGCCGTGCGAATGAATGGTCAGCATGCGGCCACCCGGCGCCAGCGCGCGGGCCAGAGGCGCCAGCACGCGCTTGACCTTGAGGTCGAGCGACGCGCGCAGGCGGAAGGGCTGCGATGCGATGATCAGGTTGTAGTCGTTCATCGCGAGGCCGGGGCGCGGAATGATGTTGTCGAGCAGCATCTTGTGATCGCCGCGATACAGGATCATCACCGACGGTCGCACGTAAAGCGGGTTGCCCGTCTTCTCGCTGGTGCGGACCTGCCAGCCATCGGCGATTTCGGGCTCCAGGGCGGCTATCTGTTCCTCGAATTCGTGTGCCGAATTGCCTTCCAGCGCGACCTCGCGCCAGTTTAGCCGCGCCGCGTTTTCGGGCGCGCGGGGCATCAGCGACGGCGCTTCGGCGTAGAACATGTTGGTAATCACGACGACCATGGCGGGGTGCTCGTTGAACCGGTCCGGCAGTTTTTCCATGGTCAGGCGTACGTCTTCGAGGCTGATTTCCTTTCCGACCACGTAGAACGGCACGGTGGGATACAGCTTGTGCATGTGCCGCATCACGCGGGTCAGGACGGTACCGTCCCCCATGCCGGCATCGAAAACCCGCAGCGCCGGCGGTCGCACCTGCAGGCGGGTGAGTTCCTGTCCGACGCGGTCGGCCACCGCCCATTTTTCCGAGCACGTATTGACGAAAAGCAGGTATTTCTGCCGGTTGTCGTAGAACCGGAAATGACCGGCACTGTCCGCCTCGGGCGCCGGGGTTGATGGCTGAACCGCCGGTGTACTGCGCATCATGCGCGGATCGTATGTCACGGTGTCTTCTGCACCCGGCAGGTTTGTTTCGAGGTATTTTTCGATACGCGAAATTGTGCGGGTGGTGACGCGCTTCCCGTCGCGCAGGCGGCCGACGAACTTTCCGTCATTGACTGCGCGGCGGCCGAATGTGGATTCGGCTATTTCCGCGCGGCGGCAGTAAGCCTCGATCCGTGCGATCAGATCTGCATGTTCCATGGTCACTGTCTCTTGCTGTCCGTCTTTCGAAAATTCTATCCCAATAAATTTGGGTTAGTCAATCGTGGGATATGTCCCACATCCAAATGGTGTCGATAATGCTCTGCATGCGCCTCGATTTGTTCTAAACAGGATCGCATGACCGACCGAAAACAACTGCTTCTTACCCCGGGTCCCCTGACGACTTCCGATGCGACGCGCGCGGCGATGCTGCGCGACTGGGGTTCCCGGGATCCGGCCTTTATCGCCCTGACACGGCGGGTCCGCGAGCGTATCACCGCGCTCGCCGGCGGTGCCGATACCCATAGCTGCGTGCTGTTGCAGGGCAGCGGCACCTATGGGCTCGAAGCCGCGATGGCCACCTTCGTGCCGCCCGACGGGCATGTGCTGGTACTGGCCAACGGCGCCTATTGCCACCGGATCGCATCGATCTGCGAAATCCTCGGCCGACAGGTCGAAATATACGAAACCGGAGAGGACACGCCACCCGACCCGGCGGAGGTCGACCGGCGGCTCGCGGCGGATGACGGAATTACCCATGTCGTCATGGTTCATTGCGAAACGACGTCCGGCATTCTCAATCCGCTGGCCAGTATATCGGAAGTGGTGGCCGCGCGGGAACGGTCGCTGATCGTCGATGCGATGAGTTCTTTCGGCGCAATCCCGATTGACGTGAACGCGACCCCGGTCGACGTGGTGATTTCATCTTCGAACAAGTGCCTCGAAGGCGTGCCGGGGATCGCCTTTGCGATTGTCCGTAGCGAAGTTCTGGCAGCGTCGGCCGGGAACGCCCCGTCGATGGTGCTCGACCTGCAGGCCCAGGCGGCGGGATTCGAGAAATCGGGCGAATGGCGATTTACTCCGCCGACCCATGTCGTCGCGGCGCTGGATGCGGCGCTCGAGCAGCTGGTGGAGGAGGGCGGCGTCGCC
>CAXBMQ010000040.1:0-32280 GCA_963977005.1 uncultured Rhodospirillaceae bacterium
CCCCAGCGCCAGTCCGGCAAGTGGCAGAGCGCGACGTAAACCGGGATTCCGGCCGCGCCGGCAAGATGGGCAATGGCGGTATCCGATGTCACAACCAGGTCCAGCGACGCCATGACAGCCAGGGTATCGACGAAGGCATGATCTTTATCCATCTCGGCGGTCAGGTTGAGGATCCGGTCACGCCAGGACATCTCGGCGACCTGCTCGGCGCCGGCGCCCTGCTGCAGGCTGACCAGTTCCAGGTTTCGCCGTTTTGCGATGGGCTCGAAATTGAGCAGCGGGATTGAGCGGCGGCTGTCCTGCTGATAGGCGGTACTGCCCTGCCAGGCGATCCCGATGCGCCGCCCGGCCGGAGTGCCGAGTTTTTCGCGCCACCGGGCGACGCGTGTCGGGTCCGCGAAGAGATAGGCACCTTCCGAAGGCTCGTAGGGCAGCGCGTCCCGGAAGAGCCGCGGCAGCGACATCAGCGGGCTCTGGACGTCATGCGCCGGCCGTTTGCCAAGCGGAACAAGTTCGATGTTTTCTGCAAACGGTTGAAGAAGCTTCATCAACCGATCCGGACAGGCGAACACGATCCTGCCGTCGAAATTTTTCAACAGGGTCAGGTAGCGGACGAATTGCAGGGTGTCGCCCAGGCCCTGTTCGGCATGGACAAGCAGTGTGCGGCCATTGAGTTCTTCGCCCTGCCATTGCGGCCGATCCATTTTTTCCATGGCGAAACCGGGCAACAGGGAACGCCATTCGTATTCCTCCCAGCCAGCGGCGTAGTTCCCGGTCGCCAGCAGGGTCAGTGCGTGGTTCCAGTGTGCCTCCGCGCTGTCGGGCACGGCCGCGATAGCTTTTTCGTATCGATGGATTGCGGCGTCGTAACGGCCCTGTTCTTTCAGGGTGGCGCACAGATTGATCTGGGCGCGGATATGATCCGGTTTCTCGTAAACGACCTGACGCAGAAGGTCTTCCGCTTCTTCGTATCGCTCCGACGCCACCAGGCCATTTCCGAGATTGAATTTGAGTTCGACGTCCTTCGGTCGCATCTTCAGCGCGCTTTCGAAGCAGACAACGGCTTTTCCGGCTTTTCCGGCAGCGTTATAGGCGGCCCCGAGGTTCGAATGGGCCTCGGGCGAATTGGGCAGCATGGTCAGCACCATGCGATGGGCCTTTATGGCGTCCTTGTGGCGGCCGAGGGATTTGAAGACATTGCCGAGATCACACAGGATTTCGGGACGGCGGGGGTCCAGCTTTGCGGCTTTGATCAGCAACTGGAGCGCCCGCTCGGGGCGCCCGTTTTTCTGGGCGATAAGGCCGAGCATATGCATCGCCCCGACATTCTGGGGATCTTTCTTCAGGACCTTCCGGTAGATCGTCTCCGCCTTGTCGAACCGGCCGCCGCGAAAATAGGCGAGCGCCGACGCAAGCTGTTCGTCGGCATACAGCCCGCGGCTTTCTTCGCGGTTGAGGGCAGGCGCAATGGACATCTCGTCCCCGGATCAACGTCGTTTTCGGTGACCCGAGGATAAGGTGAAAACCTTTACAAAGCCTTGCGTCAGGCGGCGGCGACCGCCGTCATCTCGACGCGGATTTCGGGGGCCGCAAGCGGCGCGCCCAAGGTGGTGCGGGCCGGCGCATTCGGGCCGTCGGCCTAGGCGTCCCAGACCTCGTTCATGCCAGAAAACTCGCCCATATCGGCCATATAGATGGTAACCGAGAGGAGTTTCGACTTGTCGGTGCCCATCTCGGCCAACGTGGCGTCGAGCCGTTCCAGTACGTCTGCGGTCTGTGCCTTTATATCCCCGTCGCGGTTCCGGGCGACATGGCCCATCGTATAGACCGTATCGCCGTGGCGGACGGCCTTGCTCATACGCGGGCCGGGATCGAGTCTCTGGATATCGGACATATGCGTCTTCCTTTTGATGATTCACGCGTTTGATGATTCACGCGTTTGATGATTCACGGGTGTTTTGGCGCTGCGCGCGATGGCCGTCAACGCCGAGGTCCGTTATTGTCGTCCCCGACCGGGTTTGGCTGGTAAACGACGAAAGACAGGGAAAGACATGATTCTGCTTACGAGCGCCGGCGGAAAGACGGGCCGCGCGATGATTTCGACATTTTCGGCGGCCGGTGAACAGGTGCGGGCCGTGATGCGGCGCGACGATGCGGATGCCGAATTGCTGGCGCTCGGCGCCGCCGAGATCGTTCATGCCGACCTGACGGATGCGGCGGCCATTGCCGAGGCTGCCAATGGCTGCCGCGCGATTTATTACATCTGCCCGAATATGACCGAGCAGGAACAGGCATTGGGCGCGAACATCATCGCTGCGGCGAAGGCGGCGGGGGTCGAAAGGCTGGTTTTTCATTCCGTTCTTCATACCCAGGTCCAGGCCCTTCAGCATCACTGGAACCGGTTATTCGTCGAGGAAGCTATCATCGAATCCGGCGTGCCGTTCAGCATCCTGCAGGTCGGATCGTACTACCAGAACATGCTGCCCGGCTGGGCGAAGATGAAAGAGACCGGTATTCATGCGATGGCGTACGAGGTCGATGCGCCGATGAGCCTCGTCGATCTGGGCGACGTCGCTGATGCGGCGGTAAAAGTACTGAACGATCCGGGGTGCGCGAACGGGATCTTCGAGATCTGCGGGCCGGTCATCACTTTGACGGAAAAGGCGGAAATCCTGTCCGGTATTCTGGGCCAGCCGATAGAGGCCCGAAAGCTGCCGGCCGAGGATGCGGTGGCCCATGCGGCGCATATGGGTGTCGGTGCATTCGGACAGGACTGCATGCGCAAGATGTTCGCCCATTACGATATTCACGGTCTCGTCGGCAGCCCGCGCGTGCTCGAATGGATCATCGGCCGTCCGCCGGTGGATTTCGCAACGTTTGCGAGAGGGGTTGCTGCCCAAAGCTGACAAATTCAGCCTCGGGATACGATTTTAATATTATTTGAACCAGATTCTGGGATTTTGTTTTTTTGTACAAAATTGCGGACTGGCAACTCAATGGTGCTTACTTTTCTGGGGGAATCGAACAGCGAGCTGGCCGACAAAGATCTTCGGGTGATCGCTGACTTATTGCCCTCGCCGATCTTCTATTGCGACTCGTTCCTGGTCTACCGTTACGCGAATCCGGCTGGCGCCCGTTTGTATGGCCGCTCAGTCGAAGACATTGTCGGCAAAGGCATCGATGAGGTTTTGGAAACTGAGCGGGTCCGGCTCTACAAGACCCGCCACGACCGGGTCCTTGCCGGAGAAACACTTAGATTCGAGGAAAGCCGCAAGTTCGGGGACGAGACTACCCGCCGAGTTCAAGCCGAGTATATACCCCACAAAATCGATAACGGCAGCGTCGCTGGCTTCTTCGTTTTGCTGACGGATGTCACCGAACGATATATGGCCGAGATGGAAGCGAGGGATGCCGCTGAACAATTGCGCATGATCTCGGACGCCGTGCCTGCGCAGATATCTTTTGTCGACCGGGACCGGCGTGTTGTGATGGTGAATTCCACGGCCGCGGAGTGGTTTGCCCGCGATCCCAAGGATATTGTAGGTCGTAAAATAAGTGACTTGTTGGGTACCGAATTCGCCCACAAAACGGATAAGACGGTGAACCGGGTTTTGAACGGTGAAAGGGTGGAATATCAGAGCCAGTACACCTTCCCCGACGGGGTCTCGCGCGCCCTCGAAACCACCTATATTCCCAATGTTCGTGCCGATGGTTCGATCGACGGCTACTTTGTACTCTCCTACGACGTTACCGATTTCAAACGCGTAGAAGACGATTTGCGATTGCTCGCGACCACGGATTCTCTGACCGGTGTCTTCAACCGGCGCCGAATTCTGGAGATCTGCGACGAAGAAATTATCCGTGCCCGCCGCTACGACCGGCACCTGTCGGTCGTGATGTGCGATATCGACCATTTCAAGGCGGTGAATGATATCCACGGTCACGATGCCGGCGACGGGCTTATCAAGCGTTTTGCCGAGCTTGCGGGCAAGACTGTTCGCGAGGGAATAGATGCTGTCGGGCGCCTCGGGGGCGACGAGTTCGTGCTGGTGCTGCCCGAAACCAGTATTTCGAATGCCCGCGTTGTTGCTGAACGGCTTCGCCGTGCCTGGGAGAGGGAAACACTCGAGACAGAACAGGGCGTTGTACGACTGACATGCTGTCTGGGTGTTGCCGAGCTTTCGGTCCGGCATCAGACCGAACGCGATATCCTGAAACAGGCCGACAGGGCGCTATACCTTGCCAAGGAATCCGGTCGGAACCGGGTCTGCGTTGATGTCACAGCTGCCGAATCCTCGGTGAGGGTCGCCACCAGGGGCTGACCGAGCACCTGTCCGCATGTATTTACAGGCCCGCCGCCGGCGGGGCATGATCTGGGCGTATCTCGGTGGAGTCTTTCCGGAACCGCAGGTCAGCCCCGTGGATCCGCTCGACCGGGCTCGCACGCGGACCTGGACGCGCAGGCCGGAAGACGGCGTTCACCGTGCCTGTGCGACGGTGACGGCAGGCGGCGGCGCAGGGGGCGCTTCGCCGGCCAGCCGTCGCCCCGTGTTCTTATGGCTGCGTGATTCATTTTGTATTCAACGAACTCATCATCAGGGGAATAATCTTTGACTGATACATTGGCGGATCTCGGCGAGTACGTCGGCAAGTCGGTCACGACATCGGATGTCGTGACGGCCGCCGGGGTTGCGCAACTCGCGGCGACATTCGGCATTGAGCCACCGGCATCCGGTGTCGGCGAGCCGTTGCCGCCCGGTTGGCACGGGCCGTTCTTCGTTCCGACACACGGTCCGCGGAATATGCGGGAAGACGGACAGCCCGCCGGCGGGTTCATGCCCCAGATACCGTTGCCGATCCAGCGTTTGCGCGGGGAGAACACGAGATTCGAGGGTATCCTGCGGATCGGCGATGAGATGACGCGAAAAAGCGAGATCGCCGAAATTGAAATCGATGACCGGGTCGACGGCGGCCCGGTTGTGTCGTTGATGTTCCGGCAGACCCTCAGCGGGCCGGCAGGCGTGGCGGTGGTCGAGGAACGCCGGTTTCTGTACTTCGGCACGGATTACCGTCTCGATACGTCTGCCCCTGCAATCCCCGCGAACCATGACTGGGAGCGCGTTGTCGATCCCGACCCGGTGACGCTGTTTCGCTTCTCGGCGATCCGGTTCAATTCACACCGTATCCACTACGACCGCCGGTACACCGTCGATGTAGAGGGCCATCCGGGACTGATCGTCCAGGGGACGATGATCAATTTTCTCATGGTCGAGATGGCGCGTGTATCGATTCCCGGGAAAACGCTGACAGCCCTCGAATTCTGCATTCACAAACCGGTATTCGATACCGCGCCGTTCACGATACGCGGTGCGCGCACCGATGCAGGGGCGGCCTTGTGGGCGCTGGACGGCGACGGCGTGTTGTCGATGACGGCCACCGCCCGCTATGCCGGTTGAACAAGCGGTGTTTTCGCCCTAGTTGCGCTACAGGAATGCAGACCGGAAAGTCCAATCATGAGCGATACCAGATATCTCACCGCGATCTCTCCCGGCATGCCGGCAACCGACGGCGCCGGCGTCCAGCTTACCCGGATGGTGGGCACGCCGCATCTCGACACGGTGGATCCCTTCCTGATGCTCGACCGGATCGACAGCGACGACCCCGACAGTTACATCGCCGGGTTCCCGAACCACCCGCATCGCGGCTTCGAGACAGTGACCATTATGCTCGAAGGCCTGATGCGCCATCAGGATTCGGTCGGCAATGACGGTCTGCTACGCCCGGGCGACGTTCAGTGGATGACTGCCGGTCGCGGGATCATCCATTCGGAACTGCCCGAAATGATCGACGGGCGGCTGAAGGGCTTCCAGCTCTGGGTCAATCTGCCCGCATCGAAGAAAATGATGGCGCCGGGGTATCAGGATATCCCGGCCGACCTGATACCGACTGCGTCCTTTACGGGCGGCACGGCGCGCGTGATCGCGGGCGCGTTCGAGGGCGTCGAAGGCCCGGCGCAGCCGCAGATACCGATCCGCTTGATGGATGTCCGGCTCGATGCCGGCGCCGAGTGGACGGTTGCACCCGCCCCCGGGAACGAGCTGTTCATTTGCGTCTATGAAGGGGCCCTCCGGGCGCCGGATTCGGAAGGCGGGATGCATGACGTCGCTGCTCCGGGCGTCGCGGTTTTCGGCGGCGAAGGCGCCGTCACGGTGACCGCCGGTAATACGGGGGCGGATATCCTTTACTGCGAGGGTGAGCCGATCCGCGAGCCGGTGGAGAAATACGGTCCCTTCGTGATGAACACGCGGGACGAACTGCAGCAGGCGGTCGACGATTTCAACGCGGGGACGCTGGCGACCGGCTGAGAGCGAATCTGTCATACGAAGGTCATGAAACTGGTGCACACCGCCCAGGCACCGGGACGATCTTTTGATGAAATCTGACATTCCTTCATTCCGCGAGGCCTTCGGCGTTTGGCTGAAGATCGGCCTGCTCAGTTTCGGCGGGCCGGCAGGGCAGATTGCGCTGATGCACCGGGTGCTGGTCGACGAAAAACGCTGGATCAGCGAGAACCGATTTCTCCACGCGCTGAACTACGCCATGCTGCTGCCGGGCCCGGAAGCGCAGCAACTTGCCACCTATTGCGGCTGGTTGATGCACCGCACGCTCGGCGGGATTGTTGCAGGGGTGTTGTTCGTCCTGCCAGGGGCG
Organism: uncultured Rhodospirillaceae bacterium; assembly: GCA_963977005.1. GTDB lineage: Bacteria > Pseudomonadota > Alphaproteobacteria > MPNO01 > UBA830 > CAXBCP01. The sequence goes on from CAXBMQ010000040.1 coordinate 6,712, forward strand.
GTAGTCATGCTGCTACTCAGTATCCTGTATACCGGGTTCCGGGATTCCACTCTCGTGGAAGCGTTATTCTTCGGTGTTAAGGCCGCGGTGCTGGCCGTCGTAATCCAGGCGGTTCTGCGGATCGGCGGCAAGGCATTGCGGAATCGGCCGATGATCGCGGTGGCGTCCGGCGCCTTTGTCGCGATCTACGTGTTCGCCGTGCCCTTTCCCATCATCATCCTTGCCGCGGCCTGTATCGGAATTGCCGGCTATTATGTTCGGCCCGATCTGCTGGGCGACGACAAGGCGGGCCACGCTGCGGAAGCGGATACCGACGGCGCGGACGGCTATGCGGTCGACCGCATGCTGGCGCAGGGGCAGCTGACGCATATCACCCCGTCGCTGAAACGGGCGGTTTGGGTCGTGCTGATCTGTCTCGCGTTGTGGCTCGGCCCGATCGCATTCTTGGCCTCGGCGCTCGGGCCCCAGAACGTGTTTACCCAGGAAGCGATATTCTTCAGCAAGATGGCCGTCGTCACCTTTGGTGGCGCCTATGCCGTACTCGCCTATGTCGCCCAGCAGGCGGTCGAGGTCTATGGCTGGCTGGCGCCGGGCGAGATGCTGGACGGGCTCGGTATGGCGGAGACGACGCCGGGACCGCTGATCATGGTGGTCCAGCATGTCGGGTTTCTCGGCGCGTTACGCAATCCCGGCGCGGTCGACCCCATGCTCGCCGGCACCCTGGGGGCGATCCTGACCACGTGGGTTACCTTCGTGCCCTGTTTCCTATGGATATTCCTGGGCGGGCCCTATATCGAGGCGCTGCGCGGTAATCGTCTCATAAACGCCGCGCTGACGGCGATCACCGCGGCGGTCGTCGGGGTGATCCTCAATCTTGCGGTCTGGTTCGGCGTGCACACGATTTTCGCGGACGTGACGGAGATGACCTTCGGCGCCGCGAGGGCATTTGTACCGTCACTCCAGACGGTCGATCCGGCGATTCTGGTTCTCACCGTCGCCGCGCTGATCGCCACGCTACGATTCAGGACCGGCATGATCCAGACCCTTGCAGTGTCGGCAGGGTTGGGCGCGTTGTATTTCTACACGCTCAGATGAGCTTCACCCATCAGACCAGGTCGACCGTCAGCGGGTTGTAGGAATACAGCCACGCGTTCCGGTCGGCGCCCTCGTTGCGGGTGGCGAAGTACTTCCGGATCTCGTCGACGCTGTCGAGATGGAACAGTTTGCGGTTGGCGTCGGAAATCTCGACGACGCGGGATGTCCGCTCTACCCGGTTGCGGTGGTACAGGTTCAGGGCCTCGGCGATATCGTCTTCCTCTCCGAGCGCGCGGGCGAGAACGGCGCCGTCCTCGATCGCCATGGCCGCCCCCTGGGCCAGATAGGGCAGGGTCGCGTGGGCGGCATCTCCCAAAATCGTTGCCCGCGCCGTGCTCCAGGTATCCACCACGGGGCGTTTATACAGCGCCCAGCGGAAGCATTGATCGCGGTCGGCGAGGTCGATGACGGTCTGGATATCCTCATGCCAGCCGACGAAATCCGCCTTCAGGTCTTCCCACGGGAACTTCGCGGTCCAGGATTCCTCCGACGCCGTCGGCGTTTCCACCGCACCGACAAAATTGAACAGCTCACCCCCGCGCAGCCAGTACGACACGGCATGCTTGCCCGGTCCCATCCATACCGACATCACGGTTTCCATGAAATCCGGCGGAAGCTTGTCGCGGGGGATGGTAAGCCGCCAGGCGGAATCGCCGGTATAAACAGCGGGCACGGCACCGGCGATCTGGTCGCGGATAACCGATTTGACCCCGTCAGCGCCGACAAGGACATCGCCCCTGGCGCTGGTGCCGTCGTCGAAGAACAATTCGACAGCGTCGCCGGATTCCTCGAAACCGGTCGCGCGTTTGTTCAGATGGACAAGTCCCGGCTTCATCTTCTGGACGGCATTGGCGAGGATTTCGTGCAGATCGGCCCGGTGCGCCTGATTATAAGGCGCCTTGTGCAATTTCAGATGCTCTTCGGACAATTCAAACCGGTCGATCAGTTCGCCGGTGTCGTGCAGCCGGAAGACATAGGCTGCAGGCCGCACGGATTTCGCGGATATTTCGTCACCGACCCCCAGATAGTTGAGCACATGCATGGCATTGGCGCTCATCTGGATTCCGGCACCGACTTCACCGAGCGCCGGTGCCTGCTCGTAGATTTCTACGTCGTAGCCGGCTTTCAGGAGACACCCGGCGGCAGCAAGCCCACCAAGTCCGGCTCCGGCAATAAGTATTTTCATATCTGACACGATTGGAACTTCCCCGAACGGAGCAACGATGAATGCGAAAAAAGCTTAATAATCAATCCCGGATACGAAGTACACGGCTGTATGATTGTATACGGTCGCATTGTTTCTAAAGTTTTTTCGTCATTCGAACATGCGGAATGCCCGCCTCGTCAAATGTCCCGCCTTCCTGCCCGAACCCGAGTTTGCGGTAGAACGCCGCCGCGTCGGATTGCGCATGCAGAATACCGGAACGTGCACCAGACTCACGGGCATCGGCAAGCGCCCGGTCCATCAGGGCCCGGCCGATTCCATGGCCCCGGTGTGCCGCGTGTACCGCGATGCGTTCGAACTTGACGGTGTCGCCGTCGACCGGGCGTACCCGCGCCGTGCCGACGGTCTCGTCGCCCAGCCTGGCGATATAGTGACGGCACTCGGCATCGAGGCCATCGAATTCGATCTCCCGACCGACCTTCTGTTCGCGGCAAAACACCTCGATCCGGATGGCGTAGCACACCTCCAGGTCGACCGGATCGAGGACTTCCGTAATCTTCGCAACGGTCATTGTCGGCTATGGGCTCCGATCGTGACTGGGTGCGCAGAATAGGCCAAATCCGGCGCGGGACAAGCGCACCGCAATTTCGGCGTTCGGGTATTGGACCGCCGCACGTTTGGTGGCTATTGTCCGCGATCACAACAGTTCCAGAGGAAACGGCTTCATGAAGATTTTTGTTTATTCGGCGTCGCTTCGCGAACAGTCGGTCAATCTCAAACTCTCCAAACTGATCGCAAAGGTCGCGGAAGCGAACGGGGCGGAAGTCGACTTTGCGCGCATCAATGACTTCGATATGCCGATGTACAATTTCGACGACCAGCAGTCGACGGGCATTCCCGCCGGCGTACAGGCGCTGGCTGACCGGATTACGGCAGCGGACGGCATGATTCTGACGTCGCCCGAATATAACTGGCTGCCGCCGGCAACGATCAAGAACGCCATCGACTGGCTGTCGCGGATGAAACCCATGCCGCTCGACAAGAAATCGATCCTGTTGTCCTCGGCGACACCGTCGCTGGTCGGCGGTGTCCGCGGGCTGATGAGCCTGCGCATTTCCTACGAAGCTTTGGGGACATGGGTGTATCCGAAGATGTTCGCCCTCGCTCAGGCACCGAGCGCGTTCAATGAAGACGGCACGCTGGTGAACGAAGACCTGTCCAACATGCTGAACGCCATGGTCGCCGATTACTGCTCGGCTGCGGTGGCGCTCAACAACCGTTAGGGCGCGCCGCTATGTCCGGGACGGACACACCCGAAAGCTGGGTGGGCACGCGGTATCCCCGCACGGAGGATGCGGCGCTGCTCACCGGCAACGCTCGGTTCATTGACGATCTTGAGCCGGTCGCCGGGATTCGCCATGTCGCGATCCTGCGGTCGAGCCATGCGCATGCGCGCATCGTATCGATAGATACCTCGAAGGCGGCGGCGCTGCCGGGCGTGCAGGGCGTGGTCACCGGCGCCGATGTCGCGGGATCGATCAATCCGATCCCGAGCGCCGTCCGCGTGCCGATCAAGTTCTATCCCATCGCCGTGGACAAGGTCCGGTACGTGGGCGAACCGGTCGCGGTTATTGCCGCGATCGACCGCTACGTCGCCGAGGACGCGATGGAACTGATCGAGGTCGAGTACGACTCCCTGCCGCCCGTCGCCGACCCGGTCGTGGCACTGGAAGAGGGCGCCTCGCTGCTGCACGACGATGTCGGTTCCAACCAGGTGCACCACCGGACCTTCAGCTATGGCGATCCTGACGGGGCGTTTGCGAAGGCCGACAAGGTGGTGAAGCTTGACTGGCGCTATCCGCGCTACTCGTCGACGCCGATGGAGACCTATGGCGTTGTCGCCAATTTCGAACGCCAGCCCGACCGCTACACGATCTGGTCCAATTTTCAGGGACCGTTCATTCTGCATGCGCTGATGACAGGCGCGCTCGGTGTGCCGGGCAACCGGCTGCGTCTGATCACGGCACCGCATTCCGGCGGCAGTTTCGGGATCAAACAGGCGATGTTCCCTTACATGGTCCTGCTCGGCGCGTGCTCGAAACTGCTCGGCTGTCCGCTCAAATGGATCGAAGACCGTCTCGAGCATCTGGTCGGCGCGTCGACCGCCGCGGACCGTGCCGACAGGGTCGAAGCCGCCTTCGCCAGCGACGGGGAGCTGCTTGGGCTGCGGTTCGACAACATCGTCAATGTCGGCGCCTTCGTGCGTGCGCCCGAACCGGCCTCGGTCTATCGCATGCACGCCGCATCGAACGGCTGCTACCGGGTGCAGAACATCTTTGTCGAGAACCGGCTGGTGGTGACCAATACGACGCCGATCGGTCTCAACCGCGGCTATGGCGGCCCGCAGTTTTACTTCGCGCTGGAGCGGGTGATGGAAGCGGGTGCGAAAGAGCTCGGTCTCGATCCCGCCGAAATCCGCCGACGCAATTTTATTCAACCCGACGAATTCCCCTACGATGCGCCTGCGGGCGCGACCTACGATGCGGGGGATTACGAAAAGGGTCTCGATCAGGCGCTCGATCTTGCCGCCTATGAAGATCTCAAGGCTGCGCGGGACAGGGCGCGTGCCGACGGCAAGCTGTTCGGTATCGGCATGGCGGCGGGGATCGAACCTTCGGGATCGAACATGGCGTATGTGACCCTCGCCCAGACGCCGGAAGAACGCGCCAAAGCCGGTGGGCGCTCCGGCGGGCTCGGGACCGCGACGGTCTCCATCGATCCGTCCGGGTCGGTCACCGTCAAAACGGTTTCAACCCCGGCGGGCCAGGGGCATCAGACAGTGGCCGCCCAGATCGTCGCCGATGCGCTCGGGATGCGTCCCGACCAGATCGACGTCGTCACCGAGGTCGATACGCTGACAAGCGCCTGGTCGCTGGCGTCCGGCAATTACGCCAACCGCTTTTCTTCCGTCGTCGTCGGCACGATTGCCGAAACCGCGGACAAGGTTGCTAAGAAGATCAAACTGATCGCCGCCGAAAACCTTGAAGTCGCGCCGGAGGATATCGAGCTTGTCGGCGGAGAGGCCCGTGTCGTCGGCGTGCCGGAACAGGCGCTGCCGATCCGGCGCGTTGCCTCTCAGACCCACTGGCATCCCGCCGGTCTGCCCGACGGGATGGAGCCCGGCCTGTTCGAAACCACGATCATGAACCCGCCCATGCTCGATGCGCCGGACGAACAGGACCGCGTCGCAAGCGCGGTTACCTTCGGCTATGTCTTCGACCTGGCCGCGGTCGAGATAGACCGGACGACCGGCGAGATCGACATCGTCAAATACGTTTCCGTACACGATGTCGGTAATGTGCTGAACGAACTGGTCGTCGAGGGCCAGATATACGGCGGTTTCGCTCATGGTCTTGGCGGCGCGCTGCTCGAGGAATTCGTCTACGACGCCGGCGCAAATCCGCAGGCGGGCACGTTTGCCGATTATCTCTGCATTACCGCGCCGGAGGTGCCCGACGTCACGATCGGACACTTCAATACGCCGTCGCCGCACAATTCACTGGGGGCCAAGGGCATGGGCGACGGATCGTCGATGCTGGCGCCGACGGCCATTGCCAATGCCGCGGCCGATGCGCTCGGGACCTACGATGTCGAACTGCCGCTTACCCTGAACAAAACCTGGGCCAAGGCCAATGGGCAGGAATACCATCGTGCGGGCGCGACCCGCGCAAAAGTCGGCGAAGGCCCGCGCGATGCCGGTGCCGTCGAAGGCGGGCTGACCGGCGAGGGGTCGGTCGAACTTTCCGCGCCGCCGGCCACCGTCTGGGACATGCTGCTCGATCCCGATGCCCTCGCGGCGGTCGTCCCGGGCTGTGAAAAACTGGAACAGGCCGGCGAGGACAGCTTTACCGCCGAGGTCGTCATCGGGGTTGCGGGGATCAAAGGCACGTACAGCGCGGCGATCGATCTGAAAGACAAGGTCGAGCCCCAAAGCGTCCGCCTGGTCGGCAAGGCATCCGGCGCGCTTGGTTTCGGCGAAGGCGAGGGCCGGGTGACGCTCGAAGATCTCGGCAACGGCCGGACACGACTATCCTATAGCTACCGCGCAAATGTCGGCGGCAAGGTTGCCGCCGTCGGGCAACGGATGCTGGGCACGGTGACCAAGTTGCTGATCGGCCAGTTTTTCCGTGGCTTCGACCGGCGGCTCAAATCCGGCGGCGAAGGCGGTGGCGCGTCCGGCAGGCCCGGCTTTTTCCGCCGGTTGTTCGGGGGCGGGTCATGAAGCCGGTTGCGTTCGAATACTGCCGCCCCGATACGCTCGGGGAAGCGCTGGACCTGCTCAAGGAGTTCGGCGGCGACGCCAGCATCGTCTCCGGCGGCCTGTCGCTCGGCGCCATGCTCAACATGCGGCTTGTCCGGCCCAAAGCGCTGATCGATATCAACGGACTGGAAGAGCTGGGCAAGCTCGAAGCCGGCGATGCGATGATCCGTACCGGCACGCTGATCCGCCAGGCGGCTGCGATGAACATGCCCGAACTGATGTCCGGCGTGCCGCTGCTGCAAAAGGCCCTGCCGCATGTCGGTCACTACCAGACGCGGTCGCGCGGAACCCTGGGCGGATCGGTGGCGCATGCGGATCCCAGTGCCGAGATTCCGCTGACCCTCGTAACCTTGGCCGGCGCGGTCACGCTGCGCTCGCCCGGCGGCAGCCGCGACGTGCCGGCACGCGAATTTTTCCACGGCCTGCTGACGACCGACCGCCGGGCCGACGAACTGGTCACCGGCCTCACCTGGCCGATCCGCCGGGACCGGACAGGCTATGCCTTCGACGAACTTGCCCAGCGGCATGGCGATTTTGCGATTACCGCTGTGGCCGCCGCGGTCACCGTCGGCGGCGATGGCAATATCGCCGACCTGTCCTTCGGGCTCGGCGGGGTCGAGGACCGGCCCTTCGTTGCCGCGACTGCCGGCTTCGTCGGCAAACCCGCGACGGCAGAGACGGCGGCGGATATCGCGAACACCGTTGCCGAGGCGGTCGATCCGATGGTCGACCTGCAGGCCAATGCCGATTACCGGCGCCAGCTTGTGCGTGTGCTCGGCGCCCGCGTGCTGATGGCGGCCTTCGACGACGCAACCGGACAGCAGGAGGCGGCCTGATGCTGCGGATCAAACCGGACCAGAAACAGCGTGTCACGCTGACCGTAAACGGTAAATCAATGGCGGGTTATGCCGAACCGCGGATGTTGCTGACGGATTTTCTGCGTCACGAGCTTGGGCTCTACGGTACCCATGTCGGCTGCGAACACGGCGTATGCGGTGCCTGCACGGCGATCATCGACGGTGCCGCGACGCGTAGCTGCCTGCGCTATGCGGTACAATGCGACGGTATGGAAATCCGGACCGTGGAAGGTCTGGCCGATGCCGACGGTACGCTGAATACGCTGCAGAAAGCCTTCAACGAAAACGGCGCCCTGCAATGCGGATTCTGCACGGCGGGTATCCTGATGTCGTCGACGAAGTTTTTGCAGGAAAACCCAAAACCCAGCGACGCAGAAATCCGCGACATGCTGTCCGGGCATATCTGCCGCTGCACAGGCTACGAGCAGATCGTGCGGGCGATCCGTCAGGCCAGCGGGCAATGAACCTCGGCGAGGTATTCTATCGTCACATGCTGCGCGACCCCGGCGCCGCGGCGGTGGTCGACGGCGGGACGCGGCGCAGTTTCGGCGAATGGTACGAAGAAATCCGCGCGGTCGCCGGGGGGCTGCAGGCGCGCGGCCTCAAACCGGGCGATCATTTCGTCGTGGTTCTGTCCAACCGTTACGAAACGGCGACGCTGTACTGGGCGTGCCAGATGCTCGGGCTGATCTTTACGCCGTTCAACTGGCGGGCAAACGGCGAGGAAATCGCCTATGTGCTGGAAGATGCCGACACGGTGGTCGTTGCCTGCGAAGCGGCCACGCGGGAGACGGTCGGCGAGGCTATCGGCCTCCGCGGCGACGGCGCGCCGGTCTCGATCGATATAGATGCCGGCGATTTCGCGGCACTTCTGGCAGCGCTGCCGGTCGCGGGGCCGTCGGACGTCGACGAGGGCGAAATCTGCCTGATGCTCTATACGTCCGGTACCACCGGCCGCCCCAAGGGGGTGCCCCGGTCGCACCGCGCCGAGCGACTGGCGGCAAGCCACTGTATCGCCCAGCTCTATTACCGCCGCGGCGAATCCACGCTCGGCGTCATGCCGATGTTCCACACGATGGGCGTCCGGTCGATCCTGATGTCGATGATGCTGAACGGCGCATTGGTCTGTCTGCCGTCCTGGGAAGCAAAGGCGGCCATGCGGCTGATCCAGGAAGAGAAGATCGACACGCTGTTTCTCGTGCCGACCCTGTTCCATGACATGCTGCATCACCCGGATCGCGGCGACTTCGATCTCTCGTCGGTTCAGAATATCGGCTATGCAGGCATGGCGATGACGTCGGCGCTCACCGCGCTCTGCCAGACGGAATTCAATCCGCGGCATTTTCATAATTTCTATGGCTCCAGCGAGATTTTCTGTTTTACCGTCTGCGACCACGTGGCCGAGAAGCCCGGTTGCGCGGGGCGTGCCGGTCTTGGACAGATCATCCGTATCGTCATCGCCGACCCGGATGGCGGCAGCGGTCCCGACGACCTGGTCGCCGCGGGCGAGTCCGGGGAGATCATCGCGCCGATGGACGGGATGGAAGCCTTCGCCGGGTACTGGAAACGCCCGGATGCCGATGCGAAGTCGATCCGCGGCGGCTGGTATTTTACCGGCGATCTCGGGTATTTCGACGAAGACGGCGAGCTATACGTCGTCGGCCGTGTCGACGACATGGTGATTTCGGGCGGCGAGAACATCTACCCCGAAGAGGTCGAGGATGTTTTGGCGAAATCGCCGCTTGTCGAACAGGTCGCCGTGATCGGCATGCCGGATGATCGCATGGGCGCGAAGATCGTCGCCTTTGTGGAAGCGGCCTCGGCAGACTGTTCGGCGGAAGCGCTCGATGCCTGGTGTCTCGACAGTACGATGGCCCGCTTCAAACGTCCGCGCGCCTACGTCTTCGTCAAACGCATTCCGCGCTCCGCCGCCGGCAAGCTGCTGCGACGGTTTTTGCGCGACGGCGACTACGAAACAAACCCCGAATTCAATTCAACGCTCTAACCAGGGAACTAAAAATGGCAGAGAAAAACTACGCTCAACAGCGGGCATCCGTCCTCGAAAACCTCGACGGGCTGCGTGTCGACATCGATGCGGAAAAGCGCATCGGCTACCTGATCCTCGACCGCGAACCGCTCAACATCGTGTCCTATACCGGGCGCGCGCAGATTCGCGCGCTGATCGAGGAAATGGACGAAGACGACGATATCGGCGTGATCGTGATCAAGGGGGCGAACGGATGCTACACGTCCGGCGGCGACGTGAAGGCGTTTCCCGATATCCCGAAAAACAAGATGTCCGACCTGCACTGGAATATCGGTGCGCCGGAACGTGCCGAAAAGCCGGTGATCGTGGCGATGGAAAAATACGCCTTCGGCGTCGGGTTCGAATTGGCCATGGCCTGCGACTTCCGGTTTGCCACGAAAGACACGCTGGTCGGCCTGCCGGAAAGCTCGCTCGGCCAGATGCCGGGCTCCGGTGGCAGCGTGCGCGTCGCGCGGATTGCGGGCCTGACCCGTGCCAAGGACATGGTGATGCTCGGCACCCGTATTCCGGCCCCGAAGGCCCATGACTGGGGGTTGCTGACGGACGTCGCTGACGATGCCGACGGCCTGCAGACGATGGTCGAGGAATATGCCGCCAAGCTGAACGCCCTGTCGCCGATTGCGCTGGCATCCCTCAAGAAAGTGCTGAATTCGGCCTACGATTCGCCTTTGAAGACATCGCTGGAGATAGAGGGCCATTCCTACGAGAAACTGCGCTGGACCCACGATTACAACGAAGGCATCGACGCCTTCGCCGAGCGCCGCAAGGCGAAGTTCACCGGCCAGTAGGATTACAGACGACTGCAGTGACGCTAACGATCAAACCCGGACAGGAGAAGGTCACATGTCTGCGAAACGCGAAAACTTCGTCCCCGATACCGTCTATGCCCGCATCATGGACGGCAAGGCCATGTTCCCGACCGCAGTGTCGGTCGAAGGTCAGCGCATGATCTTCACATCGGGCCAGCTCGCCTGGGACAAGGACGGCAACACGGTCGGCAAGGGCGATATGCGCGCCCAGTTCGAACAGGTCGGCCAGAACCTTAAACACGCTCTGGAGGCGGCGGGGGCCACGCTCGACGACGTGGTCAAGGCGGTGACCTACGTGACCGACATGGATGCGTTTTTCGAGTGCGTCGATATCCGGGAGAAATATTTCGGTCCGGGCTGGCCGACCTCGACCACGTTCGAGGTCAGCCGGCTCGCCCATCCCGACATGATGATCGAGATCGACATGATTGCGGTGGTGAGCGACTGACTGACGCGAAGACCGCCTAGCGTTCGGCCTGCTGGCGGTCGGGTACCAGGTCGGAGATTTCCAGGATCAGCTTCTTGACGATGGCATCGGCGAAGCTGCGCCGGCTTTTTGCGTGGATCACGAAAGACCGGGGCCCGCCGGTGATATTGGCGCGGTAATAGTCGCCAAGTTCGGGCATGGACGGGCGGTGGATGACCAGTCCGTTGATCGTGAAACCGTTGGCCAGTGCGACCGCGCGGGCTTCCTCGACCGTTATCGCGCCCGTGGTGTCGGGACCGTCGCCCGAGACGTCGATGACCTTGCGGGTGCCGTCGAAATTGTTCTCAAGTGTCGATTTCGTCGCAAAGGCGACGGCTTCGCCGATGGCGTTGCCGCCCGTGCAGAATTCGCGCGGCGCGGCGAGGATCTTCGCGCCTGCGGCGCGGGCGGAGGGCAGGTCGGATATCCGGGTCCAGTCGAGCCATTGCCAGACGCATTGATCCGCCGCGAATTCGATGTAGGTGACCGCGACCGAGCGCAGGAAGCCGCTGGCAATCGCCCGCTGGACCTGCGGGTTGGTCAGCGCATCGGCGTAGCCCTGGCGCTGGAGCTGAATTTCCTCCTGGTCGATGGAGCCCGACGCGTCGACCACGAAGGACAGTTCGAGGTCCACGGGCACTTTTCGTTGCGCTGCCGCCGGTGCAGTTGCCAGCAGCACCGCGAGCGTCGTGGCCGTCAGGGCGCGGATCATTCGGGCCCCGCCGCGAAAACCTCGACCTCGACCAGCATTTCAGGCTGCGCGAGGGCAGAAATAAAGAGCAGCGTCGAGGTGATGTCGTGGTCGCCGAGATAGCGGTCGCGGATGGCGAAATGTGCATCGCGGTGGGCCGGGTCGATGAGGTACTGGACAACCTTGTAGACGTTCTCGATCCCCATGCCGTGCGCCTCCAGGCATTTCAGGCAGTTTGCCCACGCCGCTTCGGACTGGGCCTCGATGCCGTCGGGGATCGAGCCGTCGGGCAGGGTACCGACCTGGCCCGATACGCTGAGCAGCTTGTAGCCTGCCGGTACCGTCAGCGTATGGACGTATTTTCGGACGGGCGGGGCAACGCCGTCGGGATTGAGCGGATTGAACATGCGTATGACTCCTAGAGGGATTCGAAAAAACTGAGCAGGGCGTCGTCATAGGCGGACGGGTTGGCGATATTACAGATATGTCCCGCCCCCGGCAGCGAGATGTGCTGGCCGTCCTGCACCGTCTGCGCCATTTCCTGCATCACGTCGGGCGGTCCGCCGATGGCATCGAGCGCGCCGGAGACAAACAGGGCGGGCATCCGGATGGAGGACAGCTCTGCCCCGAAATCGACAGAGAGCAGCGCCCGGATGCAACCGTGATACCCGTCCAGCGAAGTGCGGCGGATCATCGCGCGGACGGCCTCCATTTTTTCCGGGTTCGCGTCCCGGAAGGCGTCCGGGAACCAGCGGCTGGCGGTGATGTCGACGATGCCGTCGGTCCCCTCGGCGGTGGATTTATCGATCATCGGCGGCCAGATCGCCTGGTATTCCGGCACCAGTGTTACCCGGCACGCGGTGGGCACGATCGCCGAGACGCGGCGCGGAAAGCGCAGGGCAAGGGCGATGGTCGTCATGCCGCCAAGCCCGATCCCGACGACATGGGTGCGTTCGATGCCAAGCGCGTCCCAGACGCCGGCGACGTCGTCGGTCAATTGTTCGAACGAATACGGTGGCGGGGTTGCATCGGTGCCGCCATGGCCGCGCGAATCGAGGCGCAGCAGGCGGAAATTCCCGCTGAGCGCCGGGACGTGATCGTCCCACATCGTGGTGTCGTTGGTAATGCCGGTGACGAACGTGACCCATGGCGCACCTTCCGGCCCGTCTATGACGTAGCTGATATTGATGCCATTGGCGTCGACGCTTGCCATATTCGTTCCTTCTTTGCGACCTTCGAGATTGTACTGTCGCAGCGAAGCGGATAATAGATAGGCGGCGCGGTTTCGCGTCACACTTATCCACAGCCACGGTGTTTCATGGCGGCGACGAAGAAAAAACGGCCGGCGGCGGCAAAATGGCCGGCAGAGATATTCAAAACGCTCAAAGATGCCGATATTGCGCAGGTCAGCTATGTTCCCGATGCCGGGCACGCAGAGCTGATCAAGTCCTGCCTTGCCGACAATCACATCAAAACGACCCGTCTGACCACCGAGGAAGAGGGCGTCGCCCTGTCGCTCGGTGCCTGGCTCGGCGGCGACCGCAGCGCAGTGCTGATGCAGTCTTCCGGTGTCGGCAACTGTATCAATATGCTGTCGATCATCGAGGAAACGCGATCGCCGCTGCTGATGCTGGTGACCATGCGGGGCGAATGGGGCGAATTCAACCCGTGGCAGATTCCGATGGGGCAGGGGACGCGGAAATCGCTCGAGGACGCAGGTGTGATCGTCTACCACGTCGACGACCCGGACGACCTCGCGGAAACCATCTATGCCGCGTCTCAGATCGCTTTCAATTCCTACCGGGCCGTCGCCGTGCTGATCGGCCAGCGTGTTATCGGTTTCAAGGACTGGCGTAAATAATGGCTGCGAAGAAAAAGTTTACGCTGAACCGCCGCGACGTCGTGTCCCGGATCGTGCGCGACCGTGGCGACATGCTCATGGTCACCGGGCTCGGATCCACAACCTGGGACGCGGCGGCGGCCGGCGATCATCCGAACAATTTCTACCTCTGGGGCGGCATGGGCGGAGCCGCGGTCACCGGGCTCGGCCTTGCGCGGGCACAGCCCGACCGCCGGGTCATCGTGCTGACCGGCGACGGCGAGATGCTGATGGGAGTCGGCGCCCTGGCAACCGCCGGGGTCGCGGCGCCGGCGAATTTCGCGATCTGCGTGATCGACAACCAGCATTACGGCGAGACCGGCATGCAGGAGACCCATACGGGGCACGGCGTCGATCTGCCCGGCATGGCGGCGGCAGCCGGTTTTGCCGAAACGGCGACTGTCTGGAACCGGAAGGAACTCGAAGCCGCGATCCCGCTTCTGTATGAGACCAAGGGACCGGTGTTCGTGGCGATCAAAGTGAACACCGACGCCGTGCCGATGACGTTGCCGATGCGCGACGGAACGGCGATCCGCGCCCGGTTCCGCGAATCGGTCCTCGGCGACCGGGCCTACGACTGACCTACCCGGTGAACGACCCGAAATTCCGGCAATGATCGACCGCCAGTCGCTGATCGGTATGGCGCTTGTCTGCTCGGCGGCGAGTATCGGCGGCTTCACCGTCGTGATGACCCGGTTCGTCGTGCCCGAAACCGACCCGTTTACGCTTGCCAGCGTCCGCTACCTGATCGCATCGATGTGTCTTCTGCTTCTGGTCGTCTATCAGGGGCGCCATTTCCGGGTCGACCCCCGCGACCGGCTCGGGCTGGCGGTGCTTGCGCTGATTTTCTTTGCGGCATTCCCCTATTGCTTTGCCCGCGCCCTTGAAGACACGACCTCGGCGCGGGGCGCGCTGATTTATGCCTGCATGCCGCTGGTCACCATGTTCCTGGCGGCCGCCTTCCGGATCGAGCGCATAACATCCTGGAAGTTTCTGGGCGTGGTGTTTGCCATCGCCGGGGTCTGGTCGGCGATCGGCCTCGATGTCGATGCGCCGCCGAATGCCCTTCGCGGCGACATCATCATGGTTATCGGCACGGCTTTTTCCGCATCCTATACCGCCTTTGCCAAGCGCTACGTGATGAAATATGACGGGGTCGCGATGACGGCCTGGTCGATGTTTTTCGGGTCGATGGCGCTTTTTGTCATCGCGATGATTTTCGGGTCGCCGTTCTCGGGCTCGCTCGATCTCAGCCTCAAAGGCTGGGGCGCGCTCTTGTTCCTCGCGCTGCCCGGCGGAGCGTTGATGATGTGGTGTTTTATCAGCGGGTTTCGTCGGGTAACGCCGACACAGGCCGCCATTGCCGTGGGTTGCAACCCGCTTACGGCGATCCTGTTTGCCGCGTGGCTGCTGTCGGAGCCGATCGGCTGGGGCAGCGCGATCGGGTTTGCGCTGGTCACGCTTGCCGTGCTCTGCGCCAATAAAAAGACCGCGCCCCGGTCCTGATCCGGCGCAACCCGCGGTTTGCAAATTCAGACTTTCTTAACCTTCGACGGGTATTTCGCAGTTGGTATTTAACAAACCGACTTCGTCAAACGTCACTCTTACTCATCGAAAATTGGAAAGGAGCCAGTACCATGGCTACCAAAACTGCTGTAAAGAAAAAGCCGGCTGCGAAGAAAGCCCCGGCGCGTAAACCCGCCGCGAAGAAAACCGCCGCGAAGAAGGCGCCGGCCCGCAAGACCGTGGCAAAGAAGAAGCCTGCCGCGAAGAAAACCGTCGCGAAGAAGGCGCCTGCGCGCAAGACCGTCGCGAAGAAGAAGCCTGCCGCGAAGAAGACCGTCGCCCGCAAGCCCGCCGCAAAGAAAACCGTGGCGAAGAAGGCGCCGGCCCGCAAAACGGTTGCCAAGAAGAAGCCCGTTCGCAAAGCTGTCGCGAAGAAGGCACCTGTCCGCAAGACCGTCGCGAAAAAGAAGCCTGTCCGTAAGGATGTCGCGAAGAAGGCCCCGGCCCGCAAGACCGTCGCGCGTAAGGCCCCGGCCCGCAAGCCGGTTGCCCGCAAGGCGCCGGCCCGCAAGCCCGCCGCCCGCAAGACCGTTTCGGCCAATCCGGTTCATCGCCAGATTGAAATGCTCCGCAAGCAGCTCAGCCGCGAATTTCAGAAGCTCCACAATGAGCTGAAGAAAGGCACCCCGGCGAAGAAAAAGCCTGCGGCCCGCAAGGCGCCCGCGCGCAAGACCGTTGCGAAGAAGGCCCCGGCCCGCAAGACGGTTGCCAAGCGCAAGCCCGCAGCCCGCAAGACGGTCGCCCGTCGCCCCGCGCGCCGGACGATGCGCCGCGCAGCGTAAGACTTTTCGATCCGGCTCAGACCGGGTTAAAGACAGGCGGCGGCCCCTGATCGGGGGCCGCCGTTTTTTATATTTCGGGGCCGGACAGCTTGCCCCGGGTCGGGCCGTTCGGATACGCTTTCCGCACATCATTCAAGGGAGAGAGCGAGATGGATTCGGGTGTCGCAGGTCTGACGAAATATCAAATGTTCATCGGGGGCGAATGGGTCGAATCCGCCTCGGGCGATTCTTTCGAATCCTTCAATCCCTATACAGCACAGCCCTGGGCGCTGATGCCCAAGGGGAATGCCGACGATGTCGACCGCGCCGTCGAAGCGGCCGACCGGGCTTTCAGCTCGGGCGACTGGCCGGCGCTGACGGCGACCGCGCGGGGACACATGATCCGCAAATTCGCCGATCTGATCGTCGATAAAGCCGACGAGCTTGCCGAAATCGAGGTGCGCGACAACGGCAAGCTGATCGCCGAGATGAGCGCCCAGTGCAAGTATCTCGCCCAGTGGTACTACTACTATGCCGGGCTTTGCGACAAGATCGAGGGCTCGGTCATCCCGATCGATAAGCCGGGGCATTTCAACTACACCGTCTGGGAGCCGCTCGGCGTCGTTGCCTGTATCGTGCCCTGGAATTCGCCGCTTCTGCTGCTTGCCTGGAAGCTCGCACCCCTGCTGGCGGCGGGGAACACGGCGGTTATCAAGCCGTCCGAATATACCTCGGCATCCACCCTGGAATTCATGAAGATCGTCGAGCAGGTATTCCCGCCGGGCGTGATCAATGTCGTCACCGGTTTCGGCGGCGAGGCCGGCAGCCCGCTGGTGGATCACCCGAAAGTTGCAAAGGTCGCCTTCACCGGGTCCGATGCGACAGGGTCGGCGATCTACGCCCAGGCGGCCAGGCACATGAAGAAAGTCACGATGGAGCTCGGCGGCAAGTCGCCCAATATCGTGTTTGCGGACGCCCATATCGACAACGCCGTAAAAGGCGTGATCTCCGGGATTTTCGCCGCAACGGGTCAGACCTGCATTGCCGGCTCGCGCCTGCTGGTCCAGGAATCGATCCATGACGAATTCGTCGAAAAGCTGGTTGCCCTCGGCGCCACCGCAAAGATCGGCGATCCGACCAGTTTCGACACCCAGGTCGGTCCGGTGACCAACATTCCCCAGTACGAGAAGGTACTGGATTACATAAACGTCGCCAAAGCGGAAGGGGCGGAGGTCGCGCTCGGCGGTGGCACACCGTCGGGACCGGAGATCGGGGAAGGCTGGTTCGTCGAGCCGACAATCTTCACGGGCGTCAAAAACGACATGCGGATCGCGCAGGAGGAGGTGTTCGGGCCGGTCCTATCGGTCATCCCGTTCAAGGACGACGAAGAGGCGATCTCGATCGGCAACGATGTCATCTACGGCCTTGCCGCCGGTGTCTGGACACAGAATATCGGCCGCGCAATCACCATGGCGGGCAAGCTGCAGGCCGGTACGGTATGGGTGAACACGTACCGTGCCGTCAGCTATCTGTCGCCCTTCGGCGGGTATAAGAAATCCGGCATCGGGCGCGAAAGCGGCCAGGAAATGATCAAGGAATACCTGCAGCACAAATCGGTGTGGATAGAAACATCGAACGCCGAGGCGCCCAACCCGTTCGTTCTGCGGTAGAGGATACCGCCCGCCCCGCACGGAAGGAGATCGCGATGCCGTTTCAAGCATGCCGCTGGTTTGGTGTTTTCAGCCGCTTCCGGATGGTTTGTGCCGGATTTGGCCTGCTGGCACTCGCAGGCTGCCAGACCGGCAGCGGCGACACCGTTGGCGGCGCCCCGGCAGTCAGTGCCGCGCGGCCGTCGCCGGCGACAGCGCTGTCGCCCGACCAACAATCGTTCGAACGGGCGCGTCAGGCCTTCGGATCCGGCGACTACAAGACGTCCTTCCGTCTCGCAACCGACCTTGCCGCGAAAGGGTTCGGACCGGCCTATAATCTCCTGCATTTTTTCTACGCCCGCGGATATGTCGTCGAGATCGACCGGCAAAAGGCGGTCGAATGGCTGAAAAAAGGGGTCGCGGCGGGGGACGACAAGGCGGAGGGCAGTCTCGGCAACTGGTACCGCCTGGGAACCAATGTCGAGAAGGATTACGACAAGGCGCTCGAGCTTCTGAGACGCAGCGCGGCGAAGGGAAACGCTGTCGGCAAAAGCCGGCTGGCGACGATGTATCGGCTCGGCCAGGGAGTGGCGAAAGACGTCTCGAAGGCGAGGGCCCTTGAGAGGGAAGTCTACGAACAGATCCGGACCGAGGCCGAAAGCGGCGATCTGCAGGCGCTCTACCGGCAGGGGCTCTACCTTGTTTCGGGACGCGGCACGCCACGGGACAGGGACGCCGGTATCGCGGCCGTAAAGCGCGCGGCGAACGGCGGCAGCATGTTTGCGATGAGCTGGCTTGCCCGCCAGTACTTCCGCGGCCGCATCCTGCCCAGAGACCCCGAGCGCGAAGTTTTCTGGCATCGAAAACTTGCCGCCGCGGGCTCGCCGTCGGCGCAGATGAATCTGGCGTTCCGGCACATGACCGGCTCGGGCGTCGAGAAGGATGAAAACCGTGCCGCAGAGTTGATGCGATCGGCCGCGAACCAGGGGCTTCGCGTTGCCGCCCACCGGCTGTCGCGGCTCCTGCTGACCGGAAAAGAGATCAGGCGCGATCCCGTCGAGGCGGCCTTCTGGTCGCGCCGGAGCGCCGAGAGGGGGTATATTCCGTCGATGGTCGTATACGCCTACCTGCTGGAAACGGGAACCGGTATCGCCCGGGATTTCGCAGCGGCGCGGTCGTGGTACGAAAAGGCGCTGGCAAAAGGCAGACGCGACGTAAACGACCGGCTCGGCCGGTTGTATCTCTACGGCAACGGTGTCGCGCAGGACCCGGCCAGGGCACTGCGGTATTTCGAGGAATCGCTCAAAGTTCTCCGGCCCGGCGCGCGGAAAGTGAGGGCCGCCTGGCTGAGAGAGGTCGCGATTACGCGGCTTACGCCCGAACAGGTGACCGACCTGAAGGCCGACGGGTTTCTGGGCGATGTATCGGGCGGGAGCATCGGCAAGGAGTCATCGAACCTGACGGCGGCGGTCATCGAGCGGCTGAGCCAGGATGCGCCCGAAAAACTGGTGCCGCTGTTGTCCGATACCCTGAAACACCTTGCGCCGGGCAGCAAGGCCACAAAACATACAACGCTCATGCTGAGGTCCGTCGCGCATTACCGGGCCGGCCGGTACAGGGAGGCGCTGGCCGATGCGGATTCCGGCATGTCGCTGGGCCTGACACGGGCCGTGGATTTCGCGCATCGCGGATCGATCCATTTCAAGCTGGAAAATTACGCGGATGCCCGCAGCGACTTCACGTCGGCGATCAGGCTGAAGCCCGATCGGGCGGACTATTATGTCAGCCGGGCGTTCGCGCAGATACGAACCAAGAAGAGGGATAACCTTATCGCGGGCTTTCTGGATTTCCGCAAAGCCTTCGACCTCGATCCGGCAAATCAGAAACTGCGCCCGCTTTTCGACCGCCTGGGCTTTTTCAAGACCAGCATTTGAGTCGTCGTTGACCTAAATACCCCTAAAATTGACCGCAAAATTCACCGCCCGTTAGGACGGCGCGGCTATATTTGCCGACAATAAAAAAGATTGCCTGGTGCGCTTCGAACCTGACTGGATGAAGGACGAAGTAATGGCTGAAATAGAGAAGGCGTCGTCGCCAGTTGCGACGGCAGTGCAACAACGAACGACCGAAGCCGACGGAATCGTCGCGCTTGCGCAGCAGACCGGCGGAAACCCCGCCAAGTCCGTCGATTTCGATGGCGTCACCGTCCGGTCCGACCGGGTTGCGGTTGCGGCCGGTGCGCAGTTTGCCACCCAGTTGTCCGAATTGCGGCAACTGGCGGCCAATGCGTCGGCAGGTGCGACGTTGCTGGATATTGCGGATTCCGGTCTCTCACAGATCGAGTCGAAACTGGCCCGGATGGACACACTGGCGCAGGCGGCGGCATTGACCCCTGTTACGCGCGCCGATGGATCGTCTTCGCCGGCCGCCGAGATTTCGGCGAAGGACCGTGCGCTGCTAAATTCCGAATTTTCGGGCCTCCGCGACGACATCGACCGGGTGGCCGGGGCCACGACGTTCGACGGTGTCTCCCTCTTATCGGGCGATCCGGCGTCCCCCGGCGCGCCAAAGGTGATCGATTTCGGTTCCAGCGGCGCTGCCGGGGAAGCCGTGACGGTCAGTCTCAACGCTGCGGATTCCGCCTCGCTGTCGCCCGGCCTTGCGACGGCGGACCTCGCCAGCGAGGCCGGCGGTGCTGCGGCCGTTGCCGGCGTCGCCGCGGCGCAGGCCTCGGTCGATGACATCCGGGCCGCTGTTCGCGGTGCCCGGGCACAACTGAATTCGGTGGAAGCGGCCGCGGGGGAAACCAGTGCCGTCGTGGAACGCGTGCAGGCGATGAAAACCACGCCCGAGACGGTCGTCGATCTGTCGCGGGTGGTTGCCGGCCAGGTCACGGAAGAAAGCGGTCTGCGCATCCAGGACGGCGCGCAGAAACTGTTGCAGGACGTCCTGCTCAGAATGTCCGCCGCGACGGCAAATGGCGGTCCTGCGGCCGGCAGCGATACGGTCGAGGAGTTTGGCGGTAAAACCGCGGGAGCCCCCGCGGCGGCTGCACAGACCGTCGAAACCGCCGACAGCCGCGGTGACGCTGCGGACTAAGGCCGACTAAGGCCGACTAAGGCCGACTAAGGCCGACTAAGGCCGACTAAGGCCGACCAGGCCCGATCAGGGCAAACCGGGGCCAACTGGCGCCGGCCGCGCGACTGACCGGCGCGGGTCAGCTGCCGTCCAGCGCCTTGTCGATATCGAGCCCGGCTTCCCAGACCGGCGCTGACAGGCGGCGTTTGCCGTCGGGCGTCTTCAGGATGCCGGGCTCGTCCAGATTGACGCGGTCCCAGAGTTTGCAGGTTACCGGCACGTGCTTCTGGTCGAGTGCTTCGCAGTAATTGGTGTATTCGCAAACGATATTCTCGTCGCCCCGGCCCAGCCTCACCTTGATGAACCAGTCGGGATCGGCGAGCGCCTGGCGGGCGAAGCCGACGATGTCTCCCTTGCCGTCGGCGAGAACGCCTTCGGCCTGCTGGAACCCGTGGATGCCGCCTGTCGTCACGACGGGCGTCTCGAACCCCGCATCGCGGACGGCCGCCCGGATGGTTGCGGCGGGTTCGATGTTGCGTCCGAACGGGCCCTGCTCGTCGGAGACGTATTGTGGCATGCATTCATAGCCGCTGGGCCCGGTATAGGGATAGGCGGCGGCGCCGACGGACGGTTGCTGTGCGTCTTCAAAGCGGCCGCCGCGCGACAGAGAGAGGAAGTCCATTCCGGCCTCGGCGAACGCGACGCCGATCCGTGTTGTGTCCTCGAGTGTGTTGCCTCCGTCCACGATATCTTCCGACAGGTACCGGCAGCCGACCGGGTAATCGGATCCGACCGACTCGCGGACCTTCGCGAACACTTCGAGCGGCAGGCGCAGCCGGTTTTCGAGAGAGCCGCCATAGCCGTCCTCGCGGGTGTTCAGCCGGGACAGCAGCGACGACATCGTATAGGCGTGCGCATAATGCAGTTCGACCCCGTCGAAACCGGCTTCTTTCGCCCGGCCCGCCGCGTCGGCGAAAAGCCCGGGCAGAACATCGGGAAGTTCGGCGATCTGCGGCAGGTGGGTGTCGGTCACCCGCTCCCGGTAGCCCATGTGCAGGCCTTCGAGCTCGCGCTCGCCGAGGATCGAATCGAGCTCGGACAATTCCAGCCCGGCAAGATGGTCGCGGATCCGGTCGTCGTCCCACGTTTCGCCCGGCGCGGCATTCTCCAGCGCCGCGCGATGGCTGTCTGTGATCTTCATGTATTCGCGCAGGTAGCGCTGCGGGTCGGGACGCCGGCGGATAGCGAGAAAATCGATGCACTGGATGAACAGCTTCGTGTGGCCGCCGCTTTCACTGCGGACGGTTTCGACCAGGTCCTTCAGGCCGGGAATGAAGTCGTCGGTCCCGATCCGCATCAGCGGCCCGGAGGGGATGTCGCGAATGCCGGTCGCCTCGACCACGATCGCGCCGGGCCGCCCGCGGGCAAACCGCCCGTACCAGTCGAGGACCTCCGGGGTGACCTTGCCGTCGCCGGTTGCGCGCCAGGGCACCATCGCCGGGATCCAGGTGCGTTGTTCCAGAGTAACGGGGCCAACCCGGACCGGGCTGAAAAGCCGCGATGCGGCGGCTTCTTCCCGGGTCGGCCATTCGCCGGGGTCGGGTTGCCATTTGATGCGTTCCGGGGGGCGCCACATAAATCGTTCTCCGCTGATATGCGGACGCGCGAAGCCTGACGATACTACCCTTCGCGCATCCGACGAAAAAAATTATTTTAAGCTTAAAATAATTTTTTTCAAGCCCGGGGACACGTGACGAAAAAAGGGGCGGCCGAAGCCGCCCCGGAGCGGGAATCGGGCCCCGAACGGGACCTGCGCCCTGCGGTCAGAAGTCCATGCCGCCCATATCCGGTGCCGCCGGTGACGCGGACTTGGGTTCCGGTTTTTCCGCGATCATCGCTTCGGTGGTGATCAGCAGACCGGCGACCGATGCCGCATCCTGCAGGGCGGTGCGGACGACCTTCACAGGATCGATCACCCCCGATTTCACGAGGTCTTCGTACCGGTCCGTCTGGGCATTGTACCCGTGGGAATAGGCGTCGTTTTCCAGGACCTTTCCGACGATGACCGATCCGTCGACGCCGGCATTGTGCGCGATCTGCCAGCATGGCGCGCGAAGCGCCTTGCGGATGATATCGATGCCGACGCGTTGGTCGTCGTTCGCGGGCTTCAGGCCGTCGAGGCTTTTGGTGGCCCGCAAAAGCGCGGTTCCGCCGCCGGGAACGATCCCTTCCTCAACCGCCGCCCGGGTGGCGTTCAACGCATCGTCCACGCGGTCTTTTTTCTCTTTGACCTCGACTTCCGTTGCGCCGCCGACGCGGATGACCGCGACCCCGCCGGCGAGCTTCGCCAGACGTTCCTGGAGCTTTTCACGGTCGTAGTCCGAGCTTGTCTCCTCGATCTGGGCGCGGATCTGGTTGCAACGGCCCTGGATATCGGCCTTCTTGCCCGCCCCATTGACGACGGTCGTTTCTTCCTTGGTGATCGCCACTTTCTTCGCGGTGCCGAGCATGCCGATATCGACATTCTCCAGCTTGATGCCGAGGTCTTCCGAAACGACCTGACCGCCTGTGAGGATGGCAAGGTCTTCCAGCATGGCCTTGCGGCGATCGCCGAATCCCGGCGCCTTAACCGCGGCGACTTTCAGGCCGCCCCGGAGCTTGTTGACGACGAGGGTTGCAAGCGCTTCGCCCTCGACATCCTCGGCAACAATCAGAAGCGGACGCGAGGACTGCACGACTTTTTCAAGAAGCGGCAGCATTGCCTGCAGGTTGGACAGTTTTTTCTCGTGCAACAGGATGTACGGCTCTTCGAGCGTGACGTTCAGTTTTTCGGAATCGGTCACGAAATACGGGGAAATATATCCCCGGTCGAACTGCATGCCCTCGACGACTTCGAGCTCGGTCGCGAGCGACTTGGCCTCTTCGACCGTGATCACGCCCTCGTTGCCGACTTTCTCCATCGCCTCGGCGATCATTTTGCCGATCTCCGAATCGCCATTGGCCGATATGGTGCCGACCTGGGCGATCTCGCTGTTCGATGCCAGCTTGTTCGCCTTTTTCTTCAGTTGCGCAATGACGGACTCGACGGCGAGATCGATGCCGCGCTTGAGGTCCATCGGGTTCATGCCGGCGGCGACGGCCTTGGACCCTTCGCGCACGATCGCCTGGGACAGAACCGTGGCGGTGGTCGTGCCGTCACCAGCCAGGTCGTTCGTCTTCGACGCGACCTCGCGGACCATCTGCGCGCCCATGTTCTCGAACTTGTCTTCAAGCTCGATTTCCTTGGCGACCGTCACGCCGTCCTTCGTGATTCGCGGCGCGCCGAACGATTTGTCGAGCACAACGTTCCGGCCTTTCGGGCCGAGCGTGACCTTTACGGCGTCGGCAAGGGTGTCGACACCCTTGAGCATTTTTGTGCGGGCTTCCGCGTCGAACTTCACTTGTTTCGCAGTCATGTTTTTCTCCTTCGTCAGGCTCCCGTATCGGGCAGCGCTGTTAGACCGGGCCCTTCGATCAAGCGGCCCGTTTCAGTTCCCCGGCATCTTCGACGATGCCCATGATGTCGGTTTCGCGGAGGATCACGAGTTCCTCTCCGGCGATTGTGACTTCGGTCCCGGCGTATTTGCCGAACAGCACGACATCGCCGATCGCGACATCGAGCGGGACCGGGTTGCCGTCTGTATCGCGCGCACCGGCGCCAATGGCGATGACCTCGCCCTGCATGGGTTTTTCCCGGGCGGTGTCGGGAATGATGATGCCGCCGGCGGTCTTTTCGTCCTCGTGCCAGCGGCGGACGAGAACGCGGTCATGTAAGGGACGGAATGTCATATGAACCTCCTCAGATCAGACAAAGGTTATTGATACCCGAGGCGCTGGCACTCCCGTCAGGCGAGTGCCAACTGCCCTCGCGCGGGGATTTATGACCGCGAAAGTCGATTTCAAGATGCTGCCGGAAAATTTTTTGCGGCCGGTTTTTCCGCCGCCGGATCGCCCGCACGCGCCGCGGTTCCGCCGCTAATATCGCTTGTCGGCGCGATCCTGCCTGACCGGATTGGCCCGGGGCCGGGTGGTCAGCGGGGAGGGATCGATTCCACGGCACCGGCCGGGGCGGCAGGCATGCCGCTTCCGTTGCCGGAGGGTGCGGGCGGGCGGCCGCGGGGCGACACCGTGATGTCGATCGCCGAGCCGCCAAGGGTCCGCTTGAGAATCTGGATCGTCGCGACCCGGTTGCCGCGGCTATAGGTCAGGACGCTGACCTCCGAGCGGACCGTCGTGATCTCCTGCCAGCCGAATTTCGGCATTTCGCGGAGAAAATAGTCGTAGGAAGCGGACGTGCTGCCCGACGCATCCATGGAGAGCCGGCCGATCCAGTCGTCCCGCGCGCCCAGCACCAGCGAGCGTTCGACGTCCATCTTGGCGCCTGCCGGCACGGCGATGTCGGGAAACTGGGCGAAACCCTCGGCCGTGCGCGCGCCGCCGGTCGAGGCGCCGGTGGTTGAAACCGCCCCGTCGCCCTGGCTGCACCCGGCGGCGAAAAGAAGGACGCCGCCCATAACAAGGGCGCCGGTGTATATTCGTTTGGGAAATGCGATCTTGTCCATGATTGAGAATACCACGGCGTCGCGGGTGTGCGAGTACCGTCTGATTCGACCCGCGGGACAAAATGTTTCGATATGTAGCGGCGATTCCCGTGGGCCGTACCACATGTCGCGGGCCCTTTCGTCCAGGACGCTATCCCTGCGCCGAGTCTCAAGCCCGCGGAAAACTGCCGAATTTCGCGCTTCGAAAAAAAATCATTTTTTTTCAAAAAAACATCACAAAAGGATTTGACAGGGCAGGGGGGGTGCCCCTATAACCTGCCTCCGCGCTACGGGACACCCTGTAACGCGGATGTTTCCAGGAACAAATCTCGGGTCCGATCTATTCGGAAACGGGATCGTTCGCGGAAACGGGCTCTTTGACATTGTGAATATCGGAAGGGATGCGCAGGCGGCGGCGTGTAGGTTTATACCAAGCTCCGTCTCGAATGCGCATCCGGCTAACATACTATTTAGCTATGCGTAATTCTATTTGAGATGGATCTTGTTATGCTTGGTTCATGATCATTTCGGTGATTGTGGATTGAGGTTATATCAAACTTGAGAGTTTGATCCTGGCTCAGAACGAACGCTGGCGGCAGGCCTAA
>CAXBMQ010000041.1:0-27404 GCA_963977005.1 uncultured Rhodospirillaceae bacterium
AGCAGAAGCTTCCCAAGCTTACGACGAGGGTTCGATTCCCTTCACCCGCTCCAGCCTGTGAAAAGGCAACAGCGCCTCTATCGGACAAGCGTCCGCCGAGAGCATTCCAGGGACGGCGTCAGACAGGTACTGGCGGACGCTTCGCAACCACCAGCCAGAATTCATTTATTGTCCGCACGATCTCGATAAACCCGGCCATATTCATCGGTTTTTGAATGTAGCTGTTGACGTGCAGATCGTAGGATCGCGAGATATCCGGTTCCGCAGCGGAAGACGACATCACGATGACCGGGATCCGCTGCAGGCGACTGCTAGACTTGATTCTGTCAAGGAGCTCTGTGCCGTGCATCCCGGGCAAATTCAGATCGAGCAGAATGAGGTCGGGCCTGTATGCAGGCTGGCCATCAGTCGTGGCCAAAAGCCAATCAAGCGCCTGTTCTCCGGAGTCGACGACGCTTAACTCACAATCCAGTCCGGCTTCTTTGAATGCCAGACGCGTAAGGTCCGCATCCCCGGGATTGTCTTCAACAAGCAGTACCTTATTCACTGGCCGAACCCCGGGAATTGAATTTCACGTGCTACCCTTTCACTCTGACGGAGACCCTATTCTATACATCGAAACAGACCGGCACGACATACATTCGCCTTCATTCCAATTCACGCCGCCTCCCCGCCCTCCGCATGGCGAACGACCTTTTGAGCGGGAATTGTGAATACGAACATGCTGCCGCCATCCTCGGTGGCCTCGACCCGAATGTCTCCCCCCATCTGTCCGACAATCTTTTCGCACACAGCAAGACCGATCCCCGTCCCCTCATACGACTCGCGGCCGTGTAGTCGCTGGAATACGCCGAAGACCTTCTCCCGGAACT
Source organism: uncultured Rhodospirillaceae bacterium (assembly GCA_963977005.1). GTDB lineage: Bacteria > Pseudomonadota > Alphaproteobacteria > MPNO01 > UBA830 > CAXBCP01. The sequence goes on from CAXBMQ010000041.1 coordinate 873, forward strand.
CCGGCGCTATGCCGATACCGTTATCCGCAACGCAAATTCTTATGCCCTTGTCGTCCTTGCTGCAGGTGATGCGGATAATCGGCGGGACTTCCGCCCTGAACTTGATCGCATTTCCGATCAGGTTCTGGAACAGGCGGGACAGCTCGGTACGAAAACCGAGAACGACCGGCAGCCGCCCCACCGTGACTGTCGCATGGGATGTCCGGATGCTTTCGGACATTACTTTCAATACATCCCCGACAACCGCGTCGAGATCCACCTTTTCCTCGGCTTCTCCGCCTCTTCCTACCCGCGAGTAAAGCAACAGGTCGTCGATCAATTTCTGCATCCGCTTCGCACCGTCAGTCGCGTAGTAGATGAATTTCTGTCCGTCTTCGTCCAGCTTCTCTCCGTAACGCGCCTCCAGCAGACCACAATAACTCGACACCATGCGCAACGGCTCTTTAAGGTCATGCGATGCGACATAGGCGAACTGTGCCAGTTCTTCGTTCGATCTTACGAGTTCGCTGTTTGTACGCAGTATCTCCTGCTCGGCGCGCTTCCTGCCGCTGATATCGGCAAATACCGTCATGAAGAAGGTCCGCCCCGACACGTGGATAGGCATTGCCTGCGCCCGGGCCCAGAACGACGTCCCGTCGACCTTCAGCATTTCCAGTTCGACAGGCGCCACGCTCTTTCCTTCGGCCATGATACGGCGGCGCTCATACATATTGTCGCGATGAGACTCCTTCACGAGCGACATCCATTCCCGACCGATTATCTCACTCTCGAATTTTGCGCCGTAAAGCTCGAGTCCGGCCGAGTTGATTTGCGTGATCTTCCCCTGTTCGGACAAAAGAACGCCTTCCGGGAAAAACTCGATCAATTTCCGGTACTTTTCTTCGCTCTCCCGGATCGCAAGCTCCGCCTCCTGGGCCTTGGATATATCCTCGATCACGACGATCCCGTAGATATTGCCGTCAATCGCCACACGCTCGGTACGGACAAGAGACGGAAACGTCTCGCCATCCAGTCTGACCGTTTCGACCTCCCAGGCCTCCAGCGTGCGCCCCTGCGTAACCTTCTTCCAGCGAAGCGTAGCCTTGTCCCTGTCCTCGGGTTTTAGAAAATCCTGCCGGCGGCGGCCTATCAGATCCTGCGGAGACGCCGCACCCAGCAGATCCGCTGCCGCAAGGTTGGCCTGATCGACCTGACGGTCTTTAAAGACGATGATCCCGATCGGCGCCATTTCCGCCAGTTTCGCATAGGTCTGCTCACTTCGCTTCAGCGCTCCCTCTATGGTTTTCCGCTCTGCGATCTCGGCCTCTAGCTCCTCGGTCCGGATCACGACTTGCCGCTTGATCACCTGGTTACGCATGCGGGCCGATACAAGAAGCCCGTAAACAAGAAAGGTGACCAGAACGCCAGCCCCCAGAAACATCCAGCCAGCGAAGGCCTGTACCGAGCCGACCTTCGAAACCGCAGGAGTGATCACGACGGTCCATTTACGCATCGGCAAAGTCAGTTGGGCCCTGTGAACAAGACCCTCGCGGGCGATATCGCCAATTCCACGGCTTCGGTCATCGCGAGATGCAAACGAATCGAAGATGGGAGTCGCTGACCGCGTCTTCCCCACTCCGTCGAAAACGACAATACGGGTAAGTGTCGGCGCCGCCGTACCCAGCGCCGCCGACAGAATATCGCTGATCAGGAATACGCCGGCCGTATAGCCTGCGATCAATCGTCGCCGTTCGGTGAGCGTTTCCGGCATCCTGTTGCTGCGGTACACGGGCCGGAAGACGAGAAAAGAAAATTCGTCCTTCGTGCTACTGATCAGTTTCAAGGGCGCCGTAGAGGCCGCTGCTCCAATATCGCGCGCCTGGTCGGCAGCAGCCCGCCGGACCGGGTTGGATCCGACGTCAAACCCGGCCGCCCCTTTGCTTGTCTCGAAAGGTTCGAAATAGAGGACCGGAATGTAATCGCTACGCTCCGTCAGCGGCTGACGCTTCCCATCCGCACCCTGTTCGAAAAAATCGTATTCCGGCATGCCTTGCCGACGGGCAAGCCGTTTGACGTCGTTCAGTTCTTCCTTCGGAATGCGCGGGGTCCACGCCAGTGCTCGAACGCCGTCGACCCGGGACAGCAACTGCTCGGTAAAAATGGCGAATTCCCCGCGCGAAACCGTCTCGGAGAAATCGAACAAACCGCCGAGTACGCGAACCGTTTCGACATTTTTCTCAATCTGCCGTTGCAAGGCCAATGTCTGACGTTCCGCCAGAAGACTGAAACTCAGCGCCTCATCATGCCGGATCAGATCTGTAATCAGACGATAACCGACGAACGAACAGGCAATTCCCGCAAACAGAACAGCTATCGGGATAATACCGAGCACGGCGCGTCGCCATGCGCACATCTGGGTATCATCGGGCGCCGCAGACTTCATCCGATGACAAACCTTTCAACGCAATCGCTGTACCAATGCCCTTACCGCTTCGGTGTCTATCTAGAACACACTTAGTGTTAACAGTTTATTAAGACGGTCGTGCGAGCGGCAGCAAGGCAGTTGCTACAACTTTACCGACACCTTCTTCCCTAAATGCCCGACAACCAGGCGGCCGGAACCTTGCCTTCATCGACGCCGCGGCCGATGTAGTACTTCCAGAGTTTTTCAACATGCGCGGATCGATTGAACCGGTTCGTGAACTCGGTCATTTCGTCTTTCGACAACCCCCGCACCCTGCCGAGGGCGGCAGCATGAAACAGCGTGTTGGCGTTTTCTTCGAAATGTACGGAATCGACGAGGAGCGCAGGCACGCTCTCCGCGGCCACGACAACGCCATGGGCACGGATCAACGCCGCGTGACAGGCGCCGAGCGTGGCCGCCAGCGCCTTTCCGGACGCGACCGAATTGATATGTCCCGGGTCGGGATGCACGGGAATGCCGTCAATCCACCGTGCGGCGTGGTTCTTGACCGGGATCAGCGGGCGGTCCTCTACCAACGTGAACATCGTCGCCGTTTCCGGGTGAAAATGTCCGACGGCATTGACGTCCGGCCGCGCCCGCATGATTTCGGTATGAATGAACACTTCGCGGGGCGGCTTCTTGCCTGCGCCACCCGACAGGACGTTTCCGTCGAAATCGCAGACCAGCAGTTCTTCCGGTTCCAGCGCCGCGCGGGAATCGTCGAATGACTGAACGAGCAGGCCCTCTCCACCCGGCAGGCGCGCGCTGATATGTCCCGAATAATCGATCAGCCCGTCCATATTCATAATGCGTGTACAGGCCGCGATTTCGGCCCGTAACGTCCGATCGCCTGCGTTGTGTCCCTTCATCTTTTCCTCGCGACAATATGGAAGATATGCCAATGCTTCTGAACGCCGCGCGGTGTTACCGAGTCGTCCTCCTCTTCTTCCAGAAGTTCGATGTCGAACGGTTCCAGAAGCCGGTCGACCTGCTCGCGCGTGTGGCAGGTCATGCCGGGCCGGTCGCCCCAGTCATCCCGGTCGCCGTAAAGCTGGCCCGAGAACCGCCCGCCGGGGACCAATGCGGCAACGATTTTTTCCCAGACGGCAGGAAAGGCATCCGCCGGGCAAAGCGGCAGGGAAAAACCCGCATTCACCAGATCGCAGGGCCGCAGGGTCATATCCTCGTATCGGGACACCAGCGTTTCAATCTCACAGCCATCGGGGAGGTCGGGCCGTGCCAGAAGCTTTTCGATCGCTTCGGGCGCGGCATCCACTGCGAATACGGGCCATCCCCGGCGCAGTATCTCGATGGTGTCGCGGCCCGAACCGCTGCCGAGATCGACTGCCCTTCCACCGGACGGCAGTCCCTCTGCCGCGAACGCGTCCAGCGCCTGCACCAGGGTCCGCCGCGGCGGCCGCTCGCCCGTCTTTTCGTAGTAGGACGACCAGTCGACCGGCGTCCCCGCGTCAGATGAAATTCTGTCCGCCATCGACAATCATCCCCTGGCCGGTGATATACGCCGCTTCGTCCGAGCACAGGAACATCATCGCCTTGGCGAGATCGTGGATTGTTCCCTGCCGGGGCAGCGCCTGAGACGCGGTCATTGTCTTGAACATCTCACGCGGGACCGACGGACGCTCGACCTCCGTCTGCATAACACCCGGCCAGAATGTATTCACGGTAATGCCGTAGGGACCGACTTCGCGCGCCATCGATCGCGTCATGCCGATCATCGCGGCCTTGGTGGTTATGTAATGCAGGTAGTTGGGACGTCCCATCATCATGGTGCCGGACGAAACATTGATGATCCGCCCCCACTTTGCGTCGATCATCGGCTTGACCGCCGCGCGCGAACAGAGGAACGCGCCGTTTACATTTACATCGACCGCGCGTTTCCACTCGTCCACCGGCAGTTCCCAGAACGGCGCCATCGTGATCTGTGAGAAGATTGCGGCGTTGTTGATCAGGATATCGACACGCCCGAACGCTGCCATCGCAGCATCGACCATGGAGTTCGCCGATGCCTCGTCGGCAACGTCGACCTGGACGGCCAAGGCTTTGCCCTGCTTGTCCTCGATCTCGCGCTTTACCTTTTCAGCGTTATCGCCATTGATATCGGCGATGACGGGGATTGCCCCCTGGGCGGAGAAATAATGCGCATACCCGCGGCCGATTGCCTGCCCCGCGCCGGTAATTATGACAACGCGGTCTTTGAGGCTGTCATAGCTCGCATTCTTGTCGACGTTCATGTCTGAATAATCGATGTAGCCGATTTCCGGATCGGTCATTCTTTCCTCCATCTATTGCTCCACCGGTACAGTTGGGCACGCCGCGACACAGGACGCAAGCCCGTCATTCCGACCGGATACGCCGTACGGCTTCCAGCAGGAAATCGAGGTCCGCATCTTCGATACCATGAAGTTTCATCTCCCTGACCGTTTCCGCAAGATAATCGTAGCAGGTACCGTATTTGCCCTCGGCGCGCGCGATGTAGCGCGCTTTTTCCGACACCGGCAGATCGCCTGCATACTGAAAATGGTCGGTCGAGACCACGAAAGTCAGCGCGGGAACATCGATACCGCCGACAGAAACAGACACCCATTCGGCGGTGTACGTTCCGGTCCACATTTCCCGTTCCCAGAGCGGCATCAGGTCCGCTTCGGCCGTCGTTTCGGGCAGGGTGAAAACAATCCCTTCGCACACGGCGCCGGGCTTTTTCTCAAGCGCGAACCCCAGTCCCGGGCACGCCGGTGTGCCCCGGGCGTAGACGGACCATATCGAGAAATCGCGGTGGTAGCCGTGCAGTTCGCTCTTGTCCCGCGCCACGACGTCGAAACAGGGATTCCACATCAATGACCCGTAGCCGAACACCCGCACCTTCGAGCGGTCGGGCGCCCTCTCAAGGGTTTCTCTGAGCGAACGGGCGCGTTCCGCATCCGATAGCGGTGTAATGAGCTCTGTCGGCGGCGGATTAGCCATTCGCCACCTGCCGCTTGTTTACCAGCGCGACTCCCGACAGGACACATGCGGTCCCCGCCCATACCCACCAGGTGGGCGCCTCTCCGAAAAAGGCGATACCCGACAATACACCCGTCAGCGTGACCACATAGTTGAGCTGCGACGCGAATGTCGGACCCGACAGCCGGATCATTTCAAACAGTGCGAAGAACGCGAATCCCGAGATTATCGCATGTCCGAAGACGGCAATATCGGGCGTGCTGAGCGGCAGCGAGGGAACGTGAAACGCACCGGTCAGCAGGCAGACGGGCAGCATGAACAATGCGCCGAACCAGACCATCCCCGTCGTCAGGACGAGCGAATTACCCGTCGCCGGCCGCAACCTGTCGATCAGGATATTGGCAAGAGAATAGGTCAGCGGCGCGCCCAGGCCGAAAATCAGCCACGGGATCATGGAACGATCCGGCAGGCTGTTGACCGGTGCGACGAACAGCACCACACCCACGAAACCGAGGCTGAGCCCGGTTGCCCGCAGGGCCGCGAAGTGCTCGAGCCGCATGCAAAGGCTGATTGCATAGGTAAAGATAGGGGTGAGCCCCAGCACGACCGCCAACGCGCCGGCCGGAACGTATTTCACAGTCGTGTACCAGACGACGTTTGCACACACGATGCGCAGCCCGCCGATAATGACGTAATAGCGGATGTGCAGTCGGCTGAACCCCGGATACGTCCCGCGGATCGCGCAAATGGTCGTCAGGATCAACGCGGCGATAATCGCGACCCAGAAGACATAGCCGAGCGGATGCACACCGCCGGTCGTCGCTACCTTCGCAATTGCAACAGCCGCCCCCCAGCCGATGCCGCAATAAAACAGCAATGCCAGGGCCAGAACGCGGTTGCGGTCCATGCCGTCGGCCCCTCGGCGCTCAGATCACCTCTTTTTCGCGAAGGGCCGCAAGGTCGTCGTCGGACAGGTTCAGTTTTTCGCGCAGCACCTCTTCGGTGTGCTGACCCAGCAGTGGCGGCGCATGGCGGTATGTCACGGGGGTGTCGCTGAACTTCATGGGGCTCGCAATCAGGGCTGCGCCCTTATCGCCGGTCAGCGGATGCGGCACTTTGACCACCATCTCCCGCGCCTTGACGTGCGGATCGTCGAACACCTGCTGCAGATTATTGATCGGGCCGCAGCCGATCTTGTTCTCTTCCAGGCCCGACAGCCATTCGGCGGAAGACCGCGTTGCGAAAATCTCGGAAAGTTGCGGCACCAGCGCATCCCGGTTGCCGACCCGCGCCGCATTCGTGGCGAAGTCGGGGTTCTCCGCAAGATGCGTGCAACCGGCCATCTCGCAGAACCGCTGGAACTGCGTATCGTTGCCGATGGCGACGATGATGTAGCCGTCCGAGGTCTGGAACGGCTGGTAGGGAACGATATTCGGATGGGCGTTGCCGAGCCGCCCCAGCATGTCGCCGTGAATGTAATTCATCCCGGCATTCGCCAGCATCGCGACAGTGGTGTCCATCATCCCGATATCTATGTACTGGCCCTGCCCGGTGACCGCCGCATGGCGAAGCGCCGCGTTGACGGAAACGCTCGCATACATGCCGGCCATGATATCGGCGATAGGCACCCCGACTTTCTGCGGTTCGCCATCGGGCTCGCCGGTGATCGACATGAGCCCGCCCATACCCTGAACCAGGAAATCGTAACCCGGGCGCGGCGCGTACGGCCCCGTCTGGCCGAACCCGGTGACCGAGCAGTACACGAGTTTGGGATTGCCCTCTTTCAGATCGTCATAGGCGAGCTTGTAGCGGGCGAGATTGCCGGTTTTGAAATTCTCGACCAGCGCGTCGGCGTCCATTGCCATACGGCGGACAATCTCCGCCCCTTCCGGCTTGGAAATATCAAGCCCGACCGACCGCTTGTTGCGGTTGGCGCCCATGTAATAGGAGCTTTCCGTCGTTGCATTGCCGGCATCGTCCTTCACGAAAGGCGGCGCGAATTTTCGCGTGTCGTCGCCGGCACCCGGCCGTTCGATCTTGATTACATCGGCACCGAGGTCGCCCAGCATCTGCGTACAGGTGGGGCCCGCAAGAACGCGGGTCAGATCGACAACGGTAACGCCCGACAACGGGCCAATATTTTCAGACATACAAATAGCTCCCCTTTACGAGGTGGTTTAAGCCATCCGGACGGTCGGGAAAAGGGCTGCAGACCACCTATGCAATCCGATTCCCTTTCCCGGACGGCGATGAAGGTTTAAAGGGGATATTCACATGTCCGTCATCCATGACATTCTGGCAAGCGCGCCGGGGGTTACCGAATGGTCCTTCGCCGCCCTGTGCCTGCTGAGCTTCTTCACGTCCGCCGTCTCGGCCGCCTTCGGGCTCGGCGGAGGGGCCGCGCTTGTTGCCGTCATGGCATCGACGATGCCACCGCTCGCGATCATTCCGGTGCACGCGGTCGTCCAGGTGGGATCCAACTTCTTCCGGGCGGCGATGATGTGGCGAAACATCCTGTTTCGCTGGATGCCGACTTTCGTGATCGGCACGGTCATCGGGGCGGCACTGGGCGGGCAGATCGTTTTCGCGCTGCCCAAATACGTGCTTCAGGGCATCATCGGCATATTCGTGCTCTACGCGGTCTGGGGCCCGAAGATGAAGGCGATGGAACCATCGAACCTCCGCTTTGCCGTCGTCGGTGCGGCCGCCTCCTTCGCGACGATGTTCGCAGGCGCTACCGGCCCGCTGATTGCGCCGTTCGTCAAGGCGTCCACGTCGGACCGGATGATGACGGTTGCAACCCATGCCGCCTTCATGTCGTGGCAGCACGGCGTGAAAATTCTTGCCTTCGGCTTTCTCGGATTCGCTTTCGGGCCCTATCTGCCCCTCATGGGGTTGATGATCCTGTTCGGTATCGTTGGGACGTGGTCCGGCAAATTCATTCTGAACTGGATGGCGGAAAGCGTTTTCCGGCGCGGATTCAACCTGGTGCTGACCGTGCTTGCGCTGCGTCTTCTTTTTGAAGCGGGAACCGAGGTCGTCGGATGATCGAACTCCTCTCCATCACGCCGGAGATCGATGGCTGGATGTTCATCCTGTTTACCGCCCTCGCCTGTTTTACGGCCGCTTTCGGCGTCGTCGCAGGGCTCGGCGGCGGCGTGCTGCTGATCGGGTTTATGGCGACCGTGTTCCCGCCGGTCGCGCTCGTTCCCGTGCACGGCGTCGTACAGGCCGGCTCGAACGTCACCCGCACCATCATCGCGCACCGGCTGGTTATGAAGCAGGCCATCATTCCCTTTGCGATCGGCGCGGTGCTGGGCTCGGCAATCGGCGGGCGAATTGTTGTTTCCATTCCGCTGTCGCTTCTTCAGGCGATACTGGGCGTGTTCATGCTCTATGTGTGCTTTTCGCCGAAGATCACCGCGGGTATGCCGACCAAGAAAAGGTTCTTCGCCCTCGGAACCGTCGGGGCCTTCATCTCGATGTTTATCGGTGCCACCGGCACCATCCTCGCTCCCTGGGTCCGCGGCGTCAGCGAGGACCGCCGCGTTTTCGTCGCGACCCATTCCTGCATCATGATGTTCATTCATGGGCTGAAAGTGATCGTCTTCGCCATTCTGGGCTTCGAGTTCTTCGATTACCTGCCACTGATGGTCGCCATGGTCAGCGCCGGCTTCCTCGGCAACTGGATCGGATTCAAGCTTCTCGATGTGATGAAGGAAGCCCTGTTCCGCCGGGTCTTCCAGGTCGTCCTCGTCCTGCTGTCCATCCGCTTGCTGTCGAGCGCGGCCGAAAACGCCGGTTACATATGACGGAGAGTTTTCTCGGAGTCCCGGATACAGGGCTCTGGCTCACCATCGGCCTTGTCATTGCCGCGACCGTTACGACATTTCTGGGTACGGTCACGGGAACCGCGGGCGGCCTGCTTCTGCTCGCAATCATGACCTTCTTCTTCCCGCTCGCCGTCCTCATCCCCATGCACACGCTCATCCAGCTCGGCGCCGGGTCGAGCCGGACATTCATGATGTGGCGCTATGTGAAGAAACCGCTCATCGTGCCATTCGCCATCGGTTCATGCATCGGCGCTTTTGCCGGGGCGCAGATATTCGTCACCCTGCCCTCGGCGATGCTGCAGGGAATTCTCGGCGTTTTCATCCTTGTCGTTATGTGGACACCGCGTCTCGGCGCCGGCGGCCCCGAAAGACTGCGCTTCGGCATTCTGGGCGCCGCGGCCACGTTTCTCGGCATCTTCGTCAGCGCCACCGGCACATTCCTGTCGCCGTTCATTGCCCATGCGAGTCTCGACCGACGCATCCATGTCTCGACGATGGCGACCCTCATGGCGATCTCTCATGTGACCAAACTGGTCGCGTTCGGATTTGTCGGCATGGCGGTGGGTGCCTACATACCCCTGATCGCCCTGATGATCTGCGGGACGATTCTCGGTACCTGGCTGGGCCAGCATGCACTCAACCGTATCCCCGAAAAACTGTTCCGGCAGATTTTCCGCATCCTGCTGACACTCCTGGCCATCCGGCTGCTGGTCGGCGCGGCCACCGAGATGGGCTGGCTCGACGGCATCTTCTGAACCGAATGCTTGCCCAATCGGCAGCTTTCGCTAAACTTTTTTCATGACATTACCAGACAGGCGGCCAGACGGTACCTATCCCAGCACATGCTGGGAATGCAGCACCCGCTGTGGATCGCTTGTGACGCTCGAAAACGGCCGGGTGACAAACGTGGGGCCGAACCCGGACCATCCGGGGTCCAGGGGCGCCTTCTGTGTGAAGGGTATCCGCGCCCTGCCCGAACTGACCTATAGCGACAACCGGATCAAAAGCCCCATGCGCCGGGTCGGCGAAAGGGGATCGGGCAACTGGGATGAAATTTCCTGGGATGAGGCCCTCGACGACATCGCGGACCGGCTGCTGGAAGTCCAGGCGAAACACGGCCCTGAATCCCTGGTCGGCGCCGTCTCGAGCGCGTTTTTCAGCCGCGGTGCGATGGTCGCGCTGCTGATGCGGTCGCTTGGCTCGCCGAACTGGATGATGAACCAGGACCTGTGCGGCGGCTGCCGCGCCCTGTCCGACCGGATCACGGGTCTCGGCATCGTCGGCGGCGAAGACGTCGACAACACGAAATGCGCGCTGATCGTCGGACGCAACCCGTCGGCCGCCGATCCCGTGCAGTGGATGGCCCTGAAACGCGCCAAAGCCGGCGGCGCGAAGATCATCGTCATCGACCCTGCCCGCACGCCCGCCGCCGAAATTGCCGATATCTGGATGCGTCCGCGCCCCGGTACGGACGTGGCGCTGGGCCTTTCCCTCATTCACGTCATCATCGAAGAGAACCTCTACGATCGTGACTTCGTCGATGCATGGACGCGGGGCTTCGATGAATTGCGAACGCGCGCCGCTGAATTTCCCCCGGCGCGCGCCGCAGAGCTGACCGGCGTCGCTGCCCAGAACATTGTCGCTGCGGCAAGGCTGTATGCCGACGGACCGTCGAGCTTCGTCTCTGGGCACGGCATCGATGCGTTTTCCAACGGCGTGCAAACCTTCCGCGCCTTTCACTGCCTGGTCGCGATTACCGGCAATGTCGACCGGCCGGGCGGGAATATCCGGGTGAAACGGCCGCGCGGTTTCCGGAACTATATCGACATCCTGCACGACCCCGACTTTGCCCTGCCGCCGCAGGTCGCAGACCGCACCCTGGGCGCCGACCGGTTCCCGCTCTGGGCCGGACCGAAGGGCTGGCAGACATCCGCCCACAATCCGACCGTGCTCGATGCCATCCTGACGGGAAATCCGCACCCTGTCCGCGCAATGTACGTTTCCGGCGTGAATATCGCCGTGACCTATCCGGACACGCAAAAAGTCATGGCGGCGCTGAAATCGCTCGATTTTCTCAGCGTGGCGTCGCACATGATGACACCGACATCGGAACTCGCCGATATCGTCCTGCCGAAGACCACGGGGCTGGAAGAAGAAGAAGTTTCGCTCGAACCGTCGGCACAGATCGTCTGCTACACCAACCCGGTAATCGCCCCGCAGAATGACGCCCGGTCGGATTTCGACTTCACCACCGATCTCGCCCGGCGGCTCGAGGCGCGCGGCGTCGATACCCGCACGTTCTTTCCGTGGGAAACCAAGCAGGAATTCAACGAATACCTTCTGGGCGACGAAATCGACTGGAAAACGTTGCGGAAAAACGGCTGGGCGCCGTTCTCGTTCAAGCTTGGCAATTTCGCTGAAGCGGGTTTCAAGACCCCGTCCGGCAAGATCGAACTCTGGTCGGAAACGCTGAACGATCTCGGCATCGATCCGTTACCCAACTATGTGCCGCCGCGTCCGGAAACGGCAGATGCGGCGACACGGGAAGCTTACCCGCTGGTCCTGATCACCGGCGCGCGCGAAAAGACCTATCACCATTCGCGCTATCGCGACCAGGCATGGGCACGGAAGGTTTCGCCCTTCCCGCTGTTGCAGGTCCATCCCGATACGGCCGCGGCCGCGGGTTTCTCCGAAGGCGACTGGGTGGCGGTGGAAACGCCGGGGATAGACGGGCGCTGCAAGCTGAAGGTATCGGTCACGGAAGAAACCGGCCCCGGCACCGTGCGGACCGGCATGGGATGGTGGCTGCCGGAAGCGCCCGGCCCCGCGCGCGGCGCGCTCGACGTCAACGTCAATGTCGCACTGTCCTATGACGGTCCGTGGGACCCGGTTACCGGATCGGCGGACACGCGGGGCCTGCCCTGCCGCGTCACGCACGTACCGGCGGCAGAAATCCCGATGAAGGAAACGGCATGAGAATCCGTGAAAGGCTGGAAAAACTGGGCCTCGAACTGCCCCCGCCATTCGTTTACCCGAGCGCCAACCGGACCGGGTGCGTCGTCACGCAGCATCTGGTGTACACGTCCGGCCACCCGCCGCCGGAAGATTTCGGTGTGACCGTCAGGGGAAAGGTCGGCGCCGAGGTCAGCGAAGAGAACGCTTACGCTGCCGCCAGGGCGACAGCGCTGAACATCCTCGCATCGCTCGAAGCCGAACTCGGCTCGCTCGACCGCATCACGCAGGTCGTGAAGGTCTACGGCATGGTCAATTCCGCACCCGGGTTCGACCGCCAGTTCGCCGTCATCGACGGCGCATCGGACCTGCTGTTCGAACTGTTCGGCCCCGAAGCCGGACGACACGCGCGATCCGCCGTCGGCATGTTCGAGCTTCCCCGGCAGTTCTGTATGGAAATCGAGGCCGTCTTCGAACTCGGCGGATAGGACCGGACGGTTAAAACCGGTTTCCGGCCGAAATCAGTCTTCCCTGTCGCCCTGCCAGTTCGTGTCGTGACCGGGGAACCACTCGAAGCCTTTCAGCATGTAGTGCCAGTACATCAACGGCAGGCCGGTTTTCTTGATCCACCAGTTTACCCAGCGCTCCTTGCCGGGGTTCAGGGGAAAGGACGGCGTTACTTTGCCGCCGTAGATGAACTCCGCCATGATCACCTTCCCATAGGCCGTCGTCAGCGGACACGAAGCGTATCCGTCATACGTGGTCAGCGGCGCCTCCCCTTTCCGGGCGCGCAGGATGTTTCGGACCACAACCGGTGCCTGCTTGCGGATTGCCGCGGCAGTTTTCGAATTCGGCGCCGAGCAGACATCGCCGAGCGAGAACACGTTGGAAAACTTCGTATGGCGCAAACTGTGCTGATCGACATCGACCCAACCGGCATCATTCGCCAATGCGCTGTTTTTGACGAATTCCGGCGGGGCCTGCGGCGGCGTGACATGCAGCATATCGTAGTCCACCTCCAGGCGGGCTCCCTTGTCATCGCCGTCGACGATCTCGAAGGTCGCCTTGCGGGCCGCGCCATCGACCGCGATCAGGTTTTGCGACACGCCCAGTTCGATACCGTAGCGAGCGACCACCCTGCTCAGGGCTTTCGCAAAAAAGGGTACGCCGAAGATAGCCGGCGTCGCGGTGTGAAAACCGACGTGACAGGTCTCCAGCATCCCCTTTCGGCGAAGGTGGTCTGCCGTCAGATACGCGATTTTCTGCGGCGCACCGGGGCATTTAAAGGGCATCGGCGGCTGTGTGAAAACGGCGCGCGCGCCCGGTTTCAGCCCCTGAATGCAGGCCCAGGTATACGCCGCGTAATCCGCCGAATAGTTGCTGCAGACGCCGTCGCGCCCGAGTGCTCCCGGGAGTCCCTCAACCTGCGCCCAGTCGAGGACAAGACCGGGACACACGACGAGATGCGCGTACCCGACCACGTCGCCGGAAGCGAGGGTGACCTGATTGGCGTCCGGTTGGAAACCGGTCACGGAATCCCGGATCAGGCTGACCCCCGACGGAATCAGGCTGGCCATATCCCGTCGGGTCCGCTCCAGCGGATACGCCCCGGCGCCGACAAGTGTCCATGCCGGCTGGTAGTAGTGGGATTCTGCCGGGTCGATAATCGCGATATCCAGCGATTTCGGCGCTCTGCGGCGCAGGCTGGCGGCGACTGTGATACCGGCAGTCCCGCCGCCGACAATAACGACATCATGCTCGCTGTTAGCCATCTGTGCCTCCAAACTGATCGTTGATCGCGAAATCGGTTTCACATTTCCGGTCGCGGACGCTTAAGCGATTTGGCTGGCAGTACTCACAGCGCATCGACCGGAATTTTAAGATAGGAAACGCCGTTGTCTTCCGGCGGCGGCAACTGCCCCGCCCGCATGTTCACCTGAACCGCAGGCAGGACCAGAACCGGCATATCGAGGGTTTTGTCCCGCGCCGTCCGCATTTCGACAAACTCGGCCTCCGACACGCCGTCATGAACGTGAACATTCTGCGCCCTTTCGTCGGCGACGCTCGTTTCCCACGCGTATTCTTCCCGTCCGGGTGCCTTGTAATCGTGACACATGAACAGCCGGGTTTCCGGCGGCAGGGAGAGTATTTTGTGGATCGACCGGTAAAGCGTTGCCGCGTCGCCGCCCGGAAAATCGCAGCGTGCGGTGCCGTAATCCGGCATGAACAGGGTATCGCCGACAAAGGCTGCATCGCCGAACAGGTAGGTGATGCAGGCCGGCGTATGGCCCGGGGTATGGATGATTTTTCCGGTCATGCCTCCGACCCCGAGTTCGTCACCTTCCTCGAACAGGCGGTCGAACTGCGACCCGTCCGTCGAAAAGCCGGGTTCGGTATTGAAAATGTCGCGAAATGTCGCCTGCACGTCCCGGATATGGGCGCCGATCGCGATCGGCGCGGCCAGTTTTTCCTTCAGGTACGGCGCTGCCGTCAGGTGGTCGGCATGAGCATGCGTTTCCAAAATCCAGTCGACCTTCAGCTCGTTCCGCTGCACGAATTCCAGCACGCGGTCGGCGGAGTCCATGCGGGTCCGGCCCGATTTTGGATCATAGTCCCGCACCGGGTCTATGATGACGCAATGCGGACCGCCCGGCTCGGCAACCACATAGGTCACGGTGTTCGTCGCTTCATCGAAAAAAGCGGTTACATCCGGTTTCATGAATTCCTCGCTTCAAGCTGTTTGATCAAGCTTAGGTCGCAAGGCGCGTGGCCGCCTTGATACAGAGCAATCGCGTATGCGCCTTCAGGCCGGTCGGCGGACATCCAACGGGTATGAAATTTGATCCGTCACGGGCTGGTCCTACGTAAACATTGCTGTGTAGATTCATTTTCAAACAAGCAGGGGAGCTCCATAATGCCGCTCGACAACACACCAACGCGTGAAGAAATACTTGAAGCATCCGATCTGAACAGCATGCTGCCGGCAACGAATGTTACCCGGCGCATGTTCGTCGCCGGTGCCGCCGTTACGTCCGGCCTGGCGCTATCCGTCCGCCCCGCGCGCGCCACGATGATCAAGACCAGCATGGACGGGCTGCGCGGCGGTATGGTGAATGTGCCGACCGCGGATGGCAGCATTCCCGCCTATATGGCCATGCCGGCGACCGGCACCAACCATCCGGTTATTCTGGTGGTGCAGGAAATTTTCGGCGTTCACGAACATATAAAGGACGTCTGCCGCCGGCTTGCAAAACAGGGCCATCTTGCCATCGCGCCGGAGATGTATCACCGTCAGGGCGACGCCTCGAAATATACCTTCAAACAGATCCGCCAGCTTATCGGCGAAGTGGTCGCGAAGGTCCCGGACAGGCAGGTGATGTCCGATCTCGATGCCACCGTGAAATTCGCCGGACGCAACAACGGCGATATCGACAAACTGGCCATAACCGGCTTCTGCTGGGGCGGCCGGATCGTCTGGATGTACGCCGCGCACAACCCGAACGTCAAAGCCGGCGTCGCGTGGTACGGCCGTATCGTCGCGCGGGGTCAGAACCCCAATACGCCGACCCACCCGATCGATGTCGCCGACAGGATCAAAACACCGATCCTCGGCCTCTATGGCGGCAAGGACGGCGGCATCCCCGTCGATACGGTAAAGCAGATGGAAGCCAAGGTGAAAGCCGCCGGCAATCCGAACGTGGAAATCGTGATTTACCCCGATGCGCCGCACGCATTCCACGCCGACTACCGCCCGAGTTACCGCGAAGCGGCGGCCAAGGACGGCTGGAAACGGCTGTCGGACTGGCTGAAGACGCACGGCGCCGCCTAGGCCATCGGGTAACTTAACGGGATAATTTGGGCGGGTCGGCGACCCGCCCTTTTCGTTTGCTTGACTCACCTCCTGCGCTGCCCCAAAAACGCTTATGTATCCTTGGACACAAGCACATTGGACGGTCCCGCTTCGGATCCGTCAGGGAGAGAGACATGGCCGCAGACGGCTCGGGCAACATTCGCGAACTAAAGAATTTTATCGGCGGTGAATTCGTCGCCAGCGGAAACACCTTCGAGAACACCACGCCGGTCGACGGCACGCTGCTCTCGCACGTGCACGAAGCCACCAGGGAAATGGTCGACAACGCCGTCATCGCCGCGCAGAAGGCCTCCAAGATATGGGCCAAGATGCCGGTCGAAGCGCGGTGCAAGATACTGTATGCCGTCGCGGACGGCATTGACGCCCGCTCCGAAGAATTCATCGAAGCCGAAACCCTCGATACCGGAAAGCCCCGCTCGCTTGCGAGCCACGTGGACATCCCGCGCGGCGCAGCGAACTTTCGGGTGTTTGCAGACCTGATCAAATCGGTCGGCACCGAAGCCTACCAGCAGGATACGCCCGACGGTCTTGGCGCGATCAACTATTCGGTCCGCCATCCGCACGGCGTCGTCGGCGTCATCAGCCCCTGGAACCTGCCGCTGTTGTTGTCCACCTGGAAAATTGCCCCCGCCATGGCATCGGGCAACGCGGTCATCCTGAAACCTTCCGAAGAAACGCCGACCACTGCCACGCTTCTGGCCGAAGTGATGAAAGAGGCGGGAATGCCCGACGGTGCGTTTAACGTCGTCCACGGCTATGGCGAAACTTCCGCCGGCGAATTCATGACCACCCATCGCGGCATCAATGCAATCACCTTTACCGGCGAGACGACGACCGGTGGCGCGATCATGCGGGCGGCGTCCGACAACGTCAAAGCGCTTTCCTTCGAACTCGGCGGCAAGAACCCGTCCATCGTCTTTGCCGATGCCGATTTCGATGCCGCGATCGAAGGCACGGTGCGCTCCGTCTTCGCCAATTGCGGACAGGTCTGCCTGTGCTCGGAACGCGTTTATGTCGAACGGCCGATTTTCGACAAGTTCGTCGCGACGCTGAAAGAAAAAGCCGAAGAAATGAAACTCGGCCGCCCCGAGGATGCCGACACGCAGATGGGACCGCTGATCAGCTACGAACATCGCGACAAGGTCAAAGGCTACTACGATCTCGCCAAGGAGCTCGGCGCCAATGTCGTCACCGGCGGCGGCATCCCCGAATTCGGCGACGAACGCGATAACGGCGCGTATGTCGAACCGACGATATTCACCGGCCTGTCCGAGGACTCACGTATTCAGAAAGAGGAAATCTTCGGCCCCGTCTGCCACATCACCCCGTTCGATACCGAAGAAGAAGCGGTCTCCATGGCGAACGATACCGAATACGGCCTGGCATCGACCGTCTGGACAACCAACCTGGCCCGCGCCCATCGCGTCGCACAGGGTATGGATGCGGGCATCAACTGGGTAAATTGCTGGTTCCTGCGGGACCTCCGCACGCCTTTCGGCGGCATGGGACTCTCCGGTTTCGGCCGCGAAGGCGGACAGCACGCCCTGAATTTCTACTCCGAGCAGAAAAACATCTGCATCAAGCTTTAAGAGGCGCACATGGCAGCGAAAAAGGCGACCAAGAAAGAACAGGCAATCAAGGATGCGGCACGGCGTATCCGCACCGCCTGGAAAAACGGCAAGACCACCAAACCGATCCGCGATGTCCTGCCGAAAGGCGATATCGATGCGGCCTATGCGATCCAGCAGACAAATACCGATATCTGGATCAACGAAGGCCGCCGGGTTATCGGCCGCAAGATCGGCCTGACCGCGAAAGCGGTGCAGGCCCAGCTTGGCGTCGACCAGCCTGACTACGGCATCATCTACGCCGATATGGCGGTAGTCGACGGCGACGAGATCGATTTCAAATCGGTCGCCCAGCCGAAAGCCGAGGCCGAGGTCGCGCTGGTGCTGGCGGAGGATCTGTACGGCGATCAGATAACCCTGCTCGACCTGATCGCCGCGACCGCCTACGCCCTGCCCGCCATCGAAGTGGTCGGCAGCCGCATTGCCAACTGGGACATCAATATCCTCGATACCATCGCCGATAATGCCTCCTCCGGCATGATCGTCCTCGGCACCCGGCCTGTCCTGCTCGACGATGTCGACCTGCGGATGTGCGGCATGGTGATGGAGAACAAGGGCGAGCAGGTTTCCGTGGGCGCAGGCGTTGCGTGTCTCGGCAACCCGCTGAACGCCGCCGTCTGGCTCGCCCGCAAGATGAATGATGTCGGCATGCCACTCCTCGCCGGCGATGTGATCATGACCGGCGCGCTCGGTCCCATGGCCCCGATCGGTCCGGGCGAAGTGATCGAGGCACGTATTTCAGGGCTCGGCAGTGTCCGCGCCGTTTTCTCCGACTGATTTGAAGAGAGGTTCCAGATGGCCAGCAAAGTAAAGGTCGCAATCGTCGGTTCCGGCAATATCGGCACCGATCTGATGATCAAGATCATGCGCACATCCGACGCGCTCGAAATGGGCGTCATGGTCGGTATCGACCCCGACTCCGACGGACTGGCGCGTGCCAAGAAGTTCGGTTTTGCCACGACGCATGAAGGGCTTGAGGGCCTGACGAAGATGCCCGAATGGAAAGACATCGCGGTCGTCTTCGACGCGACCTCTGCCGGCGCGCACAAGCACAACGCGGCCATCTGCGAAAAAGACAACAAGATCATCATCGACCTGACACCGGCGGCCATCGGCCCCTATGTCGTGCCTGTCGTGAATATGGATCAGCACCTGGATGCCAATAACATCAACATGGTGACCTGCGGCGGCCAGGCGACGATCCCGATGGTGCATGCGGTCGATCGCGTGGCCCACGTGCAGTATGCCGAAATCGTCGCCTCGATTTCATCGAAATCGGCCGGTCCGGGGACGCGCGCCAATATCGACGAGTTCACCGAGACGACATCCAAGGGACTCGAAGTCGTCGGGGGCGCCGAGCAGGGCAAGGCGATCATCGTCCTGAACCCGGCGGAACCGCCACTGGTGATGCGCGATACGGTCTATACGCTGTCTGAGGACTGCGATCAGGAAAAAATCGTGGACTCCGTCAACCGGATGGTCGCGGAAGTCCAGAGTTACGTACCGGGCTACCGCCTGAAACAGGAAGTGCAGTTCGAACGCTTCGGGTCCAACAACCCGCTGCACATTCCCGGCCGCGGCGATTTCGAAGGCATCAAGTCGTCGATCTTCCTTGAGGTCGAAGGCGCCGGTCACTATCTGCCGAAATATGCCGGCAATCTCGACATCATGACCTCTGCCGCCCTGCGCACGGCGGAACGCGTGATCGAACGCCGCATGGCGACGGCCTAAGGAGACCGACATGGCTATCGATAAAGAAAAGAAGATCTACGTTCAGGATGTCACCCTGCGCGACGGAATGCATGCCATCCGCCATCAATACGGCCTCGATCATATCAAGGCCATCTGCAAGGCGCTGGACGATGCGAAGGTCGATGCGATCGAAGTCTCGCATGGCGACGGTCTCGCGGGGATGTCGTTCAATTACGGCTTTGCGAAGGAAACCGACCTCGACTACATCGAAGCGGCGGCGAGCGTGCTGGAGCATTCCAAGCTCGCCACCCTGCTCCTGCCGGGTATCGGGACCGTCGAGGACCTGCGCGAAGCTTATGAGGCGGGCGCCCGGTCGGTCCGCGTTGCCACGCATTGCACCGAAGCCGACGTCTCGAAGCAGCACATCGAATATGCCCGCAATCTCGGCATGGACGTCGCCGGCTTCCTGATGATGGCGCATATGAATCCGCCCCAGAAGCTCGCCGAACAGGCAAAGCTGATGGAAGAATACGGCGCGCATTGCGTGTATGTGACGGATTCCGGCGGCGCGCTGATCATGAGCGACGTCGCCGACCGCTTCAAAGCCTTCAACGACGTACTAAAGCCCGAAACGGAAACCGGCATGCACGCGCATCACAACCTTTCCTTCGGCATCTCGAATTCGATCACGGCACTGGAAAACGGCGCGACGCGCATCGATGCATCGCTTGCCGGGATGGGCGCAGGTGCCGGAAACGCACCGCTCGAGATTTTCATCGCGGTCGCCGACCGGATGGGGCTGAACCACGGCTGCGACCTGTTCGGGCTGATGGATGCCGCCGAAGAGCTGGTCCGCCCGCTGCAGGACCGGCCCGTACGCGTCGACCGGGAAACGCTGTCGCTCGGCTATGCCGGCGTGTATTCCAGCTTCCTGCGTCATGCGGAGACGGCATCGGAAACCTATGGCGTCGATACGCGCGACATTCTCATCGAACTGGGCAACCGCCGGATGGTCGGCGGTCAGGAAGACATGATCGTCGATGTGGCACTGGACATGATCAAGGCACGGGACGGCGCAGCCGCCGGCAAGGGAGAATAAAGATGGTGGATATCGCCAAACTCGCGAAGACGGTCGACGACGCAGCGCACAAGGCCCGGTCGATCCCGCAGCTGTCGGAAAAGACGAAATACTCGCTCGACGATGCCTATGCCATTCAGGCCGCATCGATCCAGCGGCGTCTCGACCGGGGCGAAAAACGCAACGGCATGAAGATGGGCTTCACCAGCCGCGCCAAGATGATCCAGATGGGTCTGAACGACATGATCTGGGGCCGCCTGACGGATCAGATGATGGTCGAGGACGGCGATACGATCTCGCTGAAAAACTACGTCCACCCGCGGGTCGAGCCCGAAATCGCCTTCCTGCTCAAACGCCCGCTCGACTATCCCTGCACGGCCGCCGAAGCGCTTGCCGCTGTGGATGGCGTCGCACCGGCGATGGAAATCATCGATTCACGCTACCGGAACTTCAAATTTTCGCTCGAGGACGTGGTCGCGGATAACGCCTCGTCCTCCAGCTTCGTCGTTGGCCCGTGGCATCGTCCGGATACCGATCTCGAAAATCTCGGCATGATCATGGAATTCAACGGCCGTCCGGTGCAGATCGGGTCGTCCGCCGCCATTCTGGGCCAGCCCGTTCGCTCTCTCGTCTCGGCTGCACGCCTGACCGCGGAAGCAGGCGAAGGCCTTCAGGCCGGATGGATCGTCATGGCCGGCGGCGCAACCGCGGCCGAAGCGCTGCGTCCGGGCATCCACGTGCGCAACAGCGTCCAGGGTCTGGGATCGGTCGCATTTTCCGTCACGGAATAGCTAGCCGGGGCTGACGGCAGCCCCGGAAATCTGTTTCAGCGTCCAGATCAAGGCCGACGGGTCGGCTTTGCCCTTGCCCGCAATATCGAGCGCACTGCCATGCGCCACCGATGAAAACAGGACCGGCGTGCCGATCGCGAAGGCCGCCGTGCCGGTAAAACCGATCAGTTTTGCCGGAATATGGCCCTGATCGTGAAACATCACGGTATAGGCGTCGAAACTTTTATCGAGATACATCGTATCCGCGCCGAACGGCCCGTAGGCATCTATACCGGCGTCTCGGGCGTCCTCGACCGCGGGCGCGACGATATCGATGTCATCGCTGCCGAACAGCCCTCCTTCCCCGGCATGGGGATCGATGCCTGACACGGCAATCCGCGGACTTGCGATCCCGATGCGCTTCAGCGCGGCGTCGGCCGCTTTCAGGGTCCGGACGACCCGCGCCCGGTCAATCATGTCCAGTGCCCGCCGCACGCCGACGTGCAGCGTTACATGGGCGATCCGCAGACGGTCGGAGACCAGCATCATGAAGACATCGTCCGGGTCGGTCCCGGTGCGTTTCGCGACGTAGGACGGGTAACCGTCGAATTCGATCCCGGCGGACTTGATCGACGACTGGGTCTGGGGACAGGCAACAACCGCATCCACCTCGCCCGCCGTGGCCATGTCTATGGCCCTGCCCGCATATTCGAGGATCGCACGTCCACAGGCCGCATCGCTCTCGCCCGGGGTCAGGAAATTGACGTTCATTGCACCGAGGTCGACGATGTTCCCGGGCGGCTTTTTGCGCAGGGTATGCGCGTAGCGTGCAAGGACCTCGATATCGCCGACGATTACCGGGTCGCAGAATTCCTTAACGCCACTGTTCAGCGCGGCCTTCAGCGCGATCTCGGGGCCAATGCCGGCGGGATCGCCGATGGCGATGGCGATACGGGGTTTTTTCGTCAAGGCGGTGTCCTAGATGGGAATGACAATAAGCGTATCGATCCGGTTGGAATCGCAGACCACAAGGCGGCTTTTAAACCGGGCCGTGCTGCCCGTCACGACGATCTCGTCGATGTATTTCCCGGTACAGAAAACCGCCATCTCGCCTTCCTGCATGATCCGGACAACCAGAAAAGACGTTTCCACATTAAAGACATCGCCGGCCTGATCGACGATCCGTGTACCCGACAGGATGTGCCGGTAGGCGTGCGGTTCGAAGACGTTCGCCTCGCGCAGCGCAAGAATGCGGTCCTGCAGCATGCCCTTGCTCGAACAGTCCATGATCCCGACCGCCCGGCCCTTTTCATGATTCTCCCGGTTCATGATCCGGTAGCTGCAATCGTCGGTGAAGAAATCCGCCCAGGATTCAAGGCGGTCGTCGTCGATTGCGTGGGCGTATTCGACAATCAGGTCGCTGATAAGCTGACGCGCATCGCCGGAAATACTGATCGATCCTTCCATGATCAAACCCCCATGCAGTCGCGGTAGCCCTGCCAGAAACCGCGGATGGATACTTCCGTCGCGCGGCCCTCGGCGCTTGGCTCGATACCCCGGCCGCCCATCTGGACGATGGTCGACTTCTCCTGGTCCCGTTTGGTGCCGCGCTGTATCCAGCCGCCGACAACGCCATCTTCCATCGATATCACGCCGCCAGGACCGATCATATTCGATTGCTTTATTCTTATTTCCCGTTGTTCTTCAGTATCTTCGGGTGTTCCGAAGACCCACCACATTAACTCGCATTCTTCGGGGCCCTTTGGCAGGCACAGCCGCAATGCCAGGGAATTGCTGATCTGCTGAACGACAAAGTTGGGATACACCGACTGGATCGCAAGGGTCGTGCCGCAGTCGAATTCCCGCCAGCCTTTCACCAGCGTGGGGTCGGCCAGCGTGTAGCCGTCCTTGACCGCGCGGAGCTTCTTGGAATCATACTCGGCTTCTTCCTTGTCTGTCTCGGCGATCGAATAGCTGATGTGATGCCACCCGCCGTCTGACAGCTTGATGCCGCCCTTCATCGACAGCCGGTTTATGCGGAACGTCGCCTGGAACATATGCAGGATACTGGCGTGATAGGAATCGCGCACATTCTCCATATACAGCTTCCAGTTATTCGGCATGTACTGGCTGTAAGTCCCCAGCAGAACCATGCCACGCCCCACGACCCGG
Organism: uncultured Rhodospirillaceae bacterium; assembly: GCA_963977005.1. Classification (GTDB taxonomy): domain Bacteria; phylum Pseudomonadota; class Alphaproteobacteria; order MPNO01; family UBA830; genus CAXBCP01. The sequence continues at coordinate 24,273 of CAXBMQ010000041.1, forward strand.
TCGATATTCTCGACCATTTCGGCGCCGAGCCACTCGGTCAGCGGCGCGACATCGTCCGAGAATGTCGCAAAGACCAAACCTGCATACACTTCGCATTTAAGGCGCTGCATGCCATGATCTTCCCGCTTGAAGTCGTCCGGCATGCCGCCCTGTTTTCCGACCCCCTTGCCGAACGCGACGCTTTTCAGGTTCCCCTGAAGGTCGTAGCGCCAGTTATGGTAGACGCAGGTGAGCTCTTCCGTGTGGCCTTCCTTGGCGATACAGACAAGGTTGCCGCGATGGGCGCACCGGTTGACGATGACCTGCACGTCGCCTTCGAGGTCCCGCAGCACGATAACCGGCGTGTCGCCGATATAGGTCGTCTGGTAATCGCCCGGTTTCGGAATTTCATCGGCCATGCCGACGAAGCTCCAGATCGGACCGCGGAAAATGCGCTGTTGTTCCTCTGCGTACACGTCGGGATCGGTATATATCTGGATGGGGATCCGGCTGACACCGTCATTCGGCCAAGTCACCAGGTTTTTGATATCTGTCGCCATTTTCTCCGCCTCTTCGATCTGCCGCAGGAGTGTATCGCCTTCCTGCCCTTCGGTCATACCGCCCCGCGGACCACGGCCCGTCTTCCGACAAAAATCTTGTCCGGGACATTCATTGGTACTACCATTAGACCATTATGAAGGATCAGGTCAACACCAACCCATCGCCGGCGGTCAGCAATGGATGATTTTACGCCGGTCCGCACCGAACGGACTTTCGAGATTATAGCCAACGGAATCCGCGACCGGATCCGGGACGGTAACCTGCGCCCGGGCGACAAACTACCACCCGAGCGGGAACTGGCGCAGCAGCTCGGCACCAGCCGTAATGCCCTCCGCGAAGCCCTGAGATCGCTGGAACATGCAGGCCTGATCTCCCTGTCCAAGGGCGCGCGCGGCGGCGCATTCATCACGGATGGCGACCCCAGTGCCGTTGCGCAGTCAATGGAAGACCTGATGTATCTCGGCGGTGCCGGTCTCGCCGATGTCACCGAAGCACGCCTGTCTATCGAAACCGCGATTGTGGAAATCGCCGCTGCCAAGGGAACCCTGGCGGATTTCAACCGTCTCGATATGAACATCGACCGGGTTGAAGCACTCACCGAGGCGCGCGACATGGACGCCAAGGCCGACCTGAACATGGAATTCCACGTTTTACTGGCGGAAGCGACCGGAAACCCCGTATTGGTCCTGATCATGCGGACCCTGATGGATCTGCTGCGATCGGTCCACCGCCCTGTCACCGCCGAGGATACGGCCGATATCATCAAATCGCGGCGGCGCTTCATGCAATTGCTTCGGGCCCGGGAGGCCGCTGCCGCCGCGGCGGAAATGAACGATCATCTGACGCGGCTGCACGATCTCTTTTCACGCGCCGAAATGCCCGATAGCGGTTGAGAGGCGCTCGACGCTTGAGTAAACTCCGCCCGTCTTTAGCGCGGATCCGCGTACCCTAAAAAACAACCAGTGACGGAATAAATCATGAGTGACGTAACGTTTCACAATGCGGCAAAAATCGGTCAGCTCGAAGAAGACGAGGCCATGCAGGTTATCATCGAGGGCAAGGAAGTCTCGATCATCAATCTCGGCGGTGAATACTATGCCATGGATGATATCTGCAGCCATGCCTATGCGTCCATGTCGGACGGCTATATCGAAGGCGACTGCATCGAATGCCCGCTGCACGGCGCGCAGTTCAACATCAAGACAGGCAAGGCCGAAACCCCGCCTGCCACGGTCGACCTTGCCACCTACGAGATCAAGATCGACGGCGACGATATCCTCGTAGGCCTGCCGAACGGCTGATCGGGCCCGGAGCCATGACCACAGACCAGACATTCGTTGTTATCGGCGCCGGCCAGGCCGGCGGCTGGACCGCCAAGACCCTGCGTGACGAAGGGTTCGACGGGCGTATCGTTATCATCGGCGACGAGAATTTCGCACCGCATGAACGCCCGCCCCTGTCCAAGGAAGTCCTGCTGGGCGATGCCGAAAAGGATGTTTGTCTGCTGTGGCCGCCGGGCACGCTGGAAGATGCCGGCATAGAACTGCGTCTTGGCGAATCCGTCACCGCCATCGATGCGGACGCTCATACGCTGTCTCTTGGCAGCGGCGAAACCATTGGCTGGAACAGGCTGATGATCGCGACAGGCGGACGGGCCCGTCCGCTGCCGGTAGACGGAGCGGATCTGGACGGTGTCTATACCCTGCGTACCATCGAGGATGCGGAGGCCATTCGTTCCCGGTTGGTCAGCGGGGCGAATGTACTGGTGGTCGGTGCGGGCTGGATCGGCCTCGAAGTCGCCGCGGCGGCGCGCAAACGAGACGCGAACGCCACCGTTATCGAACTTGCAGACCGGGTCTGCGCCCGCGCCCTGACCGAAGAGATGTCTGCCTGGGTGCATGACCTGCATACCCGCCACGGGGTGGATATCCGCCTTTCCACGGCCTTCGAACGGTTCGAAGGCGATGGCAAGCTGGAACGGGCCGTGCTTGGCGATGGCACCGTCATACCCTGCGATATCGCCGTTGTGGGCATCGGCCTGATACCGAATACGGAATTGGCGGAACAGGCGGGACTCGCCGTCGATAACGGCATCGTCGTCGACGAACACGGCCAGACATCGCACCCGGATATCTTTGCGGCGGGCGACGTGACAAATCACCCAAATTCTCTCCTCGGTCGGCGGGTCCGCCTCGAATCCTGGGAAAACGCCCAGAACCAGGCCATTAATGCCGCCAAGGCAATGCTCGGCACACCGCAGCCCTATGCGGAAATTCCGTGGTTCTGGTCGGACCAGTACGACGCCAACATCCAGATGATGGGGCTCCCCGAAGACTGGGATGAAACCGCCATTCGCGGCGATCGCGATGCCGGCGAGTTCATCGAGTTCTATCTGAAGGACGGTGAGCTTCAGGGAGCTGCCGCAATCAACAATCCACGTGACCTGCGCTTCACGCGCCGGATGATGACATCGGGCAAGAAATTCGATGCCGCATCGCTGTCCGATCCGGATATAAAGCTGCAGAAGCTCCTAAAAGGCTAGGTTCTGTACTCATAAAGAGGATTCCCAATTTCTGTGTTCCGTGATTCACT
>CAXBMQ010000042.1:0-26104 GCA_963977005.1 uncultured Rhodospirillaceae bacterium
ACGCCGTTATTGGCAAGGAATGACGCGGCGCGGCACAGGTCGAGACAGCTCATCGAGATCGCGCATTGATGGAAATAGAGGTCGAGTACCTTGTCGACATCGTTCTCGAGGTTGCCGAAGCTCTTGAGGAAATTGGCAAGGGCGAAGTTCCGGTATCCGGTTGCCCTTTCGCTTGCGGCGACTTCGCCGTCGTAATCGATCAACTGGTTGCCTGCGATATGCCGGATAAACCGGATGATATCGCGCTGTGGGTTGCGGCAATGCGCTGCCAGACAATCGGTGACCACGTGCGCCCCGGCATTGATCAGCGGGTTTCGCGGGATGCCCTCTTCGCGTTCCAGCTGAACCAGGGAATTGAACGGGTTGCCGGATGGTTCGCGTCCGACCCGCTTCCACAGACGGTCGCCGATAAAATTCATCGCCATCGTCAGGGTGAACAGTTTGGAAATGCTCTGGATCGAAAACGGGACTTCGCCGTCGCCGACGGTAAATTCCGCGCCGTCGATGGTTCGTACGGCCATGCCGAACCGGTCGTTCGGAATTCGTGCCAACGCATCGATATAGGTTGCGACCTGCCCGCGTCCGAGCTTCGGCCGGACATCGCGGGCGATCCGGTCCAGATGGTTCTGCCAGTCCATAACCTAACCTGCCGGTGCGGGGCGGTTCAGTGCAAGAAGAGAATGTCGCCCACCGACGCCAGGGATGGGGGCCGGGTGCGTCGGTGGGCGAAGGTTTGTTTTCCGGGTGGGTCCGTTGACCGGGCCGCAGTACTTTTATCCAGTGTTACTTCTTCGACATTCTGGCGCGCCAGTCGGCGATGATATCCGCGGCGATATCGCGGCCGCCGATGCCAAAGGCGATGGCGGCTGCGACAGCGACGGCACCGACGCTGAGGCCGAAGGCGAGGGTGATAATTTCCTCCCCGACGCCCATCTGTTCCAGACCCATCGCAAAGGCGAGGATGATCACGGCCACGCGGGCGATATTCGCCAATGCCTCCGCCTGGGGCGGGTTTGCCGACCGGACGACATCGGCGACGACTTTGCCGATAAACACGCCAAGCGCAATGATGACGACGCCGAGAACGATCCGGGCGGCGAAGACAAGGAAGTCTGCGACGAGTGCGGCAAATGCGGTGAACCCGATCAGGCCGAGCGCCTCGATCGTTGCAAACAGCATGATTGTCACGAGCAACAGATATCCGACAATCTCGGACAGCGTTTTCGTGCCCGTGACCGACGATCCGCCGAGGCCGATTTTCTGGGGGACGGTGTCGAAACCGATGCCCTGCAGGAGATTGGTCGACAGCCCCGCCACGATGCGACCGACGACATAGGCGATAATCAATACCAGTGCACCGGCGAAGATGTTGGGCAGCGCGCTCAGCACTTCGTTCAGCATGGCACTGACCGGCTGGGTGACGGCATCTATCTGCAAGGCGTTGAGCGCGGCCACAAGCACCGGCACGAACACAAGGATATAGACGATCAGCCCGACGAGACCGGAGACCTTCTGGTCGCCGACGGCTTTCTCGATTCCGACCCGCTCCGCGAGCGCGTCGGTGCCCGTTGCGGAAAGCAGGTTGGTGACGATTCGCCGCAATACCCGCGCGACGAACCAGCCGACAACCATGATGACCGCAGCACCCAGCAGGTTCGGCATGTAGCCGAGAATTTCGTTGACCACATCGCGGACCGGTTCGAGCAGCCCGCCCAGATCGAGCGCGCTCAGGACAGCCGGCAGGAACAGCAGCAGCGTTAGCCAGTAAGCCGCGTCGCTCAGCGTATCGGCGAGCGGGGCCTTTTCGCCAGCATCGATTGCCGATGCGCCGCTCATCCGTTTTTCGATGTTTGAGGCATTAACCGCCTTGCGGACAACCACCCGCAGGAACTTCGCGAGCAGCCAGGCGACGAGCACCAGGACGATCGGGCCGATAAGCCGCGGCAGGTATTCGAATATGCGATTGAGGAAACGGGTGATGGGTTCCGTCACCTGCGACACACCGAGGACCTGGAAGAACCCGACCAGGACGAACAGCATGAACAACCAGAACACACCGCGGCTGATCCAGCGCTCGATCTTCTTCGGTTGCGTCCCGTCGTCTGTCGCGACCGCCATGGCGACGCGCGGGCCCAGGTTCGATTTGTTCAGTCCCCGCTCGACCAGCCGGGCGAGATAGGCGGCGACGAACCAGCCGACGATGAGAATAAGCACCGCGCCGATCAGGCTCGGCACGTAAGCCTGGATAAGGTTGGCGGTATCGGTCGCCGCGCCGCTAAGTGATTTTTCCATTATTTCCCCCGTGAAAACGCAGACCATCTCTGGGCAATAGTCGCTCAGGGCAAACATCGCCCCATATGGTCAATCAGCGCGTAAACAGATAGAAACGAATTCAAACAGGGTCGATTGTAATCATCGGGGGAAAAGGGAATGAAACTCAGAAACCCGAAAGAGTTCGCGGCGGCGGTCACAAAAATACGCGGACGCGTCGGCGAAGAGGCCTGCGCCCGGGCGATCGGCCGGTCTGAATCGCTTGTCCGGAAATGGGCCGATCCGGGACACCCGAGTCTGCCCGGTATCGAACAGGCATTGCTGCTCGACGCGCTGTATGTTGCCGGCGGGCACGGCGAACCGCCCTTGCTCAGGCTTTATGAATCGCTGCTCGGTGACGCGGTCAGCGAGAGCGTGGTGGATGCTGACGAGATTGTCCCCAGTGCCCTGATGATACAGGCCATTGTCGGCGATCTGTCGTCGGAGATCCGCGACATCATTAACCCGCGCGCCGAAAAGGCGATGAAAACCATGAGTGCGGACAGCAAGGCCCGCCTGCTCGAAATGATCGACCGTCTCGAGGAAGAAACCGACCGTCTCGAAGATGCGGTCGAAGCGTCTGACTGAATGACGGCCGTTGAAGCGGATAAAGATGGAACCTGACCGCGGACCCCGGCATTTAAACTGAAGCGGTGCGGACGCACGCGCGTAGACTGTCGCCGAAAACAGAAGATGTCGACCGTGCTCCCTTTGGTCAGGGAGGCGCCGGACACATGCGGGAGGAAAACATGGACTATATCGCTCAACTCGCCGCCAGCCCCGAAGCCTGGGCAGCGCTTGCCACGCTGATCGTGCTGGAGGTCGTGCTCGGTATCGACAACCTGATCTTCATATCGATCCTGACCAACCGTCTTCCCGAGGCACAGCGGCCGAAGGCGCGCATGATCGGTATCAGCGCGGCACTGGTCTTGCGGCTTGCCCTGCTCAGTCTGATTTTCGTCATCGTCAAGCTGACCGCGCCGGTGTTCAGTGCCTTCGGCCATGCGTTTTCGTGGCGCGACCTGATCCTGATCGCCGGCGGCCTGTTTCTGGTGTGGAAGGCGACAACCGAGATTCATCACAACGTCGACCCCGAGGGGGGAGAGAAAAAGGGACCCGTGTCGCCATCGGGTTTCGCCATGGTCATCGGCCAGATACTCGTGCTCGATCTCGTGTTTTCGATGGACAGTATCCTGACCGCCGTCGGCATGACGATCCATTTGCCGATCATGGTGGTTTCCGTCGTGGTGTCGGTCATCCTGATGCTGTTTGCGGCAAAACCGCTGGCGGAATTCATTCATGCCAACCCCACCGTGGTGATGCTGGCGCTGGGATTCCTGCTGATGATCGGCATGGTTCTGATCGCCGACGGGTTCGGCGCCCACGTGCCGAAGGGGTATATCTATGCCGCGATGGCATTTTCGGCCCTGGTCGAAGGGCTCAACATGCTGGCGCGCAAGGCGCGGGCGCGCCGCCGCAAGGCGGCGGGCACTGCCGGATAATCATCCGGCCCCGATCGCCCCGAATCCGTCCGGAAATGCCGGACGGTTCAGATGCCGCCGAACAGCGGCGACGCGACGGAGGCCGCCCGTCTGAGGGCCTTGCGCGCCCTGGAATCGGCGAGGCCGAGGCGGATCAGGCCCGGGATATCCTGCGGCCGGGCCACCAGCGCGCGCAGTACCGGTCCGGTGCGTGTCGCGCCGTCCGGCATCAGACCGGCCATCGCGGCAGGGGGCAGGGCGGTATCGGCGGTATCGACGATGACCCGGAGCGCCATGAAGGGAATTCCGGCTTCCATCGCGACCCGGGCGCAGGCGGCGCTTTCCATGTCGACCGCGATCGCGCCGCCATCCCCGTATAAACGCCGTTTGGCGTCGCGGCCGGTTGCCGGTTCCGCGACCGACGCGATCATCCCTTCTTCAAGCAGGACATCGCCGAGCAACAGCGATTTCAGCCGGCGCTGCCAGCCGCGGTTGGTATACAGAATCTCGCCCGACCCATCCGGCGACAGGTCCCGCACCCCGGTCGCAATCACGACCGTGCCCGACGGCAGGTCGGGGTTGCATCCGCCGGCGACCCCGAATGACAGCAGGGCGGTCGCACCGACGTCGAGCAGTGCCTTGGCCGCCGACTGCCCGCGCGCCTGGCCCGGGCCGTGACAGGTGGCGGTCACCCGGTCGTCGCCCGGCGGGGTTTTCGCCGCACGAATTGCATCCTCGGCGATCGTCGCCTCGTATCTGAGCCCGGTGACGATGCCGAGATGAAAGCGGGGTGAAGCGGTGGCGATGTTCATGCGCGGGAGTATACGCATTCGGCTGCGGAATCGGGTTATTGTGATCGGCCGGGAGATGACGGTTTCGGTTGCTTCGCCTCGTCATATCCCGCCCGCCGGTGAGAAACCGCATCGCCTTCGCCGCATTCCGGTGCTAGCTTTCCGCATCTTTTTCCCGGATGGCAGATGTGATTACGAGACCCGGCCCCGACGCGTCGGCGGAAGACCTGATCGACAGCGGCTACGCGTGGATGCGGCTTGCCATCTCCATGGGGCTTGGCACGATCGGCAGCATCGGGTTCTGGGGTGTGGTCGTGATCCTGCCGGCGGTCCAGGCGGAATTCGCCATCGACCGCGCCGACGCATCGATCCCCTATACCCTGACCATGATCGGCTTCGGCCTCGGGAATGTCCTGATCGGGCGCTATGTCGACCGGCTGGGGATTGTCATTCCCGCGGTTGCCGCATCGCTTGCCATGGCGATCGGGTTCGCCGGGGCCGCCTTCGCCCCGAATGTCTGGATATTCGCGCTGTTGCAGGGCGTACTGATCGGCGTCGGCATGGCGGCGACATTCGGCCCGCTGATCGCCGACGTGTCGCACTGGTTTCGCCGCCGCCGCGGCGTCGCCGTCGCGGTATGTGCCTGCGGCAACTATATCGGCGGAGCGATCTGGCCGCTGGTCATCCAGGCGCTTATGGACACCTGGGACTGGCGGACGGCCTATATCGTGGTCGCCGTCGTCGTCGTGTCCACCATGGTGCCGCTTGCGTTCCTGCTCAGGCGCCCGCCGCCGAAGGAAGACCCTGCGGCGACGGCGGCTGCCCTCAACAAGCCCGGCGGCGGCGGACCGAGAAAGATCGACCTTTCGCCGCGCACACTGCTGATCCTGCTGTCGATTGCCGGGGTCGCCTGCTGCGTCGCGATGGCAATGCCGCAGGTGCATATCGTCGCCTATTGCGGCGACCTCGGATACGGCACCGAGCGCGGCGCGGAGATGCTGTCACTGATGCTTGCCGGCGGCGCGGTAACGCGGATCGTTTCGGGCTTTGTCGCCGACTATATCGGCGGCGTGCGGACGCTGCTGATCGGCTCGGTGCTGCAGGGTATCGCGCTGGTCTTCTACCTGCCATTCGACGGGTTGATGTCGCTCTACGTGATATCGCTGTTGTTCGGTCTGGCCCAGGGCGGGATCGTGCCGAGCTACGCGATTATCGTGCGTGAATACATGCCGGCGAAGATCGCTGCCGAGCGGGTGGGCACGCTGATCATGATGACCATCGTCGGCATGGCTTTCGGCGGCTGGATATCCGGGTTGATCTTCGACCTGACGAACTCCTACCAGGCGGCTTTCCTGAACGGGATTGCATGGAACGTGCTTAATGCCGGAATCATGGTGCTGATCCTGCTGCGTACGCGCGTACCCGGAACGTCGGGCCCCAAGACACCGGGTGCCGTGGCGGCCTGAACCGCTTTCCCGGGTAATGGATTTCGACGCGGCGGGTCCGAAGCCGCGGGTCCGAAGTCGCGGGTCCGAAGCAGGGGGTTCCCGGGGACGACGTCTTCGATTCCGCGCAATTCTTCCCACCGCGAACCGCTTTTACAATCGCGCTCGGGGGCCGTTTGCTATAGGACGGAAGACGAATCCGGATGACGATCCGTAATACGAAGAGGCGCAGGCGGAATGAACAGGCTGATTAAGTGGGCTGAGACAAAATGGCAGTCGATTGCCACGGAGCTGTCGAGCACGGAATTTTACGTGCAGGCCGGCATCATTGGCCTTGCCGTTGTTTTGGGCTGGTTGCTGGGCGCTTATATCCTGCATCGGGTCAAACTGTTCCGCGACGAACCGCAGCCCGGCCCTCTCGAGGACCTGCGGTGGACGATCCACCGGGCGGGTGCGCTCGTGCAACCGATTACGGCGGCGATCGTGCTCGGTGTTGCGACGCTGATCAGCGAATCTTCCATCGGGGCGATCTGGCTGGTCAAGGCCGCGCAGGGTGTGGCGTTGATCTTCGTGCTGTACAGCTTCGCCAAGCATCTTCTCAACAACGAAAAGATGATCGCCCTGCTCAAATGGATCGGTCTTCCCGTTGCTGTTCTCTACAGCCTCGGCTGGTTAAGCGACGTCACGCAGTATCTCGACAGCATTGCCTTTACGGTCGGCAATATAAAGCTCAGCGTCTATACGATATTGCGTACGCTGATTTTCGGGTTTGTCCTGTTCTGGCTCGGCCGCCTCTCTAACGCGACCGGCAAACGGGTGATCCGCACGCAGCAGGCGCTCGACCCCGGGACCCGCGAAGTGGCGGCAAAGCTGTTCGAAATCGCCGTCTTCGTTGTGATTTTCCTGTTGCTGCTGAATGTCATGGGCATCGACCTGACTGCCCTTGCGGTCTTCGGCGGGGCACTGGGCGTCGGGCTCGGTTTCGGACTGCAGCAGATCGCGTCGAACTTTATCTCGGGTATCATCATCCTGCTCGACCGCAGTCTCACGATAGGCGACTACATCCAGCTCGAAGACGGCCGGTCCGGAACGCTGCGCGAACTGAGCATGCGGTCGGCGACGCTTGAGACCTATGACGGCAAGGACATCATGGTCCCGAACGAGAAGTTCATTACGACGTCATTCACCAACTGGACCCACAACAACAAGCTGCAGCGCTATCCGATCAATTTCCAGGTCGCCTACGACACCGACCTGGACGCGATGTTCCCGATCCTGCGCGACGTTGTGTCCAGCCACCCGAAGGTGATCAGCGGCGACGATATCCCGATCGAACTTCGGCCCGATGCCGAAATCGCGGCATTCGAGGATTCCGGCATAAAGATTCTCGTGGAATTCTGGATGGAAGGCGTCGACGATGGCGAACACCGGGTCGGCGGCGACCTGTTGCTGATGATCTGGCAGGCACTCAAAGCCAACGACATTGTCATCCCGTTCCCGCAACGCGTGGTCAAGGTGACGAGCGATTCGAAAATCGGCGTCGACAAGATTGGCTGAGAGACTCCAGCCCGGCGCGGAATCGCCATTTCTGCTGTGTAATTACCTTAAAGAATGCGCATGAAACTTATCGTTCTGAGTCTGCCCCGCGACGTCACTGAGGACGCGCTTGCCGAACTGTTTCGGCCGAACGGCACTGTCGCCGCATGCAGTATCGTCACCGACGACGCGACCGGCGCATCGAAAGGCTTCGGCTTTGTCGAAATGGCCTATCGGAAAGACGCGCGTTTCGCCATCAAGCGGCTGCATAACAGCAAGCTCGGCGAAAACAGGATCCGGGTGAAACCGGCGGCGGAAAGCGAGACCGGTTAGTTCGTTCAGGTGACGCCGATTTCCTGGTTCATCAGCTTGAGAGAGAACTGGAAATTAGCTTCGTTCAACACCCAGCCCTGCACGGTATTCTGCCGCACCCCGGCGCGATGAAACGGTTCGGACTCTGCGACCTTGACCGCGTCGTCGTATGACGCGGCCCGGATGATCGCCATGCCGCTGCCGTCCCACCCGGTTTCGTCCCGGAGCACGCCCGAGGCGAACATCGTGCCGTCCGCCTCGATCTGGCGCAGCCAGTCCAGATGCGCGTCGAACGTCTCGCGGTGTTCGCCGAAATAGGCCTTCATCGGATCGTCGAACGGCTCGATGGCGATCATTTTCACGAGATAGAGTTGCAGTCCGAGCAATGTCTTGCCGTCGGGGTGGTCGGCGATCGAATTGATGTCGGTCATGGCGGGCGTGCTCCTTTGGGTGATTGCGCCCTTATGAACTCATGCTGGCACGCTGGCTATAGGCCTTTTCCGCATCCACCACACTGGCGTCGTCCTTCATGACGAAGTCGTAATGGCCTTCATAGAATGGTCCGTCGAACCCGTGCTCAGCCGCTGCCGCGGGGTCTTCGTTCAGCGTGTATGGCACGACAAGCGACTGCTTGACGCCGAACACCGCGTCCGAATCCAGATACTGGCTGTCGCTGTTGAACAGCTCGGTCTGGATCGTCTGGTAGCCGTCCTTGTAGGCGAGGTAATGCAGATGCGCCGGGCGCCAGGAATGGCGGCCGGTCCCGTCGAGGATAAGCCCGACCGGTCCGTCGGTCGGCACCGGATAGTCGACCGGCTTGCGCGACAGGAACCAGTAGCGGCCATCCGCACCGGTTTTGAACTTGCCGCGATAGGCATAGTCCTCATAGGTGGCGGGCTGGCCGACCTGGGCCTCGTAGAACATGTTCGGCGCGGTCTGCCACAAATCGAGAATCACGCCCTCTAGCGGGTTGCCGTCGGAATCCGTGACCTTTCCGTGGATATAGGCCGGGTCGCCCGTTTCGTCGCCGAGGGAAATATCGAAGCCCATGTCCCGTGCCGGCGCGCCCTCGCGGTAGAACGGGCCGAGCAGGCTCGATTCCGTTGCGCCGACCCGCACGCGATCGCCAAGGATCTCGCATAGCGCGGTGATGCCGAGCACATCGCCCAACAACACGCCTTCTTCCCGCTTGTCGTCCGAGATATGACCGACGTCCTGTATAAAGCGTGCGCCATAGAGCAGTTCGTCCGAGGTCAGGTTGACCTCCCGGACGAAGTCATGGGCGTGCCTGATGAGCGCGGTCATGATCTCCTTGAGCCGCGGATCGGTATCGTCGGCTATCTTGTCGAGGACCGCTTGGGTAACGTTGGATTCTGTCAGGTCGCGCATGTTTCGTCTCCTCGGATGAATGTGTCTGCACAATGACGGCGGCGGGCCGGTCGGACAATCGGAAAATGGGATGTGCGCAATCGGACGATCGTCCTGATATGGGGAAATCGCTGCGATGCGGATGCGTACCTTTATTGCCTTCGTTATCGCCAAAACCGATATTGCGGCGGAAATTCGATTTTACGGATGTGCGGTAAAGGCTCCGGTATCGACTCTTGCTTTGTCGGCGCCGCCGATGACGCCGGCATCGAACCCGGGAGGGCGCTCAGCGCGGCTTCTTCGTGTCGGGTGGCTGCCGGTTGTGCGTAGCGTTTGCCCGGGAGCCTGTGCTACGTTTTTTGCCGAAACCGGCGCTGCTCACGGTGCCTGCTTCCTTCGGGGATCTGCAGCGGTGCGGCATATTCGAGAACGAGGAGGTCCAGATGGCCACAGCATCGCAGACGAAAACCGCGGCAAAGCGCGCAGCGTCGAAGAAAACAGTTGCTAGGAAGACGACCGTGAAAAAGCCGGCTGCGCGGAAAACGGGAGCCAAAAAGGTGGCCAAACCGCGCGTGCGCAAATTCGACCTGGTAATCGACAAGGCGAAGGGTGCGACGTGGATCAAGGAAGACATCCGCCCGCAGTTCGAATACCGCCATTTCGGTGTCGAGGAAGCCACGGGCCGACGCTATGGCAGTCACGTTATCCGCGTCGCCAAGGGGGCAAAGCCGCCGGTGCGCCATCACGTTCATCCCGACTGCGAATTCCTGCTGGTCTATGTGCTGAAGGGGTGGGTGAAGTTCTGGTATGACGGAAAGGGCGAAATAAAACTGAATGTCGGCGACGTGCACCTGCTGCCTGCCGGTATCAAGCATGCGGTAACCGGCTGGTCGAAAGACCTGGAAATGCTGGAGACCACAAATCCCGCCGACTACCGCTCGGTCGAGCTGACCGATGCACAGATCGCCCGGTTGGGGTGATGCCGGCTGGGGTGATATAAGACCGATAGTGGTCTCCACTAACGGGCAGCGACCGTTCCAGAAGGCCAATTCTGGAAAGGCGGTGCTCTAACCGATCAATCAGACTGACCGAAAGCCGAACACCATGACCAAGCCGCCGCTCTGGCCTGCCCACCTCCATCACTTTTGTCTCGACACGCCGCAGATCGACGCCGTCGTACCCTGGTACGAAACGCATCTGGAAATGACGTCCGAAAAACTGGCCGACGGTGCTGTCTGGCTATCGGGGCGGCAGCGTAATGTCGTTTTCCGGCCGGCCGCCGAAAAAGGTTTCGGCTATGTCGGGTATGCATTGGCGGATGCGGACCAGCTTGCCCGCTTCGATGCCGACATGACGAAGAAGGGCGCGGCGCGATCCGGGATACGGTCGCCTGTATTCGGCGACGGGCAGGTATCGATTGTCGATACGGACGGAAAGTGCTTCATATTCGGTTTGCCCGTGCACGCCGAAACCGATACGCCCGATCGTCTGCCGGGTCGATTGCAGCATCTCGGTATCTGCACGACAGACATGGACAGCCTGATCGCGTTCTTTACCGACACGGTCGGTTTCCGGGCATCGGATATCGTCAGGAACGACGACGGGAGCGTTTCCGCCTGTTTTCTGCGTTCCGACCACGAGCATCACGACCTGGCGCTGTTCGCCGCCTCGTCGTCGCGGTTCGACCATCAATGCTACGAGACGACCAGCTGGAACGATATCCGGGACTGGGGCGATCATTTCGCCGCGCAGCATACCGAGATCGAGTGGGGCGCGGCCCGCCACGGTGCGGGCAACAACCTGTTCATCTTCGTGCGCGACCCCGACGGCAACCCGGTCGAGCTCTCGGCCGAGCTCGAAACCCGCGAATTCGAAGCACCGCCCGGCGCCTGGAAAACCGAACCGCGCACGCTGAACCTGTGGGGCAGCGCCTGGACCCGGGACTGAGTTTCACCCGCCGTAAACCGATGCTGCCTTTTCCTTGCGCGCGAAGAATGCTATTCGGACTTCAATAAATCGGACTTAAATCCGTTGGGGGTGCCATGTTGGGCAATCGATTCAAATCATTCTTCGTTGTGGCATCCGTTCTTGCCACGGCAGTTTTTGGCGCAGTGCCTGCGGGTGCCGTAACTGTGCTGTTTTCCGGCAATGCTTTTTCCGGCGGCACCGGGCAGGGTATTATCGGCCATGACGGCGTTGCCGGATCGACGATCAACCCGTTTTACGCCTCCGTCGGAATCGCGAATGTCTATACCCGGCTGACGTCTCCCGATGCGTATGACTTCAGCACCGGCGGGGAACTTGCGATCGGCGCGAATGCTCCGGCACGTTCGTTTGCAGCGTCTACCCCCGCTTCTGCGGCGCTCGCCTCGGTTGGAATTAACGGACCGCTCCATATCGGGCTGCGCGGTTTTACACTGGATGTTTCCGTGGGCACTGCCGATATCACCTTCGGGACCCTCAGCGAGAGCCGGGTTTACCGGAATGGCGAGGTGAAGATATTCGAGGAAACCGCGCCCAACGTGTTCAACGAGGTGGCCTCCTATACCGGCGGTACTTTCTCCATCGATATCGATTATTCGACCGGCACAATCGACAACGTGTTCAACGGCACGCTGGCGCCGGGGTCGATGACGATCTTCCCGGACTCCTGGACCGGCACGTCTTTCGATCCCATCGATATTGCCGGCACGTCGCCGGAAAACTTCGGCGCGTTCAGTGTGACATCCTCGCTGGAGATCGAAGAAACCCAGATCGCGGTTGCCGAACCGGCCATGCCGGCAATGCTCGGGCTCAGCCTGCTGGCGCTTGCCGGCCTGCGCCGCGTGCGGATGGTCTGACACCCTTTCGGGCACGTCCTTGCCTGGCCGCCGGAATATGACGCCGGAATATTCCGGCTTTGTGACCGCGCAGCAATCCGTTTTTCCGATCTGAGCGGCGCGTCGTGAACGGCTGCATCGGCTGACGGCAATGGCTGACGTGTACGGCTGACCGGCCCCGCGAGCCGGACCATGTGCTTACATCCCGAAGCTGGTTGTCTTCGCGTTGCCGTCGCGCAGCCGGCGGTAGCGGGCCAGCGCCCAGAGCGGGAAGTACACGGGGTAGCCGTGATACATGAGGTAGAATACTTTCGGGAAACCGACCGCGTTGTAATACTGCTCGTCCCACTTGCCGTCGGCGTGGGGCGCGTCCATCAGGAATTCGATACCGTTCCGCACCACGTCCGAATCCGTTTCGCCGGCGGCCATCAGCGCCAGCAGGGCCCAGGACGTCTGGGTCGGGGTCGAGGCTTTGGCCTCGCCCTTGTGTTCGTGCCAGTAGGTCGCACCGTCTTCGCCCCAGCCGCCATCGGCGCGCTGCTGCAGGTTCAGCCAGGCAACGGCCTTGACGATGGCGGGATCGTCCGCCGGGATACCGATGGCGTTGAACGCGGACAGGACCGACCACGTGCCATACACATAATTGGTGCCCCAGCGTCCGAACCAGGATCCGTCGTCTTCCTGTTCGGCGCGCAGATAGGCGATGGCAGCCTTGACGGCAGGATGGTCGCTGCCGTACCCGGCCTGGGCCAGGAAGGACAGGCAGCGGGCCGACACGTCGGCGGTCGGCGGGTCGAGCAGGGCGCCATGATCGGCGAACGGGATATGGTTCAGGTAGTAATGGGTGTTGTCGATATCGAACGACCCCCACCCGCCGTTCTTCGACTGCATCCCGATGATCCAGTTGGCGGCCCGGCGCAGCGTATCGTCATTGGCCGACGTGTCAGCGCGGTCGAGCGCCATGCCGACCACCGCCGTGTCATCCACGTCCGGATAGAAATCGTTGCGGTATTGAAAAGCCCAGCCGCCGGGGTCGAGGTCGGGGGCCTTCTCGGCCCAGTCGCCGCGCACGTCGGTGATCTGAAGATCGCGGATCCAGGCGCACGCTTTTTCAATCGGTGCGCCCGATGTCGGCTCGCCGGCTTCCATCAGCGCCTGCATCGCCAGTGCCGTATCCCAGACCGGCGACAGGCAGGGCTGGCACCATGCCTCGTCGGGGCGTTCGATCAGCAGTTTTCGGATCGACTTGCGCGCAATCTGGTAATGCGGGTGATCGTCGGCGTAGCCCAGCGTGCGGAACGCCATGACCGTATTCGCCATTGCCGGGAAGATGCCGCCGAGCCCGTCCTCGCCGTTGAGCCGTTCGGTAATGAAGGCGACCGACTTGTCGATGCCGTGGCGCTTGTAGCGCGCCGGATAGAACGGCTCCAGCCTTCGTAATACCCAGTCGAGCGCGAGGAACGCATAGCCGAGCTTGGCACCCGTCGGGTTCACCATGTAGCGGCGTTCTTCGTCGGGCGGGGTGACGAACAGCTCGCGGATGTCGACCTTGTCCGGGTTTGCGGCTTTCGGCTTTTCGGACATCAGGATCAGCAGCGGCGCGATCACCGTGCGCGACCAGTAAGATACTTTCAGGATGTTGAACGGCGACCAGCGCGGCAGCGACATGATGCCGATCGGCATGACCGGCACGGCGCGCCACGGTACCTGTTCGAACAGGGCCAGGGTGATCCGCGTGAATACGTTGGCATGCGCGGCGCCGCCATGGGCGAGGATCGCCTCGCGGGCGCGCACCATATGGGCGTCATCCGGGTCGTCGCCGGCGAATTTCAGGGCGTAGTATGCCTTGACGCTGGCGCTCAGGTCGAAATCGCCGTCATGGAACAATGGCCAGCCGTGATGTCGGTCGGATTGAATACGGCGCAGGTATTTCGCCATTTTGGCTTCGAGCTTCGGCTCGGGCTCGCCGAGAAAGTGGTTGAGCAGCACGTATTCGGCCGGGATGGTGGCATCGGCCTCAAGGTCGTAAAGCCAATGACCGTCTTCGCGCTGCTGCGCCCGCAGGGAAGCTGCCGCCGTCTCGACCTCGTCGTCGAGACGTGCGTCGAACGCAGCGGGAGACATCACGCTGTGAAGCGCTGCCTTGCCGCTGCCGCTGCCGCCATCGGGATGTCGGGCTCTTGAGCCTTCCAAAGAGGTCACCTTGTTGTTTTATCGTTCACTGGCTGTTGACCGCCAGAATTGCCTACCACGCTCGGGAAATGTAAGTAATTACCGTTCTGTTGCACTGCACACTGACATATATCGGTCACAACACGCCATAGCGCAAGGTAATCCATAATTTTTCGAACCTGGAAAGGCCGGCGTCGTCGTCGAGGTCGCGCCAGCGGTTTGCGATCATGCGGTCGAGAACGCGCCGGTAATTCATCATCATCACGACGGCGGGTTTCAGGGCCCGGGCGTCGCTCTGCCCGAGGAGTTGCTCGGCTTCGGCGTATTTTTGGCGCGCGCGGTGTGCGACCGCAGCGCAGATTTCCGGCAGTTTCGGGTGCGCCAGTATCTCGTCCGGCGTGCCGATGGCCACGCCGTGGGTATCGAGCTGTTCGCGCGGCAGGTAGAGCCGGCCCATCTGCGCGTCGTCCTTCAGGTCGCGCAGGATGTTGGTCAGCTGCAGGGCGGTTCCGAGCGTGATCGCGAATTTTTGAGCCGCCGCGCTCGAATCGCCGAAAACATGCACCGACAGCAGGCCGACCGCGCCGGCGACACGGTTGCAATACAGTTCCAGCTGTTTGCAATCGGGGGCGACGATCGTCTCGTCGGTATCCATCTCCATACCGGCGATGACCTCGAAAAAATCCTTCTTTTCAAGGTTGTACAATTCGATCGCCCAGGCCAGCGCGCGCAGGACATGGGTATCGGCGCCGACCCGGTCCGGGTCGTAAAGGGCCTCGATCTCGCGGCGCCAGGCGTCAAGGCGTCGCCGTTTGTCTTCGACCGGGTCGTTGCCATCGGCGATATCGTCGACTTCCCGGCAGAATGCATAGATTGCGAACATCGCATCGCGCCGGTCTGCCGGCAGGATGCGCATGCCCCAGTAGAACGAGGATCCGGCGGCACGGGTCACCGCGCGGACATGTTCGCGCGCAGCGACAACCGCGTCGCCGGCGGGGCGGTCGCGAGTGGGGGGATCGCCGGCGGGGTTCGGAGAGACCATCCGGCAATTGTATCCAGCTACGCGTCGAATCAGAATCCCATCATTTGGCCCGTGCAGGCTATTTGGCGAACTTTCTGCCGGATTGCCCGGCGGCTTGACTCGTTGTCGGTCAAATCGGTAGTATTTTGTCTCAAATATGAAACAGGTGTCTCAAATTTGAGACACTTCCTCGAAATCGTTTTAGAAACAAATCGTTACAAAACACGGCAGGAGCGCAGATGGAACAGGAACAGCGCGTTCGCGAACCCGAGAACATCGTCTGGCAGACGCGGACCCACGAAGAAACCGCGTTCGAGCGGCGTCTGGCAGATGCGATGGAGCGCGCCTTCGTCGAGGGCGTGACCGAGTTGGATATGCTGGTCGACTATCTGAATGGCGCCGGCGTGCGGGACGAAGAAAACCGTGCCTGGACAACCGAAACCTTCCGTGCCGTGATGGCGCGGCTCGGGGCCTGACCGGCATGTCAGGCGCGTTCGGCGACGTCCGGCTGGAATTCCGCAACGTCACCAAGAAATTTCAGGACCGCCAGGGCTCCGGCCAGACAATCACGGCGGTGGAAGGGGTCACGCTGTCGGTTCGCGACAGCGAGGTCGTTTCGCTGATCGGACCGTCCGGCTGCGGCAAGTCGACCCTGCTCAACATGGCGTCCGGCCTGAACGGGACGAGCGGCGGCGAGGTGTTCGTCGACGGCGAGGAGGTCGTGGAGGTCAACGAGCACGTCGCGTTCATGCTGCAGAAGGACCTTCTGCTGGCGTGGCGGTCGATCCGCGAAAATGTCGAGCTTGGCCTCGAGATCCAGGGCGTCGACAGGGAAGAGCGCCGCCGCCGGTCGGATGACTGGCTGGCGCGGTGCAAGATCGCCGATTTTTCCGGGCATTACCCGCATCAGCTGTCGGGCGGGATGCGCCAGCGCGCCGCGCTTGCCCGGACGCTGGCGACCGACCCGCATGTCCTGCTGCTCGACGAACCTTTCTCGGCGCTCGATGCCCAGACCAAGATGATACTTCAGCAGGATCTGGCGCGCACGCTCGCCGATGCCGGCAAGACGGCGCTGTTCATCACCCACGATCTGGTCGAGGCAGTCGCGCTGTCCGACCGCGTGCTGGTCATGAGCCAGCGTCCGGGCCGGATCATCGAAGAGATCGACGTCGATATTCCGGACCGTGACAATCCGATGGAACGCCGCAAAGACCCCAAGATCGGCACCTACGTGGCGCAGCTCATGTCGCTGCTTCATGTCGGCGAGGCCGAGCTTCAACAGGCCTGAAGCAACCCGACGGGACGACACGACACTTTTAGTACAACCAACCGCATGACTTTAACAGGGAGACCCATCATGCACTTCACCAAGAAACTCATCGCCGCTTCCGCCGCGGCCGTCGCGATCGCCGGAATGGCGACCGTCCCGGCCCAGGCTGCGGAGAAGGTCAATTACCTGCTGCCGGCCCCGGGCTTCCTGCCCGCTTTCGCGCCATGGCAGTTGGCGAAATACAAAGGCTTTTACGCAGAGGAAGGCCTCGAAGTCACATTCCAGCGCGCCAAGGGCGGCGTCGACGTGGCCAAGCAGGTCGGTGTCGGCAACGCACCGATCGGCGGCGGCATCGGCGACACCTCGCTTCTTGTCCGCCCGAACGGTATCCCGGTCCGTTCCGTCGCGATCATGGGTGGCGGCTCGCTCGTCCAGCTCGTTGCCCGCACCGATCGTAACATCGGCAAGGTGGAGGACCTGAAGGGCAAGACCATCACGGTCATGTCCTATCAGGACACCACGTTCTTTGCAGCCCAGGGCATTCTCGCCTCTCGCGGGCTGACCCGGAACGACGCCAATATCCAGGCCGCCGGCCCGCAGGGCGTCTGGAAACTGTTCGTTCAGGGCAAGGCCGACGCCATGATGGGCGTGCCCGACTGGATCGGCATTGCCCGTGGCGCGAAGGTCGACATGAAGATCTTCAACGCGATGGATTATTTCCCGTCGATGGCCCAGGCGATCCTGGCCTCCGACGAGATGATCAAGAAGAACCCCAAGCTCATCCAGGGTCTCGTACGCGCGACGCTGAAGGGGCTGAAGATGATCATGGACGATCCGGCCGCGGCCGCGGCCGAGTACGTAAAGGCGGTGCCGCGCTGGAAGGTCGGCCCGATGACCGGCACGTTCAAGCTGTACAACCAGTACACCTATCCGGGACAGAAGGTCCTTGGCGAAATGGACGAAGCGCGTCTGGCGAAGCTTCAGGATTTCTATCTGGAATCCGGCTTCATCAAGAAAAAGTCGGACGTGAAGGACCTCTATACGAACCAGTTCGTCAAATAGGCCGGACGGCTCGGAACAGAATACCCCGGAGCGCCAATCGAACCGGCGCTCCGGGGCGCTTTTGCAAAACAGAGATTAAAGCAGGCACCGCCCATGAATTCCGCCTTTACGCCACCGCGTATCGCCGCAAGCCTCGCCATTCTGGTCGTCTTTCTGGCCGGCTGGGAATGGGGCCCCGATCTGCTCGGCGTGCAGACTTATATTATCCCGCCGCTGTCTTCGGTGGTTGAGGGTCTGTTCGACATGTTCCGGACCGACAAGCTCTGGATGCATATCGGCGTAACCACCTTTGAGGTCATTCTCGGTTTTATCCTCGGCTCGTTGCTTGGCATGATCGGGGGCTATGCGCTCGGCATGTCGGTGACGGCGGAGGTGGTGCTGTCGCCCTATATTCTGGCACTTCAGATCGCGCCCAAAGTGGCCTTTGCGCCGCTCTTCGTGCTGTGGTTTGGCTTCGGGCTGGAACCGCGCATTCTGATCGCGGTGCTGATCGTGTTCTTTCCCGTGCTCATCAACGTCATGACGGCGGTACGGAACATCGATCCGGACCTGATCAATCTTGCGCGTTCGTTCAAGGCAAGCCGGATGCAGGTCTTCTGGAAGATTCAGGTGCCCGGCTCGATGCCGCCGATGTTCGCCGGCCTGCGGATCGGTGCGACCCTTGCCGTTATCGGCGTTGCCGTGGGCGAGTTCGCCGGTGGCAACTCGGGCGTGGGTTACCTGATTGTGCTGACGGCGGGTGCCGCCGAAACGGCGAAGGTTTTCGCGGCGATCTTCGTGCTGACGATGATCGGAATCATCGCCTACTGGCTGGTGATCCTGATCGAGAACCGCGTACTGCACTATATGCCGAGCCGCGAACATGGCGGCTTCTGACGACAATGTTTCGTATCGAATTTGCTCCGGGAAGCTAGGGAGGAAGACATGACCGACACTACTGTCACCGAAGAAGCAATCGCCCAGCGCGTCGCCCTTGGACCGCTCAACCGCTGGTGGCCCGTCGCCGCAAGCTGGATGGTCACAGATACGCCGCTCGGCCTGACCCGCCTCGGCGAGAAGATCGCGATCTGGCGCGACAAGGACGGCTCCGTCCATTGTATCGAGGACCGCTGCCCCCACAGAGGCGCGCGGCTGTCGATGGGCTGGAACCTCGGCGACCGCCTTGCTTGCTGGTATCACGGCGTCGAAGTCGGCGCCGACGGCGTGGTCAAGGACGTGCCCGCCGTCGCCGAATGTCCGATGATCGGCGAAAAATGCATCAAATCCTATCCGGTGTTCGAACATATGGGCGGTATCTTTGCCTGGTTCGGCGACGAGCTTCACGAAGAAGCCGACGAATTCGACATGCCGGAGGAATTCACGTCGGACGAATGGTCCGCGATGCTGTGTACCGCACACTGGAAATGCAACTGGACCTACGCTGTCGATAATGTGATGGACCCGATGCATGGTGCGTACCTGCATGCGGTATCGCACTCGATGGCCGAAGGCGACCGCGAAGCCAAGATGCAGGTTGAAAAGACCGATACCGGTTTCATCTTTGGAAAATCCGATCAGCGCGATGTCAATTTCGACTGGATCGAATGGGGCGACACAGGGGCGTTCTGGCTCCGCGTCTCGCCGCTGCCCTATCGCAAGGAAGCCGGTCCCGGCGGCAATTTCGGCATTCTCGGCTTCGTCACGCCTATCGACGAGGAAAACTGCCGGGTGTTTTTCTGGCGGACCCGCAAGGTCAGCGGATGGCAGCGCGACGCCTGGAAATTCATGTATCGTCACAAGCTGGAAACGCTGCACTGGGATGTTCTCGAACAGGACCGCGTGATCCTCGAAGGGATGGATCCTGCCGCGCGCGACAAGGAATTCCTGTATCAGCACGATACCGGTCTCGCCCGGTCGCGCCGCGTGATTCAGCAGGAGGTGAAATCCCAGCTGGAGAACGTGGCGGCAAACGGCGCCGGCCAGTCGGCGCAGGCTGCCGAGTAAGGCGGGCAGGCAGGATAAGGATCCCGAACGCGATGGCTGTCGTCTCGCTGGAAAACAAGCGCATTGTCATTACCGGCGCTGCCCGCGGTCTGGGCCGCGGGTTTGCCGAGGCCGCTCTCGATGGCGGTGCGCGGGTGGTGATTGCCGATATTCTCGAAGACCGCGGCCGCCAGACCGCAGATGAACTGTCATCGCTTGGCGAGGTGTCTTTCGAGCGTGTCGATCTTGCCGACCCGGCCTCGATCGATGCGCTCGCAGACAGCGCGGAGCGAACGCTGGGGGGCATAGACGGCCTGGTGAACTGCGCAGCGATCGCCACCGGGATCGGCGGCAAGATGTCGGACGAGATCGACATCGAGACATGGGACCGGGTCATGACCGTGAACGTGCGCGGCACCTGGCTGGCCGTGAAGGCGTTCTCGCCCGCGCTGCGCAAGGCAGGCAACGGCAAGATCGTCAACGTCGCGTCGGATACCGCGATGTGGGGCGCGCCGCGCCTGTTGCACTACGTCGCATCGAAAGGGGCGGTCATATCCATGACACGTTCGCTCGCCCGGGAACTGGGTGGCGACGGCATCGCGGTCAATGCGATTGCACCGGGCCTGACCCTGGTCGAGGCGACGGAATACGTGCCCGAGGACAGGCACCGGCAATATATCGACGGGCGTGCAATGAACCGCGAACAGCAACCCGAAGACGTCAATGGCGCGGTGATGTTTCTGTTATCGGACGCGTCGGATTTTGTGACCGGCCAGTTATTGCCGGTGAATGGTGGATTCGTTTTTAACTAACAGACAGGAGGAAAGAGCATGAACGCGGAAGCAGCAACCCTGATGGGGGCAGACGGCAGGAACGAGGACCGTGAAGGCTGGCACCAGCAGGACGGTCAGAGCTTCGAGGAATGGATGGATAGCCGTGTCGCGCGGTACGAAACCCGTCAGTACGACTGGGATGTTCTCAAATTCCAGGCCGATTTCGACCCGAAATACCGCCGTGCCCAGATGCGGTACATGGGTACCGGCGGCACCGGCAAGAGCACCGACAACAACACCGTGCCGTCCGAGCATTTCACGTTCTCGACCATGGTCCTGCCCCCGGGCTGCGAAGGCCCGCCGCACCTCCATACCGATGTCGAGGAAGTCTTCTTCATGCTGCGTGGCAGCATCCGGCTCACGGTGGAAGACGGCGACAGGAAATGGGAATCCGTTCTGAAGGAACGCGACCTGATTTCCGTGCCGCCCGGCGTCTATCGCGGTCTGGTGAACGAAGGTCAGGAAGAAGCGCTGATGTGCGTGATGCTTGGTGCGGTCAAACCGGTAACGCCGAGCTATCCGCCGGACCATCCGCTGGCGTCGATCAAGCGCGACAAGAAATAGGCGCCCCGTTGGACGTCGATTCCAAATCCATTGCGACCGCGCACGGTGAAATCACGTGCCTTGAGGCGGGCAGCGGCGAGCCGCTGGTCCTGCTGCACGGTATCGGGTCGGGGGCAGCGTCGTGGCAGGCGCAGCTCGAGGCGTTCTCCGACCGGTACCGGGTGATTGCATGGGATGCGCCGGGCTATGGCGGATCTGCGCCGCTGGGTCCGACCGCGCCCGATGCCCGCGATTACGCCGGTGTACTGGCGCAGTTCCTCGATGCGATGGAGGTGGGCTCCTGTCATCTGGTGGGGCATTCCCTCGGCGCGCTGATGGCGTGTTCGTTTGCCCGGCGCTGGCCCGACCGGGTCAGGAGCCTGCTGATTGGCGATCCGGCGGCCGGGTACGGAGATGCCGGCGCGGAAATACAGGCGCAGCGCCGGGAAGGGCGTCTTGGCCTGCTCGACAAGCTCGGACCGGAAGGGCTGGCACGGGAACGTCACGGAAACCTGTTATCCGACGACGCTCCGGACTGGGCGCGCAAGCGCGTCCACGACATCATGGCGCGCATCCGCCCCGACGGATACCGCCAGGCCGTCGAACTGCTGATGAACGGCACCATTCATGCGGATGCCGCGGAGATCGACCTGCCGGTAACCGTGGTCGTCGGCGGCGCGGATACGGTCACCCCGCCGGAGGCCTGCAGGAAGGTGGCCGAGAGCTTCGCCAACGCGCGGTTCGAGGTTTTGCCCGGACTGGGCCATGCGTCATACGTCGAAGGGCCGGACCTGTTCAACGCGGTCCTCGCCGAGCACCTGGACGCGGCTGCGTGACCGGGAGGGCGCGAAAGGCCAAGGAGCCGAGCTACATCGTCCCGGCGCTGGAACGGGGGCTGTTGCTGCTGCAGGCCTTTTCAAAGGACAAACCCGTCCAGTCGCTGGGCGTGCTGGCAAAGGAACTGGGCCTGCCGCGGGCGACGACGTTCCGGCTTGCCAATACACTGGAGCATCTGGGGTTTCTGGTGCGTGACCCCGACACCGGCGAGTACCGCATCGGGGCCGCCGCGCTCAAACTCGGCTGGACCTATCTGTCCGGGCTGGAGTTGCCGGAAATCGCTTATCCGTTTCTGACCAATCTGCGCTACGAGACCGGCGCCTCGGTCCACATGGCTGTGCGGGACGGGCATGACATTGTCTATGTCAGCCGGCTGCCGGCGCGGACGGCGCTCAGCAGCAATATCAAGCTCGGCTCGCGCCTGCCGGCGCATGGATCGTCGATGGGCCGCGCGATGTTGCAGGATATGGAAGAAGACGAACTGTTCAAACTGTATCGCGGTATTCGTGAACTCGCGCCGTTTTCGCCCGAGACACCGAACACGGTCATGCAGCTTCGGGAATTGTTGCTCAAGGACGCCCGGAATGACGGCGTGGTGATCAGCCGCGGCTATTACGAAAAAGGGGTCGTCAGCATTGCGGCACCGATCCGCGACGGGCGAGACAGGGTCGTCGCCGCGATCAATATCACCGCCGCCGAGGGGCGCTATTCGGATGAGCAGTTCGAAGGCAATATTCTGGACCAGGTGCTGAAAGCGGCCAGGTTGATCTCGATGGCCATCGGTCACGACCCGGAAACGCACCGGATGACGCCCGGCCTGGTTCACGCATTGCCGGATACGGCGCTTGCCGAGCCGCGCTATTCGCCGGACGACGAACAGGGACATCCGAAATACCAGGACCGCGAAGGGCTCGAAAAAGCCGACCGCGAATTCCGCAGGGATCAGCGCCGGCTGATGCGCGAAGAGAAAGCGCACCAGGAAGAACTGCTGCGGCGCTACGCACAGGAAGACGAAGAAGAAACATTCTAAGGCGATGCGGCCGTCCAGGCGATTGCCGCACTCGAACAGGGAACGGACATGAATACCGACATGAAAGACAAGGTCGCGGTCGTCACCGGCGGCTCTTCGGGGATCGGGCTGGCATCCGCGGCAGCCTTTCTGCAGGACGGCGCGAAGGTCGCGATTTGCGGCCGCAACCGGGAACGTCTGGACGAAGCCGTGGCGGAACTTGAGCGCATTTCCGGCGCCGAAAATATCCTCGCCGTGGTCTGCGACGTTCTGGACGAGGCCGATGTCGAAAACCTGCGTGACCGGGTGATTGAGACCTTCGGGCGATGCGACGCGCTTGTCTGCAATGCCGGCCAGGCGCGGGCGAGCAATTTTTACACGACCAGCGATCAGGACTGGCGGGACGAATTCGATCTGAAGTTCTTTTCGGTCCTCCGCCCGGTGCGCGCATTCGAGAAACATCTTGCCGGGTCCGGTGCGGGCGCCATCGTGATCACCAGCGCCATGCTGGCCCGCGCGCCGGAGCCGTTCCTGATTGCCACCGGTGCGACGCGTGCCGGCCAGTTGAACCTGATGAAGTCGCTCTCGCGGGAGTTTTCGCCCGATATCCGCGTCAACGCCGTGCTGATCGGGCTGGTCGATTCCGGTCAGTGGAGCCGCCGCTACGAGTCGGGCGAAGGTCCCGACGGCGCCAAAATACCGGACGGGATGTCCAAGGAAGAGTGGTTCGGGGAACTCGCGAAGTCGCGGCATATTCCGCTCGGACGGCTCGGCACGCCCGCGGAGGCGGCAAACGCCATTCTGTTCTTCGCCTCAACCGCTTCATCCTATATTACCGGCGAAACCATTGACGTAACGGGGGGGCAGGCACGCAATGTCTGACATGGTCACCGCGGGCGATATCGCCGCGATATTTCTCGAGCGCTGCGGCGTCGAACATGCATTCGGCGTTATCAGTATCCACAACATGCCGATGCTGGACGGCATCTTCCGACGCGACAAGATCAACTTCGTACCGGCACGGTCCGAAGGCGGCGCGGTCAACATGGCGGATGCCAATGCGCGGGTCCGCGGCGGGCTCGGCGTTGCCGTGTCCAGCACCGGGACGGCGGCGGGCAATGCCTGCGGCGCCATTGTCGAGGCGATGACGGCGGGCACGCCGCTGCTTCATCTGACCGGACAGATCGACTCCCCGCATCTCGACCGCCAGAAAGGTTTTATTCATGAAGCGCCGGACCAGCTGGGAATGCTCGGTGCGGCGGGCAAGGCGGCGTTCCGCGTGTGGTCGGCGGATACGATGCTGGGCACGCTGCGCGACGCGGTCAAACTGGCGTTCACACCGCCGATGGGACCGGTCAGTGTCGAGATCCCGATCGACGTGCAGGGGGCAAAGATACCCATGCCGGCGAATCTCGACCCGCTGCCGGTGCTTGCGCCGCCGCCGGCCGACGATGCCGTCGATGCGCTGGCAGCCGCACTTGCGGGCAAGAAGCGGGTCATGCTGTGGCTCGGCGGCGGGGCGCGCCATGCTGCCGACCCCGTTGCAAAGCTGGCCAAGCTCGGTTTCGGCGTGGTCACCAGCGTGCAGGGCAGGGGCGTTCTGCCCGGCGACGACCCGCATTCGCTGGGGTCTTTCAATCTCCAGCCCGCGGTGGAGGAATTCTACGGTACCTGCGATGCCATGGTCGTGGTCGGGTCGCGGCTGCGGTCGAACGAGACGCTGGGGTATCACCTGAAACTCCCCCCGCTGTATCAGATCGATGCCGATCCCCGGGCGGACGGCCGGTCCTACCCGGTCGAGATGTTCGTGTGCGGCGATGCCGCGTTGACGCTCGATGCGCTGGCTGACCGGCTTTCCGGCAAGTTCAAGCCCGATGGCGGGTTCGTTCCGGACATAAAGACGGCCCGCGCGGCGGCGGAGAAAACGATGCGCTCGGCCCTCGGGCCGTATAACGACGTGGTTGATGCGGTGCTGGACGCCGTGCCGCGGGATTTCGTCTGGGTCCGCGATATCACGCTGTCCAACACGATCTGGGGCAACCGGCTGCCGCCGCTCGACGGGCCGCGCGACGGTGTCCATGCGCTGGGCGGCGGGATCGGCCAGGGCCTGCCGATGGGGATCGGTGCAGCGCTCGCGGTCCAGGGAGAGGGGCGAAAGACGCTTGTGCTTTCCGGCGATGGCGGCTTTGCCGTCACGCTGGGCGAACTTGCGACCGCGAAACAGGAAAATGCCGATATTGCGATCCTGCTGATGAACGATGGCGGGTACGGCGTGATCAAGAATATCTCGGACGCGGTCTATGGCGGCCGCCGCCAGTACTCGGACATCCTGGCTCCCGACTGGTCGGTGATGTGCGACTCGCTCGATATCCCGCACTGGGGGATCGGCGACGCGAAGGATCTCGCGACCGCATTGAAACAGGCCTTCGATACCGATGGCCCCGCGCTGATCGAGATCGATATGAAATCGATCGGCGATTTTGCGCAGGCTTTTGCCGGTCCGCCGAAACGCGCGGCCGACGATGAGGACGATTGCTGATGGATGTGCTGCTGATCGGCTATGGCGCCATCGCGCAGGAGGTGCTGAAGCATGTCCGCCCCGGCGAGGAGGCGAATATCGCGGCGATTCTTGTCCGTCCCGAACGGGTGGACACGGTGCGGACGGCCGTCGCGGATCGCGGGATAGAGGTTGTGTCTTCGTTCGACGACCTGACCACCAAGCCGCAGCTTGTCGCCGAATGCGCCGGCCATGCCGGTGTGCGAGCCTACGGTGCCGACGCGCTGCGCCGCGGCATGGATTTCCTCGTGATCTCCATCGGTGTCCTTGCCGATGCCGAACTCTACGCCGACCTGGTTCAGGCGGCGAAAGACGGCAATGCCAAGCTGGTGCTTGCCGCGGGTGCGGTTGCCGGGGCCGACGCGCTTGCCGCCGCCCGCATCGGCGGGCTCGACAAAGTGACCTATACGTCGCGCAAGCCGCCAGGCGCCTGGAAGGGCACGTCGGCCGAGGACGTCTGCGATCTCGACGCGCTGACCGCCGAGGCGACGCTCTACCAGGGCGGCGCCGATGAAGCCGCGACGCGCTATCCGCAGAACGCGAATGTGGCGGCGACGATTGCGCTCGCCGGCGCCGGGTTCGCGAAGACCGAGGTCCGGCTCGTCGCCGACCCGGCGGCGGGCGGCAACATCCATCAGCTCCATGCCGAGGGCATGTTCGGCGCAGTCGATATCGAAATCCGCGGCAAGCCGCTGCCCGATAACCCGAAGACCTCGACGCTTGCGGCCCATTCGGTGATCGCCGAAATCCGCCGCCGCGCATCGCCGGTCGAGATC
>CAXBMQ010000043.1:0-24152 GCA_963977005.1 uncultured Rhodospirillaceae bacterium
GGGCCGGGCGCGGACGCACCAGTGCCAGCGGATCGAACTCCGCCTCGCAGCTCGGACAAACGATCGGATCGCGCTGCATATCGTAAAAGCGCGCGCCACACCCAAGGCAGGTGCGCTTCAGCCCCCATTCCGGCTTCGCCAAAAGCTGTCTCCATCAAATTCTGTAATCGGTCGGGAGCCTTTGCCATGTTCGGCGTGGTCTGTCAAAAGCAAAATCACACCCGCGCTTGCGGCCCGCGTCGATTATGGTAGAGACGGTGCTCGTTAATTGGCTTTTACAGGGCGCTTCGAGCGCATTCAGGATGACGCCGTGAGCAAACTTGTTTCCCAGCCTGCACCGGCTTTAAAAGGTCATGTTGCCGTTCCGGGCGACAAGTCGATATCGCACAGGGCTTTGATGATCGGGGCTTCTGCGGTGGGCGAGACGTCGATCCACGGGTTGCTCGAGGGAGAGGATGTCCTGTGCACGGCGGCAGCCCTTCGCGCACTTGGCGCCCGTATCGAAAAACAGGGCGACGTCTGGTCGGTGAGCGGTGTCGGGGTCGGCGGGTTTTCGCCGCCCGACGATATCATCGATGTCGGCAATGCCGGCACGGCTGCCCGCTTGTTGATGGGCCTGCTCGCGACCCAGGACATCAAGGTGTATCTCACCGGCGATGCATCGCTGCGCGCCCGCCCGATGAACAGGGTGATCGTCCCGTTATCGCAGATGGGTGCCGCCTTCGATGCGCAGGATGGCGGACGCATGCCGTTGACCGTCCACGGCGCGGCCGAGCCGATCCCGATCGAATACGACGTGCCGGTGCCTTCCGCGCAGGTGAAGTCGGCCATCCTGCTGGCGGCGCTCAATACGCCAGGCACCACCACCGTGACGGAGCGCGAGGCAACGCGTGACCATACTGAAAACATGCTCCGTTCCTTCGGCGCCGATATCGATGTCTCGTCGACCGACGATGGCGGTCGGCGCATTGCGGTTACCGGATTCGCCGAACTGACGGCGACGGATGTGACGGTGCCCGGCGATCCGTCCTCGGCGGCCTATCCGGGCGTTGCGGCGCTGATCGTACCCGGGTCCGAGGTGACGGTCGCGAATGTCGGCCTGAACCCGCTGCGCGCCGGTCTGTTTGCGACGCTGCGCGAAATGGGGGCCGACCTGACATATGCGAACGAACGCGATGCGGCCGGCGAACCGGTGGCCGATATTACTTTTCGTCATGGTCCGATGAACGGCGTCGATATACCGGCAGCCCGGGCACCGTCCATGATCGACGAATATCCCATTGTCGCCGCCGCTGCCGCCGTGGCTGCGGGCGAGACGCGCATGCGCGGTCTGGCCGAACTGCGGGTCAAGGAAAGCGACCGGTTCGCGGCAATCCTCGACGGCCTCGCCGCCTGCGGTGTTGCAGTGCGGGCGGATGGCGACGATATCGTTATCCAGGGCTGTGGCGGGATGCCGCCCGGCGGTGCCGAAATCGCCGTCAACCTCGATCACCGTATCGGGATGTCTTTTCTGGTGCTCGGGCTGGCGACGCGGAAGCCGGTATCGATCGACGACGCGGCGGCGATCGGCACCAGCTTTCCCGGGTTTGTCGATCTGATGAACGGGCTCGGTACGGATATTGCCGAGGCCGCCGTCTGATGGGCCGTCCGGTTGTTATTGCCGTCGACGGTCCGGCGGCGAGCGGGAAGGGAACGCTTGCCCGGCGTCTCGCCGCGGAACTCGGGTATGCCTATCTCGACACGGGTCTTCTCTATCGTGCGATCGGTCTTGCGCTTATTCGCGCCGGGCTGAGTCCCGGCGACCGGAAAGCCGCGACCCATGCGGCTGCTGTCTTCGATGCGGCGTCAGCGGATTTTTCCGACCCGGCGCTTCGCGACGAGGAAACCGGAAAAGCCGCCGGAATCGTCGCCGCAATCCCCGCCGTCCGCGCCGCCCTTGTCGATGTCCAGCGCCGGTTTGCGGCCAATCCGCCGGGCGGTGCGCCGGGCGCGGTTCTCGACGGACGCGATATCGGTACGGTGATCTGCCCCGATGCCGACCACAAATTCTTCATAGAAGCCGATCTTGAAGAACGTGCGAGACGTCGGGTTAAAGAGTTGCAGGACAGGGGCGATGCGGTTATACCTGCGCGCGTTCTGCAGGAAATGAAAGAACGTGACGAGCGGGATCGCACCCGCGCCGTCGCACCTCTGGCACCCGCAGCCGACGCGTCTGTCGTAAATACGACAAATCTAAACGCCGACGCCGCATTCGCCTTGGCAATGTCTCTCATCCGATAGCGGAACATATGGAACAGATATTGGGGTCTTAGGGACCGCGGCCTGCGAAGGTGTGCGGCCTGCCGGCTTTCGTGTCGTTCCAGAAAGGGAAAATCAGGACACATTATGGCTACAGAAATGACAAACGCAGCGGACGGAGCTCTCAAGGAAGACTTCGCCGCCCTGCTGGAGGAAAGCTTCGGCGACGGTAACCTGACCGAAGGTTCCGTCATCAAGGGAACGGTTCTTTCGATCGACGGAGACAACGTATTGATCGATGTCGGCCTGAAATCCGAAGGGCGCGTCGCGCTCAAGGAATTCGGCATGCCGGGTCAGCCCGCGGAAATCGAGGTCGGCGATGTCGTCGACGTCTATCTCGAGCGGATGGAAAACAAGAACGGCGAGGCTGTCCTCAGCCGCGAGCGCGCCCGCCGCGAAGAGGCATGGACGCTTCTGGAAATCGCGTTTGAGAAAACCGAGCGTGTCACCGGCACGATCTTCGGCCGCGTCAAAGGCGGCTTTACGGTCGATCTTTCCGGCGCCGTGGCGTTCCTGCCCGGCAGCCAGGTCGACGTCCGTCCGATCCGCGATGTCGGCCCGCTGATGGGTACGCCGCAGCCGTTCCAGATCCTGAAAATGGATCGCCGCCGCGGCAATATCGTGGTTTCGCGCCGTGCCGTTCTGGAAGAATCCAGGGCCGAACAGCGCAACGAGCTTCTCGCCAACCTCAAGGAAGGCCAGATTCTCGAGGGCATGGTCAAGAACATCACCGATTACGGCGCATTCGTCGATCTCGGCGGTGTCGACGGACTGCTGCACGTCACCGATATCGCGTGGCGCCGCATCAACCATCCGACCGAGGCCCTGGCGATCGGTCAGACCGTCAAGGTTCAGGTCATTCGCTACAACTCCGAAACACAGCGTATTTCGCTCGGCATGAAGCAGCTCGATGCGGACCCGTGGGAAGGCGTGGAACTGAAATACCCGGTCGGCACCAAGTTCACCGGCCGTGTCAGCAACATCACCGATTACGGTGCATTTGTGGAACTGGAACCCGGCGTCGAAGGCCTGGTCCACGTTTCCGAAATGAGCTGGACCAAGAAGAACGTGCATCCCGGCAAAATCGTCTCGACCAGCCAGGAAGTCGACGTCATGGTGCTCGAGGTCGACCCGCAGAAGCGGCGGATCAGCCTCGGCCTCAAACAGTGCCACGACAACCCATGGGATTCCTTCGCGGCGGACTTCCCCACCGGGCAGGAAATCGAAGGCGAGATCAAGAACATCACCGAATTCGGTCTGTTCGTCGGTCTGGCCGGGGATATCGACGGCATGGTGCATCTGTCCGATCTCTCGTGGGAGCAGGACGGCGAAGAAGCCGTCAAGCAGTACGAGAAAGGCCAGATGGTCAAGGCCCGCATTCTCGACGTCGATGTCGAGAAAGAGCGGATCAGCCTTGGTATCAAGCAGCTTTCGGAAGACCCCTATGCATCCGCTATGGACGGCATCAAAAAGGGCGATACCGTTACCTGCACGGTCACAGCGATCAACGATGGCGGCCTCGAGGTTTCGGTCTCGGGCGGTCTGCCCGGCTTTATCCGCCGTGGCGATCTGTCCCGCGAACGCAGCGAGCAGCGTCCCGACCGTTATGCGGTAGGCGACCGGATCGATGCGCGGATAACCAATATCGACAAGCGCGATCGCAAGCTCAACCTGTCCGTCAAGGCCCATGAAATGGCCGAGGAAAAACAGGCCATGCAGGAATACGGTTCGTCCGATTCCGGCGCCAGCCTCGGCGATATTCTCGGCGCCGCGCTGACCAAGGCACGGGAAGAGGGCGAAGACGCCCCGGCGGCCGATGCTGCTCCCGCTGCTGAAGAGGCACCGGCGGAAGAGACGGCGGCGGAAGAACCCGCTGCCGATGCCGGCGACGACGCGCAGGAGAAATCCTGACCGTCGATGCCGACTGATCCGCACACACCCATGATGATCGGGGTCGCAGGCTGATGGCCTACGACTCCGATTATCTCGTCGATCGTCGCCGGCTGAAACGCCGGTTGACGTTCTGGCGGGTGGTTGCGGTTGTGGCAATCGTCGGCGCTATCGCGGCGGCGTATGGACGTCTTGGCGACACGGTCGTCGGCGGCGATTTTATCGCGCGCGTGAATATTCAGGGCATTATCGTCCAGGACGACGAACGGTTGGCGGCGCTCCGCGACCTGGGCAAAAACAACGCCGTCAAGGCCGTGATCCTGCGGATCGACAGCCCCGGCGGCACCATTGTCGGCGGCGAAACCCTGTACCGGGCGGTTCTCGATCTTGCCAGGGAGAAACCGGTCGTTGCCGTCATGGACGGTGTCGCGGCCTCCGCGGCCTATATGACCGCAATCGCGGCAGACAGGCTGTTCGCCCGCGAGGGAACCCTGACCGGGTCGATCGGTGTCATTCTTCAGACCACCGAGGTCACCAAGCTTCTCGAAATGATCGGCGTTTCCGCCCGCTCGTTCAAAAGCGGCAGCCTCAAGGCGACGCCGTCGCCCGTCGAACGCATCACGCCTGAAATCGAAACGGCGACGCAGGCGTTGATCGATGAAATGTACCGTATGTTCCGCGACATGGTCCTGGAGCGGCGCAACATGAAACCGGCAGATGAGTCCAAATTCTCGGACGGACGGATCTTTACCGGGCGGCAGGCATTGACGAATGGCCTGATCGATGAAATCGGTGGCGAAAAAGCGGCGATTGCCTGGCTGGAAAACGAAAAAAATATTCCAAAGGACCTCACCGTCCGCAAAGTAAATCTTCGGCGCGATGTCGATAATCTGATCGAGCGGCTGGATAGTCTGGCGCGAAAAACGATTTTGTCAGAACGACTTACCCTTGACGGGTTGATTTCGGTCTGGCACCCTCAACTTCGATAATTGGGGTTGTCCCGGCAGCGTAAAAACGCTGGCTGACGGAATTGCGAAATGATTTTCCGCGACGCCGGATGTAGAGAACAAGAAGCTCCGGAACGCGGAAGGGGACGCGACAGATGACAAAGTCCGAACTTATTCTGAGGTTGGCGGAAAGCAATCCGCATTTGTATCAGCGCGACGTCGAGCGCATTGTATCGACGATTTTCGACGAAATTTCGACCGCACTCGCCCGCGGAGACCGGGTGGAGCTTCGGGGCTTCGGGGCGTTTTCCGTCAAAACGCGTGATGCGCGCACCGGACGCAATCCGCGCACGGGCGAATCCGTGCATGTTGCGAAGAAGTTCGTGCCGTTCTTCAAATCCGGCAAGGATCTGCGCGACCGGCTGAACGACCGGAAATAGTCGGTGGCTGCGGGGCGCCGCCCGACTGCCCGGTCTATCCGGCTTTTCTGCGACGGTGTTCCTCACGACGTTTTTCCTCACGACGGTGTATCTCACGACCGTAATTCCCGCGACCGTCTCGCCACGGAGTCCTTAACGCAGACATTTCAGGAAGCAAATTGATGCGTCAGCTTTTCGGCATCGTCATTTTCGTGCCGCTGGCACTGGTTATCGGCATTTTTGCGGTTGAGAACCGTGCGCCGCTCGCGCTTGAGATCTGGCCCTTGCCGGGTGTCCAGGAAATGTGGGCATCGGTGTGGATTCTGGGCCTTCTGGCGATCGGTATCATCGTCGGTCTTGCGATCGGCTGGCTTGCCGGCGGCCGTGCCCGCCGACGCGCCCGCCGGGCCGAACGTCTGAACCGTACGCTGGAACGCCAGCTTGCCGAGCGCGAGGCTGAACCCGCCGCCACCGTGGACAGCGCTCCGCAAAGCGTTCCGGCGGGCGCTCTGCCGGCGCCGGCGGGTCGCGCCGCACAGGTCGCCCGGGCCGAAGACTGACACCGCCTGCGGGTCGACAACCCGGCAGCAGACCGGTCGGTCTGTGAACGTCCGGGAAAATCATCTATTAAACGGTCATCACCGTCGCCAGGACCGAACCCAGGAACGAACCCATGACCGAAATATCGCCAATCGATCGCATTTTCTGCGCCGTCGACACGCCGAAGCTGGACGATGCGCTGATGCTGGCGGACCTCCTGGCCGGCGAGGTCGGTGCCATCAAGCTCGGAAAGGAATTCTTCACGGCGCACGGACCCGACGGCGTGAAGCGCGTTGCCGATTGCGGCCACCGGATTTTCCTCGACCTCAAATTTCATGACATTCCCAACACGGTCGCCGGCGGTATCCGGGCTGCGCTGCGGCTGAACTGCGCGGTGATGACCGTGCATGCGTCGGGCGGGCCGGCGATGCTCGCAGCGGCGCGGGATGCGGCTGCGGAAGCCGGTGCGAAGCGTCCGAAGATTGTCGCTGTCACCGTCCTGACCAGTCTCGACGATGACGATCTGGCCGCGGTCGGCCAGCAGGGCCCGTCCGCGGATCAGGTTCTGCGCCTCGCCCGGCTCGCTGAAACAGCCGGTATCGACGGCGTGGTCTGCTCGCCGCACGAGGTCGCGCTTCTCCGTCGCGAAATCGGAGACGACTTCGCGCTGGTCGTGCCCGGCGTGCGTCCGGACTGGGCCGGTGCGGACGACCAGAAACGCATCATGACGCCGGGCGAAGCCGTCTCTGCCGGCGCCAATCACCTCGTGATAGGGCGCCCGATAACCCAGTCAGAAGACCCCGTCGGCGCGGCGCGGCGCATCGCCGAAGAGATCGCGGACGCGCTGGCGTGACCGTCGACGCCAAAATCTGCGGCGTCAGCGACAGGGCCGGCATAGATGCCTCGGTCGCGGGTGGTGCCCGCTACGTGGGGTTCGTGTTCTTCCCGCGGTCGCCCCGTCACGTGACGCCGGGCCAGGCGACCGGTCTGTCCGCCTTGTTGCCGCAAGATGTTGTCCCGGTGGCCCTCGCTGTCGATCCGGACGATGACCTGGTCGCCGAGATCGATTCGCAGGCCGGGGTGACGATGTTCCAGCTTCATGGCAGCGAGACCCCGGCACGCGTCGCCGAGATAAAGTCGCGTACGGGCAAGCGGGTGATGAAGGCGATCAAGGTATCCGTTGCGGCGGATTTCGATGCGGCGGCGGCGTATCTGGATGTCGCCGACATGCTGCTCTTCGATGCCAAGCCGCCGCCCGATATGGCGAATGCTCTCCCCGGCGGAAACGCCGTTTCGTTCGACTGGACGCTTCTGGCGGGTCGTGACTGGCCGCTCCCGTGGATGCTGTCCGGCGGGCTCGACCCCGAAAACGTGGCCGAGGCGATCCGGGTATCCGGAGCGTCTGCCGTCGACGTGTCGTCGGGTGTCGAAAGTGCGCCGGGCGTCAAGGACGCCGCGCGCATCGAGGCGTTTCTGGAAGCCGTAAAACACGCGCGATAAGCTCTGTGCCTGCGCGGTTTCGTGCGCTAAACATCCCCTATGACCGATACCCTGAACACATACCGCGCCGGGCCTGACGAGAACGGACATTTCGGACTCTATGGCGGGCGCTACGTCGCAGAGACGCTGATGCCGTTGCTGCGCGATGTCGAAGCGGCCTATGACGCCGCGAAGGCCGATCCCGCCTTTCAGGCCGAATTCGACAATCTGATGACCCATTACGTCGGGCGGCCAAGCCCGCTGTATTTCGCCTCGCGGATCACGGCGCATTGCGGCGGCGCAAAGGTTTATTTCAAGCGCGACGAGCTGAACCACACCGGCGCGCACAAGATCAACAACACGCTCGGCCAGGTCCTGCTGGCGCGGCGCATGGGCAAGACCCGCATCATCGCCGAGACCGGTGCGGGCCAGCATGGTGTCGCCACGGCGACCGTGTGCGCGCTGTTCGGTATTCCCTGCGTCGTCTATATGGGCGCCGTCGATATCGAACGCCAGAAACCGAACGTCTTCCGAATGAAGCTGCTGGGCGCCGAGGTGGTGCCGGTCAGCACCGGCTCGTCCACCCTGAAGGATGCGATGAACGGCGCGCTGCGCGACTGGGTC
This sequence comes from uncultured Rhodospirillaceae bacterium, assembly GCA_963977005.1. GTDB lineage: Bacteria > Pseudomonadota > Alphaproteobacteria > MPNO01 > UBA830 > CAXBCP01. The sequence continues at coordinate 8,198 of CAXBMQ010000043.1, forward strand.
GCGCATGTCGACGACACGTTCTACGTGATCGGCACGGTCGCCGGTCCGCATCCGTACCCGGCGATGGTCCGGGATTTCCAGTCGGTCATCGGCGTCGAGACGCGCGAACAGATCATGGAAGCAGAGGGCCGGCTGCCCGATACGCTGGTTGCCTGTATCGGCGGCGGCTCGAATGCGATGGGTCTTTTCCATCCCTTCCTCGATGACGAGGGCATCCGCATCGTGGGCGTCGAAGCGGCGGGCGACGGCGTCGACACCGACCGTCACGCCGCCTCGCTGTCGGGCGGCAAGCCGGGGGTTCTGCACGGCAACCGGACCTACCTGCTGCAGGACGATGACGGCCAGATCGCCGAGGCGCATTCGATTTCCGCCGGACTCGACTATCCGGGGATCGGGCCGGAACACGCCTGGCTGCACGATAGCGGGCGGGTCGATTACGTGTCGGCGACCGACACCGACGCGCTCGACGCATTCCAGCTCTGCAGCAAGCTCGAAGGCATTATCCCGGCGCTCGAGCCTTCGCACGCCCTGGCGCATGTCCTGCGGATCGCGCCCGACCTGCCGCCGGATCATATTATCGTCATGAACATGTGCGGCCGCGGCGACAAGGATGTGTTTTCCGTCGCCGAGGCGCTGGGAGTAGAGCTGTGAGCCGCATCGAAGCGCGTTTTGCGGCTCTTCGGGCGGAAGGCCGCGGCGGCCTGGTCGCCTTCGTCACCGCCGGTGATCCGACCATGGATATTTCGGCCGAAATCCTTGCCGGTCTTCCCGCCGCCGGTGCGGATATTATTGAGCTTGGCATGCCGTTTACCGATCCGATGGCGGACGGGCCGGCGATCGAACTTGCCTCGGGCAGGGCGCTGGCCGGCGGCCACAACATGGTGCGCACCCTGGCGATGGTGGCGGCGTTTCGCGAATCCGACAACGATACCCCGGTCGTCCTGATGGGGTATTACAACCCGATATACGCCTACGGCCCGGAAAGATTCGCCGCCGATGCCGGCAAGGCCGGGGTGGACGGGCTGATCGTCGTCGACCTGCCGCCCGAAGAAGAGGCCGAATTCAGCGTGCCCGCGCGGGCGGCCGGGATGGATATGATCCGCCTGGTGGCGCCGACGACCACGGACGCGCGAATCGGCACCCTCGTCGAAAACGCCTCCGGATTCGTCTATTATGTCTCGGTGAGAGGAATTACCGGAACCAGTTCGGCGGCCGCGAGCGATATTGCATCGAACGTGGCGCGCATCAGACGCCAGACGGACCTGCCGATAGCCGTCGGCTTTGGCATTCGCACGCCGTCACAGGCCGCTGACGTGGCCGCGGTCGCGGACGCCGCCGTGGTCGGGACGGCCATCGTCGAACAGGTCGCCGCGGCACTCGATGAAAACGGCGCGCCCGCCGGCGATGTCGTCGGAAATACAATTGGCTACGTAGCGCAGCTTGCCGAAGCGGTAAGGGCTGCGCGGAATGGAAACGCTCCATGAACTGGATCAACAATTATGTGCGACCGAAGATCAGGTCGCTGGTCGGCGCGAAATCCGATGTGCCCGAAAATCTCTGGCTGCAATGCCCGTCCTGCGAACAGATGCTGTTCCACCGGGATCTCGAGGACAATCTGAATGTCTGCAGCAATTGCGGGCATCACATGCGGCTGTCCGCGCGCAAGCGCCTCGAGACGCTGTTCGACGATGGCGAATTTCAGGAAATCGAACTGCCTGAGAACGTCGTCGATCCACTGAAGTTTCGGGACCGCAAGCGGTATTCCGACCGGCTGAAAGACTCGCGCTCGGCGACGGGCCGGAACGATGCGATTATCGTCGCCCATGGCGAGGTCGGCGGCCAGAAGACGGTTATCGCCGTGTTCGATTTTTCCTTCATGGGCGGATCGATGGGCATTGCCGTCGGCAACGGAATCCTCGCCGGCGCGCAGCTTGCGGTGCTTCAGAACGCGGCCTTCGTGGCGATTCCGTCTTCGGGCGGCGCGCGCATGCAGGAAGGTATTCTGTCGCTGATGCAGATGCCGCGTACGACGATCGCGGTCCAGCAGGTAAAGGAAGCGGGGCTGCCCTATATCGTCATTCTGGCCGATCCGACGACCGGCGGGGTCACGGCGTCGTTCGCCATGCTGGGCGATATCGCGATGGCGGAACCGGGGTCGATAATCGGTTTTGCCGGTGCGCGCGTTATCGAGGAAACGATCCGCGAAAAGCTGCCCGACGGTTTTCAGCGCTCCGAATATCTGCTCGAGCACGGCATGATCGACATGGTCGTGACACGGCACGACCTCAAAGACACCCTTGCAAGGGTGATCGACCTGCTGATGCGTAAATCGCCGGGCGCCGACATCGTGCCGATCAAGCCCGACGCCGATGGCGAAGAGGCCGCCGGGGCAGAGGCCGCAGCAGACGGCCCAGATGCAGATGCGGACAATGGTTCGAAACCTGCGCCGGACTGACGCCGTCCTCGAGCGGCTGACCGCGCTCCATCCGAAACTTATCGATCTCGGCCTCGACCGCACGGAGCGGCTGCTGAGCGCTCTTGGCAATCCTGAACGGCGCCTGCCGCCGGTGATCCATGTCGCTGGCACCAACGGCAAGGGGTCGACCATTGCCTTCATGCGGGCCATCGCGGAAGCGGCAGGCCTGTCGGTCCATACCTATACGTCGCCGCACCTTGTCCGTTTTCACGAACGGATTGTGCTCAACGGCACGCCGATCGGCGAAGAGGCGCTTCTCGCCATTCTCGAGGAATGCGAAACCGCCAATAACGGCCAGCCGATCACGTTTTTCGAAATCACGACCGCCGCGGCGTTTGTTGCCTATGCGCGTCATCCGGCGGATCTGTTGCTGCTCGAGACCGGGCTGGGCGGACGGTTCGATTCGACCAACGTGCTTTCAGCGCCGGGCGCGACGGTGATCACGCCAGTGTCGCTGGATCACATGCAGTTCCTCGGCGATACCGTCGAAAAAATCGCATTCGAGAAAGCCGGCATTCTGAAGCCGGGCGTGCCCGGTATCGTGGGGCCGCAGCAGGCTTCCGCACTTGCCGTGATAGAGCGCCGTGCGGCGGAAATCGACGTACCCCTGTCGATCGCGGGTATCGACTGGTCCGTCACCGCCGACGCCGGCGATGTTTTTGTTTATCGCGACGACGAGGGCGAGGTCGTTTTGCCTGCCCCGGCCCTGCCGGGCGCGCATCAGATCGCGAATGCCGGTGCTGCCATTTCGGCGCTGCGAAACTGGAACGCCCTTCATTTCGGGTTCGAGGACTTCGCCGCCGGCATGTCGGATGTCCGGTGGCCCGGTCGCCTGCAACGGCTCGACCCCGGACCGCTGACCCGGCTGGCGCCGGCGGGGTGGGACGTCTGGCTCGACGGCGGCCACAATCCCGCCGCGGGCGCGGCGTTGGCGGAGACCCTTGCCGGGTGGGACGAAACGCCGACGGTGCTGATCTGCGCGATGCAGGAAAACAAGGATGCTGCCGGGTTCATAGCGCCATTGGCCGGGGTCGCGGACCGACTGGTCGCGATCGGCCTGCCGGGTACGACACCGGGTCACCCGCCGGCGGATTTTGCCGCGACCGCGCGCAGCGCCGGTATCGATGCCGGGGTCGCGGACACGCTCGACGACGCCCTGAAAGGGCTGTCGGGCACGCCCGGACGGGTGCTTGTCTGCGGGTCGCTCTATCTTGCCGGCGACGTGCTCGACCGGAACGCAGCGTGACCCTGCGTTAGGCCAGCCCCGCCGACATCACGCTGTTCAGCCGCCGCGAAAACGCGGCCGGGTCCGGCACCTTTTCGCCTTCGATGATGCGGGCCTGGTCGAGCAGCAGCCACGCGGCATCCTCGACCTTCGGGCCTGCCCCGTCCTTGCCCACGGATTCCGCAAGCGACGTGACAAGCGGATGGCGCGGATTGATTTCCAGGATGCGTTTGAACGCCTGCTCTAGCTGGTTGTGCTGTTTGAGCATCCGTTCGATCCGCAGGTCCATATCGCCTTCGTCGGAGACCAGGCAGACCGCGCTGTCGGTCAGCCGTTCGGATACGCGCACATCCTTGACCTCTTCGTCCAGGGTGAGTTTGAACATCGCGATCAGCGCGTCCACCTTGCCCTCGTCGAAGCTCTCGGGCTTGTCGTCCTCCTTGTCTTCGGCGGAGTCCCTGGCCACCTTGTCGAGATCGGCGCCTGCGCGGGTGGCGGATTTGAAGGGCTTGCCCTCGAATTCGCCGACCGCCGGCAGCCAGAATTCATCCACGGCATCGGTCAGTAGCAGGACCTCGATCCCCTTGGCGGCAAATCCTTCGAGCTGCGGGCTTTTGCGGATCTGGTCGATTTCGTCGCCCGAAATGTAATAGATTGCCTCCTGGCCGTCTTTCATCCGCCCGACATAGTCGGCAAGGCTGATCAGGTCGTCGCCGCTCGTCGTCGACTGGAAGCGGCAGATTTTCTGGATCGCATCGCGGTTCTCCGCGTCTTCGTACAGGCCTTCCTTGATGACCGCGCCGAAATCGTTCCAGAAAGTCCTGTATTCGTCGGGCGCTTTATCGGCCTTTTTGCCGAGCTCGGTGAGCACGCGCTTGACGATGGCGGACCGCATGCGGGTGATCATCGGGTTGTTCTGCAGAATCTCCCGGCTGACATTCAGCGGCAGATCTTCCGAATCCACGACGCCGCGCAGGAACCGGAGCCAGGCCGGGACCAGTCCTTCGGCCTCGTCGGTGATGAACACGCGCTTCACGTATAGACGAATGCCGTGCTTGCGGCTCGGATCGAACAGATCGAACGGCTTGGCCGACGGCAGAAACAGAAGGTTGGTGTATTCCAGCGTGCCTTCGACGCGCCAGTGCAGGGTCATGAACGGTTCATCGAAACCGCCGACGTGGTGGTAGAATTCCTTGTACTGGTCGTCGGTGATGTCTTTTTTCTGCCGGGTCCACAGTGCCGACGCTTCGTTGACGGCCTGTTCTTCGCCGTCCGCGCCTGTGAGAACGATCGGCAGGGCGATGTGGTCGGAATAGGTCTTGATGATGTGGCGCAGGCGCGGTTCTTCGAGAAATTCGTCCTCGTCCTTGCGCAGTTTCATGCGGATCGTGGTGCCACGGCCTTCGCGTTCGCCTTCGCTGATGGTGAATTCGCCGGTACCGTCCGACACCCAGCGCCACGCCTGGTCTTCGCCGGCACGCTTGCTGATAACCTCGACTTCGCTGGCAACCATGAACGCCGAATAGAAGCCGACGCCGAACTTGCCGATCGCATTGAGATCGGCGCCTTCCTCGTCCTGGTGTTCTTCCAGATAGGCCGTCGTGCCCGACCGCGCGATGGTGCCGAGATCGGAAATCAGGCCGTCGCGGTTCATGCCGATCCCGTTATCGGCCAGTTCCAGGATGCGCGCTTCCTTGTCCACCGTGATGCGAACCTTGAATTCGGGATCGTCGGCGACGAGGTCTGGTTGTGTCAGCGCTTCGTAGCGCAGCCGGTCGCAGGCATCCGACGCGTTCGAAATCAGCTCGCGCAGAAAGATCTCCTTCTGGCTGTAGAGCGAGTTTGCAACGATGTGGAGGAGGCGCGAGACCTCCGTCTCGAACCTCAGCTTTTCTTCTGCCATCGGCCCGGTTCTCCTATTTGAAATATCCGAATTCCGCCGGAATATGTTGCGCCGGGCCGACGATTTCAACCCCTTGCCAGCCGCGTCATCCGCGGCCATCCTGCGCCCATGTCAGGCGTCGAACAACGGTCGATCGTGACGGCCGTTCTCGGCCCCACCAATACCGGCAAAACACACTACGCGATCGAGCGGATGCTTGGCCATGCGTCGGGCATGATCGGGTTTCCGCTGCGCCTGCTGGCGCGTGAAAACTACGATCGTGTCGTGCGGGAAAAAGGCGCCGCGCACGTTGCGCTCGTGACGGGCGAGGAAAAGATCATCCCGCCGCGTGCCGCCTATTTTATCTGTACCGTCGAATCGATGCCGCTCGACCGGCAGGTCGAATTTCTCGCCATCGACGAAATCCAGATGTGCGCCGATCCCGAGCGCGGCCATATTTTCACCGACCGGCTGATGCGTGCCCGCGGAACGGAAGAAACCCTGTTTCTGGGGGCCGACACCATCCGCCCGCTGATCCAGATGCTGGTGCCGGGCGCCGAATTCGTCAGCCGGCCGCGATTGTCCCGGCTGTCTTATGTGGGGCCGCGCAAGATCACCCGCCTGCCGCGGCGCAGCGCGGTTGTCGCGTTCTCTATCAACGAAGTCTATGCAATCGCCGAACTGATGCGCCGCCAGCGTGGGGGCACCGCCGTGGTCCTCGGCGCGCTCAGCCCGCGCACCCGCAATGCCCAGGTCGAAATGTATCAGGGTGGAGAGGTCGATTACCTGGTTGCGACCGATGCCATCGGTATGGGCCTGAACATGAATATCGACCATGTCGCGATTGCGGGCCTGCGCAAGTTCGACGGTAAGAATTACCGGAAACTGTCGACCGCGGAACTCGCCCAGATCGCCGGGCGCGCGGGCCGGCACCTGTCGGACGGCACATTCGGGCCGGTTGCCGAAATAGGGGCGATGGACGAAGACGTGGTCAACGCCATCGAGGATCACGACTTTCCGCCGCTGACCGGGGTTTTCTGGCGGAATGCGGATCTCGATTTCCGGTCGGGCCGCAGTCTGCAGAAGTCGCTCGAATTGCCGCCGCCGCGTGCCGAACTGATGCGCGCGCGCGATGCCGATGACAAAATCGCGCTTACCCAGCTGCTGCGCGACGCGAAAGTAGCCGACCGGGCGTCGACGCCCGATGTCGTAAGGCTGCTTTGGGATATCTGCCAGATTCCCGATTTCAGAAAAACCATGGCGGACGTTCACGCCGGTCTTCTGGCCCGGATATTCCGCGAGCTCACCGATGGGGATTGTCTGCCGGTCGACTGGGTGGCGGCACAGATCGCGCAGCTCGACCGGGTCGATGGCGATATCGATACCCTGATGGCGCGGATCGCCCATGTGCGCACATGGACCTATATTTCTCACCGGGCCGACTGGCTCAGCGATACCGAAACCTGGCAAACCCGGACCCGCGAACTCGAGGACAAGATTTCCGATGCCCTGCACACAAGCCTTACACAAAGATTCGTCGATCGCCGCGCGGCGGCGTTTTCCCGCATGAAGGACCGCGACGACCTGATGGCTGTCGTCGGCGCCGATGGCGACGTGACGGTCGAAGGAGAATTCGTCGGGCATCTCGACGGTTTCCGGTTCGCCCCAGATGCCAATTCCGCAGCGGAGGGCCGGCAGGCGCTGATGACGGCGGCGAACAAGGCGTTGCGCAGTGAAATAGACGCCCGGGTCGATGCGCTGTGCGGCGCGCCGGATACGGTGTTTTCGATCGACGACGCGGGCACGATTTCCTGGGCCGGCGCATCGATCGCACAGCTGGAGAAAGGCGCCGATATCGTGTCGCCCGGCATTGCCGTCATGCAGAGCGACTACCTGTCGGCGGAACAGCGCGAACGGATGCGAAAGCGGCTTGTGGTATGGCTGGCGGCGCAGCTGGACGATGCGCTTGAACGGCTTATGACCCTGCGAAAAGCCGAGCTGACCGGTGTTGCCCGGGGGCTTGCCTACCAGGTGGTTGAGGGGCTGGGCTCGTTGCCGCGGCAGCGAGTCGTCCGCGAGGTGCGCGAACTGTCGAAGGAAGACCGCTCGGCGCTCCGCTCCTGCGGGATCCGGATCGGGGCGGAAACGCTGTTCGTGCCGTCGCTGGTGAAACCCAAGGCGGTCCAGTGGCGGGCGATGCTGTGGAAGCTGTTCAACGACCGCGAAACCGCGCCGCCGCCGGGTGCGGGGCTCGTGACCGCGCCCGCCGGCGACGACCTGCCGGAGGATTTTCTCATCGCCTGCGGTTACGCCAAGCTGGGCGGACGTGCGGTGCGCATCGATGTGCTCGACCGCGTCGCCATCGACCTGCAGCGCCAGTCCCGCGCAGGCAAGATGGATATCGGCGCGGCGCAGCTCAACCTGCTGGGGCTGTCGATGGAGGATGCGCGGCCGGTCTTCGAGGGGCTCGGTTATGTCGCCGAAGAGGCCGGCGAGGAACTGGTCTGGAAATGGGCCGGTCGCCGCAAGCCCAGGTCGGAACGGCCAAAGCGTGCCAAACGGGCAAAGCAGGGCAAACCGGATCGGCCGGCGCAAAAATCCCGCAAGCCCGCGCAAATCGATGAAAATTCGCCGTTTGCGAAGTTGAAGGATCTTAAGTTTTCTTGAGCGGCGAAGACGGCATAAGGCTGGACAAATGGCTCTGGCATGCCCGCTTTTTCAAGAGCCGCAGCCTCGCCAGCCGGATCTGCGCCGGGGGCAAGGTCCGGATAGACGGCCAGGTCGTTCGCAAGGCGCATTACATCGTCCGCATCGGCAATGTGCTCACGTTTCCCAAAGCGAAGGAGATACGGGTCGTCCGGATAGAGGGCCTCGGGACCCGGCGCGGCCCTGCCGCGGAAGCGCAGGCGCTGTATACCGAGATTGGCGAAGACGCGGCTTCCTAGCCCGATTTGCGGAAAATTACCGACTGGTTGTTCGACGGCATTTCGACGCATTCGACCAGATGCAGCCCGTTTTTCTCCGCCTCCGCACACACGTCCTCGAGATCGCGCACGCCCCATGTCTCGTTCTGCGACCGCAGCGACGCATCGAAGGCCTCGTTCGACGGTGCGGTGTGTGCACCGCCGATCCTGTACGGGCCGTACAGGTATAGCGGACCGCCGGCGGGCAGGAGTTTCGCAGCATTGCGCATCAGCCCTTCGGTGGCGTCCCATGGCGATATGTGGATGACGTTAATGCACATCATCGCATCCGCCGCATCGATCGGCAGCACGACGTCCGAGGCGTTGATCGACAGGGGCGGGCGCAGGTTTTCATGGCCCGCCGCTTCACGCCAGGCGGCAATACTGTCGACGTTGAGCGGGTCCGGATCGCTCGGCTGCCAGAGCAGACCGGCGAATATCTCCGCAAAATACACGCTGTGTTCGCCCGACCCGCTGCCGATCTCCAGAACGGTCCCGGTCGCGGGCAGAAAGCGCTTCAGGACGTCGGCGATGACATCGCGATTGCGGGCGGTGGCGGGAAAATGACGGGCTTTTTCTGACGGCGCTTCCATCCCGCGACCATAGACGAGTTGGGCCGCCGTTGCACGATTCCCGCAGACGCCGAGGCATCTGCGCGATGTGATTTGCCGACCCCGCGTCGGTGTGATACGACGGCCCATGCTTGATCGATTCAGGGCCTTTTTCGAGGTCAAACAGGCCGTCGGCGGCGGCGACGCAGGCGGCCACACACCGGATGAATTTCATCTCGCGGCGGCAGTGTTGCTGGTCTATGCGGCAACCGCGGATGCGGAATTCGGCGCGGCCGAACGCGCCCGTATCGAATGGCTTTGCGAACATCATTTCGAGCTCGGTCATGACGAGGCCCACGAACTGATAGAGGCGGCGGAACGCCAGGTTGAAAATTCCGTGCAGCTTCTCGGATTTACCCGCACCATCAAGGACGGGTTTTCCTACGAAGAGCGTATCCATCTGATGGAAATGCTCTGGGAAGTCGTCTATGCGGACGAACTGGTCGAAGCACATGAAGCGTCGCTGATGCGCCAGATTGCGGGACTGATTTACGTCGACGATCGCGATAGCGGGATCGCGAGATCCCGGGTGCGCGCGCGGCTTGACGCCAAAGAGTAGTGCGCGTGGTACGGTTTATAAAAGTTGTTGGTCGGGGCTTTAAAAAATACTAGTTTGGCCAGACGAACAGTGCGGCGTATGGCCGTGAGGATTTAACACAGGGGGCGCGACAGCGCGTCGTCGCCCGTCCAAGAGAACACGGAGAACAGTATGACGTACGTCGTCAACGATGCGTGCATTAAGTGCAAATTCATGGATTGCGTCGAAGTATGCCCGGTGGACTGCTTCTATGAAGGCGAAAATATGCTGGTGATCCACCCCGACGAATGCATCGATTGCGGCGTTTGCGAGCCCGAATGCCCGGTCGAAGCAATCCGTCCCGACACCGATGACGGTTCCGACAAGTATCTTGAGGTGAACCGCAAGTTTGCGGATATCTGGCCGAACATCACACGCAAGGGCGAATCTCCCGCCGATGCCGACGATTGGCGCGATAAAGAAAACAAGTTCGAAGAACACTTCAGCGAGAGCCCCGGTCAGGGCACCTGATTCTCTCCGCCCGCGGGCGGATTTGAGACGATATCGAATGCTGCGTGGTGTCCCGCCGCGCAGCATTCTTTTTGAGGTATTTCCGCACCAGCCCCGTGGTCAACGCGGCGTTCCCGGGTTGTAGGCTAAAACGCTGTTATTTCACCTACTTTTGTGGTATCATACCCTTGCCTGACCGGTGGATAGACGGGCAGATATTTCTCAACCCATTCCTGAATTCCCGCTGACGCAGCCTGTCGCCAGGTGACCGCCTCGGGAGAGGGTGAGTTTGTTCGTTCTTTGACCGGCAACCGGAAATTAGAATTGAGAGTGAGCGATGGCACAGGCCAAAACGACTGCTAAATCCAAAGCGAAGAGCGCGTCGAAACCCGCCGCCAAGTCTTCCGCGAAATCCGCGAAACCCGCCGCCAAGGCGGCTTCGAAAACGGCGGCTAAAAAGCCCGCCGCCAAGAAGCCTGCTGCCAAGACCGCTGCCAAGGCCGCGCCGAAAACCGCCGCCAAGGCGAAAGCGGCGACCAAGCCGGCAGCAAAGGCCGCTTCCAAACCCGCTGCGGCGAAAAAGCCGGCCGCGAAGCCCGCTGCCAGGAAACCGGCCAAGAAACTGCCGTTTTCGCGCGGCGACTATGTGGTCTATCCGACCCACGGTGTCGGCAAGGTCACAGGTGTCGAGAAACAGGAGGTCGCGGGGTTCAATCTGCAGCTTTTCGTCATCCTGTTCGAATCGGAAAAGATGACGCTGCGCGTCCCGGTCGAGAAAGTTGCGGATTCAGGGCTGCGTAAGATCAGTTCGAAAGACAAGATGATGGCCGTCATCGGCACGCTGAAAGGCCGCGCGCGGTCCAAACGGACGATGTGGAGCCGCCGCGCCCAGGAATACGAAGCGAAGATCAATAGCGGCGACCCGGTTGCGATTGCCGAAGTCGTGCGCGATCTTTATCGCGCTCCCGGGCAGCCCGAGCAGTCCTACAGCGAACGCCAGATGTACGAGGCCGCGCTGGAGCGCCTGGTCAACGAATATGCCCTGGTCGAAAAGCTGGATGTCGATGCGGCAACCGAAAAGCTGGAAACCGTTCTAAGCGGCGCATAGCGGCTTTTCACCGACGAACGGACCCGAAAAACCCGTCCTCGCGACGGGTTTTTTGCTGGCCGCGCCCCTCAGGCGAGCGTCCAGATGTCTAGACTGCCATCGCGGCCCCGGATTTCATGCGTGCCCGCATGAACCAGCCCGTCCCTGTCCTTGGCGAGTGCCGCGGTGGCGTCGCTGATCAGGATTTTGGCGTCGCTTTCGGGCCCGACGGTCTTGGACAACTGTTCGAGCCGCGCCGCAACATTCACCGCATCGCCGACAAGGGTGTAATTGATGCGCCCCGGTGCACCGATATTTCCGACGATCGCGTCGCCGGTATGGAGTCCGATACGCACGCAGGGCGCGACGCGGCCCTCGCGCCGGCGGGCAGTATTGTCTTCGCTGACCCGTTGCCGAATCCGGCGGGCCGCCCGGATCGCCCGGTCGACATTGACCCCGGTATCGTCGGGTTCCCAGAAGGCCATGACGGAATCGCCGATATATTTGTCGACGATGCCCCCTTCCGCTTCGATGCAATCGACCAGGATGGCGAAATGCTCGTTCAGCATCGCTGCGGTTTCCGTCGCCGGCATATGTTCCGACAATGTCGCGAAACCGGCGATGTCGGTAAACATCACCGTGATCGCCCGGTGTTCCGATTCGACCGGCGTCTCCCGGGCCATCAGTCGGCGCACCAGTTGCTGTGGCACGTAGGTTTCGAACCAATGCAGCCCCGTCGTCATACGGTTGAAGGCGTTCGCTGCTTCGTCCAGTTCCCGCAGGCGGCTTGGCCGCAGGCGCGCGACATGCTCGAAATCGAGATCGGCGATAGAGGCCGAGCCCGCTGCAAGGGCCCGGATCGGCGCGCTTATCCGGCGCCCCAGAAAAATGGCGCAGAGCACGCATATCGCAATGATGACGATCCCGGCGATTCCGGCGCGGACCAGTCGTTGTATCTCTGCGCCGAGACCGTCTTCCGGTCCGGCGTAAATACCGACGGTGAAGGGGGTCGGCCCGAACCCCGCCAATTCCCGGTACAGAAAGATATAATTCTCCCCGTCGATCGCCATGACGTGGCCGCGCGTATGCCGGTCGAGTTCGATCAGCAGGCGGCGCCGGTTTTCCAGGTTCCAGATTTTGGCAAGGATCGGGTCGCCGACATCTTCCAGCGCGGGCAGCGGAATGTAGGGTTGCAGCTTGAACTTGCCGTCCTCCATATTGCGGTGCGCCAGAACATGGTCCTGGCCATAAAGAATGAACCGGTTGTCCGCCAGGGGCAGCGCGCCGGAACGCGCGATAAACCGGGAAAGCGCGTTGACGGTCACACCGGCCACAAGCATTCCGCGGAATGTCTCCCCTTCCCAGATGGGAGACCGGATCGAAATGATCGTTGCCCCGACATTTGTCAGCCGTGTCGGTTCTTCCCAATAGGGCTGATACCGCCGCCGCGCTTCGGTAAGCGCATTGAGAACCGTCAGACTGGATTCCAGGGCCTGGCCCGACAGCTGTCCGCGTCCGCGCCGGACGCGCACACTTGTGCCGTCCGGGTAGACGAACCCCATGCCGAAGACCTGTTCGGTGCCGGCCATACTGGTCAGCAGCGCTTCGGCAAGTGCGGCGCGGTCGTCGAGATCGATCTGGCCCGTATCGATCATCCGGGTGACGTACTCGCTGAGGTCGCGGACGGGCGACAGCCGGCGCCGGGTTTCGCGCACCAGCGAAACAACGGCGAAACGGGCATTATCCGCCAGAAGCTCACGCGTGTTTTTCTGCGCGCTCCACATCGTGATACCCTGAATCGTCCCCATACCGATCACGATCAGCGCGCCGAAGCCGAGCACAAGCGCGGTCGTCAGCGAGGGTTTGATCCGGGCGCGTTTTCCGGGCGCCGTTTCCGTTACTTTCGTGTCGTTCGTCATGTCCAGACCGTATGCTGTCCGGCGGCAAGCTGCAATTGCACCGGATCAATCCGAATTCTACGATAGGACGATGCTGCAAAAACTGATTTCGGGCGGCCAGACCGGTGTCGATCGCGCGGCGCTGGATGCGGCGCTCCGCCGGGAGTTCCCCTGCGGCGGCTGGTGTCCCAGGGGGCGCCGCGCCGAAGATGGTTGCATACCGCCACATTACCCCCTCGCGGAACTCGGTTCTTCGCGTTATCTGGACAGAACACGTCGCAATGTCGCCGAATCCGGCGCGACGCTCATTCTCTCGCCCCGTCCGTTGACCGGGGGGACGCGTGCGACGGAGCGATATGCCCGCGAACTCGGCAAACCCTGTCTGGTCGTCGATCCGGAACCTGCGGAGAGGGAAAGCGCCGCCCGTTGCATACGGGACTGGCTGGATCGCGCGGGGATCCGGGTGCTCAATGTCGCGGGACCCAGGGAAAGTTCCTGCCCCGGTATCGCGGCGCGGGCCGAGGCGGTCGTCGGCGCGGTCCTCGACGGGATCAGTTCGTCGTGACCATTTTCAGTTTCTGGCCGGGCACGAGACGGTCCTTGCGGGAAATGCCGTTCAGAACCTCGAACCGTTCGGTCTTGAAGTCGCTATAGGGCAGACGGCGGGCGAGGCTCTCGACAGTGTCGCCGCGTTGCACGGTGACGATCCGCAGGACAAGCGGGCGCAGGCCGGCCGCTTCGGCAGGGCTGAGGGTGCGGAAACTGTATGTCGTACGTCTCAGGCCGGTCGCCAGCCGGTTGGTATCCGCCCCGGCGGTCAGGAAAATCATGCGGTAGATCGTTTGCGTGTCGATCCGGAAAGCGGTCAGCCGGGCATCGAACGTGCCGTCATTCGTACGCACCTGGGTGGTCGCCGTGGCGGCCTCAAGCCCGTTTACGCGAATGGTCTCCAGGTTGCGCAGCTGCATCTTGCCGCCCCAGACCCGGCCGACATAGTATTCCATCGATCCGTCCACCGGCTTGCTCGCGCGGTCGAATATGATTCGCGATTTGTTGGGGCCGAACGCATACACGGCGTTGTTCGAATTCATCAGGCTGAACCCGTCGGGTACCGTGAAGGCAAAGCGCAGCTTCGGGTGCAGAAATTCCCGCCCGCGGATAAAGCCTTCTTCCGGATCGCTGCCATAAAGCAGCCCGTCCAGCTTCGAGAGATAGATGTCGCGCGCGGTCATCGGGTTCTTGACGTTTTTCTGCCGCGCCAGCGCCGTGGCGCGCTCGACGCGGGCGGCGGGCGCCGGGTGGGTTGCCAGATAGTTGAACTGGTCGACCTTGTCCGGCGATTCGCCGCGGCGCAGCGCGCTGAGCCGTGAATCGGCACGCAGCTTGGCAAGAAAACCGGCCATGGCCGTCGGGTCGAAACCGGCACGCGACAGATATCTGACGCCAAGTTGATCCGCTTCGTACTCGTTCTCGCGCGAAAAGCTCTGGAGCAGCGTCACCGCGCCCAGCTGGCCGACCTGGGCAATCTCGCGGCCGCCCAGTATCCCCACGGCGGCTAACCCGATATTCGCCAGGAGCGACTGCCCGTGGCGCCGGGCGTGATGCAGCGCCGTGATATGGCCGATTTCATGGGCCAGAACCCCCGCGAGTTGCGCTTCGTTATCCGCCAGCGCCATAAGCCCGCGGGTGATGTAGACATAGCCCCCGGGAGTCGCGAAGGCGTTGACGATGTCGGAATTCAGCAGCGTGAACGTGAATTTCAGGTCCGGCCGTTCGGAGGTCCTGGCCAGCAACTGGCCGATGCCGTCAACATATCGTCTGAGCTCGGGCGTGCCGTATTCGCCGCCGAATTCCTTGATGATCTTCGGGTGGTTTTCCCGGCCCATCTGGATTTCCTGCGACTGCGAAAGTCCGCCCGTAAAGGCGGTGCCGCCGGTAGCGGGGTTTTTGGCGCAGCCGGCCAGAAGGGCCGCCAGAAGGCCGGCGGCGGCCAGCGAGGGGATCAGGGTCAGGGCACGTTTCAAGGCTTCACTCACTGTCGTCGTTTCACGGGGTTAGCAATTCGATCTGCTCGGGGTGCGTCACGGATATCATCGCACCGTTTCGCCGCACCAGCCAGCCGCGAACCCGCAGCCGCCGGTGGCTCAGACTCGTTAGGTCAACGCGCGCGGCGCGAAACAGTTTCATATATTCTGGCGATATCGACACGGTAAAATCCGTCCGCCAGTCCGCGCCGAAATTGAGATAGCCCCGGCCCCGGACGATCGCGGTGCTGGCAACGGTGCCTTCGACAAGCTGGAATGTCCCGATATGGCGCCCGGTGTCCTCCGCCCGCAGAATCCGGTATCGGTTCAGCGCCCAGATACCGCGGCCCGCGCCGCGCGCCGCCTTTTCGGCCGTGTAGAGCGCCGCCGCATGCGTACGGTTGTCCGGGAACGTGTATACCCGGGCGAGGCCGCGCAGCAGCATTTCCCGCTGCATCCAGGTTTCCCCCACATATACATGGGCGAGAAGCCGGCCCCAGCGGTCGTGGCGCCGCCCCGGATAGTCCAGCCGCACCTGCCGGTCCCGGCTCAGCGCGGCGAGGGCGGCCTTCGCCTCGGCGGCGAGGGGCCAGGCTTTGAACCCCTTGCGCCCGAGCGGCAGTTTGGGCGCCTGGATACCCGTCAGCCGCACTTCGGCGCCGGTCTCCAGCCTGACGGTATCGCCATCGATGACATCGGTCACACGCGCCGTTTTCACCGCCTCGGGATTCTGCGCCGGCAAAGTCCGGGCTGTTGCGCCCG
>CAXBMQ010000044.1:0-23919 GCA_963977005.1 uncultured Rhodospirillaceae bacterium
TGGCGTCGTCGCATCGATCTCGGAATAAGAGCGACATTAGAGGAAGGCCTTTAAGGGGCGAAATTATGGAAAATCAAAACATTCGCATTCGGCTGAAGGCCTTTGATCATCGCGTTCTGGATTCATCGACGAGTGAAATCGTCGATACGGCCAAGCGCACCGGTGCAGAGGTTCGCGGACCGATCCCGCTGCCGACGAAGATCGAGAAGTACACGGTTCTTCGTTCGCCCCATGTCGACAAGAAATCACGTGAGCAGTTTGAGATTCGTACGCACAAGCGGCTGCTCGACATTATCGACCCGACCCCCCAGACCGTGGACGCGCTCATGAAGCTCGACCTCGCATCGGGTGTCGACGTCGAGATCAAGCTGTAAGGACAGAACAATGCGTTCGGGACTCGTAGCAAAAAAACTGGGCATGACCCGCGTCTTTACCGACGGTGGCGAACATGTGCCGGTGACGGTTCTTCAGGTCGATGGCTGCCAGGTCGTCGATATTCGAACCGCGGATAAAAACGGCTATTTTGCCGTTCAGGTCGGCGCCGGTACGGCAAAGCCGAAGAACGTCTCAAAGCCGATGCGTGGGCATTACGCCAAGGCGAAGGTCGAGCCCAAGCGGCGGCTGGTCGAATTCCGCGTCAGCGAAGACGCGATGCTCAACGTCGGTGACGAGATCACCGTCGACCATTTCGTGGCGGGGCAGAAAATCGACGTGGCCGGAACGTCCATCGGTAAGGGCTTTGCCGGTGGCATGAAGCGCCACAATTTCGCCGGTCTCGAGGCGTCGCATGGCGTATCCATCAGCCATCGTAGTCATGGTTCGACCGGTAACAGTCAGGATCCGGGCAAGGTCTTCAAAGGCAAGAAGATGGCCGGGCATATGGGTGCAGAGCGCGTCACCGTGCAGAATCTTTCCGTTGTCAGGACCGATCCGGAGCAGGGACTTATCCTGGTCAGTGGCGCGGTGCCCGGTCACAAGGGCGGCTGGGTCGAGGTGTTCGACGCGGTAAAGTCGGCGCTTCCCGAAGACGTGCCTTTCCCGGCGGGTCTCCGTGGCGGCGATGCGCCCGCAGCCGAAGAAAACGTTGCGGAAGCCGCGACAGACGCCCCCGAAGCGGGTGACAACGATGAGAAGAAGGAATAACGCGCCATGAAGTGCGACATTCTTACCCTCGACAATAAAAAGGCAGGTTCTGTTGATCTGGCCGACGGTGTTTTTGGCGCGGAAGTGCGTAAAGACATCATCGCGCGCATGGTCAATTACCAGCTTGCCAAGCGTCGGAGCGGAAATCACAAAACGAAAAACGTCAGCGAAATTCGCGGGACGACAGCGAAGCCCTGGAACCAGAAGGGTACCGGCCGCGCCCGTGCAGGGACGCTCCGGGCGGCACAGTTCCGCGGCGGTTCCACCGTCTTCGGACCAGTCGTTCGCGATCATTCTCACAAGCTGCCGAAGAAAGTACGCAAGCTGGCATTGCGTTCGGCGCTTTCCAGCAAGCAGGCCGACGGCAAGCTGATCATTCTTGACGACATTGTTCTCGCCGACGCGAAGACAAAGGATTTGTCGGGCAAGTTCGCAGCGCTCGGCCTGTCCAACGCGCTGATCGTGACCGGCGCCGAGGTGGACAGCAATTTCGCGCGGGCAGCGGCGAATATCATGAATATTGACGTGCTCCCGCAGCAGGGCGCCAACGTTTATGACATCGTCCGCCGCGACGTACTCGTTTTGACCAAGGCCGCCGCCGAGCATCTTCAGGAGCGTCTTTCATGAGCTGGAAATATCACCGCCCTGTAACCATTTCGCCGGCCTCCGCCTGCGATGTGATCCTTTCGCCGGTCATTACCGAGAAAGCAACCATGGGCTCCGAGCACAACCAGGTGACGTTCCGCGTCCCGCTGGATGCCAGCAAGCCGGCGATCCGTGCGGCCGTCGAACACCTGTTCAAGGTGAAGGTCAAAGCGGTCAACACGATCCGTCAGCAGGGCAAGACGAAGCGTTTCCGCGGAATGGTCGGAAAACGTCCGGATTACAAGAAAGCGGTCGTGACGCTTGAAGAAGGCAACACCATCGACGTGACGACGGGGATCTGAACCAATGGCGCTTAAAAAATACAAACCGAATACCCCGGCGATGCGCGGACTGGTCCTCGTCGACAAGTCCGAACTGTGGAAGGGGCGTCCGGTCAAGAAGCTGACCGAAGGCGTTACCAAGAGCGGTGGCCGTAACAACAATGGCCGTATTACCTCGCGTCGTCGCGGCGGCGGGCACAAGCGGCTTTACCGCGTCATCGACTTCAAGCGCACGAAGTTCGACGTCTCGGCCGTTGTCGAGCGCATCGAGTACGATCCGAACCGGTCGGCCTTTATCGCGCTGCTGAAATACGACGATGGCGAACAGGCCTATATCCTCGCGCCCCAGCGGTTGCAGGAAGGCGATCGTGTGATCGCGGCGAACCGCGCCGACATCAAGCCCGGCAACGCGATGCCGATGGAAAACATGCCCGTGGGCACGATCATCCACAATGTGGAGATGAAGCCCGGACGGGGCGGCCAGATGGCGCGTGCCGCCGGCACGTATGTTCAGCTTATCGGTAAGGATTCCGGTTATGCGCAGCTTCGGCTGACCTCCGGCGAGCTTCGCATGGTGCCTGCAAAATGCATGGCGACCGTTGGCGCGGTTTCGAATTCGGATAACAAGAACCAGAACATGTCCAAGGCCGGTCGCAGCCGCTGGCTCGGCAAACGCCCGAAGGTTCGCGGCGTCGCGATGAACCCGGTGGATCATCCGCATGGCGGCGGCGAAGGCCGCACCTCCGGCGGTCGTCACCCGGTATCGCCCTGGGGCAAGCCGACCAAGGGAGCGCGTACGCGTCGGAAGAAAAAATCCGACGATCTCATCATGCGCCGTCGGCGGAAGAAGTAGGAAGAGGGAAGCAACATGTCGCGTTCTGTTTGGAAAGGTCCGTTCGTTGATGGGTATCTGCTTAAGAAGGCAGAAGAAACCCGTGCGTCCGGCCGAAACGATGTGATCAAGATCTGGTCGCGGCGTTCGACGGTTTTGCCGCAGTTCGTCGGTCTGACCTTCGGCGTTCACAACGGTCAGAAACATATTCCCGTCCTGGTGACCGAAAACATGGTCGGCCACAAGTTCGGCGAATTCGCCGCCACGCGGACCTATTACGGTCATGCGTCGGACAAGAAATCGAAACGGGGCTGATATGAGCAAACCTTCAACACCCCGCCGCCTTGCGGATAACGAAGCAAAGGCGTTCGCGAAGACGATCCGGGTCAGCCCGCAGAAGCTGAACCTCGTTGCTCAGTCTATCCGCGGACTGCCGGCAGAGCGCGCGCTTGCGGAGCTCAGCTTTTCGCGCAAACGCATCGCTGTGACCGTCAAAACGGTCCTGCAGGCGGCGATCGCAAACGCAGAGAACAATCACCAGCTGGACGTCGACCGTCTGGTTGTGTCCGAAGCGAGTGTCGGCAAGGCATTTGTCATGAAACGTTTTCGCGCCCGCGCCCGTGGCCGGGTCGGCAAGATCCAGAAGCCGTTCAGCAACCTCACCGTTGTTGTCCGCGAAGTCGAGGAGGAAGCCTGATGGGGCAAAAAGTTAATCCGATTGGCCTTCGCCTCGGTATCAATCGCACGTGGGATTCGCGCTGGTATGCGAATGACGAGAACTACGCAGGCCTTCTTCATGAAGACATCAAGCTGCGCGAATTTCTCTTCGATCGTTTGTCCCAGGCGGGCATCAGCCGTGTTGTCATTGAGCGTCCGGCCAAGAAAGCCCGCGTCACGATCCATTCGGCGCGTCCCGGTGTCGTGATCGGAAAGAAAGGCGCGGATATCGAGAAGCTCCGCCAGGATGTCGCGCGTATGACGAACAGCGAGGTTCATCTGAACATCGTCGAAATCCGCAAGCCGGAAATCGATGCGAAGCTGGTCGCCGAAAACATCGCGCAGCAGCTTGAGCGCCGCGTCGCCTTCCGGCGTGCCATGAAGCGCGCCGTTCAGTCGGCAATGCGGCTCGGTGCCGAAGGTATCCGGATCAACTGCGCCGGGCGGCTCGGCGGGGCGGAAATCGCGCGGACCGAGTGGTACCGCGAAGGCCGGGTGCCGCTTCACACCCTGCGCGCCGACGTCGATTACGGTACGGCGACAGGCCGGACAACCTACGGCGCCTGCGGCGTCAAGGTCTGGATCTTCAAGGGAGAAATCCTCGCGCACGACCCGATGGCGCAGGACAAGCGTCTCCAGGAACAGCAAGTCAGCCGGTAAGAACCGGGAAACAGGAACAGTAAGATGCTGGCACCAAAGAAAACGAAATTCCGCAAGGCCTTCAAGGGTCGGATCAAGGGAAATGCCAAGGGCGCAACGACCCTTACATTCGGCTCGTACGGCCTGAAGGCATTGACCCCGGGCCGCGTGACCGCGCGCCAGATCGAAGCGTCGCGCCGGGCGATTACCCGTCACATGCGCCGGTCCGGACGTGTCTGGATCCGCATTTTCCCGGATGTGCCGGTAACCCAGAAGCCTGCCGAAGTCCGCCAGGGCAAGGGCAAGGGCTCGGTGGAATACTGGGCTGCGCGGGTGAAGCCTGGTCGGATCATGTTTGAGATAGACGGTGTGCCTCAGGATATCGCCCAGGTGGCACTGGAACTGGCCGCGGCGAAACTGCCGGTCCAGACGAAGATCGTCACGCGTCTTGTCGGCGGAGGTGCCTAGGTCATGGCTGTAGCAGCTGATCTTCGTCAGAAATCTGACGACGAACTGAAAGACGAATTGCAGAAACTGAAACGCGAGCAGCTGAACCTGCGCTTCCAGCGGGCCTCGGGCCAGCTTGAGGCGACCAGCCGCGTCGGCGAAGTTCGCCGCGATATCGCGAGAATACAGACGGTGATGACCGAACGTCGGCATGTTGCCGCAAACGCGTCGTAAGGAACGGTAGAGACTATGCCTAAAAGAATTCTCCAGGGAACGGTTGTTTCCGACAAGGCCGACAAGACCGTCACGGTACGCGTCGAGCGCCAGGTCCAGCATCCGCTCTATAAGAAGATCATCCGGCGGTCGAAGAAGTTCGCGGCGCATGATCCCGAAAACAAATGCAAGGCGGGCGAAGTGGTCCGTATTCGCGAATGCAAACCGATTTCCAAGTCGAAGACCTGGGAAGTCATCTTCGACGACGCGTGAAGCGCTGACGTACAAGGACAAGATTAATGATTATCCCTGAATCCAACCTAGAGGTCGCCGACAATTCCGGCGCACGCCGTGTGCAGTGCATACGGATTCTGGGCGGCTCCAAGCGGCGCTGGGCGACAGTCGGAGACGTTATCGTCGTTTCCGTGAAGGAAGCTATTCCGCGCGGACGCGTGAAAAAGGGCGATGTGCACCGTGCCGTTATCGTTCGGACGTCCAAGGAAATCCGCCGCGCCGATGGCACGAGCATCCGGTTCGACCGGAATGCCGCGGTGCTGTTGAACAACGCAAACGAGCCGATCGGTACTCGAATTTTCGGTCCGGTGACCCGCGAACTGCGAGCCCGGAGATACATGAAGATAATTTCTCTCGCCCCAGAAGTTCTGTAGGCGGGGGAATCGGAGCAAGTAAATGGCTGCGCGAATTAGAAAAGGCGACGAGGTGATTGTTATCTCCGGTCGCGACAAAGGCAAAAAGGGCAATGTGCTCAAGGTAATGGCCGACGATAATCGTGTCCTGGTTCAGGGGGTCCACATCGTGAAGCGTCACGAGCGCCAGACCCAGACCCAGCAGGGCGGTATCGTCGAGAAGGAAGCATCGATTCACATGTCCAACGTAGCGCTGATCGATCCGGATGGCGGCGAAGCCACCCGCGTCGGTTTCCGCACCCTCGAAGACGGCCGCAAGGTCCGCTATGCGAAGCGGTCCGGCGAAGTGATCGATTAAGGAGCCGATGATGGGAACGCGTCTACAAGAAATCTACGCATCGGAAATCCGGGCGTCCATGCAGGAACAGTTCGGATATGCCAATCCGATGCAGATTCCGCGGCTGGACAAGGTCGTCCTCAACATGGGCGTCGGCGATGCGGTAAACGATTCCAAGAAGGTCGACTTTGCTGCACGCGACATGACGGTTATCGCCGGCCAGAAGCCGGTTATCGTTCGCGCGCGGAAATCGGTCGCCACCTTCAAGTTGCGCGAAGGCATGCCGATCGGCGTCAAGGTGACGCTGCGGCGTGAACGGATGTACGAATTCATTGACCGTCTGGTCAATATCGCGCTGCCCCGCGTTCGTGACTTTCGCGGGCTCTCGCCGAAGAGTTTCGATGGCCGTGGGAATTACGCCACGGGCATTACCGAGCAGATCATCTTTCCGGAGATCGACTACGATACCGTCGATGAATTCCGGGGTATGGATATCGTCGTTTGTACGACGGCACCCGACGATGAGCAGGCACGTGCGCTGCTCAAGGGTTTCAATTTCCCGTTTACGAACTGACGGGATTGGGAGGAACACATGGCAAAGAAAAGCGCCATTGAACGTAACGAAAAACGCCGTCGTATGGCCAAGAAATATGACGGTAAGCGCGAGCGCCTGAAGGCGATCGCGAATAACCGCGACCTTCCGATGGAAGAGCAGTTCCAGGCTCGGCTCAAGTTGTCGAAGCTGCCGCGGAACGCGTCGAAGGGACGGGTTCAGAGCCGTTGCGAAATAACGGGTCGGCCGCGCGGCGTGTATAAAAAGTTCAAGATGTCGCGGATCGCGCTTCGCGAACTGGCGTCCTCCGGGCATATCCCCGGTATGGTCAAGTCGAGCTGGTAGGGGAAAACACCGATGACAATGACTGATCCCGTCGGCGATCTTTTGACCCGTATCCGTAATGGACAGCGGGCCAATAAAAGCGCCGTTACCGCACCGAGCTCCAAGCTCCGGGCCAGCGTGCTCGAAGTGCTGAAGCGTGAAGGTTATATTCGCGGCTATGAGACCGAAGAGTTCCGTGATGGCCTCAACCAGCTGCGGGTCGAACTCAAGTACCACGACGGTTCCCCGGTTATCCGGCACATCCAGCGGGTGTCCAAGCCGGGCCGTCGCGTATATTCGAAGGTGAAGGACCTGCCGTCCGTTTATAATGGGCTTGGCATCTCGATCCTGTCGACGCCCCAGGGTGTCATGTCTGATAACGAAGCCCGCGCTGCCAATGTTGGCGGCGAGGTAATCTGCGAAGTCTTTTAGGGACGCAGGAGCAATATTATGTCACGCGTCGGAATGGTGCCGGTTGAAGTTCCCTCTGGGGTCGATCTTGAGATCGCCGCGGGGGAGATCAAGGCAAAAGGTAAGCTGGGCGAACTGTCGATAAAGGTTGGCGACGACGTGGAAGTGTCGCGCGAAGACAATCTTGTCTGGGTGAAGCCCGCAAACGATGGCAAACGTGCCCGCATGATGTGGGGGACGACCCGCAGTCTGCTGAGCAATATCGTCACGGGCGTATCGGAAGGTTTCAGCAAGAAGCTTCTGATCACCGGTGTCGGTTATCGTGCAGCGATGCAGGGCAAAGACCTTGTGCTGCAGCTCGGACACAGCCACGAGATCCGTTATCCGCTGCCCGAGGGCATCAAGGTCGACGTGCCCAACCAGACGGAAATCGTCATTTCCGGCGCCAATAACCAGGTTGTTGGACAGGTGGCAGCGGAGATCCGCGGTTACCGCAAGCCCGAACCCTATAAGGGCAAAGGCGTGAGATATGCAGATGAAATCATCATCCGCAAAGAAGGTAAGAAGAAATAGCCATGGCCGATACAGCGAAACTCGAAAAACGGCGCCGCGCGCGCGTCCGGAAACAGATATTGCGGAGCGCGAACGGTCGACCGCGTCTGTCTGTGTTCCGTTCGAACAAGTATATCTATGCTCAGGTTATCGACGATACGACCGGCGTGACCGTCGCATCGGCGTCGAGCATCGAAAAAGACATCGCGAGCGGTGCCAATCAGGACGTGGCGAAAGAAGTCGGCAAACTGGTTGCTCAGCGCGCGGCTGAAAAAGGAATTAAATCGGTAGTGTTCGATCGCGGACCCTATCTCTATCACGGCCGCGTCAAGGCGCTGGCCGATGCCGCCCGCGAAGGCGGGCTGGAATTTTAGGAGAAGAGACGCATGGCACGTAATCCGAGACGCGACAACCGCCCCGACCGGCGGGAAGAAAGCGACATTATCGACAAGCTCGTCAGCATCAATCGCGTTGCGAAGGTGGTGAAGGGCGGACGCCGGTTCGGTTTTGCCGCCCTTGTGGTGGTTGGCGATCAGAAGGGCCGCGTTGGCTTCGGTTCGGGCAAGGCCCGTGAAGTGCCGGAAGCTATCCGCAAGGGCACCGAGAAAGCCAAGAAGAACATGATCCGGGTTCCGCTGCGCGAAGGCCGGACCCTGCACCACGACGTTCTCGGCCGTTACGGCGCCGGCAAGGTCGTCCTCCGTGCGGCGCCTCCCGGCACCGGTATCATTGCCGGCGGTCCGATGCGCGCTATTTTCGAAACGCTCGGTCTGCAGGACGTGGTTGCCAAATCGATCGGCACCCAGAACCCGCATAACATGATCAAAGCGACGTTTGACGCTTTGTCGAACCTTCAATCCCCTCGCATGGTGGCATCCCGGCGCGGCCGGAAAGTTGGCGAAATCGTCAGCCGCCGCGGCGAGGAGCAGGTGGAGGCCTGATAAATGGCAGACGGTAACAAGAACACGATCCGGGTTACCCAGACCGGCAGCCCCATCGGACGTCCGAAAGACCAGCGTGCGACCCTGGTTGGTCTCGGGCTCAACAAGATGCATCGGACCAGCGAGCTTGAAGACACCCCTTCGGTCAGAGGGATGATCGACAAAGTGAAGCATCTGGTCCGGGTTGAAGACTAGCATCGTCCGGGCCGGGTTTTCTCCGGCCGGGGAATGTGAACGCGGCAGTGCAAAACGCGCGCCTGCAGGAGTTAGATAAATGCGATTGAATGAAATTTCCGACAACCAAGGCGCACGCGCCCCCCGCAAACGTGTGGGCCGTGGCATTGGTTCCGGCACCGGTAAGACGGCAGCGCGTGGCCATAAGGGCCAGAAGTCGCGCAGCGGTGTGTCGCTTCTCGGCTTCGAAGGCGGCCAGATGCCGCTCTATCGTCGTCTGCCGAAGGGCGGCTTCACGAATATCTTCCGGAAGAATTACCGGGTGGTGAACGTCGGTCGTCTGCAGCAGGCGGTGGATGCAGGCAAGCTCGATGCCGGCAAAACCGTGACGGAAGCAGCCCTTGTCGAAGCCGGTGTGATCAAATCGGCGCGAGATGGCGTCCGGATCCTTGCAAAGGGCGACCTGAGTGCCAAATTGACCATAGAGGTTTCTGGCGCGTCCAAGGGCGCGATCGAGGCGGTCGAGAAGGCCGGCGGCAGCCTTACCGTCGCTGTTAAAGCTGCCCCGGATACGCCGAAAAAGGCAAAAGGCAAGAAGGCCGCGAAGGAATCGACCAGCACGGACGGGGGCGACGTCCAGGGGTCGGATAAGGAATAGTTTATGGCGTCAGCCGCCGAACAACTCGCTTCGCAGATTAACTTTTCGAATTTTGCGAAGGCCACCGAACTGAAGAAGCGCATCTGGTTTACACTGGGTGCGCTCATCGTCTATCGGCTGGGTACGTGGATTCCGCTGCCCGGTATCGATCCGTCGATCCTGCAGGATATCTTCCAGCAGCAGGCCGGCGGTATCCTCGGTATGTTCGATATGTTCGCCGGCGGCGCGTTCGGCCGTATGACGATCTTTGCGCTGAATATCATGCCCTATATCTCGGCATCGATTATCATGCAGCTGTTGCAGGCGATTCATCCTCATTTCGAAGGTCTGAAGAAAGAGGGCGAGGTCGGCCGCAAGAAACTCAACCAGTATACGCGTTACGGCACGGTGATCCTTGCGACCCTGCAGGCCTACGGCATTGCCGTCGGGCTTGAAGGGATGACCGGCTCGCAGGGGGCGGCGGTGTCCGATCCCGGCGCTTTCTTCCGGGCAACCACGGTGATCACGCTGGTCGGCGGGACCATGTTCCTGATGTGGCTCGGCGAACAGATTACGGCGCGCGGTGTCGGTAACGGTATTTCGCTGATCATTTTCGCCGGTATCGTCGCCGAAATGCCGGCCTCCCTCGTGGGTACGCTGGAACTCGGACGCACAGGTGCCCTGTCGGCGCTGTTCATCATGTTCCTGCTCGTCATGGCGGTCGCTGTCATCACGTTCATCGTTTATGTCGAACGGGCGCAGCGGCGGGTTCTGGTGCAGTATCCCAAACGCCAGCAGGGCAATAAAATGTTCGGCGGGGAGAATTCCCATATCCCGCTGAAGGTGAACACGGCCGGCGTTATTCCGCCGATCTTCGCGAGTTCGCTGCTGCTGCTGCCGATCACCATCGCCAATTTTTCGGCGAACTCCGGCCCCGAATGGCTCGGTGTGATTACCGCGAGTCTCGGCCGCGGTCAGCCGATCTATCTGTTGCTCTATGCGGCGATGATCATCTTCTTCGCGTTTTTCTACACGTCCGTCGTGTTTAACCCGACCGAGACGGCAGACAACCTGAAGAAATATGGCGGTTTTGTGCCCGGTATCCGTCCCGGCAAGAACACCGCCGAGTATCTGGATTTCATTCTTACCCGGCTGACTGTGGTCGGCGCGGCGTATTTGACGGCGATCAGTATCATGCCCGAGATATTGATCTCGCAATACGGGGTGCCGTTCTATTTCGGGGGGACCAGCCTGCTGATCGTGGTCACCGTCACGATGGATACTGTGGCCCAGGTGCAGTCGCATCTGATCGCTCACCAGTATGAAGGCCTGGTCAAAAAATCCCGACTGAAGGGGCGCCGCGGATGAATTTGATTTTGCTCGGTCCGCCGGGTGCCGGGAAGGGCACCCAGGCGAAACGTCTTGAAGACGGTCGCGGTCTCATCCAGTTATCGACCGGCGATATGCTGCGTGCCGCCGTCGCGTCCGGCAGCGATATCGGAAAGCAGGCGAAGGCAATTATGGAACGTGGCGAACTGGTGTCGGACGACATCATGATCGCCATGATCAAGGACCGTATCCAGCAGCCGGATTGCGCCCGCGGGTTCATTCTCGACGGATTTCCCCGCACGACCGCGCAGGCAGAGGCTCTGGACAAAATGCTGTCCGATATGGGCCTGGCGCTCGATCATGTGGTCGAAATGAAAGTCGACGACGAGGCGCTGGTCGAACGTATCACCGGCCGGTACAGCTGCGCGAAATGCGGTGCCGGCTATCACGATGAATTCCAGAAACCGGCGAAGGAAGGGGTCTGCGACAATTGCGGATCCACCGAATTTACCCGGCGGAAGGACGATAATGCGGAAACCGTGACATCGCGACTGGCGGCGTATCATGCGCAGACAGCCCCGCTGTTACCGTATTATGACGGAAAGGGCGTCCTCGCGGGCGTCAACGGCATGGCGGAAATCGACGAAGTAACGCGTCAGATCGAAGCCGTTCTGGAGGCGGGCTGAATGGTTGACTTGAAGCTTTTAGCCCCTATACTCCCGGCCCTTCGGTCCATCGTGCCGACCGGGAAAATGTTTCATGATTTCAAAGACTTGAACGCTAAGGAGAAGGCGTAGTGGCTCGCATATCGGGTGTAAACCTGCCAAACAAACCGGTGGCCATCGCGCTCACCTATATTTACGGCGTCGGTCGTACGTCTGCGGTTAAGATCTGTGAGGCGGCCAATGTCGCCTGGGATGTCCGCGCAAACGATCTCGGTGACGACGAACTGTCGCGTATCCGCGACGTTCTGGACCGGGATTTCGTTATCGAGGGCGACCTGCGCCGCGAAACGGCAATGAACATCAAGCGTCTGATGGACATGGGCTGCTATCGCGGACTGCGTCATCGCCGTGGGCTTCCGGTCCGCGGTCAGCGGACGCACACGAATGCGCGCACGCGCAAGGGCAAGGCACGGCCCATCACCGGCAAAAAGAAATAGCCGGGTAGAGGAAAAAGATTATGGCTAGACAAGCAACAGCACGTGTCCGCAAACGCGAGCGCAAGAACATCACCTCCGGTGTGGCGCATGTGAATGCGACGTTCAACAACACGATGATTACCATCACCGATGCGCAGGGCAATTCCATCGCCTGGTCGTCGGCCGGATCGCAGGGGTTCAAGGGGTCGCGGAAATCGACTCCCTATGCTGCGCAGATGGCCGCCGAAGACGCGGGCAAGAAAGCCCAGGACCATGGCGTCAAAACGCTGGAAGTCGAGGTCAAGGGCCCCGGTTCGGGGCGTGAATCGGCGCTGCGCGCGTTGCAGGCTGTCGGCTTTACGATCACGGCGATCCGTGATGTGACGCCGATTCCCCACAATGGTTGCCGCCCCCGTAAACGCCGGCGCGTCTAGCTCGGAATAGCGGCACCGGTCACGGGCGACCGGTTAAAAAGATTAAACACAGTGCGGCAGGTGCCGCTGAAGGATAACGGTATGACGGTCATTCACAAGAATTGGCAGGAACTAATCAAGCCTTCGAAGCTCGATATCGAAGCGGGCGAAGAAGCCTCTCGTTTCGCGGTCATCACGGCGGAGCCTCTGGAACGCGGTTTTGCGACCACGCTCGGCAATTCGCTGCGGCGTATCCTTTTGTCCTCGCTGCAGGGCGCGGCCGTCACGGCCGTTCAGATCGACGGTGTTCTGCACGAATTCTCGTCGATTCCGGGTGTCCGTGAAGACGTCACCGATATCGTCCTGAATATCAAATCGCTGGCACTCCGCATGCATGGCGAAGGGCCGAAGCGCATCACCCTGGCGGCGACCGGTCCCGGTGAAATCACCGCGGGCATGATCGAAGCGACGCACGACATCGAAATCATCGATCCCGATGTCGTGATCTGCACGCTCGACGACGGCGCCAAGATTTCGATGGAAATGACGGTCGATACCGGCAAGGGCTATGTGCCTGCGGCCGATAACCGTGCGGAAGATTCGCCGATCGGTCTGGTGCCGGTCGATGCGGTGTTCAGCCCGGTTCGTCGCGTTGCCTACCGGGTCGAGAATGCCCGCGTCGGACAGCGCACGGACTATGACAAGCTGATCATGGAAGTCGAAACCGACGGCACGATTTCGCCTGAAGACGCTGTCGCCCTGGCGGCCCGTATCCTCCAGGATCAGCTCCAGATGTTCATCAATTTCGAAGAGCCGCGGGCGATTCAGGAAACGGTCGAAGCGGCGGAACCCGCGTTCAACCGCAACCTTCTGCGCAAGGTCGACGAGCTCGAATTGTCGGTCCGGTCGGCAAATTGCCTGAAGAACGACAACATCATCTATATCGGCGACCTGGTTCAGAAGACCGAACAGGAAATGCTCCGTACCCCGAATTTCGGGCGGAAATCGCTTAACGAGATCAAGGAAGTCCTCACCACGATGGGCCTCAATCTCGGTATGGAAATCACCGAATGGCCTCCTGAAAACATCGAGGACATGGCGAAGCGTCTGGAAGAGCCCTACTAGGGCGCCGGACAGCAAGAGAAGAAGAGGAAAGTACAATGCGCCATCGTATGAGCGGCAGAAAGCTCAACCGGACCAGTTCGCACCGCAAGGCGCTGTTCGGCAATATGGCTGCGGCCCTGATCAAGCATGAGCAGATCAAGACCACAGTGCCGAAGGCAAAGGAATTGCGCGGGATTGTCGATCGTCTGATCACGCTCGGCAAGCGGGGCGATCTTCACGCCCGGCGTATTGCCGTGTCGCGGCTTCACGGCGACAAGGCACTTGCCGACAAGCTGTTTTCGGCGCTTGCGGAACGTTACAAGGATCGTCCGGGCGGATACACCCGCGTCATTCGTGCGGGTTTCCGCTATGGCGATTCGGCGCCGATGGCGATTATCGAGCTGGTCGACCGCGACCCCGAAGCAAAAGGGCTTGATTCAGGGCCGGTAGAGATACGCGAAGAAGACGAACAGGAAGTAATGGCCTGAGGCCTGGCCATTTGGCAGAAATACGGGGCGGCCTTTGGGCCGCCCTTTTTCGTTCGAACAGGATTTGACCGGAAATGTTAAACTGAAAAGATGAAGCCAATCGTTTTTCGACATCTGTGTGCGGGATTAATCGCCGCAATGCTGGTTGCGCCCGGTATATCGGTCGGCGCGGACGACAAGCGTGTGCCGACGTCGCGCACCGAGATGAGCCTGTCCTTTGCGCCCCTGGTGAAAGCCGCCGCCCCCGCGGTGGTGAACATCTATACCCGACGGGTCGTGCGCGCTCGGCGTATTTCCCCGTTGTTCAACGATCCGTTTTTCCGGCGTTTCTTCGGCGATCAGTTCGCGCCCGGCAACCGTCAGAACCGGCGCGTTCAGAATTCGCTCGGGTCGGGCGTTATCGTCAGCGCGGACGGGTTCGTCGTGACAAACCACCATGTCATCGACAAGGCCGATGAGATTACCGTCGTGCTCACCGATCGGCGGGAATTCGAGGCCGAGGTCGTGACGCGCGACGAGGGTACCGATCTTGCCGTCCTCAGGATCAATGCCGATGGCGAGGACCTGCCGTTCCTGAAATTGCGCGATTCCGACGGGCTCGAGGTGGGGGATCTGGTTCTGGCGATCGGCAACCCGTTCGGAGTCGGGCAGACGGTCACGAGCGGTATTGTCTCGGCCCTGGCGCGGACGGCGCGTGGTGTCAGCGATTACGGGTTTTTTATCCAGACCGACGCCGCGATCAATCCCGGTAATTCGGGCGGGGCGTTGATAGACCTGAATGGCGGGCTCATCGGCATTAATACCGCGATTTATTCGCGGGGGGGAGGATCGAACGGTATCGGGTTCGCGATTCCCTCGAACATGGTCGCGACCGTTATCGGCAGCGCGATGTCGGGCGGGCAGGTGGTGCGCCCCTGGCTTGGCGCGCGCGGGCAGACCGTCGATGCGGATATCGCCCGGTCGCTGGGCCTGTCCCGGCCTTCCGGCGTGCTGATCAATTCGGTGTATCCGGATGGTCCGAGCGCGAAGGCGGGCCTGAAGGTGGGCGATGTCGTCGTGTCCATCAATGGCAAGGATGTCACCGACGCGAATACGATGAAATTCCGGGTCGCCACTCTGCGTGTCGGCGAATCGGCCGAATTCTCCGTGATGCGGCGCGGGCGCCGGGTCACGTTCTCGGTACCGTTGCAGGCGGCACCGGAAATTCCGCCCCGGGACCTGTCGCTGATCACCGGTGCGAACCCGTATGCGGGGGCGGAGGTCGCCAACCTGTCGCCGGCTCTTGCTGAGGAAATATCGTTAGACACGGATGCGTCAGGTGTCGTCGTCATGCGAATCAAGAGAGGGTCGCCGGCAGACAGGATCGGTCTTGAGCCCGGCGATATCCTGTTGCGGCTGAACGGCGGCGAAATAGAGTCCGTCGCCAGGTTGAGGCAACTCGTCAAACGGGATTACGCCACGTGGCGGATCGAAATCGTTCGTGGCGGCCGGACCCTTCAACTGGTTATCAGGGGCTAGCGGCATGGCTGTGGGTACAGGCAGCCTGTTCGAGGCGGAGGCGCCCCGGCCCCTTGCGGACGTACTCCGTCCGGCGTCGCTGGATGAAGTTCTCGGGCAGGATCACCTGCTGGGTGCCGATGCGCCGCTGGGTCGGATGACGCGAGAAGGGCGTCTGACGTCGATGATCCTCTGGGGGCCGCCGGGGACCGGAAAGACGACCATCGCGCGTTTGCTGGCAGGGCGCACCGACCTGCATTTCGAACCGCTCTCCGCCGTTTTTTCGGGTGTCTCCGATCTTCGCAAGGTGTTCGAGCGGGCGAAGGAAAGACGGGTCGCAGGGCAGGGAACCCTGCTTTTTGTCGACGAGATCCACCGTTTCAACAGGGCGCAACAGGATGGATTCCTGCCCTATGTCGAGGACGGAACGGTCATTCTGGTTGGCGCCACGACGGAAAACCCTTCATTTGAGCTGAACGGCGCCCTTCTTTCCCGGAGCCAGGTATTCGTCCTCAACCGGCTGGGACACGACGCGCTGGAAGCGTTGTTGGTCCGGGCAGAGGACGAGATCGGGCGGGCGCTGCCATTGACCGCAGAGGCACGCAGCGCCGTTTGCGCCATGGCGGATGGGGACGGGCGGTACCTGCTCAACCTTGTCGAGGAAATCGTCTCGTTAAACCCCGACGAAATGCTCGATGTCGCCGATCTGACAAAAGCCGTTCAGAAACGCGCACCGCTATACGATAAATCGCAGGAAGCGCATTACAATCTGATCAGCGCGCTGCACAAGTCGTTGCGCGGCTCGGATGCGGATGCAGCGCTTTACTGGCTGGCCCGGATGCTGACCGGTGGCGAGGACCCGCGCTACATCGCACGCCGGTTGACGCGATTTGCCGTCGAAGACATCGGTCTGGCAGACCCGGATGCATTGCCGCAATCCCTTGCGGCCTGGGAAGCGTACGAGCGGATAGGGTCGCCGGAAGGGGAATTGGCCATCGCGCAATGCGTGCTATACTTGGCGACGGCGCCCAAATCGAATGCCGTGTACCGGGCCCTTTCCGGGGCGAATAAATCCGCCTCGGCAACCGGCTCCCTGGCGCCTCCCAGCCATATCCTGAACGCGCCGACGTCCTTGATGAAGGACTTGGGCTACGGCAAGGGGTATCAATACGATCACGATACGGCTGAGGGGTTCTCGGGCCAGGATTACTTTCCCAAGGAAATGGACCGTGTCCGTTTCTACCAACCCGTTGACCGCGGCTTCGAGCGCGACGTAAAGAAGCGTCTCGAGTACTGGGAAAAACTGCGCGACCGCGCTCCCGACGATGATTGCTGACGTTTTATGAAAACACTTCTCTATGTCGCCCTTGGCGGCGCCCTGGGAGCGTCCTGCCGTTACGCGGTCGGTATGGCCGCGGCGCATTTCGGTAGCGGTCAGTTCCCCTGGGGAACCTTTTCCGTGAACATTGCGGGATCGTTCCTGCTGGGGGTGCTGGCCGCGTTTCTGACCTTTTCATGGTCGCCGTCTCCCGAGATGCGCGCGTTTGTCGTCGTGGGCCTTCTCGGCGGTTTTACGACGTTTTCCGCGTTTTCGTTCGACGTGATCCTGTTGATTGAGAGAGACCGGCTCGTGCTTGCCGCCGTCTATCTGGTGGGGACCGTCGCGATCTCGGTCGGGGGGCTGTTCGCCGGGCTGCGGCTGACGCGCATGGTGCTGACATGAGCCGCGTTGAGATGCGAACCGTTGCAGCCGGCGATGCCGACATCCGGGTCGATCGCTGGTTCAAGCGGCATTTTCCCGCCCTGAAACACGGTCGGCTTGAAAAAATGCTGCGTACGGGCCAGATCAGGGTGGATGGCGGACGGGTAAAGGCCTCGACCCGGCTCGACGAAGGCCAGACGATCCGAATCCCGCCGATGCCCGAAGACGACCGGACAGCACCACCGGCGAGACGACCCGAGATCAGCGCCGAGGACAGGGCGTGGATCAAGTCTCTTGTCCTGCATTCCGACCGCGATCTGATCGCCCTGAACAAGCCGCCGGGCATTGCGGTGCAGGGCGGTCGCAAGGTCGCCCGTCATATCGACGGTCTGCTCGGCGCGCTTGCCGATAAAGGCGAAGACCGCCCCAAGCTGGTTCATCGGCTGGACCGGGATACGAGCGGCGTTCTGCTGATCGCCCGCAGGGCCGACGTCGCCGCCGCACTGGGAGATATCTTTCACAGCAGGCGCGCGCAAAAAACCTACTGGGCCCTGGTTGCCGGCGTCCCGCGCCCGCGCGAGGGTATGATCAACGCGCCGCTTGCAAAACAGGCCGACCACCAGGGCCGTGAGAAAATGGTCGTCGATCCTGATGCGGGAAAATCGGCGACAACCGATTACGAAGTTATCGAGAACGCGGCCCGGAGGGCAGCATGGCTGGCCTTGTACCCGCATACGGGGCGGACCCATCAGCTACGCGTTCATTGCGCGGCGATCGGGACGCCGATCCTGGGCGACGGCAAGTACGGCGGCGCGGAATCGCGTCTCGACGGCGTGCCGGGCTCGGACAAGCTGCATCTGCACGCACGGGCGATTACGTTTCCCCATCCATCGGGGGGTGAACTGACGATCACCGCACCGCTTCCCGCGGCGATGAGAAAGACGTGGGAGTTCCTGGGGTTCGATCCGGACATGAAAGAAGTCAGATAGATGAGTGAGCGACTGAAACTGGCGGCGTTCGATCTCGACGGCACGCTGTTGAACAGCATCCCGTCGATTGTCGTCGGCGTGACCGCCTGCTGGGAAGCGCTGGGCTTTCCGGACGTTACACCGGACCAGATTCGAAACATCATCGGTCTCCCCTGGGAGCAGAGTATCGAGCTTCTCAATCCCGGTGCGGGTGAGCGCGAGGTTGCGATGATCAAGGAATACCATGCGGAAATCGCCCGCGGGGACCGTGCTCCTCCCGAACGGCCGCCGGAAACGATCTTTCCCGGCGCCATTGAGGTTCTCGACCGGCTGGAAGCCAATGGGTATGTGCTTGCAATCGTCACAAGCCGCTCAAACCGGCGGTTTCAGGACCTGATCGACAATGCCGGCCTGGCCGGGCGTTTCGTCTCCGTCAAAACGGCTGACCAGGGGCCCGGCAAGCCGAACCCGTATCTTCTCAATGAGGCAATGCGCGAAGCGGGCGTGGAGCGCGAGGACACGGTGATGATCGGAGATACGACCTACGATGTCCTGACGGCGCGCAATGCGGGGACGGGGGCGATCGGAGTCACCTGGGGCGTACACCCTGCCGAGGACCTTCACGGCGCCGGTGCGCATCACGTCACCGACGCGTTCGAGGACCTCCATGATATTATCGAGGGGCTGACGAACGGAGGCTTCGCGGCGTGAAAAAATTCTATAAATCCGTCGGAATTTCGCCGGAAGAGAGCGGCTTTTCGGTTCGGCTCGACAACCGGCCGGTGAAGACACCGGCGAAGAAAGCGCTCGTGCTGCCGAACCGTCCACTTGCCGATGCTGTTGCGGCCGAGTGGGATGCACAGGGTGAGGATATCGACACCCATTCGATGCGTCTGACGCGTTTGGCGAATACTGCGATCGATCGTGTGACCGATCATCGACAGGCCGTCATAGGCGAGATCGCCGGATTTGCCGGCACTGACCTCGTTTGCTACCGGGCCGAGGAACCCGCCACACTGGCGAAACGCCAGGAGGAGGGGTGGGCGCCGCTGGTATCCTGGGTGGCGGAACGCCATGGTATCGACCTGGCCGTCACGACAGGCCTGCTGCCTGTGGCCCAGAGCGCAGAGTCGACCCAGGCGGCACGCGCCGCCGTCGAGTCATTTGACGTATTTGCCCTGTCCGGCCTTCATCTCGTGACGTCGGCCTGTGGATCTGTCGTGCTCGGCCTCGCGGTCGCGGATGGCCGGATAGACGGCGCCTCCGCCTGGGAGCTGTCGCTCATCGACGAGACCTACCAGATCGAGGAATGGGGCGAAGACCCGGAAGCGACGAAGCGCCGCGCTGGCCTGCTGGACGACATAAGCGCTGCCGCCGAGTATCTCCGCCTGTGCCGGGGCGTTCATTGAAATCTGTGCACGCCGTCATCTCCGGGCGGGTGCAGGGGGTCTGGTTCCGCGCCTGGACGGAGAAAGAGGCGATTGCGCGCGGCCTTGACGGCTGGGTGAGAAACCGTCCCGACGGCACCGTGGAGGCGGTTTTCAGCGGCGCGGATACAGAGGTCGATGCGATGCTGGACGCCTGCAGGACGGGACCCCGGCTCGCAAACGTCGAGCAGGTAACGGTCGCGCCGTGCGCGCCGCCGGATGCGGGATTCGCTATACGAGCGACGGGGTAACGGTCGGGCGTTCGAAAACCCGTTCAAACGCGTCCCTGAGCTCCGCATCGACATCCTCGACGGTCGCCCCGATGCCGAGGTCGGCAAGAGATGTGACGCCGTGCTGGCTGATGCCACACGGGACGATTCCGTCGTAATGCGTGAGATCGGGGCAGATATTCAGCGATACGCCGTGGAAACTGACCCAGCGCCGGAGCCGGACCCCGATGGCGGCAATCTTGTCTTCCTGCCCCGGAAGGCCGCCGTGACGCGCCCGATCCACCCAGATTCCGACACGGCCGTCGCGGCGTTCGCCGTGGACGCCAAAGGCCGACAGGGTGACGATCATCCATTCCTCGAGGTCGCGGACGAACCGGCGGACGTCCCTGCCGCGCCTGTTGAGGTCCATCATCACGTATCCGACCCGCTGGCCGGGACCGTGATAGGTGAATTCGCCACCCCGACCGGCCTGGAAAACGGGGAATTTGTGGGCATCGAGCAAATCATTATCGTCGGCGCTGGTCCCGGCGGTGTAGAGCGGGGGGTGTTGCACCAGCCACACCTGTTCCGGCGTGTCGGACGACGAAATGCCGGCGACGCGCCGTTCCATCTCGTCAACCGCTTCCGGATAGGGCGTAAAAGCGTCGGAAATACGCCATTCCACCGGCGTCAGCGTATTCATTGGTTCAGTGCCCTTGCAGTCCTATTACCAATTTGGTATGTCACATCGCCTTGAAAAAGCAAGAAATTCGGAGATTTTATCGAATTGCGGTCGTGGCGGAATTGGTAGACGCGCAGCGTTGAGGTCGCTGTGGGAGAGATCCCGTGGAAGTTCGAGTCTTCTCGACCGCACCAGATTACCCAGGCCCGCCGGTTATCGAGCGGGCCTGGTTTGATTTTAACGTCTGTCGGCTATTGTCAGCCGCTGACTGAAAGAGAAGGGCATGGCGGAGACAGCAGCCGAATCGGAGGTTAGCGACGACGTCCTGCCGATTCAGGCAGAGGATCTTCTCGGCCTCAACCCGGACGTTATACGGGACGCCATCGTCGCCCTGGATTCAGACGATGCCACAGCGATCCAGCAGATTGTGGAGCCGCTGCACCCTGCCGAGATCGCCGACCTTATCGAAATGCTTCGCGGCACTATGCGAACCCAGCTGGTTGAACTGCTGCGGGCGAAATTCGATCCCGAAATTCTGGCTGAGCTCGACGAAACGGTTCGCGATGAAGTCGCCGAGCAACTCGGCACCGAGACCATCGCAAAAGCGATCGCTACCCTCGATTCCGACGACGCGCTGAACCTGATTTCCACGCTGGAGGAAACGAAGCAACGTCGCGTGCTGCACGCGATCTCGTTCGCCCTGCGCTCAATGCTCGAAGAAGGCCTGGCCTTCCCGGAAGAGAGCGCCGGCCGGCTTATGCAGCGCGAATTCGTGGCGGTTCCTGCGTTCTGGACTGTCGGCGAAGTAATCGATTTTTTGCGCGAAAGCGACGACCTGCCGGACGATTTTTATGACGTTTTCGTGGTCGATCCGCGCCACAGGCTGATCGGCTATGTTGCGCTGAACCGGATTCTGCGTGCCAAGCGGCCCGTCAAGGTGCGCGATATCATGATCGAGGAATTCGTCTCTGTGCCGGTTCAGATGGATCAGGAAGAAGTCGCCTACGTTTTTGCGCAGCAGGACCTGGTATCGGCACCGGTCGTCGACGATTCCGAGCGACTGATCGGCGTGATCACGATCGACGATATCGTCGATGTTATCCATCAGGAAGCCGAAGAAGACATCATGCGCCTCGGCGGCGTGCAGGAAGACGATCTCTACGCCGCGGTCCTCGATACCGGCAAATCGCGGTTTAGCTGGCTTTTTGTGAATCTGATCACCGCGGTAATGGCATCGCTGGTTATCGGTCTGTTCCAGGGGACGATCGAACAGGTTGTGATGCTTGCGGTTCTGATGCCGATTGCCGCATCGATGGGGGGAAATGCGGGAACGCAAACCCTGACCGTTGCGGTGCGCGCGATCGCCATGAAGGAACTTACGACAGCGAACGCGACGCGGGTCCTGTCGAAGGAAGTACTGGTCGGGACCTTCAACGGGCTTCTGTTTGCCCTGATCATCGGCGTGATTGCGTCGATCTGGTCCGGCAGCGTCGCGATCGGTGCGGTGATGGCCGCGGCGATGGTTATCACGATGGTTATTGCCGGGCTGGCGGGCGCAGCGATCCCGCTCGGTCTGTCACGCACCCGGTTTGACCCGGCAATCGCCTCCGGCGTATTTCTAACAACAGTGACGGATGTCGTCGCATTTCTGGCATTTCTCGGCCTTGGAGCCTGGTTTCTGGTCTGAAACCCTGGCGTTTCGGCGTTGAGATGCCGGTTCGCGGCAGGCCGGGCGCTGAAATGGCTTAACCGCGGCTTAAGACCTCCCGTGTAATACAAATACAGGAATCGCGCCGGTTTTGGCGTCAAACTCTTTTCCCGGAGGTCGGGAGGGACAGACGATGACAACATCGCCTCTGGCTCTCACGCAACTTGGCGTGATGATCGTGGACGACAACCGCCACATGCGGGCGCTGCTATGTTCGATCATGCGCGCATTGGGAATCAAGAAACTGAAGGAAGCTGGCGACGGCGAAACGGCCCTCGCGGAAATTGGTCAGTTCAACCCGGATATCCTGATTACGGATTGGCATATGGAACCTATGGACGGGACGACCCTTGTGAAAACACTGCGCCACTCATCCGTTGATGAACTCCGGTATCTGCCGATCATTATGCTGTCGGGACATTCGGATATGACGCGCGTCCGCGAAGCCCGCGATTGCGGCGTCCATGATTTTCTGACCAAACCCGTATCTGCGAAATCACTGCTGGCCAGGCTGACGACGATTGTCGAGAACCCCCGGCCATTCATCAAAACGGAAAGCTACTTCGGACCGGACCGCCGCCATCAGGATCTCGGACCGCCCGCCGGTACCGCCGAACAACGCACCGGCAAGACCGGCGCCTCCCACGCTGGTGCGACCGCCATGTCGCCCGAACAAGCGTTGGCAAGTTGAGGGGAATGTTATGAGTGCAGGTGCTGCCGAGACCATTACACCGCCCAACCCGCTGGCAAAGGCCAAGTCTGGCGACGGGCCGGTCAAAATCGATCCCAATGTTCTGCGAGAGGCCGAGCAGGCCGTTGACGAGTTGCAGGGCGACTACCCGATCTGGGCGCAAAAAGACATCGACGGACTGCGCGAGGCGATGGCGCTTGGCAAAAAGGGGCCGGATACGCTGCCTCAGGCGATCGCCGACATTTACAAATATGCGCTCGACCTGAAGGGTCAGGGCGGCGGATTCGGGTATGATCTGATCACATCGATTGGCGATTTGCTGACGAAGTTCATGGAAGAGCGGGACCAGGTCAGTCACCGTGATTTCGAAATCATCTGCGCACATGTCGATGCAATGCAGGCAGTGATCCGCCAGGACATCAAGGGTGACGGCGGCAAGATCGGCAATCAGATCGTCGACGGGTTGAGCGAACTGGTCCTGAAGACAGGCTGAATCTTTTTCCACAGTTTTCTTCCCGGTTGCGCTGGCCCGACCGCCGCCGATCTATAATATTGCCAGCATGACGGTTCATCTGATCAAACTCGCTGTCGGAATTGAGAGCCTTTCTCACCTGTCCGAGCGGCAAGCGCAGCGACTGGCCGATGCGGCCGCAACCGGGGACGGCGCTGTCCTCCGCCATCTCACGCGCTCGACGCCGCGGCGCAGGGACGAAGTGCTCGACGGCGGGTCGATATACTGGGTGATCAAGGGGGCGGTGCGCGCACGCCAGCGTATCGTGGACATCGACACGGCGGTCAATCACAAGGGATTGCCGCGGTGTGCGCTGATACTAGACCGCGAATTGGTTCCGGTCCGGGCGCGGCCCCAGCGGGCCTTTCAGGGCTGGCGCTATCTTGAAGCGGCAGACGCGCCGGAAGATGCAATCGGCCTTCCCGACGAGTCCGAAGATATGCCCGTCGAGATGGCCGAAGAACTGCGGGCACTCGGCCTGCTGTAGTTTGGGAGGCCTGCTCTAGGTAGTGGACTCATAATCTCTAAGCCATAGCCTTGTTGAAGCGATAGAGAC
>CAXBMQ010000045.1:0-23621 GCA_963977005.1 uncultured Rhodospirillaceae bacterium
CATCCCTGGAAAGTGAGAACAGCTTCCGGTCGGAGTTTTTCAACAGCCTCAGCCACAAGCGGACATCGGTCGCGCAGATGCGCGCCAGCGTTTGCGCGATCCGGGCGCGACAGCAGTGTCTTTCGGTCAGAGCAGCTACGATCAGACTGGGCGGCACTATGTTCCAACCACGGCCATACCGTCGGTTCTCTCCGCGGTGTGAGGTGTGGTTTCGTGGCAGTAGACCGACATCGCAGCCATCGTCGCCGGGCCAAAGATGAAGGCGAACGCCACGTCGGCGGCGTCCCGACCGGTACCGATGCGCACCATGCCGGCCGGCGAGACCAGGCCCGTCGGGTCGAACATGTACCACCGGTCGCCGAGCCAGACCTCGAACATGGCATGGAAGTCGGGCGGGTTGAGGCCTTCGGCATAGCCGCTGACGAAGCGCGCCGGAATATTGAGCGCGCGGCTGAACGCGATGCCGAGATGTGTGAAGTCACGGCATACACCAGCCCGGGCAACGGCCGTGTCGTATGCCGAGGTGAGCGGACCGGTGGTGCCGTAGAGATAGTCGACATTGGCGCGGATCCATTCGCAGATCGCCACGATCTGCATGTAGCCGGGCTCGATTCGGCCAAACTCGCGTTGTGTCAGCCGTTCAAGCAGGTCCGACTGGCAATAACGGCTGGGATACAGGTAGGGCAGGATTTCCAGCGGTATATCTTCTGGCGCACCGAGCACGATGCTGGCCGGCTCAAGCCGCTGGGCGCAGTACGTCACGTCGGCATTGAGACGGATCGTCACCTCGTTGGCATGAGGCGACCGAAAGCGATGATAACGTGTGCCCGTCGTCGGCTCGGTAAAATGCTCCGGTTCCACGTACGGTGTCATGGAGATCGTTTCGTGCGTGACCGTCTGAGTGCGCAGGCCAGCCGGCGCAACATTCATGATGAAGGTAGAGGGCTCCCCTACCACGTAACTCAACTCGCACGCTACTTGGAAGGTGCGCGTCTCGGCGTTCGTGGTTTCGGTCACATTTCAGACCCCGGTTTTATGAATCCATTTTAGTCGTCCGCTGCTCAATTGGCCACCGCCCGTACCATAGACGTGCAAAGGTTTGCGGGGCTATAGGATATCCTGTTCGACCGCTGTTGGTTGCTTTAATCGACGTCCGGAAGAGCCACAAACCCTCCTGACGCCGCTGGCAGACAGGACCGCTTCCGGGTCAAAACCGGCTGTTGGGATCACTCACCAGCCAGGTTCGCTCTAACCCCGATAACGGAACTCAGCAGCTAGACGTCTGAAGCTGGAGCGGACGTGATTTCCGGCTCGCCAGACAGCCGATCGCAGCCATAAGCGGACATTCAGATATAAATAATCTATCGATATAAATAGTCTGAACCGGGGATTTCGAAGCGCCTTGGTAGGTTTGACCCGCACCGAAATCGGTCAGGACCGTCGGCATATTTTACAACACAGAAAATTTGTCCCTCAAATAAATCTATAAGCCGTTGATTCAAATCAATTCATAAAACTGGCACGAGATTTGCTTGAGTATTTGGGCTAAGTGTTTGAAAAAAGCGTGACTTCGAGTATTTCTGGGGAGTCGATTAATGAATTTTTGTCTTAATCTCAAATCTTTGACCGCGGTCGTTGTCGCGGCTGTTTTTGCATTTTCCGCAGGGAACACTGCAAAAGCAGCGGTCATTGATTTTAATTATACTGGCGCCGTCCAGACATTCATCGTTCCAACTGCTGTAAGCAGTATTTTCGTCGAAACATGGGGCGCTCAGGGCTGGAGCAGCTCGAACAACCAAGGCGGGTTCGGCGGCTATACCAGTGGCGACCTGTCTGTCACCGTCGGAGAAAATCTCTGGATCTACGTGGGCGGGCAGGGCACGCAGGCCAACGGCAACAGAATCCCCGGAGGCGGCGGCTTCAACGGTGGCGGTGATGGGCAATCCAATCATACGACCACCTCGACTGTCTGTTGTGTCGGCGGCGGTGGCGGGGCGTCCGATGTCCGACAAGGACTTGATAACCTCTTGAATCGCATGATTGTTGCCGGTGGCGGTGGCGGGTCCACCTCTAACTCCGGTTCGTTCGGAGGCGCCGGTGGAGGTTTGATCGGGGGAACCGGCGGCTCCGCAGCCGGATCAACATACCCCGGGGGAACCGGGGGGACACAGGTTGCCGGAGGCATCGGCGGCGGTACCTTTGGTGAAGGCGGCGATGCCGACCCGAATACGATGACGCCGTGGAACGGCGGCGGCGGCGGCGGGTATTACGGCGGTGGCGTGTCGCTGGCCCATGCCGGTGGCGGTGGCGGGTCATCCTATACTGGCGGTGTCGATAACGGTTTTATGTTGCAGGGCATTTGGTCAGGGGATGGCCTGATAAGGTTCACCTTTGAGACCGACGAGGTCACGGTCCCCGAACCCCGCCTGCTCGCCATTTTCACCTTGGGTCTCATTGGTCTCGGCTTCGCACGCCGTAAGAAAAAGACTGCCTGATTCCAACCCCGGGCAGCTAGCCGAAACGGCGGTTCTTCGGGGCCGCCGTTTTCATTTGCGAAATGTCACTTGCGGGTCAAGAGCGGACATCGCCGCGGCGGATTCGCCTTTGCCGCGAAAGCCCGGCCGCGCTAATCTGGGGCACATTTTTCAGGAGACACCGCCATGAGTACCGATCTGATCACCGGCTCCTTCGTCGCCCTTATCACGCCGATGAACGAAGACGGCACCATCGACTTCGAAGGGTTCCGCACGCTGATCCAGTTTCATGCGGAAAACGGCACGTCGGCGATCCTGTTCATGGGCTCGACCGGCGAGGTCTCGATGCTGAGCCCCGAAGAGCGCCACGCCATCGTGCGCGAGACCATGAAGATGCGCACAGGCAAAATGCATTTCTATTACGGCTGCACCGGCACCACGACGGAAGGCACCATCGGTTACGTCAAACAGGCCGCCGCCGAGGGCGCGGACGGCGCGATCATCGCGGCCCCCGCCTATATCTGCGCATCCAACGCCGACATCGTGCAGTTCTGCCTCGACGTCGCGGACCAGTCCACCATCCCGCTCGGCTTCTACAACAACCCGCCGCGGGTCGGCACCGACCTCAAGACCGAGGACCTGCTGCGCATCGCCGAGCATCCGCGCTTTACCGTGCTGAAGGAATCCACCACCCGGGTCGGCCAGGTCGCCCAGGTCTGCGCCGCCAGGCCCGAGATGTCGCTGATGTGCTGCTGTTCGCCCAATCTCGGCCTCGTCGTGCCGATGATGGCGCTTGGCGGGCATGGCACCGCCAACATGACGGGCAATATCATCCCCGCCGAAATGGCCGTGATTTCCACCCCGTGGGCGACCGGCGACGATGCCTTTGCCTGCCGCGAGGCGTGGCTGACCAACCTGCCGATGCTGCATTTCGCCTATTCGGCGATCAACCCGGTGGCGGTGAAAAGCCTGATGCGCGCCGTCGGCCTGCCGGCGGGCCCGCTGCGCAAGCCGCTGCAGCAGCTCGATCCGGCCGCCCTGCAGAAGGGGCTCGATATCTGCCGCGATCTCGGGCTGGACAGGAAATACGGCTACCGGCTCGACACGGCGGCGGCAATCGCCGCCGAATAGGGTGTGCCGGGGGCGTCTGCGCGCCCGTCTTTCAGCCGTCTTTCGACTGGCCGTCAGCCTTCCGTCAGGGCCAGGCTTTTGTAGCCGCTTTCCGCCTCTTCGTTGCAGCGCTCGACATAGAGCGGCCAGCCGCCGATATAGGGGGCGAAGGCGCGCGGCTTGCCCGGAATGTTCGATCCCACATACCAGGAATCGCAGTTGGTGCGCAGCGAGGCGTCGCCCGCGCGTTTGACCTCGGCGGACCACTCGGCCTCTGCCTCGGGCGTCGGGTCGAAGACACGCTTGCCGGTCCGGCGCATATGGTCGAGCAGGTCGCCGACCCAGTCGCCGTGCTGTTCGGCGCAGGTCACCATGGTCGCCAGCACCGACGGGCTGCCGGCGCTGACCATGTTGAACATGTTGGGGAAGCCCGAGATCGTCAGGCCGAGATAGGTTTTCGGCCCTTCGTCCCATTTCTGCTGGATGGTCTGGCCGTTCCGGCCGGTGATCCTGATGCGCGTGACGCTGCCGGTCATTGCGTCGAACCCGGTGGCGTAAACGATCGTGTCGAGGTCGTAATCGACGCCTTCGGCGCGCAGCCCCGTCGGGGTAATGCGTTCGATCCCGGTGCCCCGCAC
Organism: uncultured Rhodospirillaceae bacterium; assembly: GCA_963977005.1. Taxonomy (GTDB): domain Bacteria; phylum Pseudomonadota; class Alphaproteobacteria; order MPNO01; family UBA830; genus CAXBCP01. Next base: position 4,223 of record CAXBMQ010000045.1, read on the forward strand.
ATCGACCAGGGTGACGTTGTCGCGGTTGAACATCTCGTAATAGCCGGTCCCGGAACACAGCCGCTTGCAGCCGAATTCCTCGTCCGGGGTCAGCAGGTCGACCAGTTTCGGATCGTCGATAATCTCCTCGACCCGGCTGCGCCAGTAGGCGATGCATTCCCTGTTGGCGGCCTCGTCGAACAGGATGTCGTTGAACGCGCCGAGGAACGGCAGGCCGCCGATTTCCCAGTATTCGTCGAACCGGGCGCGGCGTTCGTCGGGCGCAAGGTCGAAAACCGACTGGTCATGACGCTGGAACAGGAACGCCGTCAGCCCGGCATAGGCCTTCGCGCGGAAGCCCTTGTAGTCGGACTTGATGTCGGCGACTTCTTCCGGTGTCAGCGGCCGGTTCTGCGACGGCACGACATAGTTCGGCGTGCGCTGATAGATATAGACGTGCGCGGCTTCCTCGGCGATCAGCGGCCCGGCCTGGATCGCCGACGAGCCTACGCCGATAATGCCGACGCGCTTGCCCTTGAAATCCACGGGGTCTCTCGGCCAGATGCTGGTCTGGTAGGTCTCGCCGGTAAAGGTGTCTTCGCCCGGGAAGCTGGGCTTGACCGGGGCGGACAGGCAGCCGACGCCCATGATGAAATACTGCGCCCGCAGGGTCTGGCCGCGATCGGTTTCGACCGCCCATTCGCCGGCAGCCTCGTCCCAGGTCGCGGCCTCGACGCGGGTGTCGAACTGGATGTCGCGGCGCAGGTCGAACCGGTCGGCGACGTGTTCGATATAGGACAGGATCTCGGGCTGCGACGCGTAGCGTTCTTTCCATTCCCATTCCTGCTGCAGCGCCTCATCGAACTGATAGGAATACTGCATGCTTTCGATATCGCAGCGCGCGCCGGGATAGCGGTTCCAGTACCAGGTGCCGCCGACATCCGACGCGGCATCGACCACGCGCGCGGTAAAGCCCTTCTGGCGCAGCACGTGCAACATGTAGAGACCGGTGAACCCGGCGCCGACGATCACGGCGTCGAATGTCTCGCCTGGCAGGATGTCGGCTTGTCTGTCGTTTGTCATGAATCGGGTCCGGAATATGCGGCAAGGCGGAAAATCGTCACTATCTGTAAGTATAACGGCGTCGCCCGACACGACAATCCGCGGCGCTGCATGGCGCTCCGCGTATTCCGGGGAAGACCGGGTTTCCCAGATTGGAATAATTATAAAATGTGTTGTATTCCCCGGCGGGCGATGTATATTAGAATAGTTCTAAACTGATATCTGCACCTCGATGGGAGAAAAGAAATGAATGGAAGCGATAGCGGCGGTAAATGCCCGGTCATGCATGGCGGGAACACCGCCACCGGTTCGTCGGTGATGGAATGGTGGCCCAAGGCCCTCAACCTCGACATCCTCCATCAGCACGATTCCAAGACCGACCCCATGGATCCGGGGTTCGATTATCGTGAGGAAGTCAAGAAACTCGACGTCGATGCGCTGAAGAAAGACCTGCACGCCCTGATGACCGACAGCCAGGACTGGTGGCCGGCGGACTGGGGCCACTATGGCGGCCTGATGATCCGCATGACCTGGCATGCCGCGGGTTCCTACCGCATCGCCGACGGCCGCGGCGGCGCCGGCACCGGCAACCAGCGCTTCGCGCCGCTCAATTCCTGGCCCGATAACGTCAACCTCGACAAGGCGCGCCGCCTGCTCTGGCCGATCAAGAAGAAATACGGCAACCGGCTCAGCTGGGCCGACCTGATCGCCTATGCCGGCACCATCGCCTATGAATCGATGGGGCTGAAGACCTTCGGCTTCGCCTTCGGGCGCGAGGACATCTGGGCGCCTGAGAAAGACGTCTACTGGGGCTCCGAAAAGGAATGGCTCGACCGCGACCGCTATGACAGCGACGAGGACGCGCAAAGCCTCGAAAACCCGCTGGCCGCCGTGCAGATGGGCCTGATCTACGTGAACCCCGAAGGCGTGAACGGACAGCCCGACCCGCAGAAGACCGCCCATGACGTGCGCGAAACCTTCCTCCGCATGGCGATGGACGACGAAGAAACCGTCGCGCTCACCGCCGGCGGCCACACGGTGGGCAAGACCCACGGCAACGGCGACGCGGACCTGCTGGGGCCCGACCCCGAAGCCGCCGATGTCGAGGACCAGGGTCTCGGCTGGAACAACAAAACCACGCGCGGCATCGGCCGCGACACGGTCACCAGCGGTATCGAGGGCGCGTGGACGACGCATCCGACGAAGTTCGATAACGGCTATTTCGACCTGCTGTTCAAATACGAATGGGAAACGAAAAAGAGCCCGGCCGGCGCCTGGCAGTGGATGCCGATCGACATCGCCGAGGAAGACATGCCGGTCGACGTCGAAGACCCCTCGATCCGCTGCATGCCGATCATGACCGATGCCGACATGGCGATGAAGGTCGATCCCGCGTATCGGGAAATCTCGCTCCGGTTCAAGGACGACCAGGCCGCGTTCGAGGATGCCTTCGCCCGCGCCTGGTTCAAGCTGACCCATCGCGACATGGGACCGAAGGCACGCTTCATCGGCCCCGATGTGCCGGACGAGGAACTGATCTGGATGGATCCCGTCCCCGCCGGCAACAGCGACTACGACGTCGATGCGGTGAAGGCGAAAATCGCCGATGCCGGGCTCAGTGTCGGCGACATGGTCGCCACCGCTTGGGACAGCGCGCGGACCTATCGCGGCTCCGACATGCGCGGCGGCGCCAACGGCGCGCGTATCCGGCTCGCCCCCCAAAAGGACTGGGAGGGTAACGAGCCGGAACGCCTCGCGAAGATGCTGTCCGTGTATGAGGGCATCGCCGCCGACACGGGTGCCAGCGTCGCCGACGTGATCGTGCTGGCAGGCTGCGTCGGTGTCGAACAGGCGGCGAAGGCCGCCGGCGTCGAGGTGACGGTGCCGTTCGCCCCCGGCCGCGGCGATGCGTCCGCCGAGATGACCGATGTCGAGTCCTTCGAGCCGCTGGAACCCGTCCATGACGGCTACCGCAACTGGCTGAAGCAGGACTATGCCGTCAGCCCGGAAGAGCTGATGCTCGACCGCACGCAGCTGATGGGCCTGACCGCCCGCGAGATGACGGTCCTGGTCGGCGGCATGCGCGTCCTCGGCACCAATCACGGCGGCACCAAGCACGGCGTGTTCACCGACCGGGAAGGGGCGCTGACGACCGATTTCTTCGTCAACCTGACCGATATGGCCAACGAGTGGGTGCCGACCGGCAAGGACGCCTACGAGATCCGCGACCGCAAGACCGGCGCGGCCAAATGGACGGCACGCTCGGTCGATCTCGTCTTCGGCTCCAACGCGATCCTCCGCGCCTATGCCGAGGTCTATGCCCAGGACGACGGATCCGAAAAGTTCGTCAACGACTTCGTCGCCGCCTGGACCAAGGTGATGAACGCCGACCGGTTCGACATTGCGTAATCGCGCGGATCGGATTGCGTGAAACGACAAAGGGCGGGTCTTCTGGACCCGCCCTTTTTTATTCGCCCTACCCCTGTCATCACCGCGTCATACCCGTCGGGCAGGAAGGGCCTCTTCCGCTCCAACCGCCGGTCCGCCTTCATGATACCAGAACATCTTCCCCATCTCCGCGGCAAGCGGGGACTTGTCACCGGCATCGCCAACGAACACTCCATCGCCTGGGGCTGTGCGCGGGCGTTCAAGGCCTTCGGCGCTGACGACCTCGCCGTCACATGGCAGAGCGAAAAGGCGCGCCCTTACGTCGCGCCGCTTGCCGACGACCTCGGCGCCGGTATCTGCCGGGCGCTCGACGTGCGTGACGACGCGCAGATGGAGGCGCTGTTCGAGGACATCGCGATCCGCTGGGGGCGGCTCGATTTTGTCGTCCATTCCATCGCCTTCGCGCCGCGCGAGGACCTGCAGGGCCGGGTGACGGACTGTTCGCGCGACGGCTTCCTGGCGGCGATGGATATTTCCTGCCATTCCTTCCTGCGGCTCGCCCGGCGCGCAGAGCCGCTGATGACCGACGGCGGCGCGCTGTTTGCGATGAGCTATCTCGGCGCCGAACGCGTGGTCGAAAACTACAACCTGATGGGGCCGGTCAAGGCCGCGCTGGAGGCAAGCGTGCGCGCCCTTGCGATGGAGCTCGGCGATAAAGGCATCCGCGTCCATGCGGTCTCGCCCGGGCCGATGCCGACCCGCGCGGCATCCGGCCTCGCCGGTTTCGACGGGTTGGTGGCGCGGGCGCAACAGGCGACGCCGGGTCGCCGCCTCGCCGGGATCGACGATGTCGGCGCGATGTGTGCGTTTCTCGCCACCGATGCGGCGCGCGCGATCACGGGCGAGACGCTCTATATCGACGGCGGGCTCAACGTCCGCGCGCCGGTATAGCCGGACGGATTCTCAACCGCGACGACGGTGCCGGGCGATGCTGCCGATCAGGAACAGGGCCGCCAGCGGGAACAGGGCCGCTGCCGGTTCCGGCATTGCCACAACGGTTTCCGAGGTGCGGACGAATTCAAGCGTGTTGATGTTGGCCGCGGAGATCTGGAAATCCTGGATCACCCGGGCCCCCTGCGTCGTGAACGGATCGGCCAGGGTGACGACCCTGAAGTTCGTGATGCCCTGGGTCTGGGTGAAATCGACATCGATGGTCCATGAATCCCCGCCCGCGTCCGGCAGCAGGCCCAGCACCCAGCCATCCGTGCAGCAGGGGCTGGAAAAGAAGCTCAGGTTCGCGGACCCGGTCGCATCGTTCCAGGCGAACGAAGTGTCGCCCGGATCGTCGCGCACGATGAAGCTCTGGCCGGTGCCGGCAAGCCCGGTGCTGGCGATATCGACATCGATCCGCGACCCGTCCCCGTCATTGGGCCGGTCATAGATATGGAACAGCGACAGGCCGTTATTCGGGTCGTCATACAGGAACATCGTCGCCGTGTTCGAGCGTTCGAGATTGTCGGGCGTGTTGGCGGACGCGCCGAACGGGGTGCTGTAGGAATAGTACTGCGCCGCCGTGCGGAAATTGCCGCCGCCGTTATCGTAGACGATCGGGTTGATCTCGCGCTCGTTCACGGTCGTGCCGGAGAGCCACCGGGCGCTGTAGGGCCCGGCCTGTGCGGCCGTCGCGGACACGGCCAGCGCGGCGGCAAGACAGGCGGAAGCGAAAATTTTCGGGAAAACGGACATGAAACGACTACTCCGGATCGCGGGACAAATAGGACTGGACTGCTCAGCGGTCCGGGCAAGCCCGCCCGGAACCGGGATAGATTTCGCAGACCGGTATGGTTAAGACAAGGTTAAAGCTGCGCCGCAGCGCGGGCCATCCGCCGCCGCAGCGCGATCAGGCCGAGCGCCGCCAGCGGGAACAGCATGCCGGCGGGGGCGGGCACGGCTGCCGTCACTTCCGATATGCGGCGGACAACCAGCGTGTTCGCCTGCGCCGCCGGGATGGAAACCGATTGAATGGTCCGGGCGCCGTTCTCGTATGCGTCGCCGAGGAAGTAGAACCTGAATGTGTTGATCCCCGAGGAACTCAGAAAATCGAAATCCAGGCCCCACGTGTCGCCCTCTGCATCCGGCAGTCCTGACAGGACCATGCCGTCCGTGCAGCACGACCACCAGCTCCAGTTCGGGCTGGAGGTTCCGCTCGCAACATCCCAGGCATAGGTGGAATCGCCGGGATCGTCGCGCACCGAAACGTAAACGTCGTTATTCCCGGCCAGCCCGGCGCTGGTGATATTCGCAGTGACGTGGCCGCCATCCGCGTCGCGCGGAATATCGAAAAAAGAGAACATCGACAGCTCGTTCCCGTCATCGAACAGGAAGAAGCTTGCCACCTGGGATTGTTCGATATTGTCGGGCGTGTTGACCGACGCACCGAACGGCGTGTCGTAGGAATAGTATTGCGGTGCCGTATAAAAGCCGCCGCCGGGGTGGGCCTTCATGATCGGGTAGATATTGCGCGCGATGAAGGTGGGGTGAACCCCCTCCGGGACCTCGCCGAGGCCGAGATTGGCGCCGCTCCCCCAAACGATGCTGTACGGCCCGGCCTGGGCCGGGGAAAAGCCCGCGATCAGCGCAACGGCGAACCAGGCGGCGAGGAATTTCGGGAAACGGAACAACAAACGACTACTCCTGGACAACAACACGGCGCCCCACCATGGGCGATGACGCCCGGCGTTTTTCCCAAATCGTTATGGTTAAGACAAGGTAAATGTCGCCGGGTGGCGCCCGCTATTCCGCCGCCGCGGCGGCGACAAGAAGAAAGAAATAAAAGACTCCCGATTCGATTTAAGTTCGGTTTAATGAAAAAGAACATCTCATGAACGTGAACTGTGCGGAGAAATTCTATGTCTGTCGATGAAATACATCTTCGAAAGCTGTTGCAGCTTTTCGATGCACCTGCAAACAAGCGCCAATCGCTTCTTCGTGAGGAAATTCGCCAAGAGATTAGGCGGAAACAGGGCCTTAATACCGGGGGCCAGGATTTCTATGGGCCATTTTGGGCCGATGCGAAGAAATACGTCTCTGAAGGCACAAATCTGAACGACCAAACTGCTTTCAGGGTCGGCAGGAACGATAAGCGAGCCAGATTATACCCTCTCTTGAAAACAGGGTTCCTTGACTGGTGGGAAAACAAGAGAAGGTGGCGCAACGAGCCATTCGAATTCTTGCAAATGAGTGTCAATTCCCGTTTCGAGATTTCAGAACTCAATGCCGTCGTGAAGGTTCAAAACTTGCTTGCATTGGGAGTAGGGAGTGGCGGGACGCGGATTATCTACCCGTATTTCAGCGAAGTCCCCAGCCTTTCCGCCGATACCGCGAGGATTGGTCTATGGGTGCTGAAAGAGTCTCTCCCGGATTTTGCGCCCGAGGATATGCGCATTCTCGATATCTTGCGGAGCAGGTCGTTTGCGATTTCGGATGTTCCATTCCGGGGAAACGAACGCGAAATCTGTTTGCGAACTTATCGAAAGGTATTGTTCGAATGGGAGAGGCTGAGCGAGGAGTATCTGGTGGCGTAGGAAGGGCGCTAAGGTAGTATCATTTACGCTCGGTGTTCTGAATTACCGCCGCGATAAAGTTCTCAAACTGAGACCCTAAGCTACATCGCCCAGAAAATTCTTTCTCATATTCTTGAGTTTTTTCCTCGTCAAACGAAGCCCCCACATAATGGATGACATTCGAAAAGTTGAGGAATGCGGCGATGGTCAACTTGGTGGGGTGGCTATAAAGATCATAAAACTTGCGTCCCTCTTTAAGAGCATTAGCTGCATCTTTGTTTAGAGAGAGTTTTTTCCAATCTCGAGCAACCTGACCCACCGCTTTGGTCGAGGAGTATTTGTCGTCGAGGAATTTTAATAAAACTCCTGTGCTTTTGTTAGAACACAGAAGAGTCAGAGAAATCGTCTCGATCACCTGTCGGAACAAATTACCCGAGGCGACGATATGTCCCGAGACTAAGAGCTTCATCGACTGGATGTGTAGGTCTATTGCTGTATGGGCAAGAGCGGCGACCCATTCTAAATTTTCCCTATCATTTTTGACGGTCGCCAATTCATGAAGCTTAGCCCAAGCTGAAATCGCATTTGCCATATCGGCAGCAAATTGATCCAGTCTTGATTCGAATAGCGCTATGAACTGACTACGAACTGAGGGATCGTCCGCAATTATCTCTCGGTGAATGATAGTCGTAAATTCTTTCTCTGAGAGCTCCAATTTAGCGGAAGACGAGCGTTCAACCTCGCTCACTCCGCCGCTGCCGCCGCGCCCGCCTTGCCGGCCCAGATCCCCATCACCTCGTCGGACTCCGGGATATAGCCGAAGATCTGTTCGACCGACTTGATCGATGCTTCGTGCAGATAGGCGTTGGCGGAACCCACGCAGTCCGGCGGCATGGCGATGTAATAGCCGTGGAAAAACGCCTCGCGCAGGGTGGATTCCACGCACACGTTCGTCGCCACGCCGGTCATCACCAGGGACTTGATGCCGCGGCGGCGCAGGATGTCATCCATCTGGGTGTTGTGGAACGCCGAATAACAGCGCTTTTCGACGACCTGTTCGCCGTCGATCGGCCCGATCTCGTAGAAATCCGCCCCCCAGGAGCCGGATGCGCAGCACACCGCCCCTTTGCCCTTTGCCAGCATCTTGGTCAGCATCGGGGCGGGCAGTATCTCGTGGTCGTAGATCGCCCGGATCCACACCACCATCGCGCCGACATCGCGTGCCGCCTCGACCAGCTTGCCGATGCGCGCCGCCAGCGGCTTGTTGGCGCTCATGTCGACGCCCTGGGCGTTGTGGATATAGCCGTTCTCGGCGCAGAAATCGTTCTGCATGTCGACGACCACAAGCGCCGTGTGCGCCGGGTCGAGAATCTCGTCCAGCCCGTTGAGCAGGCCGGGATGGCCGTCGGCCAGTGAACCGATCGTTGCATCAGACATTCGCCGTCTCCTTGTCCATTTCCCAGTACACGCAGCCCATCCCGCAGCGCAGCGCGACCGACGGCTCGTAGCAGATCGTCTTTGCCGGCCGGGTGCCGACCGCCCCCATGGCGGCGATCCAGGCGATCAGTTCCGACGTGCCGCCGTCGCCCGCCGCGACCATTTTCTCCATGGTGCATTCGCGCAGCACCTTCTCGGGATCGCCCTCTTCCAGCAATGCCAGGAACCAGCGGTCGAATTCCTCGTCGACGTCGAAATATTTCGGGCCGCCCGGATCGTGGCTGAGGCCCCCCGTGCCCATGAACGCGACGCGCAGGCCGTCGGGCAGGTCGTTCTCTATAATTTCCTTCACCGCCAGGCCGAAGGCGTAGCAGTGCTGCGGCGACGGCACCGGCGGGACCACGCAGTTCATGTGGATCGGCACCAGCGGGATATCGTAATCCGGCGTCAGGTATTTCAGCGGCACCGACCAGTTGTCGTCGAACAGCAGGTCGGTCTTGCTGGTCGCATCGAAGCCGCGCGCGCTCAGCCCCTCGAACAGCTTGCGCGCGATCGACGATGCGCCCTGTACCGTATAGGGCTCGACGTTCACCCAGTCCCGGAACCATTCGGCCGGGCCGGTCCAGCTTTCCGCCGTGCCGACGCAGAAATCGTGCAGGTCGTGCAGCGGCATGTTCAGCACGTGGTCGTTGGCGATGCCGATAATCACGTCGGGCTTCGATGCGCGCAGCAATTCGCCCAGCCTGTTGAAGCCCTCGGTCAGGCTAATCTGTTCGTTCTCCGGCGCCTGGTCGAGCCAGCCGGTCAGGCCCGGCGCGTGGCTCAGTCCGGTGGCGAATACAAGATCGGCCATCAGCGGGTTTTCCCTTTTCCTTCGACGACGCTCTTGCCGTAGGCCTGCGCCGAGGGTGAATTGTTGTGGTTATAGGCGCCGCCGTGAAACAGCCGCGAGACCTGCGGCAGGAAATAGGGGTGCACGCCCAGCTCGCCGAGCCGCTTGATGTCGATATCGCGGAACGCCTGGCGTTCTTCCTCCGACAGGCCGTATTCCTCCATCAGGGTCTCATAGTTGTCGGCGAAGTTCGTGTATTTCGCCGGGTCGCGGCGCGCATCGAAAATCATCCGGTTCGACGGCAGTTCGCGCTTTACGTCGGCAACGGGCATTTTTCTCTCCCTCGTTTCGTTCATTTTCCCGCTGCGCGGGACGGTACCAGAATATGCTATCCTGTTATAAAGCATAACAACGAACGTGACCGGGATGAAACCGTTCTATGAAACCGTGATGGCCCCCGCGACCGGGTGGGCCGAAATCGTCAAAACCGGCCAGCGCCTGCGGGTGACCGATCTCGAGGGCCTGCAGGTCGTCGACATGGCCGTGTTCAACGAACATAACCTGCGCGAAAAGCTGTCGACGTCCTATTCGCGCACCCGCGCCGGCACCGAGCGGCTGGGCGGGCCGGACGGGTTCCACCCGCGCGACCGCCTGTTCGAGGGCGATCTGCTGGTCTCGACCATCAATGGCGAGATGATGCGGATTGTCGCCGACACGGCGGAGGTGAAGGGCATGCACGACGTCCACGGGCGCATGTGCAACCGCCATCTCTATGCCGCGATGGGCGAGCCCGGCAAGGACGGCTGCCACGAGATCATCGCCGGGGCGGTCGCCCCGTGGGGCCTGCTGCCTGAAGACATCCCCGACACCATCGACCTGTTCATGAATTTCCATCATGACTGCGCCCATGGCTGGTGGGTGCTGGAAGACGGCGTGTCGAAGCCGGGCGACTATATCGAATTCGAGGCGCTGATGGACTGCGTGGTCGCGCTGTCCAACTGCCCGTTCTATCGCGGCACGCCGATGAAAGTGGAACTCTTCGAGGGAGATACGGCATGAGCGGCCCCGGTAAAAGCAGCCCGAAAAAAATGACCGGCGGCGAAGCCATCGTGGATTCGCTGGTGCGCAACGGCGTCGACACCGCGTTCGGGATTCCGGGCGTCCAGCTCGACCCGCTTTTCGCCGCGCTGCACGATGCGCAGAACCGGATCCGCGTCGTTCATACCCGCCACGAACAGGGGGCGGGCTACATGGCGCTCGGCTACGCCCAGGCGACGGGCAGGGTCGGCACCGCCATCGTCGTGCCGGGGCCGGGGCTGCTCAACGCCTCGGCCGCGATCTCCACCGGTTACGCGCTGAACGCGAAGATGATGTGCGTGGTCGGCCAGATTCCGTCGGCGATGATCGGCCGGGACACCGGCCAGCTGCACGAGCTGCCCGACCAGCTCGCCATCGCGCGCGGCCTGACCAAGTTCGCCGCGCGGATGGACACACCGGGCGACGCGCACCCGACCATCGCCGAGGCGTTCCGCCATCTCCACACCGGCAGGCCGCGCCCGGTCCATGTGGAAATGGCGATGGACATCATGAAGGCCGCCGGCGACGTCACGCCGGTCGACCCGCCGGAAGCCTACGACCGGATGATGCCCGATCCCGACCGCATCGCCGCCGCCGCGAAACTGCTGGGCGAGGCGAAAAACCCGCTGATCTTCGCCGGCGGCGGCGCGGTCGATGCCGGTGCTGAATTGAAGGAACTGGCCGAATTGCTGCAGGCCCCGGTGGTGATGTCGCGCGGCGCGCTGGGCGCGATCGATTCGCGCCATCCGCTGGCGCTCACCCAGCCGCACGGCCACAAGCTGTGGAAAGACGCCGACGTGGTGCTCGGAATCGGCACAAGGCTGGTGCCGATGGTGCCCGCCTGGGGCACCGATGACGGGCTGCAATTCATCCGCCTCGATATCGATGCCGAAGAAATGACCCGCAGCCAGACCCCCGATGTCGCCGTGCAGGCCGATGCCGCGCTCGGCCTCGCCGCGCTCTGCGATGCGGTGCCCGGCCATAACCGGAAACGCGCCGACCGTACGGACGAGATGGCGGCGCTGAAGGCGGACCTGCAGGCGGAATTCGACAGGCTCGACCCGCAGGTGCCGATATTGTCCGCCATCCGCCGCGCCCTGCCGGAAGACGGCATCTTCGTCGAGGAACTGACCCAGCCCGGCTATGTCGCGCGCATGGCGTTCCCGGTCTACCGGCCGCGCACCTATATCAACCCCGGCTATCAGGGCACGCTCGGCTATGCGTCGCCCACCGCCATGGGCGCCAAGGTCGGCATGCCGGACGCCAAGGTGCTCGCGATTTCGGGCGATGGCGGGTTCATGTTCAACGTGCAGGAACTGGCGACCGCGGCGCAGCACGGCATCGACATCGTGCTGGTGGTGTTCAACGACGGCGCGTTCGGCAACGTCAAACGCTTCCAGCAGCAGATGTTCGACGGCAAGGAACTGGCGGTCGAGCTGAAGAACCCGGACTTCATGAAGCTCGCCGACGCCTTCGGCATCCAGGGCTTCCGGGTGAAATCACCCGCCGAACTGGAACGCGCCATCAACGAGGGCTTCGCGACGCCCGGCCCGACCCTGATCGAATACCCGCTGGGCGAAGTGCCCGACCCGTGGCACCTGATCTTCCAGGGGAAGGTCAGGGGCTGAGGGCCTGAAGGGGTGCCGGCGTCAGGCGGTGCGGTTGCGCCGCGCCAGGCCGAGACCGAGAATCCCGAGGCCGAGAATGGCGAGCGGACCCGGCGCCGAAACGACCGTCGACGCATCGACGACGATATTGTCGTAGGCAATACGGCCGCTCGCGTTCTGGAAGCTCACCGACGCAAGGTTTGTCCAGCTGGCGTCGAAGGTGAGCGTTTCGAAGCCGAAGGTATTGTCCAGGGTGAACACCGTGCTGATGATGCCGCCGCCGGACAGCATGGCCGAAACATTGATGGTTTCGCCGCTGGCAAAGCTGACATGCCTCTCGGAGGCGTCGAAGGACTGGATCGAAAAGGCGCCGCCCCCGATCTTGGTCAGTATCATCGGGCTGCTGTTATCGTGGAGCAGGAAGTCCGTCCCGTTATCCGGCCAGCTTGGGCCGACAGACGCGTGCGCGCTGTCGATATAGTGCGCGTGGCCGGTAAAGAGGTTGAAGCCGTTCATGTTCCGCGACGTGGATTCGGTCGTGGGGTTTGCCGGCGGCGCAAATCCTTCCATGTCCAGAACGGTCGCGTTCGCGGTTGAGACCGGCAGGCAGAAAGCCGCCCCGGCAAGCGCCAATGCGGCCATCGCCGATTTTACGGACGTAATTTTTATGCCTGTCATAGGATTCCCCCTGATTTTCAACCCGGCAACGTAGATGCCCGTACACGAAGCAAAACCCGTGCCAGTTTCGATTCCTTAGGGATGACAATGGCTTACCGGAAACCGGGGAGGCCCGCCGCCCGGATGTGTAAAATCTGCCGACACTGAGACGCGCCACCGACACCTGACACCTGACACCCGGCGCGCCGAATGCCCATGCTTCGGGGATTTCGCAATGCGGTGAATATCGGCTTCCGGCGATCGGGGCACGAAGCGCCGCGAAGCGGGTAAAGGGGGCGGCCCGCGCGCCGATACCGGCTATTCGATGCCCATCGTCCGCTTCTCGATTTCGAGAAGACCGTCGAGATCGCAGGTCTGGCGGGCCTGGCGCATCGCCGTGCCGGCGCCGCCCTTGCCCAGAAACGGATCGATTTCCCGGTTGAGCAGGCTCTCGTAGGACTGGCGGAACGCCTTGTACATCGCGGCAAAGGCCGATCCTGACGATGCCGCCAGCCGGAAGCCGAGCGATGCCATGTCTTCCGGCGACAGCTCGAAATCGACATAGCCGTCCTCGGGCGCGAAAATCATCAGCGGTGCCGGCAGGCGTTCGCCCAGGACGCGCATGTCGTCCGGCGACCGCGTATGGACGAACAGCATGTCGGCGCCCGCTTCGTGCATGGCCTCTGCGCGGCGCAGGGCATCGTCCATATCCGTCAGGCGCAGGGCGTTGGTGCGGCCGATAATCAGTAGGTCGGGGTCGGTCCGCGCCGCAACCGCCTCGGCGATTTTCAGGGACAAGAGGTCGGGCTCGATAAGGTGTTCCACGCCGATGTGATGATGCACCCGCCGGGGCAGCAACTGGTCTTCGATCTCGATCGCATCGAACCCCGCCGCCTCGGTCAGTGCGATGGTCCGGTGCATGTGAACCGGGTCTCCCCAGCCGCCTCCGGCATCGAGCACCACGGGGACCTTGCACGCGGCCCGCATGTCGACCGCCACGTTCGCCATTTCGGGCAGGGTGATATTCGCCTCGGTGACGCAGTTGAGCCAGCCGAGCGAACCGCCGCTCATATAGACGGCGCGAAAGCCGACCTCGGCGGCGGTGCGCGCCATCAGCGGGTTCAGCGCGCAGGGGGCGACGATCAGCTCGTCGCCCGCGATCAGTGTTTTCAGTCGTTCCATCTCGGTCTCCATCGGCCTTCGCCGTTTCGTTTCGGGCGGCCCCGAACGGAAAACGGCGGCCCGGCCCGGACCGCCGTCTGACCCGCCGGAACCGGGGGCGCTACTCGCGTCCCATGATTTCCTTGACCTCGGCCAATGTCGCCGCCGGCGTCGCGTAGAGCGTCTTCAGCGACGCCTCGACCGCCGCGTGGTCTTCGGGTTCGATGCCGATGCCGATCTTCGCCGCCTCGGCCAGCAGGGCCGGATCCTTCGTCGCGGCGAGGAAGGCGTTCCTGACAGCCGCGACGCGGTTTTCGGGCACGCCGGGCGGCAGGGCGAACGGCCGCGCGATGGCCGACTGGCTGAAGAAGAAATCGGCGACCGTGCGCTGCTTGTCCGATTTGAGCATCGAATAGAAGTTCGACGCCTTGCCGAAGAACGGCTTGTTTTCCTTGCCGAACTGGACGAAGGGACGGAACTTGCCGCTTTCGACCTGCGACCGGAAAGAGGAACTGAGCGTCGAGACAGACATCGCACAGGCGGCGGCAACCTCTCTGCCTTCCAGGGCCTTGCCCACGCCCTTTATTCCCCGATAGCCGAGAACGATCTTCACGTTTGCGCCGACCATCGATTGCAGCACCCGGGCATGCATGTTGCCGTAGGAGCCTTTCGACGTTGCGCCGAACACGATCGGCTCTTTCGAATCCACGACATCCTGCAGCGACCTGATGCTGGTTTCGTGCCAGGTGACGCAGCTATGGGTGTCGACATACATGTTGCCGATCCAGTTGAAGCTCAGCGCGTCGTATTTGGCGTTCTTGCGCCCCAGAAGCGGCTCGACCGCCGCCGGGATGGAGAACACGCCGATATGGGTCCCGTCCTTGGGGGCCACGTTATACGTGTAGTTCGCGGCCTTGAGGCTGCCGCCGCCGGGCATGTTGGTGACGATCACGCTGGGGTTGCCGGGGATGTGCCTGCCGAGATGGTTCGCCAGCAGCCTTGTGTAGGTATCGTAGCCGCCGCCCGGGGAATAGCCGACGACGAATTTGACCTGCTTGCCCGCATAGAACCCGGCCGCGTCATCGGCGAGGGCCGGCGTCCCGGCCGACATTGCCGCGGCGCATGACAGCGCAATAAGCGATTTTATCGTGTTCGGTCCACATTTCGGTCTAAGTCCACGCATCATCGTTTCCTCCGGATTTTTTGGATTTGATTGATTTTTGGTGTCGCTATCCGAACGCCATTATTCGCTAGCCCGGAAAGTATGGCACATATTGACCGGGTATCGCCACATGCGCCGGCGCATGGAGGGGAGCGCAAAACCGGGTAACGCTTTGCGCCGTGCGGCGCGGATAACCCGGATCGTTAGACAACGGCACCGGCGCCGCCTAAACTTTCGCCCGTTATATCTACCGGAAGCCTGGGGAATATCGGGGAACGGACGCCGCATGAGCCACCTGGACAAACTGACGATCTCGCGCCGCATCATCCCGCCGGCGCGGCCGAGACACGGCAAGGACGCGCCGGAATTCAGACGCAACAAGCTGATCGCCAATCTCGAAGAGCAGATCGAACTCGCCAATCTTGCGATCGAGGGCAAGCCGCTCGAACTGACCCGGAAACGCGGTCACGGCGCGGCGACGGTGCGGCCGCGGCTGTGGTGGCAAAAGCAGCCCGACGGCAGGATCTGTGCGCAGGTCCGCTACAACAAGATCGCGATCAATCTCGGCGGGCGGGGCACGACCATCGAGGTCGGCGGCCTGAAAAAGCTGCCGGCGGCATTCCGCGCCGTCATCCGCGCCGTCAAGGCCGGCGAGCTCGACAAGGCCATCGAACGCGCAGCCCGCCGGTCGAGCTAGAACGGGGCGCGGGCGGTGGCGCTCAGCTGCCCGGGCAGTCGGCGAGTTCGATACGGGCCCTGCCTGCGCTGTCGAACGTGGCGCTGTGCCGGGCGCCCGCTTCCGGCGCCGCCGGTCCGCTGACAAGCATCACCCGCGCCCCGGCGATCTCGCTGCCGGCGATCATCTGGACCCCGCGCGGCCCCGACCGGATGCTGTCATCGACATCCACCGTCACCTCGATTTCGCCGCCGGGCCGGAAGTGCCGGAACCGGATCGCCGCCGTCGTCGCGCCGTCGGGCACGGCGGCAAACGACGCGTCCACATTCTCCGCGCGCGCCAGTTCCAGCGGCTGGGCCACGTTTTCGCCCGGCCCGGTCGGGTCCGTATCGAAGATCAGCCCCGCGGCCGAGCCGCCCAGATCGAGGGTGATCGACCCGGCGGCGATGTCGCAGGCGGTCCGGTTGGTCACGACGAACCGGTCCTTCGGCGCGGACTCCGTAAAGCGCACGACGATATCCGCCCGGGCGGCGGGGGAGAAAAGAACAAGGGCGGCGATGCCGCCGAGCAGTATGCGATAGGGGCGCACGGGAAACCTCCTGAAAGGGATTGTCCGGAGGGATACGACGGCACCGGGCGGTTGGACCAGTCGGGGCGCGCCTGTCGCCGCGCGACGCCCGGTCCGACGTTGATCGCATAGCTGCGGGACGCCGTGGCCGATCAGGGCTGCTTGGGGCCGGGCACGGACAGAACACTCCGAGGTGTCGTATTTGTCATCGTCTCTTGCAAAATCTCTTACAAATAGAAAACCTTAAATTCCCGTCGCCGTTCAGGCTGCGTTCATTTGCCCGCCACTAGGTTGCATTCGGATATTTATTATGGCCCACTATGGCGACAGGTGCATTCAACTCTGGGAATCGGGCATATGATTAGGGTTTTTTATACGAGTTTCATGGCGCTGTTTATCGTATTGGCAGCACATACGACGCCCGCTTTTGCGAGTGAACTCTTAAAATTTGAAATCGATTGCAATCACAGCAAACTGAGCGATACCGGCACAAAAGACAAAATAGCGGTTGAGTTCTATGACGGCGACAAACTCGTTTATGCGAAAATAGATAAATTGTCCTGCAGCAGCACAAGCGATGCTGAATACTGGGGAGTGTTCAGAAACACAGCGGACGTTAAAGCCGTGGACAATATAAAGGTTAAAACGCAGGGTAGCGATGCTTTGTTTATCGATGAAATAAAATGGCAGGGTTATTATAAAGCAGCCTACATCGGCAAAGACAATGGCAAGGGGTGGTGTCTTTCGACCAATAAATCCGATGGCAAGGGTGAATGGAAGAACCATGTCGACCAGAGCTTCGGCTGCCAGTCCTGTCTAAAATTCGTGAGGGGCGACCAAAAAGCCTATAGCTGCAAATAAACGGAATCGACAAAAAGTCAGATCGATTATTTATTGAGAAACCGGAGCCCGACAATGAAACTATCAGCAAAAATCTCAAAAATCGCGATTGCTGCGTTTGCCGTCGGCGGAATGTTATGGAGTTCCCCGTCCGAAGCCGGCGGGCAGAACGCATTCGTCTTCGATTGCTATCACAAGTCGATCGAAGATGAATCGACGACAGATATCGTTACGGTGGAATTTTTCAGGAACGGGAAGTTCGTCGGATCCCATACAGGGTGGCCGGATTGCAAGGATAAGCATACAAAAAAGAATCACCTTGCAGCAATTTTTAACGACAATCAGGGCCTCGGGATTGGTGAAGGTGCGTTGTATTTTATCAAGCCCGCGGCAGATAAGGATGTAAAAGGTATTGACGAAGTCAGGGTAATTGCCCACGGGGATAACGCGCTTTTTATCGACCAGGCCGTGTTGGCCCGTAATATATCCGAGACAATAAAGATCGCCTGGTGGGGGCGGGACGGCGGCAAGGGATGGTGTCTTTCTACCGACACAAAAGACGGAGCTGGCTGGAAAGACCAAAATGCAATGAGCAGCTGCAAGCCCTGTTTACGGTTCACGAAATTGAAAACGCAAGTAACGACCTGCAGCCACAAAAGAACCGAGTGGTAGCCCGTCGAGTGACGGTGACCGTTTGCGAACAGGGCTGATGCGGGTCTGATTCGTCCGCATTGGGCGCGCTGGAAGGTGTGAGGGAGGCAGCAGGAATCGGATTCCCGATGAGGCTACCTGTTCCTGAGACAGAGGTGCAAATCATCCTGAATTGATGTCCGTTCCTGCCTTGGGACAGGTTCTTCGACCGCCCGATGTTCCCGAATTCGCGACAGTGTAAAATTGCGGTGTCACGTGGTGCTCACCCCATTTCCGGCACGGGGGCAACGGTAATCTCGGCGGCCCGCTCGCGGACCTGCGCCAGGTCGTAATTCATCTGCAGGGTCAGCCAGCCATCGGCGGTGCCCCAGCCCATCTTCTCGAACCGCAGCGCCATTTCCGGCGAGATGGCTGCCTTTTCGTTGACGACGTTGTTCAGCGCCTGACGCGATACGCCAAGATGCTTTGCGGCATCGGTGATACTTAAACGAAGCGGCTCTATGCATGTCAGGCGCACATTGCGGCCGGGGTGCGGTGGCTTTTTCATCGCCATATCGCAGGGTCCTTTCGTCTAGTGATAATCGATCAGATCGATATCGAAAACATCGCCGTTTTCGAAGCGGAAGACGATCCGCCAGTTGCCGGATACATCCACCGCATGGAAGCCCTTCCTGTCTCCGCTCAAAGGATGAAGGCGGTAGCCCGGCCGCCTCATATGATCGATCGAAGCGGTCGCATCGAGGTCGGCCAGAATGACCTCGATTTTTTCGATGTGGTCCGGGTTTAGCCGGCGCCGGTCGCCCCGTTCGTACAGCCGTTTCAATCCTCTGTGCCGGAAACTCCGTATCATTCCAGTATGTATCCTGACAATTGTCGCTTGTCAAATCCCGCTTCTGTCGCGGAAGGCTTCATATCCGTTTGATCAACGGCGGTTCCATGCCCATTCAATCCTCCCCGCCCGTGTTCCCCGTCCCGTTCCGAAGCCATGCCATAAAAAACGATCCCCAATGTTCGCGTTTTGTTCTTTATCATGTTAAGCTAATTCCAACCGTGCGGACCAGCCTTTTTGCACCGTGCCTCGCCTGACGGCGGGGCGCGGCCTTTTGGGTTGTCCGGGCGGGATCCAACAGAGGAATTTTGCGATGTATGGAAATGTGTTCAAGACGGTTACCGGTTCGGCGACCGGTGCGACGACCGGTGCTGCGACGGGCTCTGCCAGCAGTTCGGCCACCGGACGGGCAGGCGGGGGCGCGGCCGGACCCTGCGGCTGTGCGACTCCCGGTTCCGGCGAAAGCCTCGCCGAAGCCCCCACCGAAATCGCCACCGAAATCGCCACTGAAACCCCCACTTATATATCCGGCGAAACACCGGACGACGTCGCCGACGTCTCCCCTTGCACCCCGGCCGATATCCGGGTCCTCCGCCTCGCCGACCGCGACGCGACGCTGGCGCGTGCCACCGGGTCGGGCGATGCGCGGGTCCATGACTGGTTGGTGAACGACCTGTCCTTCGCGCTGACCATGCCGCCCGCGCTCGATGCCCCGGGCGGCGACGCGCCGGCGCGGGCCGACCGGGTCTGTGCCGCGGTCTCGGCGCTGTGCGATATCGCGCCGCGCGACACGCTCGAAGGGATGCTGGCGGCCCAGATGGTGGCGGTGCATTCGGCGTCGCTCGACTGCCTGCGCCGGGCGGCCGAGGCGGGGGCCGCGATCATCCATCTGCATGCCCGCGACCCTGAA
>CAXBMQ010000046.1:0-23199 GCA_963977005.1 uncultured Rhodospirillaceae bacterium
GACATTGCCCGCCATACCTATGACCAGATGGCGGCTCGGCGCGGTAACAAACCTTTCGGCGGTCACGACTGGCAGATGTATATGCGGCTTGCGGACAGCCTGGACCCTTTATACCGGGACTAATTACGAAGCGGCGGGCCGTATCGGCGGCAAGCGGCAAAACCTGGGAAAAAAGTGATGCCGGTTAGGCACCTGTAAACCGATTTATGGCAAAACGGTCTCCTGTCGACAGTTCGGGAGGCATTCTGTTGCGACTTCGTAAAATTGCATTAACCACCGCTACCATCGCCTTTGTTGCGTTTTCGGCTTCTGCAGGCTTTGCAGCTGGCAAGCCCGCCAAGAAGGAAAAAGGCCCGGAGCAGCCGGCGGCCAAGGTCGAGGATATCCACATCGGCGGTGTCTGGACCCGGGCCGCCCGCAAGGGTGAGAAGACCCATGTCTTTCTGACGATCGAAAACAAGGGCGATGTGCCCGCTGTCCTGCGCGGTGGCGCAGCGGATGTCGCCACTTTCAGCCAACTGGTCCGCTTCAAGATGCTGGGCGCTTATCTGCGTACGACCATGGTCGGACCGGTTGCGGTCGAACCGCATGAAAAATACACCTTCGAGCCCGGCGTCGTCGGCATCGAACTGCGAGAACTGACCGAAGATCTGAATCGGGGCGACACGCTGCCGGTCACGCTCGAATTCGCCGGCGGTGTCGAGATCGACGTCGAAGCCGAGGTCGATTCCCGCACCGCCGTGCGCTACCCCCCGCCGGGAGAGTTGCCGCCCGCCAAGGCCGCGGCGCACTAAGCGTCCGCCCTGTCCGGAAATCAGAGCGTTTGCCCCTGCA
Organism: uncultured Rhodospirillaceae bacterium; assembly: GCA_963977005.1. Classification (GTDB taxonomy): domain Bacteria; phylum Pseudomonadota; class Alphaproteobacteria; order MPNO01; family UBA830; genus CAXBCP01. The sequence continues at coordinate 835 of CAXBMQ010000046.1, forward strand.
ACATTAGAATTGTTCCCAGGCCCGGGGCCCGGACATTGCCCTCGGCCATACCCCTGTCCTAAACTTCGGTGACCAGCGCGGGAGAACGGGATGCCGAAGGTACTGACCGAAGACCAGATCGACTTTTATCGCGATAACGGCTATCTCGCGCCGCTCGACGGGATCGACCCGGCGGAAGCTGGCCGGATGTGTGCCGAACTGCAGGCGTTCGAGCGCGATCAGGGGTTCTCGGCCGGCGATATCAATATGAAGGGGCATCTGTGTTTCCGGCGCTCCTACGATCTGTCCTTTAACGATCGCATTCTCGATGTGGTCGAGGACCTCATCGGCCCCGACATTCTGGCCTTCGCGTCGCGGTTCTGGATGAAAAAGGGCGGCGACGGAAACTATGTCTCGTGGCATCAGGATTCGGCTTATTTCGGGCTAGATCCCAACGAACTTGTCACGGTCTGGCTGGCGCTTACCGATGCGACGCCGGACATGGGGTGTATGCGGGTGATCCCCGGCAGTCACCGGGGCAGGGCCTACAGTCACATTGAGACCTTTGCCGACGACAACCTGCTGGCCCGCGGTCAGGCAATCGAGGGGATCGACGACGGCAATGCGCAATACATGGCGTTGAAGGCGGGACAGTTTTCGTGCCATCACGAGCGCATCGTCCACGGATCCGACCCTAATGTGACGGATCGGGCCCGCATCGGTCTCGGTATCTTCTATATCCCGACCCACGTAAAATCGACCATCGGGCGGCGCACTGCCTGCCTCGTGCGGGGTGTCGATAAATACGGTCATTGGGATTCGGACCCGGTGCCCGACGGCCAGCTCGATACCGACATCCTCGCCCACATGACCGAAGCGGGCCGCCGCTACGTCGATCCGCAATACGTTCAGGAAGCCGAAGCGTCAAACTAACGAACAGGATAAATCATGGGACAATATGCGCTCGGACAATCAGTGCCGCGATCGGAAGATCCTCGCCTGCTGCGGGGACGCGGGCGCTTTGCGGATGACCGCTCGCTGCCGGGCATGGCGCACGGCTATGTCCTGCGTTCGCCCCATGCGCACGCGAAGATAAACGACATCGATATCTCCGCGGCACAGGCCGCACCGGGGGTGATCGCGGTGCTGACCGGCGCGGATTGGAAAGAACTCGGCTGGGGCGATGTGCCGGGCGATCCGCCGCGAAAGCTGCGGGACGGCACAACCGCCTATGCGCCGCCGTTTCCCGCCCTGGTATCGGACCGGGTGCGCTACGTCGGAGACTGCGTTGCCTTTGTGGTCGCCGAGAGCCGGGCCCTGGCGCAGGACGCCGCCGAGCTGATCGAGGTCGACTACGAACCGTTGCCGGCGGTCACGGATACCGGGTCTGCGCCCGCGGGCGGTGTCCCGCTGGTGTGGGATGAAGCCCCCGACAACATCGCCTTCGTGCATCAGGTGGGCGACAGGGCGGCGGCCGATGCGGCCTTCGAGGCAGCCGATCACGTGGTTGCGCAGAAATTCGTCATCAACCGCGTCGCGCCGGCGTCGATAGAGCCGCGCGCCGCCGTGGCGAGCTATGACGCCGCGGATGACCGTTACACGATCTATACCACCCTGCAGCACGCGAACCCGTATCGCACCAGCCTTGCGACGAAAGTGATCGGCGTACCCGAGAGCAAGATCCGCGTCGTGTCGGGGGATATCGGCGGCAGTTACGGCATGAAGTCGTCGATCTACAACGAGAACGTACTGGTGCTGTGGGCGTCGAAGGTGACGGGCCGCCCGGTGAAATGGACGTCGGACCGGACCGAGGCATTCCAGTCGGATACCCAGGGCCGCGACAACGTCACCGTCGGCGAACTGGCGCTCGACAAAGACGGCAAATTCCTTGGAATGCGGGTGAAGACGATCGGTAACATCGGCGCCTATGTCACGCAGGCCGCAGGCGGGCCGCTGACCATCAACCTCGGCACGCTGGCCGGGGTTTATACGACGCCGGCGATCCACGTTGACGTTACGGCCGTGTTCAGCCACACGACCATCACCCGGCCCTATCGCGGCGCGGGCAGGCCGGAAGCGGCTTTCGTGATCGAACGGCTGGTCGACCTGGCGGCGGACGAGCTGGGGATAGATCCTGTCGAACTGCGCCGCCGCAACACGATCCCGGCGGATGCCATGCCGTTCAAGACCGGGCTGACCTTCGAATACGATTGCGGCGCGTTCGAGGAGAACATGGATATGGCACTCGACATGGCGGATTACGCCGGTTTCGAGGAACGCCGCCGGGACTCCCGTTCGCGCGGCAAGCTGCGCGGAATCGGCATATCCAATACGATCGAGCGCGCGGCGGCGGCCGGGTTCGAAGGCGGCGAGATCCGCTTCGACCGCTCGGGCACGGCAACCGTCCTGTCGGGGGCGACGAATCACGGCCAGGGGCATGAAACGGTCTTCAAGCAGCTTGTCTGCGACCGGCTCGGCCTTGCCTTCGATGATGTGCATTACGGCCAGGGCGACACGGATATCGTGCCGTTCGGACAGGGTACCGGCGGATCGCGCTCGGCGACCATTGGCGGGTCGGCGCTGCTGATGGCATCCGACAAGATCATCGAAAAGGCGACGAAAATCGCCGCCCATCTGATGGAAGCCGCCGTGGACGATATAGAATTCAGCGAGGGCGTGTTCGCGATCGCCGGCACGGACCGGCAGGTCACCATCGCCGAGGTGGCGAAGGCGGCGGCAAGTCCCGCCAGTCTGCCGGCGGGGATGGAACCGGGGCTGACGGCGCAGGCGGTCTATACGGCGACCGAGCAGAACTATCCGAATGGCTGCCATGTGGTCGAGGTTGAGATCGACCGCGAGACCGGAGTTGTCGAGGTGGTCGGCTATTGCGTGGTCGACGATGTGGGGACGATCATGAACCCGATGCTGCTCAAGGGGCAGATTCACGGCGGGGTCGGGCAGGGGCTCGGCCAGGCGCTGATGGAGGACATGCGCTACGATCCGGAAAGCGGCCAGAATATAACGTCATCCTTCATGGATTACTGCCTGCCGCGGGCGGATGATTTTCCGATGATCGAGGTAAAGAGCAACGGCGTGCCGACAAAAACCAATCCGCTCGGCGTCAAGGGGGCGGGGGAGGCCGGCGCCGTCGGTGCGTTGCCCGCGGTCACCAATGCGGTCATCGATGCGCTGTCGGAATTCGGCGTCACCCATATAGAGATGCCCGCGACGCCGGAGCGCGTCTGGCGGGCGATCACGAACTGACGGCTATTTTTTCAGATCAAAGTACGTCGGTTCATTCGTGCCTTGAATGAACGCCTTGAACCCGGCGCCGCTATCGGTTGCCTGAAACCAGACACAACGTTCCACGCCATTATAGAAATTATTATATTTCATGCAGAGATAATGGTCCTTCGTGACCCACCATTTTCCCGAATCATCTCCGTACCCTTGGGTCTCGACAGTAATCCCGCCATCTGCCGCAAATCTGGTTACATATCCGACGCCGCTTGCTGTCGCGCCCTCCAGCGTTGAGCCCGCGATAATCTTAGCGACATCTGTTGCGGCCATACGGTCTGCGGCCAGCGCCTGAGTGGACGCAGATAGGATGACAAGGGTTGCCACGATGGAGCTTTTCTTAAACATCGGGATTGCCTGGATAAAAATGGATGCGAAGCGATTGAGGATGGCGACTATAATACGGATGGTGCCCCCTTTAAAGGGGTGATAGACAATTGTGTTCAACGTTAGGTAAGTGGTAAGGGAAAGCGAAAATGAGTCTGGCGGGCGATGCAGGATTAGGCGGTCGCGCGTTTCCTGTGCCGGATAAGTCCCAGGCCGGCGAGTCCGAGGGCGAGTATCGCCGCCATGCCCGGTTCTGACACTTCCGATGCGACGGAAACGATGGTGAAATTGTTGAAGGTGCCGCCTTCGGCGATGGTGCCGAACTGATAGGCATAACCGACCAGTTCCGAGTTCTCGAATTCCTCGACGGCAACGAAGACGTAATCGACAAGGCTGATATCGAGTGTTTCCGGCATCAGATCGCCCGGGGTCAGCGGGCCGCCGATCATTGTGGCATCGACATCGATGAATGTCAGACCGAAGTTGACCGCGTCGATGGCATCACCGTCGCCGGTAATCGTCGAGCCGCCGCTGAAGGTCGATCCCGGCTGCCAGCCATTGACGGAGAAGAAATCGAAGGTTCCCCCGGGCAGAAGATTTAGCAGTTCGGCGGCCGTGCGGGTGACGTTGTTCTCCTGCTCGGCGATCAGGGTCGGGCTGGTATAGGTGTTGGTATCTGGCGGTGTAACGGGAAGCGCCGGGATCAGGGGGGTTGCGGAACCGCCGGTGAATTCGGTCCCGAGTTCCTCTCCGCTGCCACCTTCGGCGGGGCTGGCGAATTCATTGTTTATCGTCGATCCCGTCGTGTTGTAGCTGAACGTTGAAATGAAGTTCAGGCCGACAAAAGAGGAAAAAACATTTGGTCCGACGGTCACCGAATTCGGTGCATTGGTGAATGCCCCGTTGACGGTGATGCTGACCGGGGCGGCAGAGGCGGGTGCCTGAACAAACAGGCCTGAGGCGATCATGACGGCAGCAAAGGCGGTGATGCGGGGGGAAATCTTCACGTCGGTTCTCCGGTTTTTCGGCGGTCTTGAGGACTGCCCGAGTGGTCGTTGACGTGTTTGCAATACATTGAAACAATTGGCTGGGCGAAAATTAGACGCAAACGCTTGTACCGGCCAGCGCCGTTTATGGTTAACGTGGAATTAATTTCGGGATGCCGGGCCAAGTGCGCTTTCGCGGATCGACGGGCGCTCGGATGACCGGCCCTGAGCCGGTATTTCGGCTATCGAGCAATCAATCGCGCCGTTCGGGTGCTATTCAGAAACAAGGGGATCAACTCCATGCCGCTTTCCATGTACCAGGCCTCCGTGCCGCTGTTCACGCAAACGCTCTCGGGCATGTCGGCCGTCCTCGACAAGGGTGTGGTTCACTATGCCGACATGGGGCTCGACGTCACCGACCTGGTACAGATGTCGCTTGCGCCCGACATGATGACACTGGCGCAGCAGGTGCAGATGGCCTGCCATCATTCGGTTGTGGCCGTGTCCCTGTTTGCCCGGGTCGACCAGCCGGATCTGGGAGATACCGATACGAATATGAACGGCATGCAGGCGCGTATCGCGGCATCGCTCGAATTCATGGCCGGTGTCAAACCCGAGCAGATGGAGGGCAGCGAGACCCGCCGTGCCGAAATCCAGATACGTGTCGGTCCCGTGGCGTTTTCCGGTCAGGATCTTTTATTGCATTTCACCATCCCTCAGGTGCTGTTTCATGCGACGACGGCATATGACATCGTCCGTCATGCCGGCACCGGTCTGGCCAAGGTCGATTTTCTCGGTGACGCCTTCAGCCGCAAGGTCGATTAGGCGAAGAACCGAGGGTACGCACTGCCTGGCAGGGCATCGAGGCGATTGGTGAGTGCACGGCCGAGGCTGTTGGCCCGCGCGGACCGAGTTTGCGAAAGGCATCAGTGATGCTTGAAAAGCCTGTGCCGGTTCCCTTCTCATCCGCTTTATAGACGCTGTATGGCGCAGCCATGCTGGCGTGGTTCCATATACCGGTATCCGGAATATGGAAGTCGTGTGTTCGTCGGGGCGCCTCAACGCCGGACAACGTGCGACCGATGGGCCCCGCACTCGACGAAAGGCGCGGACGTCGGGCTGGTGCCGGAGGCCGGGCCGCCTATCGCCATCGGCTGACTGATGGAAAGTTTGTTACCGGCGCCGAATCGGCCCATTTTATTGTCGGGTTATCTCCATCACTAAAACGTGATTTAATCCAAGGTCTATGCAGCCGGTTACGGCGTAACCGGCTGGGGAGGCTCGCTGATGGCAGCGACACCGCGTTTGTAATTTCGCCCGGATTGTTTCGAGAGTGTCTCGATACCTGAGAGAATAATGACGACCGGGGATAGTGAGTTTGGGTATGCAATGACAGCTTCGTCGCGGGCGCATTCGCGCCGACCACCGATACCGATCAACGACCAGGCGAGACTGGCGGAACTCTATCGTTTTGATATTCTCGATAGCTTGCCCGAAGAGGCCTTTGACCGGCTCACGCAGCTGACGGCGCTGACCTTCGACGCACCGGGTGCCCTGATTACCTTTGTCGACCGCGACAGGACCTGGTTCAAGTCGCAGATCGGGTTTCCCATAGCGGAATTCCCGCGCGGCGTCGGTTTTTGCGCCCATGCGATCATGAGCGATGAGATTATGGTCGTACCGGATGCAACGGAAGACGTGCGGTTCGCGAATGACCCCGCTGTCACCGGGACCGCGGCGATCCGGTTCTATGCGGGAGCGCCGCTGACGCTGTCTTCGGGGTTTCGTCTGGGAACACTCTGCATCACGGACACATCTCCGAGACCCGCGGGGCTGTCCGAGCGCGAATGCGAAATACTGAAAAGCCTTGCCGCCCTGGTCGTCCACGAAATCGAATACCGCCAGGAGGCCGTCAACGAGAAAGTCGACCTCAGCGACGAATTGCTGAATGCGCAATCCGCCAAGCAGCAGTTTCTGCAGATGCTGAGCCACGAATTGCGGACCCCCCTGAATGCCGTTATCGGGTTCAGCACAATGATTGCCGGCGCGTCCGACGACGGCGTTGCACCGAAATACAAGCTCTATGCCGAAGACATCTGTAAGGCGGGGGACCACCTGCTCGACCTGATCGACGGCATGCTTGATTGGACCCGGCTGGAGCGCGGCGAGCTTGGGATCGAGGACCGCGTCGTGCCGCTGCCCGATCTGATTGAAAAAGCGGTCGCGCTGATCCCGTCTGCCGATCGGCAGGTGGACGTATCGCCAATGGCGCATTTGCCGGAATTGCGCTGCGATGCCCGGTACATCGTACAGGTCTTGGCGCACGTCATCGACAACGCGATATCGTTTTCGCCCGACGGCAAGCCGGTAGAGATAAGTGCGATAGTCAACGAACGCATGAACCTGATCGTCAGTATATCGGACCAGGGGCCGGGACTGGATGATGAGATCCGGAACCGGGCATTCGCTGCGTTTGAAAAATTCGACCCGGCGGGCATGAGGTTCGCCGAGGGCATCGGTCTTGGACTACCGATTAGCCGCAAGCTGATGGAAGTTCATGGCGGCAGCATCGATTTTGCCGACGATCAGGAAACCGGCGCGACCGTTATCCTGACGTTTCCCGCACATAGGACGGTCGTCTGAGCGATGGCCACGGCGATTGAGGCGGTCGGCCCCTAAACGACGCCGTCTTTCGTGAATGCGCCGATCTCTTCGTCCGAATAGCCGTAGCGCTGCAATATATCGATTGTGTGTTCGCCATATTCCGGCGCCGCGGTGACGTCATCGGCGTCATGCCGGTTCGGTGTACGTGTCAGGTGAACCGGCTGGGCGATGATCTCGAAGTCGCCCAGTTCTTCCGACGAAACCTTTTTCGCGATACCGGTATGCTTTATCTGGGGGTCGGCAAAGACCTCGTCCAGCGTGTAGATCGGCCCGCAGGGAATGCGGGCATCGTTCAGAAGATCGATCCAGTAGGCGCTGGTTTGTGTGACTGTCACCTTTTCGATCTCCGCGATAAGCGCAGGACGGTTCTCGTAGCGATCGTCGAAGGTGGCGAAGCGCGCATCTTCGACAAGGGCGTCCAGTCCGGCGGTCTTGCAGAACCGCTCCCACATTTCCGGCATCGGCGCGATATTGATAAAGCTGTCACTGGTGCGGAATGCGCCCATCGGCGCGATCGACGGGTGATGGTTTCCGGCCTGCGGAGGCACCTTTCTTTCGACCGTCCAGCTTGCCGCCTGAAAATCCAGCAGAAAGATCATCGCCTCGAGCAACGACGTCTGCACCCACTGGCCCTGTCCCGACCGTTCGCGTTCGAGCAGCGCGAGCGTGATCCCGTTGGCGCACAGGATGCCGGCCGTCATGTCGCTGATCGCCGCACCCGACCGCATCGGTCCCGTACCGGGCTCGCCCGTGACCATCATATGGCCGCCCATGCCCTGGGCGATCTGGTCGAGACAGGGGCGTTCCGCATAGGGCCCGTCCTGGCCAAAGCCTGAAATGCTGCCGAGAATGATACGGGGATTGATTTTCTTCAGGGTTTCGTAATCGACGCCGAGACGTTTTTTCACCCCGGGGCGCATGTTCTCCACCACGATATCCGCCTCCGCCGCCATCTTGTAGAATATTGCGCGGCCTTCCTCCGATTTGAGATCCAGTGTCATCGATTTCTTGTTACGGTGAAGATTCTGGAAGTCTGCGCCGGTGCGCCGGCCGAGATCGGCACTCCCCGGTGCGCCGGGTGTCTCTATCTTGATAACGTCGGCACCCCAATCGGCCAACTGACGGACAGCAGTGGGGCCGGAGCGCGCACGGGTAAGGTCGAGCACGGTGATATTCGAGAGAATTTGCGCTTTTGCGGCATCGGTCATCGAAAAACTTCCAGGTTGGGAATGTGTGATTCCAAGGTTTATCGGATAAACAATAGAACATGAACGATTTGTTGCGCACGATATTGGGATCGGCCGCACAGCAGGCCTGCTTGCGATGAGCGCGGCCCCGACGCGGGATGCCTATTCGTGGCGGATTCAGGGGCCCGTCTACGGCACCGCCTTTTTTACCGGCAATCTGTTTCCGATCAGCCATGTCGTCGTTCCGTTATGGGCAGCGGTCGAGCTTGAGGCATCGCTGTTCATGGTCGGTATTATCATTGCCAGCCGGCAGCTGTTGCCGGTGACCATGTCCATCCATGGCGGTGCCCTGCTCGACAGGTTCGGTCCGCGCAGCGTCATTATGGTCCTGGGGGTGCTTGGCGCCTGTTCGACAGCGCTTGTACCGTTCTTTCCCTTCATCTGGGCGACGATCCTGTTCCAGATCGTCATCGGGTTCTGCGAGACGACGAACTGGATCGGTGTCCAGAGCGCCGTGGGCACGCTGATGAAGGGAAATGCCGTCTATGCCGGGCGGATGACGGCATCGGCCCGTACCGGTGGTTTTTTCGGCCCATTGCTTATCGGCGTCGCATACGAGACGGGCGGCCCGGTCGGCGGGTTCCTGTGTTTCGGCGCCTGGGCGCTGTGCGGTGCGATCGGCGCCATGTTCCTGCCCCGTCATGACAGCGCGGCGCAGGAAGCGCCGAGCCGGTCGCCGACCGAAGCGGTCTCCGGTGACCGCGTCAGTCTCCAGGCAGACAGTCCCCAGGCAGACAGTCCCCAGGCAGACAGTCCCCAGGCAGACAGTCCCCCGACAGACAGGGACCACACCGGCGGGGAACGGAAAGACGTGCTGCCGAGCCTGTCGGACTACCGGGAGGCGTTCCGGCTGCTCCTAATTCCGGCCATTGCGCTTGTAATAGCCGCGACTTTCATGCGCCAGACAGGTTCCGGCATGCAGGCGTCGTTCTACGGCGTCTGGCTCACGGAACTGGGGTACACGGCGGGTGCGATCGGTTTGCTGATCGGTATCGGGAACGCCGTTTCCGCCCTCGCGGCGCTTTGCATCGGGCCGTTGACCCGACGGATTGCCGATTACTGGTTGCTCATCCTGTCTGTCGGCGCTGCCATTATCGGCGTCGCGGCAACGCCCTTGTTCAGCGAATGGATCCTGTTGGCGCTGGCGATCGGCGTTCGGGGCGCTGGGCAGGGACTGAACCTGCCGCTGATGATGTCGATTGCCTCGCGCGCCGTCGCGCCGCGGTTGCAGGGCCGGGCCGCCGCGCTACGCATTTCGTTCAACCGGTTCGGCGGGATGCTGTTCCCGGTCATCATGGGCGCGCTGGCCGAGCTTATCGGGTTGGAGTATGCGTTTTATGCAATTGGCGGTGTCGGAATCCTGTTGATATCCGGCCTGTCGTTCTGGGTGTTGCGGACCCGGGACCAGTTCGCCCGGTAAAGAAGTGACCCCGGTGGGGTGTCGGATATATTTACGTCTTTGCCAAACGAGCGACAGCGCCGTTTCCGCGTGTATTGGAATAAGGTGCTGATTTATAGGCGATATCTCGGCTGCGCTGATTGGCCTGAAAGTTTGGCACGGGTTTTGCATTAACCATAACAGGGCTGGCGTAACACTGTAGTGATAATAGGATGACAATTATGAGTAGCAGACTTTCCCGGATCGGCGGCCTTGTTGCGGCAGCGGCCGTTTTCAGTATCGGTGGTTTGACCGCCCCGGCACACGCCGTCGTTTCTTTCGACCAGAATGTGACCAGCAACACGATATTCGGCAGCGGCAACACCAACGGCGCGTTCACCGTCGACCGCAGCAGCGGTGTCGAGCTCGGCCTGCGGGGCAAGGTCCGTTTCAATGGCGCAGGCGTCGCTGAGAACACGTTTAACAGTAATGGCGATGGCACCTACAGCTTTGCCGCCGGCCAGCCTACGGTCGGCGGGTTCGGCTTTGCGCCGGGATCTTCGTCGACGGCGACGTGGAATTTCGAATGGTCGGTCAACACGAATTACGATAATTCGACCGGCCTGTTCCTTGACGGTTTGAGCTACGAGCTCGGCATCGATTTCGATGCGGGCGTCGGCACGAACTTTCAGACCTTCGATCCGATCAATGTCCCGGACGCGGATCATTCTATCGGCGACAACACAACGGCCCAGGGTGCCGGCGTGGAGTCGAATGGTACGAACTACGCGACGCTGATCGGATCCAACAATCTGGCACAGAATTCCTGGAACATGGAATTCTTCGATAACGGCTCATTCCCGTTCGATGCCAATGTCGACGGCACGTATGACATCTACCTCCTTGCCCGCGACGGGCTGGGTGACGAGATATCGCGGGTCGATATTCAGGTCATCGTCGGGGCAGGTGCAACCGAAGTGGCGGAACCCGGTATTCTGGCCGTCCTGGGCTTCGGCCTGGCTGGGCTCGGCCTGATGCGCCGGCGTCAGCGGGCGTAGCGGCTCGCGCCTGACGGAATTTTTCACAACTGCTGTGCTAAAGGCGGTCCTTGCGGGCCGCCTTTTCTCTTGTCCGGCGCGGGGTAGTGCATAGGATAGGCTAATGTTTTTCAAAGGGAGATAAAGACCATGGCTGAAGTAAAGCAAAAGGAACAGGTTGGCAGACGCGCCCGCGAGGTTCGCTCCACCTGCAAGGCGGGCGGCGTGGTCTGCGAAATCTCGACGGGCGAAGGCCACACCATCGTCACGGATGAGCCGGAAGAGCGCGGTGGGACGAATACCGGTGCGGCACCGCTGTATCACCTTGCGGCCTCCCTCGCGGCCTGCCAGACGGTCCAGATCCACAAGGTTGCTGAGGCCATGCGGTTCGAACACGGCGATATCAATATCGATTGCTCGGCGACGACAGACCTGATCGAGGGTCTGGAAGGGAACGCGAACGGCGTGATGCATTTCTGCGAAGCCGAGCTGATTATCGATCTCGAAACCAACGAAAGCGAAAAGAAAATCGAACGCCTGAAGAAGCTGTCCGAAGACCGCTGCCCGGTTGGCCGTCTGTTCATAGAGGCCGGTTATCCGCCGAAAATGACCTGGAATATCCTGCCGATGAAGGTCTAGAGAAAACCCCGGCCGGGCGCTGCGCAGGCAGCGCCTAGCCGGCTTTCATCATTTTGGCGGCGAGGGCGTAGCCCCCGGAAGCGCCATCCAGGAAATGAAGGTGATCGTCGGTTTCGATCGAGGGTACGATGCAGGTCATGATCGCGGCGTCCTGTTCATAGATGCCATAGCGGATCGTGCCGTCGGCCCGGGCCGTCTCCAGGAGGGCCTTTGCCTTGGCCAAGGTCTGCGTGTCGCAGTCCACGGTCATGCGTAAGACGTCATCGAATTTGCGGAAATCCGTGTTGAGCCCGGTCATGCGCCGGTAATGAATCGGATCGAAGCTCTTGGTTTTCCAGCCGGTCCGGAACAGGACCCAGCCAATTGCCGAAATCAGCGCGATTTTGAATTTTTCCCTGTGCCGGTTCTCGCGGGTCGCCGCGGCACGGGCTTCGAGGTCCAGTCCTTTCGGCGGCCAGCCGAAATCCGGACCCTGTTCGGGTATCGGATGGCCGCCGCGTCCACCCGTGTCGAAAAGTCCGATAATCTGGCCGACCACACGGTCGTAGGCACCGGCATCCGCGCCGTCGGCCGGGCCGACGATCAGCGACAGGATGCACCCGAGGGTGTTGTCGACCGGTTTCCACCGGCACGACAGGCCGGTCAGGTCCGGGCGGGCGCCGGGTGCGGCGACCTCCACCGCAAACCGGTCCCGTTTCATTTCGGCTTCCGCCCATTCCACGCCGTGACCGGAAAACATCGCAAAGGCCACCGCGGGCGAGGCGCCCAGACGTGCGACGCGTACGTCATGCCCGGCGGACCGGATATCCGACACCGGTACCATGGCAGCACGAAGTGCCAGGTCGAGTTCTTCCTCGACCCAGCGTGCGGTCCGCGCCAGTGCGTCGGCGGCTTTTTCGCGGTATTCGCCCGGTACAGCGAAGCTCACGCCGTCGCCACCGAACACGAAGGGAAAATCCTGATGGCCGAGAGCATTGATCACCGCTGAAATTGCGGCCGCGCCCGCCATGTTGACCGATTTGTACCCGCCGCGTTCTATCGCTTTCGTTGAACCGACGACATCGGTCAGCCCGATAAACCAGTCCTCGGGCATACGCCGGTAGACGCTGTCATCGACCACCCGGGAAAAATCGTCGAATACGGGGATATCGGTATAAAATCGGGTCGCGGTATTGCTCATCAACGGGTCCCTTCGGGACGGCCTTTAGCATGCCCTACGACATACTCTGTCTGTCACGATACGCAAGGCCGGGCTTCGCGGATCATGGCCCCGCGGCGCTACAGCTTGCCCAGGGCGTGCAGGACGTCTTCGGGCGTGATCGGAACGGCGGTCACGTCGTTGCCGCCGACGGGCCTGATCGCATCGTTTACCGCGCTCAAAATCGTCTGCGGGACGCCCGCCATCCCGCTTTCGCCGGCGCCTTTTGCCCCCAGTGTTGTTTTGGATGTCGGGGTAATGACGTGCTCGACGACGATGTCGGGCATCTCGAATGACATCGGCACCAGGTAATCGGCCATCGTCGCATTCTGAAGTTGGCCGGCATCGTCATAAATGCAGTGTTCGTAGAGCGCATCGCCAAGACCGTGCACCACGGAACCGCGCTGCTGTTCGTCGACGAGCTGCGGGTTGATCACCCGTCCACAGTCTTCGACAAGCCAGTAATTCAGAACTTTGACAAAACCGGTATCCGTATCGACCTCAACATAGGCGGCGTGTGCGGCGTTGGTGAAGATGTAGTCGCGTACACGGAAACGCTCGGTGGCGACCAGCACCGGATGATAGTCGTCGGGCAGCTCGTAGGAGCGCAGAAATGCGATATTGCCAAGCTCGGCGAGGGTCATGCGTTCGCTGCCTGTATCGGAATCGATAACGGTGCCGTCGCGGATATCGAGCATCGAAGGGTCGGTCTGCAGCAGGACGCCGGCAAGTTCGAGTAGCTGGTTGCGCAGGGTCAGACCGGCTTTCCACGAAGCTTCGCCGCCGATCCCCGCACCCCGCGATCCGTACGTGCCGCCGCCATAGGGCATCACGTCCGTGTCGCCCGTAATCACGCGGATATCGTCGAACGGCATGCCGATCGCCGTCGCGACGACCTGGGCGACCATTGTCTCCGTGCCCTGGCCCTGTTCGGTCACGCCGATCTGGCATGTCACGCCACCGGCCGGCTCGAACCGGATGGTGCACCCGTCGACGGCCGAAATCGGCACCTTTGCCGGGCCGTAAATCAGCGCGCCCGGGTTCGTCCCCTTGATGAAGGACGCAAATCCTATCCCGCGATGGACGCCGCGCTGCCTTGCCGCCGCCTGATCGCGCATCAGCGCGTCGAGGTCGATGGTTTTTTCCAGCTTTGCCAGGCAGGCCTGATGCGACAGATCGTGCAACGGCACGCCGCCGGGCGAATTCGCCGGGTAACCGTCATCGGGGATGAAGTTACGCCGCCGGATTTCCAGCCGGTCGATGCCTGTTTTGGCGGCGGCTTTTTCCAGCAGGCTGTCGCAGGCCACAATACCCATGGGATGGCCGACGGCACGATACTGTGAAACCGGCGTCTTGTTCTGGAATACGACGGTGGTCTTGCCGCGGAACGCGCCGACGCGATAGGGCCCACCCGCGATGTTGAGAACCTGGTTACCCTCGACGATGCTGGTACGCGGATAGGCTGAAAACGGCCCGCCGCCGACCAGATCGTCGATTTCGAAGGCGAGGATGCGCCCGTCCGTATCGAGCCCCATTCTGGCCTGCACCCGGTGGTGCCGTGCGTGGATGTCGGACACAAAGGATTCGATCCGGTCGGCGCGCCAGCGGATCGGCCGGCCGAGCATGATCGACAGCACGGCGGTCGCAAATTCGTCGCCGTAGAGATGGCTTTTGATACCGTATGAGCCGCCGCAATCCTGGGTAAGGACCCGAATGTCGCGTTCCGGAATATCCAGATGCTTCGAATAGAGCGTCTGGATCATGTGCGGCGCCTGACCGCCGTAATAGATGCTCAGTTTTTTCTCGGACGGATCGTAAGACGAAATAACGGCCCGCGGTTCCAGCGTCACGCCGGTGTGACGCCCGAAATCGTATGTCTGTTCGACGATATGCGCGGCGGCGGCAAAACCCGCTTCCGCATCGCCGGTTTCGACCACGCGTTCGTACATCTTGTTGTCGCCAATCTCTGCATGAATGACCGGCGTGTCGGCATGCAGCGCCGTTTCCATAACCGTGACGGCGGGAAGCTCGCGCCAGTCGACGGCAATCTGCTCGGCCGCGTCTTCCGCGATGGCGCGGGTTTCGGCAATCACCGCGCAGACGGGCTCGCCCTGCCAGCGGGCGCGGTCGACCGCGAGGGCATATTGCGGCACGGTTTTAAGTGCTGGCTGGTTTTCCATCACGGCGAGCCACGGCGTCATGCGCGCGGCAATCTCCGCGCCCGTCACCACCGCAATGACGCCCGGAACCTTGGCGGCGGCTGAGACATCGATACCGGCGATCTCTGCATGCGCGTAGGGACTGCGGACATAGGCCACGTCGGCCAGCCTCGGGAGCGCTATATCGTCGACATAGGTGCCGCGGCCCTCGACCGCCCGCCGGGCCATCAGCCGGGCGGGGGATTTCCCGATCTCCGTCCCCGCGGTTGCCGGGTCAGGTGTGTTGCCGTCCATCGTCTAGCTGTCCATGTACCCCAACAGGGTTCCCTATTTTTCGCTGACGCGCAAGGAGTCAGATTGCATCGGTCGCGATCTGAACCCCTGGGAAAAGGGGCCTCAATCGCCGGTAAACGGCTTTCCGGCCGAACGCCCCACCGGTTCAGGCCTGCACAGGGTTCCGTTGGCTTGCGGCATACCAGAAGGTGACGGCCGCGGCGATGAGCAGAAGGGGGATCGCGCCGATATTAACCCAGTCCCAGCCGAAGAAATGGATGAACGCGCCGGACGACAGCGATCCGATCGCGACCACTGTGTAGATGATCTGGTTCATCATGCCCTGCGTCTTGCCGCGTTCCGCCGGGGTGTAGGCCGTCGTCATCAGACTCGTGGCGGCGGTAAACGTGAAATTCCAGCCGATACCGAGCAGGAACATCGCAAGCCAGAAATTCATTACCTCTATGCCGGCCAGTGCGATGGCGATGCAGGCTCCTTCGAGGACAAGGCCGATGGTGATGATCCGGATTTCGCCGAATTTCCGGATCAGGTTGCCGGTGAAAAAGCCCGGCGCAAACATGGCGACCGTGTGCCAGCCGATGACGCTGGTCATCGATCCGAAGCTGTGACCGCAGATATGGATCATCGCGATGGGTGTTGCCGTCATCAGGAAGTTCATCACCGTCTGGGCCACCGTGGCCGAGACCGCGGCTGCGATGAAGACGGGCTGTTTCATGATTTCCAGAAGCGGCCGCTGCGGGCCGGCCATCTGTTTCTTGGTCAGGTTCGGGATGCTTAGAAATATCAACGCCAGGGCCGCCAGGAGGGCCGTGGCAACCATGAACAGAAAGCCGCCCGTAAACCGGTGATCCTTGATCAGGAATTCGCCCCAGTCCGCCAGCTGCGGACCGGCGAGGCCGGCAAACACCCCGCCTGCCAGTACGAGCGAGATCGCGCGCGGCCTGAAAGCCTCGGAGGCGACGTCCGCGACGGCGAAGCGGTATAGCTGGGCGAACCCGGCGAAAAAACCGAATAACAGACCGCCCAGGGAAAGCAGCCAGAAACTCTCGAGGAAAATCGCGGCCGTACATGCCGCGCCGCTGGCGCCGGCTAGGATGGTGCCGCACAGGAACCCGGCTCTGCGTCCCACCCGGCGGGAGAACAACGATGCCGGCATGGCGGCCAGGGCGGTGCCGACGACCACCAGGGCGGTCGGCAGGGTCGCCAGCGCCAGGTGCGGCGCGATCCCAAGTGCGACAGCCGGCGACGTGACCATGAAAAGGCCGCGGCCGGTGCCGAACAGCATCTGGCAGGTGCCGAGCACAAGAACGTTCCGATGGTCGCGCTGCATAGGCCGGGAAACTCCATAAAAAAGCGCCCCGGCCGCGAACGGCCGGGGCAGAGAAGACTAATCCGTCGGAAACGGTTTAGGAAGACTTGCCGAAAATGATCGCCCGGGCGCGTTTCACCGTGTCTTCGGAGACCTTCAGCGAATCGTTGACGATCTTCTGGAGCTGGGCGCCGGTTGCCGCCTGAACGCGGAGTTTGCGTTTCTCGGCATTCACGATGAAGTTCGGGTCGGCGACTGTCTTGTTAAAGGCGGCGCGCAGGAATTCGACGCGGTCTTTAGGTGTCCCTTTCGGCACGACCAGGCCACGTCCCAGCGGCCCCATGGTCGCCATGAAGTTCACGATCTTCTTGTCTTCGCCCGAGACGAGGTCCGCGAGCATCGGCACATTGGGCAAATCCTGCTCTTTCTGAACGCCAATCTGGACGACCGGTTTGGCAAAACCGTCCGTGAACCATTTTTCCTTGGCCGACTTCCAGGACAGCCATGTGAGTGCGACGCCCTGGACTTCGTTCTGTTCCATCGCGAGCTGGGTCTTGCGCGAGCCCTTGTAGCCGCTGACGATCTTGAACTTCGCGTCGAGCACGCCGTTGACCAGGCTGGGCATCAGGAAAGTCTGCGATCCCTTGCCGGTTGAACCCATGATGATCTGCTTGGATTTCAGGTCCGATACCTTTTCGATGCCGGCATCGGCACGCAGAACAATGATCGAGTTGCTCTGGATCGCGGTACCGAGCCACTGGAAATCGTTCGACTTGTATTTGACCGCCTTGGGCCGGAGCAGCTCGGAAATGACAATCGTATCCGGCGGCATGAACAGGGTCAGGCCGTCAGGCTTGGCGACATTGTACATGAAATTTGCCGATTTGATGCCGCCCGCGCCCGGCATGGACTGCGTGATGACCTTTTCCGCGCCGGTATATGGCGCCAGATACTGGGCAAGAATCTGGGAATATTTGCCGTAGGTGCCGCCGACGCCGAAGCCGAAAACGATTTTCAGGGTTTTTCCCTTGTAGAATTCCGCCGCGGTTTCCGCAGTTGCGGCGGTCGCGCCGCCAAAGACGAGAACCCCGGCAAGCGCTGCGGCAGTAAGACGTTTGGAATACATGGTGCCTCCGATATCAATCTGGTTATTGGAACGATTTTTGTCGTATGCGGATTGAAACAGATTCCGGACAAAGTCTCAATTCCTTCGATATCGAAGGAATAATGCCTGTCTGCAGCGGTTTCGCTCCGGTTTCCGGGGCAGTATGGTCGCGTGTGACTTCCGCGGGAATATTGAGATGAATACAACCGTACCCGGTTTCGCCGGTATGCGATTGAAGCACTGATGGCCGTGTTCGGCGCTATCGAGACACGCTGGCTCGGATTGCCGCCCAACGTTCGCGGAATCCTGTGGCTGGTCATGGGTAGTCTGGCGTTTTCGATCAACGATTTGTTCGTCAAATCGCTGGGGACGTCAATGTCGCCATTCCAGATGGCGTTTTTCAGATACGGGATCGGCTTTCTGATCATGGCGCCGGTATTTCTGCGGATGGGCACCGCCGGGCTCAAGACATCCCGGCCCGGCATTCATGGGGCGCGACTGATCCTTGCCTGTATCGCGCAGGTCGGGGTTTACACGTCCGTCGTCTATCTGCCGCTGGCCGACGCGACGGCGCTGGCGTTTTCACGGATCCTGTTTACGACCATCGTGGCGGTGATCGTGCTGCGCGAGGTCGTGAGCGGCGGGCGTTGGACCGCCACGTTTGCCGGATTTGTCGGCGTGGTCATTATGGTGCGCCCCGGCGGCGACGTAGATCCGGTCGCGTTGATCGCCATCGGCGCCGCCTGCACATTTGCGGTCGCCAATGTGATGATCCGCATGATGTCGACGACCGAGCCGCCGAACCGGATACTGTTTTACTATCAGGCTGGCGGCGTTGCCGTGTTTCTGCCGCCGACCATCTTGCTCTGGCAGACGCCGCCGGACCTGGTGTCCTGGCTGATGGCGTTGGCCATCGGCATACTGACCGCGGTCGGGATGATCGGATTCATCCGGGGCTTCGCGGTCGGCGAAGCGAGCGTTATCGGGCCGACGGAGTATATTCGCCTGATCTTCGCCGCGGCCTTCGGCCTGTTGATATTCGGCGAAGTCCCGGATGGCTGGACGATTGTCGGCGCACTGATCATTGTTGCCTGCACCAGTTTTATTGCCCGAATGGAAGCCCGCAAACGGTCCGGCGGTTAACCTCAGCGGTGCGCTAGCCATTCCACGCTCCGGTCAGCGGCCTGGCGGGCGGCCTGCGCGGTCTCGAAGGTGCCGGCACTCGCGCGGCCCGTGGCCTGCCAGCCGGAAGGATCCTCTGGCTCGCGCCGCCACTCGTCCCATTCATAGGCACCCTCGGCATTGCGGAAAATGTCGACGCACAGGCGCCCGTCCGCCGTTTCCGGCGATGCGACGACGAGGCGTCCCGCGCGGTTCACGCGCCAAACTGCCGATCGAGAAATGCGATGCTGCGCTCATAGGCCGACTGCGCCGCGGCGGCATTGTAGCTGGCCTGTTCCGGATTGAAGAATGCATGTCCGGCACCGGGGTAGATATGAAACTCGACTTCCGGGTAATTCGCTTCGATATGCCGGACTGTCTCTATCGACAGGATGTGGTCGCGGTCGCCGTAATGCATCATGGCCGGGCAACGGGCATGGCGGTCCAGGTAATCCGGGATGTCGGTTCCGTAGAAGATCACGGCTGCATCGAAGTCGAGCGCGGATGCCGAAACCCAGGCCCACGTGCCGCCTGTGCAGAAGCCGGCAATGGCTACTTTTCCGGCACTCGGGCGCAGCGCGTCGGCGCAGGCGGCGACATCCAGCAAAACCGTTTCTTCCGCCAGGTTTTCCCGAAACGCCATGCCACCCTGCAAACCGTCCTGATCGTAGTCGAAGACGGTGTTGGGTTCGGTCCTGTCATACAGGGCGGGGGCCATTGCGGCATACCCATCGCCGGCGAACCGGTCGCAGACGTCGCCGAGATGGGTCGTTAGACCGTAAATTGCCTGGAGGAAGACGATACCCCCTCTTACCTCGCCTGCGGGATCGCTGCGCCATGCGTCGAAACCGTGTCCGTCCGATGCCGTTACCGTTACGCGTTCGGCCATAAAAAAAACTCCCCGGGTTATCGGGGAGAGGATAGTCCATTTGGAGGGGCGTTGTGGAGGGGGGGCTCTTGTCGAACCTCGCGCCGGCCCGCCTGCCGGAAAGGGTTTGTGAATTTCCTATCGAAGAGGTGTGACGTTGTTATCGATTAACCGTCGGAAATGCTGAACGAAGGGCTCGATCGCGATGGGCTTCTGAAAACAGACGAGATCGCCTTCGGTGTTTTCCATCCTCGGGGAGTAGCGCACCGATGCCTGGCTCAACAGGATCACCGGAATATTCCCCGTCGTGCCCGAGCTGCGCAGTTGTTCGATCAGTGACAGCCCCCATTCGGCTTCGAGATCCTGATTGAAGACGATAACCTCGACGGTCTGAGTCTCGAGCAGGTTCTGAACCGCTTCGGCGGTTGAGCCGATAAGCGGCGCGTAGCCGAGGTCCTCGACCAGTCTCTGAAGGACGGACAGGCTGAACCTGTCATTGTCGATCAGTAGTACCTGTTTTCGGTGCTCGTTTCCGGGTTCCATGTCTCGCTGCCTCTAGAACGGGCCATCGGATGGCCTTGTATTCGGTATGAGACAGGTAAAGCAAAAACTGTGCCAAGTTATCGGCTGGCCATCCGGAAGATGTCTGGGCATGTTTTAACCAATTGAAAAATAGCGATAAAAAAAACCATGAGAAGCAGCGACAGGCGTTCCAGTACACAGGTGCCGCGCTGGTTGTGGCCGATATCCCGCGCCGGTTGCAAAATGCATATTGCATCAAGACACAGTTTGTTACGGAAACGGGAAAGCGCTCGCCGGGCAACGCGACAGCGGTTTTACCGGAAAGGGCCGCGCGTCGTCAGGCCTCGTCCCAGACCGCTTTTTTTCGGTAGATCGTCGGGGCGGAAATACCCAGGAGTGCCGCTGCTTTCCGGATATTGCCATCGCATTGCTCGATCGCGGATTCGATAACCTCGCGCTCGATATCGGCCATGGGGCGGATTTTCCCCGCAAGATGCGCCATATCCTGATTGCCGGCCGGCGGTGGCCCGGTCTGTGAACCGGCATCGGCAGCAGGCGTTTCTGCCGCATCGACCGTAGCGGCGGTTTTAGGCGCCGACGGGCGCATCGTCTCCGGCGCCGGGGAATCCATGTTCAGGGGCGGTGGCAGCATATCCGGATCGACAAGCTCGCCGTCATTCAGCACGACAATCTGGCGCATGACGTTCTGCATCTCGCGCACATTGCCCGGCCAGTCGAAAGCGAGAATGATCTCTTCGGCGGCATCGGTGAAACCGGTAAATGCCTTGCCTTCTTCCTGGGCGTAGCGGGTCAGGAAATGGCGCGCGATTTCAAGCATGTCGTCGCCGCGCTCGCGCAGGGGCGGCAGGTCGATCGGTATGACATGCAGGCGATAATACAGGTCTTCGCGAAAGTTTCCGTTCTGTACTTCGGCGAACGGGTCGCGGTTCGTTGCACAGACAAAACGGACATCCACCTGCTCGAGCGCCGAGCCGCCGACTTTCTGGAATGTTTCGGTCTGGATGAAGCGCAACAGCTTGGCCTGCAGATTGATATCCATCTCGCAGATCTCGTCGAGAAACAGCGTGCCGCCATCTGCCTGGGCGGCAGCGCCTTCGCGGTCGCTGACCGCGCTTGTGAAGGCGCCTTTTACGTGCCCGAATATCTCGCTCTCCATGAGGTCCTTCGGGATCGCCGCACAGTTAAGAGCGACGAAAGGCTTATTGCGGCGCTTGCTTTGACGGTGAATGGCCTCAGCGGTTATTTCCTTGCCGGTGCCGCTCTCTCCCTTGATGAATATCGACGCCTTGCTGTCTGCAGCGTTCTCGATAATCCGGTAGACAGCCTGCATCGGCGGCGCCGTGCCGATGATCTGGTGGAACCCGTCACGGTCGATCTCTTCGCGGTAGGATTCGACGAGGTCTTCAAGCTTTTGCCGCTCCACCGCGTTGCCGAGGGTGACGATAATCCGCTCGGCCGCGAACGGTTTGACGACAAAGTCGAACGCACCGGCTTTCATTGCATCGACAGCGACATTGATCGACCCATGGGCGGTGATCATGATCACCGGGCAGGGGATTTCCTGTTCGCGTACATAGGCGAGCACGTCCATCCCCGAAATATCCGGCAACTGCAGATCGAGCAGGATCGCCCGCGGCACGTGCCGTTTCAGATGGTCGATCGCATCCCGGCCATTCACGACATGGGTGATGTCATAGGGTTCGTTGCGAAGATACTGGATATAGGTTTTGGCCAGCACCGACGTGTCCTCGACCAGCAGGATCGGCGATTTCGTTCCGGCGCCGCGCGGACCCGGTTTTTCGCCCTGTTTATCTGTCTCTGCGGTCATCTGGTCCCGTATATCAGTTCTGGCGGCGTTGTTTCGTAAACTAGTGACGGTTTGTGCCGATGAAAACCGGACGCCTCGATTTGTGTCGCAAATATTTACGGTTTTGCCGGTGCTTTCCAAGCCCCCGCAGCCGTTCTCGGCATTACATCCCTGTATAGACGATTTAACCTGCTGATTTATATGTATTTTATATTTAACGGTTTCGGGCGGTGCCGATGGCACGGGATTTGCATCATTTCGGCCGGAACCGTTGTGTCGCAGCCGGTTTCGTGCCGCCCCACCCTGACGGATTCGTGGTTAATGCCCGTTAAGGTTAAAAATCGATAGACTTGCGACATATCTGGAG
>CAXBMQ010000047.1:0-22418 GCA_963977005.1 uncultured Rhodospirillaceae bacterium
GTTTTCGAGACCGTGCAGGCCCACAGCCCGCTCGCGAAGAAAATCCACGACAGCTTCGTCGGTGCGCGTAAAGAACTGGGCGCCTGGACCAAGATTTCGGACCAGGCATACGTCCAGCAGCGCAACCGCGTTCTCGGCGTCTGATCGAACCCGGAAACTGATGTGAAGGCGGGGCCCGCGGGCTCCGCCTTCCGCGCCGGCCCGGATATCCGAACCGGCTTCAGACTTCCCCGAACGACAATCGTCGATGGTATCCGTTTCTTCAGTGGCTGAACGCAACGGTTCATCCGTCAGCAGTCTGCTGCGCATTGTCGCGGTCTCCACCGCGATGGTGGCGCTTGTCTTTACACTCAACAACTTTCTGATTTTCTGGCACGGCTGGCCCGGCATCACCAGCCTCGTCTCCCACCTTGGCTGGTTCGGCGCGGAGCCCCTGCGCCAACCGCTTGCGTCGTCGGATGTCACCCTGGGCTTCGTGCAACTCGCCACATATGCCCTGACCGTCCTGCTTGTCATCGGCCTGACCCTGCGCCGCACCGACCGGACGATGACGGCCGACGCCGACTTCCTCATCGCCATTGCCGCCTACATCGCCCGCGCGGCGTTCTGGACCGTCCTGCTGGTGGGCCTGGCGGATATGGTCATTTCGTTTCTGCGGGTCGAAGGCGCCCTTGCCGGCCTAGTCGGGGAAGCCCTGTCGACCCAGCTCGGGCGCGCCATCTATCGCGGCACGTATGTCCATTATCCGCTGGTCGCGGTATCGCTCGTTATCGCGTGGTTCAGCCGGTCGCTCGGGTTCACCTGGCTCGCCCTGCTGATCGTCTTGGCGGAATTCCAGATCGTGCTGGCGCGCTTCATCTTTTCCTACGAACAGGCATTCATGGGCGACCTGGTCCGCTTCTGGTATGCGGCGCTGTTCCTGTTCGCAAGTGCCTATACCCTTATCGAAGAAGGCCACGTGCGGGTCGACATCCTTTACGCCGGAATGGCCGAGCGCAAGAAAGCCTGGACCAACACCCTGGGGTCGCTGTTTCTCGGGATACCGCTGTGCTGGGTGATCCTGATATCCGGCATGTGGGACAAGTCGAACCTGATCAACGCGCCGCTGCTGAGCTTCGAGGTAACGCAAAGCGGATACGGCCTTTACGTCAAATACATGATGGCAGGGTTTCTGCTCGTCTATGCGCTGTCCATGCTGATGGTGTTCCTGGGATACATGCTGCGGAACGCTGCCATCCTTACCCGTGCCCCGGATGCGCGCCCCACCGGGGCGTCGCACGGCGCGCCGTAGACCCGCCGGAGAAAGCAAAGAGATATTATGGAAGTCATCTTTCTCCTGATCCTTGTCATCACCATGGCCGTCGCACTCGCTTCGGGCTACCCGGTCGCATTCGCCCTGCCCGGCTCCGCGATCATATCAATCGCACTCGCGGCACTCTGCGGATATCTGTTCGCCGACAATGCCGACGCCTATTTTCTTCATGGCGGGCCGCGCCAATGGCTGGATGCAGGTGTCACGAATTTCCGCGGCGTCTATTGGGAACCCGAGCGCGATACGCTGATTGCGATCCCGCTATTTATCTTCATGGGCATCATGCTCGAGCGCTCGAAGGTGGCCGAAGACCTCCTCGTCACGATGGCGCAGTTGTTCGGCCCGATTCCGGGCGGCCTCGGCATCGCCGTCGTGTTCGTCGGCGCACTGCTTGCAGCGACCACCGGTATCGTCGGCGCAACCGTCGTTGCGATGGGGCTCATTTCGCTGCCGGTGATGCTGCGCGCGAACTACTCGCAGTCCCTGGCGACCGGCACGATCGCCGCCTCCGGCACCCTGGGACAGATCATCCCGCCGTCTATCGTCCTGATCATTCTGGCGGATCAACTGTCCAGCGCCACCGACCAGGCGAGCACGCTTCGACAGGTCGATTACAAACAGGCCACGGGTCAGTTCTCGATGCCGTCGGAATTCGGACTGACATCGACCAGCGCCGGGGACATGTTCCTGGGTGCGCTGATCCCCGGCATGATCCTCGTGCTGCTGTACATGACGTATATCCTGGTCGTCGCGCTGGTACGGCCGAAAATGGCACCGCCGGTGCGGTTCGAAAGCAAGTACGACGCCCAGTTCCTGATCAAGGTGACACTGGCGCTGGTACCGCCGCTGGCCCTGATATTCGCCGTGCTGGGCTCGATCATCATGGGCGTCGCGACCGTGAACCAGGCCGGCGCCATCGGCGCGATCGGCGCTGCGATCATGGCGGGCTACCGGCTGATGGACGGCAAAAAGGGCGCCTATCTGCCGGCGATGCTCGCTCTCGCCTCGATCGGCGCGATTCTCATTCTGGTCAACATCTACGATATCAACATCAAGAACACGCGGACACAGGGCGAGTGGATCGGCGTGCTGCTGGCAGCGGTCGCGGTCGTCGGTCTGCTCATTGCCGTCTGCTGGAGCTTCTGGCGCGCCTACAAGGTCGACGACACGCTGACCGGCGTTATGGTGGAAACGGCGAAAACAACCTCGCTGGTCTTTATCATCCTGCTCGGTGCGGCGATGCTGACCGCGGCCTTCCGCGCGTTCGGCGGCGAAGACATCGTCCGCGATTTTCTGCAGGGCCTGCCAGGCGGATTCATCACGAAGTTTATCGTGGTGATGGCCGTCATATTCATACTCGGCTTCTTTCTCGACTTCATCGAAATCGCCGTCGTTGTCGTGCCGATCATCGCCCCGATCCTGCTGGCGGATACCACCGCCAACATCACCGCCGTGTGGTTGGGCGTCATGATCGGCGTGAACATGCAGACGTCGTTCCTCACGCCACCGTTCGGGTTTGCGCTGTTCTATCTGCGCGGTGTCGCGCCGCCATCGGTCAAAACGATCAAGATGTATGCAGGCGTCGTGCCGTTTATTCTGCTGCAATTGGCCGGCCTTGCGATCGTCGGCCTGTGGCCATCCCTAGTGAACTATCTTCCCAACCGGGTCTATCTGACCTCCGAGACCGCGCCGCCGCCGAAAAACCCGCGGCTCTCGTTGTGCATCGAAGACATGCTGTTCGAACAATACGCCCTGCACGGGGACAGGCTTCGCAGCGCGATCGCCGCAGGCAAGGCGCTCGACGTCAGTGTCCTGCCCGACAGGCAGCGGGACAAACTGCAACGCGGTTTCAAGAGCGCCGCCGACACCTTTGCCCGCGTCGAAGACGTTAAGAAAGCAGACGCCGCCGTGGACGCCTATACACCCGAATACGCGCCCATCCATCACCGCGCACGACGGATCGAAGCCGATATTCGCCGGATCGGCGCACAGGCCGCAAAGCGGGACGACGACCTTCGCCGGGCGACGCGCGACAGCACCGGCGACGATACCGATATACAAACCATCCGCTCAGACATCGCCGAGCTTAACAGGCAGGCGGATACCCTGCGTGCCACCCTGCCCGCGGACTGGCAGGAACAGCGCAAACGCTATGTCGCGCTGTCGAATGCGGCAAAGAAGGCGCGCGTTCAGTATCGGCGCACCGTCGACGAGGCATATGAGCCCGTCGCCGAGACGATTGAAATTATCCGGGGGGCCGATGCACTAGCCGCAATCGGCGGCCAGCTCAAAGCGCTTCAAGCAACGCTGGCCTCGAAGCCGCTCGAAGAAGCCGTCCTTGCTTTCCGGGACGCCGAGAAACTGTTCAACGGAATATCCGGCGCTGGCCACGTAAAATCCCGGTTCTCGCGTGCGCGGCGCGACCTGACGCGGCGCGAACCCAATATCGAACGCGCCCGGCAATCGCTCGCTCAGGGTCTCGAACGGTATGAAACCGAACTGGCCTGGCGCCAAAGTGCTGCGAAAGACCTGCTGTCCGGGCTCGTTACCTTCGAGACCGCGATACGCGACACCATCGGACTGCGCTCACAACCTCGACTGAACAGCGACCAGGCGGTCGAGGTTGCCAGCTGCCTCTCGATACACCGGGATATCTCGCTTAACTTCTAAGCGCCCGGCGAAGGCTGTCCCCACGTGGTCGCCGCCGGTTTATTCGTAATTGCCGAACCGGCCATTCCGCGGGAAACCGCGCATTGCGACACGACCGGCCTGCGCGCGTTTGCCGATATAGGTCTTGATATCTGTCTCTGTGCGAACGCCGGCCCCGGTCTTCCAGGTCAGCCCGTCTTTGAGCGCGAATGTTGCGACATCGCAAAGCCCGCCATCCTTGTAGCTCTGTAGTTTCACGCCGCGCCCGCGCGTCATTTCCGGCAGTTCTGCCAACGGGAACAGGATGATCTTCCGGTTGTCGCCAACGACGGCAACCATGTCGCCGGTCACGGGCGCACATGCCTGGGCCTCGATGCCCTTGCCGACATTGAGGGCCTGCTTGCCGTTCTTTGTCTGCGCGATGACATCGTTCTCGGGCACGACGAATCCGCGGCCGTCCGACGATGCGACGAGGACTTTCTCGCCCGGCCGGTGAACGAACAAGGCGACGATATCCTGATCGTTCGGCAGGTCGACCATCAGGCGCACCGGTTCGCCGTGGCCGCGGCCGCTCGGCAACTTGTCGCCGCCAAGGGTGTAGAACCGGCCATTGGTGGCAAACATGAGAATCTTGTCGGTGGTCTGCGCATGGAACACGAAACGCCCGCGATCGCCGTCCTTGTATTTAAGGTCGCCGTATTCGGTCAGGTGCCCCTTCGCGGCACGAATCCAGCCCTTCTGGGAGCAGATTACCGTGATCGGTTCGCGCTCGATCAGGATATCGATGGGCACAACGATCTCGTCCGGCGCATCGCCGATTTCCGTCCGCCGCGCACCAAGGTCGGTCTTCTTGCCGAAACGCGCCCGGATGTCCCTGATCTGGTCGGCGATGACCGCTTCGCGCCTCTTCTTGTTCTTGAGCAAAGCCTTCAGATCTTTTTGTTCGGCCGTCAGCTTTGTGTGCTCTTCGCGGATCGCGAATTCCTCCAGCCGCCGCAGCGCCCGCAGGCGCATATTGAGGATGGCCTCGGCCTGGACGTCCGTCAGTTTCCACTTCTTCATCATGACCGGCTTCGGTTCGTCTTCCTCGCGGATAATCCTGATCACTTCATCGATGTTCAGATAGGCGATCAGGTATCCTTCGAGGACCTCCAGCCGGTGCTCGATCTTTCCCAGCCGGTGCGTGCTGCGTCTGACGAGCACGACCTCGCGATGCTCCAGGAACGCCCGCAGAACATCGCGCAGGTTCATCACCTGCGGCACCATGTTCGCATCGAGCACATTCATGTTGAGCCCGACCCGGGTTTCCAGATCCGTCGCACGGAACATCTGTTCCATCAGCACATCGGGTTCAATGGTCCGGTTGCGCGGCTCGAGTATCAGCCGGACATCCTCGGCGCTTTCGTCGCGCAGGTCGCCCAGAAGCGGCAGCTTCTTCTCGTTGAGCAGATCGGCCATCTTCTCGACAAGGCGGCCCTTCTGTACCTGGTAGGGAATCTCGGTCACCACGACCTGGTACTGACCGTGACTGAGCTTCTCGACCTCCCACCGCGCGCGCAACCGGAAAGCGCCGCGCCCGGTGGCATAGGCTTCGGCGACGGCCTCTCGCCCTTCGGCCAGAACGCCGCCGGTCGGAAAGTCCGGCCCCGGGACGAGTTCCACCAGCTTGGTATTCGTGGCGTTCGGAAATTTCAGAAGATGGAGAAGTGCTGCGCTCACTTCATCGAGATTATGCGGCGGGATGTTGGTTGCCATACCGACCGCGATCCCGGCGGAACCGTTGCACATCAGGTTCGGAACGCTTGCCGGCAGCAGGACCGGTTCCTCCTCGGAACCGTCATAGTTCTCGCGAAAGCCGACGGCGTCTTCGTCGATCCCTTCCAGCATCGCGATCGCGTAATCGGTCAGCCGCGCTTCGGTGTATCTCATTGCCGCGGCGTTATCGCCGTCGATATTGCCGAAATTACCCTGCCCCTCAACCAGCGGGTAGCGTACCGCAAAATCCTGGGCAAGACGGACCATGGCGTCATAGACCGCGACGTCGCCATGCGGATGATATTTACCGATCACATCGCCGACAACGCGGGCGCATTTCTTGAAACCCGATTCCGGTTCCAGCCGCAACTGCCGCATCGCAAACAAGAGCCGACGGTGCACGGGCTTGAGCCCGTCGCGCACATCGGGCAGCGATCTGGACGTGATAGTCGACAACGCGTAAGCGAGATAGCGCTCGCCGAGCGCATCGGAAAAATTCACCTCCTCCACGCGGGAGGCGACGGTCTGGTCGGTCATAGATACGGTACTCTGTCTTCAGGAATTGCCAGATATAGTAGCGTCACGCCGCAAACGGTCAACAAATTGCGCACGTGCCGAGGGTAAATCGCCAGTATCCGCGTCCCGGGCGCACCGCGCGAGGAAATGACCGGTAATACGCAATCCGTCACGGATATCGTCGCGGGTATTACGATCGGCGCCACCGGATAGAAAACCCGGTAATTTCAACAGCTTGTCGCGATACGGCGCGCCCGCGCCCGCCGATACCGCGCAGCCCGTCCGGGGGGAAACGTAAATCAGATCGTCGGTCGCGCCGGTCGCGGCACAGGTCGTCAGATCGAGACCGTAGCCCAGATCGTCCAGCAAGTCCCTTTCCCAGTGCACATAACCCTCCACCCAGTCCGGTCCGTCGCCAAGCGATTCGATCAGCGACTGGAATCTGTCGAAGGTTTCGGGGTGCGGTTCCCGCTCGGGCAGAAGCCGTTCCAGAAGCGCGCCGCCCGATATCAGGGCGAGAAGCGGCAAACGTTCGGTCATGAGCGCCGCCGCGTAGGGACGAATCAATTCGCAGGTCATCGTGCCAAGGTGCTCGCTGAGACGGGCCCGCCAGTCCGCGCTGACCAGGTTTCCGGTCTGATAGATGCCCCGCGCCCGCGACCCGGACCCACCATGGACCAGGCCGGAATGGCGTCCGTTCGCGCGCGTCAATAGCGTGACGATCGCGGCGCTTTCGCCATGCTTGCGTGCCGATAACACAATGCCTTCGTCCGACCAGTCCATATCCCGAATCTTTGCGCTAAGTGCTGAAGTCCAGTCCCCAGTCGCGATACCGTTCCGGATCGTCGCCCCAGTTCTCCCGAACCTTAACAAACAGGAACAGATGAACATCGCGGTCCAATAACGCCTTCAGGTCCTCCTGCGCCAGCGTCCGGACGCGCTTGATGCGTTCCCCGCCTTTACCGAGGACAATCCCCTTCTGACTTGCGCGTTCCACGTAAATCACCTGCTCGACCTTGACCGCACCGTTGTCGAAGGGCTCCCAGGTCTCCGTCTCGACCGTCAGCGCATAAGGTAGTTCCTGATGCAGGTTCAGGAACAGTTTTTCGCGCGTGATCTCGGCGGAGAAAAGTCGGTCGTTCATGTCCGACAGTTGGTCTGCCGGGAAATGCCACGGCCCTTCCGGCAGGCGTTCGGCAAAGAACTGCTTCAGTTCCTCGACGCCCTCGCCTTTCAAGGCGGACACCATGAAGAAATCCGTGAACAGGTCTTCGCGCCTCAACTCCTCGATCAGGGCCAGCAGGTTCTCCCGCGGCACAGTATCGATCTTGTTCAGGACACACACCGCGCGCGCCTCGTTCTTTTTCAGGCCGTCAATGATGCGGCGCGTGTCGCCCTCGATCCGCATGCCGGCATCGATCAGCAGGGCAACGACGTCCGCATCCGCAGCCCCGCTCCAGGCGGCGGCAACCATTGCCCGGTCGAGCCGGCGGCGCGGCTTGAAGATGCCCGGCGTATCGACGAAGACGAGCTGCGAATTTCCAAGGGCCGTCACACCCAGTATGCGCGTCCGCGTAGTCTGCACTTTCTGTGTCACGATCGACACTTTCGCACCGACCATCGCGTTCATCAGGGTCGACTTTCCCGCATTGGGAGCCCCCAACAGGGCGATAAAGCCGCAACGTGTCTCGCCGGAAGTCTCTGTCATCTCGGTTCCTTGCCGATCATTCTGAGCATTTCGCCCGCGGCGCGAAGTTCCGCCGCCCGCTTGGATGTACCGGTTGCGCGGACGGGGTCCTGGCCGCTGACGGTCAGTTCTACCGTGAATACCGGTTTGTGAGACGGTCCTGTGCGCTCGACAACCTCGTATACCGGCAACGGCAGGCCGCGGCCCTGAAGCCATTCCTGCAATTCCGTCTTCGCGACGCGCGGCTCCACGTCCTCAATCAACGGCTCCCAGACACGACGGATAAATTCGCCCGCGGCCGCAAGCCCGCCATCCAGGTACAGCGCCCCGATCACGGCTTCGCAGCAATCCGCCAGGACCGATTTCCGCGCATTCGTGCCGGCCGCCGCCTCGCCATCGGTCATAAGAATATAAGCGCCGAGATCAAGCGAACGGGCAACGTCGGCGAGTGTCGCACCGCTGACCAGGGCGGCAAGCCGGGGGGCGAGTTTCCCCTCGGCGGCGTCGGGGAATCTCTCCAGCATCAGTTCCGCAATCACCAGGCCGAGGACGCGGTCCCCCAGAAATTCGAGCCGCTCGTAGCTGGGATCGGTCCTCGACTGTTTCAGGCTCGAATGCGTCAACGCCAGATGCAGGCGGTTCCGGTCGGTAAAGCTGTAGCCCAGGACTTTCTCGAACGCCGCCACAGGGCCGGGAACGGATGTCATCGCCGGCCGGGCAAGATCACCGGATCGCCTGAAAAAGGCGGGACCAACGCACCGTCACCGGCCATGACGTGCCCTCCGGATCGTAGGAAAAGAAAATAAACTCTGCACGCCCGACCAGATTCTCCATCGGGATAAAGCCGACCTCGTTCAGGACACGACTGTCGAGAGAATCGTCGCGGTTATCGCCCATGCCGAAGACATGGCCCGGCGGCACCGTATAAACAGACGTATTGTCGAGGCGGCCCCGGTCCGTTCTCTCCAGGATCAGGTGCTTCACGCCGTTCGGCAGCGTTTCTTCGAACTGGGGAATTCGGGCGTTGGAGCCGAAAGGCCCGCGCGTCGGATAGCCCGGCAGAGGTTTCCGCTCGACGAGCTTGCCATTGAGATAGAGACGGCCTTCGCGAACCTGGATTTTGTCTCCCGGAAGCCCGACAATCCTTTTTATGTAGTCGGTCTGGTTGTCCTTGGGCAACTTGAAGACGGCAACGTCGCCGCGCTTCGGTTCGGAACTGAATATACGCCCGGGAATCAGCGGCAGGCTGAGCGGCAGGGAATGACGGCTGTAGCCATAGGAATACTTGGAAACGAACAGATAATCGCCGACCAGCAGCGACGGGATCATAGAACCCGAGGGAATATTGAAAGGCTCAAACGCAAACGTGCGGATAAAAAGGGCGATCACGACGGCATAGATAAGCGTCTTGACCGTATCCCAGAGCCCACCCGATTTTTTTGCTGCCATTAATATCTATCTTCGGAAAATAATAAAAAGTGATCCGGCGGCAGGACGCTGCAGCCGATGATCCTGCCGGGTTTAAGGATGCCGACCGCCGGGTGTCAAGTCGCGGTCCGGGGTATTGCCGATATAATCACCATCGCTTCGGCAATTGGCGGCTCATCGGTAATCGTGAGATCGATCTGAATGTCCATTCCTTCCGGGGTCATCGATTCCAGCCGTTTCAGGGCACCTCCGGTCAATTGCATCGTCGGCTTCCCTCCCGGCAGATTGATGACACCGAGATCGCGCCAGAAAACGCCTTTTCGAAACCCGGTCCCCAGCGCCTTCGAGCACGCTTCCTTTGCCGCGTACCGTTTTGCATAGCTGGCCGCGCGCAACCTGCGTCGATCGCTTTTTGCGCGTTCGGTTTCCGTAAAGCACCGGTTGGTGAACCGCTCGCCAAAGCGCTCTAGGGTCTTTTCGACCCGCCGAATATCGATGAGGTCGCTGCCGATACCAATAATCATGATTTCAGATTACCAGAATCGGTCACGCGCTGCGCTCGCCATGTGCTTCGGAACGCGCCTTGTCCATCAGCGACCGCATCCGTTTGATGGAGCTTTCAAGTCCGCCGAATATCGCCTCACCGATCAGGAAATGCCCGATGTTCAATTCGACGATCGTCTGTATCGCCGCGACCGGCGCGACGGTATCGAACGTTAATCCGTGCCCTGCATGACATTCGATACCGAGCGATTCTGCGTAAGCGGCAGCCTGCCCGATCCGCTCGAACTGACGTTGGCGCTCCGCACCTTCGGCTTCGCAAAAGGCGCCGGTATGCAGTTCAACCACGGGCGCCCCGAGAGAATCTGCTGCATCCAGCTGGCGTAAATCGGGCTCGATAAACAACGACACGCGTATATTCGCCGCATTCAGCTGCCGAACGAACGGCGCCAGATGATTGTGCGAGCCCGCCGCGTCGAGCCCTCCCTCGGTCGTCCGCTCCTGGCGTTTCTCGGGCACGATGCAGGCCGCATGCGGCGCATGGCGCAACGCAATCGCGAGCATCTCGTCGGTTGCGGCCATTTCAAGGTTCAGCGGCAGTTCGATCCCGGCACTCAGACGGGCGACGTCTTTATCCGTCATATGACGCCGGTCTTCACGCAAATGCGCCGTAATGCCGTCCGCGCCGGCGGCAGCGGCTGCCCGCGCCGCCCGCACCGGGTCGGGGTGCTGTCCGCCACGCGCATTCCGGATCGTCGCGACATGATCGATATTGACGCCGAGTCTCAGATATCGTTTTTCCATCGGCTAAATGCTCCGATACTTTGCGGTGGCCCTTCCGGGGGTTTCGCTCTCGCGGCAAAACATTACTTCGCCCTGCCGTGACTTGTCATTTGGCAATTATCACGCAAATCTCAACCTTGTGCGCGGTCGACCGAACTGATTTCGGGCGTCGCGCGCAGCGCGGCGATGATATCGTTCAGATGCTTCGTGCCTTCGACCTCTATGTCGAGGACCATCTCGTAAAAATCCGCAGACCGGCTCGTGAACTTCAAATTGTGGATGTTGCCGTGGTTCTGCGCAATGACCGTCGTCAACGTGCCGAGCGTGCCGCGTTCGTTGGTCACGATCAGGTTAATCCGCCCGACGAGGCTCTCCGGCTGCATCGGTCCGAGATCCCAGGCGACTTCGAGCCAGCGCTCGGGAGTATCTGCGAAACTTTCAAGCGTCTCGCAGTCCTGCGTATGAACGGTGACGCCCTTGCCCGGCGTCAGAATGCCGACAATCTTGTCTCCCGGCAGGGGGTGGCAGCAATTGGCGTAATGAACGGCCATCCCGGGAGTCAGCCCACGAATAGCAATCGCACTGGCCTGTCGGTCGCCGCGCGGCCTCGACGGGAACTCGACAACCTTTGCATCGTCCCCCGCTATGGGACCGCTATCTGCGTCCCGCAGCATCTGCGCCGGCACCAGCATCTCCACGACGTCCGCCACCCGCGCCTCGCCGCTCCCGATCATTGCCGATAGTTCGTCGGCGGTCTCGGCATTGAAATGATCGAGTTCTTTCTGCGTGGGCTCTTCCTGCGGCGTAAAACCGATTTCGCGAAAGGCGCGGTCGAGCATGGCCTGCCCGAGCTTCACAAATTCCTCGCGCCGCTCGGCACGCACATAGCGCCGGATGCGGGCACGCGCCTTGCCGGTAACGACCCAGTTTTCCCATGTCGGGGAAGGTGTGCCATCCGACGAAGTCAGGATCTCGACCTGATCGCCATTCCTTATCTCCGTGCGCAGCGGCGCCATCTTTCCGTTGATCCGCGTGCCGATACATCTGTCGCCGATTTCCGAATGGACGGCATAGGCGAAATCGATCGCGGTCGCGCCATTGGGAAGATTGATGATCTCCCCTTTCGGGGTAAAACAGAAAACCTGGTCCGGAAACATTTCCAGCTTGGTATGTTCCAGAAACTCGTCGGGATTGTTCGAATTTTCCAGGATATCCAGGAGCTGGCGAACCCAGTGATAGCTCTTGCCTTCGGTAAGCGCGGCACCCTGTTTGTACTGCCAGTGGGCGGCAACGCCGAGCTCCGCGATTTCATGCATCTGCGTCGTACGGATCTGTACCTCGATGCGGTGCGCTTCGGGACCGATAAGCGCCGTGTGCAGTGACTGGTAGCCATTGGGTTTCGGGGTCGAAATATAATCGTCGAACTCGCCGGGAATCATCCGGTAGTGCGTGTGGATCACACCGAGCGCCCTGTAGCAATCCTCCACGGACGCGACGACAATACGAAAGGCGTTGATGTCGGTCAGTTGTTCGAAATCGACTTTCTTGCGGTGCATTTTGCGCCAGATCGAAACGGGCCGCTTGGTGCGGCCGGAAATCCAGGCCTCGATATCCGCCTCGACGAGCGTCCGGTTAATCTCGTCTATAATCCGGGTGACAATATCGTCGCCTTGCTCCTCCAGGAAACTAAGCCTGCTGACGATAGATTCCGAGGCATCGGGATAGAGCTCGCGAAAGGCTATATCCTCGAGCTCTTCCTTGATCTCCTGGATACCGATGCGTTCGGCCAGCGGAACATATATTTCCATCGTTTCACGGGCGATGCGGGCGCGCTTTTCCGGTGCCTTGATGTAGTGCAGCGTCCGCATGTTGTGGAGCCGGTCCGCCAGCTTGACCAGAAGGACCCGAATGTCCTCGGAAATAGCGAGGAGCAATTTACGGAAATTCTCCGCATGGCCGCTGTCGGGCGACTGCAGTTCGAGCAGCGACAGCTTTGTGACGCCGTCGACAAGCCGCGCGACCTCGCCGCCGAAGAGTTCCTCGATCTGCTCGATCGTCGCGACAGTGTCTTCGACCGTATCGTGCAGGAGCCCCGTGACGATCGACGCGGTATCGAGACGATAATCGGTGAGGATACCGGCAACTTCGACGGGATGCGAAAAATACGGATCGCCCGACGCCCGGGTCTGCGATCCGTGGACCTTCATCGAAAAAACATAGGCGCGGTTGAGAGCGTCCTCGTCAACGGCCGGGTCATAATTCCGCACCCGCTCGACAAGTTCGTACTGACGCATCATGGGAAAGAAATCCCGAAAAGAGCGTCGCGGAACGCCGGACGCCGGACGAACAGGGATCGCGGGTTCAATACGCGACCCTCACGGATCAGTCCTCTTTTTTGACGTCCTCTATCGTGACGTCTTCGAACCCCGCAGCAAGGGCAGCCATCGGATCGTCGTCTGCCGGAGCAGGCGCTTCGGTGCCGGCCGGCGCCTCGGTCTCGGCACTCGTATCGACGAGACCGGCGAGTTCGTTCAGCGCTTCGGTAACCTGAAGCATTTCGTCGTCTTCTTCCTCGGCGATCTCATCGACGTCGATATTCCGCTGAAGGCCCTCGATCACAGCGGTTTCCAGCTCATCGAGCGGAATCGTCTCATCGGCGATCTCGCGCAGCGCAACAACCGGGTTCTTGTCGTTGTCGCGATCAACGGTAAGTTCTCCGCCCACTGACAGCTCACGCGAACGCTGAGCCGCCATCATGACGAGCTGAAAACGATTGGGAATCTTAAGAACGCAGTCTTCGACGGTTACGCGGGCCATCTTGCAAATCTCCGACTTTAGGAAGACGAAGTATATAAGGGCTCAGTGCCTGAAAAGCAAGCGATTCAAGCGCCCTCGGCACCGTCCGGGGGAGCGATGGGCGTACATCTCTGATCGCCGGACAACGCGCCAATCAGCGCTTCCAGGGTCTCACCCAGAACAGGATGTTTCCATCCTGGCGCGATATCGCGAAGGGGGAGCAGCACAAAGGCGCGGGCCGCCATGCGCGGATGCGGCAGTAACGGGGCTTTCGGACCCGGATTAACCATACCGTCATAGTCGATAAGGTCGAGATCGAGGGTTCTCGCCGCATTCGGTTCCGAACGCACCCGGTCGAAACGCGCCTCGATATCGTGCAGATCCGCCAACAATTCCGCGGGATTCCGGGTCGTACGAACGGATACCACGCCATTCACAAAGTCCGGCTGACCGGAGGCCGGAACCGGCGAGCTTCGATACCAGCGTGAACGGGCCAGAATCTCGCAGCCTGCCGCCTCAACCGCGTCAACCGCGGCCTTGCACACGTCCCGGGGAGCGCCATGCTCGGGATGTGGCAGGTTCGATCCGACAGCAATGAGTATCATGATAAAACGGAACATAAATCATTGATTTAAAAACAGAACGTTTTAATTATGCAGGGGTCTATTAGACAGTCTCACCGGGCCATGGTCAGGATTTTTCGAACCAGCCCGTACCACCGTTTAGCCTGAAGAATTTTACCAAAGGACTTTTTCAGATGATGCATTTCAATCCGCAGGAACGTATTGCCCTGTTTATCGACGGCCCCAACCTGTATTCCGCCGCCCGCTCTCTCGGGTTCGATATCGATTACAAGAATCTTCTCGACGTCTTCCGCCAGAAAGGCAGCCTCGTTCGCGCCTTTTACTACACGGCACTGGTCGAAGATCAGGAATATTCGCCCATCCGGCCACTGATCGACTGGCTCGACTACAACGGCTACACGATGGTCACCAAGCCCGCCAAGGAACACACGGATGCGTCCGGCCGCCGCAAGGTCAAAGGCAACATGGATATCGAACTGGCCATCGATATGCTCGAAATGGCCCAGCACATCGACCATGCCGTGCTGTTTTCGGGCGATGGCGATTTTCGCCGGCTTGTCGAAGCGGTGCAGCGGCGCGGCGTTCGTGTGACCGTGATCAGCACATTCCGCGCCCATCCACCGATGGTCGCGGACGAACTGCGCCGTCAGGCCGATACCTTTGTCGAACTGCAGGACATTACAAAATATATCGCCCGCGAAGCGCGACGCGATCAGGGCGCCGACGACATGCCGGCCTTCGTAAAAAACCCGACGACACGCGGACCGACGCCGGCGAACCCCGAAGCAGGCTTCGACGATAGCGACGACCTATACGAAGACGCCTGATCTTGCCCCGGAACATAATCGCCACCGCCGACGGCCCACCGCCGGATTGCGACCTTTGCCCTCGCCTCGTCGCCTACCGCGAAGCCAACGCAGCAACCTGGCCCGACTGGCATAACGCGCCTGTCCGGTCGTTCGGCCCTCTGGACGCCCGATTGCTCATTGTCGGGCTCGCACCGGGGGTGAAGGGCGCCAACCGGACGGGACGGCCTTTTACCGGGGACTATGCCGGCGACCTGCTGTACCAGACGCTCGGACGTTTCGGTTTTGCCGACGGAACTTACGACAAACGCCCCGATGACGGCGTCACGCTGAAGGATTGCCGGATCGCCAACGGCGTGCGCTGCGTTCCGCCCGAAAACAAACCGGTCGGCGCGGAGGTCAATGCCTGCCGCCCGTTCCTCGTCGCAGAGATCGAAGCGATGAAAAATCTGGAAGTGATTCTGGCGCTGGGCGGAATTTCGCACAACACCACGCTATCGACGCTGGGGGAACGCCGGGCGAGCTACAAGTTCGCTCATTGCGTGATGCACGACCTGAACAATGGCCTGAAGCTCGCCGACAGCTATCATTGTTCGCGCTACAACACGAATACCGGTCGTCTGACCGAAGAAATGTTCGAAGACGTCTTTCGAATGATCCGGGCTTCGCTGGACGCGTAGAGAAAGCGCCGCCCGCACGATTATTCTTCGTAGCGCTGCTCTTTCCAGGGATCGCCATCATTATGATAGCCGCGATCCTCCCAGAACCCCGTCTCGTCATCGGCGATGAATTCGATCCGCCGGATCCATTTCGCGCTTTTCCAGAAATACCATTTCGGCACGACGGCGCGCACCGGCCCGCCGTGTTGCCTCGTCAGGTACTCTCCGCCCCACGAATGGGCGAGCAGCACGTCCGAATCCGCAAACCGGTCGAGGCGGATATTCGTCGTATACCCGTCGAACGCGTATAGCAGACAGTACATTGCCTGTTTTTCGGGGCGGCACATCTCCAGCAGGTGCGCGGCATGAACGCCGGTCCAGGCGTTATCGTAGCGCGACCAGCCCGTCACACAGTGAATGTCGGACGTCAGCGTGACCTGCGGCTGCGAGAGAAAATCGTCCCATGTCCAGCTGATGGGATTTTCGACCAGCCCATCGATGGTGAACCGCCATTCTTCTTTGGCGATTTCCGGCTGAACGCCGAGATCGAGGACCGGCCAGGTCTCGACCAGTCGTTGTCCGGGCGGAAGACGGTTCTCGGCCGAACGCGCAACGGTCTCATGTTCGATCAGACGGCCGTCGCGCGCCCAATCCTGTTTTCGCTGCACCAGTTTTGCCCGGTACCCGTCCAGAAGTTCCGGGTTGTCGGTCACCCTTTATGGCTCAGCAGACGCGCCTTCTGCCGGTCCCAATCGCGCTTTTTCTCGGTCTCGCGCTTATCGTAATGTTTTTTGCCCTTGCCGAGACCGATTTCAAGCTTGGCGATACCGCGATTGTTGAAATACAGCTTCATCGGGATCAGCGACATCCCTGCCCGCTCGGTCGCGCCGATCAGCCGGGCGATCTCGCGCTGCTTGAGCAGCAGTTTCCGCGGCCGGGTCGGTTCATGGTTGAACGGTCCCGCCTGCTTGTATTCGGGGATGTGCGCATTGATAAGCCAGATCTCGCCGTTCTCCGCCTTGGCGTAGGATTCGGCGATCGTGGCACGTCCCTCGCGCAGCGATTTCACCTCGCTGCCCATCAGCACGATGCCGGCCTCGACGGTGTCTTCTATTTCGTAGTTGTGTCGCGCCCGGCGATTATGCGCGGCGACGCGATATGCCGCGGTATCCGATTTCGCCATTCAATTGCCCGTCAGTTGAGCAGGCCGGCGTGACGCATTGCCCGTTCGACCTTGCCGCGGGATTCCTGCGTGATAGGCACCAGCGGCAGGCGCAGTTCCTCGCTGCATTTGCCCAACAGGCTCGCCCCGTATTTCACCGGCGCCGGATTGGCTTCGCAAAACAGGTCCGAATGCAGCGGCGTGAGGCGCTCATTCAGCCGTTGCGCTTCGGCAATGTCGCCGCTCTGCCATGCCGCATGCATGTCGGCCATCAGCTTGGGCGCGATATTTGCCGTCACGGAAATACAGCCGACCCCGCCCTGGGCAAGAAACCCGAGCTGGGTGATGTCTTCGCCCGACAACTGGCAAAAGTCCTCGCCGCAGGCGAGGCGTTGTTCGGTCGCACGTCCGACGGCGGCAGTCGCATCCTTGACGCCGATCACGTTCTCGAGCCCGGCACAGCGCGCCATCGTATCGACGTTCATATCGATCACGGAGCGCCCCGGGATATTATAGATGATGATCGGAATACCGACGGAATCGAGCGCTTCAAAATGCCGGTACAGTCCTTCCTGGGTCGGCTTGTTGTAATAGGGCGTCACGACGAGGGCCGCATCCGCCCCTGCCGCCTTGGCGTGGCTCGCCAGCTCGATCGCCTCGGCCGTCGAATTCGATCCCGCACCGGCAATCACCGGGACGCGTTTGTCTGCAACATCGATACAAAGCTCGACGACGCGCTTGTGCTCGTCATGGCTCACGGTCGGGGACTCACCCGTCGTTCCCATGGGAACAAGCGCGTTCGTCCCTTCCGCGATCTGCCAGTCTACAAGCTCGCGAAAAGCGTCTTCGTCAATGTTTCCGTCGCGAAACGGCGTGATCAGCGCGCAAATGGAACCGCTGAACATGGCGGTCTCTCCGAAATGTGATTATCATAGATTTCCGGCACATTACTCTCCGCGCCATTCTGCGGCAAGCAGCCACTGCTGCGCAGCCGAAAGGATGTTGCGGTGCCGATTGGGGAGAATTTCGCATTCTCCCCCGGGCAGGTGCATGTCAATATAGGGGCGCGCGTTA
Organism: uncultured Rhodospirillaceae bacterium; assembly: GCA_963977005.1. Classification (GTDB taxonomy): domain Bacteria; phylum Pseudomonadota; class Alphaproteobacteria; order MPNO01; family UBA830; genus CAXBCP01. The sequence continues at coordinate 17,713 of CAXBMQ010000047.1, forward strand.
AGAGTGATTTAACCGCGCCGTCGCACCCTGTTAGCATGTGCCGCAAGGGGCCGAACTGAATGTTTTCGCGTGCAAAAATCAGTGTCTGTACAGCGATTCTGGCGGGCTTCACGCTTTCCGGCACAGTGACACTTGCGGCCACACAATCCTCAACCCGCCCCCTCTCGAAAACCGAAGCCAAGATCTATTCCGCGGCCATCGCCGATGCCGGGAAGGGAAACTGGGCAAGCGCCTATCGCCGGGCAGGCAAGATTCACGGCAAACTCCCGGTGAAAGTCATTCGGTGGCTCGAACTTTCACAACGCGGCAACAAACGGGATTTTGACACGATATCCCGATTTGTAGTCGAAAACGATGACTGGCCCCGCCGCGGGACATTGCGCCGACGGGCCGAAGAAGTGCTGGATCGCAGCGTTTCGCCTCGCAAAATTGTCCGATGGTTCGACGCCTACCCGCCGCTGACGACCGATGGACAAATCCGGCTCATTGAGGCTGTGATTGCCGGCGGGCGAACTAAAAAGGCCCGGGAGCTCATCCGCGAGACCTGGATAAGTGCGAATTTCGGCCGCGTACAGGAGCGAAAGTTCCGACAGAACTATCGAAAGTTCCTGACCAAAGCCGACCATGTCGCCCGGCTCGACCGCCTTTTGTGGGACGGAAAATCCGGCCGGGCGCGGCGAATGATCCCGCTTGTCGACGACGCGACGCAGAAACTGGCCATGGCCCGACTGTCGCTCCGCGCCTTCAGGGGCGGTGTCGACTGGCATATCGGCCAGGTACCGGCGGCGCTTCGGAACGACCCTGGCCTGGTCTTCGAGCGCGCGAGATGGCGTCGCCGCAAAGGGCTTGATGACGGGGCCTATGAATTGCTGAAAAATGTGCCGCCGGATGCTCCCTATGCAACGAAATGGTGGGTTGAACGATCCATCATCGCACGCCGTCTGCTGGCCAGAGGCCATATTTCGGAAGCCTACCGGCTGGCAAAATCAAATGGATTGTCAGAGGGCGCGCGTTTCGTCGAGGCCGAATGGCTCGCCGGCTGGATAGCACTGCGCTACCTCGAAGAACCCGATACCGCGGGCAGGCATTTTGCCAGTATCGGCGACCGGGTCTCGTATCCGATCAGCAAGGCCCGGGCAGCTTACTGGGCGGGCCGCGCCGCAGAAGCCGGCGGCGACCAGGCAGCCGCAGCAAAAGCATTTTCGGCGGCGAGCCAGTTCGGCACGACGTATTACGGGCAACTCGCCGCTGCACGATCGAGCGCCAGCGTCGTGCTGTCATCTTCCAGGGTCGTCCCGAGCAAGGCCGAACGGGCTCGCTTTGAGCGCGACGAACGGGTCCGCGCCGTCAGACTGCTGAGCCAGGTCGGTGCACGGGATCATTTGCGCCCCTTCATGTACAAGCTGCTGAACGAGGCCAAAACGCCGCCACGGCAGGTTCTGACCGCCGAACTCGCCAATCAGATCGGCCGGCGGGAGTTCGCGGTCCGGGCCGGACGAAAAGCCTATCGGACCGGGTCGCCCCTGCCGGAAATCGCCTATCCGGTGATCAGGATGACCGGGAACCACCCGGAACAGGCGCTGCTGCATGCAATCGTGCGCCAGGAAAGCAATTTCGATACGGCGGCGGTGAGTCACGCGGGTGCGCGCGGCCTGATGCAACTGATGCCGGGCACCGCCAAGTCGGTAGCCAAGCGGTTGCGCGTGCGATATTCGCCGCGAAAACTGACGCGCGACCCGGTCTATAACGTCAGGCTGGGACAGGCCTATCTCGGCCAGATGATCAACCGGTTCGACGGGTCCTATATCCTGGCCATCGCGTCGTACAATGCCGGGCCGTCGGCAGCGAAGCGCTGGGTTCGCCAATTCGGCGATCCGCGCGAGCCCGGCGTCGACGTGATCGACTGGATCGAATCCATCCCGTACCGGGAAACCCGGAACTATGTCCAGCGGGTGATCGAAAACCTTCAGGTTTATCGTGCGCGCATGGGCGGCCCCCTGCTGGCGGAAGATATCGTTCGCGATCTTCGTCGTTAACGGCCCCATTGCCCGCCCTGTCCCGCGAAGCTAGGTTAGCGGAACAAGGAGCAACGAATGTCTGACCCCCGTTTTAGCGACGTAAAAGCCTGCGTTTTCGATGCCTATGGGACGCTCTTCGATGTCCACTCGGCCGCGGCCCAACTGAAAGACGATCTCGGCGAAAAAGCCGCGGAGATGTCGGACCTTTGGCGGCTCAAACAGCTGCAATACACCTGGCTCCGCAGCCTGATGGGCGACCACGCGGATTTCTGGCAGGTAACGGGCGATGCGCTGGATTACGCGATGCGCGCACTCGACATGGAAGACTCGTCGCTGCGCGCAAAACTGATGGAACTTTATCTGCAGCTGGACGCGTATCCCGAAGTCGTGGATGTGCTTACCGCCTTGAAAGACGGCGGAAAAAAGACCGCGATCCTCTCCAACGGCGAACCGTCCATGCTGATCGCGGCTGCTAAAAGCGCGGAAATATATCAGTTGCTCGACGGCATCTATTCGATCGAAACGGCCGGCGTTTTCAAACCCCATCCGTCGACATACCAGATTGCCGCCGACGCATTGAAAGTCGATGCCGCAGATATATCTTTCCAGTCGTCCAACGGCTGGGACGCTCATGGCGCGGGCGCCTTCGGGTTCCGCGTGGCCTGGGTCAATCGGTTCGATCAGCCGGCGGAACTGCTGCCGTCTCCCCCGCTGGTCCAGCTCAAAACGCTGTCCGAACTTCCGCCTCTCCTGGGTCTGTAGCACACCGGTAATGCCTTATATCGAACGCAGGGTTACGTCTTTCGACAATCTGTCCCTCTACGTGCGCGATTACGGCGATCCGCTCGACCCGCGCCCACCCCTGTTTTGCCTCGGCGGTCTGACACGTAATTCCAAGGACTTCGAATCCCTTGCGGAAAAGTATTCGGCAGACGGACGCCGGGTAATCTGTCCGGACTATCGCGGTCGGGGCCAGTCGGAATATGACGCCAACTGGCGGAATTACGACCCCCGTACGTATATCCGCGATATTCAGGACCTCCTGTCCGCCCTGAATCTGCATCGTGTCGTGGTGGTCGGCACGTCGCTGGGAGGCATTCTCGGCATGGGAATGGCGGTTGCGATGCCGGGCGCGCTCGCCGCCGTCGTCATGAACGACGTCGGACCGAAGGTCGAGACCGGCGGGCTCGATTTCATTATCAATTACATCAAGGAAGACCGACCGCACGATGACTGGGACAGTGCGGTCGCAACGATAAAGACAATGCTGCCGAACCTGACATTCCAGGATGAAGGTATCTGGCTGAAAATGGCGCAGAACACGTTTCGCGAGCGCGATGACGGCCGGCTGTATTTCGACTGGGACGTCAATATCGTCAAACCGATGCTCGAGTCGTCCTACGAGATTCCCGATATGTGGCCGCTTTTTCGGGCCCTCAAGGACGTCCCGACGCTTGTTCTGCGCGGTGCCGAATCCGATATCCTCTCGCGAGAGACATTTGCGGAAATGCAGACCGTCAAACCCGACATGATCGCCGTCGAGATTCCCCGGGCCGGCCATGTACCGACCATGGCGGAACCGGAATCCCGCGCCGCACTGGAAGCGTTTTTTGGCCGCCACTGAGCGCTTTCCCGACATTCAGGATATCCGGTCGGCAGCCGACCGCCTGAAGAATATCGCAATACACACACCGCTGCTTGAATCGGAACGGCTCAACGACCGCGTCGGTGCGCGGGTTCTTCTGAAATGCGAGATGTTCCAGCCGGTCGGCGCGTTTAAAATCCGCGGCGCCTGGAACCTGATGAGCCGCCTGTCCGATGCCGAGCGCACCAACGGTGCCGTCGCGTTCTCGTCGGGCAATCATGCCCAGGCGGTTGCCTGGGCCGGTCGACGGCTCGGGATGTCGACCACCATTGTGATGCCGGAAGACGCGCCGCGGATTAAAATAAACAACACCCGCGCCCTTGGCGCACAAATCAGGCTCTATGACCGCACAACCGACGACCGGGAAGAAATCGCCAGACAACTCGTGCACGAAACCGGTGCCGTCATCGTGCCGCCCTTCGACGATCCGGACATCATCGCCGGTCAGGGGACTGTCGGACTGGAGATCGTGGAACAATGCGCTGCGCTGGGCATGGTGCCGGATAGCGCGATTGTACCCTGCTCCGGCGGCGGGCTCATTGCCGGCTGCGCTATCGCATTCAGGGCTTCCTACCCGGAGATGCAGGTTTTCGCCGCGGAACCCGAAGGATTTGACGACACGGCGAAATCGCTCAGCGCCGGCAAACGGGTCACGAATCCGCCCGCTAGCGGGTCGATTTGCGACGCGCTGCTGGTTCCAACCCCGGGAGAACTGACATTCCAGATCAACAGAGATCTGCTTGCCGGTGGGATCGCGGTAAGCGACGATGAAGTGAGAACGGCGATGTTCGCCGCCTTCGCAGACACACGCCTGGTCGTCGAACCTGGCGGTGCGGCCGGGCTAGCCGCCGCGATAAAGGATAAAAACCGGCTGGCCGGTCAGAATATCTGTGTCGTTCTTTCCGGCGGCAATGCCGATCCGGACCTGTTCGCCGAAATCCTCAGCGATGCTGCCGTAGCGCAGTGAGAGGGCGGCGGAGGGGTCCGTCTAGGTTCTGTACTCATAAAGAGGATTCCCAATTTCTGTGTTCCGTGATTCACTC
>CAXBMQ010000048.1:0-22181 GCA_963977005.1 uncultured Rhodospirillaceae bacterium
CCGCCCGGAATGCACGGTATGCCGAGAACTGCGCGATCCTTGTGGAAGGTATGGCGGAAATGGGGTTCCGGACGTATCTGTCGCACAACCTGCAGGCGCCGATCATCGTGACATTCCATACGCCGGACGACGATGCATTCGTGTTTTCGGCATTTTACGACGGGCTTCAACGACGCGGTTTCACCATTTATCCCGGCAAGCTGACAAAGGCGGAGTCGTTCCGCATCGGCTGCATCGGCCAGGTCTTTCCGGATGACATGCGTGCCGCCGTTGCCGCGGTGGCCGATGTTGCGGCCGAAATGGGCCTCAAAACGGGGTAACGCCGGCCGGTCACGCATTTCCGGGTCAGGGGTGCCCCGGCGCGGCGCTTCAGGCGTCGGGAGCGGTGATCATGGTTTCGGCGAGCACGCCGTAAACATTGACCCAGGCTGTCCGGACATCGGGCGTAAATGCCTCGCCCAGACCCTGCTCAAGCGTCCAGATCAGGGCTTCGGCAACGGCGCCGTAATGGCCGACCTCGACACCGTATTTGCGGTGCCGTGCACCCAGCTTCTGGACTGCGGGTATCAGTGCGTCCAGATCGTCGAGACCGGCGACGGCGGTGCCGATCATTTCCATAAGCTGTTCGCCCTGGACTTCCAAGTCGCCCTTGAAAAGGGGCCGGATCTCCGGGTTGGTTTCGAACAGACGTTCGTAAAAAGTTCTGCCGACGACCATCGACAGCGGTTCGATCTGCATAAAACTGTGTTGGACGAGGTCGATATCGGCCCGGCTGATCGGTGCGTCTCCATCGGCGGGGCGATCCGGGTCCTGGGCTTTTTCCGGCGGGGCGGGCTGTGTGACCGGGGCGGCTGATGCGGCTTCGGTCATCGGCTGCGGTGCAGGTTCCGGCAGCGCGTCGGCGACAGGCGCCGGCGCGGGTTCCGGGATCGGTTCGGCAGGTGGGGCATTATCGACCACGACTTTCGCCGCGTCGCGGGCCCGTTCCATGGATTGCCGCGCCGCACCGGTCTGTGCCACGAACTGGTCGAGTTTGTTGTGCAGCGATTTCAGGGTCGCGCCGATCTGTTCGGTCGCTTTGCGGGTTTCGTCGGAGAGTTGCTTCACTTCGGAAGCGACGACCGCGAAGCCCTTGCCGGCATCCCCGGCGCGCGCGGCTTCGATTGTGGCGTTGAGCGCGAGCAGGTTCGTCTGCTTGGCTATCGCCTGCACCTGGTCGGCGACGTTGGCGACAGCCTGGATATCTTCTTCGAGGCCGCTGGTGCCGGTCTCGATCTCGTCCATCGCCGCAAATGCCCGGTCGAAGGGATCGTTGGAGACCGGCTCGGAGACGGCGGCGGAAGCGGAATCGTTCATATCGGTATGCCTGTTATCGAGTGCGCCGGGACAGCCGGCGGGATATTCATTGTGCAGTTGACCAAATCGTAACGGGCAAGGATTTAGATATTCTTAACCAGAAATCGCGGTATATCCGGGCCGGTTGCCGCTCTCGCCGCGGCTTACCGGTGCCGCCGCGAGCGGGCTGTATTCTCCGATTGGCGTATTCGCGGGTTGAATTTTCCCGGTCACCGGTCCAAACAGACCGCCACCGTTTTTGAACAGGAACATGGCAAAATGCCACCCGCGATTTCCGCTTTGCTTTCCGGCACTGCCTTTCTTTTTCTGGGCAGCGGTCTTTACGGTACGCTGCTTGCCATCCGGGCGGCGGGGGAGGGATTTTCGCCGACGGTGGTCGGGGCCGTCATGGGGGCCTACTATCTCGGGTTCCTCGCGGGCTGTTTGTACTGCCCGAAGCTTGTTCACAGCGTCGGCCATATCCGCACCTATGCCGCGCTGACCGCCGTCGCCTCCGCCGCGACGCTGGCGCATGTATTGCAGGTCGATCCGGTCGTCTGGGGCGTTCTCCGGGTCATTATCGGTTTCTGTTTTGCCGGGCTCTACATGACGATCGAGAGCTGGCTGAACGAAAAAGCAAGCAGCGACTCGCGTGGCCGGATTTTCGCCATCTACATGATGGTCAATCTCGGTGCGCTCGGGCTTGGTCAGTTGTTGCTGCTGACCACGGATTCGAAATCCTTTGCGCTGTTTGCCGCAACATCGATGCTGATTTCAATCGCCGCGGTGCCGATCTCGCTTGCCAGCATGTCGCCGCCGACTTTCGGCGAATCGATACCGATGCGCCTTCAGGCCCTCTGGCGGATTTCGCCCCTCTCACTCATCGCCTGCGCGGGAATCGGCGTCGCACAGGGCTCGTTCTGGTCGCTGACACCCGTCTTTACGCTCGATGCGGGGTTGACCGAGAACGGGACGGCCCTGTTCATGGCCCTGACGGTGTTCGGAGGGCTCGTGCTGCAGTGGCCCATCGGCTGGATTTCCGACCGGTGGGACCGGCGCTCGCTGATCCTCGTGATATGTGCGCTGACCGCCATCGTTGCGGCGGGCGCGGCATTTGCGGGCGCCCGGCAGTGGACGGCCGTGCTGTTTTTCATTGGCGTTATATACGGTGGGCTATCGTTCACCATTTATTCGCTCGCCGTTTCCCACGCCAACGACCATGCCCATCCCGGCGAAATCGTGTCGTTGAGTGCGCGGCTCCTGCTTGTCTATGCCGTTGGCGCATTTGCCGGCCCCGTGCTGTGCGGCTGGCTTATGGGTTTTACGTCCCCCGGTGCGCTGTTCGGTTTTATCGCATTGGTATTCCTGCTGCTTTCCGCTTTCGGGATCTGGCGCCAGACCCAGCGCCCGGCGGTGCTGCCGGAAGACCGCACGGCGTTTGTGCCGCTCTCTCGCGCGGGCGCGCTGTCGGGCGAGCTGGATCCGCGTCAGGATGACGACAGCCCCTAGATTTTTGCCGCGAACGGTTCCGAAGCAGCGATCGAATTGCCTATAATGCGGGCCGCAGGATGCACATAAACCGGGGACGACAGGGAAAATGCAGACCGTCTGGGATCACGTGCGGTTGGCCGCCGCACGGACGCCGGATCATCCGGCAATTGTCGATGACCGCAGCGACCGTCGACTGTCTTTCGCCGAGCTGATCGCCGAGGCGGAAACCATGGCGGCCGGGTTTTCTACCGCCGGTATAGCCTATGGCCACCGGGTCGCGACGATGCTGCCCAACGTTCTGGAACACGCCGTGACGATCCTGGCGTTGCACCGGCTGGGCGCGGTGGTCTGCATGATCAACCCGCGGCTCAAACCGGACGAAGCGGCGGGCCTGATCTCCGACGGCGACATTTCGGCGCTGGTCTGTCTTGCGGACAAAGCTGTCGTAAACGCGGCGCGCGGTGCGTTGCCGGGCGGCGCGCCGGTCTTTACCCTCGGCGGCCGGCTGTCGGACACGCAGGACCTCGCCGCCTGCCGGGAGGATGCGGCGGCGCTCGCCCCCTGGCTGACCCCGGCCGCCGATGAACTGGCTTTCGTGATGTATACGTCCGGCACCACGGGCCTGCCCAAGGGTGTGATGATCCCGCACGGTGCGACCGACGGGCGGGTGCTTTTCGTGCCGGTGCAGTGCGGCCTTCGCCACGGCACCCATAACCGGGCGCTCGGCCTGATGCCGCTGTTCCATGCGGTCGGTTTCCATGCGTGTTTTGTCGCGACCCTGTCGATGAACGGCACCTATTACGTCCATTCGGCGTTCGATCCGGCGGCGGCCCATGCCGCGATCCGGGATCAGGGGATTACATATCTTTTCGGCGCGCCCGCGCATTTCCACGCGCTGCTGGGCGTGCCCGGATTCGATACCGCGGACATGAATTCGGTCGAAACGCTGGCCTATGCGGGGGCGGCGATGCCCGGCCCGCTGCTCGACAGAGTGGACGAGGCGTTTGCATCCGCCCGGATGACGAATATCTACGGGACGACCGAAACGATGAACGCGATGTATCTGCCCGACCCGGTCGGCTGGCCGACCCGTTACCGCCCCGGATTCTATTCGAACGTCCGCGTGGGGCGTATCGGCGGGGCGGTGGACGATGTCTGTGCCGTCGGTGAGGAGGGGGAATTGCTGGTTGATGCCACGGCGGACGCGACATTCCTCGGCTATCTCAACCGGGCGGACGCGACGGCGGAAAAACTGGTCGATGGCTGGTACCGGACCGGCGACATCGTCGCCCGGCGCGAAGACGGCGATCTGGATCTGCGCGGACGGGTCGACGACATGGTCGTGTCCGGTGGCGAGAACATCCATCCGGAGGAAATAGAGACCGTTCTGATGCTGCACGAAGCCGTAAGGGATGCCGCGATTATCGGCATGCCCGACGAGCAGTGGACGGAACGCGTTGTTGCCTGCGTCGTTGCTGCGGATACCGATGCGGAGGCGCTGGATGCGTGGTGCCGGGAATCGAGCCTTGCCAATTACAAGCGGCCGCGCGACTACGTGTTTCTCGATGCCCTGCCGCGCAACGCCGCGAACAAGGTCCTGCGCCGCGAACTGAAAGTCCTCGTCGGAAAAACGCCCGAAAGCTGAATATGGGCAGGCGGTAATTTTTGCCGGGAAGCGGGCAAAATGCCGGTCGAAAACCGAGACGGAATCGGTTGCCCGAACCAAAGAGGCATGAAGCGATAGGTAACGCGTGATCCGGTCGGGGCAGCCTGTTGGTTGCCTCAGTTGGCGTCAAATTGCCGCACAACGCTGGAATTTTGAAGCTGTTTCGCACCGGCATCCCGCCTACGCGCGGGGTTCGGGGCTTTGTGATAATCCGATAAATTTATAATATGTAATTGACATACATATTTATGCCTCTTATCAAAGATGTATTGATAATACACATTATAAGAGGTCAACCCATGTCCTGCCTTCGAACGCTCTCCAATACCCTGTTTGCCACGGCGCTGGCCGTCGCAGCCACAGGTTCCGTTTCGGCCAAAACGGTGAAAGTGAATCTCACGGTCATCGAAAAGGAAATCGTGATCGACAACAAAGGCACGAAGCAACAGATGTGGACCTACGATGGGACAGTGCCTGGTCCGATCGTCCGGGTGAAGCAGGGCGATACCGTCGATTTTTCCATGCTCAACGACAAGGCCAATCAGAACAGCCATTCGATGGATTTTCATGCAGCGATCGTCGACGTGCTCGATGAATTTTCCGAGATAAAGCCGGGCGAAAGCAAGCATTTCAGCTTCAAAGCCGAGCACCCCGGTGTTTTCATCTATCACTGTGGCGCAAACTCGATGGCGGAACATATATCACGCGGTATGTACGGCGTAATTATCGTAGATCCGAAAGACGGGTATACAAAAGATTTCCCGAAACCCGACCGCGAATACGTGCTGGTTCACGGAGATCTGTTCAAGGCGGGCACGAGCGCACAGGATCGGGCGATGGACCGTAACTGGAGCGGTGTTCTGGTGAACGGCAAGGTTTTCCACTACGATCCGGTACACGATCCGAATGCGTCGATGACCCTTGAAGCGAAGCCCGGCGAACGGGTCCGGATCTACTTCGTCAATGCGATGATAAACGGCACTGCCGCATTCCATCCTATAGCCGGAATTTGGGATCGCGTGTGGGATAACGGGAATCCGAAAAACGTCCGCTATTCGATGCAGACGGTTGCCGTTCCGCCAGCCCACGCAATGACCTTCGATATCGTTCCGCCAGCCAATCGTCCGACCAACAATGCGATCGTCGATCATCGCATGAAGCACGCACTTACCGGCGGTATTTCTGTGCTGACTACCCATGACGGCGCCAATCCCGAGATGGGTAAAGGCAAACTGATCCTCCTGCGCTGATCGGTGAACGGATGATGTTGAACAGAAATCATATCCGAAACGGACTTGCCGTCCTGTCGATCGTGGGCATTGCCCCGGTCGTACAGGCCGCAGATCCGGCACAGATGACGGCGGCGCAATGCGGCGGTTGCCATCAGTTGAAAGGTCCGGCCAGTGACAGTCTGCAGGTTCGCCGCGACCGGAAGGGACCCCCACTTTTCTATGCGGGTAATAAGTTTCGCGAAGACTGGCTAGTCGGTTGGTTGCAGAAACCGGTTCGACTGCGTCCGGCGGGCGATTTTGCACCGGCGCATGTGAAAGCGTCGCCGAAGGGCGAAGTAGTCGACCCGACGACGCTTGGCGATCACCCCGTTCTGGACGCCGGGACGGCAAAAGAAGTCGCATCCCACCTGATGACGCTCCGGCCGAACGACGCATTATTGGCGAAAGAGGCCTATACCCCGGGCGGCATTTCACCGCGCATGGGAGCAATGGACTTCGTCAAGTTCAAGGGCTGCGGGGCATGTCACAAGGATACGCCGAAATACGGCGGCGTTTCCGGTCCTGAACTCTATACCGCGTGGCAGAGACTGCAGCCCGCCTTCATCGTGTCGTATATCCGTGATCCGAAAGCGTGGGAGCCTCGCAGCCTGATGCCGAACCAGCATCTCAACGACGGCGCAATCCACAAGCTTGCCAACTTTCTGAAGGTAATCGGCAAAAAACCGGAGGAAACGAAATGAACATGCTTACTAGGTTGATTGCCGTCGCTTCGGTGGCCGCGTTCCCCGCGGCGAGCCTTGGGGCTGACATCGGCAAGGGCAGGATCCTTTACGATGTCTATTGCGCGCAGTGTCATGGCACGGGAGGTGACGGCAAGGGTGTGAACGCGTCGAAACTCGCCGTTCAGCCCCGAAACCATAACGATCGTACTGAAATGTCGGCGCGGTCGGATAGCGAACTTTTCAAGGCGATCAAACACGGCGGCCAGGCGGTCAACAAGTCGGTGCTCATGCCGAACTGGGACGGCAATCTGAACGACGACGAGATAAATGAACTCGTCGCCTATCTGCGGCATCTCTGCTGCGAACCCAAAAAATGAGAGGTGTGGACGTGAAACGTTTGCAATGGATTATCGTGGCAACGTTGCTTGCCGCTGTATTGCCAACCGTGGCGCTTGCGGAACTTCGCCATTTCGACATGACGATCGAGGAAGTGACAATCGAAGTGGCGCCGGGTTTCAAGACCAAGGTCTGGGCCTATAACGGCCAGGTGCCGGGACCGCTGATTCGGGTCAACGAAGGTGATGATGTAGAGGTCAAAGTGACCAATAACACAGCCCTGACCCACACTATTCACTGGCACGGCATGCACCAAAAGGGGACGTGGCGAAGCGATGGCGTCCCCGATATCACGCAGAAGGCGATCGAAGCCGGCGAGAGCTTCACGTACCGGTTCTTTGCGACCAAGTCGGGTACACTGTGGTATCACTGCCATGTCAATGTGCCCGAACATGTCGGTTTGCGCGGTATGTGGGGTCCGATCATCATCGATCCGAAGGAACCGATCGCGGTCGAGAAAGAAGTGACGAAAGACGCGATCCTGATGTTTTCGGGATGGAATCCGGAAGTTGCAAACGACTATGGAAAAGGCGGACATCCTAGCGAGCCGATCACGTATTTTTCAATCAATGGGAAGGCTTTCCCGACGACTCAGCCGCTGCGCGTTAAAAAAGGCGATGTGCTCCGCCTGAGGCTGATCGCTGCGACACTGGACGTAGCGTTCCATCCCCATGGCCACGATATGCTCGTGACTCACAAGGACGGACTGCCGCTGCCCGCGCCCTACTTCGCCGACGTCGTACATCTCAGTCCGGGCGAGCGCTACGACGTTATCATGCGGATGGATAATCCGGGACGCTGGATAGCGCACGACCATATTGAGCATCATACGTCCAATAACGGGAAGGCGCCGGGCGGTTCCGTGTTCGTGATCGAATATGAAAGCGTCGGCGAAAAAGACGACTGGTATGTCTGGAAGAATAAAAAGTATGCGCCCGATTTTTACTTTAGCGAGAGTATGAAAAAAGGGCCCGGAATATATGATGTTCCGTCCCATGAGGGAGAATATCCCGAACTTCGACGGTAAGGCGCGGTCTATTTGGTATGGTTGCGAACCGTCGAATGGCTTAACGTGGTGACCCATGCAGCTCAGCCGACACTCCGACTATACCCTGCGTGTCCTGATGTATCTTTCGGTGCGTCCGGACGAAAGGGGCACACTTGCGCAGATATCGGCGTTTTATAACATCTCGTTCGAACACCTTCGAAAGATTGTCCACGAACTCGGTAAATTGGGTTACATTGAAACGTTCCGCGGCAAGGGTGGCGGTATTGAGCTGGCCTACGCTGCCGAGGATATCAATGTGGGCGTGCTCCTTGAATCGGTCGAAGGCGACAAACCGCTGATCGATTGCCGCGGATTGGACTGCCGCCTCGCGCCGGTGTGTACGCTTAATCTTGCATTGACGAGAGCGCAGCGCGCGTTTTTCGATACCCTGAAGGAATATACTCTGGCGGATCTCGTTGGGAACAAGGCAATGGCGCGGGAACTCCTTGCCGTGATCTGACGATCGCTGCACCGCGGGTGAGTATTGTTCGGAATTCTGCGGTGGTTGTAACCACCCGATTTCTTTCCCCACTCAATACCTCGGTCCTGATCCTCTCGGTCCTCTGTTCAGGGGCTTAAGTCTGTTTCACATCCAATACATATTCGAAAATCGACGCCTGATCCTGTCCGGTATGCCCCGCCGCGGCCGCGGCGTCGTACCAGGCCCGTGTGACATCAAGCAGAGGTGTCGCGCCGGCCGTAGCGACGGCGTCGTGCACCCGTGACAGGCCGCGCAGATATCCGTCGAGCGAACCGCCGCCCGCGGCATAGTCCCGTTCGGCCATGAGTGCGCCGCGAAGCTCGAACATGGCAGACCCTGCCGGGCTGCCGGCGATCGCTTCGTGTACCGCCTTGATGTCGCCGCCTTCGCGCGCGGCGATGGCCAGGCCTTCGGCGGCGGCGAGATTGTGGATTGCAACGAGCGCCGTCGCCACCGATTTTGTGGCCGCACCCGCGCCGATGTCGCCGACCCAGGTCGTGCGCGGACAGATTACCGCCAGCACGTCGGAAATACGGTCCGCTGCCGCCCGGTCTCCCGAGACGAAGAACGCGCCGCGCCCGGCTTCAAGCATGGCGGGTGTGCCGCTGACCGGGCAATCGAGCATGATCGCGCCGGTCGCCGCGATGCGTTCCCCATGGGCGCGTTTTTGCGCCGGGGCGAGGGACGTCGTTTCGACAACGATCTTGCCCGGCTTCAGGGCGCCGAGCAGACCGTCCGGCTGCTCCAGCGCATTCCGCACGGCGTCGTCGTCCGGCAGGCAGGTAAAGACGATGTCAGCGTCTTCGGCGACTGCGGCAGGCGAGGCGGCAGCTGTCCCACCCGCCGCAACGAATTCGTCCATCGCGCTGCGGCGGTAGCCGGTCACCGGGTATCCGGCACCGATGAGGTTCCGCGCCATGGCAAGCCCCATGCGCCCGACGCCGATAATGCCGATTGTCTTTGACATGGGAGTCTCCTTTTTTGTGTATCAGACAGTCTATAATGTCTGCAGGTGCGACGCGCCACGCGAAGCATACCGGTAAAGACACGTATTCCGCCAATGAGAGGAACACAGAAGATGTCCAGACTGCCCCTTACCTTTGCCTGCGGCCCCTATGACAGGATGGAGGCCCTGAATTACGGTTTGATTGGCGTCGAAGGCATCGACCTCAACTTCATCGAGATTCAGGCACCGCGCGAAATTTTCGACCGCATGGTGGGTGCGCAGGAATTCGATCTGTCGGAAATGTCGCTTGCCGAGTATGTGACGATGACCGCGAAAGGCATCAGCCCGTTCATCGCCATTCCGGTCTTCCCGTCAAAGGCTTTCCGGCACGCGTTTATCTGCGTGAACCGTAATGCCGGCATACGCGAGCCCAAAGATCTCGCGGGCAAACGGATCGGCACGCCGCTTTATACCCAGACGGCAGCGATCTGGATTCGCGGCGATCTCGAAAACATCTATGGGGTCGATCTTTCCGGGGTGCAGTGGATCCAGGGGGCGGTCGAGAAGCCCGGCACCCACGGCGCACCGCCAGCGCCGCCGCAGCTGCTGAAACCGATCGAGATCACGCCGAACACATCCGACAAGTCGTTGTCTCAGATGCTTGCGGACGGCGATATCGATGCGGTGCTGGGCTCGCGCATGCCGGACTCGGTCCGCACCGATCCGGACAGGGTGGGCTATCTGTTCCCGGATTTCCGCGCCGAGGAAAAGCGTTACTATCAGGAACACCGCATCCATCCCATCATGCACACCGTTGTCATCCGCAAGGAAATCTACGAGCAGCACAAATGGGTGGCGCAAAGCCTGTACAAGGCGTTTCTGGAAGCGAAGGACTGGGCGCAGGAGGCCATGTATTTCTCAGGCGCGCAGAAATACATGCTGCCCTGGCTGTTCGACGACCTGCGCGAGATTGACGAGGTATTCGGGGGCGATCCGTGGCCCTACGGGGTCGACGAAAACCGCCCGACGCTGGAAGCCTTCGTCAAATACATGCATCAGCAGAATTTCATCCCGGACATCATGCCGGTCGACGATTTGTTCGCGCCGACGCACGGGCGGCTGAATTAAATGTCGGCCGGACTCTCTTCAGGGAGATTTTAGGACCCCTAGGCCGCATCTTGCCCGAAAATATCGGTCAGGCGGCTACCCTCATAGTAAGTCTTACTGAAGGCATCGCGTGCCGCGTAACGCTCGTACCACGCTTTCAGGGCAGGGCGATCGAAGATCATGTCGCCGAGGCCGAGATCGATCATGCGGTCGACCGTCGGCATGTAGGCGGCATCGACGATGGTCAGCATGTCGCCCATGATCCAGTCCTTGCCATGGCTCGCCAATGCGTCCTCGACCCGCTGGGCGGCGCTGTCAAGGCGGTCCAGCGATTCCTGGGTTTCTTCGTCGCCGAAACCGCTTTTGTTCATACGCTTGTAGAAATGCTTTCGCACCGGATGCTCGTCGGCCATCTTTCCATAGGCTTCGTCGTCCATGTTCGCATAGCGCTTGGCGAGGTGCTTGTTGAAGGACGGCACGCGGACGGCGGCGGTCGGCACTTCTTCCAGATAGCGCAGCCATTTCCGCATATGGGCACGCTTCACGGGATCGTTCGGGGACATCTCGTGGTCGGGATAGACCTCTTCCAGGTATTCGAGAATGACCGAGGAATCGATGATCACGTCGTCGCCGTCGGTCAGGGTCGGCACCACCCCGTTGGGATTCAGCTTCAGGTACCAGTCGCTCAGATGTTCGCGGTTCTTGTGGTCGACATGGCGTTCCTCGAAAGGAATTCCTTTTTCCCAGAGCGCGAGGCGCACCTTCTGGCTGCAGGTCGACTGCGGAAAGCAGTAAAGCGTGATGGGGCCCATCGGAGTATCTCCCTTGTATATATTGTTTTTTGCGCCATCAGGGGGAGGAGTCAACGGGCATTGCTACCCCGCCAGAAACGCCTTGAAACGTCGCGCGACCTCCGGCGGTTTTACCGTGGGACGGCCAAGCTCTTTCAGCGATCCGGGCTGGATGCGCATATGGATCAGATGCGGGCCGTCGGATGCAAGGGCCGCCGTGTAGGCCTTTTCCAGTCCGCCGACGGAATCGCATTTGGCGGCCGTCGCATAGCCCGACGATATGGCGATCTCGGCGAATTCGACGGAGGCGGAAACCGTCGACTGTCCGCCGGTTGAATCGTGTACGCCGTTATCGAGCACCACGTGGATCAGGTTATTCGGCTGGTAGGCGCCGACGGTGGCCAGCGCGCCCATTTTCATCAGTACGGCCCCGTCGCCGTCCAGCGCGAACACCTTGCGGTCCGTGTTGAGGGCGACGCCGAGCGCCATGCCGCTGGCGCAGCCCATGGAACCGACCTGGTAGAGATGCTGGTCGCGATCGTCGAGCGTGAACAGTTCACGTCCCGATTTTCCGGTAGACGCAATGACGCCGGCAGTGTTGGGGACATGGGCGATGTGACATTCGAGCGCCTGGTAGCGTGTCGGGCGGTCTCCGCCTTCGGAATAATCGGTCAGGACCCCGCGCGGCGGCAATGCGCGCGGAGATTCGTCCAGTTTCTCGGGCGCGACGGAGCCCTTGGGCATGACGAAGGCGAAGGGCAGTTCGGTTTCATCCATGATCTTCTGTGCGTGGGCGAGGGCACCCGGGATCTCGTCTTCCGATTGGGGGAACACGCTGTGCGGAATACGCATGGTGTCCAGCAATTCCGGGGTGATCGGACCCATCAGCTCATGCTGGGGCTCGTCCGTGATGCCGGGCTGACCGCGCCAGGTGACGATCATCATGGTGGGTATCCTGAACGGATGGTTCAGCGATGTCAGCGGATTGACGGTGTTGCCGAGCCCGGAATTCTGGCACATCACGACGGTTTTCCGCCCCGCCAGCCAGGCGCCCGAGGCGATCGCCACTGCCTCGCCCTCGCTCGCGGCCCCGACGTAGTCGAGAGAGGTCTCGGAAATCACCCGGTTGATGATTTCGGTCAGGAACGAGCACGGTACTCCGGTGAAAAAGTCGTATCCGGCATCGCGCGCGGGCAACAGAAAATCGTCGGCTTTGATCATGTTTCTGGTTTTCTCTATCGGTCCAGCCAATGGGTTAAGGGGCAAAGTGATTTATTTTACTTATTCCCTCGCCCTTGTGGCGAGGGGCCATTTTTCCAGCACGTCTATGTTTCCGATGGACCCCCGGCACGGGGCCGGGGGAATAAATGCTTTGGATCTTTGGCAGCTTTGATCTGGTGAGCGCTACCAAAAACCTACAGAAAATCGCGCGCGCGGGCGAGATCGAAGGCGTCGTTCACATCGAGCCAGTGACCGGCGACATAGTGCACTCTGGGCGCATTGCCGTTGGCCGCGAGACGGGCGAACAGGGTAGCGAGGTCGGCGGAATCGAGGCTGCCGTCGGCGCGCATCGCTTCGAGCTCGGCGCGCACCAGGTCGGCGCCCTTGGCCGTCAGCCGCGCGATACCGATCCATTCGCCGGTATTGTCATCGGCGTCTTCCGCATCGTTCAAAATGCCTTCGAACAGGACCGGATCGTCTTCGATGAAGCTGGGCGAGAATGCGCGCGAACACCGGATGAGATCGCGACCCGAGCTTTCGGACCGGTCGGTGCGTTCGCGCCACATGGCATCGACCGCCAGCACGATATCGCCTTCGAGATCGAGCAACGCATCGAGAATGTAACGCCGGAACATGATATCGCCATAGGCGATCACGGTGTCGCCCGACAACCGGTCCATCGCGGTTGCGAGCGAGGCCGCCTCGCCGGTCGATTCGTACGCGTCGTTGTCGATATAGGTCAGGTTCGGCAGATTAATGGCGTCCCTGGCGTAGCCGCGGACGACGGCAACATCGCGAATGCCGGACTGACGTAGCGTACGGGTCAGGCGGCGCAGCAGCGGCTGCCCCTGGATCTCCACCATGCATTTCGGCTTGTCCTCGGTCAGCGGGCCGAGGGCGCTGCCGCGGGTCGCTGCCAGGACGATCCCGCGTGGCGCATCGTCGTCGACGGGCAGGTAGCGGTCTTCGGCGTCCTTCAGCTCGGCATTGCCGGCAAGGTCGAAGATATCCTTTACCGTTGCGATACGGTCTTCGAGACCGACGACGCTTTCTTCCTCGAAGATCATTTTGGCGGCGTCGCGCATGGCGCTGATCGATGCGCGCACCGAATGGTTGGCCCAGATCACGGCATTCACGCCGGCGGCGCGGAACTGGTCGGTCGGCGTGCCGTAATAGGTCGTCGGCACGATCACGACGGGACAGTTGTCGTCCCATTCGCGCATGAACGACATGATTTCATTGGCGCTGGACTGTTTCGAATGGATCAGAACGGCGTCGGCCCCCGCTTCCTGGTAGGCGTGGGCGCGTTTGAGGGCTTCGTCCAGCCCCCAGCCCGAGATCAGCGCCTCGACCCGGGCGACGAGGACGAAGTCGGGATCCGTCTGGCTGTCCTTGCCGGCCTTGATCTTGCCGCAGAACTCTTCCATGTCGGCCAGCGGCTGGCCGTGCCCGATGAAGGAATTGGTCTTCGGGAACAGCTTGTCCTCGATACAGGCACCCGCGATTCCGCGCTGGCACAGTTTTGCAACCAGGCGGCGGACGTTGTTGAAATTGCCGTATCCGGTGTCGCCATCCATCAGAATCGGGATCGAGGTGGCGTCGGCCATGAATTCGAGGACTTCGAGAACCTGGGTCCACGACGCTTCGTTCGAATCGCGTACGCCGAGCGCTGCCGACATCGACAGGCCGGATGCCCAGACGGCGCTGAAGCCCGCTTCCTCCGCGATCTTGGCCGACAGCCCGTCATGCGCTTCCATCAGAAAGCCCATCTCCGGGCCCTCGAGCAGCGCACGCAACCGGGCGGATTTGGTGGGTTTTCCGTCAGCGCGACCGGAGAGGGAGCCGGAATCGATATGCGTCGCCATCAGCGTCTACTTTCTGCGAAATGTCTGAAATGTGACGGATATGTTGCAGAATACGGCCCTTCAGGCAAGGATTGTAATCGTCCCGCCGCCCCGAATCCGAGGGAATCCCGCACCGCACGGCGCAATTCGGAAAGCGCGGGGTTGGTCTTTTTCGACCCCTCGGCATGGATGAAATGCAACCGGGGATTTCCGTTGCGGTCGAATACGTACACCGTCGGTATCCGTTTTACGTCGCCGAACAGTCTGGCGGTTTCCGCCGTCCCGGCCACTGCCGGGAAAACCGGCGTATGGCGGCCGAGGAACCTTTCGAGACGTTTGCCGTCATCCTCAAAGCCGGCGAAGTCCTCGAACAGGTTTATGGCAACGATCTCCAGCCCGTCCGCGGCATGTGCGAGGTGCAGCAGTTTCATGTGCTCGAACCCGGCGTTGCAGGGCGGGCACCAGCTAGCGAAAAACGATATGACGACCGGTCGTCCGCGCAGCCGGCCGGCATCGACCCTGCGGCCGTCGATCTGTTTAAGCCCGGCAATATGCGCGATGCGCGCGGCATCGAGCGTCACCGTCTCTGCGGCGAGCGCAGGCACAGGTCCCAGAAGCAGGCAGGCGAGCGCCGTCAGCCGTGCAAACGTCGGCATATCAGTTAGGCGAACTGGCGTATTGTGCGACTTTTTCTTCCAGCTGGCGGATCAGCGCATCGAAACCCTCGCGTCTCAGGACACTGGAATATTCCGAACGCTTGGTCGCCAGTTCGGAATAGGATTCCTTCAGGAACACGTCGATGACCTTCCAGCCGGCCTCGAACCGGCGCATCAGGTAATTGATCTCGACCGGCTTGTCGTTCGGCCGGAGGATGGCGGTTTTGACGAGGACGGTCTTGTCTCGCACGGGCTGCACGCCGCGCATTTCGAACTTCTCGCCCGACCAGCCGTTGAACCGGCTGGCATATGTCGCGAGGGTGAGGTCGCTGAAATGAGTAACAAGCGTTGTCTGCTGGGCCGGCGTAAGTTTGCGCCAGTGTGCGCCGACGGCGATGCGCGCCATTACCGGCAGATGATAGACGTCCATCAGCTGTTTGCTCAGCACATTGCGGCGCCCCGCGTATCCGAGCGATTTCGCCTCGCGCATGACGCTCAGCAGGGTCGCATTGAAGGTTTCGATAAGCGCCTCGGGCTTTGCATTCTGGCGCAGCGGGCGGGATGTCGCCGCCGACGTATCGGCACTCGTGGCGGTCTGCGCGGCCGCATGGTTCCCCCCGGCGCCGGGAGGCAGCGTAAGGGCAAGGCCGAGCGCCGCAGCGCCCATAAATAAAGTTTTTAACACGTGTCTTCTCCAACCCGGCCAAAAGCGGCCTGTGCATGCGTCCTATGTAGGCACACACGTTGCCGGGTACAACATTCCGCTCCGTCATGGCAGGGTGGGCGGCGAATGACAGCCACGATTTTTTTATCTAGGTTGCCCGGATGTTGCCGGAAAAGCCGGTCGAAAACGCTGAAATGAGAGAGTTCGAATGCCGGTTAAAGACAAGACGGTCGCCAAATGACGGTTGCACGTGCGTGTATTCTTGCCGCCGGGGTTGGAAACCGTCTCGGGAAGGTGGATGACAAACCGCCGAAGGCGCTGCTGGAATTCGGCGGCAAGTCTCTTCTGGCGCGTCATCTCGCCAATCTGGCGCGTATCGGTGTCGACAGCGTCGTGATCGGCACCGGCTACCGCGCAGACGATCTGCACGCAGCGGCGGCAGCGGCGGCGTTTCCCGGCGAGATCGCTTTCGTCCACAATCCCGACTTCGAAGAGGGCAGCGTCATCACGATGGCGGTGCTGGGCGAGGCGATGATCGGGGCGGGAGGCCCGGTCATCCTGATGGATGCCGATGTGCTGTACGATCCGAAGCTGATGGCGCGTCTTGCGAATTCGCCCCACGCGAACTGCCTGCTGGTCGACCGCGATTTCGAGGAAGGCGACGAGCCGGTCAAGGTCTGCGTGCGGGGAGAAACCGACCTGGTCGATTTCCGCAAGATTGTCGATACCCCGTTCGACTGGTGCGGCGAATCCGTCGGATTCTTCAAGTGGTCCCCCGCGATGGCCGAAAACCTGAGCCGGCGCGCGGAGGATTACATAGCGCGCGGCGACCGCGCATCGCCGTATGAAGACGTTATCCGCGATGCGATCCTCGAATCGCCCGGCGAATTCGGTTTCGAGGACATCACCGGCACGCCCTGGGTGGAGATCGATTTCCCGGAGGACGTCCTGAAGGCCGAGACCGATATTCTGCCGCAGATCGATACCGGTCTGCGGTAGTTCCCGACGCGCCGGTCCACGGAATGCCTTTAAATTGCCCCAATTCGTGACGATATTCCCCTCAGTATCAATTGTCCGGAGTGCTTCCATGCGCCGATCCGCGTTTGCCGTTTTCGCTATTGCCGTCTCTGCCACCGTGGGCGCCGTTCCCGTATCGGCGCAGCTCAGCGATATTCTCCTGGGCCCGAAAACCCTGATCGACCGGGCAATCGAGGCGCGGTCTTCATCCGACCTCGCGCGCGACAACGCCATCGTGATCGACGTCAACAAGGTCATGGCCGATCTCGGCACGATCAAGGCGTCGACGCAGATCTACGAGCAGCATCTCCTCGTGACCGGCCTGTTCGCCGACGGAGAGACTTACAGGAAGTTCGAGACCGGCGTACGCGCGGTCGAGGGCGTGAAAAAGCTCTACTGGCATGTCACCTACATGACCGACAAGGCAAAGGAAGAAGCCATCGCCGCCGGTCGCATGATGGACTGGAAAGACGTGCTCGCGTTCGAGACCAAGGCACAGGCGCGGCTGATCGGTACCGCCGGCGTCGCCGACGTGAACTTCCGTGTTACCGGGGATCCGTTCGGCAATCTCTATCTGATGGGCCGTGCCCGGTCGCGCGAAGAACTGAAGAAAGCCATCGGCAAGCTCGATGAAGGCGATGGCGTGAAAAAGGTTTACAATTACGCCTTCGTGCGCCCCTGACACTCAGGCAACCGCCTTCTTTGCGACCGGTTTGATTCCGATCAAGGATAAAATCTTCGGCTAGGATAGTGCTGACCCTTTCGGAATGTTCCGATCAGGAGGCGTGACATGTCCGCAGACCGACAGCAGCTGTCCCGTGAACAATGGGGAACCGACACCGGGTTCATTCTGGCAACGATCGGCTCGGCTGTCGGGATCGGGAATATCTGGCGTTTTTCCTATGTCGCCGGCGAAAACGGCGGTGGCGCCTTTCTGATCGTCTACGGCCTCAGCGTGCTTCTTGTCGGGTTGCCGATCGTGATCGGGGAACTGGCGCTCGGCCGCCGCGGCGCCGCCGATGCCGTCGTCGCCTTCGCCAAGGATGCGCCGCGGTCGGCCTGGCGTTATGCCGGCTGGGTCTCGGTGCTCGGCTGCGTCCTTATCTTGAGCTTTTACGCGGTGGTCGCGGGCTGGGCGCTGAAATACTTCCTCGGTGCCGTTAGCGGGGCGTTATGGCAGGCCGCAGGCGCAGGCTACGGCGGCTATTTCCGGGAATTCATTGCCGACCCGGTGGCGCCCCTTTTCTGGCAATGCGTCATGCTCGCGCTGACCGTGTTCGTCGTTGCCGGCGGGGTGCGTGCCGGCATCGAAGTCGCCAACCGGGTGCTGATGCCGTTGCTCGCCTTTTGCGTCATCGTGCTCGCCATCTACAGCGCCACCCTGCCCGGGTCGGCGAAAGGCTGGCAGTTTCTGCTGTCGCCGGACTGGGACTCCATCCTGACCGGACAGGTGGTGGTCGCAGCGATCGGTCAGGCGTTCTTTTCGCTCGGGATCGGCATGGCCGTGTTTATCACCTATGCGGGTTACCTCGCGCCGGAAACGCGCATTCCGCGGGCAGCCGTGGCAATCGCCGCAGGCGATACGCTTTTTGCCCTGATTGCCGGGCTTGCGATCTTCCCGGCCGTCTTCGCCTTTGGAATGAACCCGGCAGCCGGGCCGGAACTCGCCTTTATCACGCTGCCGCAGATTTTCCTCGCCATGCCGTACGGGCATATTTTCGGCATCGCCTTTTTCGGCCTGTTGAGCGCCGCTGCACTGACATCGATGATGTCTTTGCTCGAGGTGCCGGTCGCGAGCGTTCTCCATCGCAGCCGTATCACCCGCCGCCGTGCCGCGATCCTGATGGGCGTGGCGGCTTTTGTCCTCGGAATTCCGTCGGCACTCAGTTTCGGCGTGTTGTCCGATGTCCGGATATCGGGTGACGGCGTCTTCGATTTTATCAACCGGGCTGTGTCGAACTATCTCCTGCCGTTGGGCGGCATCCTGGTCTGCCTTTATGTCGGGTGGTTCCTGCGCCGCGCGGATGCCGTGTCGGCGGCCGGCCTGTCCGGTGGCGTCACCGGCGTCATCTGGTACTGGCTGGTCCGGCTGGTCGCGCCGGTCATGGTTTTTCTGGTCATTCTCGACACCGTTGGCGAACTCTAGCGCGATGCTGCGCGCTTGTCGCGAAGCCCGCGAATCTGGAATAAGGAATCGATTGAATGCATCCGCCGGGCGCTCCACACTCCGCTCATAGCCGAATTTTCCGGGCAATGAGGGAGACTCGATCGTGAACGACGCAGAAGACCGTCAGGCGGAAGGCCGGGCCGACGAACCGCAGGCGCTGATTGACGCGTTCTGGTTCGACGGTGAACGACATGCGACGCCGATGAGCTGGACGGAGCTTCTGGACCTCGGGGACGAATCCGAAAAACCGGGATTCCCCTGGATTCATCTGCAGCGCGATGTCGAGGAGACCCGGGAGTACCTGTTTGGCCGAAGCGGTCTGCCGCGCGTCGCCTGCGAGGCGCTGGTGGCGGCCGAGAGCCGCCCGCGCACGACGGCGTTCGACGAGGGCATTATCGTCGATATCCGGGGCGTGAACATGAACCCCGACGCCGATACCGAGGACATGGTGTCGCTGCGTCTGTGGTGCGACGGCAAGCGGGTCATCAGCGTGCGCCGCCGCCGGCTGATGGCGGTCGATGACGTGCGTGAAGCAATCCGCCGGAATCTCGCACCGCGGACGCCCGCTGCGCTCGTGACCATGCTGGCGGACGGTCTGACGGTGCGGATGGGCAGCGTGATCACGACACTCGACGAACGCGTCGACGACCTGGAAGAAGCCGTTGTTACAGCCGAAAGCCACGACCTGCGATTACAGCTCGGGGCGATCCGGCGCGAGGCGATCGGCCTGCGCCGGTTTATCGGACCCAACCGCGAGGCCATCCAGCGCCTGGTCAACGATCCGGCCGACTGGATGGAGCAGGGGGACCGACTGCGTCTGCGCGAGGTTGCCGACAAGATCACCCGCTACGTCGAAGACCTCGATTCCGCCCGGGAACGCGCGGCGGTCGTGCAGGACGAACTGTCCAGCCGGCTGGCCGAGCGGCTGAACAAGAATACCTACGTGCTGTCGGTGATCGCGGCTATTTTCCTGCCGCTTGGCCTGCTGACCGGACTGCTCGGGATCAATGTCGGTGGCATACCCGGCGAGAAATGGCCGTGGTCTTTCACGTCCGTCGCCCTCGGCCTGGTCATTCTTGGAATCGCCGAATACTGGCTGCTCAAAAAACTGAAATGGATATGACGGCGCCCCGTTGCCTCTGGAATTCCGCAGCGAAATCGCCAGATAAAAAAGATACCCGCTAAAAGCTGTTTTGCAGGAGGGCAAACGTGGCGACCGACCAAAACGATCTTTATGCCGTGCTGGGTGTGGCACGCGATGCGACGCCGGATGTTATCCGCAAGGCCTATCGTGCCCTGGCAAAGAAACATCACCCCGATCTCAATCCCGGGGACAAGGCGGCGGAGGATACCTTTAAAAGCATCCAGCGCGCCAACGACATCCTGTCCGATCCCGAAAAGCGCCGCCGGTACGATGCCGGCGAAATAGACGCTCAGGGCAATGAGACGCCGAAGCAGTATTACCGCGAATATGCCGGGGCGGGCGGCGAGCAGCCGTATTCGTCGGCAGCCGGATACGAAGATCTCGGCGATATCTTTGCCGATCTTTTCGGCGACCGTGCGGGGGCCGGGCCGGGCGGCGCGCGCGGCAATATCCGGATGCGTGGCGGCGATGCCCGCTACACGATGGAAGTTTCTTTCCTCGAAGCTGCTGCGGGCGCCAAGAAGCGCGTCACGATGCCCGACGGCAAGTCGCTGGAGATTACAATTCCCGCCGGACAACGCGATGGACAGGTCCTGCGGTTGCGGGGGAAGGGCGGCCCGGGTATCGGTGGCGGCGAGAATGGCGATGCCTATGTCGAGGTGCATGTTGCCGCGCATCCGTTGTTCCGGCGCCAGGGAGCCGATATCCATATCGACCTGCCGATCGCGCTGCACGAGGCGGTGCTTGGCGCCAAGGTCCGTGTGCCGACCGTGTCCGGCGCGGTCTCCATGACCATTCCCGCAGGCTCGAACAATGGCGATACGCTTCGGCTGCGCGGTAAGGGATTGCCTGGCGGACCGTCGGGCAAGACCGGCGACCAGATCGTCACGATTCGCGTCGTGCTGCCCGATACGCCCGATGAGGATCTGAAGGCGTTCATGGAAACATGGGCCGAAAAACACGGCTACGATCCCCGCGCCGGAATGGAGAATGCCCGATGATCGAAGAAAAAGAAGTTCTCGGCCTGTTTGGCGATATCGGCCGCGAGACGCTGTATGTCTGGATCGAACGCGGGTGGCTCGCGCCGGAACCGGGAAAAGGCGGGTTCCGGTTCCGCGAGATCGACGTCGCACGCGTCCGCCTGATCCGTGAATTCCGCACCGAACTGGAACTGGATGCCGACGCGCTGGACGTCATATTGCCGCTGCTTGACCAGGTTCATGGGTTGCGCGACCAGGTACGCCGTCTTGCCGATGCCGTGAGCCGGGAGCCCGAAGACGTGCGCCGCCGGATCGCCGATTCCTTTTCGACGCCCGTTCCCCGCGACTGACCGGGCGATGATCGAAGTTGCGGTAACGGCTTTCGTCACGTTGTTCGTGATCTTCGACCCGATGGGTAACGTCCCGATCCTGATGTCGATCACACCCCGCGCGACGGCCGCCGAGAGGCGGCGGATCGTTCTGCGGGCGAGCCTGATTGCGGCAGCGATTCTGCTGCTCTTCGGGATTGTCGGAGAACAGTTCCTGAAGGCGCTCGGCATATCGTTGTCCGCTTTCAAGATTGCCGGCGGCATCCTGTTGCTGCTGCTCGCAGTGGAAATGGTTTTCGCGCGGCATTCCGGTTTGAGGACGACAACATCGGGCGAAGAAGAAGAGGCGGCGCATCGCGCCGATGTCGCTGTTTTCCCGCTCGCCATCCCCCTGATCGCGGGGCCCGGTGCAATGGCGTCTATGCTGCTGCTGATGAGTCAGGCGGGGGGAAACCTCGCGGGTAAGGCGGCCGTTATCGGCGCGATGCTGGCCGCGCTGATCCTGAATTTCGCCATTCTGCTCGTCGGCGCGCGTATACTCGGGCGGGTCGGTCTGACCGGCGTGAACGTGCTTACCCGGATTTTCGGCGTCGTTCTGTCGGCGCTTGCCGTTCAGTTCATCGTCGACGGAACGCGCGAAGCGTTCCGGCTCTGACGTTTCTGCGCGACCTCTTCAGAAGATCGTGGCGCCGGTCCGCCGCGCGAACAGTTCCAGCGCCCGCGTGCCGGCCAGCGAGTTGCCGGATTTGTCCAGTCCCGGCGACCAGACACAGACTGTCAGATGCCCCGGCCAGACGGCGATGATTCCGCCGCCCACCCCTGACTTCGCGGGGAGTCCGACGCGAAACGCGAAATTGCCGACCGCGTCGTAGAGACCGCAGGTCAGCATCAGCGAATTGATCCGCCGCGCGCGGGCTTTGGGGACAATCCGTTCGCCGGAAACC
>CAXBMQ010000049.1:0-21801 GCA_963977005.1 uncultured Rhodospirillaceae bacterium
CGGCAAGGTCTGACCGGGATCCAAGTCTGACCGGGCGCCAGCCCTGACGCCAAGTCAGACGCCAAGTCAGACGCCAAGTCAGACGGGGAGCCAATGACGCCGCCGGTCGCGCATCCACCGCGCGGGCAGCGCCTACAGGCCCGCCGTGTCGCCCATTTTCAGGAATTTGTCGCGCCGTTGTTGTCGGAGCGTGCTGCCATCCAGTCCGTGAAGGTCGGCGAGGCATTTCCGGATGGCATCGCCTGCCGCCTCTATCGTGGCAGCGCCGTCGCGATGCGCTGCGCCGACCGGTTCGGGGATTATTTCGTCGATCACGCCGAGCTGCAGCAAATCCTGCGCGGTCAGCTTGAGCGCGTTAGCCGCATCGGTCGCATGTCCGCCGTCACGCCACAGGATCGATGCGCAGCCCTCGGGTGAAATGACCGAATAGACAGAGTGTTCGAGCATCAGGACCCGGTTCGCCGCCGCGATGGCGATGGCCCCGCCCGAGCCGCCCTCGCCGATAACCAGGCTGACCACCGGCACCTGCAGATCGAGACAAACCTCTATCGACCGGGCAATCGCCTCGGCCTGCCCGCGTTCTTCCGCGCCGATACCGGGATACGCGCCGGCAGTGTCGACAAATGTGACCACCGGCAGGCCGAACCGCTCCGCCAGATGCATGAGCCGCTGCGCCTTGCGATACCCTTCCGGGCGCGCCATGCCGAAATTATGTTTGACGCGGGATTCGGTGTCGTGCCCCTTTTCCTGCCCGATAACGACCACCGACCGGCCTTCGAACCGGCCAAGGCCGCCGATAATGGCGTTGTCTTCCGCGTAGCCGCGGTCACCGGCAAGCGGGGTGAAATCGGTGATCAGTTCCTTCACGTAGTCGAGGCAATGCGGGCGGTTCGGATGACGCGCCACCTGGACCTTCTGCCACGGCGTAAGCTTGGCATAGGTCTGGCTGAGCTGGCGATCGACCCGGGACTGCAGCCGCTCGACCTCGTCGACAATGCTGATTTCGCCGTCGTCGCTGAGATGGCGCAGCTCTTCGATCTTGCCTTCAAGTTCGGCGATCGGTTTTTCGAAGTCGAGAAATGCGTGTACGCGTGTTTCAGCCATTTTCAGATCCGTATGCCTGACAGGGGATGCACATCCTGTACCAGCGATTTGAGGCGCTGGTCCAGCACATGCGTGTAAATTTGTGTGGTCGAGATATCCGAATGTCCGAGCATCTGCTGCACGCTCCGAAGGTCGGCGCCATTGGCAAGCAGGTGCGTTGCAAAGGCGTGACGCAGAACATGGGGCGATACCCGCGCGGGATCGAGCCCGGCGGCAAGGGCCGTTTCACGCAGCTGCTTGGCAAATCCGTCCCGCGTCATATGCCCGGCGGCGGCGCGCGACGGAAACAGCCACGGTACCGCCTTGCTTTTCTTGCCCAGTAACGATGCACGCAGCGGCAGCCAGTCTGCAACGGCGCGGCGCGCGGCATCGCCCAGAGGCACCAGGCGTTCCTTGCCGCCCTTGCCGCGCACGGTGACGATCCGGCCGTCACGCGACAGCGACGAGAGCCGCAGACCGACCAGCTCGGAAACCCGCAGGCCCGTGGCATAGAGAATTTCGAGCAGGGCGCGGATCCGGGCACCGCGCCAGCCTTCGATCCCCTGCACAGCGTTCAGAAGCGCTTCGACCTCGTCGAATTGCAGCACCTTCGGCAGGGGACGTCCGAGGCGCGGCGCGTCGACGGTCGAGGTCGGATCGTCCGGCCTGTGACCTTCGAGCACCAGAAAGCCGTGAAACTGTCGGATTGCGGAAAGCTTGCGGGCCTGGGTCCGGGCGGCAAGGCCCTCGGCGGCGAGATCGGCAAGAAAACCGCGCACCGCTTCCGGCGTTGCCGTCTCCCCGTCCTGCCCCTCCCCGCCGAGATATTGCAGATACCGGGCAAGATCGCGGCGATAGGCATCGTAGGTATTTTGCGATGCCCCGCGTTCCGCCACCATCATTTCGAGGAAGGCGCCAAGGTGGCAAAGCTCGGTCGCCGCGGTCAAAGCCCCGCCGCCATTGCCGCCTCTACCGCCAGCCGCCGGGCTTCATCCTTCAAGCCGACCCGGCGCAGTGCCGCCACGATGCGCGCGGCATCGGCAAGCGAAAGCCCGCCATCGCCGGCATCGCCCGCGCCGACGGTGGCCAGCAACACGGTTTCGCCCAGACTCGTCTCCGCGGACGCAACGCGCAGGCTCCGGTCCCAGATGTGGTTCAGGCCCGGCGTCTTTTGGGTAAACGGCTGATCCAGCAGGGTTTCCCAGAAGCCGGGCGGCACCGTGCGGCCGGTGGCCTCGAGCAGGGCATAGAACGCCAGCGCGGCGCCGTGCGCGGCCTGTGCATCGGCCTGACGCCGCGCCTCGAACCAGGCTCTGAGACGTCGGGCGTTGTATTCAACCGCCCGGCGGGGAGCGACCGCAGCAGGCGGCGCGGCGGCATCGGAGGCGGATTCGGCGGGCGCGGATTCGACGGGCGCGACGTCATCCTGGCCCGGCCTATCCGCGAGCACGGCGATCGGCCATAGCGCCGTCTCCGCATCCCCCGCCTCTTCGATCCGTTCGCGGTCGGTGGCCGCGATCTCGTACCATGCCAGCGCCCGGGCTATCCTGCCGCCCCGGAACAGCACCTGGGCGGCATCCCGGGCGAACCAGATCAGTTCGACCGCCGGATTTATCGACTCGACGACGGACAGGCTGGCATCCGCGATTTCCGCATAACCGTCGCGTTCGCGCCCAAGCTGCCACGCCCGGCGCAGGACTTCGGCCTTCGCCAGCGCGACCTGCTGCGACGCGGCGGCACGTATCAACAATGCCCGCGTACGCGGCGTCCAGCTCTCCTCGGCGGCGGAAATCGGACCCGACAACTCGGCTTTGCCGAACGGTATGCGCTGATACAGGCGAACGATCTCTTCATCGGTCAGCGCGCCGATCCCGTGCGCCTTTTCCGCAGCGACAAGACGCACATCCAGCGCTGCATTCGGGCTCAGCGCGACGACACGCAGGACGGACGCCTGCGCCGTCTGGACGATCTCGGCGGGAAACCGGAAACCGGCCGCCCGCATCATCGACAGGTGCAGCGCCGACGGCGCATTCAACGCCGGGCTTTTGCCCCCTTTTGCCCCGGCGAGCGCATCGATGGCGGCGAAAAACACTTTCTCGATTTCGTCTTCGCGTTCGCGCAGCAGATCGGCGATCAGCGACGCACGGGCATGCGCGCCCGACAGCGCAAGGCAGAATGCCTGCGCCTGCGACCAGTAAAGACCCGAATAATCGCGTGTCGCGTTTTCCACGGCCTTGCAGGCATCGGCATTGTTGCTGTCGAAAAACAGAGCTTCGATCCGGGTGCGCGCAAGCGATTCATCCCGTCGCTCGTCCGGGGCGATTTTGAGCAGGGCAAGGGCATTTCCCACATCGCCCATCGCCAGCAACCGGTCGATACGCAAGGCGACAAAACTTGCGTCGAGCGGCTTGCCCACCGGCACGCTGGCCTGGGATACGAGCAGGCGCCGGGCGATGTTCCGCAGCGCGGGGGAACGCAGTCCTGCCGGCATCCGCGGCATCAGTCCGCGGACGACGGACCACGACGAGCCCTGCCAGAGGGTCGGCGGGAAGCCGCCCCGGTCCTCGCCGATCAGCCCGATGGCGTCGGGGTCCACGGTTTCCAGCCGGTTGACGGTGATCCCGGCCCCGTCGAGCGGGCGCGGCGCAACGGTAATCCCGGCCGACGGCTGAACGGCGGGGGCCGTCTCTCCGCCGGGCGTTCCACCCGGCGCAGCCTCGGGGGCCTGTTCGGGCGAATTCGTCGAAGACGGCGTCTCGATCACCGGTGTCGGCCGCCGCAATTGAAGCTGGGCAGACGCGACCGTCGGCAACGTCACCGCGAGCGCGCACAGCGCTGCGACCGCCGGACCGGTCGCGATGTTCAGGGCGCGACCGCGCAAGGTGCTCGGGACGCTGCCGCGCGTCGTATCCCTAGCGCGGGAAACGGTCATTCGGAATGGTTCTTTCGATTTCCGTCGCCGGAACCGGAATTTCCCATGTCGCGAGAAACAGTCCGCCGCCGACAAGAAGAATCAGAGCGCCAATAATGACAATGGATGCAAGCTTTTTCATTCAGGCGCGACCCTGTCCCGTTTTGTGATTCGCCGCCAGTCAAAATCCATGAAAACCGGTTCCCCCACCCACACGATACAACTGGCGACACGAACGATATTTCGTCGTATATTCAGGACGTAATGGATATTTGTGGCGATTTCGGGGCAGTCTATCGGCTGCGGGAAAAGCTTTCAACGACGCTTTCGGCAAACCTGCGCATTCGGTGCGGGGCGGAAGCCCGTTCTACCGAGCGGACCGCAGACGCTGTTCCTCTTTTCCGGCCCTGATGTGATGTCTACGCGAAACAACGCCGCCAAAACCCCTTCGAAGATCCTTTCCCCGGACAAATCCATCGTCCTGGTCGGACTGATGGGGGCCGGGAAAACCTGTATCGGTACCCGGCTTGCCCGCAAACTCGGGATGGGGTTTGTCGATGCGGATGACGAAATCGAAACGGCAGCCGATTGCACGATCGAGGAAATATTCGCGCGCTACGGCGAACAGGCGTTTCGCGACGGCGAGCGCCGTGTTATTGCGCGCCTCCTCGAGGGCGAACCGCGGGTAATCGCGACCGGCGGCGGGGCCTTCGTCAATCGTGAAACCCGCGACAACGTGCGGCAGTCGGGCATTTCGGTCTGGCTCAAGGCGGATATCGATATACTCCTGCAACGGGTATCGCGCCGCAATAACCGGCCCCTGCTGAAAAACGGCGATAAACGGCAAACCCTTGAACGACTGATCGACGAAAGATCCCCCGCCTATGCAGAAGCCGACATCACCGTGGAATCCGGCGCCGAATCGCCGGAAATTACGGTCGCAAAGGTCATCGATGCCCTCAGGACCATCGATGACGCCCATCCCGCGGAGGCCGCCGCAGAATGACCGGGCAGGCTGAATGACTGAAGCGAAAGACGCCCTGCGGCTCGATCTCGGGGAGCGCTCATACGATATTGCCGTCGGCGAAGGTCTTCTCGGCACTGCGGGGACGGCGATACGCCGGGCCGCGGGCGCGGGAAAATGCTGGATCGTCACCGACGAAACGGTCGCCGCCACCTATCTGGCGCCGCTTGAAGCCTCCCTGCGGGAAGCCGGCCTCGACGCCCGCACGATCGTCGTGCCGCCGGGCGAGGGGAGCAAAAACTTCGCAACCGTCGAGAAGGTCGTCAACACGGTGCTCGACGGCGCGCCGGAACGCTCGTCGACACTGATCGCCCTGGGCGGTGGCGTCATCGGCGATCTGACCGGATTTGCAGCCAGCATCATTCTGCGCGGGATCAATTTCGTCCAGATACCGACCACCCTGCTGGCGCAGGTCGACAGCTCGGTGGGCGGCAAAACCGGGATCAATACCCGCCACGGCAAGAATCTTGCCGGTGCGTTCTACCAGCCGAAACTGGTCATCGCCGATACCGGTGTGCTCGACACACTGCCGCGCCGCGAATTGCTGGCGGGATACGCGGAAGTCGTGAAATACGGTCTGATCCGCGATAGCGGTTTTTTCGACTGGCTCGAACGGAACGGGACGGCCGTTCTGGACGGCGACGGCGCCGCGCGGGCCCATGCCGTGCGCGCGAGCTGTGCTGCAAAAGCGGCGGTCGTCGCCGAGGACGAGCGCGAGAACGGCGTGCGGGCATTGCTCAATTTCGGTCACACGTTCGGTCATGCGCTTGAGGCCGAAACCGGATTCGGCGCGGAATTGCTCCATGGCGAGGCCGTGGCGATCGGCATGGTCATGGCGCTGGAACTGTCGGTGATGCTCGGTCTGTGTCCGGCCGGGGATGTCGAACGGGTCCGTCGTCACTATGCTGCAACGGGTCTGCCGACGACCGTACCGAAAGCGCAGAACCGCCAGTGGGCGCCAGCCACGCTCATAGGGCACATGGGCCACGACAAGAAAGTACAGGACGGCAGGGTCACCTTCATCCTTGCACGCGGTATCGGCGAAGCGTTCGTGGCCCGCGACGTGGATCTCGACGATGTCGAGCGCCTGCTTGCCGACGCGGTGGCGGCATGATCGCGAATCCTGTGCTAATACCCCCGCCAGACAAACCAATGCCGGCAAGAACCCGGCCCCATAACTGAACGGAGCGGACTCTCCCCCCTGATGGAAATCGCAACCCTGGCTACGATCGGCGGCATCGCCGTTCTTCTTGTTCTATCTGCTTTCTTTTCCAGTTCGGAAACGGCGCTGACAGCGGCGTCCCGGCCGCGCATGCACCTGCTCGAGGCCAAGGGCGACAAGCGGGCCACGCTTGTCAATCGCCTGCGCAGTGAACAGGACAACATGATCGGCACGATCCTGCTCGGCAACAACCTGGTCAATATCCTCGCGTCGGCGTTGGCGACCAGCGTCCTGATCAGTCTTTTCGGCGAAACCGGCGTCGTCTACGCGACGATCGCCATGACGCTTCTGGTCCTCATTTTCGGCGAAATCCTGCCCAAGACATATGCGTTTCGGCATTCCGACAAGCTGGCCCTGATCATCGCGCCGACGTTCCTGGTCCTTGTCCGCCTGCTGGGCCCGGTGATGTCGGCGATCCAGTATCTCATCCGCGGCGTTCAGCGCATCTTCGGCGTCCGGGTCGACGACGACCAGGAATGGAGCGCAACCGTCGAGGAACTTCGCGGCGCGATCGAACTGCATCGCGGGCGCGGTGCGATGGCGCGACACGAACGCGCCATGCTGCACAGTATTCTCGACCTGGCGGATGTCGATGTCGAAATGGTGATGCAGCATCGGCGCGACATCTTCATGATCGATTCGTCGCTGCCGACCAGCAAGATCGTCGAAGAGGCGCTGGAAAGCCCGTTTACCCGCATCCCGCTGTGGCGCGATACACCGGACAACATTGTCGGCGTCATGCATGCAAAGGCGATGCTGCGCGAGGTACACGCCCATACCGGCGACCTGAATGCGCTCGACCTCGACAAGATCGCGACGCCGCCATGGTTCATTCCCGAATCGACCACCCTGCTGGATCAGCTTCACGCTTTCCGCCGGCGGCGCGAACACTTTGCACTGGTCGTCGACGAGTACGGCGCCTTGATGGGCGTGGTCACGCTGGAGGATATCCTCGAGGAAATCGTCGGCGATATCTCCGACGAGCACGATGTCGTGCCCGTCGGCGTCCGGCCCCAGCGCGACGGCTCGTACCTGATCGCCGGCGGCGTCACGGTGCGCGACCTCAACCGGCGTTTCGGCTGGGACCTTCCCGACCAGGAAGCCGCGACGATTGCCGGGCTGGTCATCCACGAATCCAAAGTCATCCCGCAGGTTGGCCAGATTTTTCATTTTCACGGCTTCCGTTTCCAGATCGCCCGGCGACAGCGCAACCGGATTACGTCGGTGCGGATGACCAAGATCAGCGACGTGGACGAGGACGCAGCCGAGTAAGCTGCCGGACCCGGTCCTGCGAACAGAACCGGCGCGGAATCAAAAACCGATTGCAGATGAAGGAGCGGACATGCCGTTAAGCAAAGTCACCGTCGACCGGGACCCGATTCACACCCGCGCCATCGAATGCCGCAGTTTTCGCCGCGCCGACGGATTGTGGGATATCGAAGGTCACCTGACCGATGTGAAGGCCTATCCGTTCATGAACAGTTTTCGCGGCGAAGTCGTACCGGGCGAACCGCTGCACGACATGTGGATACGGCTGACGGTCGACCGGGAGTTCATCGTACAAAACGTGGAAGCGGTGACCGATGCCGGCCCCTACGCGCTGTGCCCGGCCATCCTGCCGTCTTTCCAGAAACTGAAAGGGCTCAAAATCGGGGCCGGCTGGAACCGCAGGGTGCGCGAACGTCTCGGCGGCGCGCTCGGCTGCGCCCATCTTGTCGACATGCTCAAACCGATCGCAACCGTCGCTTTCCATACAGTCCGCTGGTCCGATTCGGCGCCCGATGAAAAGACGTCCGACCGGCAGCGGGAATCCCGGAAAGCGGCGCGCCCGCCGGTGAATACCTGCCATGTCTGGGCATCGGATGGCGAATTGATCCGCACCGAACACCCCGATTTCTATACCGGAGACTGATCTCTCGCGGCCCCGGCGCCGCCTGCTTTTCGGGATGAAGAAAGCCGGCCGGCACTGTCGTCAAGATCGATTTGAACGCAGATCAGGACGGGTGTGCGGCCGACCGGAAATAATTGACGATGTAAATCCGCATCGCCGACGTCAGTCGGGTGTCGCCCCGCGCCCTCTCGATATCCGAGCAGATCTCGTGCATGGACCTGTCTTCGCGCGCCGCGATATCGCGTAGGGCATCCCAGAGGTCTGGCTCCAGACGGACGCTGGTGCGCCGATCGCCGACATTTACGTTTCGCGTTACGAGCGGAGACTCCAGAACCACAATGACACCCTCTTGGTTTGCCGGCGCCGCAACGGCACCAATCTTGCGTTGATTTTTATAACAAACTTTCTCGTCTCTCAGTTTAAACCCGGGGCGACAAAATATACAACCGACCCCGACAAGCACCATCGCACGCCCACGGATTGCAAATCGGGCTAACGGTATTCAGGTAGTACATCACGGCGGAGAAGCAAGAACCGAAAGTGCATGAACCGGCCCGGCAAGCTCATCGCGCAGGGTCTCGTAGACCATCCGCTGCCGGTCGACCCGGCTACGGTCGGCGAAAGCAGCCGACACGAGTTCGACCCGGAAATGCGTCTCGCCCTCGGGCCGCGCGCCGACATGGCCGGCATGCAGATGGGATTCGTCGATTACCTGCAACGACGACGGGGCGAACGCCTCGCGCAGCTTGTGTTCGATCGTTTGCGCAACGGACATGTGTATTCTTCCTTTCGAGCAGTGCGTTGGAGACGGGAAATAACCCGTCATCGATGAAAAGGCACATCCTTGCATGGGTAAATTCGCGCGACCATACTGCGAAGATGTCAAAACAGGACGATATCGCGGGCACGCCCGGGACGGTACTGGACGGCCCGTTGGGCGCCGGCCACGGACCCGATTCCGATCGCGGTGCGGGAAACGGTTCCGGGAACGGCACTGGGAACGGCACCGGGAACGGCACCGGAAACGAGTCCGCGCTCGCCGCCTGTGACCATCCCGACTGCCAGGAACCGGGCGAATTCCGGGCGCCGCGGTCGCGGACGGAACTGAACCGGTTTTACTGGTTTTGTCTCGCGCATGTGCGGGAATACAACGCCGCCTGGAATTATTACGCAGGTATGGATGACGCGGCCGTCGAGGCCGAAATCCGCAAGGATATCGTCTGGCAAAGACCGACCTGGCCGCTGGGCACGCGCCCCGGCGCGAGCGGGGCCGCGTTTCACGATCCCCTGAGCCTGTTGGGGGAGGGGGCGATCGATCCCCGTGCCGACCGGGAGGCGCAGGTTCAGATGCAGAATCTGAC
Source organism: uncultured Rhodospirillaceae bacterium (assembly GCA_963977005.1). Classification (GTDB taxonomy): domain Bacteria; phylum Pseudomonadota; class Alphaproteobacteria; order MPNO01; family UBA830; genus CAXBCP01. The sequence goes on from CAXBMQ010000049.1 coordinate 9,493, forward strand.
CGGTGCCGAGCGCGAAGCACTGTCGGTACTGGGACTGGTTGCGCCGATCACGAAAGCCGATGTAAAACACCGGTACAAATTACTTGCAAAAACGTTGCATCCGGATGCAAACGGGGGCGACAAGAGGGCCGAAGACCGGCTAAAATCGGTCAATCACGCCTATACGACACTTAGGGACAGCGAGCACCTGACGTAGCGCGGCTCGCATTTTTTACGCTTACGCTGAAGGAACGGAGTTGAATGGCTTCCAAGACCGAAAACATTGTTGCCGATTTAAGTGAAATCGATTTGCCGGATACCACGGTGTCCGCACGGGATGTGTTCGATATCGATATCGATATGGACGTCCCCGCCTTCACCAAAAAGACCGAGCACGTGCCCGATCTCGACGACACATACTGCTTCGATCACGATACCACGCTCGCGATCCTGGTGGCCTTTGCCCATAACCGCCGCCTGTTGATCCAGGGATTTCACGGTACCGGTAAATCGACTCATATCGAGCAGGTCGCCGCCCGCCTTAACTGGCCGTGCATCCGCATCAACCTCGACAGCCATATCAGCCGGATCGACCTGATCGGCAAGGACGCCATTGTCGTGAAGGACGGCATGCAGATCACCGAGTTCCGCGACGGCATCCTGCCCTGGGCGCTGCAAAGCCCGATCGCGCTCGTTTTCGACGAATACGATGCCGGCCGGCCCGACGTCATGTTCGTGATCCAGCGCGTGCTCGAACGCGACGGCAAGATGACACTGCTGGACCAGAACCGCGTCCTGCGTCCGCATCCCGCCTTCCGCCTGATGGCGACGGCGAATACCGTGGGCCTCGGCGATACGACGGGGCTTTATCACGGCACCCAGCAAATAAACCAGGGTCAGCTCGACCGCTGGAATCTGGTGACAACGCTCAACTACCTGCCGCACGAACAGGAAACGGCGATCGTGCTGGCGAAAAGCCCGTCCTTCGACAAGGACGATGCCGGCCGCCAGGAAATCGCATCGATGGTGCGTGTCGCCGACCTGTCCCGCGCCGGCTTCATGGCGGGTGACATCTCGACCGTCATGTCGCCGCGTACCGTCATCACCTGGGCGGAGAACACCGAACTGTTCGGCGACCGGGCGACGGCTTTCCGGATGACGTTCCTGAACAAGTGCGACGAGCTCGAACGGACGACCGTTGCGGAGTATTATCAGCGCTGTTTCGGCGACGAATTGCCGGAACTGAAAGCAACGCAGACGGCGGCCTAAGACGCAGATGAGTGACGATCAGCCGGCAGAAGAGTTTCGCCGCGTAACCGCGGCCGCCATGCGCGCCATCGCCGAGCGTGAAGACATCACGCTCGTCTATGGGTCCGAAGCCCGGCTGGTCGACAACCAGGCGCGGCTGCCGGTCCCGTCGCGGGACTTTACCGAGGCGGAGGTCGCCGCGCTCAGGGGCGAAGCCGATGCCATGGCGCTGCGCCTGCGATTCCACGACGACGATGTCCACGCCTCCCAGGCGCCCCAGGGCGAGAATGCCCGGGCGGTGTTCGAATCCCTGGAACGGGTTCGCTGCGAAGCGCTGGGTGCGCGGATGATGGCAGGTGTCGCGACGAACCTGCGCGCCGCGCTCGAGGAAAAATGCGACGCATTCGGCTATACCCGCGTGAACGTGCGCGACGATGCGCCGCTTTCCGAAGCGATCGGCCTGATGGTGCGCGAAAAACTGACCGGCGAAAAGCTGCCCGAAGGCGGCGAACAACTTGTCAGCCTGTGGCGCGACTGGGTCAATGACAAGGTCGACACCGATTTTGACAAGCTTGCCGAGAATATCGACGATCAGGAAGCCTATGCGGAAGCGCTGACAGATCTGCTGGTCGAGCTTGAACTTATCGACGAGCAGTCCGAAGCCACCGAACAGCAGGAAGGCGAACAGGGCGAGGACGCCGAAGAACAGGACGCCGAGGACGCCGATTCCGAAGACGCCGACATGGAAGGCGTGTCCGCCGAAATGAGCGGCTCCGAATCCTCCGAGATGGAGGAAATGGATGTCGAGGACGGCGACGAATCGATGTCGGAGCAGGGCCAGGAAGAGATGATGCCCGGCACGGGCGACGAGGACGGCGAACAATCCGAACACCAGCGGCGCCCCGACGGCACCGGACCGGGCGGGCAGCGCGAACCGATGTACAAACCCTACACGGTCGAATACGACGAGGTGGTCGAGGCCGAAGACCTGTGCGATCCGGACGAGCTCGCCCGGCTGCGCCATCATCTGGACCAGCAACTCGCCAACCTTCAGGGCATCATCGGCCGGCTCGCCAACCGGCTGCAGCGCCGCCTGCTGGCACAACAGTCACGGTCGTGGGAATTCGATCTGGAGGAAGGCATACTCGATGCCGGCCGGCTTTCTCGGGTGGTCACCAACCCGATGCATGCGCTGTCCTACAAGGTCGAAAAGGAAACCGAATTCCGCGATACCGTGGTCACGCTGCTGATCGATAATTCGGGATCCATGCGCGGGCGGCCGATCACGGTGGCGGCGATGAGCGCCGATATTCTTGCGCGGACGCTGGAGCGCTGCGGTGTAAAGGTCGAGATTCTGGGCTTCACCACCCGGGCATGGAAAGGCGGCCAGGCCCGCGAACGGTGGCTCGCCGACGGCAAACCGACGAATCCGGGCCGGCTGAACGATCTGCGCCACATAGTTTACAAATCGGCAGACGCCCCGTGGCGGCGGGCCCGCAAGGCGCTCGGGCTGATGCTGCGCGAGGGCCTGCTGAAGGAAAACATCGACGGTGAAGCCCTGCTCTGGGCCCATAGCCGGATGGTCAACCGCCCTGAACAGCGCAAGATCCTGATGGTGATTTCGGACGGCGCGCCGGTCGACGATTCGACGCTGTCGGTCAATCCGGGCAATTATCTCGAACGCCATTTGCGCGAAGTCATCAAGACGCTCGAATCCTATCCCGATGTCCAGCTGACCGCCATCGGTATCGGCCATGACGTAACGCGCTACTACGACCGCGCCGTGACGATCATGGATGCCGAACAGCTTGGCGGGACCATGATGGACCGGCTTGCCGAACTGTTCGATGACGATACGGCCCCGGGCGGCGCCAGGACACGGCGCAAGAAACGCGCCGCCTGAAAATCGCCGCCTGAAATCGCCACCTGGATATCGCCGGATCGGAGGCGGCAAAGGCGGTCCCTGCCGGCAGCCCGGCAACGGGTATCTCGGTGACTTTTTTCGTTTGTCTATCTCCCTTGCCCTGTTATTCGTTTGGCGGTCAACTCTCTCTCATCGGTCATGCGAAGGGTGCAAACCCGGTTTGTACGCTTTAGGATGCCGTATCGAACGATATCCCGTTTCCAGAATCCGGAGTTTCCCATGTCTGAAGAACAGGCCCTTGCAGATGCGCGGGCGCGCATCAGCGACTATCGCAGCAGAATCCAGTCGCTCGACGCGAATTCCCGCGATCTTATTTTCCGTGAGGCACGCAATCACAATGCCTGGCAGGATAAGGACGTATCCGACGACCAGCTGCGCGAGATTTACGATCTTGTAAAATTCGGATCGACCAGCTCGAACACCCAGCCCGCGCGCCTGATCTTCATCCGGTCGGCCGAAGCGAAAGAGCGTCTGCGGCCCTGTCTGATGCCGGCCAATGTCGACAAGACGATGGCCGCGCCGGTCACCGCGCTGCTTGCCTACGATCTCGAATTTTTTACGAATTTTGCAAAGCTCTATCCGGTGCGCCCCGAAATGGGCGAGCGGTTCGCCAACGACGCCGATGTGGCGAGGCATTTCGCCTTTCAGCAAGGCACGCTTCAGGGCGCCTATCTGATCATGGCAATCCGTGCCGTCGGGCTCGATGCAGGCGCGATGGGCGGTTTCAACAACGAAGCGGCCGATGCGGAATTCCTGGCCGGGAAAAACTGGAAGTCCAACTTCCTGTGCAATATCGGCTATGGCGATCTGGAAGGAATCAAGGGGCCGCGGCTGTACCGCTACGACTTCGACGAAGTCTGCGAAGTGATCTGAGAGACGGCATGACCGTCCTTCTGGACTTCCTCGCCCGGAACCTCCGCCTGCTCGGCGTGCTGGCCGTTCTGGTCTGTCTCGTCACGTGGTGGATCGATCTGTCCGGGCTGGTGCATGAATGCGTATACTGCCGCACGCAGCGGACGGCGATCGGACTGATCGGGCTTATCATGCTGCTGCCCGATCCGCGCCGCTGGTGGCTGCGCTATCCGGCGCTGTGTATCGGTTTCCTCGGCGCACATGTCGCCGCCGCACAGCTGTTCCTGGTGATCCGGAATCTGAACGCGGGAGAGCCGTCGAATCCGGTCAACATGATCCTGGCTGCCGGCGCGCTGGGGATCCTGGTCGGCCAGGCGCTACTGCTATACATGCCACCGGGCAGACAGAACTAAACACACAGATACGAAAAAGGCCTGCATTCCGGCAGGCCTTTGTCAACTCGGGGCTAAATCCCGATAAAATCCGGGGCGCGCCAATCAGGCTGCGGCGGCGGCTTTCTTGACCTTGCGCTTGAGCGCCAGGGCATCTTCGGGAAGCTTCGCGTCGGCGGTGCCCAGCAGATAGGCATCCAGCCCGCCCTTGTGCTCGATCGTGCGGATCGCGCTGGCGGACAGGCGCAGGCGAACGACTTCGCCCAGGGCATCCGACAGGAGCGACGTGACCTGCAGGTTGGGCAGGAAACGGCGGCGGGTCTTGTTATGGGCGTGGCTGACATTGTTGCCGGCCATTACGCCTTTACCCGTCATGGAGCATCTTCTGGACATGGTCTCGTTCCCGAAAAATCTGTTTGAACACGTAAAACGGACCCTGACAGGCCCGGAAAGCGCGAAGTTTTAGTCGCGGGATGCCGCTACGTCAAGGTTTTTGGCCCGATTCACTGCCGGAATTGCCGCCTCGATGTTCCCCGATCTCCGCGGCCCGCCGGACGGCGATCAAACGGCTGAAAACCGCCATTCCGACCATCACCGCGGCGCCGACGTAAAACGGCCAGTGGACGCCGAGCGAGGCAAACGCCACGCCGGCCAGCGCCGGACCGCCGATACGGCCGATTCCGCCGAATGTCTGGCCGACACCCAGGACACGGCCGCGGCTGTCGGTATCCGCATATTGGGACAACAGGCTGCTCAGCGCCGCATTGGTGGCGGCGGTGCCGAGGATCATCAGCAGCGCGCCGCCGAAAAGTTCCGCCTCGACGGTCGCCAGCGGCAGCCACAACACGCCCAGCCCGAGCGATACGGCCCCCATCGTGACCAGCGCGCGTTCGCCGATCCGGGCGGCGAGCCGGCCGATCAGGAACCACTGCAGGATCACGTGACAGAATCCCATCCAGGCATAGAACCAGCCGTTCTGGTGCGGCCCCCATCCCCAGACACGCTCGGACCACAGCACGATGATGACCTCGACCCCGGCGAAGACAAACGGCGTGCAGAACATCAGGCACAGCACAAGGCGCATCTGCGCATTCGAAAAGACGGCAATCCAGCTGCGCAGCCCCGGCATCATGCGGGCGCGGGATTTCTGCTCGGCCGACACGGTTTCGCGGATCAGTACAATGGCGAGAACGAACGCGACGGCGGAAAATGCCGCGGCGGCGAGATACGGCGACAGAAAATCCGGATTCGCCGGATCGCTGCCGCCCAGGAGGCCGCCGATCGCCGGGCCGGCGACGAAACCGAGCCCGGCCGCGCCCGACAACCGGGCGATCGCGCGGGTACGTTCCGCCGGTGTCGTCACATCGGCGATCAGCGCCTGGGTGACGCTCATATTCGCCGCCATCGCGCCGCCGAAGAACCGGGCGACAAACAGCATCCAGAGGGTCGAGGAGAACGCGAGCAGGAAATAGGCGCAGAACGTCCCGCCGATCGTGACCAGCAGCACGGGCTTGCGGCCGATGCGGTCGCTCAGCCATCCCCAGAACGGCCCGAAAACGGACTGGGCCAGCGTATAGCTGACGGCAACGAGCGTGACGATTTCGGGCGACGCGCCGAATTTCTGCGCATACAGCGGCAGCAGCGGCAGCACGATGCCGAACCCGACCATGTCGACGAAAACTGTAAATATCAGAGCATACACGGATGGGGCTTTGCCATGCCGGGGGCCGGGCTGTCCAGCGGAGTTTGGCGTGTGCCGGGCGTTTTACGGAAACACCGGGGCGCGCCGGGCCGCCACGTATACTGCCCGGGTACTGCCCGGGCCCCGACATCGCCGCGATTCCCGGGCGTCGCGCCGGCCGGTCCGGACGAACCGGCCTAGTTCAGCCGCCCCACCGCGCGCGCGAGCAGCAGGTAGAGCTTGCCGACATCGGCCGACAGGAAGGTAGAGCTCAGCAGGTTTTCCGGATCGCTTTCATTGGCTTCCGACAGCAGCTTTTCGAAATGGTCGAGATAGCGCTGCACGTAGCGGCGGAATTCGTCGTCGTCTTCGTATTTCGTGCTGATCACGCTGCGCGCCTGACGTTCGTCGTCGGAAATGATGCCCCGCACGAAAATCCCGCGATCGCCCTTGGAATATTTCGACCAGAGCTTCTGGGATTTTTCGCTGTCCATCAGCCGGTTTAGGTCGATGGCGGTGGAGTTCAGGTCCTCGATCACGAACTTGGATGCCCGCAGGAACATATCCCGCCTGGAATCGTAGGCATTACGACGGATGATCGCCGCCTGGTTCTCCGCCTCGGACGACGCAGAAGTCAGCGTTTCCGCCTGGCGGGAGAAAACGCTGCCGACCTCCGACGCTTTCTCGGAGACGTCGGACAGGGCGCTTGTCAGCGCTGCCTGATGGGTCTGGAGCGTTTCGCCGACCCGCGACACCTGATTGAATGCCGCTTCTGATGCCCGTGCGAGTTCTTCGGCGCGCGCATGAAACATCTCGCCGATCGTGCGGATGCGTTCTTCGGCAACCGTCGCGGTACCGCCGATCTGGTTCGATTCCTCTTTCAGGGAATCGATAAGCTCCGCCACTTCCTTTGCCGCGGACACGCAGGCATCGATCATCTGGCGCGATTGCTGCTGCAGGCTGTTCCCGACCAGGGTCAGGCTGTTGACCGATTCCTCCGACTGGGCGGCAAGCGCCGCCGTCTGGCCCTGCAGGATTTCGCCGGCCTCCTCGGAACGCCGCGCTGCCGTCTGCGCGGCCTGCTGCAGGCGCTCGAACTGGCGCCGCGTGGCGTCTTCGATCTCGCGCGCCTTCGCCGTCAGCTTGTCGGATGTCGATTCGAGCTCCTCGCCTTGCCGGACGATCAGTTCACGTACGTCTTCCGAGCGGGCCACGGCGCGTTCGCCTGCCGCATCCAGCTGCGCGACCTGCAGTTTATAGGTGTCGGCCACGGATTCGGATTGCGCCGCGATCCGGTCGGCCGACTGATTGAACCGCTCGGCATGCCCTGCCACCTGCTCGCCATAGGCATCGGTGCGTTCCACCACGGAATCGGCGATCGTCGCGAGGTCGGAGGATTGCTGTTTCAACGCGCCGCCGGCAACCTTGATCCGCGCCGTCGCCTGGGCCGCGACATGTTCCATTGCCTGCGTCAGATCGCCGGCCTGGTGTTTCACCGTGGCACTGATCTCGTCCAGTCGTGCGATCATTTCCGCCGCTGCGGCACCGATATTCTCCGTCATTTCGCCCGACCGGTCCGCGAACCGGTTTCCGACATCGTCGACCGTCGCCAGGATCGCCCCGGTGACCTGGTTGGAGGCGGCCGACATGCCGGCAACGCTGTCGCGGAACTCGGTCATCACGCTTTGCGCCCGCGCGAGCAGGCCCTGAAGCGCTTCCTCGGAAGTCTGTTCGATCCGGGCCGCGGCATCCTGCACGGTGTTGCCGGTGGCGTCGGCACTGGCAGCGACATTGCGGACCGCTTCATCGGCAAGGTCGTCGAAGCGGGATAACTGCGCCGCCAGCACGGCGCTGATGTCTTCGGCGCGGGCGTTCATGCGCGCAAGCACCGCATCCGACGCGGCCGACAGCGCCGTCGACTGGCGCCGCAGCGCGGCCTCGGTCTCCTCGAGCGATTGCCCGGTATGGGCGGCCGTCTGGGACGCGATATCGCGCATCACCCCGGCCTGCGCGCGCAAAGCCTCGACGATGTCGAAAACGCTGGCCGCCGCCGTACCGGCGCCGTCGCCGATGGCCTCGACCATCAGCGCGGTCCGCTGATTGACCTCTTCGCCGGTCTCTTCCAGACGCCCTTCGAGCCCGGCCACCGCGCCGTCGAGCCGAGCGCGGAAATCCTCCGTGCGGGCATTGAGGGCAGCGCCGATCTCCGCCATGCGCTCGGCTGCCTGTTCGGCCGCCCGCGCCGCCGCCCCGGAAACCTGTTCCGACAGCGAACGCAGCGAATCGCCGACCTGTTCGATGCGGGCATCGGCCCTGTCCGCGGTATCCGCAGCCGCCTGTCCTGCCTCGGCAGCGGTTCCGCGAATGGCGTTTGCAACGCTTTCCAGCCGCTCGGTGGCAAGCCGCACCAGACGATCGGTCTCGTCCTCGAACTCTGCGCCACGGGTATGGATCTGGGTCGCGATCTCGCCGATGCGTTCGTTCACCCGGTCGGCGGCCTCGCCCAGCGCCTCGATATCGCCGCGGACATTCCCCGATGCCGTGTTGATCTGTTCGGCCGCGGCATGGCCGCTCTTGGCGACATCCATACTGCGGCGGCGCAGGCTTTCGGACGAATCCTCGACCCGGGCGACGGCCTCCTTCGCGGTTTCGACCAATCCGTCCGACTGCTGGCGGAAGGTCTCGCTGACACGCTGCGTGACCGTCTGGGCATGACGCGATGCTTCGTTCAGACCGCGCGCATTCTCGCCGAGAGACTCCGCAACGTTACGTACCCGGCCGACCGCATCGAGCGATGCTTCGGTTACTTCCTCAGCCTTGCGTTTCAGCTCTTCGCCGGTGTTTTCCATCCCGACCGACACCTGCCCGAAGGCAGAGAGCGCATCGTCCGACTGCTGGCGGATCGATTGCGTCGCCGCGGCCGTTGCTTCCGCCGCGCGGTCCGATGCGTCGGTCAGATCCTGCAGCTGGTGACGCATGCCGGCAGTCATTTCCTTGACCCGGTCTGCGGCATTGGCCGAGGCGCGTTCAAGCTCCGTCGCGTGAACCCGCATGACATCCTGTGCCTGGCCTGCCCGAACGCCGGCAATGTCGGACGCTTTTTCGAGACGGCTGGTATGATCTTCGAGGACGTCGCGCAGCAATGCGGCCTGCTCCGCCGCCTTTTCGGTCGCCGCCGACAGCATTTCGGCCTGGCGGCTCAGCGCTTCGCTGATGGATTCGACCCGGTCGGTCGATTCATCGACCGGATAGGTCAGGCGCGACATGCCCTGGCGGATCTGGCCGGCGGCCTCGTCGAAATCGGCACCGCGCCGCATATAGGCGACCAGCAGCCAGAGAAATGCCGGAGGGGCAAAAATGCCGGCGCAGAACGCGCCGATTTCGTGCGGCAGAAAGGCGCCGAGCGATGCCCACCCGATATTCGCGGAGATGTACCACGCGCACCCGACCAGCCACAGAATCGTTATGGCAAGAGCGGCGCCGGCAGGGCGGCGCAAAAACGACGTAAATATACGCCGGAAAAGATATGTCATAGCCCTGCTTTTCCGGTCAGATTCATCCAAGGATGATACTAGATCACCTTGATTCGCGACAACAATTCCCGCGCTAAATATAGACGTGGCGCAAAGCGGCCGGACAGGCGCTGTTTCTGCGGGGGTTTCAGGGGCCTCGTGTTACCAGACAAACGACGGAATCGACGCGGCCGGCCGGGCATTCCATTCAGCTGCGAGCGACGCGACAACGCCGGGCGCCGGGGGGTCCCCGAGCGCGTCGCCGTGAATGCCGCCGGCCACAAGGATCGGATCGACACCCGCATTCTGCGCCCCGGCAAGATCGGTGCGGAAAGAATCCCCGACAGCCGCAATGCGCTTCTTGTCGAACCCTGCAAGCACGCGGAAACAGTATTCGTAGATTTCCGCCTTTGGCTTGCCGAACCAGCGCACAGTACCGCCCAATGCTTCGTATCGCAGCGCCAGGGCACCGGCGCAGACCAGTTTTCGGCCGTCGCGCACCACTTCGAGGTCGGGATTGGCGCAAATCATCGGCAGGCCCATTTCCACGCCCTGCGCCAGCCTCGCCTCGTAATCGGCGACGGTCTCGCCGTCTTCCCACGGACCGGTATTGACGATCAGGTCGGCGTCCGCGAGACGGTCGGTTTCGTCCCAGTCCAGACCGTCGAACAGATTGCGATCACGGGCGGGGCCGATATGGATGCACCGGTTGCCGACCCTCGCATAGAACGGATCCGAACGTTCCTTGAGGTCGAGAAACGTCGCTTCGCCGGAGGACAGGATATGCCGGCAGAACGCTTCGGGCATGCCCATCGCGATCATCGATTCTGCCACGGCCGCGCTGCGCCGCGGCGCGTTGGTCAGCATCACGAAGGGTTTCCCCGCCGCCGTCAGATGTTCCAGCGTGTCCACCGCACCGGGATAAAGCTTCACCCCGTCATGCAAAACGCCCCAGACATCGAGAATAAACGCATCGTAGCGTTCGGAGATCGCCGCCATGCCCGCAAAATGGGGAATTGCCGCGTTTTCGGAAGATAAATCAGCCATAACCGCGCTCTACACGGTTTATATTGCAGGGTAAAGACAGGGAATCGGAGACCGGCGGAAATCCGCGGGCAACCGCAGCGTTCCGACCGTCGCCGGGACGCGAAGGGACCGGCCATTTCCGTTCACGAAAATTAACCAAAACCCATATCTCACGTGTCGGAAATTTTTACACATCCGGGCGACGGCGAACGTGCAATCAGTTCAAATTATTGATTTATAGGTCTTTTTTGTTCTGGCACGAAAATTGCTTATCCAGTTGTTATCACGGAGCCGTGAGTAACCCGTGACGGACCAATAAATTTACCGGGCGTTCCCGGAGTTGTGCAGGAGAAGAGTGATGCGTAGTTCGATGAGACCTTTTGTTTTTGCCGCCACCCTCGGGCTGGGCGTAACCCTGTCCGGTGCCGGTGCGTCGGCGATCACGATTGACGGTAACCTGTCCGACTGGGGCGTGACCGTTGCGGACGGCAACAATTCCGATTTCTCCTCCCCCAGCGCCACGATCGGCCTGGTGAGCACTTTCACCGAGGACCAGAACGATTTCGCGGGCAATGGCGGCTATGTCGGCCCCAATTACGGCGGTCAGAACTACGATGCGGAATTCATGGGCGTCGCCCTGCAGGGCAAGACCATGTATCTCGCCATCGTCAGCGGCCAGCGTCCCGATAACGGGATCGCGAATTATTCGCCTGGCGACATTTACATGACGACGCCGGTCGGCATTGTCGGGATCGAGGTCGGCGGCGGCGTCGGCGGCGGCGCAGGCGGCCTGATCACCGAAGGCGATGCCGGCTCGACCTACAACCTGAACAGCAACGGTTACACCCAGAGCCTGGGCACCACAGACGCTGCCCAGACGGCGGGCTCGGTCTGGGCGAATGCCGACTGGATCCAGGACCCTATCGCGCCCGGATCGCCGGTACAGATGGACATCAATGGCGCGAGCACCAAAGTCGCTGACGCCGATTATGCCTTTACCCGCAATTCCCAGACCAGCCAGCATTCGGTGATCGAGCTTGCGCTCGACCTCACCAACCTGCTGGACGACGACGGCAATGGTTCGATCGGGATACACTGGAGCCCGAGCTGCGGCAACGATATCGTCACAGCGCTGATTCATGTCAGCGCGCCGATCACCACAACGGAAGTGCCGGAACCGGGCAGCGCGCTGGTCTGGCTGCTCGGTGTCGGTGCGATCGGCGCCATACGGGCACGGCAACGCAAACGCAGCTGATCCCCCTTCCCGATCACGACATCAGGCGGCTTTCCCCGATCGGGGGGAGCCGCCTTTTCGATTCGGCCGGGTCCGGTTGAGGCGGCCAAAAAATTCCCGCCGAATGCGATGTCCGGCGCGATGGACTTGACCGCAATCAGGTCATAAAATCGGCTCTCAATCCTCCATCGCAGGTTCCCGTCGCGGCGGTGCCTGCTCTAACCGAACACACTTAATGCAACGAATGACTCTACGGCGTCCCGCCGCGAAACGGCCGGTCTGACCCCATGGATATCGCGGACGGCAATTTTCTCGGCATGGTCGGTATCGATGCCTGGGTGATGGCAGGCCTGTCGCTTGCAGCGCTGAGCACCGCCTTCATTGCCGCCATCGTCGGCACGGCGGGCGGGCTGCTGCTGACGATCGGTTACCTGATCAACGAATGCGACCTGATCACGGTC
>CAXBMQ010000050.1:0-20565 GCA_963977005.1 uncultured Rhodospirillaceae bacterium
GACCCACTGATTAAAAGTCAGTTGCTCTACCACCTGAGCTATGGGCGCTTGATGCGGTGAATACGAAGCGCGCAACATAGGTAGCGTTGCCGTGCGGGGCAATAGAATCCTCGGAATATCAGCGTGTATTCAGCTATTTAGCCGTTCGTCCGGCTCATCCCCAGGCACCGAACAGAACGAAGCGGAAATTTATACGCACAGATAACTTCAGAAGGACGATTTAAAGCGAGGCGACTATACCCCTCGGGGCTGGCGTGATATTTTCCTGTCATCGAGATCGCGCCGGTCCGGACGCCAAATATACGAGTTGGTTCAGCTATGACATCCAGATTCGCCGGACTTTTGATGCTCGCCTGGAGCGTCACGGTCCTCTTCTTGTACTATGCGAATAACACTTCTTACTACTCTGAAAAGATTGCCGTCTTTTCAGGATTCCTTGGTCTCTAGCCATGCTAACGGCTATCGTTTTCGCCACAGTATTTGGCCTTATCGCAATCGGCATCGGCCGCCCGCTGGTGCGATATCTGGATGCGGATGGGAAGCTCCTCCCCGGGGAAAACATCTGCACTTCGTTTATTCTCGGATGTCTGCCCATCTACTTTCTGGTTGAATTCGTCGGCCATTATCGTCTCGACACGGAATCCGTCCTGGGCATTTGCCTCGTCTCGACAGCACTTGCCGTTCCCGGATTGCGATCGATCCGCTGGACCGGACATATGCCGGTGATCCGCGCCTGGGTTGCCGATGCGCCCGTTGCCGCCATCCTGCTTGCCTTTACGGTTCTGGTTGCGCTTGTCACCCTGCTGCAGGGGCTTGCGCCGCCAAATGACTATGACAGCATCAACTACCATCTCGCATTGCCTAAGTACGATATCGAACTCGGGCGCAAGGGAATTCCCTGGGACCGCCAGATCGGTGTCATTTTTCTGCCCGCTTTCGGGGGTAATCTGACGAGAATTGCGCTTGTCATCGCCAATGACGGTGCCGCTCAGATCATCCACGGGCTTTTCAGTGTTGCCGCAGCGGTGGGCTCCTCAATGCTGGTACGACGCCTGGGCTATGACTGGATAGCCGCCATTCTGGCCGCTCTGATGTTTCTGTGTATTCGGTCCGTCGTCTGGCAGATGGCGACCGTCGAAACAGATTATCTCCTCGCCGCCGCGATAATGTCGTGCCTGTCCATCTATCTCGCCTATCGCGCGGCACCCGGCGTAAAACTGGCGGTTCTGTTCGGTCTGATCCTCGGATCCGCGGTCCTTATAAAGCTGTCCGCCTTCGTCTTCGCGGCCGCGCTCGCCCCCCTTGTTCTTTACGACATTGCGCGGCGCCGGCGTTTGTTGGCCTCGGACCTGCTGCTCGGTGTCGTGACCTTCGTCGTCATCACGCCCCATCTGATCAAGTCCTATCTGCTGACCGGTAATCCTCTGTACCCGATGTTGCCCGGTTTGCTTGCCCCGGAACGGATTGCGACGACCGGCATCTATCAGACGTTCGAGGGTCTCACGACGCTTTACGGTACAGGGCGCGGGCTGCTCGACCTGGTGACGGCACCATGGTTCTTCTCGGTGCAACCGATGCACTATTTCGACGGGATGGTGCTCGGCACACCCTATCTGCTGATATTCTGCCCGCTGATATTCTTCGCCAAAAACCGGCGGGTCTGGCTTCCCGTTTTGTCAGTAGCGTTCTTCTTCTACGTGATCTGGTTTTTCGGGCTTTCCCAGCAGGTCCGGTATCTCACCCAGATTGGCCCCATCGCGACCGCATTTGCGGGCGTCGGCCTGGTCTGTTTCTGGAAAGCCTGTCGGAATTCGATCTTATTGAAGTCGGGTTTTGCCGTGGTTTGCACGATACTGTTTCTGAATCAGGGACTGTTTGTCGGAATATATGCCGTGCTCAGACTGCCTGTTGCTGTCGGCCTGGTCTCCAAAGAAACATTTCTCGACAAGACGCCCCATCTGACAAATTCGCATTTCAAGACCTGCGATTTCATTTCCAGGAACCTTAAGCCGGGCGAACGGTATTTTTCCAATACGGGCAGTTTTTTGTCCTATTACTGTCCCCAGGTCCCGGTCGTCAGGAACTTCTTTCCTGACGAGGCAAAATGGTGGCTGACTTCCCGCACGATGCCGGACATGCCTCTGTCGGAATTCATCGAGAGGGTCGAAGCAGGCAATATCCGGTATTTCATGGTCACCACGCACAGCGAAAACCGGAGAAACGTCTCCGGAAAAGCAGTTGTCGAAAAGCAGGATGCATCCGTATACAGGTTCGGCGCCTATCTGGCGCCGGCCCTTGCCAACCTCGAGCCCCTGGAAAAGGATTCCTATACGGCGGTCTACGATGCCAAAGACGTCATCAGGATTTTAAAATCGAATTGAGCGCGCGGGAGACCGATCACCATTTCGCATTGTCGGCTTGATTCTTTGGGGAATAAAGTATCGCGTGTATTATATGCGGCGATCAGCTCCGGCAAATTTGCGATTAGCTTGAAAGGTCGAAATGTCCAAGGTTCTCTTAATCAATCCCTCCTATGAACCGACATACGGCGGGACAAAGGGTGGCATCACCAATCCGATCTATCCCACCCAGGGGCTAGCTGCGATCGCGGCCGTTGCGCTGCAAAGTGGCCACGACGTTGAGATATTCGATCTGTCCTGGCGGCCTTATCGCCCCGCGATGATTCAGGATAAAATCAGGGAGGTTAAGCCGGACCTGATTGGAATTACGGCCACGACACCGCTGATGAACCAACTCCGGGATATCAGTGTGATCGCAAAAGATATTTCGAAGGACATCAGGGTCGTGGGCGGAGGCGCACACCTGTCGGCACTGCCGATGGAAAGCCTGGCGGAATCGATGCTCGATGCGGTTTTTACCGACGAAGCCGACTATTCGTTCACGAATTACCTTGAAGCCACCGACCCTGCTGACGTGAAAGGCATTTATTACAGGGAACATCTGGACGGCGAAATATACAGTACAGGCCGCGGCGAACTCATAAACAATCTCGACGACCTGCCGATCCCGGCCTGGCATTTGTACGATCCGGCGGATTATCATCGCGTTTCCCGGCTTTTGGTCAAAAGAACGCCTGTCGCAACGGCTGAATTTTCACGCGGCTGTGTTTTCAAGTGCGATTTCTGCGGCAGCAAGACAACCATGGGACTTGGCTACAGAAAGAAATCTCCCGAGCGGTGCGCCGAAGAGGTCGAAGTTCTGCAAAGTCTGGGGTATCGCGAATTTTGGCTGACAGACGATATCTTCACGTCGGACCAGAAATGGGCCGTAGACGTATGCGAAAAGATCACAGAGAAAAATCTCGATATGGTCTGGACGTGCACCAACGGCATTCGGGTCGAGAGCGCGGATGAAGACCTGTTCAAAGCCCTGAAAGACGCCGGTTGCTATCGGGTTTCATTCGGCTTCGAGAGCGGTAACGACGAGATCCTCCGGAAATTCGGCAAAGGCGGACGCGCAAGTATCGAGCAAGGACGTGACGCCGTTAAGATGGCGCGTAAACAGGGCCTGGACACGGCCGGCACGATGTTGATGGGAATTTCTCACGACACCGAAGAAACGATGATGGATACGATCAATTACGCCCGCACCCTTCCGCTCGACATGATGAAATTCGGTGTCACGATCGCGTTCCCCGGGACGCCGATGTTCTACGATTATCTAAAGGACAACCTGATCAGGTCCTACGACTGGGATGCCTATTTCATCTACACGGACGAGCCGCTGTTCACACATCGGCACTTGTCGTATCTGACGATCAAGAAGTACATGGATCTGGCTTTCAAGAAAGCCATCCTTCACAATCCAAGCTTCATACTGCGGAGGTTGATCAGGGGGTTCAAGACCGGCGATTTCTTCTGGGATGTTTTTTACGGGGTGAAATTCTTCTTCGCTCCCGCCTCCCGTCCGGCAATGGAATCCGTCTACTATGCGAGAGATCGCTGGCCCACCTATGATTTTGAGGCAAATCCACCGCAACGAATTCCCAACCTGGTCGCGAAAAAGAGCACGCGGGATGCGGCTTGAGCGGCTCTCCGAGAGGAAAGCCCTGTATCTAAATCGGAAGAGGGAAAAATGGTGCGCCCACCAGGACTCGAACCTGGGACCCACTGATTAAAAGTCAGTTGCTCTACCACCTGAGCTATGGGCGCTTGATGCCGCGAATGCGGTGGCGCAACATAAGAAGCGCCCCCATGCGGGTCAATAGACTCCTTCGTCAATTCCTGGGGTAATTTGAGCCCGTTTATCCGTGAAGGCGCTCGTTGAGCCGTTCCTGAATACGTGGCGATACGAACTGGCTTACATCGCCGTCAAGTTTTGCGATTTCCTTAACCAGGCTCGAGGCAATGAAATGGTATTTGTCGGATGCCATCAGGCAGAGCGTTTCAACGTCAGGGGCCATTTTGGCGTTCATGCTCGCCATCTGGAATTCGTAATCGAAATCCGAAACCGCCCGCAGGCCGCGCACGATCACGGTGGCGTTCACCTGGCGGGCGAAATCGATCAGCAGACTCTGAAACGGAATCACCTCGATGACACCCCCATTGGGGTTGTCGAGATGGGCAATCTCATCCCGTACCAGTTCGACACGTTCGTCGATCGTGAAAATCGGGCCTTTCCCGGGATTGATCGCGACACCGACCACCAGTTTGTCGAGCAGGCGTGCGGCCCGACCGATAATATCGGTATGCCCGTTCGTGATTGGATCGAATGTGCCCGGGTATATCCCGATCTTCTCTGACGCCATCTGCCCTGTCCGTAACACTAAATGCCAAAAGAAGGCTTTTACGCGTCTCCGGTCGTGTCGTCCACATCGTCGGCTGCATCGTCTTCGGAAGGACCTCGCGCTTCGTCAGAGCCTTCAGGCGCATCCGGGGCCGCTTTGTCCTCGGCGGCAGACGCTTCTGCGCCCTCCACGCCATTGACGATGTCGTCTTCGCTTTCTTCCGGCTCGTCGGATTCGAGCAGATGGGCAACGGACACGACCTTTTCGTCCTCCGCCGTGTCGAAGAGCGTCACGCCCTGGGTCGACCGGCCGGCGATACGAATATCGGCAACCGGGCTCCGGATAATTTTGCCGCCATTGGTCACCAGCATGATCTGGTCGCCGTCCTCGACAGGGAAAGATGCCGCGACAGCGCCATTACGGCCTTCGGTGGCGATATTGACCACGCCCTGACCACCGCGGCGGGTGGTGCGGTATTCGAAAGCGGATGTCCGTTTGCCGTATCCGTTTTCGGTCACGGTCAGGATGAACTGTTCCTTTTCCGACAATGCATCGAATTCCTCGTCGGTCAGCGAGACGTGCTGGCTCGCCGCATCGTCGGCCGCGTCATCGGCCGCCTCGACGCCGTCCTGTGCGGTCTCGTCTTCCTCCTCGGGCAGGCGTCGGCGCGCCTTCGACATCCTGAGATACGCATCCCTGATATCGGTTTCGAGCTCGACATGGTCGATCATCGTCATAGAGACGATCTTCTGGCCATCGGCCAGCCTGATCCCGCGCACCCCGGTGGATGTCCGCCCGGAGAAAATGCGCACTTCGGTGACCGGGAAACGAATGCACTTGCCGCTGTCGGCCGCCAGCATGATGTCCTGGTCTTCGGAGCAGGTCTGAACGCCGATCAACTCATCGCCTTCGTCCAGCTTCATGGCGATCTTGCCGTTCGCCATGATGTTGGTGAAATCCGACAACCGGTTCCGGCGGATCCCGCCGCTTGCCGTCGCGAACATGATGAACAGGTCGCCCCAGCTTTCCTCGTCTTCCGGCATCGGCATGACGGTGGTGATCGTTTCGTCTTCCTGCAGCGGCAGGAGGTTGATCAATGCCTTGCCCCGGGCCTGCGGGTTGCCTTCCGGCAGGCGATAAACCTTCAGCCGGTAGACGATCCCGCGCGACGAGAAGAACAGCACCGGCGTATGCGTGTTACAGACGAAGACCTTGCTGACGAAATCCTCGTCGCGGGTCGACATCCCTGCCCGGCCCTTGCCGCCGCGGCGCTGCGCACGATAGCTCGATAGTGCGACACGTTTGATATAGCCGCTATGGCTCACGGTCACGACCATGTCTTCGCGCTGGATCAGGTCTTCGATATCGGTGTCGAGTTCAGATTCCTCGATGGACGTCCGCCGCGGGGTCGCAAACTGTTCCTTGACCGCCTGCATTTCGTCGCGCGTGATTTTGCGGATACGTACCGGCGAGCGCAGGATATCGAGGAAGTCCTCGATCTCGGTCGCAAGTCCGTTCAGTTCTTCGGCGATCTTCGCCTGTTCGAGACCGGTCAGGCGCTGCAGTCTCAATTCCAGGATCGCCCGTGCCTGCGCTTCCGACAGGCGGTAACGGCCATCGACCACGGCGTGGTTCGGATCGTCGATCAGTTCGATCAGCGATTCGACCTCAGATGCCGCCCAGTCCCGCGCCATCAGCCCTTCGCGGGCTTCGACCGGGTCCTTGGCGGCACGGATCAGCGCGATGACATCGTCGATATTGGCCACCGCGATCGCGAGCCCGACCAGCACGTGTGCGCGATCGCGCGCCTTGTTGAGATCGAACTCGGTCCGCCGCCGAATGACGTCTTCGCGGAAATCGATAAACGCTTCGAGAATGCGTTTGAGGTTCAGCAGTTCCGGCTTGCCGTTATTCAGGGCGAGCGTGTTGACGCCGAAGCTCGTCTGCAGCGGCGAATAGCGATAGAGCTGATTGAGTACCACCTCGCCCAGCGAATCCCGCTTGATCTCGATGACGACCCGCACGCCGTCGCGATCGGACTCATCGCGCAGGTCGGAGATGCCTTCGATCTTCTTGTCCCGCACCATCTCGGCGATGCGCTCGATCATCCGGGACTTGTTCACCTGGTAGGGAATCTCCGAGATGATGATCGCTTCGCGGTCCTTGCGGATTTCCTCGACCACGGCGCGACCGCGCATGACCACCGATCCGCGTCCCGTGTGGAAGGCGGATGTCAGCCCCTGACGGCCAATAATGATCCCCCCGGTCGGAAAATCGGGCCCCGGGATGACCTCCATCAGTTCGTCGATCGTCACGTCCGGGTTATCGAGCACCGCACAGCAGGCGTCGATCACTTCGCCCAGGTTATGCGGCGGTATATTCGTCGCCATCCCAACCGCGATACCGCCGGCACCATTGACCAGGATATTCGGGAACTTCGCCGGCAGAACCTTCGGCTCGCGGGTCGTTTCGTCGTAGTTCGGCTGGAAATCGACAGTATCCTTGTCGATATCGTCCAGCAGTTCGCGACCGACGCGCTGCAGGCGGACTTCGGTGTAGCGCATGGCCGCCGGCGGGTCGCCGTCCATCGAGCCGAAATTGCCCTGCCCGTCGACCAGCGGCAGGCGCATTGAAAATTCCTGCGCCATGCGGACCATGGCGTCGTAAATCGCCTGATCGCCATGGGGGTGATATTTACCCATGACGTCGCCGACGACGCGGGCCGATTTACGGTAGGGACGATTCCAGTCGTAGTTGCTTTCATTCATCACGTGCATGATGCGGCGATGAACGGGTTTCAGGCCGTCGCGGACATCCGGCAGCGCCCGGCTCACGATCACGCTCATCGCGTAATCGAGATAGGATTTGCGCATCTCGTCTTCGATCGAGATCTGCTCGATTTCAGGATCGAAGGGAGGCGGTTCTACCGGTGTTTCAGCCAAGAAACGGGTCTTTCGGTGGGGGGCTGCGACGCAGATGTTTACGCCGCAAAATACCGGCGAATACTACCCTTTCGGGACGATTCGGACAAGAATTCAGGCGCCAGACGGAACGCGCTAAATATTTGAAATCAAACCGAAAATGATTCGGATTGATTTGGTGGCAGTGTCACTCGGGCGGCTTGTTGGTTCCGTCGAGAAAGTCTCGTGCACGTCGCGCCGCCGGGCTGTCCGCGACCGTCTTTTTTATCTCGTCGCCGGCGCGTTGAACTTTGGCTCGCGCGCGCCGGATTTCGGGCCCGGTCACCTCAACGGCCGTGCGTACCCGTGGAACGACTTCGTCCCGGAGGACCTCGCGCGCCTTCGCCTGCACGCGCGGATCGGCGGCTGCGCGTTTCGCCGCCATCCACAATGCGCGCCGGAGAAGCGGCATACCGCTTCAGATCCTAGAAGGGGATTTCATCGTCAAGGTCGCCGCCTGACGGGCCGCCCCCCCCCTGGCCGCCGCCGAAGTCATCGCCTCCGCCACCGCCCGAACTGCTGCCGTAATCGCCGCCGCCCTGGCTTCCGCCATAGTCACCGCCCCCGCCACCGCGCGAACCGAGCATCGTCATCTTGCCGCTGAAGCGCTGCAGGACGACCTCGGTGGTGTATTTCTCGACACCCTGCTGATCGGTCCACTTGCGGGTCTGCAAAGAGCCCTCAAGATAGACGGTCGATCCCTTGTTCAGATACTTCTGGGCAACCTCACAGATCTTTTCATCGAATATAACCACGCGGTGCCACTCGGTTTTTTCCCGGCGCTCACCACTCGTGCGATCCCGCCAGGATTCGGACGTCGCGACCGATAAATTCACGATCGGGCGACCGTCATTGGTGTGACGCACTTCGGGGTCACGGCCAAGATTGCCTATAAGAATTACTTTGTTGACGCTGCCCGCCATGGCCTGCTCCCGTGATCCTGATTTGATTGGCGTTCATAATAGCGAACTGGCCGCCCGACACCATAGGGTACTGGGCGTGCTAAGCGTCTGTGGCAAAGGGTTTTCCGTCCCGGTCGCCGATGCCGATTCGCAGGCGCTTCGCCTGCCGAATCGACGGCTAGCCCGGCGTTGTCGGATTGCGCCCCGCCATCTGGTTGAGCGTCTTGCCGTCCAGCCAGGACCGGATGTTTTCCACCGTCCCACCGTACCAGTTCTGGTAATTCTCCACCGTCACGTAGCCGAGATGAGGCATGATTACCATGTTCGGCATATCGCGCAGCGGATGATCGAGCGGCAGCGGCTCGACTTCGAAGACATCGATGCCGGCGCCGGCGATCCGCTTGTTCTGCAAGGCGTCGATCAACGCCGCCTCGTCGATGATCGGGCCGCGCGACGTGTTCACGATATACGATGTCGGCTTCATGCGGGCGAGATCGTCCGCCTGGATCAGCCCCCGGGTGCGGTCGCTCAGCAACAGATGGATGGTCAGGAAATCGGACTGTTCCAGGAGTTGTTCCTTGGAGACAAGCCGCGCGCCGACCTCGTCGCATTTGTCCTGGGTCAGGTTCTCCGACCATGCGATCACCTGCATGCCGGTCGCGATCCCGACCCGCGCAACATCGACACCGATCCGGCCGAGGCCCATGACGCCGAGCACCTTGTCACGCAGGCCGACACCGACGGTTTTCTGCCAGGCGCCCGCGCGGGTCTCGCGATCCTCGAACGGTACATGTCGCGCCAGTGAATGGATGAGCCCCCACGTCAGTTCGGCAGTCGGGTAGCCCAGTGACGGGGTTCCCGTGCAGATCACGCCGTTTTCAGCCGCCGCGTCGACATCGACCGACAAATTCCGCATGCCGCTGCTGATAAGATGTTCGAGATTGGGCAGCTTTTCGAACAGCGAGCGCGGAAAGGCCGTCCGTTCCCGCATGATCATGACGATCTCGAACGGCTTCAGGCGCTCGGCTACCGCATCTTCATCCGCCAGATGGTCGTTGAAAACCGTGATTTCGACGTCTCCGTCAAGCGGCGACCAGTCGGCCATGTCCATGGCGACATTTTGATAATCGTCGAGAATGGCGAGTTTTTTCATTTGATCCACAATTCCTTTGCCGCGCACACCCTTAACGAGTCGCTTTGACCGCGGGCGCGCCTTATTATCCGGGTGATCCACACAGCTTTATTGGCCGTAACCCACACCGATGCAATCAAAGATCGTCGTTCGCGGTGCACGTGAACATAACCTCAAAAATATCAACGTCGATATCCCCCGGGATTCGCTGGTCGTTGTCACCGGTCTGTCCGGGTCGGGCAAATCGACGCTGGCGTTCGATACCATCTACGCGGAGGGGCAGCGGCGCTACGTCGAAAGCCTGTCCGCCTATGCGCGGCAGTTTCTCGAGCTTATGGAGAAGCCGGACGTGGATTCGATCGAGGGTCTTTCCCCTGCGATTTCCATCGAGCAGAAAACGACGTCCCGCAATCCCCGGTCCACCGTCGGCACGGTGACCGAAATTTACGACTACATGCGCCTGCTGTTCGCCCGGGTCGGCGTGCCCTATTCGCCGGCGACCGGCCTGCCGATCGAAAGCCAGACGGTGTCCCAGATGGTCGACCGCATCGAGGAAATGGACGAAGGCACGCGGCTGTTTTTGCTGGCGCCGATCGTTCGCGGCCGGAAAGGCGAATACAGGAAGGAATTCGCCGAACTGCAGAAAAAAGGCTTTACCCGGGTTCGGGTCGATGGCGAGATGTATGAAATCCAGGACGTCCCTGCCCTCGACAAGAACTACAAGCACGATATCGAGGTTGTGGTCGACCGCATCGTCGTGCGTCCCGACATGGGCAACCGGGTGGCGGATTCGCTCGAGACCGCGCTGGCCCTGACCGAAGGCCTGGCGATTGCCGAGAATGCCGACACCAATGAGCGGACGCTTTTCTCGGCGAAATTCGCCTGTCCGGTCTCGGGCTTCACCATCGACGAGATCGAGCCCCGGCTGTTTTCCTTCAACAACCCGCACGGCGCCTGTCCGGCGTGTGACGGGCTTGGCACGAAGATGTATTTCGACCCGGAGCTCGTGGTCCCGGACGGCGACAAGTCGCTCAAGGACGGCGCAATCGCGCCGTGGTCAAGTTCATCTTCGAGCTATTACGACCAGACTCTCGATTCCCTTGCCCGTGCCTTCAAGTTCTCCGTCAACACCGCTTTCAAAGACCTGCCGAAAAAGGCCCGGGACGTGATCCTTCACGGCTCGGGCAACAAGACGGTGAAGATGATTTACGCGGACGACAAGCGATCCTATACGATCGACCGCCCGTTCGAGGGTGTCGTGCCGAACATGGAGCGGCGGTTCCGCGAGACCGATTCAAGCTGGACCCGCGAGGAACTCGGCAAATACCAGGCCGTTTCGCAATGCGAGGTCTGCGACGGGGCGCGGCTCAAGCCCGAAGCATTGGCCGTAAAGATCGACGGCAAACACATCAGCGACGTTACCGAGTATTCCATTGGAGGCGCCTATCGCTGGTTTGCATCCGTTTCCGACCGGCTGACCGACAAGCAGAACGAAATCGCGACGGGTATCCTCAAGGAAATCAACGAGCGCCTCGGGTTCCTGCATAATGTCGGGCTCGACTATCTCACACTGTCGCGGACCTCGGGGACCCTGTCCGGCGGCGAAAGCCAGCGTATTCGCCTTGCCTCGCAGATCGGGTCGGGACTGACCGGGGTCCTGTACGTGCTGGACGAGCCGTCGATCGGGCTGCATCAGCGCGACAATGCCCGTCTGCTCGAAACGCTGCGCCATCTGCGCGACATCGGCAACACGGTTCTTGTCGTCGAACATGACGAGGAAGCCATCCGGTCCGCGGATTACCTGATCGACATGGGCGTCGGTGCCGGCGTGCATGGCGGCGAAGTCGTCGCGTCCGGCAAACCGGCGGCGGTCATCCGGTCCAAGCGCAGCCTGACGGCGAAATACCTGCGCGGCGACCTTGAGGTCGGGCTTCCTCCGGAGCGGCGTAAATTCGACAAAAAACGCCGCCTTCAGGTGACAGGAGCCAATGCCAACAACCTGAAAAACGTCTCGGTCGACATACCGCTCGGCATCCTGACCTGCGTGACCGGTGTGTCGGGTGGCGGCAAGTCGAGCCTGATTATCGAGACCCTTTACAAGGCCATGGCACGGCGCATCAACAATGCCCGCGTTGTTCCGGGCGAGCACAAGGAGATCAAGGGCCTCGAATTCGTCGACAAGGTCGTCGATATCGACCAGTCGCCGATCGGCCGCACGCCCAGATCCAACCCGGCGACCTATACCGGAACGTTCACTCCGATCCGCGACTGGTTTGCCGGTCTGCCGGAATCCAAGGCGCGCGGTTACAAGCCCGGTCGCTTCTCGTTCAACGTCAAGGGCGGGCGCTGCGAGGCGTGCCAGGGCGACGGGGTGATCAAGATCGAGATGCATTTCCTGGCCGATGTTTACGTTCAGTGCGACGTCTGCAAGGGCAAGCGGTATAACCGCGAAACACTGGAAGTATTGTTCAGAAACAAATCGATAGCCGATGTACTTGATATGACCGTCGAGGAAGGCGTCGACTTTTTCTCGGCTGTGCCGTCGATCCGGGACAAGCTGGAAATGCTGCTGCGGGTCGGCCTCGGCTACGTGAAGATCGGTCAGCAGGCGAATACCCTGTCGGGCGGCGAAGCCCAGCGGGTAAAGCTGTCGAAAGAACTGTCCAAGCGCGCAACGGGCAAAACCGTCTATATCCTCGATGAGCCGACGACGGGCCTCCATTTCGACGACATACGCAAACTTCTCGAAGTGCTGCAGGCGCTGGTGGATCAAGGCAACACCGTGATCGTCATCGAGCATAACCTCGACGTCATCAAAACCGCGGACTGGATCATCGATCTCGGCCCGGAGGGCGGCGATGGCGGCGGCGAAATCGTCGCCGAGGGCCAACCGGAGGATGTCGCGGTGGTGGAACGCAGCGTTACAGGCCAGTATCTTGCGCCCTATCTGGGTCTTGAGGCAGCGAAAACCGCGCGAAAATCCGCCTGATCGTCCTCCTGATCCCGTACTGCCACTCGACCCGGGCGTTCGAATAAGGCATTTTCCTCGCCCAAACTATTGAAACGGTTCGTAAATTGAAGAAACCCTCCCCCGTTCAGGGGCACCAGCTTACCAAAGAGGATTTTCTGAGCGGGCGCCACGATGAGATGATCGTCGAGGCCGGCCTCGAAGGCGTGATGAAGCGGAACACCCCCGAATTCCGGCTGGCCAAGCGCGACGAGATGATTGCCACCGCCCCGCCCGGCGACATGATCTGGGTATTCGGCTATGGCTCGCTGATCTGGAATCCCGCCTTCGATTACGACGAAAAGCGCATTGGGCGTCTTTACGGCTATCATCGGCAGTTCTGTTTCTGGTCGACGATCGGGCGCGGCTCTCCCGACGCCCCCGGCATGATGCTCGCACTGGACGTCGGCGGGTCATGCAACGGGATTGTCCTTGGGGTGCGCCGCGAACGGGCGGAAGAAGAGCTCACCAGCGTCTTTATGCGCGAGATGACGGGCCAGACCTATTTCGCCAGGTGGGGTACCGTCCGCACGGCGGAAGGACCGGTCAAGGCAATAACCTTCGTGGCTAATCGGAACTCGGAGAATTATGCGGGTCCGCAGACGCTCGAGGAAACCGCCCGGCACATTGCCCAGGGTTGCGGTCATCTCGGTCCCTGCACCGACTACCTGTTCAACACGACGCAGCACCTCGAAGAACTGGGCCTCCACGATCCGATGCTCCGCAAGCTGTGTAACCTTGTCGAAAAGAAGCTTGCCTGATGCCGGGCATGTCGACCGTTCATATCGTCGGCGGCGGCCTGGCAGGCTCAGAAGCGGCCTGGCAGGTGGCGCGCGCCGGACAGAAGGCGGTGATTCACGAAATGCGGCCGGAGCGGACCACGGACGCCCACCAGTCGGATAATCTCGCCGAGCTCGTCTGTTCCAATTCGTTCCGCTCGGACGATGCCGAATACAACGCGGTCGGTCTTTTGCACGAAGAAATGCGACGTTGCGGATCCTTGATCATGCGCATGGCGGATGCCCACAAGGTGCCGGCAGGCGGGGCGCTGGCGGTTGACCGGGATGAATTCGCGGCCGGCGTGACCAGAGCCATTGCCGACGAGCCCCTGATCACCGTGGAACGGGGCGAGATCGAAGGATTGCCGCCCACAGACTGGGACAACGTTATCATCGCAACGGGACCGCTGACCTCTGCGCCACTGGCAGACGCCATTCGCGCGCTTACCGACGAAGACGCCCTTGCCTTTTTCGATGCCATCGCCCCGATCGTCTATACCGAGTCCATCGATATGGAAAAAGCCTGGTTCCAGTCCCGCTACGATAAACCGGGACCGGGCGGCACCGGGAAGGACTACATCAACTGTCCGATGGACAAGGAGCAATACCTTGCCTTTCTGGCTGCGCTTGAAACCGCTGAAAAGACCGAATTCAAGGAATGGGAGGAAAACACTCCCTATTTCGAGGGCTGCCTGCCGATCGAGGTGATGGCATCGCGCGGCGAAGATACATTGCGCTACGGGCCGATGAAGCCCGTCGGCCTGACCAATCCGCATACCGGCGGCAAGGCATACGCCGTGGTTCAGCTCCGCCAGGACAACAGCCTCGGCACGCTCTACAACCTCGTCGGCTTCCAGACCAAGCTCAAATACGGCGAGCAGGCGCGGGTCTTCGGCATGATACCCGGGCTGGAAAACGCATCTTTTGCCCGCCTCGGCGGCATTCACCGCAACACGTTCCTCAATTCTCCGCGTCTTCTCGACCGGGAACTGCGGCTGAAAGCAATGCCGCGGATCCGGTTTGCAGGGCAGATTACCGGCGTCGAAGGGTATGTCGAAAGTGCGGCGATCGGATTGCTTGCAGGCCGCTTCGCCGCCGCAGAAAACGTTGGCGGGACTTTTACGCCACCGCCGGTCACCACAGCGCTCGGCGCGCTGATCGATCACATCACGGGCGGTGCAGATGACGAGACGTTCCAGCCGATGAACGTCAATTTCGGCCTCGTGCCGCCACTCGAATTCCGGGTCAAAGGACGTGATCGTAAAAAGGCCTATACGGACCGCGCCAGAGCGGACCTCGAAATCTGGCACAACACCGTGGTTGCCGCGGAATAGAGCGCGGCCTATCAGGTCCCGCCGGCCAGACTCTCACCGTGAGATCCTGCCAGTCATTGCGCTTCCGATTATCCGCATCTGTCCGGTAAATCGCGACGGCTCGAGGCCATCGGCGTAGACGTCGTACCCTGCCCGTTCGAGACGCCGCAGATATGTTCCGGCAACCGCTGCATATGAAACAGCCGGGCGTAACGCGCGCGGTACGCGTGCCTCCGTCGGCCGGGACTGCTCGATCAGGCCGGTCATGGCGGCCACTGCGGTCATCATGGCGGCCGGGTTCCGGCGCTTGACCACGTCTTCCGGCGACAGCCCTGCCGCGCGCAGGATATCCCCTGGAACATAAACCCGGCGCTGGGCCGCGTGATAGGGCATTGCCCGCAGCAGCCCGGACATACCCCAGAATGTACCAAGGGCATCGATGTGCGATGTGTCGTCAATATTATTGCAGATATGCACCGCCAGAACCGCGAGCTGCCCGGATGTCGCCGATGCGTACCCCGTCAAAGCACCGCGATCTTCCGGCGGGTCTTCTTCCAGGTCGAACATTCGCCCGTCGATCATGCGCAGAATACCCGCGCGGGGCAGATCGAATGCCTGGACAGACCAGGCGAACTCCGAAACCACGGCATGGTTGCGCACGGAGCCGGCGTAGATTTCGTCAATCGTATCCCGCCACCACTGCAGGCGCATTTGCCCCAATAGCGCTTCGCTCACCCGCTCCCGGATGGACGCTATTTCCAGGTTGAATGCGTAAAGCGCTATCAGTCCCCTGCGCACGTCCGCGGGGGCGAACATGGCGGCAAAATAGCGGTGGTAGTCATACGTCCGGACCTGTTCGGCACAGTATTCGGCGTGGTTCAGGGGCGCGGGCTGCGACGGCATGATCCCGGCACTTTAAGGATGCCATTCCGAGTCGTACAGGAGCGCGGTTAATATGGGTGCCATGGATTTCCCTGCCGCCGTCTTTCCCCCAAGCGCCATGTTGCCCGATCGCACTGTTGCGGCAGAAATGGCTGCCCTGAGGTCTGCGCTGGCCACGGGCGACCTGTCGCCTCTCGATACCGGACAACAGATCCTCGCGGAACGAATCCTGCAGGCATCGGAAAAGATCTCTTCAGGTGCGGAAATCGGCCGTATCAGCGAACTGATGACCCTCGCCCGGTTCGGCCCCGCATCGATCGGCATCGCGCTCGCCCGGGCCTGCGACGACGTGCCCGCGGAACCGGTTGCCGAAGCGTTGTTCGTCGCCAGGTTCCTGGTCGAGGTCGTCTCTGCCAGCCCGGGTTCGCCGTCTCTGCTGCCGGGCGACATGCTGAAGCAATACCGGCTTAATCGTAACGATATTTCATGGCCGTCGGCGCAGCCCGTATTTACGGATTTGCTTGCGCGGGCGTCCGAAACGATAGATCGCGCCGACGGTATGGCGATTCACGGCGGCTCCTCCGCGCTGCGAAAGATACTTGCGCGGCACCGGCTGCAGACCCTCTATCGGATCAGGCGACTACACGGCTGCGATCCCGCGTCGCCGCGCGCGCGCCTGACCGCGGTCGACAACCTGATGATTTCGCTCAGGCTTCTCTTGCGTTTACGGGGCCCGGCATGAGAAGTTCGCCGGCCCCGTTCCTTATGGAAAAGACCGTATGGCTACCGTCCACGTCATAGGTGCCGGAATTTCCGGCCTCGCCTGCGCGACCCGCGCGGTGCTCTCCGGCGTCGACGTGGCGATCTATGAGGCGGCCGGTCATGCAGGCGGGCGCGCGCGGTCCTTCCACGACGAAAGTCTGGGATGCGTGATCGATAACGGAAACCATTTGCTTCTCGGCGCGAACGAGGCGACCCGGGCCTATCTGTCCGACATAGGCGCCGATGACATGATCCGGGAAATCGCTCCCGCCGCGTTTCCGTTCATGGATCTGACGACCGGCGAACGCTGGCGTGTGCGGCCCGGTGGCGGCCTCCTGCCGACCTGGATATTTTCCAAGGACCGCCGCATTCCGGGAACGACGACGGGCGATTATCTAAAGCAGGCATACCGGCTGAACCGCGCCGGTTCCACGGATACGGTTCTTGCCGCCGTCGGCAACGAGTCGCTCCTCTACGAAACGCTATGGCAACCGCTCTGCCGCGCTGCCCTGAATACCGACGCAAGCGAGGCATCTGCGCGGCTACTCTGGCACGTGGTGCGCGAGACCTTCATGAAGGGCGAAGAAGCCTGCCGACCGTGGTTTTTCCACAAGGGCTTGTCACCCGCGCTGGTAAATCCCGCGATAAAATTCCTGCGCGACAACGAGGCCGAGGTCCGCTTCAAGGCACGGCTGCGCGGGCTGCGCTGGGCGGACCACAGAATAACGTCGCTTTATTTTCCGGAAGGCATGCTCCGGGTGGAGCCGGAAGACGCCGTCGTTCTCGCCGTACCGCCGGATGTCTGCAATGACATCTGGCCGGACGCCGAGGCGCCGACCGAGTCCCGGACAATCGTCAACGCCCATTACCGGATGGACAAGCCTGCCACCCTGCCCTGGGAAGCACCGTTTATCGGCCTGGTCGGAAGCGAAACGCACTGGGTTTTCGTACGCGACAATATCGTTTCCCTGACAATCAGTGCCGGAGACGCGCTTGCCGACAAGCCAAACTGGGAAATCGCAAACCTGCTTTGGGCCGAAGTCGCCAAGGTGATTGGCAGTTCGGCCGGGCGTATGCCTGCCTGGCGGATTATAAAGGAACGCCGGGCAACATTTGCGCAAACACCGGCACAGGTAAACGCCCGCCCGGGGACGGATACGGCTATTCAGAACCTCTTCCTCGCCGGCGATTGGACCGATACCGGTTTGCCGGCGACCATCGACGGAAGCGTCCGGTCCGGCTTCAAGGCCGCCAGGCACGCCCTCGATGCCATTCGCAAGGCGAAGGCCGACGCCACGAATTAGCGATTTTGGTGATGACCTCTTGATTCGCGGTGCGATTGCTTCAGACGGCCGATATGGCCCCGATTGCAACCTAACCTTCTGGAAACAAGAGACTATTTGAGTCCCAAAAAGCACTCTCGCGCCGATTCCCGCGATTACCGCATCGACATTGAACCGCTGAATCATTAACGCTAGCATCTAACCGCTTGAAATTTTGAGGGATTCAACGATGGCTAAAATTCTATCCGACCTTACAAGTACGATAATTGCCGGTATCGTACTCGCGGTCGTGCTCATCATCGTGTTGATGGGGATGTACGATGTCGGTCTGGCACTCGACAAAAACTGGTGGGCCTTCCTGTTCAGGTGGCTTCACGTCCTGAGCGGAGTCATGTGGATAGGTATCCTGTGGTACTTCAACTTCGTTCAGATTCCCAATATGGGCAAAATTCCGGACGAACAGAAACCGGCCATTACCGGCGTGATTGCGCCGGCGGCGTTGTTCTGGTTCCGCTGGGGTGCCATGTCCACTCTGATCACCGGGCTGATCCTTGCCTGGCTCAACGGCTATCTCTCGAGCGCCATTGCCATCGGTCTGACCGACGGCGTGCCGAAGCACACCGCGATCGGCATCGGCATGTGGCTGGGAACGATCATGTGGTTCAACGTCTGGTTCATCATCTGGCCGAACCAGAAGAAGGCCCTCGGCATTGTTCAGGTAGAAGCCGACGAGAAAGCCAAAGCGGGTCGTACCGCGATGCTGTTCTCGCGGACGAACACGATGCTGTCTATCCCGATGCTCTATGCGATGGTTTCCGCCCAGAACCTGTTCTGACGGTAAATCCACGCAAAACGATTGAAGGGGGCCTCTTGGCCCCCTTTTTTCGTGCCGGAATATGACTTCTGCTAATCCACGGCGATCAGTGCCGCCGCGACCGCCCTGTCTTCGGCCAGAAGGACGTTGAAGGTTCGGCAGGCCGCGCCGGTATCCATCCACTCTGGAACGATGGAAAATTCTTTCAGGGCGTCCCGGATGTCCGGCCTCGGCATCCCCATGCGGGGCCCGCACCCAATCAAAAGAACCTCGACACCGGTATCGTCGCTCATAAGCGGGGATAACCCGGCGACGGAGATATCGTCATATACCGATACCTGCCACGGCAGAGTGCGGTCTGGCAGGACGATGACCGAAGACGCATGCGCCACACCCGCAATCCGGAACATGCCGCCGCCATAGCCCTGGATCAGCTGTCGTCCCTGAGGGATTTGCGGCGTGATATCCGCCATCGGCTAGTTGGCGGATTTACCCGCGGCAGCCGCATCGTCATCGTCGGTATCGCCGACGATAAGCCCTGTCCGGCGAAGATTCATATACACCAGAAGCGGTACGGCGATGAAAATCGACGAATAGGTGCCGACTAGAACGCCCCAGATCATGGCGAAGCTGAATCCGGCGAGAACTTCCCCGCCGAAGAAATACAATGCAGCCAGCGCAAGCAATGTGGTCACACTGGTCAGCAACGTGCGCGACAGCGTGCCGTTGATCGACAGGTTGAGGAGCTCGGTCAATGGCATCTGCTTGTATTTCCGCAGATTTTCCCTGACACGGTCATAGACCACGACCGTATCGTTGATCGAATAGCCGGCGATCGTCAGGATCGCCGCCACCGTGGACAGGTTGAATTCCAGTCCGAGCAGCGCAAACACGCCGATGGTCAGCAGCACGTCATGCAACAGGGCGACGACGGCGCCCACACCGAACTGCCACTCGAAGCGGAACCAGATGTATACAAGCATGGCCCCGAGCGCGAGCAGAACCGCCGTGATCCCCGCCTCGATCAGTTCTCCGCCCACCTTTGGCCCGACAAATTCCGTTCGCCGGTAATCGACCTCGTTGCCGAGCGCCTGCTTCGCCTTCTCGACTGCAAGAAGCTGGGCTTTCTCGCCGCCGGGCTGGCGCTCGATCCGGATCAGCACATCCGTCGGCTGGCCGAATTCCTGAAGCTGTACCTCACCAAGCCCGAGCCCGCTCAGATTGGTGCGCAGTTTGCTGATATCCGCAGGGCCCTCGGTGCGGATCTCGATCAGGATTCCGCCACGAAAATCGATACCGAAATTCAGTCCCTTGGTGAAAAACAGCCCCGCCGAGGCGACGCAGAGAAACAGCGAGAAAACCGCTGCGATCTTGCGGAAGCGGATGAAATCGATCTTGGTGTTGGTCGGGACCAGGCTGATAAGACGCATCTGTTTATTCCCTACAACGGCAGTTTCTTGGGGCGGCGGCGATGCAGCCAGAGGACGACCATCATCCGGGTCACCATGATCGCGGTGAACATCGACGTCAGGAGGCCGACGGCAAGCGTGACGGCAAAGCCCTTGATCGGACCGGAACCGAACTGGAACAGCAGGACGGCGGCAATCAGCGTGGTGATATTCGCATCGATAATCGTGGTCAATGCGCGTGAATACCCTGCATCGACGGCGGATATCGGCGTTCGTCCATTCCGCGATTCCTCCCGTATTCGTTCGAATATGAGGACGTTCGCGTCCACCGCCATACCGATCGTCAGCACGATCCCCGCGATCCCCGGCAGTGTGAGTGTCGCCTGCAGCATTGAAAGCACGGCGGCAATCAGGACAATGTTGAGGACCAGCGCGACATCCGCCATGAAGCCGAACAGCCCGTAAGCTGCGGCCATGAAGACGATGACCAGCACGATCGCCAGCACACTCGCAAACTCGCCCGCGGCAATCGAATCCGCGCCCAGTTCAGCACCGACGGTGCGCTCTTCGAGGAC
>CAXBMQ010000051.1:0-20285 GCA_963977005.1 uncultured Rhodospirillaceae bacterium
CCCAGGATGGCGCAGGCGATCACGATGCCGCGCCGTTTCAAGGCAAACCGCAGTATCGGCGCATACGCAGCATTGAGCGTGCGCATGATGATGCTTTCCTTTTCCTCAGCCGATTCTTTGAACAGCAACGAGCACAAAACCGGCACGAGGGTCAGGGCGACGAGAAGAGATCCCAGCATCGCGAACGCGACTGTAAAAGCCATCGGCTTGAACAGCTTTCCTTCCACGCCTTCGAGTGTAAACAGGGGAAGAAAGACGACAATAATGATCAGAACCGCGAAAAAGACGGGTTGGCCGACTTCGCGCACCGCCCTGACGACGCGGTGGTGCAGCGGCTCCGATCTGTGCTCCGGCTCGGAGAGGTGACGAACGACGTTTTCGACCACGACGATCGATCCGTCGACCATCATGCCGATCCCGATAGCGAGGCCGCCGAGGGATTGGAGATTCGCTGAGAGCCCGAACCATCTCATCATGATGAAGGCAATGAGCATGGAGATCGGAATCGAGCAGACGACAACCAGCGCAGAGCGTATGTCCCAAAGAAACAGGGCGAGCACGATGACGATCAGGATGGCGGCCTCGGTCAGCGCGGTTTGAACTGTTTCTACCGCTTTTTCCACAAGGTCGGCCTGATCGTATACGGGAACGATGCGCACGCCGTCGGGGAGGGTTTTCTGGATTGAGGCGATCTTGCGGCGGACGTCCTCGATCACGGCCTTGGTGTTGGCGCCCCTGAGCTGAAGGATGATCCCCATCACGACCTCGCCCTCGCCGTTCATCGTAACGGCGCCCTGGCGGATCTCCGGTCCATAGGCGACGTCGGCAACATCGCGGATATAGACGGGCGTGCCGTCCTGAGATTTGACAACGATATTCTCGATGTCCGTCAGGCCGGCGCGTCCGCCGCGAACCCACCCGACGCCACGGACGACGAGTTGCTCCTCCGCGCCTTCGAGATACCAGCCGCCGGCATTCGTGTTATTTGTGCTTATCGCTTCGCGCAGGGACGCAATCGTGAGTTCGTATTTGAATAACCGGTTGGGGTCCACCTGCACCTGGTACTGGCGCACGAAACCGCCATTGCTGAGAACATCGGTCACACCGGGTACCGTTCTCAACTGAAATTTGACCAGCCAGTCGTTAATGGTGCGCAGCTCCATGGGCGACTTGTTCTCGCCGATCAGTACGTACTTGTAGATCTGCCCGAGTCCCGTGGTGACCGGTCCCATTTCCGGTTCCGCCAGGCCTGCCGGAATTCTCTCCTTGGCAAGCTGCAGCCGTTCCAGGATGAGCTGCCGGGCGAAGTAAATATCGACGCCGTCTTCGAAAACGATCGTGACGACGGAAAGACCGGTTTTCGATATAGACCGGACATCGGTCACCGACGGTAACCCGTTCATCACCGATTCGATGGGAAAGGTGATTAGCTGCTCCACCTCGACTGCCGCCAGTCCGGGAGCCTCGGTGTTGATCTGGACCTGGATATTGGTGACGTCCGGGAAGGCGGCGACGTTGAGGCGCAACGTGGAATAGATGCCGTAACCAATCAGTCCGAGGGAGAGGAGAATTACGAAGAATCTCTTCCGCAGGGAAAGCTCTATCAGGTTGTTGATCATAGTCTTCCGCACCCCGCCTTGCTGGAAATTCTCCCTGAGTTCAAATCAATGCCCATGACCGCCCCCAAACCCTTCTTTCTCGAGTTCCGACTTCAGGATGAAGCTGCCTGCAGAGACAACCCGTTCGCCGGGTTTCAACCCTTTTCGTATTTCCACCAGACCGTCGGACTGAACGCCGAGTACGACTTCGCGGCGTTCGAAACGCCCGCGTCCTTCGTCTACGAACACGATGGTTTCTCCCCCCTGGCGGCGGATTGCCGCGCCAGGAATCCTGAGAACGTTTCCTCTCGTGCCGACCGTCACTCTGGCCGTTACGAACATCCCCGGTTTGAGCAGCCGGTGGTCGTTACCGACCTCTACGCGAACTTTGAGGGTCCGTGTTCGTTCATCCAGGGTGTCCGCGATCCACGTGATGCGACCCATAAACGCCCGATCCGGATAAGCACCCGTTCGGACCGCCGCTATTTGTCCTCGGGCGATTTGCGCAATATCCTTTTCGTAGACGTTGGCGATTACCCAAACTGTCCGGAGGTCCGCGATACGGTATATTGGCTCACGCTCGTCGATCGAGGCGCCGGCCGTCACCTTCTTCTCGATAATGGTGCCGCCAAAGGGCGCCACGACTTCGAACCTCGTGAGCGAACCGTTCGGGCTATCTTTCAGATTGTCCGGTGACACACCGAGCGCGCGCAGCTTCTGCGCCGCGCCGCGCTCGGCAATTTGCGCTTCGGCGAGCGAACTTCTGGTGTTCAGGTATTCCTGTTCGGACGATATTTTCTTGCGCCACAAACTTTCTTCGCGTTTGAATTTTGTATGCGCCAATCGCGTCCGTTCGCGCGCGCCGAAATATGCAGATTTCGCATCGGCGAGCTCACGGCTGTCTAAGACGGCCATGACAGTTCCGGATGCGACGTCATCGCCGAGAAAGGAGCCTACCGATCGAACGATACCGGGTACTCTTGGCACGACCTCGATAACACGATCTCGGTTCGTGTGGACTTCGCCCGTCAACTGAATGGTTTGGTCGATATTTCCGACGGTAGTCTCGACAGATTCAATACGCCCGACCTTTATCTGGGTATCGGATAGATTAACTGCAGATCCTTCCTCACCTTCATGCTCGTCACCGTCTGCCTTGGCGGCGGCATTTTTTCCCTCGGCACCATGCGGCCCGCGTTCATTACCGTGCTCGTCATGTTTCTCATCTTGATGATCGCCGTCGGCGGTCGGGGCATTTACATGCGTGTCGCCGTTACCGTCGACAATGTGACGCAGGCCGCCGATATCGAATGCAAAACCGGCGGCAATCACGACAATGACGCTCCCCATAAGCATCCAGATAAGTTTCCGTTTCATCTGCTGTGCTCCAAATTTAATCATTTCGCCCGTCCGGGCGCCGAAACGAGCGCCTGGCCCGTCAACCGTTCCATATCGAGAGTGGCGCTGTGATAGGCCGCGGTGGTGTCGAGGTGGCGCTCTCGTACCTCGAAGAGCGTTCTCTGGGCGTCCAGCACTTCGAGAAAATCGAACTTGCCTTGCCTGTATCCCTGTTCGGCCGCATTGTATGCACTTCGGGCGCCGGGCAGGATCGTGGCTCTCAGAGCGACGATTTCTGAATGGAGCGCGGCCGCTTCGCGATAGGTTTGTTTTAGGGTCGAAGTGACATCGATGGTGCCGGCTTGTCGGCGATACCTTTGTTGGGCAAGTCGCCGTTCCGATTCGAGTATGCCTCCACGATTTATCCCGAACACTGGAATGGGAATGGAAACACCGAGGATGAACGCGCCGTCATCGGTTTCTTCGTAACGCCGCACTCCCGCGCTGAACGTCACGTCTGGTATGTCATTCGCCTTTTGCAGGGCCAGATCGGAGCGCCGCAGTTCGAATTCCGTTTCCGCGCGCGCAATGTCGGGGTTTTTCTTGATCCGTTTTATGAGGTCGGCTAGCGGCGGCAGCGGCGAAACTTTTTCCAAGTCGCCCTCTACCCGCTCGAAACGTGCCGTCGCGGCACCCCACATGGCGGCAAGCTTGTCGCGCGCCGCTTGAAGTTCCCGTACAGCACGTCGGGATTCTATCCGGCTCGCCTCCAGCGTTATGGAGGCTTTGATGTCTTCGAGCGGCGATGCGCGCCCCGCGCTGACCCGTTCCTGGACGGTGTCTCGAACCCGGGTTGCAAGTGCGAGCTGCTCTTTTTTCAGATCATTTCGTCGCTGGGCAGTAAGGGTCGACATGAAAGCTTTTGTCGTCGCAACATAAACGTCCAGTCTTTTCGCTTCGAAATCCCACCCTGCGAGATTTCTTTCGAGCCTTGCAACCCGGGTGCGTTTGTCACGTTTGCCACCGAGCTCGATCATCTGGCTGAGCGCGAATGTCGATTCTGCGCCATCGAAGTTTCGGCGGGCATCCGATCCGCCGAAGTTTTCAACCTCGGCATTGAATTCCGGATTAGGTGGTAGGTCTGCCTGAAGAATGCGGGCGCTCGCCACCCGTACCTCCCAGGAGAATACTGCGAGATCCGGATTCTTAAGCAACGCCTGTGCAAGCGCGGTTCGCAGGGTCACGACACCAGTGAGGTCGTCCGTCATGACCGGCACCGCAGAGGCTTCGACTGGTTTTTCGGCAGATTCGTATGCCGGGATCGATTCACCCAGCGACCGGGGGGACGGCCGGCCTTCGTTAGGATGCTGTTCGACCTTTGGTGCACAGGCGAATACACCCGCGGCAAGGATTGTCGTCAGAAAAAACCGGCACAGGCACGCGCCAAATCGCTTCTCGAAAATATTCATTTCTTGAATTCCACCTAATACGCTTAACCGAGTTTCCGGATGGGCCGCTCAGTTGCCATCGCAATGCGATGTCAGGCGGCCTGGCCTCTAAAAGACCAATGGCAAACGGATATGTCCGTTCGACCGTATGTCCTGCGTCACTTGCCGGCGCAGGCGATTACGGTTCGAAACGAATTTGTTCGGCTTAGGCGTTAGGTGGCGGTGGGATGGGGATAATTATGCGCGACGATGCGCGCGGGGAATAATCCGGAAACTGAATATTCCCATCGTCAGACGAGACTGCGTCGGTGAGGAAAGCCGTGATGAAGACATGACTGACAGTATTGCAGTCCACGACCGGGTGATTGTTTTTATCGCCTGGATTGCTGTCCGGTGTTGCCGTCGAGCCCGCTTCAACCTGGACAATCCCGTGAGCATGCGCGGCGTTGCCAAAATCATTATGAGGCAAAAGAGGTAAGACACCCGTGAGCACAATGAGCCCGATAATAAGTTTGGCTAAGAGCTGGCGCACGGTTTCAGAAATTTCCTCTAGAGTTCGAAATCTGGTCGAACAACTGCCAATGAACATAGCAGCATGCGAATGTCAACGATCCGTTAAAGCAACAATCTATCGATCAGCGACAGCTGCATGTCCGTATTTTTTCTACACTGAAAGCGAGTCAATTTGGGTTTCATTGAACATCTGCCGTCAATCCATCGCAATGAAATGCGCGTCGCGGGCGTGATACTCTTGAAACGCCTGTCGAACGATCTGTGTGGCGGACCAGAGAAATAAAGAAGCCATAACGCCGGCCACGATGAGATCGGGCCACGCCGTTTGCGATGCCCAAACACCGCTTGCCGCTATCATGACAGCAACGTTTCCGATGGCATCATTACGACTGCAGAGCCAAACCGATCGCACATTCGCATCGCCGTCCCGGTACTTCATGAGGAGGAGGACACTGATCAGGTTTGCGGTCAACGCAAGAAATCCGATTGCGCCCATAACCTCCGCCCGCGGTACTTCAAGAACCAGAAACTGATAGACTGTGGACCCAAAAACCCAGAGCCCAATTGCGCCGAGACTTAACCCCTTGAACAGGGCAGCGCGGGTGCGCCAAACAAGAGGCATGCCGATGACAAACATGCTTATGGCGTAAGTGGCGGTGTCGCCTAGAAAATCGAGCGCATCTGCCTGTAGGGCCTGAGAACCGGAAAGCATACCGGCCGACATCTCTACAAGAAACATCGTGCCGTTGATTGCGATTACGGCCCAGAGCGCCCGTTTATAGGGACCGGAAACACCGTCAAATTTGGGCTCGTTATCGCAGCAGTTGAAGCTCATTGGATCAAAAACCGTTGATTTCTCATGATAGGATTCGATTGTAATTCCTATAGTTACTGTAGGTTCAAGAAAAATTTGTGGTGACTAATTTATATGGCTTGTCATCCGTTCGAAGTTTGAGTTCGCGGCCGTTCGCGCAAGGATTCAATCAGCAATGCGCCAACGCCGCAGGCTATCGCGATATCCGCGAGATTGAATGCAGGCCAATGATAGGCTCCGACGTAAAAATCGAGAAAATCCGTAACCGCTCCGTCCTGCAGTCGATCGATTGCGTTGCCGATCGCGCCTCCGACGGTTGCCGCGAGACCAAATTTTTGAACCAGGCTCTCATTCCGCCACAGCCAAACGGTCAGCCCGAAAGCAACCAAGAGTGCGGTGGTCGCCAGAATATATGGCGCAAAGTCGCTATTTGAGCTGAAAAGACCAAAGCTGATCCCCCGATTATAGCCAAGCGTCAAATCGAAAAACGACGCGACCGGAACCTTGTACCCGACGCTGATAAGGTAGGCCTCCATGAATAGTTTTGTGACGTAATCGCCTGCCAGCACCGCACCGGTCAGCATTATCGCCCATCGATTAATCATCGAATTCGACGCCGCTAATTTTCTAAAACGCGGCGACGTTCCTCGAATTCTTCTTTATCGATTTCGCCGCGGGCAAATCGTTCTTTCAGAATATCGACCGGCGACTTGGCTGGCGGTGCGGAATGGGAATGCGAATGACCCGGGTTGGACCCACTCAGCCATCGCACGATCAGCATCACTACAATCACCGCGATAGCCAGAAACACGATCATCAATATGGGTCCCATGTACCAACCGCTCCACATCATATGAGGCCCATGATAGTCAGCCTGCTGCTGTGCCCCGACGAGCGAAGGCGTCGTGAGCAGCGCCACACCACCTAAAATCAACGAGATGTATGAGGTCATGAGATTTCTCCTCGGCAAGTCCTTTAATTCCACAAGGGTACGACCTACAGTAACTGTAGGTTCAAGGAGAAAATGATGGCCAACAGTCTGACGATAGGCGATTTGGGACGAAAAACCGGCTGCAAGGTGCAAACGATCCGCTACTACGAGCAGATCGGCTTGATGCCGGAACCATCACGCACCGCCGGCAACCAGCGCCGCTATGATTCCACCCATGCGGAAAGACTGGCATTCATCCGCCATA
Source organism: uncultured Rhodospirillaceae bacterium (assembly GCA_963977005.1). Lineage (GTDB taxonomy): Bacteria > Pseudomonadota > Alphaproteobacteria > MPNO01 > UBA830 > CAXBCP01. Next base: position 6,908 of record CAXBMQ010000051.1, read on the forward strand.
GCCGGGAGTTGGGTTTTCCGCTGGACGCGATCCGCCAGCTTCTCAATGTCAGTGATGATCCCGAACGGTCATGCGAAACAGTTGACCTGATTGCACGGGATCAGCTTCAGGAAGTTGACCGGCGTATTAAAAGCCTGAACGCAATGAAGTCCGAGTTGGAGAGAATGATCCGGCAGTGCCGCGACGACAAGATCGCCGAATGCCGAATAATCGAAGTTCTAAGCGATCATTCGCTTTGCCTGACCGGCGACCATTCTGACCCGGCGGTCCGGAAATGAGTTCGACCGGAGCGCCTTTGATAGGCATATTCGCCATCTACGGTATGGCGGCTATCGCCGAAATTGCGGGATGTTTCGCGATCTGGTCGTGGATCCGGCTTGATCGGTCGGCCTGGTGGCTCATACCCGGCGCCCTGAGCCTCATCGCCTTTGCATATTTGTTGACCCGGATCGACAGTGCGTTTGCGGGCCGCGCTTATGCGGCATACGGTGGCGTATACATTACTGCGTCGCTGTTCTGGTTATGGAGCGTCGAGGGACAGCGGCCGGACCGCTGGGACGTCCTCGGCGGCGCGATTTGTCTGATTGGCGCCGGTATCGTCATTTTCGGGCCGCGGAACGCGTAAATATAACGCGTAGATATACGGGGAATTTTCCGGCAAAGTTAAAAGCTTTCGTGCGTGACGGCATACGCCCCGAAGGATATTGCGGCGGCGTGGTGCCGCATTCATTTTTTATCGTTGTTCAGGCTTAGCCGGCCGCTTCGTCCACCAGAAACCGGCGAGTGGCACCAAAATCCATTGCAGCACCGGGCTCAGACCCGCATCGAGTAATGGGATCACCGGCATTGCATCGCGGTATGCCCACGCACCTCTGATCTCGATATTGAGCCACTCGCTGAATACCGTGTAGGAAACACCGATTACAACGGTGTGTTGGATATCTAAGCATTCCAGCTTCAGTATAACGAAGTCAATCAAGTACCTATTGAATTCCGTCTCGGCTCCGGTGAATGGGCGCGAATTCATCCTGCCTGTCGATTTTCATTCAACGCGACGTAAAGCCACGGCGGCAAAAATTTTCTTGCCAATGCGATGCGCCAGACCCATGTTTGACACGATATGAAAAAATGGTCGTCACGCTGGATCGTTGTTACCCTCCTCGGCATTGCGCTGGGCACGGGGATGACCCTGTCCGCAGTTCAGGCCAGCACCATGGCCGTTGACATGGCTCTCGCGGGAGACATAAACCCCTCCGGCGACGAGGATTGCGGCGGTTGCGGTAGCGACGATAAAACCGCTGCCGCAAGTTGCTATTCCTTCTGCGCCTCCACCGTGTTCGTCATGCCGGCGCCCGCGAACGATCTACGACTTCGCGCACTGCTTACATCGGTTCAGCGCACCTCTTCCGTGCTGTTCGGCACAGGCTTTTCCCCCGACCCCTATCCACCCAGACCGACTTTCCTTCTCTGACGTATCGCCCCCGCGAGTAAGGCGGGGCTGATCGTCCGGGACCGACCGGACGTTGGCGTCCAGATCCCTATCTGGCTGGTAACATCCGATCGACGTTCAACACCCATCGTCTTCGAGTGACGACAGTTGTGAACACAGGAATATCGGATAATGGATATTTGTAATCAATCACACCCCCTATAACGGAATATCTTGATCGAGCACGTGGTCGATCCGGCGCAGCCGCCGATAAACATGATGAAAAAGAAAACACCGGTCGCAAAGGCGCCCCAGCCGGCGTAATTGGCCGACGAATAGCCGGTGCCGGTCATGATCGATATGACATTGAACGCGGATTCGCGCAGCGCCCGGCCGATGTTGATATCGTTGTTCAGGTGGTGGGCGATAGCGACCGAGAGGACGAAGAAAACGATAATCCAGAAAAACCAGCGCACCTGGTTGTCGCGAAACAGCATCAGCGGTTTCCCGCGCACCGCCTGCAGATACAGCACAAAGGGCAGGGCCCCCAGTACCATAAAGGTGGTGATGATCACCTCGACCGTCGGGTTCAGGAACGCGCCGATCGATCCGTCCCGGGTCGAAAATCCGCCGGTTGCGATGGTCGTCATCGCGTGGGCGATGGCGTCGAAGCCCTTCATCCCCGCAAACCACAGCAACCCGGCGCAGGCGGCGGTCAGGCCCAGATAGACGAAGCCGACGCCGCTGGCGATTTGGGCGACGCGCGGCAAAACCTTTTCCGACCGGTCGGACGATTCCATCTGGAACAGCTGGTTGCCGCCGATTTTCAGCATCGGCAGAATCGCGATCGACATGACGATGATGCCGATCCCGCCGAGCCATTGCAGGATCGCGCGCCACAACAGAATGCCGCTTGGCGCGCTGTCGAGCGACGTCATCACGGTCGAGCCCGTGGTCGTCAGGCCCGACATCGCTTCAAAGAAAGCATCCGTGAAGCTGAGTTCCAGATCGGCAAAGGCAAACGGCAGGGCGGCGAAGAACGTCATCGCCAGCCAGCTCAGGGTGGTCAGCACAAAGGCCTGACGGACCGAAAACCGGTCCGGCGGCGCCATGGTCGTAAGCAGCAACGTAATGCCGATAAAGGCGGTCAGCCCGGCGGAACCAGCGAAGACCTGCCAGTCGGGATGACCGACCACCAGGTCGGCCACCAGCGGCGCGCACATCGCCGCTGCCAGCGTCGTGAGCAGGATACCGATGATGTAAAGAACGGGACGGAAATCGAGCAAGGCTCTGATCCGGTGCTGTGGCGGGGCTAGTTTAGGTGCCGTGCCTCGTGCGGGCAGTCGAGCGAGAAGGCAGGCACTTCGATATCGAATTTCTCACCGGTTGGCGTGCGCATCTGATAGCTGCCTTTCATAATTCCCGACGGTGTCGGCAACGGGGTGCTGTTGGTGTATTCATCCGACACTTTGCAGATAACCGTCTTTTGGTCTCCAGTCATGTGAGCGTTGAAGCTCCGTGTGGCCAAAGTTAGCTTGGCGTTCGGCTGATACTGAGACTTTGTGATTTTGGCCTTCGTTGGGACCCGTCCGATTAGCCAGCGCAGACAATATGGGCAATTTGTCGCTCCCAAGGAGTGAGGCGCGTTGCGTAAACGTTTGAGACAATCGCGATCTGCGTAAATCTATAGGATCAAAATCGTTGACCGTTACGGGCGGACTTATGCCGCGATAGCCTGACATTCAGCTGCCGTTCTCTATACGGCTTCGCTTTGCCGCCACTGGTGCTTTTCGGCGTGCGCGAATCATGAGGTAGAGTCCAAGCAGGATCATAGGGGCGGACAGGATCTGGCCCATCGTGATAGGGCCGACGATGAAGCCGAGATGAGCATCGGGCTCCCGGAACAGTTCGACAAAGGTGCGGCTAAAGCCGTAGCCGACCAGGAATACGCCGGTGAGAAATCCGACGCGCGCCCTTATTCCCGGGCGACGAGCCAAGACAGCCATCACCGCGAACAACACCACGCCTTCCAGCAAAGCCTCGTACAGCTGGCTTGGATGCCTCGGCAGCTCGCCGCCGCGCGGGAAAATGACGCCCCACGGCACCTCGGCAACCCGGCCAAAGAGCTCGCCGTTGACGAAGTTTGCAACGCGGCCGAAGAAGAGGCCGATCGGCGCCGCTGCCGCGACGAGGTCGCCAAGCGCGAGCGGCGAGATTCCGCGGCGTCTGGAGAGTATTACGATGGTGAGTAAAACGCCGAGGAGGCCGCCATGGAAAGACATCCCACCCTCCCAGACCTTCAAGGCCTCCAGAGGGTTATGTAGGTAGTAAGAAGCCTTGTAGAAGAGAACGTAGCCGATACGTCCGCCAAGTACGATTCCGACGACCGCCCATGTAACGAAGTCGTCGAGGTCCTGGGCGTTCGGCCGCAAGGTGTCGCGCCTGGCAAGGCGAAGACAATAACGCCAGCCAAGCAGGATACCCGCGATATATGCCAAAGAGTACCAGCGGATCACCAATGGCCCGAGTTCAAGCGCAATCGGATCGATGTTTGGAAAAGGTATACCTGACATTTACACGGCTCGGTTTGTTCAAGGTTTGTATGTTTGGGCAATTTTGCATCGTCGCGTGTGCGATGCGTAGTGTTGGCTAGACTTCGACAATCGGGGTTTTCATTTTTTCAGTGCGACAGAATTAGCGATTTATTCGTTTCGTAGGGCTTCCATGCACTAGAAGGTCAAGAGGTATTGTCAGGCCACGTTGGCCTATGGCTGACGGGGCCGTCGCCTATCCGCTGTCTCCGAGCCAGTCCGAGAATCGGTTTTCGAATGAGGAGGCTGTTATCTGCGGTTCGGCCGATACTCGATTGTGGCCAGCACTGCGTCGACGGTTGCCCGCACGTCTGCGGCGGCATCGGATGGTGAGACTGTCGCATACCATCTCAGGCAGTGCAGGGAAGAGCCCGCCTTCAGTATCATTTTCGAGAGACTTTGAGGGGCGTTATCCAGGAACGCGTTATGGGAGCCGAAATAACTTGGCACTGCGCGGCCCAGATGCGTACGGCACCACGCCGTTATGGCGTGGGCGAGCGAAGAACTCAGCGCGTCCGCATCGCGCTCCGTGAATCCGGGCTCATATTCGAGCGCCCGCTCGGCACGTTCCAGGGCCTCGCGGGCACGTTCGATTTCCCACTGGATCCAGTCGCGATCGCTCATTCTCCGTGTTTTAGTAACTTCCCAGCTGAGCTCAAACTCGACCGCTTCGTCGAGGCCGCTTTTCGTCTCGTCGGCGGGCACGGTCACCTCGAACACCCGCTGGCCCTTTTGCCACCTTGGCGGGCTTTCTGTCTCGTCCACGATCAATCCTCTCCGGTCTTCGCGTGCATTCTCCCCCGTCAGCGCCTTTAGCTCCGTGTCCAGCAGGTTCGACCGCATTTACGCTCCACCTTGTATGGGGCGGGCCACGCACAAGTCCCATGGTTCAGTCCAATTAGCGCATTAGTTGTTGAGGTTTCAACTTCATTTCCGGCGTCACGTAAGATGTTTTCGGTTCTGTATCCTTTAGGCGGGGTTGGGTTCGAGGAGACGGGCGGCGCGGCTGACCTTCGGGGCGGGCATGAATCCGGGCGAACCTATTTACCTCTCCATGCTTCGAAGTGACTGCCTATTTCTCGCCGCGGCCCGTGGGCCGCAGGCGCTGCTGCATTTTTTCGAGGTCGGCGAGCCCGAACTCGAGTCCCTCGCCGACAAGTGCTGCGACTTTAACAGCGCGTTTTCGCGCCTCGATCTGTTCCTCGACACTCTTCGGCAACGCCTCGATTTGCCTGAACATATCGTCAATTTTTTGCTGGAGTTTCTTTTTGGTCAGACTTTGAAGTCCGAGATAAAAACCCAGGGCCGTGTCTTCATCTCTCTGATAGCTGGGGGGAAGGGCGTCCTCCGTCAACATGGCGATGACTGTCCAACTTGACCCGGTATTCCCACCGAATTCCATGGCGGAAACTTTGCCCGTCTTTTCTTCAAGAAACGAATAAGCATGATAAATATCTCTGGCGAGAGCAGCGCGCTCGTATGGGATAGCCTCGTCTTTGCTCAGCGGGCCCAGCACGTGCACTTCAAGATTCGCCCGATTGAGAAGTATATCGTCCGGATGAGGGTACAGCCTGGGCAGGTCGAGACCTTTCTCCGCGCATATTGCCAGTGCCGCCTCACCCTCTGACTTTAGTTTTTCGTACCGCAAAAAATGCTTAACAACCCGGTCTGCGACCGCTTCCTCTTCCTGCCGCAGTAGCTGATACGCTTGTTTTTTTGCGAGCCGGTTTCCCTTCACGCCGTCTACCATAATGCTGCGCAGGATCGCTTGCGACGCAGGTATTTCGATCGACTTGCCATTCTCCATCAATGTCAGGTCACGAAATGCTTCCTTTTCGACGTAGCCGGCCAAGGGCATATCCCTGAATCCCAACGTTTCCGGCTGCTTCTTTTGCTTTTTGGGACGTCCTTTCGGGTTGCCCGATTGTCCCTTCCTGAATCTGTGTTCGGCCGGCGGTTTGCCGTAGCCGACTGGATATTCTTTATCCCCGTTATCCACACTCATCGTATCGCCTCCATCGACAGGTCACCGCTGCGTGCTTCCGCGGTATCTTCAAAAGACATGCTGGTTTCCGCATGAACGGCCGGTTTGCCGGTATAACGCTCGAACCGGCGAACAATGGTGTCGCAGTATTGTGGATCGAGCTCGATCAGGCGTGCGTGACGTCCCGTCTTTTGTGCGGCGATGAGCGTCGTGCCGGACCCGGCAAATGCATCCACGATCTTATCCCCGCGTTTCGAGCAGTCGCGAACCGCATCGGCCACCAGGGCGACCGGTTTTACGGTCGGGTGCATCGCCTGTTCCTCGGCGCGGGTCGCCGACAGACTGCTGATGCCGGCGTAATCCCACACGTTGGTCCGGTACCGGCCCTCTTCGCCCAAACCGAACGTATTGGTATGGGGCGCGGTACCGACCTTGAACACAAACACCAGTTCGTGTTTTGAGCGATAGAAAGTCCCCATGCCGCCGTTGGTCTTGTTCCAGACGCACACGTTTTTGAGTTCGCTGAATACCTGCCTGCCTGCGGACAGGAGCTCGCCCATATGCCGCCAGTCCATACAGACGAACGCGATGGCGCCATCCCGACAGGTCGCAGCGGCTGCTCCGAGGGTTTCGACCAGGAAGGCCTCGAACGCCGCCTCGGACATCTCTCCCGCGCCCATCGCGAACTCCCGATGATGCACGCGTCCCAGCCCTGACACATGGCCGTCTATTGGGACGTTGTAAGGTGGATCGGTAAAAATCATATCCACCTGCTCGCCGGCAAGTAACGCTCCATAAGCATCCGGGTCGCGGGCATCCGCGCAGATCAGCCGATGACGGCCGAGTTGCCAGAGATCGCCCGGTCGGGAGACGACTGCTTCCTCCATCTCCGGCATCCAGTCGTCGGCAGCATCGCGCCGATCCGGGGCGCTTTCGTTCGCGGTATCGAGCACAAGGTCGATTTCTCCGACCGAAAAACCCGTCACGGTCAGGTCGAAGTCCAGATCGATCAGATCCTGCAGTTCCAGTGCGAGAATCTCTTCGTCCCAGCCGGCGTTCAGGGCCAATTTGTTGTCCGCGAGCACATAGGCGCGGCGCTCGGTGGCGTTGAGGTGCGACAACGCGATCGTGGGAACGGTCTCCATACCCAGCAAGCGGGCCGCTTCGACGCGGCCGTGTCCGGCGACGATTTCGCCGTCGTCGCCGACAAGAACCGGATTGGTGAACCCGAACCTTTCGATGCTGTCGGCAATCTGGCGAAGTTGCTTTTTCGAATGACGCCGTGCGTTACGCGGATATGGGCGAAGTGTCCTGATAGGCAGTTCGATAATACGGTGGTGAAAAGTCACGAATTCACTCCGGTTTAAACAATGATGTGTGAAGCCGCGAACGGCGCACCTCACTAAGGCGCATGAAATAAACTGCATCAAACGAAATCTTTGAAAACGCGAAAAATATCTGTGGAAACTCGCCGTAAAAGTGTGGACGGTGTGGAAAGTGAGGATGTTCTTCCAGGACCTGGGGAAAATTTATCTTGAGCCGAATTGTTCAAAGCAGGTAACCGAACCCGTCCGGGTACACAGCCATGAAATCCGGTTACTTTCCTTCAAAAGAATGTTCCGTCCGGAAACGCAGCAATTTCATACAGAATGCAAAACAAAAATCCGGGAACCGATCTGATGGCTCCACATGATGATGACAGTGGTCCGCACCACCGCGAGACCCGCAAGTGCTTTAGGCTCGCGGGCTGGTCAGGCAGATGAGTACGCGTATGTGGCTAACTCAATAATAGAGGCGTGAAGCCGCCTGCTATCTGCGGAGTTGGGTATAATTGTGGAGCAAGTATCTGTGAGAGGCTTCCAGCCGCCATTCCAACTGTGCCGCCCGGCGACGGTCATTGGTGAATGGCCCGACCGGCGCCTGCAGGCCGAAAATTAGCCAGGCCGCGCCCAACAGTCCAGTCGAAATCAGGCTCAGGCAAGGCGCTCACTGCCGTTCCGGGTCTCTCTCATCTATGGGTCGGTAATCGCTGTTCCGAGCTTCAGGATTCCCTGTTTTGTGCGCCTGAATTCCCTGTTCCATCGCGCAGGGAATTCAGCCGCAAAGCCGCAGAAATGTCAGTGTTTCTGGAGAGAAAGCGACCAAACCGGGCACAAAAATAGGAATTTACCCTGTTATTCGTAATAACAGGGACATTCGGTTAGAGACGGGTTCGCAGCAGACTACCTGCACCACCACCCACCCTTTGCATTTCAAGTGTCCAATCCTTGGCGTGCGAAAACGGCCGGATTTTCCCGGCTTTCGACCTATTCGCCGCGCCGATCAACAGCGTAGAGACGGCCCAGACGGCGTCCTCCCGGCCAATTCGCCCGGTCGTCTCCGACAGCGAATTTTGCCGCCAACTCTTCAGGTTGATAATGGCACTCGTCGGGAAGGTTGGTCAGTCGGGGAAGCCAAGTAGGCGGCGCTGGTCACGCCATTCGAGAGGGAGTTCGCCGATCCGCATGAGGCGCCTGGGCGTGAGCTCAATCGGCTGACGTCCGTCGAGGACCGCCTTGACGATATCAGGGGCCAGGAAGGCGAGCCGGATAATACGGCTGACCTCGCTGGGGCTGATCCTATTGTCGCGCGCGATCTCGCGTGCAGAGCTAACTTCCCCAGCCGCCAGCTGGTCGCGCCAATGATGAGCCTGGGACAGCAGGGCGATCAAGCTCTCGTCGGGCACAGCGACTTCGCCTTGTGCAGACACGATCAGCTTCGCCTCGACGCCGCGCCGCTTCAGCGCTACCGGGACAGTGAGATCAATTAGCCCGTCTTGATGCGCTGCGCTGTCGGGATTTTTCTCCAGTATCAATCTGGCGAGTCCGGAGCGGGTAAGCGCGATATGGATCGAGCCAGGGTGAAGCGTCACCTGATGGAGGAGTCGGCGCAGCAACTGAATTTGGTGCTCGCGCTGTTCATCCTCCATGTCACGTGCGATCGCTGCCGCGCGATGTAGTACGGTGCGCAGGCGGTCGGGGGCCATGCCGTTCAATTCCAGCGCATCGACAACGCGAGTCCCATCTCTCAGGAAGTCGCCGACCGCCCGGCTGACCGCACGCTCTAGTTCACGCGCCGGCAGGCGCCATCCGCCATCGGTCGAAGCGGTCCTGTGCATCAGACGTTTTGAGATGTAGTAGCGATAGCGGCGGCCCTTTTTGCTGGCATGGGTCGGACCCATCCGATCGCCCGTCTCGTCGTATACCAGTCCGGTCAACAGACTCGGGGCGTTGGCGTTGGTCGGTGATTGTCGCCGAGCGGCATTGTTATCCAGTCCGCTTCGGACAGCGTCGAAGGCTTTCCGGTCGATGATGGCATCGTGCTGACCCGGGTAGGTGACTCCCTTATGGGCGATCTCGCCGACATAGATTGGGTTGGTGAGCAGCTGGTAGAGATGCCCTCGGGTAAAACTCTGTCCGCCCGTTGATTGACCGTCGCTGCGAATGCGCCGCTTCGTAAGGAGCCCAAGACGGCTTGATTCCTCGACGAGCTTCTTTACCGTTCCGTGCTCAAGATAGTGACGGAACAGGGTCCTGACAGTCTCCGCCTCGGCCTTGTTCACCACCAGCTTCTTGTCCTGAACATCGTAGCCGAGCGGCGGCAGCCCGCCCATCCACATCCCTTTCTTCTTGGAGGCGGCGATCTTATCGCGGATACGTTCCGACGTGACCTCGCGCTCGAACTGGGCAAAAGAGAGCAGCATGTTCAGCGTGAGGCGACCCATGGATGTGCTGGTGTTGAACTGCTGGGTCACCGAGACGAACGATACGCCTGCCGCATCGAACACATCGACGATTTTGGCGAAGTCGGCGAGAGACCGCGTCAGCCTGTCCACCTTGTAGACGACGACCAGATCGATTTTGCCCTTCTCGATGTCGACCAGAAGGGTGCGCAATGCCGGGCGTTCCAGTGTGCCCCCCGAAAGCCCGCCGTCATCATAGCGTTTTGACGATGCTACCCACCCGACCCCGCGCTGGGACAGGATGTATGATTCACTCGCCTCGCGCTGTGCATCGAGGGAGTTGAACTCCTGCTCCAGGCCCTCATCGGATGACTTCCGCGTATAGATCGCGCATCTGATTTTGGCGCTCATAGTCCGAAGAACCTCGGGCCGGACCAGCGGGCGCCGGTGATGGACCGGGCGACCTGGGACAGCGAGGTGTAATGCTTGCCGTCGAACAGAAACCCGGTTTCGAGAACATCGACGGTATAGGTACGTCCATGCCACTCCCGGACCAGACGGGAGCCCTGTGGCGGGCCTTTTGACCGGACTGCCCCAAGTGCTGGAGACGCACAATTCTTTCTCGGTCTGGTGTTCCGCTGAAGCTTGCGTCGCAACGCGGGATCGAGCCCGCCGAAAGTCTGAGACTGCAGATGCCAGGCTGCGGCATGTTCGAGCAGGTGTCGACTTAAGCCTTTGGGCGGCGGCTGGCCATAAGCCTCCGTCCATCGCTCGGCAAGAACCGCTCGCGAGAGTTCCGGGATGGCGGCAAGTTCGTTTGCCACGTCTTCTGGTCCGAGTGAGCTCCGCATGGTCGGAACCTTCCCACGCTGGATCAGCCGTCTTCCGCGATGCTATATACCCGACCGCGATCCCCGATCATGTCGCTTTCGACGGTCAGCTTGAGTTTTTTCCTGAGCGTACCACTGATTGCGCCGCGGATCGAATGCGCCTGCCAGCCGATGGCTTCGACTATCTCGTCGATAGTAGCTCCATTCTTCCGGCGCAAAAGATCGATCAATACCGCCTGCTTCGTACCCCGTCGGACTCCGGTCAGTGACCTCTCGGTCCTGGTCTGACGGCCGGGTGTGGACCGACGATTCCGGGCCTTGCGCTTCATCGGCAGTGTCTTCGCTGCATCGGCACCGATCGATTCCAGACCGGATCCGGTGATGACGAGTGTGAGCCGGCTGCCGTTCTCACCCTCGCGCCAGGTCTCGTCGCCGCGAGTGGCAGGTTGCTCATCGATCAGACCTCGCTTGATGAGGCTTTTGACGGCCTTCTCGGCTGAGGCCTTATTGGCCTTGAGCGACTTTGTCAGGGGCAAGACCGCGCCGCCATCGCGTTTCGCAGCGGTTGAAAGGATAACGAGTTGGGTGTCGGTGAGCTTGGGCATCGTGGCCTCCTAAGGTGAATTGCGCCGCATCAATCGCGGTGCTCCCACCACCCTTAGCCCCGCCGGCGGGGCCTATCGGGGCGTGCGGGCCGGAGACGGCCCCTCGCTTCATGACACCCAGAAATGCTTCGTTTGCGAAGGAAGTCCAGTTCTTTCTGCGGGGGTGTGTTTAGGCCCTATCTGGGGCGTTTTCCAGGCGCGGACGCGCGAGGACCGGACTAGGTGTTTAGTCCCGGAGTGTGATGGGGTTGATTATACTGATCCCTCATCACGGGAGGTTTTATGGGACAGATACTACACGGTAGCGCCAAGACGACGCACGCCATCCGAGCGGCAATACAGCGATCGAAAGCTTCGATCCAAGAGCTAAGTAAGCGCTACGACCTCAATCCGAAGACCGTGGCGAAGTGGAAGAAGCGCGATTTCATCGAAGACGCGCCGATGGGACCGAAGGATCTCCGCTCGACGGTTCTGTCGACGGAAGAGGAGGCCATGGTAGTCACCTTCCGCAAGCACACGCTGCCGCCACTGGACGACTGCCTTTACGCCTTGCAGGCGACGATCCCGCACCTGACCCGCTCTTCCCTGCATCGTTGCCTGCAACGCCACGGCATCAGCCGGCTTCCGGACATGAAGGGAGACAAGCCGGCGAAGAAGAAGTTCAAGACCTATCCCATCGGCTACTTTCATATCGATATCGCGGCGGTCCGCACCGAGGAAGGCAAGCTCCATCTGTTCGTCGCCATCGACCGGACCTCGAAGTTCGCCTTCGTCCAGCTTGCCGAGCGCGCCAACACCAAAGTCGCCACGGCCTTTCTGGATGCCCTGGTCGAGGCCGTTCCTTATGTCATCCACACGGTGCTGACCGATAACGGCATCCAGTTCGCCGACCTGCCGAAAAACCGAAAAGGCCCAACCGCAAGGCTCCGGGGTCATCCCTTCGACCGGACCTGCGCCCTGCATGGCATCGAACACCGGCTGACGAAGCCGAACCACCCCTGGACCAACGGTCAGGTCGAACGGATGAACCGCACCATCAAGGAGGCGACCGTGAAACGCTATCACTACGACAGTCACGATCTGTTGCGCGCCCACCTGGCCAACTTCGTCACGGCCTACAATTTCGCACGGCGTCTCAAAACCCTGAAAGGGCTCACCCCCTATGAATACATCTGCAAAACCTGGACAACCGAGCCTAGGCGATTCAGACTCGACCCAATCCATCATACTCCGTGACGTGAGACCCGACTTCCCCCCAGTCATGAGTAGAGTCCGGTTTCAAAACATTGCCCTGTGCGGGCGGGTTGTTCAAGCCGGCATGGGGCATGCCCCATACCGGCTTTTTCGGCGAATTCGACAGGCGGGACCGGCGCCATGAGCGGAGTGCGGCCGGTGGTGGTTGTAGTCGTGCCTCCATGCAGCCAGCACGGCCCTGGCGTGCGACAGCGATAAGAATAGCGTCTCGTTCAGGCATTCGTCGCGCAGACGTCCGTTGAAGCTTTCGACGAAGGCATTCTGGGTCGGCTTGCCGGGTGCGATGTAATGCCAGCCGATCCGGCGGTCCTGAGACCACTTCAAGATCGCCATGCTGGTCAGCTCCGTCCCGTTGTCGCTGACCACCGTCTGCGGCCTGCCGCGCCGGCTGGTTTTCATAGACGAGACCTGGATCAGAACCAATATGGCGCCCTTGCGTGGCTGGGGCCCCAAGGGTGACCGTCTGCGCGGCTTCGCGCCGCGTGGCCGCTGGCGGACGCTGACCTTCGTCGGCGCGTTGCGCTGCGACCGGCTATGCGCGCCCTGCGTCTTCGACGGCCCGATCAACGGCGCGTGCTTCCGCGCCTATGTCGAACAGATACTCCTGCCCGACCTCGCGTCCGGCGATATCGTCATCATGGACAATCTGGGCAGCCACAAGAGCAAAGCCGTTCGCCAGGCAATCCGCGCCGCAGGTGCCCGGCTCTGGTTCCTGCCCAAATATTCCCCCGATCTCAATCCAATCGAGCAGGCGTTCTCACAGATCAAACACTGGATGAGGATGGCGCAAAAGCGAGACCCCGAAGACCTCTGGCGGCACATCGGACGCTTCGTCGGGACAATCCAGCCGAACCATTGCGCAAACTACTTCGAAAACGCTGGATATGCTTCCGTCAAAACATGAAATGCTCTAAGTGACGGGCTGTGGACGAAACGGCTGGCTCATGTGAGAGCCGTTTCGTTC
>CAXBMQ010000052.1:0-15525 GCA_963977005.1 uncultured Rhodospirillaceae bacterium
GACGGACAGGCAGAAGCTCCTGAAGGTGCAGATCCCGCTCGCCCTGCCCAACATCATGGCCGGGGTGAACCAGACCATCATGATGAGCCTCGCGATGGTTGTGATTGCGTCCCTTGTCTCGGCGCCGGGGCTGGGCGTGCTTGTCCTGCGCGGGATACGCAATCTCGAATTGGGTGTGGGCCTCGTTTCCGGGCTCGGCATCGTCATTCTCGCCGTGATCCTCGACCGCACGACCAAGCTCGCACTCGCCAGAATAAACACGACCTATGACTGAGGAGCGGAAAGACATCGTGACGAGCGCGCCCAAAATCGCGATCCGCAACCTGTACAAGGTGTTTGGCCCCGACCCGCAACGCGCGCTGAAGGCGGTTCGCGACGAAGGCCTGGGCAAGCCCGAGTTGCTGGAGCAATACAATCATGTTCTCGGGCTGCAGGACATCAACGTCGACGTTCAGGAGGGCAGGATCACGGTTATCATGGGATTGTCCGGATCCGGTAAATCGACCCTTATCCGCCATGTTAACCGGCTGATCGATCCGACTGCGGGGGAAATCATCTTCGAGGGGCGCGACATCCTCGGCTGCTCGGCCGACGAGCTTCGCAGGATACGCCGCGAACAGATGTCGATGGTGTTCCAGAAGTTCGCGCTTCTGCCGCACAAGTCGGTCGCCGAGAACGCGGCGATTGCCCTGGAGGTTCGCGGGTTTCCGAGGAGCGAGTTCATTCCGGCGGCCGAAAAATGGCTCCACCGCGTCGGTCTCGAAGGCTATGGCGACAGTTATCCCAACCAGCTTTCCGGGGGCATGCAGCAGCGCGTCGGCATCGCCCGGGCGCTCACATCGAATGCCGACGTCATGCTGATGGACGAGGCCTATTCGGCGCTCGACCCCCTGATCCGCACGGATATGCAGGACCTGCTGCTGGAGCTTCAGCAGGAACTGCGCAAGACCATCCTGTTTATCACCCATGACCTCGACGAGGCGCTCAAACTCGCCGACCATCTTGTGATCCTGAAGGACGGGCGGGTCGTCCAGCAGGACGAGCCCCAGAAAATCCTGCTGGAGCCGAACGATCCCTACATCGTCGACTTCATAAGCGACATCAACCGTGCCCGGGTCCTGCGTGTCCGCACGGTCATGGAGCCGACCGGCAAAACCGACAACGTCCACATTGCCGGCGAAATCGACCAGGAGGAAAACCTGGAATCCGTTATCGCCAGGGCCCAGGGCGATACCCGCAAGACATATCTGGTCAAGGACGGGGCCCGCGAGGTCGGCATCCTGCGAATGGAAACCCTGATCCGCTCGCTGGTGCCGACCGAAGCATCGGATAACGGCGACCGGCCCTACTAGAAGCCAGCCGGGCCGACGCGGAACGATGGCAGGTTACGCGGCAGAACGGGAGACTGCGCCCGGTTGCGGGCGTATGCGGAGACGATTTGACGAAACGCAAAAGGCGGCCCCGAAAGACCGCCTTTTATGGTTCCCGGCTGGTGTCAGCGCCGGTGTTTTCGCCGCGCAAACGCCAATCCGGCAAGTCCCAGTGCAAACAGCGGCAACACGCCGGGGGCCGGGATATTGACCTCGCCCTGCGTGTTCGACGCCACGATCGTGATATTGTCGAAACCCGCGTAACCTCCCGTCAGCAGATCGAACTGCAGGATGACGTTTCCGTTGGTCGAACCGGACGCATCCAGTCCGATAACGGCGGTGACGAAGTCCACCACGTTGCGGTCCGAAACAGTGCCCGTCACATCGGCAAAATCCAGCGCCGTTCCGGAGCCGATGCCGTTGGCCCCGCTCGGGTTATCGAACAGCGTAAAGCGAAACGTGGGCTCCGTGCCGGGGTTCGTCGTTACCCCGAAGCCGGGCACGAACGGCCCTGCCAGACCATTCAGGTCGATGCTGGTAACATCGATGCTCATATTGAGAAAGTCGAAGCTGCCCACATTGAAGGCGAGCCCCAGCCGGTCGTCCTGTCCGCTCGACAGCATGCCCCCCATGTAGTTTCCCGCCCGGCCGGCTGTATCGATATAGCCGGTGCCGAAGGCGACGCCGCCATTGATTTCCAGTGTTTCGACCGTGTGCTGCTGCGCAAACGTGAACCCCGGCGGCTGGTTGCCGTACAGGCTGTTGACCGATTGCTGGCTGACGTCGACACCGGACGTGTCGATGAAATTGACCGGCGCCTCGAAGTTCTGCTGATACAGAATCGTGCTCGCCAGTGCACCGCCGACCGAAATACACGATGCCGAAATAAGCGCGAATGCGCCGCTGATAGACCGGAGCGGAAATTTTCGCGGAAATCGTCCACGTCCCGAACTGGATTTTTCGCCGCTGACGGCGGTCTGCGTGGCGATATTTCGGGACGGAATTATCGAGGAATCGAACATCTGACGATCCTTAGGCTGGAACCAAATAATGGGGCTGCTTCACCCTTTTCGTAACATCACGCAATATCCGTGCCAGATTTGATTAGCATTTGTTATCAACAAGTTATGACTAGCGATAATGTTCCATCATTCTGCATGTGTAAGAAATTCCGACAGTTATCCGCCGGTCGATAGTCATCCAGCACAGCAGGAGAGCTTGGACACATCCATATCAAATGTTTGTGCGGCAAGTTTCAGGCCTTCAACCGTGGTCAGATACGGGAAGATCATTTCCCCAAGATCAGTGTAGGTCATGCCTTGTTTGATCGCGATAGCGGCGGTTTGGATGCTGTCGGCGCCCTCGGGGGCTAAGATATGGGCACCAATCAATTTATTGGTGGCAGCGTCGGCAACCAGCTTGATCAGCCCGCGCGTGTCACGGGCCGCAAGCGCGCGCGGAACATTATCCAGGGACAGGACAGAGGTTTTGGTGTTGATTCCTTCAGCCTGCGCACCCGATTCTGTGAGACCTACACTCGCGATCTGCGGGTCTGTGAAGACAACCGCCGGCATCGACGAATTATCGTAGCTTCGGCTGTCATCATTCATCGCATTGGTTGCTGCAATTTTCGCACCGTAAGCGGCCATATACACGAACTGATCGCGCCCTGTGACATCGCCAGCAGCATAGACACCGGCCTTCGTGGTGCGCATCTGGTCGTCGATATTAATTCCGCCGTTTGCCGATAGAGCAACGCCAGCCTCTTCCAGTCCCAATCCATGAGTGTTGGCTTGTCGACCGGCACTCAAAAGCACCTGCTGCGCTTCTAAAGTTTCAGCTGTGCCGCCAATAGCCACGGACAGGCCAATACCATTGTCGCTCGCATGAATGCTTTCATATCGGCCGACGCGCTGCACGGTAACGCCTTCTTCTTCGAAGTAACCGGCAAGGGCCTCGCTGATTTCGGGCTCACCCTCCGGCAGAAGCCGGCTTCGGAATACAATCGTCACCTTCACGCCGAGGCGAGAAAACATCTGCGCCAGCTCGCAGCCAATATATCCCCCGCCAATCACGATCATCGATTGGGGTAGGTTCTCCATTTCAAAAGCCGTGGTGCTGGTCAAATAGGGCGTGTCCTCAATTCCCGGAATCGCCGGCACAAACTCATGCGATCCGGTCGCGATGATGACCTTGCCGGCATTAATGTGATTGCCGTCCACGGTGACACCACCGTTCCCGAGCCGGGCTTTTCCTTCCATGTAGGCGACGCCGTTATAGGCCGGGAGCAGGTCTATGTATTTGGCTTGGCGAAGCGATGTCACCAGTTCATCCTTTTGCGCCCGCAGTGCGCTCCAGTCCTTAAGCAGGCCCGCTCCCTCGACGCCGGAAAAACGCGATGCGCCGTTGGCATGGTATACAGATTCAGCGGCCCGGATCAGCGCTTTTGAAGGAACACAGCCGACATTGACACAGGTTCCGCCAATCGTGCCATGGCCGATCAAGGCGACCTGCGCCCCCTGTTCTGCAGCGGTGATCGCAGCTGAAAATCCAGCGGATCCCGCGCCTATAACCGCTAGGTCGTATTGTCCGTTTGGCTTGTCGGTGACGCAACAATCATCACTCATGATCGGGACTCCGAAGTCTGGGATTGATTCTTGAGCCGTCGGTATACAGCGTAGATCGTGAGGCCAATAAAGAACGCCAGAGCCGGAAGAAGGACGTAATCCAGCCAAACAAGCGCGGCTGAAAGTCCGACAGCTCCAAGCAGTACGACAAGAACCGACGAGAAACAGCACAGGGCGGCGATTACCGTTCCGACGATGCCGACACCAAGAAGTTTCTTCTCATTCATTGACGGACTTCTTTCTCCGGCGTGATGAGGCTTTGGCCCACGCGGATGAGCCCGAAAACGGCAAGACCGGCGACAAGAACAAGGACTGCCGTCACGACCGGATCAAGCCCTCCAAACCAAACCATGGCCCCGGTGAAAAAGGAAACGACCAGTGCCGGGCCGAGAATACAGGTCGCGCAAAGTGGCATGATCGCGACAGCGGCGACGACACCGGCCAGAAGATTTTCACGCATCAGTTTTCCTATTTTACAGGGCTGGAAGGGAAGCCCATTTTCGTAACAGCGCTTGCCAACTTACCGGGGGAGCACACCTGATCGTCGTAGGTGATGGTCGCCACCTTCCTGCGAAAAGAAACATCGACATTCTTCACGCCCTCGACCCCCGCGAGCGTCCGCTTGACGATGTGCGGACAGGATACGCACGTCATGCCCTTTACGTTAAGGCTGATAGTCTTTTCGCCGGCAAATGCCGAGGTGCCAATGAGCAGGCTCCCGGCAAAAAGAAACGTTTTCAAAATAGTGTTCATGCGGATCATCCTCCTTTTCTAAATCTTCAAGTGTCCAACAAAACCGGTGCGATATACGGGAAGGCCAATGCCGCTGCGACGAGCGCGGTTGCAAGCCATAAGGACAGCTTCACAATCCGGTTCGGTAGGGGCCGTGCACAAGCGGTTCCATCGGCGCAATCTTCTTTGGATTTGCGATAGACGAGCCAGTAGCCATAACCGAGAAAGCCGAGGGTGATGACCACAAAGATGGGCTGATAGGGCGCGAGCGCCGTGAGGTTGCCGATCCATACGCCGCCGATTCCAAGGCTGAACAGCACCAGGGGCAGAATGCAGCATGATGATGCGGCGATTGCACCCAGGATACCGCCTGCGGCAATCCAGGATTTGCGGCCTTCTACGCGCGGTGCGGCGCTTAAACCTGCATGATCATCAATCTGAGCCAAGAAATTTTCTCCAGTCCATTGTGTTATCTGATAGTATCGTGTCTGTAGTAACTACAGGTTCAAGGGCTAAATTTAATCATGTCATTTTTGACATCTGAGGCACCAATCACGCGGGGCAAGCTTGCGAAGCGAGCAGGCTGTCACCTCGAAACCGTACGGTATTACGAGAAAATCGGACTACTGTTGCCACCCGAACGATCGGCAGGTGGACATAGACTCTACAATCTCAACGATCAGCGGCGCTTACGATTCATCATGCGGGGCCGTGAACTTGGTTTCAGCATCGATGAACTCCGCAGCTTGCTGTCCCTCGTCGATTCCAAGGCCTATACTTGCGGTGAAGTACATAGCCTCTCGATTGATCATCTGGGGAGCGTTCGGCAGAAAATTGCCGATCTCAAGCGCCTTGAGCGTACGCTCTCCATGATTTCCGACAAGTGTAGCGGCGGCGCTCTTCCTGAGTGCCCTGTCATCGATGCTCTATGGGCCGATTGACAGGTAAGGGCTGAGATTTACGAGAATCTTGCGTTCTTGCGGGCGACGTCCTTATCAGGAAGAAATCTCATTTACCCGCCCCGCTGTTCCCTTTTTGTTCTCAACTATGATATACTACTTCCCTAACGCAAATCCGGACTTCCCGGCCCAACACACGTGACCCAGCGTCGCGCGTGAACCGGTGTGGTAGGTCCTGTTGGCGGAGGGCCTATGACGATCGGACCGACCGGGAATTTTTATACCGCACAAACATGCAGGTGTACCCCGCCCCTTCGGGTGCATGGGGTTGAATTGCGACTTTTGCGAATTGCCGGCAATCCGCGCCATACCGGACCCGCCGCCCACCCCTTCGGGTGCATGGGGTTGTTTTACGACTTTTGGAATTGCGCCGCTGTCCGGGCCGTTGACCGCCTCGGGATTCCCTGCTGGGATCGCGGACCCCGCCGAGTTCGCCCCACCCACCGGGATCGTTTACCCCGCCCGCACGGCTCGGCGCGCCAGAGATTACATGAGCTAAGGGGCCGACGCCCCTGCCCCGCACCTGCAAGCCCGTCCCGGTCAGGTCTTTCCCCGTCAGGCCGCCCTGGCGACCCCGCCCCGGTTATGCGGCACGGTGAGGTCGAGATCGGGGCCGACCGGCACGATCCCCGTCGGGTTCACATTGGCCTGTCCGCCGTAATAGCCCTTCTTGATACCGGGAATATCGACCACGTCGGCGATGCCCGGCGTCTGATACAGCTCCAGCGTCCAGTTCCACAGGTTCGGATAGTCCTGGATGCGGCGGATGTTGCACTTGAAGTGGCTGAAATAGACGAAATCGAACCGGATCATGGTGACGAACAGCCGCCAGTCCGCTTCCGTCGGGTAATCGGCCGCCAGGTAGCGCTGTTTGGACAGCCGGTCCTCAAGAAAATCGAGGGTCTCGAACATCGGGTAGATGTATTCCTCGTAGGCTTCCTGGGTCTTGGCAAAACCACAGCGATACACGCCGTTATTGATCGTCTCGTAGATGCGCTCGTTCAGCGCGTCGATCTCGGCGCGGTGCGCTTCCGGGTACAGGTCCGGCAGATCGTTGGTCGCCCATTCGTCGAACTCGGTATTGAGCATCCGGATGATCTCGGAAGATTCGTTGTTCACGATGGTTTTCTTCTGGCGGTCCCACAGGGTCGGCACCGTGACGCGGCCGGTATAGTTCGGGTCCGCGGCGACATAGACCTCGTGCAGTTCCAGCTTGCCGTTGTCGCCCGGCTGAAGCTCGTCGATTCCTTTCGTATAGGCCCAGCTGGTGATGCGCGGCAGGTCCGACAGGGTCACCGATATGACGTCCTCGAGCCCCTTGAGGCGCCGGACAATCTGCGTGCGATGCGCCCACGGGCAGGACGGTGCGAGAAACAGGTGATAGCGCCCCGGCTCCGCCTTGAAGCCGGAAGAGCCGTCGGCGGTGACGGAATCGCGCCAGACGGATTCCGCGCGCACGAACGCGCCACCGGTCGGATTGCGGTATTTTTCGTCATCGTCGATCCACTTGCCGTCAATCACCATGCCCATCGCAACATTCCTTCTCGATTATGTTTGTGGGCCGATAATAGGGCGTTGCGTCCCCGGGTCAAAGCACTCCCGGGTGATAGACAAAACACAGACCATCGGCCATCATCGCCGGCAACAAGAGACAGATAGGCGTGGACATGGAATTCGAACTTCCCGAAGAAATGCGCATGCTGAAGGACACCCTTCGGCGTTTCATCGACAACGAAGTGATCCCGATCGAGCGCGAGGCCTATGACGGCCCCGAAATGGTCCCCGCCGTCCGCGAAAAACTGGAAGCGCGCGCGCAGGAGCTGGGCATCTGGGGCGTCGACGTTCCCGAAAGCCTCGGCGGGCTCGGCATGGGTCTGCTCGCCCGCGCGATCATCTGGGAGGAAACCGGCCGCACCATCGCTTTTCCGCGGCGCAAGAAATGGATATTCGGCCCCGATGTCAGTCCCCTGCTCGCCGAATACGCCAACGAGGAGCAGACCGGGAAATACCTGAAGCCCTGCATCGACGGCACGCTCAAGCCCGCCTTCGCACAGACCGAACCCGATGCCGGGGGCGACCCGGCCGGCATGAAAACGACCGCCGTGCGCGACGGCGACGAATACGTCATCAACGGCAACAAGCGGTTTATCACCGGCGCGGATACCGCCGATTTTTTCCAGGTCATCTGCGTCACCGATCGCGAGAAAGGCACCCGTGGCGGCATTTCCTGCATCCTGGTCGATGCCGATACCCCCGGCGTGCAGGTCCTGCGCCAGCAGAAGACGATGATGGATGACGAACCGTCCGAAATGGCCTTCGACGACGTGCGCGTCCCGGTGTCGAACCTGGTCGGCAAGGAAGGCGACGGCTTCCGCATGGCGCAGACCTGGATCACGATGGGCCGCCTGCGCCACGGGGCGATCGGGCTCGGCACCATGGAACGCTGCCTCGAACTCGGCGCGTCCTATGCCAAGGACCGCTCCACGTTCGGCAAGCCGCTCGCCGACCGGCAGTCGATCCAGTGGATGCTGGTCGATACCTATGCCGACCTGCACATGATGCGCCTGATGATCTATTCGGCCGCGGCGAAATACGATGCGGGCGAGGATATCCGCTGGGAATCCTACATGTGCAAGTACATGGGCGACCGCAAGGCGTTCGAGGCGACGGACCGGTGCATGCAGATATACGGCGGGATGGGCCTGACGACCGACCTGCCGATCGAGAAACTGTGGCGCGACGCCCGCTCGTTCATGATTACCGAAGGCCCGGAAGAAATCCTGAAACACGCCCTGCAGCGGCATGTTCTCAATCAGTACGGCTGACGCCTTTGCCCCTGAATGTCTTTCTGACGGAACCCCGCTACGGCCGGTTGCGCGGTATCGCCCTGATGGTCGTCTCGACCCTCGCCTTTTCGGGCATGCACACGTCGATCAAGCATATCAGCGGCGATGTCGACACGTTCATTATCGTGTTTTTCCGCAACCTTTTCGGGCTGGTGGCGTTGATGCCGCTGTTTCTGCGCCACGGGCTCAGCCCGCTCCGCACCACGCGGATCGGCACCCACGCGTTGCGGGTCACGATCAATTTCGCATCCATGGCGATGTTCTTCTACGCCCTGTCGATCACCCCGCTTGCGGAAGTCGCGGCGCTGACGTTTTCCGCGCCTATTTTCGCAACCGTGCTGGCGATCTTCATCTTCAAGGAAAAGGTCGGGCTCAGCCGGTGGGGCGCCATTCTGATCGGTTTCGCCGGGACGGTCGTGGTCCTGCGCCCGGGGTTCGAGGCCGTGAATATCGGCGCGCTGCTTGCCGTGGGCGCGGCCCTGCTGTGGGGCAGCGCCATCATGATCATCAAGGATCTCGGCCGGACGGATTCGCCGCTGACCATCACCACCTACATGGTCCTGCTGCTGATCCCGATCTCGCTCGTGCCGGCGCTGATGGTCTGGGAATGGCCGACATGGGAACAACTGGGCTGGCTGATGGTGGTCGGCATCTGCGGGTCAATCGGCCACCTGCTGCTCAACTACGCGCTCAAGCAGGCGCCGACCAATGTGGTCATGCCGATCGATTTCGCCCGGCTGATCTGGGTGGCGATCTTCGGCTATTTCCTGTTCGCCGAGGTGCCGGACATATTCGTCTGGATCGGCGGCGCCATGATTTTCGCCTCGGGCCTGTGGATCGCCCACGGCGAAAACCGGCTGCGAAAGGAGGTCTAGCGCCGCCGGTGCCCTTCGCCCTACTTCCCGGCGGGGCGGTCGAGCCCGAACAGTTTCAGCGCATTCTCGCCGAGGATGTTCTTCTTCGCCTGGTCGTCCAGCATCGGCAGGTCCCAGATCACGCTGGGCGCATCGAAATCCCAGTGCGGCCAGTCGGAGGCGTAGAGAAGCTGTTCTTTCGCATTGATCATCTTGAGGGTGACTTCGAGCGCCTCGCGATGATCGGTTTCCATCGGCTGGCAGGTATAGAACATCTCCGCCATGTACTCGCTCGGCAGCTTCTTGAGCATCGGCGCCTCGGACGAGCGCATCAGGTAGGTATGGTCGAGGCGCTGCATCAGCCAGGTGACCCAGGCGAGGCCGGATTCGATCCAGATCACGTCGAGACCGGGGAAACGCTCCGGCATGCCGTTCATGACCCAGTTGCTCATATGGACCACGTTGCACCACACGAAAGACAGCGCATGCATCGTGCCGAAGCGGTTGATCTGCAGCATCGACGGGTCCGACCAGTTATAGCCGGCATGGAAACCGAGCGGCTTGCCGGTCTCCTCCATCGCCCGGTAGACCTTCATGTAGTCGTTGTGATGGACGGGCTTGTTGCGCACCGAGGTGATCATGAAGCCGACGACGTCGGGATGGTCGCCAAGCTCCTCCACCGTTTTCAGCGCCGCGTGCGGATCGTTGAACGGGATGAAGAGCATGGTCTTCATCTTCGGGTCCATCGGCAGGATGTTCTCGCAGAACCACTTGTCGTAGGCGCGGCCGAGCAGCGCTTCCATATCGAACTGCGGATGCATGCCGAGGTTCAGCATCGGCGTCGGAAAGACGACCATGTAGTCGAGGTGGAAGGATTCGATCGCCCGGCGGATCAGCGTCACGTCGCGGTGGACGGAAGTGTCTTCGACGACCTCCCCCAGCTTCGCCTGATGCGGCACGCGTCCGCCATTGTCCTGGTAGCGCAGCGCAAGATCGCCGTTCAGGCCGTAGGGCGGGCTGCCGGTCCGGTTCTGCAGGTGATCCAGCGCCATCGTCCGCTGAACCTCGTCCTCGATGTATTCGCAGATCGCCGCCCAGGATTCGATTTCCATGTGATGGGCATCGGTGTCGACGATGACGATCTCGTCGAACTTGTTCGCCTCTCCCTGAAACTTGCAATGCGCGAGGATGTCCCGCGTATCGGTCTGGGTCGTGATCTCCTTGATCGGAATCTCGCGAAGGGATTCGATGCCTGTGTCCATGGGATAGCTCCTCACCATCGGTTCTAACTGTCGGTTTTATCCGTCGATCTTATATCTCCGCCCTGAAGATGGCCAGAAAGAGCCCTTTTAAATCCGCGCCGACTTGATATAGGCTGACAGGCGGTAGGCTCTTTGAAAATTCCCGGGTTAGGATCTCATGCGTGACACGCATTTGAGGGAAGCATTCCGTGGCTGAGAGCGCGGTACAGCCGCCCTCCGCCCTTCCCACGTCGATCAATCGGCTCAGTCTGCTGTTTCTGGCCGTCCTCGTGTTTTGCGCGACGACCGTCGACAGTCCGGAATCGACCCTGCTCGCCGCCAATGCCGCGCTGAAGGTCCCCTACCTGGATTCGGAGATCCGGGTGTCCAGTTTTCTGCTGCTTGGCCCGATCGCGCTGATCGTCATGGTTATCTATCTTCATGTCCTGATCGAGCGCTTCGAGGAACTGCCCGATGACCGGCGGCATAGCGAGCAGTTCCTGTGGCTCACCATGAGAAGCCCGGTGGTCGTCGTCGCCCGCTCGTTCCTCTATTACTACGCGACACCCTGCATCTTCATCGTCTTCGCGTGGAAAGCGATGCCGCGCCCCGAATACGGCTACCTCGCCATCCTCGCGATTTCCGGCATGGCCGGCGCGGTCCTGCTGCAGCTGTGGCGCGCGACCGGGCGAAGATGGAAGAACGGCTTCAGCGCCGTCTGGCTGGCGGCAACCATAGCCACAATCTGGATCGTCACCGTCAAGGGGCCGACGATCAGCAATTACCTGCTGCATGAACGCAAGATCGACCTGATGCGCGTCGATCTTGCCGCCAGCGGTGATCGGCGCCATCCTCAAGCGGGCCAATCTGCAACGCGCGGACCTGAGCCTCGCCAACCTGACGACCGCCGACCTGGAAGACTCAAACCTGCGCGCGGCCAACCTGCGCAACTCGACGCTGAACGGCGCCAGCCTGCAGAATGCCCTTTTGCAACCGCAAAAAGTGAACGGCGTATCGACCCCGGCCGATCTGCGATTTGCGAAAATCCGCAATGCAAACCTCGCCAATGCGCAGATGCAGAGGGTGCAACTCGCCGAAGCCGAATTCATCGATGCGGTCCTGACCGGCGCCAACCTGATGCATGCGAAAATGACTCCGGGCACGGTCATTTCGCGCAGCAACCTGGAACAGGCCTATCTGATCAAGGCCGACATGACCCGTATCGTCATGCAAAACAGCAACCTGACCGGTGCCATCCTGATCGGCGCCGTCCTCGAAAACGCCTCGCTTTCGCATTCGACCTTTGTCGAAAGCCAGCTGACCAAGACGAACCTTCGTTATGCCGCGCTGGACAATGCCGATCTTTCGCGGGCGCTTATCATCAGCGCCGCGCTGGACAACGCCAACCTGCGCAATGCGAACCTGAGCGGCGCAATCCTGCTGAGCTCGACGCTGAGCAACGCCAACATTACCGGCGCGACGCTGGACGGCGCGCAGATGTCGCGTGCCGTTCTGCGCGACGCGAACATGGACGGCGCCAGTGCCGTGAGGGCATTCCTCGTCGAGGCGGACCTGTCGGGCGCGAGCCTGAAAAAATCCGATCTGACCTCCGCCGACTTCAGAGATGCGGATCTCACAAGGGCGGATCTGGCCGGTGCGTTGCTCCGAAACGCCAGCTTTGCCGGCGCCAATCTGGACGGCGCTATTCTCATGGAGGTGCGGAACCTGACATGCGACCAGATCAGGACCGCGAAAAACTGGCGAACAACGAAGCGGTCGACGCCGCTCGCCGGATGCTGAGCAGCTCCCCATACCCTGCGACGGCCGGGCTCGTCGTCCTGTGCCTGCTGTTTTCCGTCTCCCCGGCGACCGCACAATGCACCGTCAGCGAAATCATCGAGCAGATGGCGACCAGCACCGAGGCGCTCGAATTTGCGCCCGCCGAGGGCCCGGAAACCCTAGGGCTGCCGACTGAAAACGGGGAAGAGGAGACGCCGACATTCGTGTTCACACCGGAAATCAGGCCGGACCAGCGCGCGCTTCTGCTCCGGGTCGGGCAGACCTGCGCATGGATGAGCGATGTTTCCAACTGCACGTTCCGCCGCGTCGCCCGCATGGCTCTGCGCGGTCGCGACGCGACGTTCATATACGACCGGTGCTCGGACTGATGCGACGCTCAGAAAAAACACGGGAGGATGTTGTCCAGTGACCACGCGATTCAAAACCGTATACGGCGCCGCATTCCTCGCGATATTGACGCTTCTCGGCGGTGAGGCCGCGGCGAGATGCGACATCGTCGATGTCATCGACCTGGTCAAGGACGGCGAATCCAGAACCAGCATCCGGCGCGAATGCAACAGCATCGTGAACGATGCCCGGGGGTGCAGTCTGACCAAGGTCATGAGATATGCGAATAGCGGTTTGAGCGAACGCCAGATCGCCCGGCGCTGCCAGACCGCGGGAACGGTCGCTCCCAAAGCCCGCGGGCTGGACCTGCCGAAATCGAGCCCCGCACCAGCGCCGCAGATTGCCCGGTTCTGCACCACCCCCCTCGGGGCCTGTCCGATGATGGTTCGCATACCCGCCGGTAGCCGGTGTCATTGCAACATGCCCTATGGTCCGGTATTCGGTGTTGCCCGCTAACGTCTCGTTCGGCGGGTCAAACGGGGAGCGGGAGAGAAAACATGCGGCCATTCACCGTCGGCGACATTCTGGTATCGAGTTTTATCGAACGGGACGGCCCATGGCGGGCGCCGACGATCATGTTTCCGACCGCGGACCATGAAACCGCCCTCGCCCACCTGAAGACAATGGCGCCGGAAGTTTACGACGCGGCGCAGGACTTGCTGGTGATCACCTACCAGACATTCGTCGTCCGCACCGCGAAGCACAATATCCTGATCGATACCTGCGTCGGCGAACACAAACCGCTGCGCGGCCCGGCGCTCGACTACCCGAAGCAGCCCTGGCTCGACGGGTTTGCGGCACACGGCCTGCGGTTCGAAGACATCGACTATGTCTTCTGCACGCATCTGCACGTAGATCATTGCGGCTGGAACACGCGGCTAATCAACGGCAAATGGGTACCGACGTTCCCCAACGCGACCTATATCTTCGGCAAGAAGGAATACGAAGCGTGGGAAGCGGATGCCGCCGCGGCGGAACGCGACGAGCGCCGCGCCGCCGTCTGGGAAGACAGCTGCCTGCCGATTGTCGAAGCCGGTCAGGCCCGCCTGGTAGACGCGGATTTCGAATTGGAGGACGGCATCTGGCTGTCGCCCGCGTTCGGTCATTCGCCGGGCCAGGTCTGCGTCAATTTCCGCTCGAAAAACGACCATGCGATCTTTACCGGCGACATGATGCACCATGCGCTGCAATGCGTGGAGCCGGACTGGAGCACATGCTTCTGCCCCAACCCCGAGGAAGCATCCGCGAGCCGCAGACGCATTCTTGCCGAGGTTGCCGACAGCGACACGATCGTGGTGCCGGCGCATTTCCCCGGCCAGACCGCCGGATATGTCGAAAGCAACGGCGAGTCCTGGCGCTGGCGATACATGGAATTCGATAACGGCGTACCGACCCGCATCGGCGAAAAGTCGACAATGCCGGTCTGATACCGCGTCAGAGAAACAGCGCGATCAGGAGCGGCACCAGGATCGCCGTCACGATACCGTTGAGCCCGAGCGCAATTGCAGCGAACGTGCCCGCCACGTCATTGACCTGAAAAGCCCGGGCGGTGCCGATACCGTGCGCAGTGAGACCCATTGCAAAACCGCGCGCGCGCCAGTCTTTCATCCCCATGGCATTGAACAGCGGCGTACCGATAATCGCCCCCAGTATGCCGGTGATGATCACCAGCCCCGCCGTCAGCGATGGCAGCCCGCCGATCCGTTCCGCGATGCCCATCGCGATCGGCGACGTGACGGATTTCGGCGCCAGCGAGGTAACCGTCTCGACACTCGCCCCAAGGGCTGCAGCGATAGCCACCGCGGAGACCACCGCCGTTGTCGCACCGGCCAGCAACGCGACGACGATGGGCAAAACGGTACGGCGGACTTCGCGCCTGTGTTCGTATAGAGGTACAGCCAGGGCAACGACCGCCGGTCCGAGCATGAAATGGACGAACTGGGCCCCCTCGAAGTAGCGCTGGTAATCCGTTCCCGTCACCCAGAGCAGCGCGATCAGTATCAACATCGCGACGGCGACGGAGTTGACCAGCGGGCTCTCGCCGCTCCTGAGATAGAGCCAATGACCGGCGATATAAGCGACCATCGTTGCCGTCAGCCACAAAAGCGGATTGGCCGACAGATAGACCCATACATCGGTGACCACAGCCGGCATCAGGCATCCCCCCGCTTTTCACCGCCATCCGGTCGCGCAAATGCCCTGAACACGAGGACCGTGACGACCAGCGACAAAACGGTGCTGCCGAGCAATGCCGCCCCGATTGCCAGCCATTCGGCCTCCAGCCGGGCCGCATGCAGCATGAGCCCCACGCCGGCAGGGACGAACAGCAACGACAGATGCGCGAGGATCACCGACGCGACCTTCTTGAGTTCATCGGGAACGCCGCCGCGCAGCGCGAAAAACGCCACCAGAAGCATCATGCCCAGAACAGGGCCCGGCACCGGCATACCCGTCAGCCGAACGACAAGTTCACCGGCAAGCTGGAAAGCAAGCAGCGCGGTGAGCGCTGGGATCAATCGCCGAACCCGTAGAGCTTGGCCGGATTGTCGACCAGAAGCTTCTGCCGGGTCTCTGCATCCGGTGCGTAGCGAGGGATCAGGTCAACAAGCGTCCCTTCATCGGGCATGCCTTCCCACAGGTTGGGGTGCGGCCAGTCGGTGCCCCACAGCGCACGGTCCGGATTTGTCTCGATCACCGCCTGCGCGAACG
>CAXBMQ010000053.1:0-15274 GCA_963977005.1 uncultured Rhodospirillaceae bacterium
CGCATGAATTCCACATGCCCGCTGTCAAGCTGGCGCGTCCGGTCGCCGATCCACAGCAGATGCGCCGAGGTGTCGTACCAGTCGCCCGAGGTGGAATCGACGCGGGTCATGGCTTCTTCGTAGCCCAGCAGCAACGCTTCGTGACTTGTATAGAAATCGGTCTCGCGGAGTTGCGGCGCAACCTCCGGGGTCAGCCCGCAGGCGGCCATGAACGTCATCGCCTCGTCGATCCGGTCGGCGAGTTCGCTGTATTTTTCGGCCTGGACGCCGGACGAGACGAACTCGAGATTCCAGCGGTGAACTTCTTCAAGATTGGCATATCCGCCCTGTGCGAACGCGCGCAGCAGGTTCAGGGTCGCCGCCGACTGGTTGTAAACCTGGACCATCCGTTCGGGATCGGCGGCGCGGGCGGCTTCGGTGAACGCCATATCGTTGATCATGTCACCGCGATAGCTCGGCAGCGTCACGCCGCCGATCTCCTCGACATCCGAAGACCGCGGCTTTGCAAACTGTCCTGCCAGACGGCCCACTTTCACGACGGGCTTGCCCGATGCGAAGGTAAGGACGACCGCCATCTGCAGCAGGACCCGGAACGTGTCGCGAATATTATTGGGATGGAATTCGGCAAAGCTTTCGGCGCAATCGCCACCCTGCAGCAGAAAAGCCTTCCCCTCGGCGACGTCGGCCAGCTGCGTGCGCAGCTTCCGCGCCTCGCCGGCGAATACCAGCGGTGGGTAGTTGCGCAGCTTTTGTTCCGCGGCATCCAGAGCATCCGTATCCGGATATTCGGGCACCTGTACGATCGGCTTTTTTCGCCAGGTATCGGGCGACCAGTTTCCCGACATGGTGAACCTCACTTAATCGAATTTCCTGAAGGCCCGCGTATACGCCGTTTGGGGTCCTATTTCCAGCAAAACCGCAGATGGCAGGCAATCGTCCGAATCGGTGTGTTAAGCGAAGGTTAACCGCTTTGCGGCAGTCTCTGGCAGGTAATTATCCCGATCCGGACATTTCCGCCCCATGGGTCCAGCGCATCCCGACTTCCGCACCCTTGCTTCAGGCAGGCGGCAGACCGACAGAACCAACCGCTCGCTGATTGCGACGGCGGCGATTGTGGCAATCGCCGCGCTCATCGCCTGCTGGTTCGGGACACGCGAAGTCACCAACGGCATTGTCAACTACGAAGCCCGGGAATCCGCCCGGGACTGGGCTGCATCGTTCTCTCATTCGCTCGCACAGGCGAATGCCGACCTGCCGCCATCGGCGTTGCGTCCATATTCCAAAGCAACATCGCCTGAGCGCTTCAAAGCGCTGGACAATGCCATGTTCGACGGTGCGATCCTGTCCTATCGGCTCTATTCGATCGCGGGGGTGATCGTTGCTTCGTCCAATTTCGAAGAAATCGGCAAGGCCGTAAAAGGGCTGTCAATCGGGCAAGTGATCGATCGCGGCAACTCGCATGCCTATGCCACCTATACCAAAGATTCTCAGTCGGCAGGCGCGGAAATCTGGACAGCCACGGCCCTCGCGCCGCTGTCCCGCGGGTCGGATACGATCGGCATTTTCGAGGTCACCGTCGACGTTTCAGACCGGGCGAAACAGCTCAACCGCCTGCGGTATCTTGCTTTCAGTGCGCTCACCGCCCTCCTGGTCGCCATATTCGGCATTCTGGGGTTTTCCCTTTCCCGGACGCTGAAAAAGCAGAGGGAAGCCCAGCAGGCGCTTGCGTCGAGCGAGCGCCAGCATCGGCGCCTCCTCGACGATGCGCCGGATTCAATGGTCATCCACAATCTCGACGAGGTGCTGTATGTCAATGCGGCAGCCGTCGCCCTGCATGGAGCCGCGTCGCAGGACGAGCTTATCGGGCTGGATCCGATTGAACTCGTTCCCGAAAGCGCCCGCGGAGACGTCCAGAAAAAACGCCAACAGGCGCTATCGGTTGGCGAAATTCAAAAGACCGCTCTGGTCGGGCGTCGCCGGCTTGACGGGACCGACGTGGAGACGGATACGATCGGAATGCCCATCAGATGGAACGGTGAATCCTGTCTGCTCATCCAGTCGCGCGACGTGACGGCCCAGCATGCGGCCCAAAAAGAAATCGCGCATCGGGAAGCGCAGTTCAGCGCATTCATGGAAAACAGCCCGGCGGTAATGTTCATCAAGTCGCTGGACGGCCGTCTGGTGATGGTCAATCGGCAGTTCGAAAATTTCTACGGGATGGAAAAGGAACGGGTCATCGGTTTGCAGACCGAAGAATGGGCGGAGCCCGACCTGGTCGACGCATTCGCATCCGAAGACCGCGACGTCGCCGCGAGTGGCGGGCCGATTTCACTTGAAACCCTGATTACCAGAGCCGACGGCAAAAAGCGCCTGATGCGATACGAGAAATTTCCGATCTGCGACGGTGACAACCGGATCGTCGGCATCGGCTGTATCAGCACCGATATCACCGACATCCAGGAGCGCGAGGAACAAAGCCGCAGGTCGAAGGCGGAAGCCGAGAGAGCCAAGGCGCAGCTGTCTGCCTTTCTCGATAATTCCCCTTCCCCGATGTATTTGAAGGACCACGACCGCAACCTTACGATGGTCAACAGAGCCTTCGAAAATTTCTACGGCGTTACGTCCGCCGACGTCGTCGGCCACCCTATCCGCGACTGGAAATCAGGGGGTGTTCCCGACGACATCGACACCATCGAAATGGCGGTTTTCGACCTGGGCGAATCGATGGATATCGAAATCGAAACCGAAAATGCGGATGGAGAGTCCCGGACCGTCGTTGTCAGCAAATTCCCCGTATTCGCACCCGATGGCGCGATTGTCGGGATCGGCGGGGTCAATACAGACGTCACCGAGGCACGACGCCAGGAAGCCGAAGTGCGACAGACACAAGCCCGCCTCGCCGCCTATATCGATCACATCCCGATGATGGTCGTCCTGATGGACCGCGAGTCCCGCTTTCTAATGGTCAATAGCCGCTATGAGGCGTTTTTCGACGTGTCCGCGGACGACATTGCCGGCAACATCGGACACGATCACATTTCCGACGAATATCAGGAGACTTGCCAGGCTGAAAACCGGCGGGTCTGCGACTTTCAGGAAACGATCGAACGGGTCGTCGAAATGCGGAACGCCGCCGGCAGAACCCGGCTGCTTCTTCAGACCAAATTCCCCATTGCCACAGGCGAAGGCCTTCCCGTGGCGGTCGGGGTGGTTCTTTCGGACATCACCGATCAAAAGCAGCATGAACGCGATCTGGAGAAAGCGCGGGACGACGCCGAGGCCGCCAACCGGGCCAAGTCGGCTTTTCTGGCGAATATGAGTCATGAAATCCGGACGCCGATGAACGGCGTTTTCGGCATGGCCGATCTTCTTGCCCAGTCTCCGCTGACGACGGACCAGCAAAGATATCTCAACACCATTCGGCGGTCCGGCGAGGCACTTCTCGGCGTGATCAACGACGTGCTGGATGTCTCGCGGGTAGAGGCCGGGGAATTCCAGCTCGACGTTCACACGTTCAACCTCCATGACCTTATCGCCGAAGCCGTCGAGCTCTATACCGAGACCGCATCCGCCAAAGGCGTATTTATCGCGCATAATATTGCCGCCACCGTCCCTGTCCGCGTCGAGGGAGATCCTGTCCGGTTGCGGCAGGTCCTCACGAACCTGGTCGGTAATGCGATCAAGTTCACCACCGATGGCAGCGTCGTCATCCGCGTCGCACGTATCGGCGGCGATGCAGCCAATGCCGTGATCCGCTTCGAAGTCTCGGATACCGGGATCGGGATCGAGCGCGGTAAACTGGCAACCCTGTTCGAGCCGTTCCAGCAGGCGGATTCCTCGGTGACCCGGCGGTTCGGCGGTTCGGGGCTTGGCCTGTCGATCGCGGGACATATCGTGGGGCTTATGGGCGGACACATAGACATCGATAGCGAGCCGGGCAAAGGGTCGAGCTTCGTGTTTTCCATATCAATGGCGGTCGACATGTCGAAGAATGTGCCCCGGACCTCGAAACCGGGAGCCCTGGCCGGCAAACGTCTTCTGATTGTCGACGATAATGCCGTCAATCGGGAAATCCTGACCGATTTCGCCCGCGACTGGGACACCGAATTCGTTGCGGTCGCCAATGCCGAAGACGCACAGGCCGCCATTCGGAGCGCAGCCAACGCGACCGCGCCCTTCGACGTCGCCCTGATCGATATTGTCATGCCCGGCATGGACGGAATGGCACTGGCTGAATGGATCGGCAAACACGATACCGCCGGCAAGACGAAGCTCGTCGGGCTGACGTCGTTCAACTGGCATCACGACGCCGAGGCATCGAGGACTGCCGGTTTCTGCAGATTTGCGACCAAACCGATCCGGCGGACTGACCTTGCCAACATGATTTCCGATGTCCTGAACGACATTCGCCCCGCCGAAAACGATACTCCGGACCAGCGCGACATCGATGACCGAACCGAAAGCGCCTCCGGATATTCAGCCAGCGTACTTCTTGCCGAAGACAACGAGGTCAACCGGGAGATCGCACACGAATATCTGGTCCGTCTGGGATGTGCGGTAACAATGGCCGAAAACGGCCGCCAGGCCGTGGACCGTTTCGCCGAGAGGCCCTTCGACATTGTCCTGATGGACGTGCAGATGCCGGAGATGGACGGCATCGAAGCGACAAGCCGGATCCGCGACATAGAAGCCGAAACCGGTTCCCGGCGGACACCGATCGTCGCCGCAACAGCCCACGCTTTCCAGGAAGACCGGGAAAAATGCATTGTCGCGGGCATGGACGATTTCCTGTCGAAACCCTACACCAACAAAGACATCGAACCGGTCCTCGAGCGCTGGCTCGGCCCTCGCGACACGCGCGCCGAAGACATCGCAAACCCGGATTTTTCAGCGGCCAGGGATCGAATTAACGCGCCCGACGATACTCTTGACGACGGCGTCATCGCACAGCTTCGCTCCCTCGACACCCCCGGCGAGGACAGTATATTCCGGAAAGTGGCCAGTCTGTTTCTTGAGAGCACACCCACCCAGCTTGAACAACTCGGCGCCCTGGTGGAAGCGGACGATTTTACCGGCATGGCCCTTATCGCCCACAGCCTCAAGACAAGCGCCGCAAATGTCGCGGCACTGGGTCTGAGCGACCTTTTCAGGGCGCTCGAATCGGCGGCGCGAGACGGGAATTCAATAGATTGCGCCCGTCTCACCTGTGAAATCTCGGACATGTACGACGTGGTATCGACGGCCCTTCAGGTGACCGCCGGGGTCGATGCGCCACAGCGAAGGACGGCCTGATATGGATGGAACAGGAATGATAGATCACGGCACCCTTGTCCTGGTGATCGATGACGAGCCGACGCAGCGGATGCTCTCGCGCGAGGCCCTGGAACAGCGCGGCTACCGCGTCGAGGAAGCGGACAGCGGCGAAGCCGGCCTCGAACTCGCGCGCGAATTCAAACCCGACCTGATTTTGCTCGACGTGATGATGCCGGGCATGGACGGCTTTGAAGTGTGCCGGCGGATCCGGATCGATCCCGACCTCCACCGCACGCCCGTCGTCATCGTCACGGCGCTGGAAGACCTCGATTCCATCGAAATCGGCTTTAAAGCGGGTGCCACCGACTTTATCGCCAAGCCCATCGTCTGGCCGTTGCTGGGCTACCGGCTGCAATTCGCGCTGCGGGCGACCAGGATGGAAACAGACCTGATCGTCTCGCGCGACGAAGCCGAACGGGCGAGCAAGGCGAAATCGGTCATCCTGGCGAATATGGGACACGAACTCCGCACCCCGCTGAACGCCATAATAGGGTTTTCCGAATATCTCCGCGATCAGGCACGGAACGAGGCCGGCAACGAACAGACAACAGAATTTCTCGAGGACATCTGTTTCAGCGGCAAGCGTCTGCTGTCGACAATCAACAACATCCTGGAAATGGCCAACCTCGAAGCCGGGCGGATCGAACTGGACAGGAACACGATCGATCTTTCGAACCTGCTGGCAGGCGTCATGGAAAAATTTCAGCCAGCCGCCGCCGAGAAAGGTATCTCGCTCGATGCGCCGGGACTGCAGGACGAGTTACTGGTTTTCGGGGATTACGATGTACTCAGACGTGCGATCGGCCATATCGTCTCGAACGCCGTAAAATTCACGGCCGACGGGCGGGTCGAAATCGGTGCACTGCGCCGGCCGTCGGGCGAAGTGGAAATCTCCATCACCGATAGCGGCGTCGGGATGACGGAAACCGAAGTCATGTCGATCATGGAACCCTTCCGGCAGGCGGATAACAGCCTTTCGAGAGAGCAGGAAGGCAGTGGACTCGGCGTGCCGCTGGCCACGGCGCTGCTCAGGCTCCATGACGGTGACCTGGAGATCAGGTCCGAGCCCGATATCGGCACAACCGTCTCGATCGTCCTCCCCGCCGAGGCCTACCGTCCCGGCACCCGCGAAACCGGCGGCGCCGATGCCGAGAGCGCTGACTCCTGAGCTATTCCGCCGCCTGTGCCGCCCCCGGCTGAGCCACCGGCTCGCGCATGGTGACGAATTCTTCCGCCGCCGTGGGATGAATACCGACGGTCGCATCGAACTGGGCCTTGGTCGCCCCGCATTTCAATGCGATCCCCAGCCCCTGGGTAATCTCGCCCGCATCCGGCCCGACCATGTGACAACCGAGGACACGGTCCGTTGCCTTGTCGACAATCAGTTTCATCAGCGTCTGCTCAGTCGACCCCGTCAGCGTGTCCTTCAGGCCGCGGAAGGTCGAGCGGTAGATTTCCACATCGCCATACCGGGCGCGCGCGTCTTCTTCGGTCAGTCCGACCGTGCCGATAGGCGGATCTGAAAACACGGCGGTCGGGATATCCGCGTAATCCATTGTCTCGCGGGTCCCCTTGAACAGGTTCGACGCCAGTTTCATCGCCTCGCCGATCGCAACCGGTGTCAGCTGGTATCGGTCGATGATGTCGCCAAGAGCATAGATGTTCTCGACACTTGTCTGGAAATAGTCGTCGACGATGATCGCGCCGCTGTCATTCAGCTTCACGCCGACCTCCTCAAGCCCCATATTCCGCGTATTGGGCACCCTGCCGATCGCATACATCACCTGATCGTACTGGTGAACCTCGCCATTGCTCAGCGTCACGTCGAGCCCGCCATCGACTTTCTCGATCCGGTCGATGACCGCATTCCAGACGATGTTGATCCCCTTCTTCTCCATCTCCGAGGCGAGATGGGTTCGCACGTCTTCGTCGAAACCGCGCAGGATCTTATCGCCGCGATAGACCAGGGTCGTTTCAGCGCCATAGCCGTTGAATATCCCGGCAAACTCGACGGCAATATAACCGCCGCCGGCAACGAGTACGCGGTCGGGGCGTTCTTCGAGGTAGAAAGCGTCGTCCGATACGATGGCGTGCTCGAACCCGGGCGTATCCCAGACCTGCGGTTTGCCGCCGGTCGCAATCAGGATTTTATCCGCCGTGACCTTTTGCCCACCGACATCCAGCGTATGGGCATCGATCAGCGTTGCCCTGGCCTCGAACAGGGTGACGTTGTTGTTCTTGAGTATCGTCCGGTAGATGCCGTTGAGGCGCTCGATCTCGCGGTTCTTGTTCTCGATCAGGCGCGACCAGTCGAGTGTCGGTTCCTGAAAATCCCAGCCATAGGCAGACGCCTCATGCGCGTAGTGCGGGTAGTGCGATCCGTAGGAAAACAGCTTTTTCGGGATACAGCCGACATTGACGCAGGTGCCGCCGAGGAAACGCTCCTCGGCAACCGCCACCCGCGCGCCGTGCGACGCCGACATGCGCGACGCCCGGACCCCGCCGGACCCCGCACCGATGACAAAAAGGTCGTAATCGTAGTCAGCCATTTCCAATACCTTTCAGTTGCGGGGCGCTCTTTTGCCCGCACCGCTTTACTCATATTCGCAAAATCGCGGAGAAATTACGCCCCGATGCCGCCGATCAGGCCGTATTTGATCTCGAGGTAATCCTCGATCCCGTATTTGGAGCCTTCGCGTCCGGTGCCGGATTCCTTCATGCCGCCGAAGGGGGCCACTTCGGTCGAGATAATGCCCTCGTTCACGCCGACGATGCCGTATTCGAGGCCTTCCATCACCCGCCAGACCCGGCCGATATCGCGGCTGTAGAAATAGGCGGCGAGACCGAATTCGGTATCGTTCGCCATCTCAAGGGCCTGTTCCTCGGTCTGGAACCGGTAAAGCGGTGCCACCGGGCCGAAGGTTTCTTCCTTGGTCACCTTCATGTCGGTATTCACTTCGGCCAGAACCGTGGGCTGGAAGAAGGTGCCGCCGAGATCGTGGCGCGATCCGCCGGAAATCACCTTGGCGCCCTTCGAGACCGCGTCCTGGATATGCTCCTCGACCTTTTCGACGGCGGCCATATCGATCATCGGGCCCTGTTCCGTCTCGCCTTTGAGCCCGTCGCCGACGCGCATTTCCTCGACGGCGGTGGCCAGCTTTTTCGAAAATTCCTCGTAGACGCCGTCCTGCACCAGCAGCCTGTTCGCACAGACGCATGTCTGCCCGGTATTGCGGAACTTGGACGCCATTGCGCCCAGAACGGCCTCGTCGATATCGGCGTCGTCAAACACGATGAACGGCGCATTGCCGCCAAGCTCCATCGACGTCTTCTTGACGGTGCCGGCGCATTGTTCCATCAGCAGCTTGCCGATTTCGGTCGAGCCCGTGAAGGTCAGCTTGCGGACGATGGGGTTCGACGTCATCTCGCCGCCGATCGCCCCGGACGAACCGGTCACGACGCTGAAGACGCCGGCGGGAACGCCCGCACGCTCGGCAAGCTCGGCCAATGCCAGCGCCGAATAGGGCGTTGCCGTCGCCGGTTTGACGACCATTGTGCAGCCCGCGGCCAGTGCCGGGCCGCATTTCCGGGTGATCATCGCCGCCGGGAAATTCCATGGCGTGATCGCGGCACAAACCCCGATAGGCTCCTTTGTGACAACGATGCGTTTACCCGGCGCATGTTGGGGGATGGTATCGCCATAGACCCGCTTGCCCTCCTCGGCGAACCATTCGATGAACGATGCCGCATAGACGATCTCGCCCATGGATTCCTTAAGCGGCTTGCCCTGCTCCGCCGTCATCATCTTTGCGAGGTCTTCCTGGTTTTCCATCATCAGGTCGAACCATTTCCGCAGGATACCCGCGCGCTCCTTCGCCGTCTTGGCGCGCCAGGCGGGATAGGCCGCATTGGCCGCTTCGATCGCCCGGCGGGTCTCGTCGGCGCCCATTTTCGGGATCGTCCCGAGCAGGTCGCCCGATGCCGGATTGGTCACGTCGATGGTCTGTTTGGAATCGGCACCCACCCATTTTCCGTCGACATAGCAGGCTTCCCGGAAAAGCGACGGGTCTTTGAGTTCAAGCGATGCAGCCATGTGTATTCTCCCTCTTGCCGGCCGGCGGCCGGATACAGAATTGTTAGTTAGGTCGTTGTTGCGCGGAGTATACCGCCGCCGCCGATAGGAGTCAGCGGCAGGACGAGTGGGTCAGCCACCTAACCGGTTGGGGCAGCCCTCGAAGGCCACGTCGATATAGTTCATTCGACCTGCAACGCAATAACACTAGGAACGTTCTTCGTTAATTACACGGAGCTGGTCCAAAATTTTAAACAAGACGATATAAGCCAAGTACAAAAAGAAAATATAATTAACCAATGGAATCAGAGACAATACCGCACAAACCACTGAACTTTTTTCTAGTCGTTTCGCTAAAAAAAAGTTCCCAATTGCAAATGGAATTGACATAAACACCAACATCAGCAATGGGATTATTGACATTAACTGCCCCGGTGAATTTTCCATTTTATATAACCCGATTATTTATTCCATTTTGAGGATGCTATATCCTCCAGAAACTAGAGCAAGAGAAACGGCCCAAGGGTTCTTGGATACAAGAACGGACTACTAAAGTAAAAAATTCTTCAAGGACGGTGCGAGAATCCTGTTCGTTTGGAGGCAACAAATCCCATTACTCCACCGTCACGGACTTCGCCAGATTCCGCGGCTGGTCGACATCGGTCCCCTTGAGGACCGCCACGTGATAGGCCAGCAACTGGATCGGCAGCGTGTACAGGATCGGCGCGACGAACGGATCGACCGTCGGCAGTTCGATCGTCGCCGCCGCCATGTTACCCAGCTTTTCGATCCCGGCCCTGTCCGACAGGAAGATCACCCGGCCGCCGCGCGCGATGACCTCCTGCATGTTCGACGCCGTCTTGTCGAACAGCTCGTCCGACGGTGCGATCACGATCACCGGCACATGTTCGTCGATCAGCGCAATGGGGCCGTGCTTCATTTCGCCGGCGGCATAGCCTTCGGCGTGAATATAGGAAATTTCCTTGAGCTTCAGCGCGCCTTCGAGCGCAATCGGATAGCCCGTGCCGCGCCCCAAATACAGCACGTCCCGCGCATCGACGACCTCATGGGCCAGTTTCTCGATCGCCTCGTCATGGTTCAGCACCTCATTGACGCGCGACGGCACCTCGGTCAGCGCATGGCACAGGGCCGCCTCGCGTTCCCGGTTTATCTTGCCCCGCGCCGCCGCGAGCCCGATGGCGAAACAGGCGAGCGTTGTCAGCTGGGTCGTGAACGCCTTGGTCGAGGCGACGCCGATTTCCGGCCCCGCCTGGGTGCGCAGAACGGCGTCGGATTCCCGCGCCATCGAACTTTCGGTAACGTTGACGACCGAGACGATGTGCTGGCCCTGCGCCTTGGCATAGCGCAGCGCGGCCAGCGTATCGGCGGTTTCTCCGGACTGGGAGATGAACAGCGACAGCCCGCCCTGCTGCATTTCTATCGTGCGGTAGCGGAATTCGGAGGCGATATCGATATCGGTCGGAATACCGGCAATCGTCTCGAACCAGTAGCGCGCGACCAGACCGGCGTGAAACGACGTGCCGCAGGCAACGATGGTGATACGCGGAATCCTCGTCAGGTCGAACGGCATCTCCGGCAGGGTGATAACCTCGTTCCACGGGTTCAGGATGGTCTGCAGCGTGTCGCCGATCACCGCGGGCTGTTCGTAAATTTCCTTCAGCATGAAATGCGGAAAATTGCCTTTACCGATCATCGCGCCGGAGGTCGATGTCTGCTGAACCGTGCGTTCGACCACGGCATCGGTCTCGTCATGGATGATAGCACCCGTCGCCGTGATCTCGGCCCAGTCGCCTTCTTCCAGATAGCAGATCTGCTGGGTCAGCGGCGCCAGCGCGAGCGCATCGGAGCCGATATACATTTCGCCGTCGCCATAGCCGATGGCGAGCGGGCTGCCGCGCCGCGCCGCGATCATCAGACCGTCATGCCCCGCGAACAGGATCGCCAGCGCGAACGCACCTTCGAGGCGCTTGAGCGCGGCGGAAACCGCCTCGGCAGGCGATTTGCC
Source organism: uncultured Rhodospirillaceae bacterium (assembly GCA_963977005.1). GTDB lineage: Bacteria > Pseudomonadota > Alphaproteobacteria > MPNO01 > UBA830 > CAXBCP01. The sequence goes on from CAXBMQ010000053.1 coordinate 11,412, forward strand.
TTCTTCCAGATAACTGCTGACCAGATGAACGACCGCCTCGGTATCGGTTTCGGAATGGAACGTCCGGCCCGCATCGCTCAGTTCCTGGCGAAGCTCCTGAAAATTTTCGATGATGCCGTTATGCACCAGCACCACGCGTTCGTCGGCATGCGGGTGGGCATTCGTTTCGGTCGGCAGGCCGTGGGTCGCCCAGCGCGTATGACCGATACCGATGGTGCCGGGCAGCGGCTCGGCTTCGATCCGTGCATTCAGGTTACTGATCTTGCCCTCGGCCCGGCGGCGGTCGATCGCCCCGTTGACGAGAGTAGCGATACCCGCGGAATCGTACCCCCGGTATTCAAGCCGTTTGAGGCCGTCGAGCAGCAGAGGCGCTGCCTCCGCCTTGCCGATAATGCCGATAATGCCGCACATGTTATGGTCCGTTCTACGCTGGGGTTATTTTACGCTTTTATTTACCGGCCTTGGCCGCATCTTTTTCCGCCTTGCGCTTCGTGCGGAACGCCTTGGCCCAGCCGCCGATGCTTTTCTGACGCCCCCGCGCCACCGCGAGCGCATCCGCCTCGACATCGCTGGTGATGACCGATCCTGCACCGACCGTCGCGCCGTCGCCGATTTTGACCGGCGCCACGAGGGCCGAGTTCGAGCCGATAAACGCATCCGCCCCGATATCGGTAAGGTCCTTGAAAAAGCCGTCATAGTTGCAGGTGATCGTGCCGGCACCGATATTGGCCCGCGGGCCGATCCGCGCATCGCCGATATAGGTGAGGTGATTGACCTTCGCGCCTTCTTCGACCAGCGCCTGCTTGATCTCGACGAAATTGCCGACATGGACGTTCCGTTCCAGTTTCGCGCCGGGCCGAAGCCGCGCAAACGGGCCGATAACGGCGCCGGCGGCGACCTCGGCCTGATCGATATGGCAGAACGCCTTTATCTCGACATTGTCGGCGATCGTCACACCCGTGCCGAAAAACACGTTGGGGCCGATGACGACATCGCGACCGATCTTCGTATCGGCCGACAGCCAGACTGTTTCGGGGTCGGTCATGGTCACGCCGCCCGCCATCGCCCGGTCCCGGAGACGCGCCTGCATGGCGGCCTCCGCCTCGGCAAGCTGGGCGCGGCTGTTCACGCCCATGACCTCGACCGGATCGGCGGCCTCGACCACGGCGCAGCGCAGGCCGCGGTCGCGTGCAAGGGCGACGATATCGGTCAGGTAGTATTCGCCGTTTGCGTTATCGTTGCCGACCGCGTCGAGCAGCGCAAACAGGTGTTCGCCGTCGATCGCCATGATCCCCGCGTTGCACAGCCCGATTTCGCGTTGGGCGTCATTCGCGTCCTTGAATTCGACGATGGCTTCGAGCCCGCCATCCTCCGCCGTCACGAGGCGCCCGTATTCGGCCGGGTCGTCCGGCCGGAAACCGAGCACGACAACCGCCGGGTCATCCGCGGCGCGGCGCGCAGCCAGCATGTTCTGCATGGTTTCGGCGGTGAGCAACGGGGTATCGCCGAATAGCACCAGCACATCGCCCGTGAAATCTGCCATCTGGCTGCGGGCGGCGAGCACGGCATGACCGGTGCCGAGCGCTTCGGTCTGGACCGCGGTCTCCGCCGGGGCCACGGCTTCGGCCAGTTGGGTCATGCCGGGGGCGACCACGACAACGGTCCGCTCGGACGAAATCGCCGACAGCGCATCGAGAAGGTGGGAAACCATCGGCCGGTTGGCCACGCGATGCAGAACCTTCGGCAGGTCCGACTTCATCCGCGTTCCCATTCCAGCCGCAAGTACGATTGCGGCGCACGTGCCCGTTGTCATCGCCCCGAAAACCCGTTCCGTTACTGTTGCCGACGGACGCGAACGAGTGCACCGCACCAAACTGTCCGTTGGCCGGAACTTGCCACAAACCGCCCCTGCACGCCAAGAGGATTGACGTGACGGCCGATCTCCGGCGCAACACCCGGCAATCCGCCGCGGCGCCGCCTTCTTATTTTCCGGACGCCACCGACTGTCCGAGCTTCACTTTGGTGCCGCCCGCCGTGTGGGACGCCGCGCTCAGATGGGCCACCAGCCCGCCGAGCGGCGTATTCAGCGTCAGCCGGACAGGCACCGGCGGCACATCCGCGAAGGCCTTGCCCATCCACACGCGGGCCTTGCGCCCCTCGTCATTCCAGCCGGAATCGTCTTTTTTCTTGAATCCGACCTTTTTGCGGATCCGCAATTCGCAGTTCACGGTGTGTCCGACATAGGGCGTGTAGCCGCTCGGCCGAAGCTTTTCGACCCCGTCGGGCCGGGCGATCAGATCGTAGCGCCGCCGGCCGTCGAACACCGCGACCTCGGCGGAACAGGTATCGTCGCCGTCCATCTTGCGAATGATGGAGACGATCGCACTGGCGAGATCGACAACCCCGGTCCGCATGTCCTCCGGCACCTTGTCGCGGTCGTCGCTCTCGGGTTTGGGGGCGATGCGGTCGATGCGCGCCACGCCGTTGCTGAACTTCATGTCGATGAAGCGTTCGCGGCCCTTCCAGCTGTTGCGCTGGCCGGCACTGACCGGCATCACGCCGGCGCCCACGATCTGGCCCTTTGAATAGGCCTGCATCCACCAGGGGAACATCCGCCCGACCATGCCCGACGTCTTCACCTTCGCCGCGATATCGTAGTTTTCGGGCGCAAGGTCGAGGTCGACATTGATATCGACAACGTGGAACCCGCCGACATAGACCTTATAACTGAGATCGACCGCGCTTTTATCGGCGGGAACGGCGGCAACCTGCCCGGCCGCGGCGGCATGCGCCGGCAGCAGGGCCGGCAGGGAGAGCCCCAGCGCGAATGCGAGCGACGGGACGAGAACGGTATTTCGCAATGTTTTCATCATGACACCTCGTCGGGTGAGTATAGCCCAATTGTGGCCATTATGTGTTCTCCACGGTCCACATTGACAAGAACCGCCGCGCCGCTTTATATCCCCGCCCGTTCCATACGGAAAACGGGCGCGTAGCTCAGCGGGAGAGCACTGCCTTCACACGGCAGGGGTCGCTGGTTCAATCCCAGCCGCGCCCACCATTTTTTCATAACACATACAGAACCGGCCACCGAAGCATGGTCGCTTAGGCGTTATGATATATTCTGATACCCTGAGCGTAGCGCTGCCGCATGTGACTGATGGGCGGAAGTCGGGGCGCCAGAGAGACTCCTAGCAACCGACGCATTTATCACTTTCGGCCAAGGACTCCTTTTAACCCGGAACAGCCCGATTTTGTGTATGCGGATGGTTGCATTGAGTCCGTTCCGACCGTACCTGCCGCGCGATCCAGTCAAGCGACGAGCTGCGATCGTAACCCGATAGGGACAGTCTGCAAAAGTAAACGGCGCCCCAGGAAGACCGCCGTTTCTTTCAACCGAACGGGTATGAAATCAGGCTGCGCGCTTGCGCCGAGCACATCCGAGACCGGCTAGGCCGAGAACCAGCAGCGCGAGCGATCCGGGGGCCGGGATTGCAGATGCGGCCTGAAGGGTCACTTCATCAATGAGCAAGGCTGAACCGGTCTCCGTATCACCCGTATCGGCAACACCGATCGTCAGCGAATAGAGGCCATCTGCCGCAAAGACATGGCTGAATTGATGGTAGCCTGTCTCGGCATCCCAAAAGAACGCGGGCACCGAGCCTCCGGGGATTGGAATTGTCGGCGACAATACCGGTGTCGAGGTAAAGACGTCGGCGAGAAGATCAGGTGCGTCGACGCCACCGACCGGTTGAACAGACACGAAGGCAAAATCATTGCTTCCACCCTCGGCGGTCAGAAAATTGTAGAGGCTGTTGAAAAACTCCGACCGGAAGCTGTTCTCACTTTCCAGGGATGCGACA
>CAXBMQ010000054.1:0-13828 GCA_963977005.1 uncultured Rhodospirillaceae bacterium
GGCCTGTCACGCCAGAGGCCGCGGGTTCGAGTCCCGTCACTCCCGCCACTTTTTCCCTTACATTTCCATAAACCGATTTCGATCCCCTTGAGGGGCGTTGCCGGTGGCCTGTCCGGCCACGGTCGCAACCGGTCTCGGACGGTTCGCTGTTTATGCCGGCGCATCTGTAGAAATTCACGGTCGCATCGTGACTTTGGCCGATCAGTTCCGGTAAGATACTTCGGGAACTAACCATCCGTCACAAGGCGGACTTTACGGGAGGGGTCTTTCAATGACCGATATGCGCTACGAGGCGCCGCAATCGCTTGATGCGGCGGTTGTATTGCTCACTGCCGCCGATGGCGGCGGCAAAATTATGGCCGGGGGCACAGACGTGCTGGTCCAGCTTCATGCGGAGATGATCGAGCCGGAGGTACTGGTCGATATCAAGAACATCGCGGATGTGCGCGAGATCACCGAAGAGGGCGGCACATGGCGTGTCGGCGCTGCGGTAAGCGGCATGAAGGTTGTCGACCACCCCGGTTTCAGCAAGGCCTGGCCGGGTGTCTGCGAAGGGGTCGCGCTGATCGGTTCCGTCCAGGTTAAGGGACGGGCCAGTATCGGCGGCAATCTCTGCAATGCGTCGCCTGCTGCCGACAGTGTGCCGGCTCTTATCGCTGCCAATGCGGTGGCGACGATCATCGGGCCGAACGGAACCCGTGAAGATGCGGTCGAGAATATCGTTACCGGCCCCGGCAAGACTTCTCTCGGCGACGGCGAGTTTATCGTGTCGTTCGGGTTTCCCGCGCGACCGGCGCATTCCGGCGACTGCTATCTGCGCCTGACGCCGCGCACCGAGATGGATATCGCCGTCGTCGGTGTCGGCGCAAATCTGACGCTCGACGATAGCGGCGTCTGCACGGCGGCAAGAATTTCCGTTGGCGCCGTCGCACCCCGGCCCCTGCTCGTAGCGGATGCGGCGGACGCGTTGATCGGCACCAGGCTGGACGATGCGGCGATGGAGAACATGGTCGCGGCGGTCCGCGCTGCGTGCAACCCGATCAGCGACAAACGCGGCACCAAGGAATACCGGATCAAGACGGCAGGCGTGATCGCGCGTCGCGCGGTCGAAAAGGCGCTGGAAAGGGCAAAGGCAAACTGATGGCGAAAAAGGCTCATGTAACCACGTCGGTAAACGGCGACGAATACGAATTCCTGTGCGAACCGGGACAGACCCTGGTCGATGTACTGCGTAACGAGCTTGAACTGACGGGTACCAAGGAAGGCTGCTCGACCGGCGACTGCGGCGCGTGCAGCGTCATCCTCGACGGCGAACTTGTGTGTTCCTGTCTGGTGCTCGCAGTCGAAACCGACGGAAAATCGGTAGAGACCATCGAGGGTATGGCCAAGGGCGACGAACTGCACCCCCTGCAGCGCAATTTTCTGGAGCTCAACGGCCTTCAGTGCGGTATTTGCACGCCGGGCGTGCTGATTGCCGCCAAGGCGCTTCTGGAACGGAACCCGAACCCGACAGAGACCGAAACTCGGTTCTGGCTTGCCGGCAATCTGTGCCGCTGCACCGGGTATGACAAAATCGTTCGCTCCGTGATGGCGGCGGCGGAAGAAATGAGAGGAGCTTGATCATGGCGACCATTCTCGAAGATTCGAAGTTCGACGCTAACCGGGAACTCGACATTGTCGGGACAAACCCGGTCAAACAGGATGGCCTCGACAAGGTGACGGGGCGCGCCAAGTTCGGTGCCGATTTCTTCCTGCCGGGTATGCTGTATGGCCGTATCCTGCGCAGCCCGCATGCGCATGCGATCATCAAATCGATCGACGTTTCCGCGGCAGAAGCCCTTCCCGGGGTGAAGGCCGTGGTAACGCGCGACGATTTTCCCGACCTGCCGCCGGGCAGCGCCGCCGGTGACATGACACGCACCGCCATGGCGCGCGAGAAGGCATTGTTCGACGGCCACCCGGTCGCCGCGGTCGCGGCCACCACCGAGGCGATCGCCAAGCGCGCGCTGAAACTTATCAAGGTGGATTACGAAGTATTGCCGCACGTGATCGACCCGGTCGATGCGATGAAGCCGGGCGCTCCGATCCTGCACGATCATATCCGGACCAAGGGTCTGGATGAGCCCAACGATACCCCGACCAACGTAACCGAGCGCATGGTCAGCAAGATGGGCGATATCGAAGAAGGCTTCGCCGCAGCCGACTTCATTGTCGAACGCGAGTTCGATTCCAAGCCGATGCATCAGGGCTACATCGAACCGCAGGGCTGCGTCGCGGAATATTCCGAAGATGGACAGGTCGAACTGTGGTGCTGCACGCAGGCGCCGTTCGTCTATCGCGACCGCTTGTCCGCGGTGCTCAAGATCGATGCTGCGAAAATCAATGTTCAGCAGTCCGAACTCGGTGGCGGCTTCGGCGGCAAGACCGGCTTCTATCCGGAACCGATTGCCATTCAGCTCTCGAAGAAAGCCACCAGGCCGGTCAAGATGGTTCTCAGCCGCGGCGAAGTCTTTCGGGGGACTGGCCCGGTATCGGGCACAAGCTACAAGATCAAGATGGGCTGCACCAAGGACGGCAAGATCACGGCCGCCCAGGGCGAACTGGTGTTCCAGACGGGGATCTTTACCGGCTCGATGTACTTCAACGCGCCGAACGCCATGTTCACGCGCTACGACCTGGAAAACGTCTATATCGAATCCTTCGAGGTGGTTTCCAACCGGCCCAAGGTGAACTCGTTCCGTGCGCCCTGTGTGCCGCAGATCGTGTTCGGCGTTGAAGGTGTGATCGATGAGCTTGCCAGGAAAATCGGTATGGACCCGATCGACATGCGGCTGAAGAACGCCGCGACGGAAGGCTACACCACGATCTACGGCGAGACTCTTGGCCCCATCGGGTTCGTCGAAACCCTCGAGGCGGCCAAGGCCTGCGAGCACTATCAATCGCCGGTGCCCGAAGGACAGGGGCGGGGCGTTGCGTCCGGTTTCTGGTTCAACCGGGGCGGCGAGACATCGACCTCGATGAACATCGCACCCGACGGCTCGGTGACGATCATTACCGGGACGGCCGATGTAGCGGGCTCGCGCATATCGATTGCCATGATGGCCGCGGAGGAACTGGGCATTCCGGTCGACAAGGTGCGGATCACGATGGCCGACACCAACTCGCTCGGCTTCAACCGTGTGACGGCAGGCAGCCGGACGACCTATTCCGTCGGAATGACGGTGGTCGACAATGCACGCGAATGTATTGCGCAGTTCGTCAAGCGGGCCGCGGAGATATGGGATGTGCCGGAAGACGCGGTCGTTTTCGAAGACGGCCAGTGCCGCCCGGCGAGCGGGAATGTCGGCGATTTCGAGCCCCTGTCGATCGCCGACATCACTAAACAGACCACGATGTCCCATGGTGCGGTGACGGCCAGCACGTCGATGAATGTGACGGGTGCCGGGCCTGGCTTCGGGCTGCACATCGTCGACGTAAAGGTCGACGAAGAAACCGGCCGGACCGACGTCACGCGCTACACCGTCGTGGAAGACGCCGGCAAGGCAATCCACCCGCTGCAGGTCGAAGGCCAGTACCAGGGCGGTGCCGTACAGGGAATCGGCTGGGCGCTGAACGAGGAATACGTCTATGGCGACGACGGCCGCCTGCAGAACGCGAGCTTCCTGGACTACCGGATGCCGGTGACCTCGGATGTGCCGATGATCGACACGGTTATCGTCGAGGTGCCGAACCCGCGCCATCCGTTCGGCCTGCGTGGGGTCGGGGAGGTCCCGGTGGTGCCGACCATGGCCGCGATCGGCAACGCGATCGGCAATGCCATCGGTATCCGGCCGCAGTCGCTGCCGATGTCGCCGCCGAAGCTTCTGGAGCTGATAGATAACGCGGCGAAATCCTGACGTCGGGCATCTGCGCCCGCGCAGAGTTGGGCATGCGGGTATGCTCAGGTAGAGCGATACCCGTTCGCCCGGTCTCGTTGTGTGGTCTTCGGCCTAGCTGAATGCACTGCGTGAGGCGGCCCGGCCGGATTTCACAGGCGTCCTGATGCTCTTTCAGTCGGTACCGTTTCTCTTCCTGTTTCTGCCGCTGGTCTGGGCGGCGTTTACGATCCTGCACCGTTGTGCCGGTCTGAACGCCGCCCTGGTGTTTCTGGTCGCGGCGTCGGCGTTTTTCTACGGGTGGCATACGCCCCAGTATCTCCTTGTGATCGCCGCGTCGATCTGCGTGAATTTTGCGATCGGAAAACGGCTGTCCACGGGGCCGGGACGTTCTCTTCTGGCTTGGGGCATCGCCTTTAATCTGGGTCTGCTGGCTGTCTTCAAATATGCCGACTTTATTGTCGAAAACCTGAACCTCATCCGGGTAGAGGCATTGCCGCTGCCGGCTTTCGTTCTGCCTCTCGCAATCTCGTTCTATACGTTCCAGCAAATCGCCTATCTGATCGATGTGAGCCGGGGGCACAAACCGGTGCGGTCCTTTTTGCGCTATGCGTTTTTCGTTGGATTTTTTCCGCAGCTGATCGCCGGGCCGATTGTTCATCACCACGAAATCCTTCCGCAACTGGCGCGGTTGTCGCCGGCCGGGCGACGGATCGTCGTGAATCTCTGCATCGGGCTGACGATCTTTTTTCTGGGTTTGGCGAAAAAGCTGCTGATTGCCGACAACGTGGGCGAGATCGCGGATGACATTTTCGATAAAGCGGGCCCCGGGAACATTCCCACGTTTGTCGATTGCTGGTACGGGGCATTGGCATTCACGTTCCAGATCTATTTCGATTTTTCAGGATACAGCGATATGGCCGTGGGGCTGGGACGCATGTTCGGCATTCGCCTTCCGCTGAATTTCTACTCGCCGTACAAGGCTTCGAGTATCATCGAATTCTGGCGCCGTTGGCACATTACTCTTTCCCGGTTTCTCCGTGATTACCTGTATTTCTCACTTGGCGGCGGGCATCGCGGCCCGGTACGACGCTATCTGAATATTATGATCGTCATGCTTCTTGGCGGGTTGTGGCATGGGGCCGCCTGGGCTTTCGTTCTGTGGGGCGGGCTCCACGGTCTTTATATCGTCGCGAACCACCTGTGGCGCCGATGTTCGTTATCGGGGTCCGGTCATCCCGTTTACCGAATTGCGGCGTGGGGACTGACGTTCACCGCCGTGGTCGTCGCCTGGGTGCCGTTTCGGGTGAACGATCTGGGGACAGCCCTGGCGGTTTATCGGGAAATGGCGGGGCTGAACGGCCTGAAGCTTGGTTTCGCGCGGTATCTGAGTGTCGGGGACTGGGAAACGCTTATGTTGAATGTCGGCTTCGAGTACAGCAATGGCGCGTGGTCGCTGAACGTCCGGTTCTGGATGGTGGTCGCAGCCGCCGTGTCGTTCCTCGCGCCGAATGTCTACGAATGGATGCGTCGGCAGGCCCCCGCTACCGGGATGCCTGGCCGCGCAGGCATTTCGGGACCATACTGGTCGCCGAATGCGGTCACGGCGATTCTGATCGGCGCAATCTCGGCGATCGCGATCGTCTATCAATCGAGACCTGTCGAATTCCTCTACTTCCAGTTTTGAATGCCTGAATTGCCGCGCAAAAGCAGATGGATGTGTTATCTGGCGTTACTGGTCACGCCGGGGGCTTTGCTGGTCGCCAGCTTCGTCTTCAATCTGCTGACGCTGGAGGCCGTAGGAGAATATGCGGGCATAGACCGGATCGTTCGCGAACAGCGCGCTACCGGCGGGCTTTATAACGGTTTCGTCCACTCGGTCGGGGCCTACAAGAAAGCCGGATACGGGCAGTCGGCTCCGGACGTTACCGTCATCGGTTCTTCCCGCTCGTTGCAGGTCAGGGACTATTTTTTCAAAGCCGGGTTTTACAATGCCGGGGGTGAGGTGCGCAGTCCCACGGAAGCGTTCGCCGTTACGGACGCATTGCTGCGGCTCCATAAACCGAAACACCTGGTCTGGTTCATGGATTTCTTCCACTTCTGCGCGTCGAGCGCGCGTTTCAGGAAAAATCTCCGTCGCCCGGTGACCGTGCCGTGGGCGGCAGGTGCAGCGGTTCAGAGGGGGCTCGTTCCCTTTCAGCTGATTGCCGCGAAGAAGGTCATCGGCCTCAGCGATTTCCTGAACTGGGGCACCGGCGGCGCCGAGCGAAGCCGGCAGGGCGTCCGTCTTTTCGGACTCGGCGTGCAACGCAGTCTGGACGTCGCGTTCGGGCCGGACGGTTCGCTGTACAAGCACCTTGACGGACCGCGGCCCAGGGCACCACGCCGTCTGGATGTGGGCATCGCGGAAATCGAAAAGGGGACTTCGGTCTGGAAACACGACTGCCACCTCAACCTGGAGGCGATGCAGTTTGTCGATCTGTATGCCCGGGAGATGGCGGCGGCCGGGATCAACCTGACGCTGATCGCCGCACCCCTTCCTGAGTTCATGCTCAAACGACTACGCGGGTCGGGACGCTACGGTTATCTCGACGAATGGCGGAAGCGCATGACAGCGCGCCATCCCCGTTTTCTCGATTATACGTCTGTCGCCGCGATCTCGGGCCGCGATTGCGAATTTCTCGATTATTATCACGGTGGAGAAGTGACCTATATGCGAATCATGGCGGATATCGGGCGTCGCGCAGACACGCCGTTGCACAGCGTCATCGATACCGGGAGACTCGATGCCCTGATCGCGCGATGGGCGGGCAGTCTGACGGTGGCCGACAACCGGATCGGGGACAGACTATTGGCCGACCGGCCCAGGATGGCCGAGTGCGGCTATGCCCCGCCCGGGGCGTGACCGGCGGGCGGGATGATTGCTGATTTGCGCTTGTTATTCGCGCAGATGCGCAAATCGGCAATTTTGCGATGGCGGTTTATGAGCGGGGTGCTGCCTTACGCCATCTAATGTTGTTCGATTCGCCCCAAATGCTTTGAAATTCAATAATATTAATCCTATAAAGCAGCGAATTGGATGGTTAACGGCAGGACTGTTAACCTCGGGTTAATCAAATCCGTTAACTATCCGCACGATCAAAATGCGCCGTTATCCTGCGGTGTGTATCTGGGGCTTCTTGATGCAAGACTTGTTGCGTGAATACCTGCCGATCCTGATCTTTATCGGGATCGCTGTCGGTATGGCGATTGCGGCACTTGCCGCATCGTTCATCGTCGCGCGCCAGCGGCCGGATCCTGAAAAAGTGTCCGCGTATGAATGCGGCTTCGACGCCTTCGACGATGCGCGCGGCCAGTTCGACGTCCGGTTCTATCTCGTTGCGATCCTGTTCATCATTTTCGATCTCGAGATCGCATTCCTCTTTCCGTGGGCGATTTCGCTCTCGGATATCGGCATGTTCGGCTTCTGGTCGATGATGGGCTTCCTCGGCATCCTCACGATCGGCTTTGTCTACGAATGGAAGAAAGGCGCGCTCGAATGGGAGTAGACGCACCGCTCAAGCCGGGTGCAGAACAGAATCTGGTTCTGTCCCAGGTTACCGACGAGCTTAGCGACAAGGGTTTCGTGGTCGCACAGGCCGACAAGCTGATTTCCTGGGCGCAGTCGGGCTCGCTGTGGCCGATGACGTTCGGTCTTGCATGCTGCGCGGTCGAAATGATGCACACCGCCGCCAGCCGCTACGATCTGGACCGTTTCGGCGTGGTGTTCCGTCCCAGCCCGCGGCAGTCGGACGTGATGATCGTGGCCGGTACGCTTACCAACAAAATGGCGCCGGCCCTGCGCAAGGTCTACGACCAGATGGCGGAACCGCGCTGGGTGATCTCCATGGGCAGTTGCGCCAATGGCGGCGGCTATTACCACTATTCCTATTCCGTTGTCCGGGGGTGCGACCGCATTGTCCCGGTCGATGTCTATGTGCCGGGCTGCCCGCCGACGGCGGAAGCTCTGCTCTACGGTATTCTTCAACTGCAAAAGAAAATCCGCCGTACCAGCACGATTGCGCGCTAGACCGGCAGACAGAACGCGATATGAACGACGCCCTTAACGATCTCGGTGAATACATCGCCAGCAAAGCCGGCGAGCATGTAACGTCGTGGGAAATCGCGCTCGGCGAACTGATGGTCACGACGTCGCGCGACAGCCTTGCGCGGCTGATGAAACTGGTGAGGGACGACCCGAACTGTCTTTTCAAGGTTCTGATCGATGTGACCGCCGCCGACTATCCGGAGCGCGAAGAGCGTTTCGAGGTGGTCTATAACCTGTTGAGCCTGTCGCATAACCAGCGGATCCGCCTCAAGGTGCCGACCGACGAACGCTCGCCGGTACCGTCGATGGTGCAGCTGTTCAACAGCGCCGGGTGGTTCGAACGCGAAGTCTGGGACATGTTCGGCATTTTCTTCACCGATCATCCCGACCTCCGCCGGATGCTGACCGATTACGGTTTTGAAGGGCATCCGCTGCGCAAGGATTTCCCGCTGACCGGCTATGTCGAGGTGCGCTACGACGACGAGCAGAAGCGCGTCGTCTACGAGCCGGTCAAACTGACCCAGGATTTCCGCAGCTTCGACTTCATGAGTCCCTGGGAAGGGGCGAAATACATCCTGCCGGGCGACGAGAAGGCAGAAGACAGCGCGGAGAAAGCCGACTGATGGCCGAAACCGAGATCAAAAACCTCACGATGAATTTCGGGCCGCAGCATCCTGCGGCGCACGGTGTACTTCGTCTGGTCGTCGAAATGGACGGTGAAATCGTCGAGCGGTGCGATCCGCATATCGGGTTGCTGCATCGCGGGACGGAAAAACTGATCGAATACAAGACGTATCTGCAGGCGGTACCGTATTTCGACCGCCTCGATTACGTTTCGCCGATGTGCCAGGAGCATGCGTTCGCGCTGGCGGTCGAGAAACTGGCGGGCATCGCTGTGCCGATCCGCGGCCAGTATATCCGCGTGCTGTTCAGCGAGATCACGCGAATTCTGAACCACATCATGAATATCAGCGCCTTCGCGCTCGATGTCGGCGCGATGACTCCGCTGCTGTGGGGCTTTGAAGAGCGCGAAAAGCTGATGGAGTTCTACGAGCGGGTTTCCGGTGCGCGTCTTCATGCCGCCTATTTCCGGCCGGGCGGGGTTCACCGCGATCTGCCGGCGGGGCTGCTTGAAGATGTTGCCACGTTCTGCGACGAGTTCCCAAAAATTATCGACGATGTCGAATCCCTGCTGACGGAGAACCGTATTTTCCGCCAGCGGACGGTCGATGTCGGCATCGTCACCAAGGACGACGCCCTCGACTGGGGATTCTCGGGGCCGATGCTGCGCGGCAGCGGGGTGCCGTGGGACCTGCGCAAGTCGCAGCCCTATGATGTCTACGGACGCATGGATTTCGACATCCCGGTCGGTAAGACCGGCGACTGTTTCGACCGCTACCTGGTGCGGGTCGAGGAAATGCGCCAGTCGCTGCGGATCATGAAACAGTGCGTCGACGAGATGCCGGGCGGACCGGTGCGGACCCAGGACAACAAGATCGCGCCGCCGTCACGCGGTGAGATGAAACAGTCGATGGAAGCACTGATCCATCACTTCAAGCTTTATACCGAAGGCTATCACGTACCCGCGGGCGAGACCTATACGGCGGTCGAGGCGCCGAAGGGCGAATTCGGCGTCTACGTCGTCGCCGACGGCACGAACAAGCCCTATCGCTGCAAGATCCGTGCGCCGGGCTTTGCGTTTTTGCAGGCGACCGACTTCCTGTCGAAAGGGCATATGCTCGCCGACATGGTCGCGATCGTCGGCTCCATGGATATCGTGTTCGGGGAGATCGATCGATGACCGAACAACCGGCAACCTTTGCCTTCGATGCCGAAAACCAGGCGCTCGCCGACAAGCACATTGCCAAGTACCCGGAAGGGCGCGAAGCCAGTGCGGTGCTGCCGCTGCTCGATATCGCCCAGCGCCAGTGCGGCGGGTGGCTGCCGCGCGCGGCGATGGATCACATCGCCGAGATGCTGGATATGGCGCCGATCCGGGTCTACGAGGTCGTGTCCTTTTACGAGATGTACCACGATACGCCACGCGGCAAGCACGAGCTGCGCGTCTGCACGACGACGCCCTGCTGGTTACGCGGCAGTGCCGATATCGTGTCGGCCTGCGAGGATGAAATGGGCTGCAAGGTCGGCGAGACCTCTGCAGACGGCGTATTTTCGCTTGGTGAGTTCGAATGCCTGGGCGCCTGCGTCAATGCGCCTGTGGTCTGGATCGATGACGACTATTACGAAGATGTCGATCCCGAAAGCGCCCGCAAACTTATCCAGGCGATCCGCAGGGGCGAACGCCCAGAACCTGGACCGATGATCGACCGACAGAAATCAGCGCCCGCCGGCGGGCCGACCACTTTGACCGGGGCGGGGGAGTAATCGCGATGCTGAGCGATAAGGACCGTATTTTTACCAATCTCTACGGGCTCCAGGACTGGGGTCTCGACGCGGCGAAGACGCGCGGAGACTGGGACGGCACGAAGGAAATTCTCTCCAAGGGCCGTGACTGGATTATCGACGAGATGAAGGAATCCGGTTTGCGCGGACGGGGCGGCGCGGGTTTCCCCGCCGGCCTGAAATGGTCGTTCATGCCGAAGGAAGATACCGGGCGTCCGGCTTATCTGGTCGTCAATGCGGACGAGTCCGAGCCGGGCACGTGCAAGGACCGCGAAATCATGCGCCACGATCCGCACAAGCTGGTCGAAGGCTGCCTTGTTGCCGGGTTCGCGATGGGCGCCATCGCAGCCTACATATACGTACGCGGCGAATTTCATTACGAGGCCGGTATTCTCGATGCCGCGGTTCAGCAGGCTTACGATGCGGGCCTGATCGGGAAAAACGCCAGCGGCTCAGGCTACGATTTCGATATTTACGTTCATCGCGGCGCAGGCGCTTATATCTGCGGCGAGGAAACGGCGCTTCTCGAGAGCCTCGAAGGCAAAAAAGGCCAGCCGAGGATCAAGCCGCCTTTCCCGGCCAATACCGGCCTGTACGGCTGCCCCACGACGATCAATAACGTCGAGACCATTGCCGTTGCACCGACGATCTGCCGCCGGGGCGCGTCCTGGTTTTCGGGGTTCGGGCGGGAAAACAATACGGGCACCAAGGTGTTCTGCATCTCGGGCCACGTGAACAATCCCTGCAATGTCGAAGAAGAGATGAGCATCCCGCTGAAGGAGCTTATCGAGAAACATGCCGGCGGCGTGCGCGGCGGCTGGGACAATCTGAAGGCGATTATTCCCGGCGGATCGTCCGTACCGCTGCTGCCGAAATCGATCTGTGACACGGTGTTGATGGATTTCGATGCCCTGAAGGAAGTCAAATCGGGTCTCGGCACCGCCGGCATCATCGTGATGGACCAGTCGACCGACGTCATTGCTGCCATCGCGCGGCTTGCCAAGTTCTACAAACATGAAAGCTGCGGCCAGTGCACACCGTGCCGCGAAGGCACAGGCTGGATGTGGCGTGTCATGGAGCGCCTTGTGAAGGGCGAAGCGGAGATCGAAGAGATCGATATGCTGCTTGATGTGTCCTATGAGATCGAAGGCCATACGATCTGCGCGCTCGGCGATGCTGCCGCGTGGCCGATTCAGGGCCTGATGCGTCATTTCCGGGACGAGGTCGAAGGCCGGATCACCTCCAACCGTTCGCTTAGCGCGGCCTGAGGGGGGACTGGAACTCATGGCAAAAATGACCATCGACGGGACCGAAATAGAGGTCGAAGACGGCATCACCGTGCTGCAGGCCTGCGAACAGGCCGGCGTCGAAATTCCGCGCTTCTGTTACCACGAACGGCTGTCCATTGCCGGCAACTGCCGGATGTGCCTTGTGGAAATGGAACGCGCGCCGAAGCCTATCGCGTCCTGCGCGATGCCTGTCGGCGACGGGATGGTCATCAAGACCAATACCGAGACCGTCAAGAAAGCCCGCAACGGCGTGATGGAATTCCTGCTGATCAACCATCCGCTGGATTGCCCGATCTGCGACCAGGGCGGCGAATGCGACCTGCAGGACCAGGCGATGGCTTACGGGTTCGATCATTCGCGGTTCAAGGAAAACAAGCGGTCGGTTACCGACAAGAATCTCGGGCCCCTCGTGGAAACCCACATGACGCGCTGCATCCACTGCACGCGCTGCATCCGGTTCTCGACCGAGGTTGCCGGGGTTGAAGTTCTGGGCGCGACAGGCCGCGGCGAAAACATGGAAGTCGGCACCTATGTCGAAAAGGCGATTTCGTCCGAACTGTCGGCCAATATCATCGATCTGTGCCCGGTCGGCGCGCTGACGTCCAAGCCTTATGCCTTCGAGGCACGGCCGTGGGAGCTGACCAAGACCGAATCCGTCGACGTGATGGACGCGGTCGGCAGCAATATCCGGGTCGACAGCCGGGGCCGCGAGGTTCTGCGCGTGTTGCCGATGCTGAGCGAAGACGTCAACGAAGAATGGATTTCGGACAAGACCCGCTATGCCTGTGACGGTCTCGCCCGCCAGCGGCTCGACAAGCCTTATGTGAAGGTGGATGGCAAGCTGCAGCCCGCGTCCTGGCACGATGCGTTCGACGCCATTGGCGGCAAGGTGCGCGGTCTCGATGGCGCGAAGATTGCCGCGATTGCAGGCGACACATGCGATGCCGAGGCCATGACGGCGCTGAAGGATCTGATGGCGGCGCTCGGGTCGCCGAATATCGATTGCCGGCAGGACGGCGCGAAGCTGACGGCCGGCGCGCGCGCCGGTTATACGTTCAACACCACGATTTCGGGTATCGAGGATGCGGATGCCTGCCTGATCGTCGGCGCCAACCCGCGGCTCGAAGCACCGATCATCAATGCGCGGCTTCGCAAACGTATGGTCGCCGGCGGGTTTAAGGTCGGTCTGGTGGGCGAGGCCGTGGATCTGACCTACCGCTACGCCCATCTGGGTGCCGGACCGCAGACGCTCAAGGAAATTGCCGACGGTACGCACGAATTCTGTGACGTGCTGAAAAACGCGGAACGCCCGATGATCATTGTTGGGCAGGGCGCGCTGGCCCGTGGCGACGGCGCGGCTGTTCTTGCCTCAGCCCGCGACATTGCGGATACCACAGGCATGATCGGCGAAGACTGGAACGGATTTAACGTCCTGCATACGGCGGCGGCGCGCGTCGGCGGGCTCGATCTCGGCCTCGTGCCGGGCGCAGGCGGCAGGGACGTCGCCGGCATTCTGGACGGCGCAGCATCGGGCGATATAGAGGTCGTCTACCTGCTGGCGGCGGATGAGATCGATACGGCGAAGCTCGCCAACGCCTTTGTGATCTACCAGGGCCATCACGGCGATGCCGGCGCGCATGTCGCCGATGTCATCCTGCCGGGTGCTGCCTATACCGAAAAGGAAGGCACCTACGTCAATACGGAGGGCCGCGTTCAGCGCGGGCGCCGGGCCACGTTCCCGCCGGGCGATGCCCGCGAAGACTGGTCCATTCTGCGCGCATTGTCCGAGGTGCTTGGCAAGACCTTGCCCTACAACAATCTTGGACAGGTCCGGGCCCGGATGGCGGAAATCGCGCCGGTGCTGGATCAGCTCGATACTGTCGCCCCTTCGGACTGGGCAAGTTTCGGCGACGCCGGCGTGATGGACGATACCGCCTTTGTATCGCCGATTACGAATTTCTACATGACCGATCCGATCAGCCGCGCCTCTGCGACGATGGCAGCCTGCACGGAAGCGTTTACCGGAACCGCGGAGAAGACCGGCACCGATGGCTGACTTCTGGAACATATACCTCTTGCCCGGGCTCGAAATCGCCGGGTACGTGCTGCTGATTATCGTGCCGCTGCTCGGTGCCGTCGCATATCTGACGCTGGCCGAACGCAAGGTCATTGCC
>CAXBMQ010000055.1:0-12740 GCA_963977005.1 uncultured Rhodospirillaceae bacterium
CCACGCGGACACGAAGCGCGCATTGTGGCTGACGACAGCGCCCTTGGGCTCGCCCGTGGTCCCGCCGGTAAACGTCATGGCGACCGGGTCGGCGGGGTCGATGTCGATTTCCGGGTCGGCAGACGGGAAACCGGCGATGGCGTCCTCGAATTCCTGCGTCAGAACCGCGCCCGGGGTTTCCTCGTCGACCACGATCACGCGCTCGACCGATGTCAGCCGGTCGCGCACCGCGTCGATCTTGTCGGCGATGGCGGCTTCGATCACCAGAACCTTCGGCCGCGTCCGTTCGACGATACGGGCGATTTCCGGGGCGGCATACATCGGCGAGATATGCACCAGCACGCTGCCGGCCCGCGCATTGCCGAAATGGGCGATGCAGTATTCCGGTCCGTTGAACAGCACGGTCGCGATGCGGTCGCCCTTCGTTATCCCGGCATCGAGCAGCAGATGCGCGAAGCGGTTCGCCGCCGCGTCGTAGTCGGCGAAGGCGATCTGCCGGTCGCCGGCGATCATGGCGATCCGGCGCGGGTCGCGCTGCGCCGCCAGCCGAAGGATGTCTCCCAGTCTCACGGATCGCTTCCGTCCGTAATTGTTGATTGCTCAACAATATGCCGGTCCGCGGCGGGCAGGTCCATATGGCTGTTGGCATATCACGGTTGGACGGCGGAGCGCCGCCGTCTATAACCCGGGGATCGCATTACGCAACCGATCAGGGGAGAAGAAAATGGCGTCCAATGCCCGCTGGGAATCGCTGACCGTCGACGGCAGCAACATGGATATCTTCATCGACGAACCGGCCGCGCCGGGGCCGCATCCCGCGATCGTCGTCGCCCATCATCGCGCCGGCAACGATGCGGCAACGACGAAGTTCGTGCAGGACCTTGCCGGGCATGGCTATGTCGCCGCCACGCCGCACCTGCATCACCGCCGTCCCGAGGGCGAGGACACGCGGGAATCGATCAAGAACCTGGACGACAACCAGATCGTCGCCGATCTCAACGCCACGGTCGGCCTGCTCCAGGGCCTGGACAGTGTCGACAATGACCGCATGGGTATCGCCGGCCATTGCATGGGCGGGCGCGTGTCGTTCCTCGGCGCCGCGTCGATAGAGGCGTTCAAATGCAATGTCGCCTTTTACAGCGGCAACATGTTCAAGGCGATGGGCTCGGGCGATGCGCCGCCGTTCGACAAGCTCGGGGCCTTGCGCGGCCCCGCCATCGGCTTCTTCGGCGCGGACGACCAGAACCCGTCCCCCGACGACGTGGCGAAGATCGACGCAAAGCTCACCGAGCTCGGCATTGCCCACGAATTCCATTCCTATGACGGGGCGGGACACGCGTTCCAGAATTTCCACAACCCGCAGGGCTACCGCGCCGCCGCGACCGAGGATTCGATGGCGAAAATGTTCGCGTGGCTGGGGAGGAATCTGTAGTCAGGAGTCATTCCGGCGAAGGCGGCAACATATCCTCAATTGTCATCCCGGCCTTGTGCCGGGATCCAGACGCCGGTCGGGCCTGAAAGACTGGACCCCGGCACAAGGCCGGGGTGACAAAAGTATGTGCAATGGCGGCAGGTGGAAAAAACCTATCCCGCGCTGCACGCCCCGCCGCCCAGCACGCAGAATTTCGCGCAGTGGGGGTGGTTCAGGGGCACGTCGGCGGCGGCTTCCGCCAGGGTTTCGCCCATCTCGAAGCGTTCGTCATAGGGCAGCAGCGTGCACGGCATCACGACGGGCTTTTCCGCGCCGCGGCGCTTGACGACCATGCGCGAGCTGGCGCACATCATCGCCTCGGGCGAGACGTCCAGGATGCCCCAGCAGGCGGTGGTGATTTCGGGGACGTCGGCCATCTCGTCCATTTCGGGGAACAGCACCAGGTCGACCGGGTTCTGCGGATCGATGGTCAGGCCATGTTCCGCGAACACCTCACCGAACCCCGCGCGCAGGTCGGCCTCGGTCTCGTCCCAGAACGTGCGGCCGGCGACATTGATGTTGAAGCCGTTTTCCGACAGCCATGTCAGCCCGTCGATCGCAGGCTGCCACGACCGGGGGCCGCGTTCCTTTTCGTGGAGCGCCTGGTCGTAATGATCGATCGAGACCCGCAGCACCAGCGCATCGCCGTATTTTTCGCGCAAGGCGAGCAGGCGGTCCCGCACCTTGGCCATCGGGCGCATCGCATTGGTCAGCACCAGTGCGCGAAACCCGCGCGACAGGGTAAGATCGAGGATGTCGATCATGTCGGGGTTCATGAAGGGCTCGCCGCCGGTGAACCCGATTTCCCCGGTCCCCAGGCCGTTGGCCGCGATCTCGTCGAGATAGGCGCGGACTTCCGCGGTGTTGATATAGACCAGCCGGTCGTTGGTCGGGCTGGATTCGATATAGCAGTTCACGCAGGTCAGATTGCACAGCGTGCCCGTGTTGATCCACAGCGTATTGAGGGCCTTGAGCGCCACCGACGCCCGCGTCTCGCCGCCGGCGGTACGCCGCGGGTCGCGGAATTTCGATGTGTCGAGGGGCGCGACCGTGTTTGGCGCGGCAATATCCATGGATGTTTCCCAGTTTGACCGACGGGTTCGGCAGCCGGCGTTGAACAATCTACGTAACATATAGGATGCGGCGAGCACCAACCGGGTAAACTTTTCGTCAGAACACACAGGTGTTGTACCGCCGTCGCGCAGCCGGATTTGTTGACACCGGCCCCCCACCCGCATACCTCAGTCGCAGGGCAGGGACGCCCCTTAACCCGAAAGGAAACCGTGATGGCATTGCGACTAGGCGACATCGCACCCGATTTCGAAGCCCAGACAACCCAGGGACCGATCAAGTTCCATGACTGGATCGGCGACAGCTGGGCGATCATTTTCTCGCATCCGAAGGATTTCACCCCGGTCTGCACGACCGAGCTCGGCTACATGGCGAAGCTGCAGCCCGAATTCGAAAAGCGTAACGTCAAGATCATCGGCCTGTCTGTCGACGGCGTCGAAAACCACGAGGCCTGGGCGAAGGATATCGAGGAGACCCAGGGAACCGCGCCGAAATACCCGATCATCGGCGACACCGACCTGAAGGTGGCGAAGCTCTATGACATGCTGCCGGCCGGCGCGAGCGGCGATCCCGACAGCCGCACGCCGGCGGACAACCAGACCGTCCGTACCGTTTTCGTGATCGGGCCGGACAAGAAGGTCAAGCTGTCGATCACCTATCCGATGACGACGGGCCGCAATTTCGACGAGATCCTGCGGGTCGTCGATTCGATGCAGCTGACCGCGGCGCAACCGGTGGCGACGCCGGTGAACTGGACTCCCGGCGAGGACGTGATCATCGTCACCTCGGTGTCGAACGAGGATGCGGCGGAGAAGTTCCCCAAGGGCTTTACCGAGCACAAGCCGTATCTGCGCACCACCCCCGACCCGAGCTGACGGGCGGTTTGCAGAGCTGAATAAAAGGGCGGTCCCGTCATGACGACGGGGCCGCTCTTTTCGTCTCGGCCGGGCGGTGTCGGCAACCGTTATGCGACCGTGGATGAGTCGGGGGATGAGTCGGGGGATGAGCCGGGGGACGAGCCGGGGGACGAGCCGGCGGGTGAATCGTCGGTTGGATCGGCGGGCGGACCGAAGGACCGGATCCGGTCCCACAGCCAGAGAAGCAGCGGATCGTTATCGGTCCTCGGGTGCCGCAGGATCGATATCTCGCTCGGCGCAAGGTCGAAGGGCGGCGCATAGAGCTCGAGCGCCAGAAACTCCCGGTAGAGCTCGACCGGGCCCCTGGAGATCGTCATCACCTGGTCGCTCCGCGAGACGACGAACAGGCCGCTCGAATAGTGCGGGACTTTCAGGCTGGTCCGGCGCACCAGACCGTTCTCGCCCAGGACGGATTCGATTTCCCGGTCGATGGCGGTCAGGTTCGTGAAACGGATGTGATTGAGGGCGCAGTAATCGTTAAGCGTCAGGCGGGGCGGTATCGACGGATGGCCGCGCCTGGCGACAACGACCGGCGCGCTTTTCATCAACAGGCCGCGCGGGTAGCCGACCGGCGGGGCGTCCAGCGGGCCGATATAGAGATCGATATCGCCGTCGTCGATCATCCTCACCGCCCGGTTGCTCTCGACGTGCCGGAAATCGATTTTCAACGACGGCGCATTCGCGGTCACGAAGGCCGCGACCTTCGGCGCAAAGAGCACCATGCCGTAATCCAGCAGGCCGATGCGGACCTCGCGGTCGGACAGGGCCGGATCGAAGGCCCGCCCCGGCTCGAGAACGTTTTGTATACTGGCCAGGATGTCCGAGATCGTCCCGGCGACGGCATGGGCGAACGGGGTCGGCTCCATGCGGGATTTTGTCCGGCTGAACAGCGGATCGTCGAACATCGCTCGCAATCTTTTCAGAGCATGACTGACCGCGGGCTGGGTCATGCCCAGCGCATCGGCGGCCCGGGTCAGGTTGCCGTACTCGTAGATCGCGTTGAACACCGTGAGCAGGTTGAGATCGACGGTTCTTAAATTAATCTGATTCATGGTTAGTTATTATAAATATGAACTCGGTTTATGTTAAAGCGGAACATATACCCTCCCGGGAACGACCGAATTGTTTGAAACCCCCGGGAGCCATGCCATGACACAAACTGCAGAAAAGCCCGCGACCGCAGAAGACCACCAGACCAGGGAGCGCGCGTTCGATATCGCGCGGCGGGGTGTTTTCCTCGGCGCCGAAATCACCGGCATCGACCTGTCGGCGCCGCTCGACGACACGACGGTGCGGGAACTGCGCCGGGCCCACGCCGAACACGGGGTGCTTGTGTTTCCCGATCAGTCGATCTCGTCGGACGACCTCATGCGTTTCGGTCGCTATTTCGGCGAGCTGACCGTTCATCCGTTTTCGACAAGCACCGACGAAAATCCCGAACTCATCGTCTATGACAACAAAGAGGGTAACCCGCCGGCGCCCACGGATGTCTGGCATACCGACGAAACCTTTCGCGAATGTCCGCCCATGGGCACGGCGCTCTGTTCCAAGATCGTGCCCGCCCGGGGCGGCAATACCAATTTCGCCAGCATGACCGCGATCTATGAAAGCCTGTCCGACCGGTTGCAGAATTTTCTGTCCGGTCTGGAAGCCGTGCACGACCTGGGACCGTTCAAGGGTCTGTTTCCGGATACGCCCGAAGGCCGGAAGAACAGATTCCTGGCGGAGGAAAAATACCGGCCCGTCACCCACCCGGTGGTGCGCGTTCACTCGGTCACCGGCCGGAAAATACTCTTCGTCAATCCGCAGTTCACGCGCCGCATCAAGAACATGGACGCCGAGGAAAGCGACGCGATCCTGCACATGCTTTACGCGAAAACGCTGCGTCACGAATATCACTATCGCCACCAGTGGCAGCCCAACATGGTGGTCATCTGGGACAACCAGTCGGTTCAGCACTCCGCCCTGCACGACTACTACCCGCAGCGCCGCATGATGGAGCGGGTGACCATCGGTTCGCGCGAAAGGCCGGTGGGCGATGCGCCTGCGGCGGACCCCGCGACCGTGCAGAAATTCCTCATGCCGCCGGTCATGGCGTTCGATGCGACGCGCCAGAAAAGACTGCACGACGCCTGACGCAGCCGGACAGCGGATCGCTGCCGGTCGTCATCCGGATGGCCGCTTCAGCCGACGGGCGGCTTTCGGGCCGCCCTGTCCGGTTCGGGCAATCCTGAAGACGGGCGCCGGAAAATAAAGAAAAAGGCCGGCCCCTGTTTTCAGGGACCGGCCTTTTTCAGTCGATGATTTCCGTGTCGCGTCAGGCGGCGGGTCTGCGCCTTGCCAGGCCGAGACCGATCAGGCCGAAACCGAGCACCGCCAGCACCGCCGGTTCGGGAACCTCGGTGGTGCCGATGAAGTCGATGAAGGCCAGGCGAAGATCCGCCTGCGGGTTCGTCGTCACCAGTTGAAGATTGATGTAATCGATCGCCGTGAAGTCCACCGGGCCGCCGATAAAGGCGCCGTAGGAAAACAGGACCGGCACGTTAAATGCCAGCGCCGGCGACGGGATCAGCAGGCTCGACGTATTGGTGCCGTCGGAAACCGTCAGAATCATATTGGTCGGGAAATCGCCGGATGCGACACGCAGGCCAAAGGCATTGAGGGTGCCGCCTTCGGTCACGTCCACGCCGCCGAGACCGGCGCCGCCGATCCCGTTATAGGTGATGTTCGACACCGAGAACGCGTCGGTATTGCCCAGGGTCAACAGGCCCGGTGTGCCGACATTGGCGCTGATGCTCGAGGGCGTGGCGCCCGGACCGAGCTGTTCGAGCGAGATCGTCCGGTCGGTTCCCAGGATGTTCGCGGCATCGGACACGGTCGAAGACGTCGGGCCGCCGCCGAGGCTGTCGTAAATGACCTGATCGGTGTTGAAGGTATCGATCGTCAGCGCCTGTGCGGCGCCGGCCGTCAGAGCCGTCAAGCCAAGTACCGTGAGAATTATTCTAACCATTGATGTTTTCTCGCTGACCAAACCCAAGTCTTTCATACTACACGCAGGAACGCTTGCCTCAACACATGCAATAAACGTGCCAAGAACCAGAATCAATAAATATCAACAAGTTAGGTTAATGTCCAACGCGCCGGTGTCTGCCGATTGTAAAAATTCCCGACGATTCAGGCAAAAATCCCGGTCTTCCGCGCTTCCCGCTCACGGGCAAACGCGGCAAGGCCGGCGCCCGGATGGCCGGCGTACGCGCCGGCGCCGGGAACCCCCGGCGGACTTAAGGCATAAAAAGCCGTTTCCCGACGCCGCGCGGGGCGGAGATTTCCGGCTATTTTCTGGCGGTAAGCCCGATGACGGCCGACATGCCCCCGTGCGCGACGCCTTCATGCATTTCCAGGTCTTCCTCCGTGAATGTCATGTCGGTGAAACCTGCAAAAGCGTTTTCCAGCAATGTCCGCGTGTAGAGATTCTCGCGCTGGCCGGGACCGCCGGTACCGTATTCGATTTGTTCCGGCCGGTAGCCCTGGAGGATCAACAGGCCGCCCGGTTTGAGCGCTTTCTTCATGCCGGCCCATTTCAGCGCCCGCTCGGCGGGAGAGCTGAACTGGGTGAAAATCTCGACGACCACATCGAAGGCGTCCGGCGGATAGGCCCACGTGTGAACGTCGGCCTCGATCAGCTCGATGTCCACGCCCCGCTCAGTCGCCAGCGCCGCCGCCTTTGCCTGCGCCGCGGGCGAAAATTCGACGGCGACGACGTCCAGCCCCTGTTCCGCCAGCCAGACGCCGTTGCGGGATTCGCCGTCGGCCACGGCAAGCGCCCTGCCATGGGCCGGCAGCATGTCGCGGCAGGCCTGGAGGAAATAGTTCGGTCCCTTGCCGAACAGGTATTCGGGCGACGCATAGCGTCCTTCCCATCGTTCAAACTCGGTCATATGCGTTCCCTGGATTGTCATGCGAGACACGGCTCACTGCATTGCGGCGAGGGCGATGCCGACACCGACCGCGCCCCAGATCAGCATGTTGGCGAAGCTGCGCAGGATCTGCCGGTGATCGCTTTCACCGACGAAGCCGACGGCATTGCAGACCAGGTCGCCGGGCAGCAGGAACAGCCGGATCATGCGCCGGCACCCGTATGGGGCGGCTTCACCCCGCAGGTATTGATGCCGAGAAGGCGATAGGGCGGGCACCAGCCAAGGGCCGCCGTGCCGAGGGGGATAAGGCCCAGCAATCCCCAATATGTCTGTGGGCCGAAAAACACGAGGCTGAGAAGGCCGAGGCCGACAATCGCGCGGATCAGGCGGTCGACGGAGCCGATATTGCGTTTCATGGATGATCTCCTTGTTCGTTTCCGGGCGAACCATACGCTCGGCGGAAAACCGGGTCTGTGACGAAGTCACCAAACCGGGCGTGAGCCCGGCGGCGGCGACGGCGGGTCAAGATGGCGTCAGAGCGACGTCGTGCGCAGGTACGGGCGTATTTCGGTCCAGCCCTGCGGGAACTGCTCGTCCGCTTCGGCGTTCGTGGTGGATAACGGGATGATCACCTTGCCGCCCGGCACCCAGTCGGCGGGTGTTGCGATGTTCTTCTGGTCGCCGGTCTGAAGGGCGTCGATCACGCGCAGGATCTCGTCGAAATTCCGTCCCACCGCCATCGGATAGGTCATCGTCAGGCGGACCTTCTTTCGCGGGTCGATGATGAACACGGACCGCACGGCCGCCGTTTCGCTTTCATGGGCGTGGATCATCCCGTAGAGCTTCGCCACGGTGCTGTCGGGGTCGGCGACGATGGGGAAACCGACGGCCGTGTTCTGCGTGTCGTTCACGTCGTCGATCCATTTCAGGTGGTCTTCGACGCCGTCCGTCGACAGGCCGATCGGCTTGACGTTGCGCCTGGCGAACTCGTCGGCCAGTTGGGCGGTGCGGCCGATCTCGGTCGTGCAGACAGGGGTGAAATCGCCCGGATGGCTGAAGAAAAATACCCAGTCATCGCCGATCCAGTCGTGAAAGCGGATTGTGCCGGTCGTCGTGTCCGCCGTGAAATCCGGGGCGGTGTCCCCGATACGAATGCTCATTGTCTGCTCCTTTGTCATATTGAATACCCCAGTCTCCCCCGGATCGGATCTTCGTTCAGTGACGAAGTCACCAAACCCCGCATCGTGGCGGGGATTTTTTCGATAAAACGGGATTTGGGCAGCGTCCACACCGCGTCGAAACAGGCGCGCCTGTCCCGGCGCGCTGCGGCTTTGCATGACGGTGGCGAACCGCCTAGCCTGCCCGAAACAGAGGCCCGAAACAGAGGACGGTGCGATGGCTGAAAACTGGATCGAGCGCTTTCCCGGGCTGTCGCGGCTGGAGCCGGCGGTCGCGGACATGCTGCGCGCCAAAAGCACGGTGATGACGGTTCCCCGGGGGACGGTCATCTTCGGGCCCGGCAAATCGCCGGAGAACCTGCTGCTGCTCCTCGACGGCAGCGTGCGCGTGCAACAGGTGTCGGAAAACGGGCGCGAAATCGTGCTTTACCGGGTGCATGCCGGGGAAAGCTGCGTGCTGACCACGGCCTGTCTTCTGGCCTATGAGGATTATGCCGCCGAAGGCATCGCGGAAACCGCCGTCGAGGCGGTGGCGATTCCGCGCGAGGTTTTCGACCAGCTGGTTTCGCAATCGGTCAGTTTCCGGACCTTTATCTTCACGGCCTATTCCCGGCGGATCACCGACCTGTTTACCGTGGTCGAGGAAATCGCCTTCGGGCGGCTCGATATCCGGCTCGCGCAGAAGCTTCTCGAACTGGCGGGCGATACGGCGCATGTGATGGCGACGCACCAGCAGATGGCGGCCGAACTGGGCACTGCGCGCGAAGTGGTTTCCCGCCAGCTCCAGGAATTCCACCGCCGCGGGTGGATCGGCCAGTCCCGCGGCGATATCGAACTTCTCGACCGCGACAGCATCGCAAAACTGGCCGCCGACCGGGCGGGGTAAAGACCGCGTCGGGCGGGCCGCCCCGCGCGGTTGCGGGTCTCGAATTGTCCTGCCGCCGATTCTGCGGGCGGAGGTCAGGCAGCGCGGTTACGTCTGGCGTAACCGAGACCGGCGATACCGAGACCGAACAGCAACAACGCGCCCGGCGCCGGCACCTCGACGGTATGCAGCTGCATACGGATGTCGTCCAGCCAGACCGGCTCGGTCCCGGTGGTATTGTGGGAGCGGAAACTGATCTGGTTGATATTGGCGAGCAGGATGCCGGCATCGGCATGGACGAGGCTGAACGCCTGGGTGTTGGTCGCGGTGTCCGTGCCGGTGAAGCTGACCTGGCCGTCGACCACGGTAATGGCGTATTCGAAAGTCGAAAAATTAAAAGGACTGGTGGTCGTGCCCCCGCCGCCGATGGTCGCGAAATTGTTCGGACCATGTGTGAATTCATTCGCGCCGTGGGTCAGCGTAATCGGCAGGCCGCCCAGGGAGACCACGGTATATGTGCCCCAGAAGCTGTAGCCGAAACGGGCGCGGTAGCTTATGTCGACCTGAGCCAGATTGCCGGGCAGGGTGTTGTAGGCGAGGGCGGTTGAACCGTTGACCGCCGTCGCTTCCAGGCGACCGTTGCTCAGCCCGGCGGTGTTGGTCGTGGTCAGGCTGAAGCCGGTCGGCACCAGGTTGTCGTTCAGGTTTTCGTCGACCTGAATGATGGCGGCGCCCACCGTGCCCTGAATGGCGACGAGACAAAACGCGGAGACGGCAAGGGCAATGACCCGGTTGCGGTTGAACATCGTGATGGATTCCCTGTTTTGGCACCGGGCAGTCGTGGCCACGGCGACCGGCGTGGTGATTTGTTATTCGGACTCCCCTGCATCGGCAGGGTGGGCGGCAGGTTTGTTTTGATCGTCGTTAAGCCACAAACCGGTCAAAGCCCAGCCATTTTTGTTTTCTGGTTAACGAGGACCGGCGCTCGAAGTCTGCGCCCTGGCCCGCACGCCGCCCCGTCCGGTACGCCCGCCTCGCAGATCGATCCGGCGGGCAGGTATGTTCGTCCCGCCGCGGATACGCTAATCTCGACAAAACAGGTATGAAAAACAACCGCGGGGAGCGTTCATGTACGTCGATATCTACACCCATATTTTCCCGGGCGATTTTTACAAGCGGATGAGCGAGATCGCGCCGAAACTCGGCAATATCGGCAAGCGCATGCAGACCGTGACGGAGGTCCACGACCTCGATGCAAGGTTCCGCGCGATGGACCCGTTCGGCGATTACCGCCAGATCATCTCGCTGCCCAACCCGCCGCTCGAAGACATCACCACGCCCGCACAGGGCATCGAGCTTGCGCGCATCGGCAACGACACCATGGCCGAAATGGTGGAAAAGAACACCGACCGGTTCCCGGGTTTCGTCGCCGCGCTCGCCATGCATTCGATGGACGAGACCATGGACGAGCTGCACCGCGCGGTGCGCGATCTCGGCGCGGTCGGCGTGCAGATTTTCACCAATGTCGGCGGGCGCCCGCTCGACCACGCGGATTACGAGCCGGTCTTCGCCGCCATGGCGGAATACGACCTGCCGATCTGGATGCACCCGGCGCGCACCTCCGACATGACCGACTACGCGGCGGAGGAAAAATCCCGCTACGAGATCTGGTGGGCTTTGGGGTGGCCCTACGAAACATCGGTCGCCATGGTGCGGCTCGTGCTGTGGGGGCTGTTCGACCGCTATCCGAAGATCAAGATTCTCACCCATCACCTGGGCGGCATGATCCCCTATTTCGAGGAACGCGTCGGCGCGGGCCTCGCCGTTCTCGGCGCGCGCACCCAGGACGAGGATTATTCGAACGTCCTGCCGTCGCTCAAGAAACCCCACGGCGAATATTTCAAGATGTTCTACGGCGACACCGCCATGTTCGGCTCGTCGTCGGCCTTCCCGACGGGGATGGATTATTTCGGCCCGGACCACGTGGTGTTCTCCACCGACGCGCCGTTCGCCCCGGTGGCCGAGACGTTCGAATCCCTCAAACGGATGGAGCTCGAGGCCGACGTGCAGAAAAAGCTCTACCAGGGCAATGCCGAAAAACTGATGAACCGGAGCTTCGATTAGGGCGGCGGACTATCGACGCCAGCAGTTTGAAAGCCTCCCGCTTCTTGGCGGTCTTGGTGTCCTGGTGGTGACTCTTTCCGGACCGGGGTGCTTTCTCCCGGAGCGCAAGACGCCGGACACCTGTCACGGTGACGGACAAAACACCAAGGCACCAAGGACACCAAGTTCACGGAGGCGCGCCTGTCCGCTTGATCGTCATTCCCGCGCAGGCGGGAATCTGTCCGACGCAGACGCCCTCTTCGGGAGATCCCCGCCTGCGCGGGGATGACATGACAGCTTCGAGGCGGTCCGTCGTCCTTCCTGTCTTCCCCCGGTACAAGACCGGGGGAGCAGGTTCAGGGAAGCGGGGCGAGCGCGCCGCCTGAAGCCGTCACCACCCGCGGGTCCCCGCTCCGCCCTTGAACGGCCCGACGACGCGCGATGTGATCCAGCCGCCGTAGAAATCGCCCGCCTGCGGCTGGACGCGCGCGTCGCCGACCCAGCATGCGTCGACACGCGTCGCATAGAAGGCGAGATAGTCGCGGATGGGCGCGAATTGCGCCGTGGGGTCGGGGTAGCTCCAGGCCGCCCTTTCGGCGCGTTTGCCGCCGACATCCAGCGACCAGTATTGCGCGACGCCCTTGAACTCGCAGAAGGACTGCCCGTCTACCGCGACCAGACAGTCCGCACGGACGTCCCCCGGCGGGATGTAATAGACCGGGGGGTGGCTGGTCTCCAGCACCCGGAAACCGTGTTCCGTTCTGGCGACGGTTTCGCCCGCGAAAACCACGCGCAGGGGCGCGCTCACCTTCTCCAGAAGCGGCGGGCGGGGGTAATCCCAGACCGATTCCTGGCCCGGTCCGGGCTCCACGCGTAACTGATTGTTCATGACGATCCTTCCTGCGCTGGCGCCGATGTCTGCGAGACATGGCGCGGGGCAAATGGCGCGGTTTGACGACGTTTCAGTGGAAGCGACTTTTTATTCACTGATACGTCGCGGCACGCCGGAGCGATCACCGGGCAATCACCGGGCAATCACCGGGCGGAAACCGGCGATGCCCCGGTTACCCCCGAACGTGGACATTCCGCTCAATGCGGTGATGTCGTGTCTGCTGACGATCTGAAACGGGACGTCATTATGCGTTCGACCAGATGTCCGCTTTTAGCCGATTCTGTTGAAAAACTCCGTTGAACCGGTCTACCCGGCGTGATTCCCTG
>CAXBMQ010000056.1:0-11494 GCA_963977005.1 uncultured Rhodospirillaceae bacterium
TCCCGACATCCAACGATATCGAGGCAACAGTAAATCACACTATGAGCGGTCGTGAATTGATCTGCATCAAACCTTGGGGGAAAAGCATCGGCACCGATCAGTGTCCGGCGGGCTCGGTCAGCGCTCCTTGTTGGCGTGCGCAGCCGAGATTGTATCCCCGGCGCTGAAGGATATCCTTCCGGCGGCGCCAGAAACAGCGTGTGATATGCGTCCGAGTGGAAGGAGCAATCTTCGCGCCTAAATCGGGTAAAGCCCTTTCGAACTGTAACGAACGGCGGGCCGCGCCGTCTACTTAGTTGTCACAGCCGGATCGGACCGTCCCGTTGGGCGATTAAGCTGTCTGATCCCGCAGCGAAGAACGCTGGAGGGCGAGCCGCGAACATTGGCCGCCACCGGGAAAACTGGAGAAGAAAGATGGCAGCACAGCGTATGAGCAAACTTCATTTTACTTCTGTTGCGGCACTGCTTGCAATCACAATTTCGGCAAACGCACTCGCCGCAGATCGAGAGAGTTTGCCGCCCCGTGAGACGGAAGGACGCCAGATCGGCGGGCAATGTCTTAAAGACATTCAGGCGTTTGACCGGAAGCTGGCCGAAGTCGGGTTCGGGGTGCTGCCGCCCGGTGGTTACGGCAGGGCGGCGACATCGAACTACACGGGTTCATATATCTACGGCGTGGAAAGTACGCCGCGCCAGAAGATTTACTCCTTACGCGATGCAGCATACGTGTATGCATTGAGTAGAGACGAAGAATCCTGCCAGCGGGTACTGAGCACCATGCGCAGTATTTACGAACAACACCAGAAGCCGGTGGGTATGGAAGCCGACAATCGGGACCAGCGTGTGGCGTGGCGCCGCGCACACCTTGACACCGCGCAGCCGGTGACCGGAATGACCCGCCTGATGCGCGCCCATATCGTGATAGGTGCCGAGATTCGCACGCTGAAGGACGAGAAAGTGGGTGAGATAGAGGACCTCGTGCTCGACCCTGCACGCCAAACAATCGCCTATGCGCTTGTCTCGCACGGTGGTTTTATGGGCATCCGAGAAAAGCTTGTGGCCGTGCGGTGGAAGGACCTGCGGGTCACCAAAGATCACGAAATATATGTGCTCAAAACATCCGGGCCGGCCTTCGGCAAGGCGCCCACCGTCGACCGTCGCAATTTCGAGAAAACGGCGGATCCCGATTGGCGGCAGAAGTTAGACCGTTTCTGGGACAAAAATCTGGCACAATGAAAGAGCAGTCGGACCCAGTATCTTTTGCTTGGGTCTGGCTGAATAGGAACTTGCCAAGACCGGCCCGAATACTGGGCCGGCACGACCTACCAAGCGACAGAAAGAACCGATATGTCCTTCGATCCGGTCGAAACCGCAAACGACGCCGGTGACGGGCTGTCCGGGAGGCGCGATTTCCTGGTCCTGACGGCCGGCTCGGCGGCGGCGGTCGGCACCGGGCTTGCGCTTTGGCCCTTGCTCGAAAGCATGCGGCCGGCGGCTGACGTGCGCGCTGCCGCCAGTATTGAGGTCGACCTCAAACCGGTCGAGCCGGGCCAGCGTCTCACCGTGAAATGGCGCGGCCGCCCCTTGTTCATCGTTCGCCGGACCGCGGACGAGGTTGCCCGTGCTCGGGCGGATGACGACAATCCCGATCTTATCGACCCGGCGACCGACGCTTCGCGCGTCAAGCGTGCGGAATGGTTGATCGTGATCGGTGTCTGCACCCATCTCGGCTGCATCCCGCTGGGGCAGAAGAGCGGCGATCCGCTCGGTCAATGGAGTGGCTGGTACTGTCCCTGCCATGGCTCGCATTACGATACCGCGGGACGGATTCGGAAGGGACCGGCGCCCCGGAATCTCGATCTGCCGCCCTACGCGTTTCTCGCGAACGGCGTGGTCAAAATCGGTTAGCTGTTTAGTCCCGGAGAATGATTGGCCTTGTCGTTAAGATAGGTCATGGCCAGATCGGCCCCTGCGTTCCGGAAATGCTGGGCCGCCGACCAGGCAACGCTGTGCTCGTTGGCGATGCCGACCACAAGGCCTTTCCGGTCCTTCAAATCGATGACTTCCATTGCAGGATCCACTCCTTCTCCGGCAGGACGGGTTAAGCGGGGACCGTCGTGGCATGGCCTGCGCCGTGACGGCACCAGATACAGTCGCAGGCCACATGGTCGCAACTCGGATCGCCGAGCGGCGCCCGGTAGCGCCATATTGCAAGCGGGTAGACGAGACGGGTCAGGACCGACGGCCGATAAAGCCGCCGCAGCTTCGCCGCAGTATCGGAGCGGCTCATCCCGCGCAGCGCCCAGCGCCGGCCCCGTGCGCCCACGCTGTTGAAGATGAAGCGGTTGCAGACCCCGGTCCTGAGCAGCGGCAGAAGCTCCTGGCGCCAGAGCCGCGTGTAGTCAGTTCCCTCGATAAGGCTGCGGGCTGCGAGAATGCCCGAGCGCAGGGCATAGCGCATGCCGAAGCCCGCCAGCGCGTCCTGGAACCCGGCCTGCTCCCCGACGACGGGATGCCCTCCCTGTACGGCGGTGCGCGGCAGGCGAAAGTTGGCGAAACCGCCGAATGGCTTGGGATTACGCATCTCGAGCCCCGCCCTCTCGCGGAAGAAGGCCACCGTACGCTCGACATG
The DNA here is from genome assembly GCA_963977005.1 of uncultured Rhodospirillaceae bacterium. Taxonomy (GTDB): domain Bacteria; phylum Pseudomonadota; class Alphaproteobacteria; order MPNO01; family UBA830; genus CAXBCP01. Next base: position 2,633 of record CAXBMQ010000056.1, read on the forward strand.
CTCGGCTTGCCGCTTGAAGCCGGTGAACATGCAACTCGCAACCGTGCCGCGGCCGGCGTGGATCAAGAGATAGGCGTATCCGAGCGGCGCAAGCCGATCGTTGAAGGCGATCCAGTTCCCGTCCGGCCGATCGGTCGCGAAGACGTAGCCGGCAGCGATGGCGTCGGCGGTCCTTGGCCCGACCGCGAGAACGGTCGACCCGACCGGATTCGCGACGCGGTCGCCGAACCGCACTTCGGCGCCGGCATCGATGGCCTGCTTGAGCAGGGCGAACTCCAGGCTGCCGCCGTGGCCTCCCCGACGCACCAGGTAGTAGAGCGGCCGGTCGCCGCGGATCGGATAGTCCTTGCCCCAGGCGTCATAGGCAGTCCCTTCGCGGACGGGATGAGCCTCGAAGCTTGTCTCGACGCCGGCGGCGCGCAGTTCGTCGAGAACGTCCTGACCGTCACTCCAGTTCTCCAGGCCCTGAAAGTCGCCGTGGAAGCGGCTTCCGACCGTCTTGTGCCATTCCCGCACGATCACCGGTCGGCCAGCGCGGGCCAGCACGATGGCGCAGGCCAGCCCGGCCAGCCCGGCGCCGACGATGGTCACCGGCTCGTTCGGTGACAAGTCCCGCGAGCCATTCTTCAACGTCAGGCTTCGCGGGGCGCGGCATGAATGCCCTCCAGCCGCGTTCGTTTCAGCAGCATGGCGTTAACCGCCACCAAGGCCGAACTCCCCGACATGGCGAGTGCGGCCACTTCGGGGCTGATGACAAAGGGATAAAAGACACCTGCCGCCGCGGGAAAGGCGGCGACGTTGTAGGCCACCGCCCAGAACAGGTTCTGATGCATCTTGCGCAGGGTCGCGCGGGACAGCTCGATCGCGCCCACGACGTCATAAGGGTCGCTTTTCATCAACACCACGTCGGCGCTCTCGATCGCGACGTCCGTGCCCGCCCCAATGGCAAAGCCGACATTGGCCTGAGTCAGGGCCGGCGCGTCATTGACGCCGTCTCCGACCATGCCGACCCTTTTGCCCTGATCTTGCAACTCCTTGACCTTGTCCGCTTTCTGCCCCGGCAATACGTCGGCCAGGACCGTCGTGATTCCGAGTCCCGCAGCGATCCGGTCGGCCGTCGCCTGATTGTCGCCGGTGAGCATCGCGACCTCGACGCCGCGTTCGCGCAGCTTCGCCACCATCGTGGCGGCCGTCGGCCGGGGCGCGTCAGCGATGGCGATCAGACCGACCAGTTGTCCGGCACGCGCGATATGAACCACCGTCTGACCGGCGCCTTGCAACCGCTTCGCCTCGGCCTCCAGCGCGCCCATCGCGACCTTGCGCTCATCCATCAGCCGGCGGTTGCCGAGCAGAACTTCCTCGCCGTCGATCTCCGCCCGCGCGCCCTTGCCCTCGATGTTCTCAAAGCCGTTCAATTGCGCCTTTGGCATGTCGCCCGCGCGCTTCAAGATCGCCTGCGCCAACGGGTGGTCGGAGCCTTGCTCGACGGTCGCCGCCAACGCCAAGACCTTGTCCTCTGTCATGTCGGACGACACGACGACCTCGACCACGTCCGGTTCACCCATCGTCAACGTCCCGGTCTTGTCGAAGACGATGACATCGAGCTTGGTCGCATCCTCCAGGGCGCCGGCGTTCTTGAACAGAATCCCGTTCATGGCGCCGAGGCCCGTACCCACCATCACCGCCATCGGCGTCGCCAGTCCGAGCGCATCAGGGCAGGCGATCACGAAGACCGTGATGGTCAGCGTCAAGGCGAACAGCAAGGGCTCGCCGATCCACCAGAACCAGGTGGCGAAGGTTGCAAGGCCGATGACGACCGCGATCAGCACCAGCCATTGCGAAGCCCGGTCGGCAAGCAGCTGTGCCGGCGCCTTGGAGTTCTGCGCCTCCTGCACGAGCTTGACGATCTGGGCGAGCGCCGTGTCGGCGCCGACCTTGGTGGCGCGGTATTTGAAACTGCCGCTCTTGTTGATCGTCGCTCCGATGACGCTATCGCCCGGCTTTTTCGCCACCGGCATGGACTCGCCGGTGAGCATGGATTCGTCCACCTGCGACTCGCCTTCAAGGATCTCGCCGTCGACGGGGATCTTATTGCCAGGCCGGATCACGACCGTATCGTCTTTAAGTACTTCCGCGGTGGGGACCTCGATTTCGCGGCCGTCGCGCAGTACGATGGCCATGGGCGGTGCGAGATCCATCAGCGAGCGGATGGCGTCGGAAGCCCCCGCTCGGGCGCGCATCTCCAGCCAATGGCCGAGCAGAATAAAAACCAAGAGCACGGCGACCGCTTCGTAGAACTGAACGCCGGGAAAAAAGAAGGTGGCGCCGACGCTGAAGATGTACCCGGTGCCCACGGACAGGACGACCAGCACCGCCATGTTGAGCACGCCGTTGCGCAGCGCCCGCCAGGCGGCGACGAAGAACGGCCAACTCGGATAGAGCACGGCGGCGCTCGCCAGGAAGAAGAGCCAGATGTCCAAGCGCAGCCCGAACGGCGGCGCAGGCGGCGTGAACAGCCCGCCCATCGGCGAGTAGACGAAAATCGGTATGCTGAAAACCAGCGCGATCCAGAAGCGGTTGCGCATGTCGCGCACCATGGCTTCCATGCTCATGCCGCCGCCATGGCCCATCTCGTGCGCCGCATGGTCAGTGGCGTCGGCTTTTCCGGCTTCCGCCTTCACCCTGTCTGCCTTCGCATGGTGCTCATGCGCCGGCATCGCAACGGCCACGGTCTCCGCCGGCGGATCCTCGGGCTCGCAGACATGCTTCGGTACGAGTTCGCCGCCGCAGTGATAGCCGCACTCGCCCACCTTCGCCTTGATCGCCTTTAGGTCTGTGCGCTTTTCGTCGTAGACGACGGTGGCGCTGCCTGCGACGTAGTTCACCTCGGCCTTGCGAACGCCGGGAAGCCGGGCGAGCCGTTTTTCAACACCCCGGGCGCTAAGCACGGAGACCAGCCCCGCGACCTCGATGACCGTCGTTTTCATAAATCGATCCTTGTATTGTTTTTCATGTCGCGCCCCAGCGCCGATGCAGCCAGTTGTAAACCGGGCAGAACACGAGCCCGGCGTAGGCGCCGTAAAGGAAGCTTTCGGTCAGACCAAGCAGGAAACCCCACCACGTCAGCCATTTGAAGGCCGGCAGGACCTGCTCGAGAAATGCGCTCATATGAAGGCTTTCGGGCGTCACGAGACCGTAGATCACGCAAACCACGAATGTGATGCTTGTCCAGATCCCCAACGCCCATGTGACGAGCTTCGTGTTCAGCATGATCTTCATCATTCATTTCGCCGTTTTGATCCGCTTCCTCTGATCCGGCGCGCGTGAGAATCCTGTCTGGCTTCATCCGACGGCGCGCCAGCAATCGGAGCTAGTCAAACGATGCGTCAGTGCCGGTGCTGCCCGGACCGATCCGTCTCGTTTTCATTTCTCGGGCGCCGGCTCGATTCACCGCCCCCACCGTGACCTCCGTGACCGCCGTGCCCGAAAAGATGCATCGCGACGAACGCGATTCCGATCAGGACCCAAACCCAGTTCTCTGCCAGCCAAGCCATCGCTCACTCCCTTTTCCTAATAATTCAGATTCGCCGGGCGTTCGAAGCGGGGCGCATCCAGGGTGGGTTCGCACTTGAAGTCCAGGAGCGTGACCGCAAGCCGGCGCGCTTCCTGGGGGTGTCCCCAGGCAGTATCGACCGCTGCGAGAGATCGACTTGGCAGTCGAGCGGATCCATACTGGATCGTCCGGTGAGTTGTTTCCCCGACATCGCTTTTGTCGCCGGATCAGGTTTCGCGACCATTTACCAGATCCCCTCATCCGCAGCAGCAGCCCCTCGATTTGTCCTGAGCTGCCTCCCGGACAAGCGCGGGTTTTGCCTCCGCAGTGACCTTGTCGGGCGCTGTCGACGGTGCCTCCTTCGCGGTATTGCGCGGACCACAGCAGCAAGACGTTCCGCCACTGGCGGTCGAACGATCCTTTGTGTTACCGACCGAAGCCGATGGTTCTTTTGTCGATGGTTTAGTATCCATGCCCGTCTCCTTTGTTATGATTTGTCAGATTTTCCGCGTTTTGGTTACAGGCTCTCACTCATAGAGCCGCTTCCGTTAATCTCGATCAAGAATGCCGAACTTTTTTGGACGGTCGCCTAAATCCCTAACAATCATTGATCGTGCACCTATATAATTGACTGTCGCTTATAATTGACTGTCGCTTCAGTTCGGTGATAGCCGGACCACTTCCATTTCTCCGGTCTCCTGCGCCGTTGGTATTAAAGACGGTGGATGTTGGCTTTCGTTACAGTTGAGATCCGAGAGGCGTAAGCTATACGCGTTCGGTGTGCGTTCGGTGGCGATGGGAAAGTTGTTGTTGCACCGGCGATAAATTTTCTTTGTTTCGCTAAGGAGAGCAGACATGACTCAGGGTACAGAGAGCAAATCGCCGGACGAATCTGTGCATACTGTGATGGTGGAAAACCAGCATGAAATGCTGCGCTATCTAACACGCCGGCTTGGCAATCGGGATGAGGCAGCCGACGTCCTGCAGAACTTTTATGTTAAGGTTCTCAGACGGATTGGCGATGTTCGCGATACGGAGAAGTTGCGCGGCTGGATGCGCCGGGTATTGGAGACGACCCTGATCGATTATTTTCGTGCGCAGGGGAAAAGGCGCGAATCCGAGACGAATTACCACGATCTGGAGACTGCGGGTTTTTTCGGTAACGACGATGAATATCTAGATGTCATCGTCTGCGCGTGCCTCTACAAGCTGCTTCCGACATTGAAACCGGAATATGCGGACATTCTCTGGAGAGCCGACCTGACCGGAGAATCCCGCGAAAGCATCGCGGAAACGCTCAGTATCTCCGAAAGCAATCTGCGGGTGCGATTACATCGTGCCCGCCAGGCCTTGCGGCAGCGGCTGGAAGAAACCTGCCGGACCTGCCCTATCCATGGCTATCTCGATTGCGGCTGCAGCTACAGCGACGAACTTCGCGCCAAAATCGAGCAAAACCCTCCCGAACTGTAACGAATCTCTCCCCGGACCGTCTAATTGGAACTGCAAGTGCTGAGGATTGGCACGCTGAGATGTGTCGATCCGCTGTCTCACCGCTGGGGAGGGGTGCTCAAACGATGAACTCTGACGTCTCCCTAGGCGGCCTCGATCGAGAACAGCGCCTGCGCATCGTCCGATTGAGATGATGAAACCGGGACGGGAGTAGCATTACATGCGATTTTCGAAAGAACGAATATGAATGCGAATTCATCGGAGTTTATCAAGGCCGCACCCGATCATCATGCAGCCACCCGCACGGGATCGGCACAAGGTGAAACGCGCTGTCCGGTGTTTGACTCTGACGGGCTGGAGCCTCAGACAGAACCCGAGAAGCCGAGCGCGAATGCAGCGGCAGACATCATAAAGTTTCCGCATTCAGAGACTGAAATCGAGGCAATGCCATCTTCTGTCACTGCAATTACAGCGAAACCGCCGACGATTCGAGCGGCGCGGCGGTTTGTGAACAGAGAACTTTCCTGGCTCGATTTCAATGAACGCGTACTTGAAGAGGCATCCAACCCCGATCATCCGCTTCTGGAACGCCTTCGTTTTCTGTCGATTTCAGACAACAACCTTAACGAATTCTTCGCCATTCGTGTCGCCGGCCTGAAAGGCCAGGTCCGTGCCGGCGTGACTGCCCGCAGCGCCGACGGGTTGCCCCCTAAACAACAACTGCGGGCCGTAAACGAACGCACCGTCGATTTTATGGACCGGCAACAGATCCGCTGGGCGGAACTTCGAGAATCGTTGCAAAAGGCCGGAATAAATATTGTGTCGCCGGAGTCCCTATCCGCCAAGGATTTAAAATGGCTCGAACGGTACTTCATGGGTGAAGTATTTTCGGTCCTGACACCGGTGGCGATCGACCCGGCGCACCCGTTCCCTTTTCTCCCGAGTTTAGGCTTCACAATGGCCCTGATGATGGAGAAGAAGAATGAAGATGAACCGCTGGTTGGTCTGATCACGATTCCCCAAGGCTTGCCGCGCTTCGTTCGCCTGTCCGGCCGGAAGATCCGGTATCTCGAGATGGAACAGATCATCTCCCTTTTTCTGGGCAAATTATTCCCCGGCTTCAAAATTCTGTATTGGGGCGTTTTCCAGATCATCCGCGATTGCGATATCGAAGTCGAAGAGGAAGCCGAGGATTTGGTTCGTCAATACGAAGAAGCCCTGCGCGAACGCCGACGAGGATCGGTCATCCGTCTGGCAATGGACGCGTATTTGCCAGACGAAATGCAGGAATTCCTGCAACACCGGCTGAAAGTCCGCGACGAGGACGTATTCGCGATATTGGGTCTCGTCTCTCTGGTCGACGTTGCGGAAATTATCAGCGAAGACCGGCCGGATCTGATGTTCAAACCGTTTCAGGCGCGCTTCCCCGAACGTATCAGGGACCATCGGGGGAACTGCTTTGCAGCGATCCGGCAGAAAGATCTTCTCGTCCACCATCCGTATGAGAGTTTCGACGTCGTCGTGCAGTTTCTACGACAGGCGGCAGAAGATCCAGATGTCGTTGCCATCAAGCAGACCCTGTACCGCACAAGCGAGGATTCGCCGATCATCGAAGCACTGATCTCCGCCGCTGAATCAGGCAAAACGGTGACCGCGCTGGTGGAACTCAAAGCACGTTTCGACGAAGAAAGAAATATTCGCTGGGCGCGCGATCTCGAACGCGCAGGAGTTCAAGTAGTGTACGGGTTCGTAAACCTTAAGACCCATGCAAAAGTGTCGTTCGTCGTGCGGAAGGAAAACCGGCGGCTCAGATCTTATGTGCATTTCGGTACCGGCAATTACCATCCGATCACCGCTAAAATATACACCGACCTGTCATTCTTTACTTGCAACCCGTCCCTGTGCCGCGACGCGGCTACACTGTTTAATTATATGACCGGTTCGGCAACACCGGAAAATCTTGAAAAGCTATTCGTGTCGCCGCTGAATATGCGAGAGGAACTTTATCGGTTGATCGATGTCGAGATCGCCAATGCCAGGGCACAAAAACCTGCGGGGATTCTTGTCAAGATGAACTCGCTTGTCGATCCCGACATAATCGACCGGCTTTACAGAGCCTCTCGCGCAGGCGTCCCGGTCGAGTTGATCATCCGGGGAATCTGCTGTCTTCGACCGGGCGTACCTGGGCTATCGGAAAATATCGTGGTCCGAAGCATCGTGGGCCGTTTTCTCGAACACAGCCGGATTATCTGTTTCGCGGCCGGCCACGGCATAACCTCTCGCCGCGCGGAGATTTTTATATCTTCGGCGGACTGGATGCCACGCAACTTGGACGGCCGGGTGGAAACCCTGGTACCTATTGAAAACTCCACGGTGCGGCGGCAGATCGTCGACCGGATACTTTGGTCCAGCCTGAATGATGACACCAATTGCTGGCTGATGGGGGCGGACGGCAGCTACGCACGGCGCGAGACAGGCAAGAAACCGTTTTCTTCCCAGCACTACCTAATGACAAATCCGAGTCTGTCGGGACGTGGCAGCGCGCTCAAGAAAAAGCACAAGAATACGAATAGAAAGAAATAGGCACACTGGCCCGACGGCTCTCAACCGCCGAAGAAAAAACAAGACGCTGGCGAAAAGCAGGAATTCGCTAAACCTTCTGGGCGAGGAATGTGCGAGATTATAGAGAGGATCTGCATCAGACTCGGAGCGCCCACGTCCTCAGTACTTGGAAAGCCCGCCCGGTGGCAAGCTCGAGTACTTCATGTCGACGTCCCCTGAGAGCCCGGATTCGGACAATAAGCCAGGCAATAAGGTCGTCTGCCGCATAGCGGACGTCTGAGGACGGCAGACACGCACGACAAGGTCGCACCAGTCACGGGGCTGGTTTACCTGAACAGCAGCACATTGGGGCTTCACATAGCCACAGATCGCTATTTGGCTATTGCGCCGTTTTCCAGATGTTTGGCGTCATATGTGAAGACGACCTCTGGATCGGGATCGGCGACGTGCTCGGCCTTGTCGGGACAGTCAACCAGCGACATGAGATGACGGATGACATTGAGCCGGGCTTGCCTTTTGTCGTCGGCCCGAACCACATACCAGGGCGTGATCTCATTGTGGGTGCGCTCGAACATTTCGTTGCGGGCGGCGCTGTAATCGTCCCAATGCTTGATCGCGACTTTGTCGATCGGACTGATCTTCCACTGCTTAAGTGGATCGATGCGACGATCCTTGAGTCGGCGTTTCTGCTCTTCTTTTGAGATATCCAGATAATATTTGAAGAGCTGTATCCCGTCGTCCACCAGCATGTGCTCGAAGGGAAGCACGGATTTCATGAAATCCTGAACTTGGTCGTCACTGCTATAACCCATCACCCGCTCGACGCCGGCGCGGTTGTACCAACTGCGGTTCATCAGTACCATTTCCTGGGTAGATGGCAGATAAGGAACATATCGCTGGAAATACCAGGAATGGCGATCCCGGTCGGAAGGTTTTCCAAGCGCGACGACGCGGGTCTCGCGCGGGCTCAAATGCTCCATAATTCGTTTAATGACACCGTCTTTGCCCGCAGCATCGCGGCCTTCGAAAAGAATGAGAATCTGAAGATCGTTCTTTATCAGATGCCTCTGCAGCTTGACCAGTTCCACTTGAAGTTGGTGCAGACTCTGTTTGTACCCCTCGGGCGAGGACTTATCGCTCGTCTTGGCCTTCTTGCTCATTTTCCAAACCCCATTTTTTTGAGTATGCCGCGGCTCAGGCGGTCTTCACGACGATGTCGTGCAGGATGTCTCCCGCATGTGCGAGATGATCGGCTGCATTGGAGAGGTGGCGATAAATTTCCCGCCGCTTCAACGCCT
>CAXBMQ010000057.1:0-9073 GCA_963977005.1 uncultured Rhodospirillaceae bacterium
GGGAATCGAACCCTCGTCGTAAGCTTGGGAAGCTTCTGCTCTGCCATTGAGCTACACCCGCGCGCAGCGCAGTCTACGCCGCTTTTGCCGTCATTCAAGCCCCTGCAAATTGGGGCTGGACCGCTTGTAGCGGGAATGCCATTACGTGTGATCGGATGAATACAGTCAGGGGGTTAAAGGATGAAAATCTGCCGTTTTAACGACGACCGGCTCGGTATCGTCGAGGGCGAAGAGGTAGTGGATGTGACCGGTGCGCTCGATGTGATTCCGCAATCCGGCTGGCCGGCGCCGGTCGGCGACGCGCTGATCGCCAATCTCGACGCAGTATGCGCAAGGGCGTCGGCCCTGGCACCTGACGGTGAACGGCATGCGCTTTCCGCAGTCGTCCTGAAAAGTCCTGTTGCCAATCCCAACAAGGTCATCGGTGCGCCGGTGAACTATTACGCCCATCAGGATGAGGCGATCGCGGACAAGGGCGTCAATTTCGGCACCGAGATCAAGACGATCGATCACTATGGCCTGTTCCTGAAAAACCCTGTCCTTGTCGGCGCCGGCGAAGGCGTCGATCTGCACTTTACCGACCGGCGGAACGACCACGAGGTCGAGGTCTCCCTGATTATCGGCAAAACCGCCAAGAACGTTTCATATGACAACGCGCTCGATTATGTCGCCGCCTATTCGATCGGCCTCGATATGACGGTACGCGGGACGGAGGAGCGCAGCCTGCGCAAGGCGATCGATAGCTATTCCGTGCTCGGGCCGTGGCTCGTGACGGCGGACGAGATTGCGGATCCCGACAAGCTCGATTTCTCGATCCATGTCGGTGACGAGGAACGCCAGAATTCAAACACCGACAAGCTTATTTTCGATTGCCGCAAGCTGATCGAATACGGTTCGTCCTTCTACACCCTTTATCCCGGCGACGTGATCATGACCGGTACGCCGGAAGGCGTGGGGCCGGTCGTCCCGGGCGATGTCATGCACTGTTACTGCGAAGGCATCGGCCGGATGGATGTCGACGTCCGCGCGGCCTGATGAAGGGCGAGAAGCTCATCGGCCGGCTTGCGACCGGCATCGGCATGGGGACCACCTTTACCCAGCTTGACTGGGCGAAGGAGCAATTCAGGGACCGTGTCGGCATCGATCCTTTTCCGGGGACCGTCAATGTCATTGTCGATGACCCGGATTCGATGCCGGTCTGGGTGAGGCTCAGGCAGACCGGTGGAATCCACATGGATAACCCGAATGACGGACCGCACGATTGCGATGCCAAGTGCTGGAACGTGTCGATCAACGACGAAATCGACGGTGCGATCGTCTACCCGCTGGTCGACGGATATCCCCCGGCGCAGGTGGAAGTGATCGCCCCCGTCGGCATCCGCGATGCGTTCGGCATCGAGGACGGGGATACTGTGACGCTGACACTGAAAGGCTGACCGATGACGACAACGCTGCAGCGCGCGACCGCCGAGCTTTGGGAATTTCCCCTGTCCGGACCGACCGGCGGTTCCGGTATTACCGCCGTCGACGTGATTGTTGTCGACCTTGAGGATTCTGACGGTGTCACCGGCACGGGGTTTTCCTACGTGCTTGGCGGTGGCGGGAAAACGGTGACTCACGCGGCCCGGGATATGTTGTCGCGCTTTGTCGACGGTCAGGAAATGGTGCCGCCCCAGGCATTGTGGCGGCGCCTGGCCGGGTCGCTCAACCGGCTGGGGCGGGGCGTTGGCTATCTCTCGATCGCAGCCATCGATGTTGCCATGTGGGACCTCTATGCCAGGAAACTGGACATGCCTCTTTACCGCGCCCTTGGCGGCGTGGCGAAAAAGCTTCCGGTTTACGGGTCGGGCGGGTTCGGTCCCACGCAGGATCCCGATGCTGCCGTTGCACGCGCGCTCGAATACGCCGAGATGGGCTGCACTGCCGTGAAGTTGCGGGTGGCGGGCGCGCCGGCGGATCTTGCCCGGATTCAGGCGGTGGCCGAAGCGTTGCCCGACGGCGTCGATATCATGGCGGATGCGAACGAAAAGTGCGACCTTGCCCGCGCTCAATGGCTTGCCAACGTCCTCGGCGACGTGAACGCTCTGTGGTTCGAGGAGCCGCTGCCGGCGCATGATGCAAACGGTTTTGCGACTTTGGCGCAGACCTGCAGCGTGCCGATAGCGACCGGAGAACACCATCAGGGAGCCGTGGAACTGTCGCCGTTGATGGCCGACCGGGCGGTATCGATCCTCCAGCCGGATCTCGCGATGATGGGCGGTATTACGGAAAGCCTGCGTCTCGCGCAGATCGCCGAACACTATAACCTGGTTGTCTCGCCGCATTTCCTGCCTGCTCTGTTCATTCATCTTGCGGGCGCTGCGCCGGCGATCCGGTGGATGGAGGATTTTCCCCTGCTGGAGCCGCTGTTCGACAATCCTGTAACGATGGATGCGGAAGGGAACATCTCGCCGTCAGAGGTGCCGGGGCACGGAATCGTCTGGGCGGATGGTGCGGGCAAAGAGTTCGGCACCGATTTATGAGGATATGCCGTTACAACGACGACAAGCTCGGGCTGATCAAGGGCGACCAGCTGATCGACGTCACCATTGCGCTTGACGATATTCCAAAGGCCGGCTGGCCGCGCCCGCACGGCGATGCGATGGTCGCGAATATCGAGACGATCAGGGTCGGCATCGAAGCCAACCGCAAGATGGGATACGTCCAGGGCGTCAACAATGTCGTCTTGAAAAGCCCCGTCGCAAACCCGACGAAGATCATCGCGGCACCGGCCAATTATCGGGACCACGTCGCCGAGGCCCAGGACGATGCGGAGATCAATTTCGGGCGCGAAATCAAGACGATCAACGAATACGGATTGTTTCTGAAGGCGAATTCCGCCCTTGTCGGGCCGGGCGAAGGGATCACGCTTGGCCATACGGAGCGGCGCAACGATCACGAGATCGAACTGGCGGTGATCATCGGCAAGACATGCAAGGACGTCGTCTATGACGATGCACTTGACGTGGTGGCCGGGTATTCGATCGGGCTCGATAACACGGTCCGGGGTGTGGAAGACCGCAGCCTGCGAAAGTCGCTGGATTCCTATGCCGTCCTCGGCCCGTGGATCACGACCGCCGATGAGATCGAAAACCCGGACGATCTGGATTTCCGCCTTACGGTAAATGGCGAGCTTCGCCAGGAATCGAACACGAAACACCTGATCTACGATTGCCGCAAACTGATCGAATACGCATCCAGATTCTACACGCTTTATCCCGGCGATATCCTGATGACCGGCACACCCAAAGGCGTCGGCCCGATCGAGCCCGGCGACCGTCTGGTCTGTCAGGTCGATATCATCGGCCGGATGGAGGTCGAGGTCCGGTAAAAATGGCGCCCGTCCCGCCCAAACCTGGCACGTATTACGACCGCATTGCCGCGCGGCACGTGCTGCCGCTCTGGGTGGAGACCGCAAATTATGTGCCGACCGAACCTGTCCCGAGTTACGACCCTGCACTTTGGAAATACGACGATATCAGGCCGCTTCTGATCGAGGCCGGCGATATCGTCACGCCGCAGGAGGCGAGCCGCCGGGTCCTGGTGCTGCAGAATCCGGCGCTGACCGGTTTTCAGGGGACAACCCGTAGCCTGTACGCATGTCTTCAGATGATTCTGCCGGGCGAACAGGCGCCTGAACACCGTCATACGCAATCGGCGCTGCGCCTTGTCCTCGAAGGGGAAGGAGGCATCACGACGGTCGATGGCGGACGGGTCAAAATGATGCCGGGTGATTTTATCATCACGCCGTCCTGGGCCTGGCATGGTCATGCCCATGACGGCGACGCACCGATGATCTGGCTCGATGGGCTGGATAACGGTTTGATGGCGCAACTCGATACGACGTTTTTCGAGCGTGGCAGGCCCGGGGTCTCTGATGGCAGTACCCCGGCGGAACAGGGGCGGGGGAACGACCGGAACCCCTCTGCGGAGGGGGCGCGTATCCTGCGGTATCCTTATGACAAGGCACGTGAAAACCTGGAGATACTGCGTAAAATCACGGACGCCGACCCTAGCCACGGGTACCGGATGGAATACCTGAACCCGGTGGATGGCGGACCGGCAATGCCGACGATGACTACATCGCTGATGCTCCTCGACAAAGGGTTCAGCGGCCGGCCCTATCGCAGTACCGACGGCACTGTTTTTACCGTGCTTGAAGGCAGCGGAGAGACCACGATCGGCGGGCTGGCCTTCGAGTGGCAGCGCCATGATGTCTTCGTCGTGCCGTCCTGGGCCGAATATGCCCACCGTGCCGGAGCGGAGTCCGTTCTGTACGCCTTCTCCGACCGGGTGGTACAGCAGAAACTGGGAGTGTGGCGCGAGGCATACGGGGGATGAGCGGTCTTGTCGTCAGAGCGTTGACGGAAACCGATCTTGCTCGGTGAAGGGGATAGCCCCGTCGGGTTCGCCTGCTGTCATCAGGGCGCCGGATCCGAAGCGGGCAGTCCGCAAACGCTCGTCGAATTCGCGGCTGTGATCCCGGACGGGACTGCAGGGGCCCGGTCCGGGAGGCTCATCGCCGCCTGCGAGGCGATACACCGCCCTGCGGGACACGAAACGCCTTGTCGCGGGCACCAATACCGGCAGGGTGGAATGCTATGAGACGCTGCTCGGTATGGGGTTTCGGAGCTGGATGAATGGTATCGCGATGGTAAAACCGGCAGCGGGGGACAGCGTCGACGGCTATAATGTCCCCGGCCTCTTTGCGGTGGACGATTGGCGGTAAAAAAGAGGCGGACAAAATTGCCCGCCTCTTTTCGTCTTTTCGGATCGGCCGCTCTACTTGTCGAAGTCGAACAACCGTTGAGCGTTCCGCCCCAGGATGTTCAGCTTGGACTCCTCGTCGAGGAAAGGCAGGTCCCAGATCACGCTGGGTGTATCGAAATCGTAATGCGGCCAGTCGGATGCATAAAGCAACTGCGTTTTCGCATTGATCATTTCGAAGGTCAGTTCCACGGCCTTCATGTGATCCGTTTCAAGCGGCTGACACGTGTAGAACATTTCCTTCATGTACTCGCTCGGCAGCTTCTTGAGCAACGGCGCCTCTGACGACCGCATCAGATACGTGTGGTCGAGCCGCTGCATCAGCCAAGACACCCAGGCGAGACCGGATTCGATCCAGACGACCGGCAGGTTCGGGAAGCGCTCGGGCAGGCCGTTCATCACCCAGTTGGTCATGTGGACGACGTTGCACCAGACGAACGAAAGGGCATGCATCGATCCGAAACGGTTGATCTGCATCATGAAGGGGTCCTGCCAGTAGTAACCGGCATGGAAGCCGATGGGCAGACCGCGTTCCTCAAGGGCGCGATAGACCTTCATGTAATGGTTGTGATGGACCGCCTTGTAGCGAACCGATGTCACCATGAACCCGACGCAACCGGGGGCGTCGCCGAATTCCTCGATGGTCTCGAGCGCCGATTCAGGGTCGTTGAACGGCAGGAACATCATCGTTTTGAGCTTGGGGTCCTTTTTCAGGATGTTCTCGACCTGCCACCGGTTGTAGGCCTTGCCGAGAATGGCCTCCATGTCGAACTGGGGGTGCATTCCGAGAAACAGCATCGGTGTCGGAAATACGACCTGAACGTCGATACCCATGGCTTCGTAGGCGCGTTTGGCGAGAACGAGGTCGCGGTGGCCCGCTTCCTTGATTTCGCTCTCGTCGATCTTTTCGCTACGGGCAGCCTGATGCGGAATCCGGCCGCCGACGTCCTGGTAACGGAGCGCCAGGTCGCCGTTGAGTCCGTAGGGCGGGGTGCCCGAGCGATGAAGAACCATCTCTTCCGCCTGTGCGCGCACGACTGGATCGTCGATATAGGTAATGATCTCGCGCCAGGATTCCGTTTCCGTGTGATGCGCGTCGATATCGGCGATGAAAATATCGTCGAAATTCCGTTCGTCCGCCTGCTGGCGGGCTTTCGCGAGAACGTCCCGTGAATCCGTATAGGTCGTGATCTCCTTGATCGGGTTCTCTTTGACCTGTTCTATTCCTGTGTCCATCATGTCACTCCTGACTATGAGAAAAAATAAATTCAGTGCTTCTAAAAATCGTCGGGTCGCGGTCGTTGAAACCACATGGCAAGATCGAAAGTCGACAGGTTGACGGCACGGAGCATGTCCGAGCAGGTCATGACGACGTCTGTCGCCGTTACCGCCTCCGGCCCGGTATAAGGCGAGAAAAAGCGTTCTTCCATTTCCACCTTATTGGCAAAAAGCCGGGTGCCCGCAGTCAGCAGTCGCTGAACCGTTTCGTCTGAGATACCCTCGGTTTCGCCCCGCACAAGTGCTGCCTCGGCGACTTCGAGTGCCTTGGTCGCCGCGGCTTCCAGGGCGGCAAAGTCGGGATCAGACGACGACATAAACCTCTCCGTCCTTGATCTCCACCTTGTAGGGCTTCAGACGGATATTCTTGTTTCCGGGATGCCGTCCGTCGCGCACGTTGTATTCATATCCGTGCCAGGGGCACACGATATGTACGTCGGTTTCGGAAAATTTGAGCCCATGGGCGGTCTTTTCGGTTTCGTGAATAACTTCTTCCACGCGATTGATGATTTTACCCTGACATGCGGGGCCGCCCTGGTGAACGCAATTGTTCTCATAGGCATAAAACTCACCATCGACATGAAATACACCGATCTCAAGGCTTCCCTGTGCAATGATTTTGCGATCACGGTCCTCGAATTCTTCGGTCTTTCCGACGTACAAATCCGCCACCTTCATTCCTCCAGTGTAACTCGTTGATATTATTAGTAGAAATCTATCATCCACCTGACAGGCCACAATCCTATCGTATTGAGCAGGTGCCGCCAATGGAATTCGCCTGCGACCGAAAGTCACCTAGTAACTTGGCCTTAAGCGCTTTTTTGGTATACGTTTCGACAAAGTTTGTAGTGTGACGAAGGTCTGGGGCATTTACATGGCAAAGAATCGAAGCTTGGGCGTCGTTCTGATTATTCTCGGCGTCCTCGTGAACAATTATGCTTATGTCACTGATATTGTGGGTAATTCGCACGAGGGGCTGATATATATGGGCTCGCGGGGTATTGCTGCGGCCGTACTGGGGCTTCTGGCGATCGCGTTGGGGGTGGTTGCTCTCCTGCGGGCGTCCCGTCCGGACGACGCATAGCGACACGCCGTCCGGCGACTGAGTTCGAATCTAGGCGTTTTCATGGATTTTTGACAGTTAGCGTTGAAGATAGTGAAACGAACGGATTAGATATCGGAGGGGGGACCGCCGGGGGCGATGTCCAAATTACAAAAAGACAATTCGGAATTAGCGCAGCTGCATCGGCGTATTTCGCGCTATACCCGTCCGTCGGCGCTTACCGACCGGCACCTGATTGTGCGTTCGCACGGCCGGACCGCCTATATCCGGATACCGCGCTTTCTGCAGGCAGCGGGGATACTGGCCGCCGGCGCATTCGTCGCATGGGTTGTCCATACAAGTTACGCCTATGTGAGCTATGACAAGATTGTGTCCGCGAAAGATGCGGCAATTTCAGCGCGGGACCAGGCCTCGCTCTCACTTCGCGAGGAACTCGACGAATCCCGGCGCAGCTTTGCGGCGGCGACGGACTCGCTGGAAAAAAATCACAAAGGGCTGGTCGCGCTGATCGGGCAGAACCAGACCCTCAAGAGCAATCTCAAGTCGGTTCGCGAGGATCTCAAGCAGATCGAAGACGCGCGCAGGAAAGCCGAGAAGGCCAAGCGCGAGATCGAGAAACGTCTCGCGGTCCTTGAAACGCATCTGGAAAAGACCAGGCGCGAAAACAAGAGACTGGCGCAGGACCTGAAGACGACGGGATCGGAGTTGACGGTCGCCCTGGCCGAGAAAAACCAGGTTCGGCAAAAGGGTGACACGCTCACCAATCAGGTCGGTGAACTTCGGAAGCGTCTTGTCGAAGCGAAAGAAGCGCAGACGGCGCTACTCGACCGCGTTGCGGATACCTCTCATGCCGAGGCGAAGCGGCTGACGCAGATACTGGTGTCCGCCGGGTTGAACGTCAAAAAGATGCTGCGCGCCCAGGGCGTGGCACCGCTACCGCAGGGCGGTCCGTTCGAAGCCGCGCCGAAATCGGCGACCAACAGGGAGGAGGAAACGATCGAGGCTTCCCTGACCGGCGCCAATGGCATGATCGATCATCTGGAAGGTCTCCAGCGGATCGTCCGCGGGCTGCCCCTGGCGCCACCGCTGGATTACTATTACGTCTCCAGCAGGTACGGGGTCCGAAAGGATCCGATCAACAATACGAAAGCCATGCACCGGGGCGTCGACTTTGGCGCCAAGCACCGCGCGACGGTTTATACCAGCGCGCCGGGCAAAGTCATTTATGCCGGCTGGAAAGGACGTTTCGGCCGGTTTATCGAAATCGACCACGGGAATGGCGTCATCACGAGGTATGGCCATTTGCGGCGAATTTACGTGAAACGCGGGCAGACGATTCCCTATCGGACGAAAATCGGCCAGATGGGAAATTCCGGCCGGAGCACCGGTACCCATCTGCATTACGAAATCCACGTGAACAAGCGAAGCGTTGACCCACTCAAATTTATGAAAGCGGGGAAAAATGTTTTCAAAGGATAAAGAAGCGACCGAACGCCGGTCATCCGGCGCACCGTCGATCCTGAGTGCCGGGATGCAGGTAACCGGCGATATCGTCAGCGACGGCGAAGTGCAGATCGATGGCGAACTCTCGGGCGATATCCATTGCGCCAAACTTACGATCGGCGAAACGGGCCGGATCACCGGGTCTGTTGTCGCAGACGATTGTCTGGTTCATGGAACTGTCGTCGGCCAGATTAAGGCCGACGCCGTGACGTTGTCGCGTTCGTCCCGGGTGGAAGGCGATGTGCTTCACGACATGCTGGCCATCGAACCCGGTGCGCGCCTGGATGGTCACTGCCGGCGGCTCGACATGAAAGAAGCAGACGACCCCAAGCTTGACCTTGTGGTGACCGATGTCGACCGGAGCTCGTTCTAGGTAGTGGACTCATAATCTCTAAGCCATAGCCTTGTTGAAGCGATAGAGAC
>CAXBMQ010000058.1:0-8718 GCA_963977005.1 uncultured Rhodospirillaceae bacterium
AGCGTGTACGCCGCGCCATAGGCTTCAAGCGCCCACACTTCCATTTCGCCGAAGCGCTGGCCGCCGAACTGGGCCTTGCCGCCCAGCGGCTGCTGGGTAACGAGGCTGTACGGTCCGATCGAGCGGGCATGGATCTTGTCGTCCACCAGATGGTGCAGTTTCATCATGTAGATGTAACCGACGGTCACCTGACGATCGAACCGTTCGCCGGTCCGTCCGTCGTGCAGGGTGACCTGACCCGACGAATTCAAACCGGCCTGTTCGAGCAGCTCGACGATGTCTTCCTCATGCGCCCCGTCGAACACCGGCGTCGCCATCGGCACACCGGGCCGCAGGTTTCCGGCAAGTTCGATAAGCTGCGGATCTTCGAGATCGGCAATGTCCTCGTCAAAGGTTTCCTTGCCGTAGATCTCCTTCATCTCGTTCCGCAGCTGGGACATCTTGCCCTCGCGCACGGCCTTGTCGAGCATATCGCCGATCTTCTTGCCGAGCCCCGCCGAAGCCCACCCGAGATGGGTTTCGAGGATCTGTCCGACGTTCATCCGCGACGGAACACCTAGCGGGTTGAGCACGATATCGACATTCGTGCCGTCTTCGAGATACGGCATGTCTTCGAGCGGCGAAATCTTCGAGATAACGCCCTTGTTGCCGTGACGGCCGGCCATCTTGTCGCCCGGCTGCAGCTTGCGTTTCACGGCGACAAAAACCTTGACCATCTTCATCACGCCGGGCGGCAGCTCGTCGCCACCCTGGAGCTTCTCGACCTTGTTCTCGAAGCGGTCCTGAAGACGTTTCTCGCTTTCCTGGAACTGCTTGCGCAGCGCCTCGACGTTCTCCATCACCTTGTCGTTCTTGACGTTGATCTGCGCCAGCTGACGGGTGCTGAGATCGTTCATCACCGACTGCGTCACCCGCGATCCCTCGCTGACCTGCTTCGGCCCCGACACGATCGTCTGGTTCATCAAAAGGTCCTGCAAACGGGCGGAGAAAGACCGCTCGAGAATTTCGAGCTCGTCGTCGCGGTCTTTCGCAAGACGTTCGATTTCCTCGCGTTCGATCGCCATCGCACGCTCGTCCTTGTCGACGCCACGGCGCGAAAAGACGCGGACTTCCACAACGGTACCCGCCACGCCCGGCGGCAGTTTGAGCGAGGTGTCGCGAACGTCGGAGGCTTTCTCGCCGAAGATCGCGCGAAGCAGTTTTTCTTCCGGCGTCATCGGGCTTTCGCCCTTCGGCGTGACCTTGCCGACCAGAATGTCGCCCGGGTTCACCTCGGCACCGATATAGACGATACCGGCTTCATCCAGGCTTTTCAGCGCTTCTTCGCCGACATTCGGGATATCGCGCGTGATTTCCTCCTGGCCGAGCTTGGTGTCACGGGCCATGATTTCGAATTCCTCGATATGGATCGAGGTGAACACGTCGTCACGGACGATGCGCTCGGAAATCAGGATCGAATCTTCGAAGTTGTAGCCATTCCACGGCATGAACGCGACGAGCACGTTCCGGCCGAGCGCCAGTTCGCCGAGCTCCGTCGACGGACCGTCGGCGATGATGTCCTGACCTTCGACCCGGTCGCCGACCTTCACCAGGGGACGCTGCGTGATGCAGGTATTCTGGTTCGAGCGCTGGAACTTGCGCAGGTTGTAGATATCCACGCCCGGTGCCGACAGAGACGTCTCGTCGGTGGCCCGGATCACGACACGCGTCGCATCGACCTGATCGACAATGCCCGGCCGTTTGGCGACCGTTGCCGCGCCGGACCCCCGGGCGACAGCCTCTTCCATACCGGTACCGACCAGCGGCGCTTCGGCACGCACGAGCGGGACGGCCTGACGCGACATGTTCGAACCCATCAACGCACGGTTCGCATCATCGTTTTCGAGGAACGGAATAAGCGCCGCCGCGACCGAAACAAGCTGCTTCGGCGAGACGTCGATCATGTCGATCGTGTCGGGACGGGCCATGATGAACTCACCGCCCTGACGACAGCTGACGAGTTCTTCCTCGAACTTGCCGTTCTTGTCGAGAATCGCGTTCGCCTGGGCGATGGTGAACTGCCCTTCCTCGATCGCCGAATGATAGACGACTTCGTCGGTCACCTTGCCGTTATCGACACGCCGGTACGGCGTTTCGATGAATCCGTACTGGTTGACCCGCGCATAGGTTGCGAGCGAATTGATCAGGCCGATATTCGGGCCTTCCGGCGTTTCGATCGGGCAGATCCGGCCGTAATGAGTCGGATGCACGTCGCGCACTTCGAAGCCGGCGCGCTCACGCGTCAGACCGCCCGGCCCAAGCGCCGAGAGGCGGCGTTTGTGGGTAATCTCGCTGAGCGGATTGGTCTGGTCCATGAACTGCGACAACTGCGACGATCCGAAGAATTCGCGGACCGCGGCGGCCGCGGGTTTCGCGTTGATCAGATCGTGCGGCATAACGGAATCGAGATCGATCGAGCTCATGCGCTCGCGGATCGCCCGCTCCATCCGCAGCAGTCCGATGCGGTACTGGTTCTCCATCAGCTCGCCGACCGAACGCACGCGCCGGTTTCCGAGATGATCGATGTCATCGATATCGCCCTTGCCGTCTTTCAGATCGACCAGTGTTTTCACGACCGCGAGGATATCCTCGCGGCGCATCACACGGAGGGTGTCTTCGCCCTCGACATTGAGGCGCGCGTTCATTTTCACGCGGCCGACAGCCGACAGGTCGTAGCGTTCGGAATCGAAGAACAGGCTCTGGAACATGGCCTGCGCGGTTTCCAGCGTCGGCGGCTCGCCCGGGCGCATCACCCGGTAGATATCCATCAGCGCTTCCTCGCGCGACCGGTTGCGGTCGACGGCCAGCGTGTTGCGGATATAGGGCCCGACATTCGTATGATCGATTGCCAGCGTGTTGAATGATTTCACGCCCGCTTCGCCGAGAACCTCGAGCTTCTCTTCATCGACTTCGTCGCCGGCTTCGACATAAATCTCGCCGGTGTCTTCGTTGATGATGTCTTCCGCGAAATAGCGGCTATAGAGGTCTTCTTCCTGAACGAGGATTTCCTTCAGGCCGTCTTCCTCGAGCTTGCGGATGCTCCGCGGCGTCAGCTTGTCGCCGGCTTCGGCAACGACATCGCCGGTCTTTGCATCGATAAGATCGTGAGTCAGCTTCACACCGCGCATGGCTTCGCCATTGAACGCCGTCCGCCAGCCTTCCTTGCCGAGCGTGAACGAAATCTTGTCATAGAAATAGGCGAGGATGTCCTCGATGCTCATGCCAACGGCCTGCTCGGGCGGCAGCTGTGCGCCCTCCTCGGCAAGCTCGATGCGTTTCTGAGCGGTCTCGTCGGAATCCAGCGCCATCAGCAGGGTCGTCACCGGGAGTTTGCGGCGGCGATCGATGCGCACATGGACGATGTCCTTGGCGTCGAATTCGAAATCGAGCCAGGAGCCGCGATACGGAATGACCCGGGCCGCGAACAGGAATTTGCCGGACGAATGGGACTTACCCTTATCGTGATCGAAGAACACGCCGGGCGAACGATGCATCTGCGAGACGATCACGCGCTCCGTGCCGTTCACGACGAACGTTCCCATGTTCGTCATCAGGGGCATGTCGCCCATGTAGACGTCCTGTTCCTTGATGTCGCGAACCGATCGTGCACCGGTTTCCTCGTCCACATCGAACACGACGAGACGCAGCGTCACCTTCAGCGGCGCCGCATACGTGATATCGCGCTGCTGGCATTCCTCGACGTCGTATTTCGGCTGTTCGAGCTCGTAGCTTACGAATTCAAGCGTGCCCCGCTCGGAAAAGTCGCTGATCGGGAATACCGACTTGAAGACTTCCTGCAGGCCGCTGTCATCGCGGTCCTCGACCTGGGTATGGATCTGCAGAAAGGCATCATAGGAACTCTTTTGCACCTCGATCAGGTTCGGCATAGGCGCCACTGCGCGAATGCGTCCGAAATCCTTACGAATGCGCTTACGTTCTGTAAACGACTTTGCCATGGTGACCTCTCACGAATCCAAAAATTGTCCGCGCGAAGGCGCAGACTGAATAACAATAGCGAACGCTGCCGCACCGCGCCGGGGCGCGGGCGGCAAACATCCGTTAGATAGTGCTGAAAGCAGGCGAAGTGTCATTATTTGACTTCGACCGATGCTCCTGCTTCTTCCAGCTTCGTCTTCAGTTCGCCAGCTTCGTCCTTGCTGACGCCTTCTTTAACCGGCTGGGGCGCGCCCTCGACCAGGTCCTTGGCTTCTTTGAGGCCAAGACCGGTGATTGCACGCACTTCCTTGATCACGTTGATCTTTTTGTCGCCGGCGCCCGTCAGGATGACATCGAATTCATCCTTTTCTTCGGCAGCGGCACCCGCATCGGCACCACCGGCAGCCGCAACGGCGACCGGTGCAGCGGCGGAAACGCCCCATTTTTCTTCGAGCATCTTGGACAGTTCTGCCGCCTCGAGGACGGTAAGGTTGGAAAGATCGTCAGCGATCTGTTCTAGGTTAGCAGCCATTTCTATATCTCCTTGGCTTGAACTTGGTTTCTGGTTATCGGCTCAGGCGGCCTCGCCCTGCTCGGCACGTGCAGCAAGCACGCGCGCGAGTTGTCCCGCAGGCGCTTGCGTCACGCCTGCGATACGGGTGGCCGGTGTCTGGATCATGCCAACGAGCTTACCCCGCAATTCGTCAAGCGAAGGAAGCTTGGCGAGTGCGGTAATGCCCGACACATCCAGAGCCTGTTCTGACAGACCGCCGCCGAGGATCTGGAACTTGTCGTTCCCTTCGGCAAACTTGACCGCAATACGCGCGGCCGCAACGGGATCTTCTGAATAGGCGATCGCCGTCGGTCCTTTGAACAGGTCACTCAAGTGCGCAAACTTTGTGCCCTCGAGTGCGAGACGTGTGAGCCGATTCTTGGTCACTTTGAAGCTGGCGCCCGCTTTACGCATTTCCTGACGAAGCTCCGTCGATTGCGCAACAGTCAAACCGCTTTGACTGGTTACGACAACGAGCGTTGCCCCGGAGAAAGCATCGTTAAACGAAGCGACCAGTTCTTCTTTTTGTGTCCGGTCCACTCAGTAGTCTCCACTTTTTGGAACCTTGCGCCCCTGGGGGCGGGCCGGTTCCGGTTGCGTCTGGATCCGCAGCTAGCCGCGAATCCGGCTCGCCTGTCCCAGAAGTTCAAGCCATAACCGGCAGACGATATTGTCTGCCGAAAATTGCTCTTACCCCCGTCTGTGCAGGCGGATTGCCATTACCCGGGTCGGACATTTCTGCCTTTACCGGACCTGCAGTCTCGGACAGGTCGGATTTCCTTTTGCCGCGTCGCCGCAGCGCCGGGAAATCCTGTTTACGGCCCCGAAAGGCCGCAAATTCCGTTTAGCTCTGGCCGGCGCGCTCGAGGAGCGGACCGATGTCGAGCTTGATCCCGGGCCCCATCGTCGATGAGATCGAGATCTTCTTGATATACGTGCCTTTCGCACCCGACGGCTTGGCCTTGTTCACGGCGTCCACCAGGCTGCAGATGTTCTCGGCGATATCGCCCTCGGCAAAGCTCGCCTTGCCGACGCCGACATGGATGATCCCGGCCTTCTCGACGCGATATTCGACCTGGCCGCCCTTGGCGTCCTGGACGGCTTTCGCGACATCCGGCGTCACGGTGCCGAGCTTGGGGTTGGGCATCATGCCCTTGGGCCCCAGCACTTTGCCGAGACGCCCGACGACGGGCATCATGTCCGGCGTCGCAATCACGCGATCGAAATCGATCTCGCCCTGCTCGACCTTCGCCGCCAGATCATCGGCGCCCACGACATCCGCGCCGGCTGCCGTCGCTTCGTCGGCCTTGTCGCCTTTTGCAAACACGGCGACGCGGAGCGTTTTGCCGGTTCCCTTCGGCAGGGACACGACACCGCGGACCATCTGGTCGGCGTGCCGCGGATCGACACCGAGATTCATCGACAGCTCGATCGTCTCGTCGAACTTGGCCTTGGCATTGTCCTTGAGCATCTTGACCGCCGCATCCAGTTCGTAGGACGCGTCGCGATCGATACCTTCATAGGCGCCGCTTATGCGCTTTCCTTTTCTCGCCATGCTCTTATCCCCTCACCTGAATACCCATGGACCGCGCAGACCCGGAAAGCGTCTTTACGGCAGCATCGATATCATTCGCGTTCAGGTCCGCCATCTTGATTTCGGCGATTTCCTCAAGCTGCTTGCGCGTCACGGCGCCGACAACTTCGGTACCCGGGGTTTTGGCGCCCTTGTTCTGCTTCGCGGCCTTCTTGATGTAATACGATGCGGGCGGCGTCTTCGTTTCGAACGAAAAGGACTTATCCGCAAAGACCGTAATCACGGTCGGGATCGGAATACCCTTGTCCTGGTCCTGCGTGGCAGCATTGAATGCCTTGCAGAATTCCATGATGTTCAGGCCGGCCTGACCCAGGGCAGGACCGATAGGCGGCGACGGATTCGCCGCGCCGGCCGGAACCTGCAGTTTGATGTAACCTTCAATCTTCTTTGCCATTCGTCCTCACAGTTCGTAAGGGCGCGGTACGGCTTTGGCGAGCCTCCCGCACAATTCGCATCACGGTTATCCGCGATGCCTCAAGTCACCCCTATTCGTCTCGCTCCGGGGTTCAGAGCTTTTCAACCTGTCCGTATTCCAGTTCGACCGGCGTCGCCCGCCCGAAGATCGACACCGCGACCTTGAGACGCGCGCGCTCCTCGTCGACATCCTCGACCATCGCGTTGAACGACGTGAACGGACCGTCCGACACCCGAACCTGCTCGCCGATCTCGAAGGTAACCGACGGCTTCGGCCGCTCGACGCCTTCCTGGACCTGGTGCAGGATACGCTGCGCTTCGGATTCGGAAATCGGCGACGGCTTGTTGTCGGCACCGAGGAAACCGGTCACCTTCGGCGTGTCCTTGATCAGATGCCAGGCATCGTCCGTCATCTCCATCTTGGCAAGGACATAGCCCGGAAAGAACTTCCGTTCCGCGCTGACCTTTGCGCCACGGCGCATCTGGACGACCTCTTCCATCGGAACGAGGACCTCTTCGATCAGGTCATCGAGACCTGTTTGCTCCGCCTGTTCGCGGATCGACTGAGCGACCTTGCTCTCGAACCCCGAATAAACGTGAACGACATACCAGCGTGCAGTCATGATCTATTAGCCTCCGAGCCCGAGAATGGCTTTGACGCCAACCGATAACACCTGATCGACCAGAAGAAAAAAGACAGACGAAATCGCGACAAAGATGAAAACCATCATCGTCGTGACCATTGTTTCGCGCCGGGACGGCCAAGTGACTTTCGCCATCTCGCGCCGAACCTGCTGCACGAATTCGCCTGGGTTCGTCTTCGCCATTTACGTCTTTAACTTTCTTGCCGTTCAGGTTTTCCGGACACCGTTACCGGTGGCAGGAGTGGAGGGACTCGAACCCACAACCCCCGGTTTTGGAGACCGGTGCTCTGCCAATTGAGCTACACTCCTAGCGTCCGTCGACTATCGGGCCTACCTAATCAGAGATCGATGCGACGACGCCTGCACCGACGGTGCGGCCGCCTTCGCGGATTGCAAAACGCAGGCCTTCATCCATCGCGATCGGTGCGATCAGCTCCACATCCATCGAGATATTGTCGCCCGGCATCACCATCTCCGTGCCTTCCGGCAGCGAGACCTCACCGGTCACGTCCGTCGTGCGGAAGTAGAACTGCGGGCGATACTTCGTGAAGAACGGCGTATGACGGCCGCCTTCCTCTTTCGTCAGGATATACGCCTCGGCCTTGAACTTCGTGTGCGGCGTGATCGACCCCGGCTTCGCCAGGACCTGGCCGCGCTCGACACCCTCGCGGTCCGTACCGCGCAGCAGGCAGCCGACATTGTCGCCCGCCTCGCCGGAGTCCAGGAGCTTCCGGAACATCTCGACACCCGTCACAACCGTCGTCGTCGTGTCCTTGATGCCAACGATCTCGACATTGTCGCCGACATTCACAACGCCGCGCTCGATACGGCCCGTGACAACCGTGCCACGACCCGAAATCGAGAAAACGTCCTCGATCGGCATCAGGAACGGCAGATCCTTCGGACGTTCCGGCTGCGGGATGTACTTGTCCACTTCGGCCATCAGCGCAAGAATCGCGTTCTTGCCCGTCTCCTCGTTGCTGTCCTCGAGCGCCGCAAGCGCAGAACCCTTCACGATCGGAATATCGTCGCCCGGGAAATCGTAGGAGCTCAGAAGCTCGCGCACTTCCATCTCCACAAGCTCCAGAAGCTCCTCGTCGTCAACCTGGTCCACCTTGTTCAGGAAAACCACGATCGCCGGCACGCCGACCTGGCGCGCAAGAAGGATGTGCTCGCGCGTCTGCGGCATCGGGCCGTCCGCCGCGCTCACGACAAGAATGGCACCGTCCATCTGCGCCGCGCCCGTGATCATGTTCTTCACGTAATCCGCATGACCGGGGCAGTCCACATGCGCGTAGTGACGGTTCTCCGTCTCGTACTCGACATGCGCCGTCGCAATCGTAATGCCGCGCTCGCGCTCCTCGGGGGCCTTGTCGATATCGGCATAGGCCGTGAAATCGGCACCCCCGCTCTCGGCAAGAACCTTCGTGATCGCTGCCGTCAATGACGTCTTGCCATGATCAACGTGGCCAATCGTGCCGACGTTGCAATGCGGCTTATTACGTTCAAACTTCGCTTTACCCATTCGTCTCGTTCCT
>CAXBMQ010000059.1:0-7856 GCA_963977005.1 uncultured Rhodospirillaceae bacterium
GTTGCAATGCGGCTTATTACGTTCAAACTTCGCTTTACCCATTCGTCTCGTTCCTCAAAGAAAAGGTTCTTATTCTATATTCGGTCAGGCCAGCTTTTCGCGGACTTCGTCCGCAACGCCCTGCGGGACCTGCTCGTAGTGATCGAAATGCATCGTGTACTGGGCGCGCCCCTGGCTCGAAGAGCGCAGGTTGTTCACGTAACCGAACATGTTGGCCAGCGGAACTTCCGCATTCAGCACACGAGCGTTACCGCGGGTATCCATACCCGACACATTGCCGCGCCGGCTGTTCAGATCGCCGATGATGTCGCCCATGTATTCTTCGGGGGTCACCACCTCGACACGCATGATCGGCTCAAGCAGCTTCGGCCCGGCCTTGGACGCACCCTCGCGGAAAGCCGCGCGGGCCGCAATCTCAAAGGCCATAACCGAGGAATCGACGTCATGGCTGTCGCCGTCGAACAACGTCATCTTCATGTCCGTCATCGGGAAGCCGGCAAGAACGCCCGAGTTCGACGCGCTCATCAGGCCCTTCTCGACGCCCGGGATATATTCGCGCGGCACGTTACCGCCAACGACGGTGGATTCGAACTGGACGCCGGAGCCCGCTTCGAGCGGCTCGAACGTGATCTTGATGCGGGCGAACTGGCCGGAACCACCCGTCTGCTTCTTGTGGGTGTAATCGATATCGATCTTCTTCGAGATCGTTTCGCGATACGCCACCTGCGGCGCACCGACATTGGCCTCGACCTTGAACTCGCGCTTCATGCGATCGACGATAATCTCGAGGTGAAGCTCGCCCATGCCACTGATGATGGTCTGGCCGCTTTCCTCGTCGGACTTCACGCGGAACGACGGATCTTCCTGGGCCAGACGCGACAGGGCCACGCCCATTTTTTCCTGGTCGCCGGCCGTCTTCGGCTCAACCGCCACTTCGATGACCGGATCGGGGAATTCCATGCGCTCCAGAATAACCGGGTGCGCAGGATCGCTGAGCGTGTCGCCCGTGGTCACATCTTTCAGGCCGGCAAGCGCAACGATATCGCCCGCATGCGCTTCCTTGATCTCTTCGCGCGAATTGGCATGCATCAACAGCATACGACCCACACGTTCGCGCTTTTCCTTGACCGTGTTCATGATGCCTTCGCCGGCGCTCAGAACACCGGAATAAATGCGAACGAAGGTCAGCGTGCCGACAAACGGGTCGGTCATGATCTTGAAGGCCAGCGCAGCGAAAGGCTCGTCATCGCGGTTCGAACGGGTGATCTCCGTCTCGCCATCGATCTCGACACCCTGGATCGCCTGAACATCGGTCGGCGACGGCATCAGGTTCACGACCGCATCGAGCAGCGGCTGGACGCCCTTGTTCTTGAAGGCCGTCCCGTTAAACACGGGCACAACGGCATTCGCGATCGTCCCCTTGCGCAGGCAGGCGATCAGCGTTTCTTCGGACGGCTCGGTACCCTCTTCGAGATACGCTTCCATCGCCTCGTCATCGAATTCGATTGCCGCCTCGATCAGCCGCGCACGGTAGTCCGCTGCCTGATCGGCGTATTCGGCCGGAATGTCCTGATACTCGAATTCGGCGCCGAGGTTTTCGTCCTTCCAGACGATCGCCTTGTTCTTCACCAGATCGATCACACCGAGATATTCGGCTTCGGCGCCGAGCGGCAGCTGCATAACCACGGCATTGGCACCGAGACGGTCGGTGATCATGTCAACGCACCGGTAGAAATCGGCGCCGGTACGATCCATCTTGTTCACGAAGCAGATACGCGGCACACCGTACTTGTCGGCCTGACGCCAGACCGTTTCGGACTGGGGCTCGACACCGGCAACGGAGTCGAACACCGCAACCGCGCCGTCGAGCACGCGAAGCGAACGCTCGACCTCGATGGTGAAGTCGACGTGGCCGGGGGTGTCGATGATATTGATCCGGTGGCCGTCCCATTCGCAGGTCGTCGCGGCCGACGTGATCGTGATGCCGCGTTCCTGCTCCTGCTCCATCCAGTCCATCGTGGCGGTGCCTTCATGCACTTCGCCGATCTTGTAGGACCGCCCGGTGTAATACAGGATACG
Source organism: uncultured Rhodospirillaceae bacterium (assembly GCA_963977005.1). Taxonomy (GTDB): domain Bacteria; phylum Pseudomonadota; class Alphaproteobacteria; order MPNO01; family UBA830; genus CAXBCP01. Next base: position 2,080 of record CAXBMQ010000059.1, read on the forward strand.
CTCGGTCGTTGTCGTTTTACCGGCATCGATATGGGCCATGATGCCGATATTGCGATATTTTTCGATGGGCGTGTTACGGGCCATGACGATGTATCCTGATCTCTACGCTAAATAATTTCGCGAACTACCAGCGGTAATGAGCGAACGCCTTGTTGGCGTCGGCCATCCGATGGGTGTCTTCACGTTTCTTAACCGCCGAACCGCGGTTTTCGGCGGCGTCCTGCAGCTCGCTGCAAAGCCGGTCCGCCATGGTGTTTTCGTGACGATTGCGGGCCGCCTCGATGATCCAGCGGATCGCGAGCGCCTGGCGGCGATCCGGACGAACCTCGACCGGCACCTGATACGTGGCACCACCGACACGGCGCGAGCGAACCTCGACCGTGGGGCGCACGTTTTCCAGCGCATCGTGAAAAACCTTCACAGGATCAGCGCCCGAGCGCTTCGCGATGGTATCCAGGGCACCGTAAACGATCCGTTCCGCGGCGGATTTCTTGCCATGGAACATGATGTTGTTGATGAACTTCGTCAGGACAACATCCTTGAACTTTGCGTCGGGAAGAACTTCCCGTTTTTCTGCTGCGCGTCTGCGAGGCATAAAAAGGCTCTCCCTTACTTCGGCCGCTTGGCGCCGTATTTCGACCGGCGCTGACGACGATCGGACACGCCCTGGGTATCCAGCGTTCCACGAATGATGTGATAGCGAACACCAGGCAAATCCTTCACGCGACCACCGCGGATCATCACAACGGAATGCTCCTGCAGGTTATGGCCTTCGCCAGGAATGTAGCTGGTTACTTCGAACCCGTTTGTCAGCCGGACACGCGCGACTTTACGCAGCGCCGAGTTCGGCTTCTTCGGGGTCGTTGTATATACCCGCGTGCAAACGCCGCGCTTTTGCGGGCACGCTTCCATTGCGGGGACCTTATTGCGCGCAGGCTTCGACTTGCGCGGCTTCCGGATCAATTGATTAATTGTCGGCACGCCGTCCGTTCCTTAATCTGGTGCGCGAGCGTCTAACCCGGGAAGTTCCCCGATCACACAAAAAGCAAGACGCATGACCGGACTAGCCGGTTTACGACCCGCGCTGATTGTATTCAGTTTTTCTCCGGGTCATCATTTCGCCGAAGCGAGATTTATCCCCGTAGAGGCGCGGAATATAGTCAGGCGCCCTACCCCCGTCAACAGGGATTTTGCATGAATTTTCGGTTATTTGCGGTGCGGCGGCCGCCCCGAGTCGGGAGCGATGCCGCACCGCACAATAAACCGGTTTGCAGAAACCTATTCGGCCGGTTCTGCCGCTTCTACTTCCTCTTCTGCCGGCGGCAGCGCAGCGGCCTCCGCGGCTTTGGAAATTTCGGCGATTTCGTTGTCCCGCTCGGTCGCGATGGTACGCATTTCGTTCATGAATGCGCCCGTACCCGCGGGAATCAGGCGTCCAACGATGACGTTTTCCTTCAGGCCGACCAGGTTGTCGACCTTGCCGGACACCGCCGCCTCGGTCAGGACACGCGTCGTTTCCTGGAACGATGCCGCCGAGATGAACGACTGGGTCTGGAGCGAGGCCTTCGTGATGCCCTGCAGCACCGGCGCGGCTTCGGCCGGTTTCAGGTTTTCCGCGGCAGCCTTGTCGTTGACCTCGTCGAACTCGAGACGGTCGACCAGTTCGCCGGTCAGGAAAGTCGTCTCGCCGGGATCGGTGATTTCCACCTTCTGCAGCATCTGGCGCGCAATGACCTCGATATGCTTGTCATTGATCTTCACGCCCTGCAGTCGATAGACCTCCTGGATTTCCTTGATCAGGTAATCCGCGAGCGCCTCGACGCCCATGACCCGCAGAATATCGTGCGGCACGGGGTTACCGTCCATCAGCGCATCGCCGCGCTCGACGACATCGCCTTCCTGAACCGCGACCGGCTTGCCTTTCGGCAGCAGGAATTCGACGGGCTCGGCATCCTTCTCGTCCGGATGGACGAACACCCGCCGCTTATTCTTGTAATCCTTGCCGAATTCGACCCGCCCGGCGATATCGCTGATAATCGCGAAATCCTTGGGCTTGCGGGCCTCGAATAGCTCGGCAACACGCGGCAGACCACCGGTGATATCACGGGTTTTCGAGCCTTCAAGCGGGATACGGGCCAGCACGTCGCCGGCGTGAACCTCCGCACCCGGCTCGACCGAGAGAATGGCATCGACCGACAGGAAGTAACGGGCCTCGGCGCCGGAATCCAGCAGGATGATCTCGCCCTTCGCATCGCGCAGGGTGATCCGCGGACGGAGATCCGTGCCTTTCGGCTGCTGCTTCCAGTCGACCACGGTCTTGTAGGACAGGCCGGTCGCTTCATCCGTAATATCCCGCATCGACACGCCGTCGACGAGGTCCATGTAGTTTACGGTACCTTCCTTTTCGGAAATGATCGGGCGGGTATAGGGATCCCATTCGGCGAGCTTGTCGCCACGCTCGACCACGGCGCCTTCGTCCTTGAGCAGGCGCGCACCATAGGGCACGCGGTAGGACGCGCGTTCACGGCCCTGCTCGTCGACCAGGACAATCTCCGTATTACGCGCCATGACGACCGGCATGTTGTTCCGGTCAACCACCGCATTGCGGTTGTTGATCTTCACAGTGGCGTCGAAAGATGCCTCGACGCTGGACTGTTCGGCACCACGCTGGGCGGCCCCGCCGATATGGAACGTCCGCATGGTCAGCTGGGTACCGGGTTCGCCGATCGACTGGGCGGCGATGATACCGACCGCTTCGCCCATGTTCACCGGCGTACCGCGCGCCAGGTCGCGCCCGTAACAGGCGCCGCAGACACCGACCTTGGTCTCGCAGGTCAGCGCCGAGCGGATCAGGAGCGATTCAAGGCCGATATCGTCGATCTTTTCGGCAAGCGCCTCGTCGATCAGCACGCCCTTCTTGGCAATCTTGTCGCCGGAAATCGGGTCGATGATGTCTTCGCCGGCGGTCCGGCCGAGAACACGCTCGGAGAGCGGTTCCAGCACATCGCCGCCTTCGATCATCGGCCGAACCGTCAGGCAGTTCTTGGTGCCGCAATCGTCTTCGAGCACCGTGCAGTCCTGCGCGACGTCGACGAGACGGCGGGTAAGATAGCCCGAGTTCGCCGTTTTGAGCGCCGTATCGGCAAGGCCCTTACGCGCACCGTGCGAGGAATTGAAGTATTCCAGCACCGACAGGCCTTCCTTGAAGTTCGAGATGATCGGCGTTTCGATGATCTCGCCCGACGGCTTGGCCATAAGACCGCGCATACCGGCAAGCTGTTTCATCTGGGCCGCGGAACCACGCGCACCGGAATGCGCCATCATATAGACCGAGTTCACAAGCTCGCCCGGCTCGACCCGCTCGAGCCCCGCCATCATTTCGTCGGCGACGTCATCGGTGCACTGCGACCAGGCGTCGATCACCTTGTTGTATTTCTCGCCCTGCGTGATCAGGCCGTCCTGGTACTGCTGTTCGTATTCCTTGACCTGATCCTGCGTCGCGGAAACCATGCGCTCCTTCGCCGCCGGGATGACCAGGTCGTCCTTGCCGAACGAGATGCCGGCCTTGCAGGCGTTCGAAAAACCGAGGCCCATCATCCGGTCGGCGAAAATCACCGTGTCCTTCTGACCGCAATGGCGATACACGAGATCGATAACGTCCTGCACGTCTTTCTTGGTCAGAACCTTGTTGATCACTTCGAGCGGTACGTTCGGGCTTTTCGGCAGAATGTTCATGATGAACATCCGACCCGCGGTGGTCTCAATCCGCCGCACGATGTCCTTGCCGTCCTCATCGACGGTATCGACGCGCACGTGGATTTTCGAGTGCAGCGAGATCGTGCCGCCGGACAATGCCTGCTCGACCTCACCCACGGAGCCGAAGGCCATGCCTTCGCCGGGCTCGTTGTCGCGGTCGATGCTGAGATAGTAGAGCCCCAGCACGATATCCTGAGACGGAACGATAATCGGTTTGCCGTTCGCCGGGCTGAGGATGTTATTGGTCGACATCATCAGCACGCGCGCTTCGAGCTGGGCTTCGAGCGACAGCGGCACGTGAACGGCCATCTGGTCGCCGTCGAAGTCGGCGTTGAAGGCCGTGCAGACGAGCGGGTGAAGCTGAATGGCCTTGCCCTCGACGAGCACGGGTTCAAACGCCTGGATACCGAGACGATGCAGCGTCGGCGCGCGGTTGAGCATGACCGGGTGTTCGCGGATAACCTCTTCGAGGATATCCCAGACCTCCGGCCGCTCTTTTTCGACCATGCGCTTGGCGGCCTTGATCGTGTTCGCCATGCCGTAGAGTTCGAGCTTCGAATAGATAAAGGGCTTGAACAGTTCGAGCGCCATCTTCTTCGGCAGCCCGCACTGGTGAAGCTTGAGCTCCGGCCCGACAACGATAACCGAACGTCCCGAATAGTCGACGCGTTTGCCGAGCAGGTTCTGACGGAACCGGCCCTGCTTGCCCTTGAGCATGTCGCTGAGCGATTTCAGCGGGCGTTTGTTGGCGCCGGTGATCGTGCGGCCACGGCGGCCGTTATCGAACAGCGCATCGACGGATTCCTGCAGCATGCGCTTTTCGTTGCGGACGATGATGTCCGGCGCGCGCAGCTCGATCAGGCGTTTCAGGCGGTTGTTCCGGTTAATGACCCGGCGATAGAGATCGTTCAGGTCCGATGTCGCGAAACGGCCGCCATCCAGCGGCACCAGCGGGCGCAGTTCCGGCGGAATGACCGGGATCACTTCGAGGATCATCCACTCCGGACGCGCGCCGGATTCCATGAACGATTCAACGAGCTTGAGCCGCTTGACGTATTTCTTGCGCTTGGCTTCCGAACCGGTTTCGCGCATGTCGACGCGAAGCTCGTCGCGTTCCTGCTCGAGATCGATTTCCGACAGCATCTTTTTCAGCGCTTCGGCGCCGATCATGGCCTCGAAAGCATCCTCGCCGTATTCGTCCTGGGCGTCGATAAAGGCTTCTTCCGACAGAAGCTGGCCTTCCTCGAGCGGCGACAGGCCGGGCTCGGTAACGATGTAATTTTCGAAATACAGCACCCGTTCGACGCTTTTCAGCGTCATATCGAGCAGCAGCGCGATACGGCTCGGCAGCGATTTCAGGAACCAGATATGGGCAACCGGCGAGGCGAGCTCGATGTGGCCCATCCGTTCGCGGCGAACCTTCGACAGGGTGACTTCGACACCGCATTTCTCGCAGATGATGCCGCGATACTTCATGCGCTTGTATTTGCCGCACAGGCATTCGTAATCCTTGATGGGACCGAATATACGCGCGCAGAACAGACCGTCCCGTTCGGGCTTGAAGGTACGGTAATTGATGGTCTCCGGCTTTTTAATCTCGCCATAGGACCACGAGCGGATTCGCTCGGGGCTCGCGATAGAGATCTGGATCTGGTCGAAGCTCTGGGCAGTGCTGACCTGTCCGAAGATGTTCATCAATTCATTCATCAGCCGTCTCCTGGCATCTGCGGCCGCCGCAAAATTTCAGCGGCCTCTCGTCAATTTAACACGCCGTCAAAGCAGGAAGTCCCTGGTTCAGGACTCCTGATTCAACTCGACGTTCAGGCAAAGCGATTTCAGTTCCTTCACAAGCACGTTGAAGGATTCCGGAATACCCGCCTCGAAAGTATCGTCACCACGCACGATCGCTTCGTACACCTTGGTCCGGCCGGATACGTCATCCGACTTGACCGTCAGCATTTCCTGGAGCGTGTACGCCGCGCCATAGGCTTCAAGCGCCCACACTTCCATTTCGCCGAAGC
>CAXBMQ010000060.1:0-7806 GCA_963977005.1 uncultured Rhodospirillaceae bacterium
AGTGTTTCGTCGCCGCCGATGCAACCTCATCGCGCTCGCCGGCCAATCATGGCGTCGCGATGAGCCGCCTGCGTGAGGCAGGCGTCGAGATTGTGACGTCGGAGATGATCGTCTTCGAATGGTTGGAGAAAGCCGGTACCGATGCGTTCCGGGAACTCAGCCGGCTATTGAAATAGGGACAGGCGCGATGACCGACCGCCCCACGCTTGTCCTGCTGCCGGGATTGCTTTGCGACGACCGCTTGTGGAAACCCCAGGCCGAAGCCCTCTCGGATGTTGCGGATATCGTCATTGCTGACATGACCCGCGATGAGACCATGTCCGGCATGGCTGCGCGCGCGCTGGAGGACGTTCCGGACACCTTTGCGCTGGCCGGGCTGTCCATGGGCGGCTATGTCGCGTTCGAGATGATGCGGACGGTGCCGGAACGGGTGACCCGGCTTGCACTGCTCGATACCGGCGCCCGCGCAGATACCCCCGAACAGACAACCCGCCGCAAAGATCTGATCGGGCTTGCGGACCGGGGCGAGTTCAGGGGCGTCAGCCCGCGTTTGCTGCCGCTATTCATCCATGAAGACCGCCTGACTGATACGCCGCTGGTCGAGGACATCGCCGAAATGGCTGACAGTGTCGGCAAAGACGCCTTCCTCCGTCAGCAGAAAGCGATCATGGGGCGGCCTGACAGCCGGCCCGGGCTCGCCGGGATTGCCTGTCCGACGCTGGTTTTATGCGGCCGTCAGGACGCGCTGACGCCGGTTGCGCTCAGCGAGGAAATTGCCGGACTGATACCGGGTGCCGACCTGGTTGTGTTAGACGACTGCGGCCATCTCGCGACCATGGAGAGGCCGGACGAGGTCAATGCCGCCCTGCGCACATGGTTGGCCGCCTAGGGCCTATTTCGTCGCGTCGCGGGCAATCCTGGCGAAGATGACGTCCAGCTCCCTGGCCATCGCATCGAGCTCGGCATTCCTGTACGGGTTAAATACGCTCGACGGGGTGCGGTAGGTCAGTGTCGCCTTGCCGGTTGCCGGGTCCTCGGTGATGTAATAGCGGATCGGGGCTTCGATACCCGCCGGGACGCTGGCTTTCAGCATGCGGATCGCAAAATCGGGCCGGTAGACCATGATCACCATGTTGCCGGGAATGGTTTTGCCGATACTTTTCGCGCCCACGGTCGCACTGGCTTTCGCAACCAGCCCCATCTTGTTTGCCTTGATGGCCTCGGTCAGGCTTTTCACGAGCGCGCCGTAGGTTTTGCCGGTCTTCATCTCGATCGTGCCGGCGTAGGGCGCTGCAACATCCGCCTTGCCCGCGGCGGGCAGGTGCGTGATGCCGGCCGTGACGACGCCGAAGACGGCCAGTGCCTTGAATGTTCTTGTCATCATTTAACCGTTCCCATGTTGTGATCTGTTGCGGAGCCTGTGTGGGCAGGAGAAGTCCCGTGTGAGCCGATTTGCGCTCGGTCGGATATGAAACCGGTCAAAACGGTGTAAAGCCACTCGACCGGAAATCGTCATAACCAGGGGTCATGGCACGGGATACCTGCTTTACCAGTTGCTCAAAGCGCGGATCGGCCGGAGAGGTCAGGCCGTCGACAAAGCCTGCGGCATAGCTCAGCGGGTAGCCGTCCTGGCAGAACACGGCGAACATGACCGTATTGTTGGGCGAAGGAACCGTCGCGATCTCGTCGGCGTTTTCGCAGACTTCCGTTTCGATCAGCGGGTTTTTACCGTTAAAGACGATGACGACATGGAACGCATGCTTCGTTGTATTCCGTGGCGACGGGATAAATGTGACGTCCCGGCCGCGCGTCGCGCCTTTCATGTAAGCGGTCACCGTGCGGGCAAAAGACGGATCGGCTTCCGTAAAGGGCGATCCGACAACATGCGTTTTTATCGTTCCATCAAGCGTCGCGTATTCGAACGCGCCTTCGTAATAGTTCTGTCCGCCTTCGTGATCGATGACGCGGACGACCGAACACCCCGCCGCGAGGACTGCGATGAGAAGGACGGCGCTCAACGAACGTATCTTCATGGCATTTCTCCTTCCGCTTCCGATACAAAAGATATGGGGCGGTCCGGTGTCTGCGCCAATCAATTATTGATGATCGCCGCGGCCCATTTTCCACGGCCGGGCGGGTCTTCAGACGTCGATGTAATCGACCTTCTTGGCATTCTGCTGAATGAATTTCAGACGCATTTCCGGTTTCCGGCCCATCAGACGCTCGACGAGGTCGGCGGTCGACCCTGCTTTGGCCTTTGCCGGCCGGCGGGAGCGTTTCGTGGGAAGCATTTCCTCTCCTTCGGGCAGAACGACTTTCAGAAGCGTCCGGGTTTCCGGTTTCATCGTCGTTTCCTTCAACTGCGCGGGCGGCATCTCGCCCAGGCCTTTGAACCGGCTGATCTCGATCTTGCCGCGACCGGTAAACGTCGTTTCCAGCAACTCGTCCTTGTGGGCGTCGTCCCGCGCGTAGATCGTCGTGCTGCCCTGGTTTATCCGGTAGAGCGGGGGAAGGGCGAGGTACAGATTCCCGTCGGCCACCATCTGCGGCATCTCGCGGAAGAAAAAGGTCATCAGCAGCGAGGCGATATGGGCGCCGTCGACATCCGCGTCGGTCATGATGATGACGCGTTCGTAACGCAGCTTTTCGCCATCGTAATTTTCGCCGTATCCACAGCCAAGCGCCTGTATCAGGTCGGTTATCTCCTGATTGGCGCGCATCTTGTCTTCGGTGGCACTGGCGACGTTCAGGATTTTGCCGCGCAGCGGCAGGATCGCCTGGGTTTTCCGGTTGCGGGCCTGCTTGGCGGAGCCGCCGGCGGAATCGCCCTCGACCAGGAAAATCTCGGTTCCTTCCGCCGAGCCGGCCGCACAATCCGACAGTTTCCCCGGTAGCCGGACCTTGCGCGTCGGCGTCTTACGGGCGAATTCACGGTCCTTGCGTTTCTGAAGGCGCTCTTCTGCGCGTTCCAGCACATGTTCGAGCAGGTCGTTCGCCGCCTGCGGGTTACCTGTCAGGTAATGATCGAAGTGGTCCTTGACGGAGGTATCGACCTGTTTGGCCACGCCGGGCGAGGATAGTTTCTCCTTGGTCTGTCCCTGAAATTCCGGTTCGGGAACGAAGACCGACAGGATGCCTGCCGCACCGCCGATGACGTCATCGCCGGTAATGATACTGGCACGCTTGTTGCCCGACATCTCTCCATAGGCTTTCAACCCGCGGGCAAGAGCGGCGCGCAGGCCGTTCTCATGGGTGCCGCCTTCGGGCGTCGGCACGGTGTTGCAATACGATGCGATGCTCGCGTCGCCGCGTTCCGGCCAGGCGATCGCCCATTCGGCACGACCGCCGCCGCCGTTCAGGTCCGCTTCGCCGGTAAACGGCAGCCCGGTGACGGTTTCGCGCCCGTCCAGCGTCATGTCGAGATAGTCGGACAGTCCGCCGGGAAAGTGCAGGGTTTCCTTCTCGGGCGTGGCGTCCTTGCCCGCGATCAGCCCGGGTGCGCAGGACCAGCGTATCTCCACCCCCTTGAACAGATACGCTTTGGCCTTGGCCATTGTGTAAAGCAGGTGGGGTTTGAAAGCGCAGTTACCGCTGCCGAAAATCTCGGGATCGGGGCGGAAGCTGATCGATGTACCGCGCCTGTTCGCGGCCTTGCCGACCTCTTTGAGCTTGTCCTTCGGTTTTCCCTGGGCGTAGCTCTGCGTCCATATTTTTTTATCGCGGGCGATCTCGACATTCAGTTCGGCCGACAGCGCATTGACGACCGACAGACCGACGCCGTGCAGGCCCCCCGATGTCTTGTAGGCATCGCCGCCGAACTTGCCGCCCGAATGCAGGGTTGTAAGGACGACTTCGAGGGCCGACTTGTCCTTGAATTTCGGGTGGGGGTCGACCGGGATGCCGCGACCGTTGTCACGTACTGTGACCAAGCCGTCTTCCGACAGTTCGAATTCTATCCAGCTTGCATGGCCGGCGACCGCCTCATCCATGGAGTTATCGAGGATTTCGGCTGCGAGATGGTGCAGCGCGCGTTCATCCGTGCCGCCGATATACATGCCGGGGCGTTTGCGAACCGGCTCAAGGCCTTCGAGAACCTCGATATCCTTCGCCGAGTACTGCTTTTTCTTCGACGGCGTATTTTCAAAAAGATCAGTCATGACTCTCTATATACTCGTAGTGTCTGCTGGCCTGAAGACACTCTTTTCAAGGATGGGGCCACAGCATAAAGTGCTGAAATTCAATGATACCACGATATATTGTAGAGAACATGATTGATCCTGATCCCAAGTCGAATCGCCCACCGGAAATCGAACCCGCAATCCGTGCGATTGCGATGCCGGCAGACGCAAACGGCAATGGCGATATCTTTGGCGGATGGATTATGTCCCAGATGGATCTGGCCGGCGGCAGCGTTGCGTCGATCCAGGCGCGCGGACGCGTCGCCACGGTCGGCGTAAAGGAAATTGCGTTCCATGTACCGGTCGCCGTCGGTGACGAGGTCAGCTGCTACGCCCAGATGACGCGGCGCGGTCGGACGTCGGTGACGACGCATATCGAGGTCTGGGTCCGGCGCCGGAATGTGCATGACCAGGTGAAAGTCACGGAGGGGGAGTTCACCTATGTCGCCATCGAGGCCGATGGTTCACCGAAGGCGCTCCCGCCCGTGGAATCTGCGGAATGACCGCGCTCGCGAAGTGGCTTTGCGCTTTTGCGGCGTTGGGATTTGTCGCGGTCGCCGTCCCCGTACGGGCAGATGCGCCCAAGGTCGTGAACGCGCGCATAATCAAGCTGGGAAAAACGAGCTACGAATTCCAGGTCACGGTGCAGCATGAAGACAAAAGCTGGGAGCACTATGCCGACAGGTGGGAGGTCATCGGTCCGGGCGGCCGCGTTCTCGGCACCCGTGTTCTGTATCATCCCCATATTGGCGAGCGGCAGTTCACACGAAAGTTGCGCGGCGTGACGATCCCGGAAGGGGTAGAGCACGTCATTATCCGGGTTCACGACAAGGTGCATGGATATGGCCGCGAAAAGCTGATCGCGTTGCCGACCGGCGACAGCCGGGATACCGGGTTCAAGTAAAACCGGATCGGGACAGAAAAAGGGCCGCCCGAAGGGGCGGCCCTTTCCACAGGTCGGATCCGTAGGATCAGACGCTGTAATACATCTGGAATTCGACCGGGTGCGGCGTGTGCTCGAACCGGTAGATTTCTTCCCACTTCAGTTCGAGATATCCGTCGATCAGGTCGTTCGGGAAAACGTCGCCCTGGGTCAGGAAGTCACGGTCCGCATCCAGCGCCTCGGCTGCTTCGCGCAGGCTGTGGCAAACGGTGGGCACGCCCTGCAGTTCTTCCGCCGGAAGATCGTACAGGTTCTTGTCCATCGGATCGCCGGGGTGGATCTTGTTCTGGATACCGTCGATACCCGCCATGAGCATTGCCGCGAACGCGAAATACGGATTGGCCGTCGGGTCCGGGAAACGGACTTCGACCCGCTTGCCGTTCGGCGATGTCGCATAGGGAATCCGGCAGGATGCCGAGCGGTTGCGGGCCGAGTAGGCGAGAAGCACAGGCGCTTCGAAGCCCGGGATCAGCCGCTTGTAGCTGTTGGTCGACGCGTTCGTGAACGCGTTGAGAGCCTTGGCATGCTTGATGATGCCGCCGATGTAGTACAAGCAGGTTTCCGACAGGTCGGCATACCCGGAGCCGGCAAAGGTGGGCTTGCCGTCTTTCCAGATCGACTGATGCACATGCATGCCCGAACCGTTGTCGCCGATAATGGGTTTCGGCATGAAGGTCGCCGTCTTGCCATAGGAATGCGCGACGTTGTGGACGCAGTATTTGTAGATCTGCACCCAGTCGGCGACCTTGAGCAGTTCGTTGAATTTGATGCCCAGTTCGTGCTGGCTCGGTGCTACCTCGTGATGGTGCTTTTCCGTCGTGACGCCCATCTCTTCAATGACCGTCAGCATTTCGGCACGCAGATCGGTCATGGAATCGACCGGCGGAACCGGGAAGTAACCGCCCTTGGGACCCGGGCGATGGCCGGTATTGCCGCCTTCGAGTTCGGCGCCGGAGTTATACGGACCTTCCTCTTCGTTCAGCTGGTAGAAATTCTTGTTTGCCGTCACGTCGAAGCGGACGTCGTCAAAGATGAAGAACTCGAGCTCCGGTCCAAATACCGCTGTGTCGCCGAGGCCGGTCTGTTCCAGGTAGGCCTGGGCGCGGCGGGCTGTGGACCGCGGGTCGCGGCTATAGGGCTGGCCGGTGCTCGGCTCAATGACGTCGCAGAAGAGGATGAGCTGTTCCTGCGCGGCGAAGGGGTCCATCACGGCGCTCGAGCAGTCGGGCAGGAGCGTCATGTCGGATTCGTTGATACCTTTCCAGCCGGCGATCGACGATCCGTCGAACATGATGCCGTCGGTCAGCATGTCTTCATCCACGGTTCCGACAGACTGGGCGGTGTGCTGCCACTTGCCGCGCGGATCGGTGAACCGGAAGTCCACGTATTTGACGTTGTTTTCCTCAATCATCTTGAAGACGTTTTTGATATCGTCCGACATCTCTGTGTTCCTTTCTGTGACGTAAGTCGTGTTTGTGATGACATCAGAGCGGGCAGACGGCCCGGCAGACGACTGCCCGGGTGAATTCCGGTCTGGTATCAGGTGTGTCGCGTAATCAGATCGCTTCGGCGCCTTTTTCTCCGGTGCGGATGCGAAGAACATCTTCGACAGCCGACACGAAAATCTTGCCATCTCCGATGCGCCCGGTATGGGCGGCCTGCTGAATGGCTTCAACGGCGCTTTCGACCATGGAATCTTCGATCACGACTTCGATCTTCACCTTGGGCAGGAAGTCGACGACGTATTCGGCACCCCGGTAGAGTTCGGTGTGTCCTTTCTGTCTTCCAAAGCCCTTGGCTTCGGTGACGGTAAGGCCTTTCACGCCTACTTCGTGCAGCGCTTCCTTGACCTCGTCCAGCTTGAACGGCTTGATGATCGCCTCGATTTTTTTCATGGTTTTTGCGCATCCCTGTTTTAAATCGGCAGTTCGGCCACACGACCGAAGCACTGATATCGTTTCCCTTGCAGGATTCGTGCCAATTCCCAACGCGTTTGTAAAGCGCGGAAAACCGTCGTTTCGTCTCTCGTCAACGTGGATGGGGTGATCTTTGTGATGAAATAAAGGGCAAGTGCCTAATATTTAATCACAATATACTTCTTGCCATCTTCCCCGTGCCGTTGGAACCTTACTCACCATGCGTTGTGTATTCCGTGAAACTTCTCAAGGAGACCACGATATGCAAGTTGCGAAGATCCTCCAACACAAGGGCAGCGAGGTTTATACGATCGAACCCGATGCCACAATAGAAACCGCCGTGCAGTACCTGCGGGACGCCGGCATCGGCGCGCTCGTGGTGTCCCGCGATGGGCGCTCGGTCGATGGTATCGTGTCCGAGCGTGATTTCGTCCGCGGGTTGGCCGATCAGGGCGCGGACCTGTTGCGCATTCCGGTGAGCGACATCATGACTCGGGATGTGATGACCTGCAGTCTCAAAGACACCAGCCGGGATTTGCTGAGCCATATGACGGAGCATCGGGTGCGCCATGTCCCGGTGGTTGAGAACGGGGCGCTGTGCGGCATGATCAGTATCGGCGATGCGGTTAAAAGCAGGCTCGACGAGGTCGAGCATGAGGCGGATGCCCTGAGGGCGTATATTTCAACGAACTGAACGGCAATGGCGTCGCGGCACTAGGTTCTGTACTCATAAAGAGGATTCCCAATTTCTGTGTTCCGTGATTCACTC
>CAXBMQ010000061.1:0-6813 GCA_963977005.1 uncultured Rhodospirillaceae bacterium
TGCTCCTCGACATCGAAATCCCCGTACCGGCAAAACTCGCCGAAAATGACGGGTTGGCTATGACAAAAGAAAGTGCCGCCTGATGTTGAATGTGAACAACGTCCAGATTGTCTATGACAACGTAATCGAGGCGGTACGCGATGCATCCCTATCGGTCGACGAGGGTCAAATCGTTACGCTACTGGGATCGAACGGGGCCGGAAAATCGACGATTCTGAAGGGAATATCCGGCGTGCTCTATCCCGAGGATGGCGATATCATCGGCGGTACGATTACGCTCAACGGCGAAAGCCTGATTGGCCGCAAACCTGACGAAATCGTGCGCAGCGGCGTCGTGATGGTTCCCGAAGGACGGCAATTGTTCGAGCCCCTGACCGTCGAGGAAAACCTGATGATGGGCGGCATCACCCGAAGCCGTTCCGGGGCGACGGAAGCGTTGGAAAACGTGTTCGATATTTTTCCTCGCGTGAAAGAGAAACGCAGCACCATCGCGGGTTATCTGTCGGGCGGCGAACAGCAGATGGTCGCGATCGGCCGCGCGCTTATGTCCAGCCCGCGTTTGCTGATGCTGGACGAACCCAGCCTTGGGCTCGCGCCGCAGATCATCGCAGAGATCTTTGCTGCCGTGAGCGACCTGTCGAAACAGAACAACGTCTCCGTCCTGCTGGTCGAGCAGAACGCCGAGCTGGCGCTGTCGATCGCAAGCTACGCTTATATCATTGAAAACGGCAGGGTAGTGATGGACGGGCCGCCGGACAAGCTGATGGATAACGAGGACGTCAAGGAGTTCTACCTCGGCTTCTCGGAATCGGGCCACCGCCGCAACATGCGCGATGTGAAGCATTACAAGAGACGCAAGAGGTGGCTGTCATGACCGTACTGTTGCAGGTCGATAATCTGGTCAAGAAATTCGGCGGTGTCACGGCTGTCAACGGTGTCGGATTTCCGGTTCTCAAGGGCGAAATCTTCAGTCTGATCGGTCCGAACGGTGCCGGTAAGACGACGATGTTCAACCTGATCAGCCGGGTTCTTCCAGTGACCTCCGGAACGATCACGCTCGATGGCAACGATATCACCCGGACCGCTCCGCACCGGATCGCCCCGCTCGGAATGGGGCGTACCTTCCAGAACCTGGCCGTGTTCAAACATGCCAGCGTTGTCGACAACCTGCTGGTGGGGCGCCACAGTCATATGAAGACCAGCGTGCTGGGCGGGTTGCTCTTCGGTCCGACCACGCGCGCCGCCGAGCGGGCACACCGCAAAAGGGTCGAAGAGATCATCGATTTTCTCGAAATTCAGCACGTTCGGGACGTGCCCGTCGGTGCACTGGCCTACGGATTGCAGAAACGGGTCGAACTGGGGCGGGCCCTGGCAACCGAACCAAAGTTGCTGCTTCTCGATGAGATGGTTTCCGGGATGAATGCCGAAGAAACGGAAGACATTGCCCGCTTCATTCTCGACCTGAAAGAGGAACTGGAGATCACAGTCATGATGATCGAGCACGATATGGGAATCGTTACAGATATCTCCGACCATATCGCCGTTATGAATTTCGGCGAGCGAATTGCCTATGGCACGCCCGATGAAATACGGGCGGATCCACACGTAATCGAGGCTTACCTCGGACATAAGCTACAGGAAGATACGGAGGCGGTTCATTGAACGATCTTGATGCGCGCCTGAAGGCCGGCGATCACACGCTACCGCAGCTATTGATGCACTGGGCCGAAAACATACCCGATGAACTTGCCATTCGGGAAAAGGATCTGGGGATCTGGAACCGGGTCACCTGGGCCGGCTATTTTGAACGTGTCCGATTTTTTGCCCTTGGTCTTCATGCTTCGGGATTCGGGCGCGGCGATCGTCTGGCAATTGCCAGCGAGGACACTCCGGAATGGCTGTATTCCGACATCGCAGCGCAAGCACTGGGGGGAATGACTGTCGGCGTCTATCCGACCAACCCCTGGCCGGAACTTGACTATATCCTTCGCCATTCCAAAAGCAGCGTCGTCGTCTGCGGGGATCAGGAACAGGTCGACAAGGTTCTGGATGCCGAAGCGAACAACGGGGCCTTTCCGGATCTCAAGTTGATCGTATGCGTCGATATGAAGGGAATGCGCGCCTATGATCGAACGCGCCTGAGATCGTTCGAAGAGGTGGTCCAGGCCGGGCGGGACCATGTATCGAGCCATCCTGAGGATGTGGATTTCTTTGGTGAATGCATCAGGGAAACCAAGCCCGACGATCCTGCGGTCGTGGTCTATACATCGGGCACGACCGGACCGCCGAAGGGTGCCTTGCTTTCGCATCGGAACCTGCTCGTGGCATCTTTCCCGCTGATTTCCCAGTTCAACCTGACGCGCGACCGGTATTCGGTCGTTTGTTATCTGCCGCTTTGCCATGTTGCGGAACGGATATTCTCGACGATCCTGAGCCTGATGATCGGCGGTCAGGTGAATTTCGCGGAATCCATCGATACCGTTCAGGTCAATCTTCGGGAAATTGCACCGAAGGTCTTTCTGGGCGTACCGCGAATCTGGGAAAAACTGCAATACAGCGCATCGATCAGAATTCAGGACGCGCGGCCCCTTGCCAGACGAATCTATAATTGGGGCCTCGATCTCGGCCAGACGCATTTCCGCAAGATCGAAGCGGGCGGGCGGTTGACCCCGGTCGAACGGGTCAAACACTTTGCAGCAAAGATCCTTGTCTTCAATCCACTGAAAAGGTTCATGGGAATTGACAAGGTCCATTGCGGTTTTGTGGGAGGCGCATCCATTTCACCCGAGGTTGTCCGGTTCTTCCGGGTGATCGGCGTGCCGCTCTATCAGGTTTATGGCATGACTGAGTCGGCAGGTCTGGCGTTCTTTCAGAATGCTGACAAAGCCATCGTCGGGGCTTCGGGCGTCGCCGCTCCGGGTTTGCAATACAGAATTGCCGACGATGGCGAACTCGAGATCAAGCATCCCAGTGTTTTTCTCGGCTATCTCGACAATCAGAAAGCTACAGAAGAAACCGTCGTCGATGGCTGGTTGCAGACGGGTGATGTGGTCGAACAACTCGATAACGGTGAAATTGCCATCGTCGATCGAAAGAAGTCGATCATCATCACGTCGGGCGGCAAGAATATTACACCGTCCGAAATCGAGAACGCCCTGAAAGATTCGATCTACATCGCCGAGGCGATCGTCGTCGGCGAGGGGCGGAACTTTCTCGGGGCGCTGCTACAGATCGACTACGATACGGTGGGAAAATGGGCTCAGGCTCAGGGGATGGCCTATACCACATTCAGCCACCTTTCCAGTCTGGAACCCGTCATAGACCTTGTTTCCAAGGAAGTGGCGCGGGTGAATGACGCGTTTGCCCGTGTCGAGAACATCCGGAAATTCGTCCTTTTGAAAAAGCAGCTTGACCACGACGATGGCGAAATGACCGCAACCCAGAAAGTGCGGCGCAATGTCATCGAGAAAAAGTTCGAAACCGAAATGGCGGAAATCTACGGCTAAGGGGAAAAACGTGGACTATTTCATATTGCTGACCGTTTCGGGGATCGCCATCGGCGTGATCTATGGTCTTATCGGAATGGGCTATGCCCTGATATTCAAGGCTACAAGTGTCGTCAATTTCGCCCATGGCGAAATCATGATGCTGATATCCTATATGGCGTTTTCCATCGCCAGCTCATGGACGCTTCCGTTCTGGGGCCTTTTGCTGGTCTGCGTCTTCATTTCCGCCATCGTTGGACTGGTGATCGAGCGGGTGTTTATCCGCCCGATGCTGGGCCAGGACGTGTTTTCGACCGTAATGGTGACCATCGGTCTTGCGGTGATGATCCGTGCGGTGGTGGTTCTGATCTGGGGAGCCGATCCACTGCTCCTGCCGACTGACATCGGCGACAGCGGCGTCGAATTCGGCTTGGTGTTCCTCTATACATCCCAACTTTACGCCATCGGTTTGCTCGCCTTCTGTGTGCTCGGAATGTGGGTATTTCTCCGGTTTTCGCGCATGGGCGTCGCAATGCGGGCCACTGCCGCGCGCGAGACCACTGCATTGCTGATGGGAATAAACGTGACGCATGTCTACGCAATCGCCTGGGCGATTGCCGCGGTCATCGCCGGGATTTCGGGCGTTCTGCTGGGGACGATCTATGGCCTTGGCCCTGACCTGTGGACGCAAGGCCTGCGCGCATTTCCGGCCGTAATTCTCGGCGGACTGGATTCCGTCTTTGGTGCCGCGATATCCGGTATTCTCATCGGTGTCCTTGAAAACCTGTCCGAAGGTTACATCGGACAAGGACTCAAGGAAATCTCCGGGTTCCTCGTCATTCTGGTGGTTCTCATGATCCGCCCCTACGGGTTGTTCGGAACGCCCGAGATCGAAAGGGTTTAATCCATGCGCACCGGTGTATTCGAGGAAAGCTATAGCGAGCTGATATCGCTTTACCGCAATCCGACGCAGACCTATTGGACAGTCGCACTCGTGCTCGCGGCGCTCGTCGCTCCGTTATTGCTGACCAATCACCTCACATCCCTGGTCAACGGAATGATGATTGCGGCGGTGGGGGTCATCGGTCTCAATCTCCTGACCGGAACGACGGGTCTGATTTCATTCGGCCAGGCCGGATTTCTGGCGGTCGGTGGCTATACGGCGGCGGTCCTGTCGGCCGACTACGGTATGCCACTGTGGCTCTGTCTGCCCGCCAGCGGGCTGATGGCAGCCGCCTTCGGTTTGATAGTCGGGATACCGTCGTTGCGCCTGAAGGGTCTGTATCTGGCGATCACCACGATGGCCTTTACCATCATTATCACGCATATCATCCTGAGTGCCGAAAGCATCACGCATGGCTCGTCGGGAATATCAACGCCGAAACCCGCGATCTTCGGGGTGGAACTGGCGACAGACAAATCCTTCTACTATCTCATCCTGGCAATCCTGACGCTGGCGATCCTCGGCTCTGCAAACATCAAACGCAGCCGAATAGGCCGTGCGTTTCTGGCGATCCGCGAGCAGGACATCGCGGCGCGTGTGATGGGTGTACCTGTGGCGCGGTACAAGCTCTATGCCTTTGTGGTCAGCTCGTTCTACGTCGGCGTGGCGGGTGCATTGATGGCCTACCACATCCGGTTTGTGAATGTGGACAGCTTCAGCCTGGTGATTTCCATCGAAGCCGTCTCCATGATCATCGTCGGAGGGCTCGGTTCTACCGCCGGGGCGGTGATCGGCGTCGTGTTCGTGTTAGGGCTGGCCGAAGTCCTGAACTATGTCATCGGGTCGATGGGGGGTACACTGGGGTCGGTTTCAGTGCTCGAATTGAAAGGTTTCATCTACGGGCTGACGATCGTCCTGTTCCTGCGGTTTGAACCGGAAGGGCTGATGGGGATCTACCGCGAATACAAGAACCGCTGGGTCAACTGGCCGTTCAGATACTGAACCAAACGCTCGGCACGTAAACACAACAAAGGGGAGAAGAAATAATGAACTGGTTTCTAAAAGGGACGCTGACGGCTACCCTTCTGACGATGGGTGGGGTTGGTGCCATGGCGGCACCCGGTGTAACAGAGGACAAGATCGTCCTGGGTGCTGTCGATCCGCTGACCGGGCCGCCAAGCCTTCTGGGCAAGGCCCATTCGCTGGCGCTGAAAGTCTGGCAGGAGGATGTGAACGCCCGGGGCGGAATCAACGGTCGCAAGGTTGAGATCGTGTTCGAGGATGATGGATATGTCCCCGCGCGCTCTCTTCAGTCCTTGAAGAAAATGGTCGAGGTCGATGACATATTCGCTCTGATCGGTACCTCCGGTAGTTCGCAACTGGCGGCGATGATGCCCCTGATCGACGAACTCGGAATCCCGGCTCTGAACAACATGGCCGTGAATTCGCACCATTTCAATCCGCCTCTCGAAACGCTGTTCGTTGTCGGTCCGACCTATTGTCAGGAAATCGCAGCGGGAATGACGTATCTCGTCGAAGAGCTTGGCCTGAAGGACGAGAAATACGCGATTGCATTTCAGGACGATGAATTCGGCGATGACGTTCGCTGCGGGTACCTCGCAGGGGTCGAGAAATACGGTCTCGACAACGTACTGGAGCTGGAATTCAAGCGTGGCCAAAAGGACTTTTCCGCCGAAATGCTGAAAGCCAGGGCCGCCGGCGTCACCGTGCTGGTGTCGGGCGGTGTCGTGGCGGAACATTCCACCCTGCTGAAGGAAGCCGCCAAGAACCGGATGGATATCACGTTTCTCGGTGCGCATTCCGCCCACCTGACTCCGGTGCAGGCTTTGGCGGGCAGTGCGGGTGACGGATACTACGCCGCAGACTACGTTCCGGCACTGAACTCTTTGGAAGTGCCTGGCGTGGCACGGTTCATGGACCTGGCCAACAAATATCTCAGCGAGAGCGAAATGGATTCGCTGAACCGCTATGCACTGGCAGGATATGCCGGGGCGATGATCTTCGAACATGCCATGACGGAATGTGGCGAGGATCTGACGCGGGCCTGCGTGGTCAAGAAAATGGAAGGTCTGGACGGCTTCGAAACGGACGGTCTGTTCGGTCCGGTGACCTATGGCGACGGCGTGCGTCACGCGCCGACCGCGGTAATGGTCCTGCAATCCAATGCCGAGGATAAGACGTTCTCGATCGTATCCGAGCGGATGGAAGTCGAATAATCCGCTGATTCCGCATGCAATAACCTCCCCCGCCAGCCTGCGGGGGAGGACGGTAACGAAAGAGGATGACGCCGGATATGACTATTTCCAAATTGCTGGTGGCGAACCGGGGCGAGATCGCGGCGCGGGTTCTGCGCACCGCCCGTGT
>CAXBMQ010000062.1:0-5752 GCA_963977005.1 uncultured Rhodospirillaceae bacterium
CGGCCTTTGTGTTGATGGTCCCCCTGCGGATCGCGCGCAAGCGTGGATATTTACTGGGCCAACGGCACACGCAGAACAGCAATAGGTTCACGACCGTACTTCAGGAATCGCTCGGCAACATCAGGTTGGTCTCTGGGTTTTCCAAGGAACAATCAACCCTCGAAAGGTTGACCCAGGCATTCAACAATGTCCGCGACGGCTCTGTGAAGATGCAGCTATTGCAATCCTTAGTCCATTCCGCCTACGCCCCCATCGGCATCATTGTCGTGTTCATCACGTTTCTGGTTAGCCGGCACTTCGGCGTGGAACTGGCTGAGATTGCGGTCATCCTGTACGCCTTCAACCGACTGATGGGCTGCTTCGCGAACCTGAATCAAAGCAAGATACAGCTCATCACCATGTACCCCAGTTTCGAACAGGTGACGAAGATTCACGCCGATGCAAAAGCCGCTCGACTTCGCTTCGGAAATCACCCCTTCAAGGGTCTTAAAAATCAAATCCGGTTCGATAGGGTGTCTTTTTTCTACGATGAAAATGGCCCGGCGCTCAAAGAGATCAGCGTCACCATCCCGGTTGGCAGCATGGTTGCTCTCGTCGGAATTTCCGGTTCGGGAAAATCCACCCTCGCCGATACCCTGCTTGGGTTGCAGCAACCGTCGGAAGGCCGCATTCTGATCGACGACGTTCCAATGAACGATCTCGACATCAATTCCTATAAGGCTCGGCTGGGATACGTCCCGCAACAAACCTCGTTGTTTCATGACACCATCCGCGCCAACATCGCCTGGGCCAACGAAGCGGCAAGCGAAGAAGATATCCGTGCGGCCTGCCGCATGGCGAATGCGGAAACATTTATCGAGTCACTGCCCGACGGATTTGAAACGATCGTCGGCGACCGTGGCGTCCGGCTTTCCGGCGGGCAGATGCAGCGCATCGCCCTGGCCCGTGCGTTCGTTCGGTCACCCAGCATCCTGATCCTGGATGAAGCGACAAGCGCCCTCGATTCGGAAAGTGAGGTCGCGATTCAATCCGCGATAGAGAGTATAGCGGGCAAAACCACCATGCTGATCATTGCCCATCGTCTTTCAACCATCTCAAGAGCCGACAACATCATTGTCCTCGATGCGGGCCGAATCGTCGAACAGGGTGACTTCAAAACCTTGATGACGAAGGGTGGAACGTTCGCCCGTCTTGTCAAACTTCAACAGTTATAAATCCGTAGCAGCGGAGTCATCATGAATTACGTTCAGAAATACATGAATCAAGTCGAGCAGATCGCCCAGCAGATCGATAAGGATGCGATCGAACGAGTCGCCCGCAAATTGGCTGAGCTCAGAGACGGCGGCGGACGCCTTTTTGTTCTCGGCGTCGGCGGCAGTGCGGCGAACGCATCCCACGCGGTAAACGATTTCCGGAAATTGTGCGGCATTGAAACCTATGCGCCGACGGACAACGTCTCTGAACTAACCGCCAGAACAAACGATGAGGGTTGGGAAACCGTCTTCTCCGGCTGGCTCAAAACAAGCCGGCTATCGGGCCGCGATGGAATATTCGTTTTCTCTGTCGGCGGCGGAAACATAGAAAAAAATGTCAGTGTCAATCTGATCAGGGCACTTGAGGTCGCCAAAGACGTGGGGGCGCAAATCCTGGGCGTGGTCGGAAGAGACGGCGGCTATACAGCTCAGGTCGGTGACGAAGTGGTTATCGTACCGACCGCAGACCCCGGATTGGTGACCCCTCATACGGAAGCCTTTCAGGCCGTGGTCTGGCATTGCCTGGTATCGCACCCGGCACTACAGGTAAATGACACAAAATGGTAGACTGAGATGCCTGTGATTCCGGCATCGGGCCCCACCTTTAAAGCTTCAAACTGAGCATTTTATGAAATCATTCATTTCCGCGTTCCTGACCGGAGTTGTCCGGCTTTTGACGTTTCCTTTCAGCCCCCTTTCCCGCCGCCGCCTGTTGCGCATTCTTCGCCAGGGAATGGGTGTTGCCGGGTTCGACGAGATCATTGCGGAGATCCCGACCCCGCGCGGATCCGCACGGTTCTATTGCCTGGGCGACCTGCCGTTGTGGCGGGCCCAGACCCTGCTGACCAAAGAGCCGGAAACAATCGAGTGGATCGACACCATCGAGGACGGCGCCGTCCTTTACGACATCGGCGCCAATGTCGGCGTCTATACGATCTATGCCGCGATCAACCGGCAGGTCCGCGTCCTCGCTTTTGAGCCGCTGGCCGCCAACTATTTTCTTCTCAACCGCAACATCGAAGAGAACCGGCTTTCGGATACGGTGAGCGCCTATTGCCTTGCCCTCAACGACACCGACGGTCTGGACAAGTTCCATGTGCGGGACACCGGCTTCGGGTCAGCCCTTTCGAGTTTCGCAGAAGCCATCGATCACAACGGCCAGCCCTTTGCCGCAAGCTTCGAGCAGGGCATGATCGGCATGAGCATGGACCGTTTTATCGAGGCCTTCGACCCGCCCTTTCCCGACCATATCAAGATCGATGTCGACGGCATCGAGGACAAGATCGTGACCGGCGCGCAGCGAACCCTTTCCGACCCGCGCGTGAAATCGCTGTCCATCGAACTGGACGCGGCGCGCCCGGATTATACGGATGCGGTGATCCGCAATATCGAGGCCGCGGGCCTAACCCTGATCAGCAAACGCCGCGCACCGGAACTGGACGGCACGCCGTTCGCCAACATCTATAATTATCTGTTCCGTCGCCCGGCCGGGAGCGGGGGCCCGCAGACATGACCGCAGACAAACCGCCCCTGCACGTCGCAATCGCCGGCTACGGCGTTGTCGGCAAGCGTCGGCGGGAATTCATCTGCGACAGGGCTTTCGACGGCAATGGGAAGCTTGAGGACGGCGTTCCCTATTTCCGTACGCCGGACGAACTTCTGGCTCAGGACTTCGACGCCCTGTTCGTCTGCATGACCAACGACATCGCACCCGACGTAACGATTGCCGGCCTGGAAAAGGGCGTGCATGTGTTCTGCGAGAAGCCGCCGGGCCGAACGGTCGCCGACATCCGCCGCGTGATCGAGACCGAGGCAAAACATCCGAAGCAGGTTCTGAAGTACGGGTTCAATCACCGCTATCACGAATCCGTCCTCGCCATCGCGCGCAGCGGCGACCTGGGCCGCATCATCAACCTGCGCGGCGTGTACGGAAAATCGCAGTTCATCAGTTACGGCCAGCATTCCGACTGGCGCACGGAGCGTGCCATCGCCGGCGGCGGTATCCTTCTCGATCAAGGCATTCACATGGTCGATCTGATGCGCCTGTTCGCCGGCGAGTTCACCCAGGTCCACAGCTTCGTATCCAACGACTACTGGCGCCACGACGTGGAAGACAACGCCTACGCCCTGATGCGCACCGACGCCGGCGTCGTCGGCATGCTGCATTCCAGCGCCACGCAATGGCGGCACCGATTCTCCCTCGACATCACGCTGGAGAAGGGGGCCCTGATCCTCAGCGGCATTCTGTCCGGATCGAAAAGCTACGGCGCCGAGACCCTGACCGTGGTTCATGCCGGCGACGACGACCTCGGCGATCCGAAGGAACAGGTGACGCGCTACAACACGGATCCTTCCTGGGCCGACGAGATCGCCGACTTTGTCGATGCGGTCCGGACAGGCCGCGAAATTACCGACGGGTCGTCCGACGATGCCCTGCGCACCATGGATCTCGTCTACCGCATCTATGCCGCCGATCCCGAATGGCGGGAGCGCTGGAACCTGGACTGACGCCGTTGACCAACATCCACTATCAAACGCCCCATCTGGCCGCGTACTTCGCGGCCCACCGGCGATGCTGGGATGAATTTTATCCCTCCGAACGCTGGGTATTCGACCGCATCGGCGCAGCGCCCGGCGGGTTCGGCCGCCTGCTCGACGTCGGTTGCGCGGTCGGTGGCCTGGGCCGCGCCCTTGAAGAGAAATTTACGCTCGCATCCTATGCCGGGCTCGACATCAATGCCGCCGCCATTGATGCGGCGAAGGAACTGCCGGCGTTGACCGCGCCCGCGCGCTTTGAATGCGGCGACATCGTCACCGCCGACGGTATCGCCGACGGTGCGTTCGACACCGTTGCCTCTCTGTCCGTCGCCGACTGGAATGTGGAGACCGACGCCATCATCGCCGCCTGCTGGCGCAAGGTCGCCCCGGGCGGACGGCTGGTGATCTCCCTGCGCCTGACCGACCGTGCCGGCACCCGTGATCCGAACATCAGTTTTCAGCCGATCGTGCCATCCGAGGATTTCGATCTTCCGGACGGCAGCGCGGTCGAAACCGCACCCTATGTCGTCCTCAACGGATCGGAAGCCCTCGGCATGTTCCTTGATCTGGATCCCGCGCCGGCCGACATCCTCGCCTACGGTTATTGGGGGGTGCCGTCAAAAACAGCAACAACCCCCTACGACCACCTGGCCTTTGCCGTGCTGTCCGTCGGCCGCGGCGAACATGACGGCGCCCAGCGAGACACGCGGCTGGAATGCCATCTGCCCGCGTCCGTGTTCGCCGGGCCGCCGATGAAAGGTGACGTGACCAGATGACCGCCTCTTTTCCCGCCCCCCGCGTCGGCGTGCGCGACGAAGCTTTGGTGCGCCCCGACTGGTCGACCCAGATCGCCCGGCCCGAGGGCACCCTGTGGCTCGACCGCAACGAAAACATCGACCCTGTATTAGCCGAGGTCACGAAGGGCGTGTTGCGCGATCTCGACGCGACCGCACTTTATACCTACCCGGACCTGGGTGGGCTTTATGCCAAGCTTGCCCGCACGCTCGACACCGGCGGCGCCGACCAGCACGTTCTTGCTGCGGGCTCTGACGGCGCGATCCGCGCAACCTTCGAAGCCTTCGTATCGCCCGGCGATGTGGTGATTCACACGGCGCCCTCATTCGCCATGTATTCCGTCTATTCACGCATGTATGCAGCCGACGTCCGACCGGCCGCGTATGAATCCTCGCCTGAGGGCCCCTTTCTGGATGCCGACCGCCTGATCCATGAGATCGAGGCGGCCACACCGCGCCTCGTCTGTCTGCCCAACCCGGACAGTCCGACGGGAACGGTGCTGGACGCACAGACGCTGCGGCGCGTCGTCGAGACCACCGGGAAAGCCGGCGCGGTCATGCTGATCGACGAGGCCTATTTCCCCTTCCACCCGGAAACGGCCGTGCCCTGGGTGACCGAGCACCCGCATCTGATCGTTACCCGCTCCTTCGGCAAGGCCTGGGGCATGGCCGGCTGCCGGATCGGTCTGGCCGTCGCCCATCCCGACATGGCCCGCATTCTTCACAAGGTCCGCCCCATGTATGAAATCGGCGCGCTGTCGGCCAATGTTCTGGAGAACATGCTCGACCATGCGGACGCCGTACAGGCGAGCGTCGCCCGGATCCTCGACGGGAAGGATTGGTTCATTGGCGAACTGCGCGCCATGGGCTATGAGGTTCTGGCCGGACACGGCAATTTCATGCATGTCGCCTTCGGCGAGGACGGTCCGGCGATTCACGCCGCGTTGACCGGCCGGGTCCTTTACCGGCAGGACTTTCCCAACTCGGTGCTGGCCGGATACAGCCGGTTCTCCACCGCACCTCGGAAAATCATGGAAGAGGTTGGGGGCATTATTCGCAATGCCGCTCGGTAAGTTGCCATTTTTGCTAATCGAAGTGTCAGATCGAAGGATGTCAATGTGAACACTTTCAACGAATTCCCCGCGTGTCTTGGCCTCACCCTTGTTG
>CAXBMQ010000063.1:0-4583 GCA_963977005.1 uncultured Rhodospirillaceae bacterium
CCGGCCACCCATAAGGATAATCCCGTGGGTGGCCGGGAGGGGGAGAGGGCTGGTGCGATTTGCCATTTGCGGGTTAACCCGCAAATTCGAAAACCGCCTCGACAAACGCGTCGGGCTGTTCCATCTGCGGCGAATGGCCGGCTTTTTCGATGACGGTCATGGTCGCGCCGTCGATCAGCTTGGCGTATTTCCGGCCGTAATCGACGGTGACGATCCCGTCGCTTTCGCCCCAGATGAAATGCGTCGGCATTTTGATCCGGTGCAGCCGGTGCGGCAGCTTCGGATTGTGCATGTAGGGATCCCACGTATAGACGCCGAGCGCGATCCGGTTGGCGGCCATCATCTGCAGCTGGTCTTCCGGCATGTCGCCCGGGCGCGGCGCGAGCGAGGTATCGTGGAACATCAGTTCGGCCAGTTTTTCGCCGGGCAGGGCGAACACGTCCGCGATATCGCGGTCTTCGCGGCCGCCGACCTTCACGCCGACCGGATCGACCAGGATCATTTTCGAAATCCGCGTCGAATTCGCCACCGCGAGCTCGACCGCCGTCCAGCCGCCCATGGAAAAGCCCATCAGGATCACATCGTTCAGGTCCAGCTCGTCGAGCAGATCGAGATACAGGAACACCAGGTCGTCGATCCGGTTGAAATGATCGGGGATCTTGCTGCCGCCGAACCCCGGATGGGTCGGCGCGATGACCTCGAACTTCTCGGCCAGTCTGTCGGCGAACGGCATCGCCGCGATCGGCCCGCCCCCGCCATGCAGCAGCAGCAGCGGCTGGCCGGAGCCCTTGCGAACGACGTCGATTTCCTGTCCCTGCAGTTTCATGGTTTTCGATCTTCCCTATCGCACGTTTTTTGAAGCCGGTCCGAATTACTTCGGAACCTAATGGATATCAGAGTATCCATGCCGCAGGGCCGTGACAAGCCGCCGGGGGCGGTATCGGGGTATTCGGATTCGGATGGCTGTGTGGCGGTCCGATGCTTCGAGCCGCCGGTTCGAACAACGCCAGCTTCTGGCCCGGAACGGACGTTCGGGGACAGGGTTCCGTTATCGGGGGGAGCCCGGACGTATCGGACGAGGGATCAGATGATCCGCTTTTGACCCGGGGCGGATTCTTTGGGAAATAGAAAACGGCGGCCCCGCAGGACCGCCGTTTTGCTTGTCTGTCTTGAACTGGCGTCAGGCTGCGCGTTTGCGTCGAGCGAACCCGAGACCGGCGAGGCCGAGACCGAGAATGGCAATACCGGCAGGCTCGGGGATGCCGATAACCTCACCCTCCAGCGTGAAGATTCCGTTCATGTTGTTGTTGGTGACTTCCCATTCGGCTGTGCGGATGGAGGTCGGCGCTGGAACCCAGGTAAACTGGTAGTCTCCCGCCGACAGGCCTGTAAATACGGCCGCCTGCCAATGATCTATTCCCCCGGCAAACATGGGGTCGGTTCCGATAAGGGGGTCGTTGAACCCGCCGAACAGCACCGGCGCGAAAAAATTGGTCACGCCATCGACAAGTCCACCGGGTTTGGTTGTCGCCGGGTTCGCCGACAGCCCGTCGAAATCGGGCGCCGGGCCAACGCCCGCACCAAGCGTGAAAGCCTGCGTTGTGGAGGCGAAGGGATTGCCGTTTACGCCGACGAGATTGATGCTGCCTTCGAGATGATGGCTGCTTGGACCGTGATCATATGTGCCGAGCCAGATATTTACGGTGCCGAAAGCGCCACCGTTCTCGAAACCGATCGACGTCGCATGCGCTTTTGCTTCATTCGGTGCCGTAACCAGTAACAATCCGGCAAGGGACACGCCCGTTATTGCCGCCGAGAATGATTTACCAAACATTTTCCTACTCCCGCTTCGCCATTGACAAAAGCCCATCGGAATTCGAGCCCTTGACAAGGTCATGCAAATACCGTGCCAACTTTCAGAATGCAGGATTTAAGCCGATTCCGGAGGATACTGGCGCGCGACCGGCCGAAATTGTAAAAAATTCCGACATACCGCAGACGGCGACGGCAAGATCGCCGGACCAGCCCCAGCCGACGCGGAAATAGGCGTCGGTCAGAATATTCTTGCCATTAAACCCATCGGGTATCACCGCACGTTAGATTTCTTGGTGTTTGCTGGCCCCATCTAACGCGAACGGAGACGGAGGCAAAATGGTAACCAAAGACGAAGTTTCTGAGCTCGCTCGTTCGGCGATAAGCGGTGTATTCGCTGGCCTCCATAAAACTAAACGAGAAGCCGATGGAAAAGAATGGACGAGGAAAATCACTGAGGAACTCTGTGCGAAAGGCCGGGGGAAGTCTTTCAGGGTGTGTGCCCATGGCCAGGAAAACGGATGGGGAGAATGGTTGTACGATGTGTGCTGGCTCGAATATGGTGACGAAGGATCGTCCAATTCGTCAAAATATCTTGTCGACGCTAAACTCGATTTCCTGAAACAGGCTGTTCTCATCGTCGAGAGCGAATTTGGAAATCTGGGCGATATCAGAGACGACTTTCAAAAACTACTTGTCGGTCGCGCCCTTGTTCGCTGCATGATCTTCGATGGTCGAAAACCTGACGGCTTGGAGATTGCTGAATGGCTGTCCGAGATGGTCAATGCCTTTTCTGCGACGGGTCCCGACGATTTCTATTTGCTAGCGGCGTATACCGATCAGGGTTTCAGGTATTGGCACATCGATAGGCACAAAGGGGTGGAGCCTGTAGCCGTCCTTTCGCCTAAAACCGGGTCGTTAACTTAATAAGGCCCTGAATGTCTGCTTATGGCTGAGGCTGTTGAAAAAAACGGTGTTGAATCGGTCTACCCCGCGTGATCCCCTTGCTCCCCCAGCTCGGTTTTCAGAATTTCGCCGCCATGAGCTGCATCTTTCAAGATTGCAGTTATTCCTTATACCGGCTCGGCCTGCAGCTCCGCTCCCGGTCCGAGCTGAATTGTCACTTCGATGCTGTCGTCCAAAGCACCGAGCATCCTGATCAGCCGATCGAGCGTGAATCGCCCCAGATCGGCATTGCGCACCCGTGAAAAATCGGCTGCTGCAAATTCCGTCATGGTGCCCGCTTTTCGCACGCCGATTTTTCTGTCATCCATCACCGCAATTATCCGCGCCGCGAGGATGGCCTTGGCCTGTTTCAGGTCCGCATCTTTCTCGCCCAGATCGCGGAACACATTCCCGCTGCCCCGGACCAGTTCGAATTCATCTTTCCGACTCATGACGATAACTCCTTCTTCAAGCGTTTAAGTCGATCGCGAATAAGATCCACGTCCTGCTTCGGGGTCTTGACTCCGGTTTTCGACTTTTTCTGGAAAGCGTGAATAACCCACAGCGATCCGGCTATTTCGATGACATAGATTGCGCGGTAAGCATTGGTCTCATGCTTCAGTGCGATCTCCATCACGCCGGAGCCAAGCCCTTTCATGGGTTTCGCGGTGTCGGCTTTTCCACCCTCGGCCGCGATCGTCAGCGCAGCTTCCACGTCTCCCCTGACTTTATCAGGAAATTTTTCGAAGGCTTTCAGCGCTGCCTTGATCCATGAAATGGGCCTTGTGTCTCGACTCATATGAGTATGTTGTCAAAATTGACAACGTTTGTCAAGTATTGGAGGAGAGTGTACCGCCCCCAAAAAAGCTTCCCTACGGTAGAATCCGCCCGTCCAGATACGCGTCCCGCAGGATCGGTTTCTGCACCTTGCCCGACGGGGTTTTCGGGATGTTCGACACGAACACGATCTCGCGCGGGCGCTTGTAGCGGGCGAGCTGTCCGGTGCAGAAGGCGCGCAGCGTGTCCGTGTCCGCCGTCTCGCCATCGCGCCGCACGACATAGGCGATCAGCGCCTCGCCCCAGCGGTCGTCCGGCACGCCGAAGGCGCAGCATTCCAGCACGGCGGGATGTTCCTCGAGCGTGATTTCGATCTCGCGCGGATACACGTTGATGCCGCCCGAGACGATCATTTCCTTCGAGCGGCCGACCAGGGTGATAAAGCCGTCCGCGTCGGCGACGGCAAGATCGCCCGACCAGCCCCAGCCGTCGCGGAAATAGGCCGCGGTCTCGGCCGCGTTCTCGAAATAGCCTTCCATCATGAACGGGCCGCGGGCGATCAGCTCGCCGATGGTGCCGGGCGGCACCGGGTTGCCGTTCTCGTCGGCGATGCGCAGGTCGACGCCGGTGGCGGCCCGGCCGATCGATCCCCGGTGGGCCTCGGCCTCCCACGGCCGCAGGATGGTCAGCAGGCCGGTTTCGGACTGGCCGTAATGATCGGTGTAATCGCAGTGCGGCAGGGCTTCGCGGCATTCGGCGATCAGCCCTTCCGGGGTCAGCGCGCCGCCCGCGCCGATATTCTTCAGGCTGGCGAGCCGCGCCGCATCGAACGCGGGCGCGCGGATCAGGTCGCGCACCTGCACCGGCACCATGAAGACGGAAGAAATACGGTGGCGTTCGGTCCGGTCTATGAAATCCGCGACATCCCATTTGCGGAAAATCACGGCGGTGCAGCCGGCCAGCATGGTTGCCTGGTACCAGATCATCAGCCCGACGGCGTGGAACATCGGCGTCAGGATGCCGGCGACGTCCGCGCCGGTCACCCGGTG